>JBOEHA010000048.1:0-548 GCA_050633685.1 Neptuniibacter sp. | reverse complement strand
TTGCTTACGTTCAGGTAAGAAGTTACCGCAGAATCACCTACATCAACTACACCGATAACATAAGTCAGGACACCAGCTGCACCAGCAGTCCAAGAGTAAGAACCTGAAGTTGTACCGTAGTCACCAGAGATCGCAACGCTTGCCAGAATATCTTCAATACCCAGCAGACTTAAACCAACAAATGCAAAATCATTGTATGGAAGGTAATCGTCAGTATCCCAAACCCAGTCGAAAGACAGCGTGTCACCCGCTTCAACTTCGATTGTGCTCTTGATCGCAGAACCTTCAATTACATCTGTACCCATCTCTGCATCCAGTGCGCCCGCATAGAAGCCACCGAAAGTTTCCAGTGCAGAATCAGAAACAGAACCAGTACCAGTTGTAATAGTGTAAACACCACCGGACTCTGAAACGTTACCGATAGTAGAAACAGCGCCAGCGCTAACACCAGTAGAAGCTACAAGCAGTGTTGCCGCAGCAAGAACACATTTAAATTTAGAAAGCATAATCGACTCCGTAATTAGTCTTTAATTTTCCTTTTAATCAGC
>JBOEHA010000047.1:0-1295 GCA_050633685.1 Neptuniibacter sp. | reverse complement strand
TGTCTAGTCCTGATATAGGTTGACACCTATTTCATACAAACGCCCGGTGTATTTCATCGGGCGTTTTATATTCTAGCGATAGATGAGGGCGTCGTAGGTTATACGTCCTGATTGATTCATCCACCATGATTTTCGCTTGTTCTATATCATCTGGTTTACGGATCAGGTACTCGTTCTTAAGTATGCCATTAACCCGTTCCGCCAGCGCATTTTGATAGCAGTCATAGCCATCTGTCATCGAGCAGAGCACACCATGCTTCGTGTGCAGCTTCTGATACGCCGCTGAACAATACTGCACCCCTCGATCCGAGTGATGGATTAATTCTTGCTCCGAACATCGCCCCTTCAATGCCTTCTGGAAGGCTTTGGCTACGGATTCCGTTTTCAGATTATCATGAACGTGATAACCCACGATTTTTCGTGAGTAAGCATCGGTTACCAGGCTCAGATAAGCCTCGCCTGTCCGTACTGGCAGGTACGTAATGTCTGCTACCCATACTTGCTCCGGACGGACAATACGGACCTGATTCCCCCCAGGCTTAAGCAAGTTCGGGTGGCGATAAAAACGATGATGGCTTTGTGTCGTTTTATGATAAGCGCGCTTCGTTGGAACCAGTAAACGATGCCGTTTCAATAAGCTGAACAGCTGATCTCTCCCTAAGAACAAGCCTTGTACCTGCATAAGTCTTTGCAGTTTACGCGTACCTATACGGGGTTGTTGCAGGCGTTCCAATCGCACGAAGTGAATAATCTCAGCTTCTAGATGGGTGCGCTGACTGTCGTATGAGCATTGCTTATAGTAAGCCTGTCGAGAGATGTTCAGGAATCGACACGCGGTTGTTACTGATAAATTCTTTATCGTTTTCGCTTGGATGACTTGCCGGGCCGCTTTTTTGTTACACGCACCCCATAGTCCTTTTTCAGCACATCAACAACAGCTTCGAAGAATTCAGCTTTTTGTTGAGTGTCAGCCAATTGCTGCTCCAGCTCTTTGATGCGCTGCTCTGGCGTTTGGGTTTTAGACATCAGGATCTCTTTTGCAGATTGAAGGAGAATCGCCCCCTGATCCCAATTTAGCTTGCCATGTTTACGAAGCCAAACCAAAACAGTCGAACGCCCTTGAATACCATAGCGGTTCTGGGCTTGTTTATAGGTCATCTCGCCTTTTTCAACTTGATCCACGACGGCTAATTTAAAGGCTAGAGAATAATCGCGCTGAGTGCGCTTAGTGGTTGTAGTCATAACACTTTCTCAATTTTAGGTTAGAAAGTGTCAACCTTATTCAGGACGGGTCA
>JBOEHA010000046.1:0-1090 GCA_050633685.1 Neptuniibacter sp. | reverse complement strand
GATCAGGTCTGAGCTAGTACAGATTAGATATTAATGGTTTTGGAGCAACTTGATTGGTTCTTGGCCCAATTCTTCCACCCGGAGCACCGGGATTATCAATACCCACACTACGAATTGCATCATCAACTGCATTGTGGCAATCATTTACTCCAGCGAACCACATTCCATTGAGAGCATTATTTCTACAAAAATCCTTAATTTTATCTTCCAAGCCCTTAGATTGCGTAACCACATTACAACTATCTACAGCGGGGCCTGCTTCGCCTTCACCCAACAGGCCAACCCCTGAGCTTCCTGTCATACCGCATGACTTTCCAGTAACATCGTTATAGATATATGCGTGATTACCAACAAAGGGAAATCCGTTTACCCCTCTATTACATGCATGAATTTCTAAGCCTAACGGATCGCTATAACTTAAAGGGTTCCCCATTACATAAGCATAAGTATTCAATCCACCTTCCAACCCAATAGGGTCACTCTGGATGTATCGCCCCGTTCTTGGGTCGTAATCCCGGTAGTAGTTATAAACAAGTCGACCACGTTTGAGTTTTCCTATCAAGCATCACAACGTTAACTGACCACTCAGGAAGGCATAGACATTCTGAATATTTCTCGACCAACTTTTATCAAATTGTTTGATGTGGAAAAAACCTCTTATCACCACACGGACAACCACAGAAAGTAAAATTTGTCGATGTGAAAATATATCACGACGTTTGCAAGCTCAGAGAAGAACACCTTTTGATAGGCCTCCTAGTGCTCTGGATCAGGAATTGGGGTTAGGTTACGAATGAGTTCGAACTATACAGTCATCTTTAATGCCAACGTTCTATATCCGGCACATCTTTTCGGTTTTTTGTTGATTGTTTGGGTATTCGAAATATCTCGCTGGAATGTTGAAAACCACCTTTTTCTAACCTCAACATATATTTATGACATTTCGATACCTTCTATCTTTTTTTGAATTCCGCCTACCTGGAGGTTTCAAGGCAATTATCTAAAAGGAGGCTGCCTTTCAACTATTTAACTAGCTTATGACGCAGCTTGATAAAGTGACTCTGCCCATGTACTAGTCAACCCCAGCCGG
>JBOEHA010000045.1:0-1274 GCA_050633685.1 Neptuniibacter sp. | reverse complement strand
CCACTGCTGTCCCATAGTTTTTAATCATAAAGCGATCCTCATTTGAGGGTCGCTTTTTTGTTGATTTGGTGGCGAGGGGTTTAACAACTCAAATAACGATTTTTTATCGAACAGGTTAACCTGTACTACGCGTAAAATTCTCTGAACTGACCACCCCTTTCTTGCACAATGCTGGACGTAAGCCAGCAATAAGTAACTAATCATAGCGATCCAAATCTGGGTTAAAATAGCGTTTCTCGATGTGCCTAAAAATGCTTTTATCTTCAGATTCTGCTTAATCGTTTTGAAAAATATCTCGACATCCCAACGGCGTTTATAGATTGCGGCAATTGTGTTGGCTGCTAATGTAAAATTGTTGGTTAAAAAGCGGTAATGCTTGTTAGTCTCAGGGCAATCGTAACCAACTAAACGCAGCTTGGGGGCTCCTTGCCTGATAGCATGATCGCTATCTAATTGAATGATTTGGTCGTACATAACCTGACTGTTTGGCTTTACCGGGTTCCTTTTTAAGACGCTATAAACGGCCTTAGGCCGTATTCGAGTAACAAAGCTAACCCCTTGTTTTGTCAAAGAACCGTACCAACCATAGTCCACATAGCCTTTATCAAAGGCGACAATACTTCCTTTAGGGAAAGTGAATTGTCGACCTTTAATCATGTCGCTCTCTTTACCATCACCCAGCGCGACAAACTCAGGTATTAGACTGGCGTTGTTAAGTCCAACATGAAGTTTTACTGCGGCCTTTGTTTGATGGCATTTAGCCCAAGGAAATATTTTTAAGGATAGATCTATGACACTGGCATCCAGTGAATAGAGTGGATTTTTAAAGCGGAATTTATGATTTGTAGAGCGGGTGTCGCATCGGGCAAGCAACTTATAAAACAGCGTCTGATAAAGTTCGTAGGGCTGTTGTTCATTGAGTCGTGCCAAGGTTGTTCTGGCAATGGGCTTAGCGCCAAGATGGTAAAGCTTATTTTGCTGACTGAGTAAATTTGATTCTATATCACGAAGGCTTTGCCTACATGAAAGCTGTGACATACTTAAACCAATAAATTGATCCCATCGCGATGCGGAGCGCAGCTTTTGCCCTTTATGATGCTGTTTTGCTAAAGATTCAAATTCATGTCGAGAGATCGGTTGAAGCAGTTGATGAAAAGCAGTGTTATGATGTGACAAAGCCTGAGTCCTTTGGTTTTACTGGTGTGTGGTAACAACAGTTTACCAGTGGATCTCAGGCTTTTTCATTTACCACCCCTAACTATGGGACAGCAGTG
>JBOEHA010000044.1:0-4404 GCA_050633685.1 Neptuniibacter sp. | reverse complement strand
GGGAGTCCACATAAGCCACTCGTAGCGGCAAAGCCGCGTTCTAGTAGCGAAGCGTTCTGGGAGCAGAGCGACCTAAAACCGTGGATTCCAGCCTTCGCTGGAATGACGAGTTGTTACTGTAATGGTGAAGGTGACCTTGGAATGACGAAGGTGTTACTGGAATGACAGTGAGGGGGTGTAGTTAAAAAGGTAAGGTTAAAGGATAGTTTATATACTATTTTTTAGTATACTAATATGTAGGATAGTTTCTGTGGTCGTATAAAAGGGATTTATTGTGACACGGATTTTTTTAACTAAGAATTTTGCCAAATGGGCGACGAACGTTGGCTTGGTTGATGAAAAATTGAACAGGCTGTCACGGAGGTTGAGAGCGGTTTAGTTGATGCTAATCTGGGCGGTCACCTGTTTAAAAAACGAATTGGTATTAATAATCAGGGGAAGAGCGGAAGCCTGCGCACTCTGATTGGGTTCAAAGCCGGTGATAATGCTTTCTTCCTGTACGGTTTCCCCAAAAATGAAAGGGGTAACATAACGAAACAGGAAAAAGAGGCATTCAAAGAGATGGCGCGAGTCTTCTTTGAGCTGAGTGAAGAGAGTTTGAGAAAAGCGGTTAAATCGGGTGCTTTACGTGAGATCGATAGAGCAGTGGAGGGTTGAGTATGAGCGATATTTTAAAATCACTACATGAAGATATGACTGCATTGCATGAATGTGGCGCGGTAGACGAAATTACCATGCGAAATTTTGATGCTCTCTGCCTGACTGAAGTGCCTACATATACTCCAGAACGAATAAAAAAGGTGCGAGAGCAAAACCATGTGAGTCAGTCAGTTCTGGCGGCTTATTTGTGTGTAACGGTTAAAGCTGTGCAGCGTTGGGAGCAGGGCACGTCTAAGCCTTCAGGTGCTACCGCGAAGTTACTGGCTATCGCAGAGAAAAAAGGGCTGTCTGCTATCGCTTAAGACTATGGATTCCAGCCTGCGCTGGAATGACGAAGGTGGAATTGGAATGATGAAGGTGAGACTAAAATGGCGAAGGTGATATTTGAATGACGCAGATGAGACTAAAATGACGAAAAAAAGCCCAGAGCAATGTCTGGGCTTTTTGCTTTTTTGCTTTTCCTAGCCACTCGCAGCGGCGAAGCTGCGTTCTAGTAGCGAAGCGATCAGGGAGCAGAGCGACCCGCGTAGCGTGCTCGCCACTGATCGCTACAGTGCTTCGATCTTCGAATACTGCTCTTTAAGCTTATCGAATGCTGCCTGAGATCCAGCCAACTTCTCACGCTCTTTCGCAATGACTTGCTCCGGCGCATTAGAAACAAACTTCTCATTCCCCAGCTTGCCTTCAACACGGCCGATCTCTTTTTGCAGTTTATCCAGTTCTTTCTGCAAACGAGCCAGTTCGGCGTCTTTGTTGATTAGGCCTGCCATAGGCACCAGGACTTCCATATCGCCAACCAGCTGAGTAGCAGACATTGGAGCTTCGTCGCCTGCGTTCAGCCAGGTGATGCTGCTCAGGGAAGCCAGTTTCGACAGGAAGGTACGGTTGGCTTCCAGGCGTTGCTGATCCTGTTCGCCGCCGTTCTGGAACAGTACGTCCAGTTCTTTGGCAGGGGAGATGCCCATCTCACCACGGATATTACGTACGCCGGTGATGACACCCTGTAGCCATTCGATTTCGGCTTCAGCGTCTGTATCGATCTTGTCGTTGTTTGCTACCGGATAAGCCTGAGTCATGATGGTGTCGCCTTCAACACCGGCCAGACCTTTCACTTGCTGCCAGATCTCTTCCGTAATGTACGGCATGATCGGGTGAGCCAGACGCAGGATGGTTTCCAGTACGCGAACTAAAGTACGGCGCGTACCGCGTTTCGCAGCTTCGGATGCGTCTTCGTCCCACAGTACCGGCTTGGACAGCTCCAGATACCATGCGCAGTAGTCATTCCAGATGAAGTCGTACAGCGTTTTGGATGCCATATCGAAACGGTATTCGTCGAAGTGTTTAACCACTTCTGCTTCTACCGCTTGTAGACGGCTGGCGATCCAGCGATCTGCCAGAGACAGTTCTACTTCGCTATTAGCATCCTGACCGCAGTCTTCACCTTCGGTGTTCATCTTCACGTAACGTGCGGCGTTCCAGATTTTGTTACAGAAGTTACGGTAACCTTCCAGACGCTTCATATCCCAGTTGATGTCACGGCCGGTTGAAGCCAGTGCTGCCAGGGTGAAACGCAGGGCGTCGGTACCGTGGGCTTGAATGCCTTCAGGGAACTCTTTCTGGGTACGTTTGCCGATTTTTGCCGCCAGTTGTGGCTGCATCATGTTACCGGTACGTTTTTCCAGCAGGGTATCCAGTTCGATACCGTCGATCATGTCCAGTGGGTCCAGTACGTTACCTTTGGACTTGGACATCTTGTCGCCGTTTTCGTCGCGGATCAGACCGGTTACGTAAACGGTTTTGAATGGAACCTGTGGGTTGCCGTCTTCATCTTTCATGAAGTGCATGGTCATCATGATCATGCGCGCTACCCAGAAGAAGATGATGTCGAAACCGGTTACCAGCACATCAGTCGGGTGGAATGTTTGCAGGCGCTGGGTGTTTTCAGGCCAGCCCAGTGTGCCGAATGTCCACAGTGCGGAGCTGAACCATGTGTCCAGTACGTCATCGTCCTGACGCAGTTCCAGATCCAGAGGCAGGTTGTATTTTTCACGTGCTGCGTCTTTATCGTTGGCTACGTATACGTTGCCTTCGTTATCGTAGAAGGCTGGGATACGGTGACCCCACCACAGCTGACGGGAGATACACCAGTCCTGAATGTCGCGCATCCAGGCGTTGTACATGTTCTCGTATTGCTGCGGCACAAATTTGATATCGCCTTTCTCAACTGCTTCTACAGCGGGTTTAGCCAGAGTTTTAGCATCGGCAAACCATTGGTCCGTCAGCATCGGCTCGATGACAACACCACCACGGTCACCGTAAGGTACGGTCATGTCGTTTTCTTCGATCTTAACCAGCAGATCTGCGGCTTCGAAATCGGCAACGATTTCACGACGTGCAGCGAAACGTTCCATACCACGGTATTTCTCCGGGATGGTGGTGTCGACTTCACTGTTAGGGGTGCCATCGGTATTAAAGCCTTCACCTTCATCGCGGATATCTGCGTTGTAGGTCAGGATGTTAACCATAGGCAGACCGCAACGCTTGCCGACTTCGTTATCGTTGAAGTCGTGCGCAGGGGTGATTTTTACGCAACCGGTGCCTTTGTCCATATCGGCGTGTTCGTCGCCAACGATTGGAATACGACGGCCAACGAAAGGCAGGATGATCTCTTTACCGATCAGGTCTTTGTAGCGCTCATCGTCCGGGTTTACAGCAACACCGGTATCACCCAGCATGGTTTCCGGACGTGTAGTACCCACAACCAGGAAATCTTCACCAGCGGCTGTTTTAGCGCCATCGGCCAGCGGGTAACGCAGGTACCACATCTTGCCTTTAACTTCTTTGTTCTCTACTTCCAGATCAGAGATCGCGGTGTGCAGTTTCGGGTCCCAGTTCACCAGACGTTTGCCACGGTAAACCAAACCTTCGTCATACAGACGGATAAAGACTTCCTGTACCGCGTGGTAGAAACCGGAATCCATAGTGAAACGTTCAGACGGCCAGTCAACTGAGTTACCCAGACGACGCATCTGATTGGTAATGGTGCCGCCGGACTCTTCTTTCCACTCCCAGATCTTTTCGATAAAGGCATCACGACCCAGATCATGGCGAGTTTGCTGGCTCTCGGCCGCGAGTTTACGCTCAACAACCATCTGTGTTGCGATGCCCGCATGGTCTGTACCGACCTGCCACAGGGTGTTTTTACCCTGCATACGCTTGTAACGAGTCAGAGCATCCATGATTGTATGCTGGAAAGCGTGACCCATGTGCAGGCTGCCGGTGACGTTCGGCGGCGGAATCATGATGCAGTAGGAGTCGCCTTCACCGGATGGGGCGAAGTAACCTTTCTCTTCCCAGTTTTTATACAGGGACTTCTCGATTTCGTGCGGCTGGTAAGTAGTATCCATTGCGCTTCTTTTTGGCTAAAACTTTTCAATTGAGTAACAGCTCTGATGTTGTCGAGCTGCTTAATAAGACCGCGCATTATACAGGTTAAAAGTAGCCTTAGGCTACTTTTAACAGCACGCTTGCCGCGTAGCGGCAGCTACTAGGACGGCTGCGTCTACTTTCCCTTCGGGAGCACGCTAACGCTACTAGGACGGCTGCGCCTACGAGGAGCTAGAACGCGGCAAAGCCGCTGCTAGGAAAAGCGTAAAACCACTGCTTTTAGGTTTTGATTCTTCTCGTAGCTACGAAGTAGCGTGCTAGCCCCTAGCAGGCGAAGCCGTCCTAGATGATTGGACT
>JBOEHA010000043.1:0-5414 GCA_050633685.1 Neptuniibacter sp. | reverse complement strand
GGGAGTCCACATAAGCCACTCGCAGTCGGCGAAGCCGCGTTCTAGCTCCTAGTAGCGAAGCGTGCTGCCCGAAGGGCCGCGTGCTGCCAAATCAGATTCAGTAACTGAATCTGATTCTGGCGTAGACGTTGCTGGCGTCTTCAAACTGCCCGAAGAACGTATGCGCCTGATCGCCACCAAAGATGTTTCCACCGACGGTTAAACTCAGCTGATCATTGAAACGATACTTCGCTGATGGGCGGTGGTAGTAGTCCTGATCTGTGGGTGAGTAGAAGCTGAACCAGCTCAGGGTCAGGTTGTCCTGCATTGCACGATAGGTCAGGCGCATGGTCCAGAGGGAGCGGTTTTCATCTGGACGATAAGGGCTGTTGCCGTCGTTTGCAGCCAGTGCGTCATAGTCTTGTATGTGTTCCAGATAGTACTGCAAACCCAGAGTGAGTTTCGGGATCAGTTCCTGCTCATAACCGATCAGAAAACGCAGTTGGTTATTAGGTACCAGTGGATCGTTACCGGCATCGTCTGCGCCGTTGTACCAGGCAAATTCTGTATGGCCTATTCCAGTAGCAACGTTGGTTCTGAGGCTTGCGCCTAAAACATTCAGACGGCTGAAGTAGGGCTGCATGGAGCTGTTTATCGCATTGGGTTGTTTCCAGAAACCGCGGTATCCATAAAGTGCCCATTCGGTACTGTTACTGCCAAGAAGTGAAGTTGTGCCGTGCAGGCGCGCAGCAAATTCACCGTTGGAGAATGATTCACTGGGTTCTTCTGGAACTACCTTTCCGGCTGGAGCAGAAACTTGCGCTGCCGCGAGTGGTGAGAAGTAGGAGAAGCGTTCACCTTCGATAAATTCATCGTGAGTGAATACCGGGGTCCAGACAAAATCCAGATTGGCATCTTCACCATAAACCGACCACTTCACACTGGTCGAGGGTGCCTTTAGGTATTCATCATCTCGACCAGAGAAAAACGATACCCAGCCTTTGGCGAACAGGTCGTTCAGGAACAGCAGATCTCCTGTACCCCAGGTGAGTACCTGATGCCCTACCCGCATATCGATATTGTCGGCAAGGGTGAACTCGGCCACTGCTTCGCGCAGGTTCAATTGCAGGCCGTTATCGCCCCCATCGGTATACAGATCCAGCTTTCCGCTAAGGCGGGTATCACCAAGGTAGGTTTCCGATTCCAGACGTGCGCGAAGCTCGGCCAGTGTCAGTTCATCATCAATTAATGCCGGATCAGAGGAGGTTCGGCCTCCCACGGCTCCTTCTATAAAACCATGCAGTGCCGGGCCACTCTCCTCTTCATCGCCCCAGGCATCATCACCCCAGTCATCCTCAGCGTAAGCGTGAGGTGCGAGCAGAGCCAAAGCCAGAAGCGTTGTTAAACCTGTACGCATAATATTAATTTCTCTTCAGCCATTCGCGGGGTGGTTTGCGCAGGGAGCGTTCGGTAAATACGCTCTCTTCCATACCCAGATCGTACTTCTGGAAACGGAACTCCAGCGTAGTAGCGCCACCACTGCGCAGGTCTGATACCTGTGATTTAGTCACCGTTGGGTAACCCTGTATCTCCTGACTTTCGAGTACTTCTACCCGACGGTAAAGCTCGCCGTTTTCATCCTGATATTCGATCTTTTCCGGCAGAAAGGTCTGCTTGTTGATCCATACCTGATAACGACTGAACTCGACACTAGTGCTGTCCAGCGGTGTATTGTCCACAACATAATGAGTGCCGGTGGTTTCAAGCAGGGTATGTGTGTCTTCTTCGGTGCCACGGCCGGATACATCTTCATAGAAGTAGTGGGAACCCACAAAGCTGGTACGTTTGTCTCCGGCTGAAATTCGTTTTACCAGATCCAGGCCCGGTAGGTATAACCAGCGGTCATCGTCACTGCCCGGTTTTTTCGCTACCAGAAATACGGTATTACGCACATCTGCCGGGCGGCTGAACACCACCAGAAAATCCTGTTCGCCACCCTCTTCACGGTCACGGCGCAAGATAGTGAACTGGCGTTTCTGTTCCCTGCCCTGAGCATCCCTAATCAGCATACGGGCTTCGGAGCGGCCATCCGCTCCAGAGTAATAGGCCGCAAGATTCGCTTTAGCGACGATCTCATTGGCGTCTGTAAGGTCCATTGCTGTAACGAATGAACTGAAACCCAGCAGCAGGAACAGTGACAGATTGATTAACTTACGCATGTTCTTTCTCCTTAAGGTCTGTTCCAGTGTCTTTTACTGAAAACAGTGCGGTTTTATTGCTGATGCCATTTATTACCGCGGGTAGCAGAATCACAGTAACGACGGCAGATACCGCCATAATCATCGCCAGGAAGAAGCCTACAGTTATGTAAGGCACCAACGGCGCAAACAGCAGCGGCGTAAAGCCAACTGCAACCACCACTGCATTTCGGCTGATGGCACGGGCCGGGCCTTGGTATACTTGTATAACCGTTTGTTCCCAGTCTCCACATTCACGGTAGATTGCACGACAGCGTTCCAGGAAGTGGATCGCAAAATCCACCGAGAGTCCCAGCGTCAGAGCCGAGAGCACCGCAATCGGCATATCGTAATCCTTGCCTATAAATCCGATCAGTCCGTAGATAGAGAGTATAGTTACTGACAGCGGTAACATCGCCAGAAGTCCGATTTTGATCGAGCGGAACAGCAACAGCATCATCAGCAGTACCATAAAGAAGGCACTGATCAGACTGCTCATCATGCCGCTGACCATCTGCTCTTGCCAAACCACGTTGATAAAGGTCAGACCTGCCCAGTTCAGCTCTACATTTTCAGGCAGTGGGTTCGCGGCAACGTACTGATCTACCAGGTCGATTACTTTACTCATCTCCTGATTATCACCACTCTTCAGCTGCAACCAGAGCACAGTGGAGCTGTAATCCGGCGTTACCATATGCCAGAGGTCATCCGGACGATGGGAAGACTGGAAGCTAAGAATGGTTTGTGCAGCAGCGGTGGAATTCGCAGGTAGCTTGTATTGGCTCTGATTCCCACCTTGTAACTCGCGGTAAACGGTTTTCAGCAGTGTTACCAGTGAATTACTTTTGCCCACCAGTTCAGAACTGTTCAGATAATTTTGCAGATTCTCAAGATAGCTAAGAGCCTCGGGTTTGAGGAAGTATTTGCTCTGACCCTGAGCTGCCTCAGCAGTCTCTAACAGGTTTAACCAGATTTCTTCGTTATCAGCATCTTCGTAAGCAGCATCGTCCAGTGCAAAGGTCAGCTTTTCGATCATCTCTGATAAAGGCAGGGCTTCCAGTGGCTCAATAATATGGCGTAGCTTGTTTGCAATCGTGGTTTCCGCTGCCTCTGCCTGAAGCCCGTTGAGCAGCATCACTTTAGCTGTTTCCTGACCTGTGTAATCCAGAACCAGAAACGCATCGTAAGTGCCGGAGAAATGCTCGTTCATTACCCGGTCTGCAACTCGCAGACGGTGGTCATCTTTAAACCAGCGCACCGGGTTATCGTTAATCTGAATCATGCTCAGGCCGTAAACGGAAACAGCACTGATTCCTACAAACAGCAGAACCAGAGATTTTGATTTCGCAATTGAGAACCGCCCTACCGAAGCTAATAACTTACCCAGTTTTCCAGTCGCCTCTTCCTGAATTGAATGATCTTTTAACGCAGCCAGCCGTTTAGGAGAGAGTGAAACGATATACGCTGGAACCAGAATAATAGTCAGCAGGAAGGCCAACATAATCCCGAAGGCTACGTGCAGACCAAAGATCTGTACCGGGGGGATCGGAGTAAATGCCAGTGATGCAAAACCTACCGCAGAGGTAATCGAGGTATAGAGCATTGGAGTAAACAGCTCTTTAAGAACCGCTTTCAGTGCAGCATGCGGTTTATCACCGGGCTTATAGCGATCTGAAAACTCCGACAAAATATGTACCGAGTCCACTACGGCTATAGGCATGAGAAAGATCGGGATCATGGAGCTCATGATATGTACGGTATAACCCTGCCCGATTAACAAACCCATGGTAATGATCACAGCTGCCATTGCTACCAACATAGGTGCTGTAATTAATAACAAAGAGCGAAAGAAAACCCACATCAACACAAAAATCATCAGACCCGCCAGCGGCGCAGAGATGGCCATCTGGATGAACATCTCAACCCCGAATGTGTCTTCAGCAACCGGCAATCCCGCCATATGGTACTGATTACCCGATTCGGGTGACGCCGCTTTAAGGCCATCAATTACCTCTTGGATCTCCTGTGACAAGCGGTAACTTTCTGATTTTGATTTAATCGGTATATAGATACCCGCCGCTTTACCATCGGCAGATACCAGAGTGTTATCCAGTAGAGGCAGGCGTGACACAGCCTTTTGAATCTCGTCAACCTGAGCCTGCGTTTCGGGTGCAGATTTCATCATCCACTCAAACCGAATAGTCCCAGGCTGGTCCGGTACCTGGCTGATGTTGTCTACTGTATCCAGAGACATCAGGTCCTGACGGATAACACCGTCCATAGACTGAACTTCAGATGAAAGGGTATGCAGATCGGTAAGCGTCTGGACGTTATAAATGCCAGAGCTGTGTTGCTCGTTCACAACACCCACTACGATCATGTCATAAAGTGAAAAGCGCTCTTTTACCTGATCATGGAAAACACGGTCAACCTGATCATGGGGAAGCATATTTTCCGGATCGGTATCGACTTTAATGCTTGGTATCTGTAACCCGGCAATCAGCACCAGAATCACAACAAACATAAAAATCTGTTTTGGCCTCTCCAGCGCAAGGGATGTCAGCTTTTCACCCATCCTCATCTCTAGCCTCTTTTATTTGGTCTATAATATTAGAATGTTATTATATTAGCATTGTCTAATATTTCAATATTAATTATAGTAAATTGCGGCTTTTAGACGAATTGGTTAGAATCCCAAACGTTATAAAAAAATAATTATTCATAACTAGAAAGGTTCAATCGACTAAGAACCGCAAGGCTTTGGGTACGACCAAACGACCTAACAAAAATAAGTAGTGAGCGATTCGGAGTAAGAAGTTGACCGATAATATGAATGCAGCATCACTGGATGCTGAAACACTTGAGATGATGAAAGCTAATGCGAGTCAGGCGGCCAAACTGATGAAAGCATTAGGCAACGAGAGTCGCTTACTGATTCTGTGTTACCTGGACGGTAAAGAACTGTCTGTAACCGAGCTGAATAACTGTCTGGATCTGAGCCAATCAGCTCTGTCACAGCATCTCGCTGTTTTAAGGAAAGATGGCCTGGTTAAAACCCGTCGTGAATCTCAGACAATCTTCTATTCACTGGAAGGAGATACGGCCAAACGTATCATTCACACTTTGCATGAAATGTTTTGCCCTACAATGTAGCTACCAGTCAGAAAAGTAGATGTCTGTCTAGTCCTGATATAGGTT
>JBOEHA010000042.1:0-9953 GCA_050633685.1 Neptuniibacter sp. | reverse complement strand
CTACTACTCTGGCACCCTCACGGACCATAACAACAACCGTTGGGATTTTATTAATTGCTACGGCTGCAATAGCAGCGGCCTCGATCAAACCAAACCAGATATAGCAGAGTAATATTGTGACCAATGCTGGGACATTCAGGGCGATGACAAGCAAAGAATCGCCCCCCTGGTTCAACTTAGGGAACGCGCCCATAATGATCCCAAGCAACACTCCTAATAACATCGCTATGGCAAAACTGACCCCAACACGCATCAATGTTAGCGAGAGGTGATACAGCATTTCCCCTTCCATCAAATGCTCGAAGAGACTTGCAAGAACCGCTAAAAATCCCGGTAGATTGCTGCTATTAAGTAGCTGAGCGGATACTTCCCAAAGAAAGAGCACCATCAGCAGAGGCAGAACACTCCAGATAAAAGTTTCAAATCTTCTCAAAACGACCTCCCGCCCCGACCCTTACAACGCCTGATGGCGAAGGCATCCAAAAAAGCTCTGTATCTAAACTGGCTGCACCGCCGGTCAGTTTTTTACCGCCCTCCTGAGCAAAGATTGCGTAAAGCTTATCCAGAGCCTTGATATGTTTAGCTGTAAAATCTTTGAGAACACCTTTGCGATATTCATCTCTCAGGGAGATAAAAATATTGTCATTTTCACTGCGGGTCAGATGTTTAATACGTAACCATTCCTGATCTGAGGTCAGAAGAATTTCGCGTGCTTCAGCGGAAGCAAGTAGGAAGTTATTCAGAGCTATTTGGTTAGACTCCAGCCATTGTTCAGAGAAAACCCAACCAACCAGTGGCACCTGCGTTGTTATACCTAAACCTTTGAGCAACTCATCTACGTTGATTACAGGCGTAAAACCTTTAGCTTTAAGACGAGCACTGTAGTGCCAGAAATTCAGAGAAGCAGAAAGCTTCTGGTCATACATCAGTTTGTTAAGCAACGGAGGCGCAGCAAACACCGGTTCAACCTCATCTTCCAGATCCATATTCAGGGTTGCTTTACTGAAGGCCTGAAGCAGCAACCAGCTTTTATCAACCGATCCACCCGCAATACCTAAACGTAAATTCTTAAGGTCATTAATGCTGCTGGCATTCAAATCTGGCTGAACATAAATCCCTCCGGCTGACGCAGAGACAGGTGAGAAGCCATAGATCCTGTTATTGTGGCGCTGCCGGTTAACCCAGACCCAGTCACTGTAGATCAGATCGGCAGCACCACTTTGCAGAGCAACAGTGCTGGAATTTTTACTTCCGACCGGTGTGACCTTCAGATTGAACTGATATTTCTTATCCAGTCCATGATGGCGAATAACATCCATTTCCCAATTTAATGTACCGAACTGTAAAACAGCGACCCGTACCGTGGGTGTTTCTGAGTACGCTGAAGAGACAGCAGTACAGATAATAAGGATGAACAGTCTTACTAAACTTCTGATTGCAGGCATATCTTTTTATAGTTCTTATTAGCTTTTCGCTTTGATATAAAGAACAAAGCAAGAGGCGAACCACCAAGATATATACTTTATTTTTCAATGAGTTATGCAATATACAGATATTATAAAACATACAGCTGTAGCACCATTGCGACAGACTGTCTCAATGAAACCGAAAGTTTAGCTAACAACTGCAACAGTAGTTTTTGTGAGGATAAAAAAAGCCATGCAGATGCATGGCTTTTTATGTGGAAAGGTAAATCTAATCGAGGATGTGATCATCCAGCGCTAAGTTATACTTTTTAATTTTCCGGTGCAGAGTTGAACGGCTGATATTCAGCGCTTTTGCCGTTCTGGTAACCACCCAGCGATTTTCCTCCAGCGCCTTAATTAACTCATCTCTTTCAGACGTAGGCTGATAATCACTTTGCAAAGAAACCATTCTGGTCGGCGGAACTGCCTGCGTTTCAACCTTCACAACATCCCGGACTGGCTGCTCTACGAACACTTCCTCAGGCAGGTCATCCAGATCAATCACCGTGCCATCGCAAATACACAGGGAATACTGCAGCACATTTTTTAACTGACGAATATTACCCGGCCAGTGGTAACTGCAGAGAATTTCCATCGACGGTTCTGAAATACCCACGGTGTGCTCAAGATCATCCTCGGAACATAACTCATGCAAGACCTTGGTAATGATCTCAGGCTTGTCATGCCTTTCTCTCAGGCTTGGCAGGTTGATCTTAAAACCACTGATTCGATAGAACAGGTCTTCACGGAAGTTATCCTCTCCAACCAGCATTTTCAGATCTCTGTGGGTTGCACAGATAACATTGAGATCCACTTTAACCGGGCTCACTTCACCCAGTGGAATAATCTCACACTCAGCTAATACACGAAGCAAACGAGCCTGTAATTCAATTGGCATATCACCAATCTCATCCAGGAACAGGGTGCCGCCATCACTGGCCTGAATTTTACCGACTTTACCGGCCTTGAGTCCGCCAGTGAAAGTACCCGCACCGTAACCGAACAACTCACTCTCAATGAGTGATTCCGGAATAGCCGCACAGTTGAGCGTAACAAAAGGTTTATCCCGACGTTCACTGGAATTGTGTAAAGCCCGTGCCCAGACTTCTTTACCGGTACCCGTTTCGCCGTTAAGGAGAATACTGATGCCTTTATTGACTATTTTTTCACTGCGCTGTGCTTGTCGAATCAAATATTCGTCCGCACCTGCTGCGGTCAACAAAGGTGAGATACCAGGTTTAACCTCACCCGAGTTTTTCAGAACAGTGGCAGGCTTAGCCTTTGAGCGGGAAGCCTGACTGTTAGTAGCTGGTGAACCCGGAAGCAACATCGCATAACAAGGACGGTCAATTTTCTGAACCTGCACATGGTGCTCGACAAACAGCGATGATTCCAACTGATCAAAATTCAGATTAAAAACATCCTGAAAACGCTTACCCACAATATCAAAGCGATCCTTGCAGCCTAAACCAAACAGTAAAGGAGTCGTTGCGGCAATAATTGTGTCACTGTCATTCACTGCTATCAGTGAATTTGTAGGCGCCATCATTGGCATAAATGACATACTGATAATGCGCTGTTTTTCATAAGCTTCACGGAACAGAAGCGCTTCGACATCATCGGCAGTTTCACATACCAGACTGAGCGCTAAGCCCTGACCCAGTTTGTTACCCGCTGCGTAGGTGGAAAGATCAATAGCCCCATAAGTTGAACCATCCGGTGCAATCAGAGGCGCTGCTGAACAACTGAAATTTTTAAGGATAGAACCATAATGCTCTTCTGCATAAACGGTAACAGGCGTTTTTTCTGTGAGGCAGGTACCTAAGCCGTTGGTACCCATAATAGATTCAGACCAGAGTGTACCCTGACGTAAACCATGTGAATCCAGCTCATCAGAAACAGTGGATTCTGAGAAGGATTTAACAACAACACCTTGTGTGTCTGTAACCAGAACTGTGTAACCACTGCGTTTAGCAACAGTGCGGACTTTGTCAAAAACTCTTATGTTTTCTTGTAACAGTTTATCCATAGGTTCACGATGCTCTTTGACTTCATTATCAGTCAACGAAACCAGTTTCACATCGGATTCAGGTGATATTCTGTATTTATCTCTGCATCTTTCCCATGACTTTTTGATGTATAAATCATCATTTTTCATTTTACTTTTTGCACTCGAAAGATTCTCGCGGCTGATTGCACTTGAACTCATTGGTCAAGGCCCTCCTACTTCTCACACTAAACGCCATCCGATTCAGTGCTACTTATTATATTTATAATGTTATAGGCTTTTTTAGCTTATTGATTTACCAATAATCCAGCAATCGATTCCGTGATCAAGAAAACTAGTCCAACCTACAGTATACCGTATATTGATTAAACAGCTAGACGCCCAAATCTCACTCTTATCCGGGCTATCATCTTAGCTTCGCCTGCTCATCAGCATGATAGGATGACCGGACCAATGGCCCGCATGCAGCATTTTCGAAGCCTAGCTTAATCGCATATTCTTGCAGTTCATTAAACTCCTCTGGGGTAACGTAACGGTCAACCGGCAGGTGGAATGCACTCGGCTGCAGATACTGACCAATAGTGATCATATCCACATCGGACTCGCGCAGGTCCCTCATCACCTGGTGAACTTCTTCGATCGTTTCCCCAAGGCCAAGCATAATTCCGGATTTGGTAATGATGTTCGGGTGTTGCTGTTTAAAACGCTTAAGCAGATCCAGCGACTCCAGGTAATCAGATCCCGGGCGGATCTGCTTGTATAAACGCGGCACAGACTCAAGATTATGGTTCAGAACGTCTGGAACGGTCTGTTCAAAACGCTCCAGAGCAACATCCAATCGTCCTCTGAAATCAGGCACTAAACATTCTATTTTAGTGTTACCTGACTGCTTTCTGATCTCTTCAATACAAGAAACAAAATGCCCGGCACCACCATCACGAAGATCATCCCGATCCACTGATGTGATAACCACATAAGAAAGTCGTAGCTTTTCAACTAAAGCTGCTAACTCTACGGGTTCATTTTCATCGAGTTGATTGGGACGGCCATGAGCAACATCACAAAACGGGCAACGGCGGGTACAGATTTCACCCATAATCATGAAGGTTGCAGTTCCGTGACTGAAGCATTCATGCAGATTGGGACAACTCGCCTCTTCACATACCGATGCCATTTTATGTTCACGCAGTAACGATGTTATTTCGTTAACTCGGGCAGAATTACCCGCTCTTACGCGTAACCAATCTGGTTTTTTCAGCTTAGTTTCCGCAGTCGTCGGAATAACCTTCACCGGTATACGATCAACTTTGTCTTTACCACGCTGCTTGATACGCGCTTCTGTATTCATTTTCTTTTCTCAGCATATAAAAAAGAGCGCGTTAGACGCGCTCAAAGCTTCTATGCGTTTACATAGAATCGGAGGTGACTCGATCAACAAGCATGAACTTAAACATGTTAAATTCCGTACTTATCAAGAACCTTTTCAATGGAACCATCAGCCTTCATTTCCGCCAGAATTTGATTAAATTCTGCCTTAGACTGCTGATTGCTCCTGCGTAAACCGAGGCTATAGTCATAGTTCAGTTTTGCTTTCAGAATTTTCTCGGCATCATAAACATTGAACTGAGAACCAAAAGTTTTCTCATACCAACCGGCGCTAACCTGAGTGACAATTGCTCCATCGATGACGCCATTAGCAACAGCATCCAATCGGCTGGCTTCATCACGATGGCTAACGGCAAATTCAACACCTTTATCACGTAACGCGTGAGCAGCAATACTCCCCGCAGATAATCCGATGGTCAGACCTTTTAGGTCTTTGATGTTAGATACTGGCTTTATTCCTTTAGCGGTAACCAGCTTGAATTCTATTCTGGCGAATGGATCTGACTTCTTAACATACTTGGTATCACCATCCAGTCTTGCGACCCCTACGTACATATCGCAGCCAGTTTTTTTGGCATGGCGTTTTAGAAAGATCCAGGCAACATCCAATTCAACTTCCAGCTTATCTGCCAATACTTTGGCAACATCAATCTGGAAACCTTCTGGTCTACCGCTGTCCCAGGAGAAAGGTTTTTGCTCAGGGTTCGCACAAACCTGCAGAACCCCGGTTTCTTTAATATGATCGATGCTTTCAGCGTGTAACAGTGGTGCTGACAGCAGCGATAAAAACATCAGTGATTTATTTATTATTTTTTTCATTATATTCACCTCTTTTCAATTCAGTTATTTCATTTCGCTGAGCGACATGATGTAGGTAACCAGCTCCCAACGCTGTTCTGCGTTAAAACTACGTTTCCATGGAGGCATAATCAGAGAACCACGTTTTTTGCCTCGGGTAATTGTTTTAAAGAGATAATCTGGATCCAGTTCACGACCTTGCAGTTTGCGCGCTTTACCGCCTGAACCCTGGTGACCATGGCAATAAACACATGTTTGATTAAAACGTTTCTCACCATTTGCGATCGAAATTTCTTCACGACTAAATACTTTAGCCTTAGCTTCAGCCACCATTTCTGGTGTTTCTTCTGCTTTCTTTTTCTTTTTGCTACCTGTATCCGCAGGCGGAGCAACAGCCATCGCTGAGCAACCGACCAAATACATAGCCAGGACTAATACTTTAACGAAGGGATTAATTAGACATCTCATAACAACGCGACCTTACTTAATTATTATATGTGGGAGGCAGTTGCTGCCTCCCGTACTGCTCAATTATTCAGACAGTGTGAATGCAACCAGAGCTGCACCACCTGGTAGACCACCTACACCTGGGAAGGCACTTGCCATAAAGCCAGGAGCGTGTGAACCGAAGCCTGTCGCAGCAACGATGTATTGCTTACCGTCAACGGCATAGCTCACGATACCGCCACGCAGACCGGAACCAGCATTGAAGCTCCATACTTCTTTACCATTCTCAGCGTTGTATGCAAAAAGCTTACCTTTAGGATCACCGTTGAATACCAGATTACCGCCTGTAGTCAGGACACTGCCCAGACCTGGAAGTGGGTAGTTAACAGACCACTTAACTTTACCTGTGATTGGATCACGAGCATCCAGACGAGCAGACGCTTTACCACCTGGAGGTGGAACAGCAACCAGCTTGCTCACACCAAGGTAAAGACCTGCAATACCCATATTTTCATGTTCCTGAGCGGCAGGTACGACGATGTTACAAACCTCCATCGCGTTGGTGTACCACAGACCAGTTCCAGGGTTATAAGCACCATGGTTCCAACTACGAGCACCCAGCAGATATGGACAGATTGTTGTCTCTTCACCTGTTGGCATAGGCAGACGTTCGCCTAGTTTGCCGTTCTTATCGATGCCATCAACAAAGTTGATGTTCTGGGCCAGAGGCCATACGTTTTCAACAGAACCTTTGTTCTTATCAAGCACGAATACAAAGCCACTCTTGTTCAGGTGTACAAGAACTTCTTTACCTTTGTAATCCAGTTCAAGCGCTTCATAAGTTGCATCGTAATCCCAAACATCGTGTGGAATTTCCTGATACGCCCATTTCAGCTTACCGGTCTTAGGCTCCAGAGCCAGAAGGCTGGCACTGTGCTTGTTGTCACCGCGACGGTCAGCACCGTAGAAGTCTGGCGCAGCGTTAGCAGTACCGATGAAGATTGTATCTGTCTCTTCATCATAAGTACCTGGCATCCATGCACCACTACCACCTACCTGACCAGAATCGCCAGGCCAGCTCTTAGGATCGTCTTTCAGCAGAACTTCAAACGTCCACATTTTCTCGCCGGTCTTAGCATTTACTGCAAAGATCTTACCCTGAGTTGGCTGATCACCACCGGTTGTACCACCGTAGAGAACATCACCGGCTAGCTGTGGAGGAGATGAGAACAGGCAGCCATAGCATTCTTCAAGATTAGTAATCTGTGTAGACCACTTCTCTTCACCTGTTTTCTGATCAAGAGCGATAAATCGACCGTCCAGAGAACCTACATAAACGTTACCGTGACCAACCGTTACACCACGGCTAGCTGCAACATAAAATACTTCTTCAACGATTGGATCCAGATCTGGCTGGTAATGCCATAGCTGCTCACCAGTAGCCGCGTTCAATGCGAATACATTGTTGTTTGGAGCGATGTAGTAAGCCACACCATCGATCACGATAGGTGTCGCCTGAAGTCCATGTTCGATATCCCCTGGCTGGTGAATCCAAGCCACTTTCAGCTTGCTGATGTTATCAACATTAATCTGATCCAGTGGGCTGTAACGCCAAGCGTTTGAAGTCCTGTGGTACTCTGGCCAATTATTCGGGTTAACTGATCCTTCATCAGCTGCAAAGGTTGCTGCAGGCACGCCCGCCAGGGCGATGCAAGATGCGACACTTGCGGATGAAATTAGCTGTTTTATTTTAATCATTATTTTCTGATCTCCATCTACCATTATGCTCAGACTTCACAACCGTATAGTCCGATATAAAGATAAAGAGCAATCTTTAGACCAGAAAACAAAAAACCACATATCCTATTGAAAATTAAGTATTTTTTTATATTAATGGCAAGAAATAATTCAAATCAATCGATTAAGGGCACAATGTGTTCCACTTAATGACACACATTGTCCATCAATAAAATCAGAATGATGATCTTAATCAAAAAAATGGAAAGTTAATGAATCAATACGATGCTTATAAACCTAAACGAATTAAAGCCACTCAATGCAATAACTACGAATAGATTCCCCCGGCTAAAGCCGGGGTTCTGCGGCTACGCCGCGCTACGCTAAATTACAGCTCTATCGAACTGACAAAACTCAAATCTTCACAATGAGTTTCGTAGACTAATTCATCTACGGGTAAATCCGTGGTGTTCTGTCTGCGACCGCATAAAGGAGAATAAAAGGAAATGATTTTGCTTCATGGCACCGTTAGAAATTGATGCCATGAGAAAGGCAGGAATTAGTTAATCAGGTACGACAGTTCTTCATCAGTAAATGAAACTGCAACCTGTGTTCGATTTGCTACGCCCATCTTCCTGATGATATTCGTAACATGAGCTTTAACCGTGTCATCGGAAATACCCATAGCATTGGCTATAACTTTATTGCTGTAACCCTTACGTAGTTCACGGACTACTTCATATTCTCGAGGGGTAAGCTTACTTTTTTCAAAAATACTGTTCATAACCTCCTCCTTTAAATAAAAAAAGGCTGAGGCACAAATGCGCCATCAGCCATATAACATCAGAAGGCGATATTAAAACCAACATTGATTAAAGTAGTCTTTTGATCCGCAGGAGTAGGTGTTGCCACTACAGAGGTAGCAAACTGCGCATCATCTCCAACATTATCAGCATCTACATGAGCCAGCTGAGCGTAAACAGTAGTCTGGGAATCTAATTTATAATCATTGCTTAGCACAAGTGTATTAACGTCACCTTCTCCCTTGGCTTCATTATTGTAGTAAGCAACCGTTGCAGTGTTGCGAGGATCCCAACGCCAATCCAGACCAACACCCAGTGATTCCAGATCAACCAACATGCTACCATCATCATCTTTGTTCTCAGTAGCGAGATAGTTCGCTTTTACAGTGATATCACCAAAGTTATAGGCCGCACCCAGTGACCAGTTTTTAATAACTTCTTCACCAGTAACGTCATCATCCATGCTTTGGTATGAAGTAGACAGCGTTAGTGGACCATTGTTATATGCCAAACCAACAGCAACAACATCACCATCTGAGTTTTCAGCAGTACCAGCGGCTGAGTACATCAAGCCGAAGTCAAACCCATTGATACTGTTACGATATTGAATAGCATCCGAAAAGAAAATACCCACATCGTTGTTTTCATTAGCAGCATCACCAGCTCCACTAGCACCTCCTGGAATGGTGCTATACACAAGAGTGAAAACTTGCGAGAACTGCTCTTTGTATCCACGTGGCTCTGTGCCCAATTGAGCAAGCAACGCAGGACCATACTGGCGGCCCGCAATAACGGTACCCCAATCACCCGTTAGCCCTAAGTTTGCCTGACGTCTGAAAAGTTTCTCCCCACCTATAAATTCACCATTATTAAAGGCAAAGTGAGACTCTAAATTGAAAAACGCATTGGTATTACCAGGCAGTTCACGTACGCCCTTAAATCCGATAACAGAAGGCGTAAGGCCATTTGATTCTATGCCTACCGTTTCACCATTCGCAGCATCATAATGATCCTGATACAGAACACCAATATCCAAAAGCCCAAACATCGAGAGAGTTGTTGTATCAGTGCTACCAATCACAATATCAGCGGAAGCCACACTCGCTACACTCGAAAGAGCGACCGCTACAGCCGTTTGCTTCAACGATGTAATTCTATTGTGGCCATTTTTTAACTGCTTATTATTTTTCATATATATGCTCCTAGTATTTATTAGAATTTTTAAAAACCACTCTCGCGATTAATTTAAAAATCCATAGAACCCATGCTAATAAAGCAAATGTATGTGTACTAGTCAACCCCAGCCGG
>JBOEHA010000041.1:0-912 GCA_050633685.1 Neptuniibacter sp. | reverse complement strand
ACCTGACCACGCTCAACTTCTTCACGCTTAGTACCACGCAGAAGAACACCAACGTTCTCACCTGCACGACCTTCGTCAAGCAGCTTACGGAACATCTCAACACCAGTACAAGTAGTTGTCGTAGTTTCTTTAATACCTACGATCTCAACCTCTTCACCAACCTTGATGATACCGCGCTCTACACGACCTGTTACTACTGTACCACGACCCTGGATAGAGAATACGTCCTCGATAGGCATGATGAATGCACCGTCGATTGCGCGCTCTGGCTCTGGGATGTAAGAATCCAGAGTCTCCAGCAGAGTTTTAACCGCTGTAGTACCCAGCTCGTTGTCATCTTCGCCGTTCAGCGCCATCAGAGCAGAACCTGGAACGATTGGAGTGTCGTCACCTGGGAATTCGTACTGATCCAGCAGCTCACGCAGCTCCATTTCAACCAGTTCCAGCATCTCTGCGTATTCTTCAGAGTCTGCACCACCACAGTCTTCTGCAAGCAGGTCAGCTTTGTTCAGGAATACTACGATGTAAGGTACACCTACCTGACGAGACAGCAGGATGTGCTCACGCGTCTGTGGCATTGGGCCGTCTGTAGCACCACATACCAGAATCGCGCCGTCCATCTGCGCAGCACCAGTAATCATGTTCTTAACGTAATCGGCGTGTCCTGGGCAGTCTACGTGTGCGTAGTGACGCTCTGGAGTGTCATACTCAACGTGAGAAGTCGCGATTGTGATACCACGCTCACGTTCTTCTGGAGCATTATCGATGTTAGCGAAATCTACCGCTTCACCACCAAAAACTTCCGCAGCTACACGTGTCAGCGCTGCAGTCAGAGTAGTTTTACCGTGGTCAACGTGGCCGATTGTACCAACGTTAACATGCGGTTTAGTGCGTTCAAATTGTTCTTTAGCC
>JBOEHA010000040.1:0-2972 GCA_050633685.1 Neptuniibacter sp. | reverse complement strand
CGTGAGGGTGCCAGAGTAGTAGACCGGGAGCTTTTACAGGTTGCTCAGGTCTATCGTGTCACTCCATATGCCTATTTTTTTCGGGTTTACCTCCCGCAGTTGTACCCCTTCATCATGGCAGCCGCACGTTCAGGTTTGTCGCTTATCTGGAAAATTGTTCTGGTAGTAGAGCTGTTAGGGCGCAGTGATGGGGTTGGTTTCCAATTGGGTACGTTTTTTCACTTTTTTGATATCGCCAGCATCCTCGCATATACCCTGGCGTTTGCGATTGTCATCCTGATGATAGAAGGCATCATTATGCGTCCTCTTGATCGTTATATCGCCCGAGGTGGTTATGGTCACGCTTAACCTTTCCATCGATAAAAAATTCTATGCTAATACAACCGAGCAGGTCCTGGGTGAGATAAATACACACATTCCCAGTGGTCAGTTTGTCGCTTTAGTAGGACCTTCCGGTACCGGCAAGACAACATTGCTGAATATGATTGCCGGTCTGGAGAAAAGTGAGTTGGGTTCTGTCACCTTAGATCTCAAACCTGTTGAGGAGCAACCTGATTGTAATATCAGTTATATCTTCCAGCAGCCGAGATTGATGCCATGGTTAACTGTGGTTGAGAACCTGAAGCTCACAGCACCAGACAGTGACCTGGAAGAGATAGAGCTGATGCTACAAAGGGTCGGGCTGGAAGGTAAGTCCAGTTGTTACCCCCGGCATTTGTCTGGTGGCATGCAGAAACGCGTCAGCATTGCTCGTGCATTTCTGAGCAAACCGGATTTGCTACTTCTGGACGAACCCTTTGTTTCCTTAGACCTGCCTACAGCGGAAACCCTTAAATGTATTTTGGAAGAACTCTGGAAAGAGCTTAAGCCAACTGTAGTTTTTGTCACGCACGATCTGGATGAGGCGATCAGGCTCGCGGATCGTGTTCTTTTTCTTTCTCAAGCACCGGGTTCTTTGATCAGGGATCAACAGGTCGAACTGCCAAGGCCCCGTGCTGAATCTACTCGTTCGTTTCTTTTCTGGAAAAAACAACTTTTGGAAAACTATCCAGGGTTGCTCGAAGGGCAGTTGCAGAAATGTGAACCCTCTCTAATGAATGTATCGAATGTATCGGAGGATTGCGCGTGAATAATCACTCTGCACTTTTACTGAATGCTGTCAGTAAAAACTATGGTCAGGTAAAAGCCCTGAAAACAGTGAATATCAATATTGAAAAGGCCGAATTTGTTGCGTTGCTAGGGCAGAACGGTGCAGGTAAAACCACCTTGTTTCAATTACTCACAGGCCTGTTTAATTCAGATGAAGGTGAAATCAGAGTCTGTGGTAATGATATTCGACGTAAACCTATTCCCGCTCTGTCTTCGATAGGCGTTGTTTTTCAGCAGGCTACACTGGATCTGGATCTTACCGTTCACGGAAATTTAAAGTTTCACTGTCTTTTGCATGGACTGAGCAGAAAAGAAGCGGACAGCAGGATAGATGATGAGTTGCAACGATTCGGCCTTGAAGAGATAAAAAATAAAACCGTACGCAGTCTCAGTGGCGGCAACCGTCGCAAAGTTGAACTGATTCGGGCTTTATTGCACCGCCCTAAAGTTTTGTTAATGGATGAAGCAACGGTTGGACTGGACCCGGAGTCCAGGCACTCATTGGTTGAACATGTTCGTTCCTTGTGTCGCGAACGCAATATGGCTGTTCTCTGGAGTACCCATATTGTTGAAGAGGTCCAGTCCGCAGATCGTGTAATCGTATTGCACAAAGGCCAGATCCTGGCTGAATCAACACCTAAGCAGTTGGTAGCAGAAAGCAGTAATCCTGGTTTCTCTCTGGCGGATGCGTTTTTACAACTCATCGGTACTAATAAAAATACAGGAGTCGTTTATGAATAAGTTTCTTAAGGGATTATCAACAGGCATGTTGGCTGTTGGTTTAAGTATGGCTGCCAATGTTCAGGCTAAAACTGGTTATGTATATGTCAGCAGTGAGAAAGATCATGTTGTGACTGTGTTTAATGCCGATGGCATGGACAAAGTCACAGAGATCAAAACCAGTGAGCGTCCACGCGCCATGAAACTGAGCCAGGATGGCTCCCTCCTGTATGTTGCTTGCGGTGATGATGATGCTATTGATGTGATTGATCTGGCTGCGATGAAAGTGAAGCAGACCATCGATATTGGTGAAGACCCTGATCGCTTTGATATCTCTCCGGATGAGAAATTCCTCTATGCCTCAAATGAGGATGATGGCCTGGTAACGATTTACTCCCTGGAGGCCGATGAAAAAGTAGCAGAGATTGAGGTAGGTGAAGAGCCTGAAGGTGTGCTGGTAAGCCCAGACAATAAGCTGGTTTATGTGACTTCAGAAGTTGCCAACATGGTTCATGTAATTGATGTGGAAACACAGGAGATCATTAAAGATATTGTGGTAGGCAACCGTCCACGCCGTATGGAACTGACCCCTGATCTGTCGGAATTATGGGTAAGTAATGAGGTCGGTGGCACCATTACTATTCTGGACACTGCAACTTACCAACCTAAGGCTGAACTTAAGTTTGCTCCAAAAGGGATGCGCCCAGAAAGTATCTCTCCTGTAGGTATGGCAATGACCAAAGATGGCAAATATGCCTATGTCACTCTGGGTGGTGCAAACCATGTTGCACTGGTTGAAACCGCTACTCATAAAGTTCTGGACTACATTCTGGTAGGTAAACGCGCCTGGGGCATCACCTTGAACAGTGATGAAAGCCGACTCTATGTCACTAATGGTAAGAGTGATGATCTGGCCGTTATTGATACGAAGAAAATGAAGGTGATTAAGTCTGTACCAGCAGGCCGTGTACCTCATGATGTGGTGGTGGATCACTAATGACTAAATCCATTCTCTGGATGGTCAGACTGTTGTGGGTAGCCAGTATTCTGGCTGCCACTGCAGTTCATGCTGCGGATCTGGTGCCGCTTAAGTTGGCGCTGAT
>JBOEHA010000039.1:0-5103 GCA_050633685.1 Neptuniibacter sp. | reverse complement strand
TGCCGCTTAAGTTGGCGCTGATCGAGTATGAAGACGATCCCCGTTACAAAGATGCCATTATAGACGCCCGCTATCAGGCTCAGCCCTGGGGACGGTTAGACGCGGCTGCCAAATTGGCGATCAAAGAGTCTAAGTTCACCGCCAAAGCTAAAGGTTTCAAGTTTGAGCTGGATACTCATGAGGTGAGTTCACTGGATCAGGTCCCGGGGCTGGTTAAGGCATTAGAGGCTAAAGGAGTTCAGTTTTTCCTACTTGATCTGCCAGATGCCGGCATTGAGGCTGCAGTTCAGTCCAGCAATAGCCAGACTACTTTATTTAATCTGAGTGCACTGGATGATTCGCTGCGTAATCAAAGCTGTGAAGCAAACCTGATTCATATGGCACCGAGTCGACGTATGTTGACTGATGCGCTGGGTCAGTATCTGGTCTCTAAAAAGTGGCGCAAAGTATTGGTATTGCATGGAGATTCTGCGGCGGATCAGAACTATCTGGAAGCATTACAAGTCTCCGCGAAAAAGTTTGGCCTTAAGCTGGTTGATAAGAGACTTTACAAATTAGGAAATGATCCGCGTCAGCGTTATCAAAACAATATCGCTTTACTCACGGCTAAGGGTGAGTATGACGTGATCTATGTAGTTGATTCCAAAGGTGAGTTTGCGGTTGATGTGCCTTATTCAGTCGTACAGCCACGACCAGTCGTTGGGTCAGCTGGGTTAGTGGCAGATTGGTGGCATTGGGCCTGGGAGCGTAATGGCGCACCGCAGGTGAACAAACGATACCGCAAGAAAGGTAAGCGCCAAATGACCGGCTACGACTGGTCGGCCTGGTTAGCGGTGAAGGTTCTGGCTGAAGCAGCATTGCGTCAGGATCAGTTCGAACCGGATTCTCTTAGAAAGGATCTTCTATCTGAGTCATTTAAAATTGATGGGGCTAAGGGTTATCCGCTTAATTTCCGATCCTGGAACAATCAGTTGCGCCAGCCAATTTTCCTAACCTCACTCAACCGGGTGATTAACCGGGCTCCAATCGAAGGTTTCTTGCATCCGGTGAACAATCTGGATGTATTGGGTGATGATGTTAAAGACACCCAATGCCGCATAGGTCAGGGGCGTTGATATGAGAGCAGCACATGGGTTTAATGCATTTGTGGCGCTGTCGTCTCGGGAAACGGGAAAGTTTCTGCGCCAAAAAGGCCGGTTGTTTTCAGCATTAGTCAGGCCTGCGCTGTGGTTACTGGTCTTTGCGGCTGGTTTTCAGAATGTCTTTGGTGTGGCGGTGATCCCCCCTTATGAATCTTATATTGAATATGAGGTTTATTTGACGCCCGGCCTGTTGTGCATGGTTATGCTCTTCAATGGTATGCAGTCGTCTCTGACTATGGTTTATGACCGGGAAATGGGGTTGATGCGTTTACTTCTGACTGCGCCGCTTCCTCGTTGGTACATCCTGTTCTGCAAACTGCTTGCAGGCACTTTGTTATCGCTGCTACAGGTCTACAGTTTCCTGGTGATCTGTTGGTTCTTTGAAGTCGACCTTCCTCTGTGGGGGCCGTTAACGGCGTTGCCTGCATTCCTGCTCGCTGCTCTTATGCTCGGATCTCTGGGCTTGTTGTTGTCCATTACAGTTAAACAGTTGGAAAACTTTGCCGGCATGATGAACTTTGTGATTTTCCCAATGTTTTTTATCTCACCGGCTTTGTATCCGTTGTGGAAACTGGAAGAAGCGGGAGCCGGGGTGGTGTTTCTAATCGCCAAGTACAACCCTTTTACCTACGCAGTTGAATTGGTTCGTTTTGCCTTATACGGGCAACTGAATATGCAGGCTTTGGTCGTGGTTAGTGTCGCGTTTCTTGTTTTCTTTTTACTCGCTGTTTGGGGTTATGACCCCCAGAAGGGATTGATAACTCGTCGATAGAAATGAGTATGAATTGTAAAAATATTTTAAATCTAACTTTTTGGCACTCTGATTGCAGTTATATGTCATTGTAACATTTTTGTTATTCCCAGCACTGTAAATGTGATGGAGCTATTGGTTTTTATTGAAAGCGTGCTTCTTTGATTCACCTCTCTCCAATCGCTGAACTGCAGCGATTTACCGCCATGTCACGGCGGGTTTGGCCCTGTTCTGCAGGGCCTTTTTTTATTTGGTAAAAGTGTAGCCTTTTGAGCCTGTTGCTTTTTTAAAACGCTACATTTGTACCCTAATAATATTTGTTTTGTATTAACAGCAAAAAAAGGAATATTTCCTATAACGGCTAACTATTGACATGGAAAATAATGTTGAGACCGTTTTGGTGATTGGAAGCGAAATAATTATCAATAGTTTATGGTCCAAGATATATAGGCAATAATAAAATGAAATTACAAAAACAGATATGGTCAAAGGTATTAGTCGGCACATTAGGATGCAGTACCGTTACAGTAGCAGTAGCTGAGGTTACTCAACTTGAGGGGGTTGAGGTAATTGGAACCACTCCTATTCATGGAGTGGGTATGGATAAGAACCGAATCGCTGCAGCTGTCCAGACAGCTAACAGTGAAGATATTGAGAAATCCCAGTCTCTGAATATAGCGGAACACCTACGTTATAACTTCAGTAGTGTGACTATCAACGAAGCGGTAAATAACCCATACCAGCCGGATGTGCAGTACCGTGGTTTCACGGCTTCTCCTCTTTTAGGTTTGCCACAAGGTCTGTCTGTATATGTAAATGGTATTCGTTTTAACGAGCCGTTTGGTGACACTGTGAACTGGGACCTTTTACCTGAAGGTTCCATTGATTCTATTAACCTGTTTGCTGGTTCTAACCCTGTGTTCGGTCAGAACACTTTGGGTGGTGCACTTTCGATCCAGACCAAAAATGGTTTTGATAACCCGGGTAGTCAGGTAGAAGCTTCAATAGGTTCTGATGATCGCTATAACGTTGAAGTTCAGACCGGTGGAAACGATGGTGAGTTTGGTTACTACGTTATTGGTAACTACTTTGAAGAAGATGGCTGGCGCGATGCCTCTCCAACAGAAGTTCAGCAGGCATTGGCAACTCTGACCTGGCGCGGACAGGAAGGTAATATCGAACTTACCGCTGCTGCCAATAACAACACTATGATTGGTAACGGTGCTGCACCGATCGAGCTTCTTGAAGTGGAAGGCCGTGAATCTATCTACACTCAGCCTGACCAGACTGAAACTAATCTTGCCCTGTTAACCTTAAGCGGTGACACCTGGATTGATGACGATACTCAGCTTGCTGGTAACCTTTTTTATCGCCGCAACAAAGTTGAAACTTTGAATGGTGATGACAGCGACTATGCAGCGTGTTTGGTTGATGCTAACAATGCAGTTCAAAACTCATTCGAAGAAGGCGATGCGATCCCAGGTGGTCAGTTCCTGTCTTTGTGTGAATTTGAAGGTGATGAAGACGATCCATTTGACGCTGATGACTATGAAGCGGTTGAGTTCCGCGGTTTCGATGATGATGACTCTTTGACGGCTGTGGATCCAGCTCTTGCGGCTGAACTGGCTGGTGAAGATGAGCTGATCGATGGCACATTGAATACCTCTAAAACTGAGATGGAATCTTTTGGTCTGGCATCTCAGATGACTTTCCTGGGTGACTGGAATGGCAAAGAAAATCAACTGACCATTGGCGGTAGTGTTGATTATTCTGAGATTGATTTCGAATCAGCTACACAGTTTGCAGAGTTGCGTAATGAAGAAGGCGAAGACCGTGGTGTATCCGGTCTGGGCATCTACGATTATGAAGCAGATGTTCGCCTGGAAACGGATGTGACTAACATCGGTTTATACTTCACTGACACTGTTGCACTGTCTGACGTTCTGGACCTGACTCTGTCTGGCCGATACAACTACACTCGTATCGATATGCTGGGTATTGGTGAAGAGAACTTGGACCTGACTGGTAAACACACTTTTAAACGCTTCAACCCGGCTGTAGGCCTTACTTACCAGCTGTCTGAAGAAGCTAATGTTTACGGTAGTTACTCTGAATCTTCCCGTGCTCCAACACCCGCGGAGCTGAGTTGTGCGGATCCGGATGACCCGTGTCGTCTGCCAAACGGTTTCGTATCTGATCCACCACTGGATCAGGTTGTGGCGAAATCTTTTGAAGCGGGAGTTCGTGGTCAGCAACAGGGTTACCGTTGGTCTGCAGGTGTATTCCATACTACAAACCATGATGACATTTTATTCCAGAATGCAGGGACAGCTGCATCAGAAGGCTACTTTGCTAACGTAGGTGAAACACGCCGCATGGGTGTAGAGCTGGCTGCAGCTAAGCGTTATGAAAATCTGACTCTGGGTCTTTCTTACACATTCATGGATGCGACTTTCCAGACTGGGTTTGATTCTGTAAGTAACAATAATCCACAAGGCGATACTCGTCCGGTTGAAAAGGGTGACTCTATTCCAGGTCTGCCTGAGCACAACCTGAAGATTGTTGCGGACTGGGCTGTCACATCTAAATTTGATTTAGGTGCAGAAGTTACTTATCAAAGCAGCCAGTACTATCGTGGTGACGAAGCAAATGAAAACGAAAAAGTTGATGGCTTTGCTTTGCTGAACCTGCGCGGTGTCTACAAGCTGGGCAACGGTGTTGAACTGTTTGGCCGTATCGATAACGTCTTCGATAAAGATTATGAAACGTTTGGTGTATACGGTGAGTCTGAAGAAGTTCTTGAAGATATGGGGATTGAAGATCACCGTTTTGTCGGACCGGGTAAACCGCGTTCAGGTGTGATCGGTATCCGTGCTAAGTTCTAACTCGTTTGTTAGCGATTGTGGTGGTCGGCCCCTGAACCACCCTAAAAGTATATGGGCGGGGCTGTAATGCCTCGCTCATTTACATCGCTTAGCTCCTTTACGCCAGCAATGATATTTTCATTGCTGGCGCATTTCGTTCTGATTATCTGGTTTTTGGTTAATCCAGTACCTTTGGAACAACTCCTTGCTTATGGCTCTCCTCAGGCAAAAACGGTTTCGCAAACGGTACATATCCAGGTAGCAGCGCTTCCTCAACCGGAACCAAAGCCAGAGCCGAAGCCAGAACCAAAGCCAGAACAAAAGCCAGAACCAAAGCCAGAACCAA
>JBOEHA010000038.1:0-10868 GCA_050633685.1 Neptuniibacter sp. | reverse complement strand
AGATCGTTGGTCGGTTCATCCAATACCAGCAAGTTAGCTGGCTGGCTGAAAAGTTTGGCTAACAATACGCGATTCGTTTCTCCCCCGGAAAGGGCTTTAACCGGTGTTCTCGCACGCTCTGGCGCAAACATGAAATCATTCAGGTAACTGATTAAATGCCGTTGTTTACCATTAATGGTAATGCTTTCGCGACCTTCAGAGATGTTATCCATCACCGTTTTTTCAGGATCAATCGTCGCCCGAAGCTGGTCAAAATACGCAACCTGAAGATTAGTGCCTAGCCTCACTTCTCCGGAATCCGGTGTTTCTTTGCCTAGCAAGACTCTAAGCAGGCTACTCTTACCCGCACCGTTTGGCCCGATCAGGCCTACCCTGTCTCCTCGCTGCAGCAGAAAATCAAAACCATGAAACAGAGGTTGCCCTGAGTAGGCAAGGCTTACATTTTTAAGCTCGGCAACCAACTTACCACTTCGCACCGCTTCTTCCAGGCCAAACTTCGCTTTGCCGGAACGCTCTCTGCGATCAGCTCGTTCATTACGTAATTTTTTTAATGCCCGAACCCGTCCTTCATTACGAGTACGACGAGCTTTAATGCCTTGTCGGATCCAACGCTCCTCCTGAGCTAACTTTTTATCAAACTCGGCATTATGCTTCTCTTCTTCTTCCAGAAGCTTCTGCTTCAATTCTATATAGGAAGAATAACTGCCGGGGAAGGACGTCAGGACACCGCGATCCAGCTCCACAATTCGGGTCGCTAACCGATCAACCAAAGCACGGTCGTGGGAAATAATCAGAAGCCCGCCTTTAAATTCAAGCAACTGTTTTTCTAACCATTCAATGGTTTCAATATCCAGATGGTTGGTGGGCTCATCCAATAGCAGTAAGTCGGGATTCTGTACCAAAGCTGCACCCAGGGCTACACGACGACGCCAGCCCCCCGACAGTTCTGACATCGTTTTGTCCGCAGGTAGTTCCAGTTGTTCAACCACACGCTGAACGCGCTGCTCAAGATGCCAGCCATCAACAGCCTCAATCTGATGCTGAAGTTTATCCAGCACCGTCATATCCACATTATCTTCCAGAGACATGGCATCGTATTCCTGACGCAATTTCTGGATATCCTTAAGACCCGCTGTTACCACGTCACGAACAATCCTGTCGTCAGCAGCGGGCATAGCCTGAGGCAGTTCCGCAATCCGGCAGGTAGGTGAAACCCAGAGTTCACCTGAATCCGCTTTATGGTGTCCCGCCACCAACTTTAACAAGGTCGATTTACCGGCACCATTTAAGCCTACCAATGCAACCCGCTCGCCCGGATCAATTTGAAAGTCCACATGGTCTAACAGTGGTTTTGCACCAAAGGCGATGGAGATTTTATCGAGTCGAATAAGAGGCATGATCTATAATTCAATCTGAAACTGGGGCCGCTATTTTACTGTTTTTTGACCAAGTTGCATGAAATTACTGCATACACGACAAATTCATTTAATAAAAACCGCAAAGTGCCGTATAAACCCTATATGGAATTGATTCAGGAACGGAAGATGCCACGTTTATTTTTGTTTATTTTTACCTGTTTACTGTCTGCGACTACATACAGTGCCATCCCTACACCTGAATATGCTTCTGAAAGAAAATTATTTACCAAAGCGGAACAACTCTTAAGCAGCAATAAACTTAAAGAGTTCAAAGAACTGCAATCCAGACTGGGCAACTACCCCCTCTACCCCTATCTGGAATACTCCCTCTACATCAAACAAAGAAGCTCTTTACCACAGCAAAAAGTCAGCCGTTTTCTGAAAGAATATGCAGACACCCCTCTGGCAAACCGCCTGAACAGAACCTGGCTCAACCATCTCGCTAAGAACAAGCGTTGGAAAGCCTATATCCATCACTTTGATGAATTTCCTGTAGAGAGCACCCACTACGTCTGCCAATATCAGGTAGCCCTTCTTAACGGCACCGTGACGCAGAAAAAAGAAGCTATATATAACGCCCGTGACCTTTGGGTGGTCGGCCATTCACAACCCAAGAGCTGCGACCCTCTGTTTAAAGCTTGGATGCAGACAGGGCGTCCGACTTCTGCCGAAGCCACTGAACGCTTCTGGCTGAGTCTTGATCAGGGCAACACCAAACTGGCCCGTTATATTGATAAAAAAATCACCAATAAAGAGCATAAAAAACAGAGCCAGGTCTTCTGGAAAATTTATAACTCTCCATCCCTAGTCGCTTCCAACAACCTCCACCAGTTGCCGTTAGAGCATCAAGCAACCACCGCGGTTCTGAGCTATAAAAAATGGTTTCGCTCCCATCCTATATCAGCCACTGAAGCCTGGATAAAAAGTAGTGAAAGCTTGCCAATAGGCAGTCAGCAAGATGTAACTTCGTATATGGGCACAAGGCTAAACAGCCGTTATCACAGTAAGGCCATCGAATTAAGCGAACAGCTGGATCCAGCATATAAACTTGCAGAGCTAACTGAAGTACGCATTCGCAACGCGCTTGCCGCTCAGGAATGGTCTGTTATACATGAAGCCATTCAACACCTGCCTGAAGAGAAAAAGTCCTCCGCAAAATGGCAGTACTGGCTCGCGGTTGCAGAGATGCACCTAGAGCCCAAGGGCAACAACATTGCTCGTTTTGAACAGATATCTCAGGACAGAAGTTTTTACGGATACCTTGCCGCCGAGATCAGCAATAAACCCTTCTTACTCAACGCCAGCAGCTCCAGACCCTCAGAAACAGAATTAACCAAGCTGGAGCAAACGCCCGGTCTGTTCCGCGCCAGAGAACTGTTCAAACTTGGAAAATTAATTGAAGCCAATAGAGAGTGGAATCTAGCCCAGAGCCAGATGAGCGAAACCGAACTTTTAAACTCAGGATACCTTGCTCAATCCTGGGGTTGGCACCTTCAGGCAATTATCAATGCAGCTAAAACTAAACGCTGGGATCATGTGGATCTGCGCTTTCCTCACCCGCACCAACAATTCTTTGCACAACACGCTGTTAAAAACGGCTTGGATTTAAGCTTTCCTGTAGCTATAGCTCGTCAGGAAAGCGCATTTCTCTATACAGCTCAGTCTCATGTGGGTGCCAGAGGGCTCATGCAACTGATGCCTAAAACCGCCTCTGCAACCGCAAAAAAACATAAAGTAAAATACACCCGCCGCTCTCAGTTATTCAAACCTGAGCTCAATATTACTCTGGGATCAGCGTATTTAGGTGATATGTATAAACGTTTTAATCACAACCCTGCTTATGCCGCTGCTGCCTATAATGCGGGTCCGCACAGAGTTAAACGCTGGCTAAAAGATCGTGGTGAATTGCCTCTGGATATCTGGATAGAAACAATTCCGTTTAAGGAAACCCGCAACTACGTACAAAATGTTCTAGCCTTCAGAGTGATCTACGATCGACTTCAGGGCCGCCAAGCCAGTTTACTCTCTGAAAAGCAGATCCAGCTGCTTGCACTTAATCAAAACGATATAATCCCACTCTGAAAATAATAACCAAGAGAGTTTGCCGTTGGAAAGCAGTAACAGAAGCTGGGTAGATATCGGAGTCAATTTAACCGATAGCAGTTTTGATAAAGATCGAAATGACGTCATTGAACGTGCCTTTGCTCAAGGTGTAAAAACTCTGATTATTACTGGAACCTCTTTAAGCGAGAGTCTGGAAGCAATCGAGCTGTGCCAAAAACACCCCGGCCACCTTTTCTGCACGGTGGGTGTCCACCCCCACTATGCAAAGGACCATACCGACAGTGACTATCTAAACATTCCCTCATTATGCAAAGAGGAATGTGTCGTTGCTTGCGGCGAAACCGGACTTGATTTCAACCGTAATTTTTCTGAACCCACACAACAAATAAATGCATTCGAGAAACAACTGGAGATCGCACATGAAACGAATCTCCCTTTATTTCTGCATGAACGTGACGCCCATAAGAAACAGATAGAGATGTTACGCTCTCACAGAGATGACATCACAGCGGCCGTTGCGCACTGTTTTACCGGCAGTAAAACCGAGCTATATAACTACCTTGATCTGGATCTGCATATTGGTATTACTGGCTGGATATGCGACGAGCGCCGGGGGCAGGAATTACAACAATTGGTCAGGGAAATCCCGGATAACAGATTACTACTGGAAACCGATGCTCCCTATCTGATTCCCAGAGATATCAGGCCCAAACCAAAATCTCGCAGAAACCTTCCTGAGTATCTTCCGCATATTGCTGACAAAGTCGCATCTTTAAGGAAACAAGATCTGGATGCGTTGCAACAGATGGTTACAGACAATTCAATTAAGTTTTTTAATCTTCCTGCAACAGCTTAAGTAAAAACTCTCTGGCCTGCTGTTCATCAAAAGGCCATTCCAGTTCCTGTTCTGACGTAACATCCACCAGAACAGGAATACGTACCGCATACTTTTCCATCAATTGATCATCATCTGCGATATCTACCTGATAGAGCTCAAACTTGCCCGGGTCTACAACTGGCATTAATACCGCTGCTGCGACATCACATAAATGACAACCCAGGGTACCCATTAGCTCAAGCTCTCTCATTTTCGACCTTTTGAAAAATTTTCATAAACTCATACTCTCCATTGTATAGAACCTCCTCAAAGATAAGGAAAAGTATTTTTGAACCTTCTTCAGTTCTTTACAAAACACCTGTAACAAAGCCATGAAATAATTAGCAATGCATTGGCAGATCAACAGCTTATAGATTGTGTAAACAACCTTCGGAGTGCGCAATTGCAAAACAGGCCGCATACATGGATGGAAGTAGTAAAACCTTAGTGTCATCGACCAAGGGATACCTTGATACACCGCATAGCACAATACTATGCTTGGACACTTATTCTGCATCCTTGCAAATAGATTCCAGCCAGAATATGCTGGAATACCCTTAGCGAGTAATGATCAAATTCCTCCTCCAAATTTTTTGAACATATTGATCTCTGATTGGAAGGCTGGATATGACAAAGAAAGGCGAATCTATGGAAAACAACAGTAACCTGCTATCTGATCCGCAGGAACTTATTGACTACCTGAACACAGAAACCAAGAAAGTACTTGATATGTTTGCGCAAGCAGGCTGTGACGATATTTTCACCAACTTTGCGCAATCTTGGACTGAATTAGCAAGCCGCTCCTTCGAAGATCCTACTGTATGGATTCGCGCTTTCACCGATTATCAGCAGAACCAGATGAATCTTTGGACCAATCTGCTGACAGGAAAAACGGCCGAAACTGTAGCAGAACCTGCACGCGGCGACCGTCGATTCCAGGCTGAAGAATGGTCTCAGAATCCTGTTTTTGATTACATCAAACAATCCTACCTGCTGAGTTCAAAGCTTCTGCAGGAGATGGCAGCTAACGCCAAATTGTCTGATCAGGAACAGAAGAAATTAGAGTTTTACACTCAGCAGTATATCGATGCCCTGTCTCCGACTAACTTTGCGGTTACTAACCCGGAAGTTCTTCAGCAAGCACTGGAAACTAAAGGTCAAAGCCTTGTCGATGGTCTTAAGAACCTGCTGACAGATGCAGAAAAAGGTCGTATTTCCATGACCGATGAGTCTGCATTTGTATTGGGCGAAAACATTGCAACCTCTAAAGGTTCAGTTGTTTTTGAAAATGAGATGTTCCAGTTAATTCAGTACACACCATCAACTGAAGAAACGTTCTCTCGCCCAACACTGATTGTTCCTCCATGCATCAACAAGTTCTATATTCTGGATCTTCAGGAACATAATTCTTACGTTAAATACTGTGTTGACCAGGGCCAGACTACATTCCTGGTTTCATGGCTGAACCCAACAATCGAACAGGGTAATATCTCCTGGGACGATTACGTAGAAAAAGGCATCCTTGAAGCCAACCGTGTTGTTAAAGAGATCACAGGCTCCGACAAGCTGAACGCTGTTGCCTGGTGTGTTGGCGGTACATTGCTGGCATCTACACTGGCAGTTATGGCTGCCCGTAAAGATACCTCTATTGCTTCAGCTACGTTCTTTACTACTTTGCTGGACTTCAAAGACCCTGGCGATCTGTGCGTCTTTATCGACGAACAACAAGTGAAAAAGCTGGAGAATAAAGTAACCAATCAGGGCTACCTGAGTGGTCGTGAACTGGCAACATCATTTAACATGCTGCGTTCAAATGATCTGATCTGGTCTTACGTTGTAAACAACTACCTGAAAGGCCAGACACCGCCTCCATTCGATATCCTTTACTGGAACAGTGATTCCACCAACCTTCCAGCTGAGATGTACACTTTCTACATCAACAACATGTATCTGGAAAACGGGTTGCGTGAGAAAGATCAAGTAACCATCTGTGGTGAGAAGATCGATCTGGGCAAGATCAAGATTCCTTGTTACTTCCTGTCCACTATCGAAGACCACATCGCACCTTGGAAAGGTACGTTTGAAGGCACTGAACTACTTAAAGGCAAAAATGAGTTTGTTCTGGGCGCAAGTGGCCACGTTGCAGGCGTAATTAACCCGGCTTCTAAGAACCGCCGTAATTACTGGATTAACGGTGAACTGGGTAAAGATGCTGATCACTGGCTGGAAACTTCCGAGCGACAGGAAGGCTCATGGTGGCCTCACTGGGCTGAATGGCTGAAACGCCGTGCAGGCAAGAAAGTCCCAGCTCCTGAGACTGCAGGCAACGATACTTACAAAGAGATCGAACCCGCTCCAGGTCGTTACGTAGCCGTACGTATCGATTAACAGCGGAAGCTGATCATTAAAAAACGGAGCCTCGGCTCCGTTTTTTTGTGTTTAAAAATTGCTATTGGCCTTCATATCAAACCAGGCAATAAATTACCTAACGTTTCAGTGGTAGAAATAAAGCACATCCACCTTGTATAAGGTGGTCATGCTTTAGAATTTACGTAAGGGCAACAACCCCTCAGAGACTAATTGTTTATACAGTATATTTTAACTGAAAGGGCTTACATGCAATTTGAGCCGAAATGACTAATGTCATCCATGCTTGATTTCCCACCAGCTCTAAGTTAAAACACTTATAAAACAGACAGATGGAAGTCGAGCAAAGGTAGATATACGGACCCCCGTATATCAATATTCAAAGGGCCTGCGCGGTTTGTCACGGAAGAGAATTTAGCCAAATCACAATTTCCTCTTCTATTTCAGTTTCTTACATCTGTTTTCAATATTTTTGAGTGGGGGTAGATATACGGACCCCCGTATATACAAATGTTAGGCTTTAAGTCAGATTTGGTTGCACCTTATAAGGAATTAAATTGAGTATTGAGTTTTTAGAAAATGATTTTGATAAGGTGAGTTACCTTGCAAATTTGTTAACAGCAAGAGCAACTGGGTTATCAGCTGAGAATGGTGAGTTTGAATTTCTGCGAAGAGAGCTTCTACAAAATTCAGATGTTGCGGCCATGCTACCTAGCTGGATTAAACAACATAGAAATTTAGATTCATTTTGGGGTTTTATCAAAGAGAAATACGGCACTTATGCAGAGCGACGTACATATATCTCAGAACAATTTACTCCTTTATTAGATTTCCTTGAATTTGGTCAGTCTCCTACACCTGTTAGTCAAACAACTAGCAATACTGCTCAAGTTCCTCAAGCTAACACGACAACCGTTGCCAGAAACAAACGAAAAGTTTTTATAGTTCACGGTCGTGATAATGAAGCAAAATATGAAGTTAGTCGTTTCATCGAACAGCTTGGCTTAGAAGCAATAATTCTGCATGAGCAAGCTAATGCAGGCATGACCATAATTGAAAAAATAGAACATTATTCTAACGATGCTGATTTTGCACTTGTCTTATACACAGGTTGTGATCATGGGCGTGGGGTGCATGAGTCGAATGTACCGCCTAAAAATCGAGCCAGACAAAATGTGGTATTTGAGCATGGTTACTTAATGGCAAAACTAGGAAGAGAAAACGTGTGTTCATTGGTCAAAGGGCAAATAGAAACACCAAACGATATCAGTGGTGTAGTCTACGTTCCACTTGATGAAAATTCAGGTTGGAAAAATTCAGTGGCTAAAGAGCTCTCAGAATGTGGTTATAAAATAAATACATTTTTTTAATTTGTTAAGGGAAGAACATGGGAACCACTAGTGGTTTTGAAATCGCTGAAGCTGCTTTTTCAGATATTGAGTCATTTTTTCTTAGTCCTGTTAATCTTCAAATCAACAGAGAGTTGAATGTCACATCGATGAGAGGGAATGCTGCAATTAGAGGGAGCGGTAAGACTGCAAGAGTTAGACTTTCATATGAATTTTGCAATTATGAATTATCTGCATTGGAAGATTATATTTTTGTTTTAACCATTATTTGCCATGAGTTAGCCCACTATTTGAATTTTCACAATGAATATAAAGATGAAACAGAATTAGACAGTGTTGCTCTGGAGTCGAGAGCAGACCATTTTGGCGCACAGATATTGATGGTGCTCATTACTTTTGGTTCTAAAACAACTAGGCTTATGAAGCAAGTTGATGCTGCAATTGACCCTACGGTGATTACGAAGAGTATCGGTAAATCATTGCGCTTAATCTATGATGAAATATACATAAATGGTAGTTCAGAACTATACCCTGAACCGAAATTAAGAGTGGGAATATCAATCGCGGGTTATCTTTCATTTTATCATAGATACTTCGGAAGCTTACCTGAAGGGTTTACGGTTAGGTTTCTATTAACTGTAATGCGTGAAGGGAATCTATCTGGCTTACTTGAAGGCTTCGATGAAAACCAACAAGAAAATGCTGTAGAAAAAATAACCAGCACTCACGCTCAATTGCAAGAGCGGTTTCCGTTAATGATTTTAGGCTTCAAACAAAAGTTTGGTTATTTCCTCACTTCTCAATTTGATGCTAGTGAACATGATAGAGCCAAACACCGAATGATGCTCGAGAAACATGTAAGTGAATTTGAGCTTAGTTAATTAAAGCCTAACAAGCTGTTAAACAAGGACAAAAAACAGTTGGTTTTGCTCCTTCGTCACTAATTCTAACCAACTATTTTTTGCCTGTTAACAGGGCGTTAAGTGTCAGTCTCAAACCGCTTATTGGAGAAAGAATGTTAAATCGAGCTCAAAAAAGCAAAGTGTGGAGTGAAGGTTATTCTGCTGGTAAAACTGGCAAGCCTAGAGCATCAAATCCATATTTAGGTGGAGAACCAGCTTTGGCTAAGGAATGGGATCTGGGCTGGCAGGAAGGGACTGGTTTTCAAGGATAAAAGTGTTGTTATGAATGAAGAAATTACTATTGAGCATAAGGGTATCACTGTCACTGCGGAATACTCTGTAATAGGTGATACTTTGTCTGTAATTTTACCTAATGGCGAATTTCGAACTACAGAGTTAAGAGGTTTAGACCCAGAGTTAGCTGCAGAGCCACATTTGAGAAGCTATGCAAACAAAACACTTAACAATTAACAGCAGCCGATCGCCGCTGCGCGGCTCCAGCTGTGTTGGGCGTTACGTTTCATGAGAAATATCCAGAAATATGAATTTCATTGAAGAAGATTTAGGAGCCACGCTTAGGGAAACTGAAAGAGCCAATAGTTATGATCGACTCTATCACTACACGTCAGTAGAGGGCTTAAAGGGTATTCTTGATAATGAGTCACTGTGGACAACTCAGATTCAGTATATGAATGACTCGAAGGAGTTTTCTCATGCTGTTGATATAGCTTTTCAGATAATCAAGCGAAAGAAATACAATGCTGAAGAAGGTCTTCTGAAATACTACGAAGCTATGGAACATTCTCTCAAGTCAAGTAATGGGGCAAGAACGTTTATATTTTCGATGACAGAGAACCCCGATCAGCTAAGTCAGTGGCGAGGGTATTGTGGCCTTGGGGGATACTCCATTGGCTTTAACAAATCATCGATTGTAAAGCTGGCAGCCTCTCAAGGCTACCGCCTTGAAAAATGCTTGTATGATGATGCTGAGAAAGCAAAAATTATCGAAAAAGTAATTGATGAATCAGTAGTTTTCTTTAACTCTCTAGCTTTGGTTTCCGATCACAAAAAAGCCGTCCACGACAGTAAATTTTATGGCCATTTTCTTCGCATAGGTTCAATTATGAAGCATTCTTCGTTTTCTGAAGAGAATGAGTGGCGTCTCATTGGCGGGCCTTTTTCATGGAAAAACCCTCCTTCCCGATGGCGAACCAAAGATGGACTATTGTTGCCATATTATGAGTTTTACCTTAATCGTGACGAAGACGGATTTCTTCCGATTTCGGAAGTTTATATAGGCCCTTGTAGAGAACAAAAATTGGCATCCGACTCGCTAAGAGTATATATGCAGGTCACTGGAAACATGTTTCGTATGCGTTACTCGAAGACTCCGTACCGTGGCTAAACGTAACAAGCGCAAGCACTTGGATCAAATTTCCGCTACGCTACAATTTGCCCGGTGTTACGGGCGTTATAAGGCATTCTGCTAGCCAATGAATAAATTTATTAGTTATTCAATAATTATTTTTTCGGTACTACTTTCTGGATGTGACGGTGGCTATGAAACTCCGAAAGTAAAAACACCAGAGATGGAAGCTCAAGCGAAGAAAAGTGTTATAAATTACCTAGCCAAGAAAAATTTAGCTTCTGAAGGGCTATTGCCGTTTAAATCCAAGGTCAAGCCCGAACCTGGCTTTAGCTATTTGTACAAAGGAAATGGTCGTTGTATTGAAATCATCGTTTTGTGTTATGGGCAAAATTGCAGCGAAGTAAGGTCGTACCCTTATGATAGGCATGGTGAAGAGTGTCCCTTATAATGGCGGCGTTAATGCCTGAAAAGTCTCGACTCAAACAAGGCTAACGGCCCTTCGCTTTTCCTAGATGATTGGAC
>JBOEHA010000037.1:0-36588 GCA_050633685.1 Neptuniibacter sp. | reverse complement strand
AGGGGAGTCCACATAAGCTACTTGATGGGTAGTTATCCCGAGCTATTCAGATAAACGGCATAAACAAGCAGCAGGAATATTGAAAACCCAATCAGGGATTTGCTCACCGTATAACGTCTGGGAATTGGGGCTCCGTCGGCTTCATGTTCTTGCATGAATTCCTGAATATAGACGTTGGTGGAAAGGCCAAGTATGGCAAGAGTGAAGACCAGCTCTAAAAGAACGTATTCATGAATACGGGCTAAGAGTAATACCGCGGCTAAAGTACAAATAATTCCAATCATAAGTCCTCCCGACCCTGAAATGGAGATTGATTCAACTATCAGCTCTACTCTGGTTAGCCTTTTTTATGTATTAAAGCGTTTCTGTTTTTTATAGGTATTAACGATTTTACCGATGATCTGTGTGTATTGTGATCAATGGCTAGTCATGTAAAACCATATCATCCTCTGGGCTATTTACAAAATAACCGTGTAAAACCGTGTGTAACGGTAGTTAAAAGTTGTTATTTTCACCAAAACTACATAATACTGTATGTATTATTGTCAAAACTAAGCAGAGTTGAGTGTAGTAATGGGGAATGACGAACCAGTCTCATGTGGTCCGTGCTTAGCGAACATTGTTAGTTCTCAAGAGCAATCCGATCAGATTGATTGGTCGGAGATCGGAATTGAAAGACCTTTGTGTGTCGCCTGTAAGCAAGCCTTACAGGAGCATATTCACAAGATTGTTCTGATTGAATCAGAATCGAAGAGTTGTGCCGAGTGAGCTAGCGTAACTCTGTATCGTAAACTATTTCTCCCTTGCGGAAACTAACTCCACCGCCACTATGCTCCTCAGTGATTTTTAATGGGTAATCAGCGATGTGGACTTTGACGTTGGGGAAAATTTTGCCTCCAATCAACATTTTCGCACTGCTTAATTGTTTATCCCTAACAAGTCGTAGTTTGCGTACTTTGTGTTTTAATGTGGCGACCAGTTTTTTTGTTTGTTGAATAGCTTGGGTGAGTTGTTTGGTTTTTTTAATGTTCTCTGGCGATTTGGGCAGATCTTTGTAAGTGGGTAGAAGCAGTAACATTTCTTGGAGCAGTTGTTCGTTTTCAGGGAGCTTTTTACTTATTTGCTGCTCCAGATCGATAAGTTCCTGATAGTTACAGCACATTCTGATCTCGGTAGGGATAAAGGCTTCGGTTCCGTAATTGGCACATTGGACTCCTTTGCAGGCCTGTGTAATTCCTCCGATCAGCTTGCTGTTGCGGTCTTTAGGGCCGCGGCCGATATCGAGCAGGCCTTTGGCCTGGGTAAAACAGTGCAGCAATTGTTTCTCTACGCTGATATCTTTAGCAGCCTGAAGTTTGCTGTATTGAGCAAAACCAACTTGAATATGCCCGGTGGCTGTAAGTTGGCAGTTCAGTTCATCAACATTGAACTGTTTAGTATTCTCTGGTTGACGACCAATCACGCCTTTTTTTACGACAATATCTCCGCCGGCTTCAATGGTGGCATAGTACACAGAACCGCCGATGGTGATGTCGCCAGTGGCGGATATTTTCATAGAATCGCTGACATCGCCCTGAATAACGACGCTACCATCAAAGGTGACATGCCCGGTGCTAAGATCAACTTTTGAGGCTGTATAAATCTGATCAACTCGCATTCCTCGGGGTTGCTCAATCGGTATGCCCTGCCGGGTGGCGAGTATCTGGTCTTTGCTTTCGCTCAGGGTGACACCTTCTGCAGGTGAAAACGGTACCTCTTTACCGGGTTTTGGCGGTATGGCTTCGCCGGTAACTGTAAAGCCACTTTTCCCGGGGGTGGGGGGCTCAAGATGCATCAGTAGTTCACCCTCTTTTACGGTGATTATTTCACCAAAATCGAGCATGTCGACTGTGCCATCTTCTCTCTGTTTGGGTTTGCTTAATTGTTGCCTCAGGGTTTTTACATCGGATATCCACTGGCCATCCTGACCATGTTCCGGGTTTTTACCGCAGGCAATCTCTTTTTGAGTGGTGGTGCCGGGAGTCGCATGGTGAGCTTCAGTAAGCAGGGCTTTGATCTCTTTGCTTTTCAGCCCCTTGCGGATATTGGCTTCTTCTAAGGCTTGCTTTAACTGGTTTGGGCCTATGGAACGGCCACCGTAGGCAGATCTTATGACCGCCGTTGCAGTGAGTTTATCTGGGCTGAGTTGAAGGGATAGCTGGGCATCGATGCGTTTTGCAACAATGAAAGAAATAGGAAGATTAATGTCGTTCTGCTCTTTTTCAGCAAGCAGTGCTTCTGCTGCACTGACAAGTTGATGTATACCGCTGTCTTCATATTTACAGCGTCTGAAGTCAGACTCTTCCAGTAACTTTTGTATGAACTCTACATCTATATTTTCAGCTTCTTCGCTCTGCTCCAGAACCGCTTCTACGGTTCTATGGTCGTCACTTTCCCTAAGATTGACGCAACCCATAAATACTATCTCTTTATTTTTATCTATTGGAATAGCACAATTTTTATACAAAGGTCAAATTTATTAACATATTTGATTGTGATTCACGAGCTGATTGCTAAGTAAATTCAATAAGTTAATTGTCTTTGTAATTATCCAGTAATGCTGTGGATAACTCAGTGGATATGGTGAGTAAGAACCTCTCTGTAGCGCAGATAATAAGGCGTTCCCCAAATTGATTATCTTTCTACCAGAACGAAGGAGTTTTCAGGCAATTACCTTGTTTATCCTGAGCAAAAGGTTATCTGTACTCTTTATAAAACTGTTATGTGTCTCTGTTTACTTTTAGCAGGGCTCCTTAAGATAGCTTCTTTATCAAGGAGGTAAGGATGTTTAGCAGAGAACAGAGGCTCGCGTTGGTGCCCTGGGCATTTGTAGGTATATGGAGTACCGGTTTTATTGGTGCAAAGTATGCTGTGCCTTATATGGAGCCATTCAGTGTGCTTCTGGCGCGTATGCTGTTAACGCTTGTGGTTTTTGCTGGATTACTTTGGTGGCGCAAACCTCAGTGGTGTTCCTTGTCACAGGCGGGCCATCAGATGGTGGTGGGTTTTCTGGTGCATGCCTGCTATCTGGGTGGTGTATTCGTTGCTATAGATTGGATGCTGCCCGCTGGAATTACCTCTTTGATTATGGGTCTTCAGCCTCTGCTTACCGCACTACTGGGTCTGTTATGGCTAAGTGAGCGCTTACATTCAAGGCAGTGGTTGGGTTTGATGTTAGGGCTGGTGGGTGTAGTTCTGGTGGTCAGTCAGAATGTTCAGGGTAGCTCTGTTGCAGGTTGGGATGCCTGGACTGCTGCGCTTTTGGCTTTAGTAGCGATATCCATTGGTACCTTGTATCAGAAACGTTTTGGTAAAGGGGTTGATCTGATGGTGGGTGCTTTTTATCAATACCTGGCGACGGCGTTAGTAATGGCTTTGCTGGCGTGGCAGTTTGATAGTGGCGGTGTGGTGTGGAATCTGCAGTTGATAGGTGCCTTGGCCTGGATGGTTTTAGCCTTATCTGTGGTGGCTATTTTGCTGTTGTTGGTGATGATAAGGGAAGGTGAGGCGAGTAAAGTTGCGAGCTATTTTTATCTGGTGCCGCCTTTAACCGCAATTGAGGCTTGGATACTTTTTGATGAAACCCTAAGTGCCATCGCCATGGTGGGAATTGGCATTGCGGTCGCGGGTGTGTACCTCACCGTTAAGAAAAAGTCCGTGAAAATCTAAACGCTGTGGCGTTAGTCTGTGCTGTGGCTGATTCTGACCAGTTTAAAGTTGCCATTGGACATAATGCATTCAGCCTGGTGGAAGTACTGCATCGCTTTACGCTCAATGGGTATATGGATATTGGTTACAAAACAGGCAATGCCTCTGTGGTGTAAACGGTCGTGGGTTGCCTTGAGGAAGCGATCGGTAAGGTCGCCATCTACTGAAAATCCGGCATGGAAGGGAGGGTTACAGATAATCAGGTCAAATTTATCTGTGATGCCTTCTGCACAGCTTGCAGCAACAACTTTTCCGTTTATCGGGTAGCGGTCAAAGTTACGTTCGCAGGCGCGAATAGCTGCCGCGTTGTTATCAGTGGCAGTGACAGGTATATCCAGATGGCTAAGGTTAAGGGATAGGTAGCCATAGCCACAACCCAGATCCAGCGCATTTTTAGGCGGTTCGATCAGGGTCATCAGAAAGCTGTCGAGGTTTTCGATCAGGTAAGCACTGCCTTTATCAATTTTATCCCAACCGAATACGCCCGGTTTACTGTAGTACTCAAAGTTTGAGTCTGAGCAGGTCACCCGCAGTTCAGGATAGTTTTTATCATCCAATTGGTTAGTGGATTCCAGCTTGGTCTTATTTAATATGGCCAGCCAGGTATCTTTATCTTCTTTATTGCTCTCTCCGGAACCAAAAAGCTTTTTGGCATTACTGAAGTAGCTTTTGATGCCTTCGTTTTTATCTCCAGCGAGAATGAGTACACCCTCAGGTTTGAGACAGCGATAGGCTTCATTGATGATGTGATTAACCACGGGTTTTTCTTTGGATATTCGATAGACCACTCGATCCAAAGAGTCATTTTCAATGATGGAAAAGTCATAATCCGAGAAGAAAACCTTCCAGCCCTGTGAAAAAAACTGCTGTTCAAGGTCTATACGGTTTGTGATGACGGTAACAGTGTCATTAGCAGTCAGACTGGCAGAGAGCAGATTTTCATCTGCTAGCCAAAGGCTACGGACCTTTTGATCTCTTAAATAAGGGATCAAAAGGTTAAAAGCGGAATCACTCATTTGATGCTGTTTATCTCTTCGTCAGTGAGGAAACGGTATTCACCCGGTTCCAGTTCTTCATCCAGTTCAATATTACCGATGCGTTGCCGGTGCAGCTCCACAACTTTGTTACCGATCGCTGCAAACATGCGTTTTACCTGATGATAACGTCCTTCGGTAAGGATCACTTCAGCTTCGTGACTGCTGGTGATGGTTAACTGTGCCGGTTTTGTCCGCTCTTTATCATTGATAAGCATCAGGCCTTTATTAAATTTTTCTACGGCATCTTCAGGAATTGGATCAGCAGTTGTGACCTGATAGAGCTTTCCGGTTTTATGCTTCGGAGATGTTACCCGGTGTGCCCATTTTCCATTTGATGTAATAAGAACCAGGCCGGTTGTATCGACATCAAGGCGCCCGCAGATGGTTAATTCATTCGCTCTTGGCAGGTCGATAAAACTTAATACCGTGGGGTGGGTGCCATCCTCATTGGAGCAGACACAACCCAGCGGTTTATTGAGCATAAGGTATTTATCTCCGGGTGCTTCAACAGGATAACCACTGAGGTAAACTTCGTCCTCTTCAGTGATGTGTAATGCCGGGTCCATGACCTCTACATCATTTACCATAACCTCGCCAGATTTCATAAATCGACGAACTTCTTTACGGGAGAAACCCGATGACTGGGCAAGGTATTTATCTAAACGCATGATTATGGACAATTGTAACTGCGAAAAGAGGCTATTATATCTGAAGCGGATAGCCATGTGTGCTGTAACGTTTTTTGTGTAATGGAATTAGGATAATATACGCGCCTCATTACCGGAGCCTGCCCGTGAAACTGTTTGTTGATAACCTCACTAATGTCGATTTTTCCTTTCTGCACCCTCAGCGTGGTCTGATGGGCGAATCCTGGCTAGTTCAGCTGGAACTGGATGGTAACCTGAATGATCAGGGTATGATCTGTGATTTTGGGATTGTGAAAAAAGAGGTTAAAAACTGGTTTGACCGTTGGGTGGATCATGCCCTGGTGGTCCCTACAGGGATGCCAAGACTGAGTCACACTAGCCATGAAGGTTATACCGAGGTGGAATGGTTATACCCGGATGGCGAATCGTTTTATTGCCGCTCCCCTGAAGCGGCTATCTGTATGGTCGGGGTCCCGGAGATAACCGAACATACTCTGGCTGACTGGTGCCGTGGCAAACTCTTGAAACTGTTTCCTGAGGAAGTGAAAGGTCTGAAAATTTCTTTTGTCCCTGAACGTATTGATGGCGCGTTTTATCATTACAGCCATGGATTGCAGAAGCACGATGGTAACTGTCAGCGTATTGCTCACGGGCATCGTTCTAAAATAGAGATCTACCTAGATGACCAGCGTGCTCCTGAGCTTGAAGCTGAGTGGTCTGAGCGCTTTGAGGATATCTACATTGGTTCAGAATCTCATCTCGTTGAGCAATGTGAATCCAGACATCATTATGCTTATACCGCCCCACAAGGGGACTTTGCAATCAGCCTTCCAGCTAGGGTTTGCTACCTAATTGATACGGATAGTACGGTGGAGTTGATTGCTCAACACCTGGCGACAGAGATTAAGCAAAACTACCCTGAAAACAAGGTTATGGTTAGGGCTTTTGAAGGTGTCGGAAAGGGTGCAATCGTAAGCATTTAGTACTGTTTTGGTCAAAAGTTAACCAGTCTGTATATAAGTTTCTCCTGAATTACGCTATGTTAAAAACCGAATATGTTGCATTGCAGCAAGTGGAGGTGAATTTAATATGGCTGATTCTCAAGACAAAAAGCACAAGCGCATCGTCAAGCGTAATCAGGTTGCGGACCAGTGTAACCGTGTGGCTAGTCAGGCGAATGCAGGGGTTTTTCCCCGCATGGGAATGAACCCAACACCATGGTGCGCTCCCCGCAAGATTGTTAAAACGGAGGAAGCTTCTAAAAGCTCCGATTCTGTTCAGTCCCTCAAAAAACCGGTTTTTTTTTAGCTCCTGTTTGGGGTGATACTTTGTTCGGGGTGTTGCTTGAACAATGGCAGAAGCAATTCCAGCAGTTATGGAGCCCTTGGCTGCAGTTATTATCAGAAGACAAAGGTAATAGAAGCTGAGGTTTCTTGTGTCTTAGCATAAAAAAACCGCTGTGCGAACACAGCGGTTAATTCTAGGACGGCGCAAACTAAAATGTCTTGATAACAATCAGTCTAGATTAGTCGCGCTCAATTGCAAGTGCAGTACCCATACCACCACCGATACACAGTGTAGCCAGGCCTTTCTTCGCGTCACGTTTATTCATTTCGTGGATCAGGCTTACGAATACACGACAGCCAGATGCACCGATTGGGTGACCCAGAGCAATAGCGCCACCGTTAACGTTAACGATGTCTGTGTTCCAGCCCAGGTCTTTATTTACGGACATGGCTTGGGCAGCAAATGCTTCGTTAGCTTCAACCAGTTCCAGATCATCAATTGACCAGCCAGCTTTCTCCAGCGCTTTCTGAGTAGCGCAGATTGGGCCAGTACCCATGATTGATGGATCGATACCCGCGTTACCAAATGCAGTGACTTTAGCCAGTACTGGCAGACCCAGTTCTGCAGCTTTTTCTGCTGAACATACGATCACAGCAGCGGCACCATCATTGATGGTAGAGGAGTTGCCTGCGGTTACTGTGCCATCTTTTTTGAATGCCGGGCGCAGTTTGCCCAGGGCTTCAGCAGTACAACCGAAGCGAGGCTGCTCATCAGTATCAAAAACGATTGGGTCGCCTTTGCGCTGAGGAATAGTTACCGGAATGATTTCGTCTTTAAAGCGACCAGAGGTTACAGCCGCTTCAGCTTTGTTCTGAGAGGCTGCAGCGAAGGCATCCTGTTCTTCACGTGTGAAACCGTATTTCTCTACGATGTTCTCAGTCGTGATGCCCATGTGATAATCATTGAATGCATCCCACAGGCCGTCTTTAATCATGGTATCAACCATCTTCCAGTCACCCATGCGGGCACCGTTACGGGAGTTAGGCACAACGTGAGGTGATGCACTCATGTTTTCCTGACCGCCAGCGATGATGATGTCAGCATCGCCACAGCGGATAGCCTGAGTTGCCATCTGAACTGCTTTAAGGCCGGAACCACATACTTTGTTGATTGTGATTGCAGGAACTTCAATTGGCAGACCACCGTTTAGGGTGGCTTGACGAGCTGGGTTTTGACCGCAACCCGCTGCTAAAACCTGACCAAGAATTACTTCATCTACTTTGGAGGGATCTAGATCGATTTTTTCCAGCAGACCTTTGATTACAGTCGCGCCCAGATCTGATGCTGGAATTTTAGACAATGAACCACCGAAAGTACCTACTGCGGTACGACCGGCAGCAACAATAACAACGTCACGCATTCGAAATGCCTCTTAACTTAGCTATGTACAATTTAAAAGTTTCGACAATGTTAGATCAGCTTTATGACCTAACTATTGCTTGCCAAAATCTGGTGCGTTTCTTAACCGTGAAAACAGTATTTTTGACCTGGTTGAAAGCCCCAATTTCGGACAGCAATGTCGCAATAATTATAATTCTTATAAGTAAGGGAAACCCCCGACCCTTGCAGTCTGCTCGACATGGTCGCCCTTTGTCAACCCACGTAGTTAGTGGGTTGTTAAACTTATTTGGTAGATAGTTTGTTTTTTAATCTACAGTGAAAATGTTATCAGCTTGGAGTGGCTAAAAAAGACAACTTGAGTAGTGTTTTTTGCGATAAATAGTAAGGGTATTCCTGTACTTCCGGATAGTGAACGGGTCTATACCGGAAGTCGGAAGAAATCGGAGTAGGTCAGAGATTAATCTGGATATTATCGATCAATCTGGCTGGGCCAAGTTTGGCGGCTGCGACAATCACCAATTCTTTATCATCTGCACCGGCTGGTTGCAGGTCATAACGACGGCATATTTTATAATAGTCTCTGGCAAAACCAGCGCTCTCCAGCCTTTTTTGGGCTTGTTCTTCCAGCTCTGAGAAGTCCTTGTCGCCGGATTTGATCTGATTCGCGGTTGCCTGAAGAGTGGCATAGAGATTGACAGCTGTATCGAGCTCATCTTCGCTTAGGTAACCATTTCGAGAGCTTAGGGCGAGTCCTTTATTATTGCGTGCAATCGCGGCACCCTGAATCTCAACAGGAAGGCTGAGGTCTTCTGTCATTCTGCGGATGACCATCAGTTGCTGGAAATCTTTTTCACCAAAGATTGCAACATCAGGCTGGACCATTCCAAACAGTTTAGTTACTACTGTTGCAACACCACGGAAATGCCCCGGACGACTTTCGCCGCAGTACATATCTGAAATGACCGGTACTTCTACTTGTGTCTGGGCTTCACGCCCGTGAGGGTATACTTCGGCATCTGAAGGTGCAAACAGGTAATCGCAACCTCTGGAGGCCAGCTTTTCCTGATCTTGTTGCAGTGTACGGGGGTAATTATCAAGATCTTCACCTTGTCCAAACTGCAACGGATTGACAAAAATAGAGGAGACGACAACATCGCTGTTAGCCTTCGCCTGATCAATCAATTGCAGGTGCCCTTCGTGAAGATTTCCCATGGTTGGGACAAACCCAATACGCTTACCGTTAAGGCGCTCAGCGTTCAGCGCTGAACGAAGTTCAGCAATCGTATGGATAGTGCGCATATTATTCGAATCCGTGTTCTTCTGCCGGGAAGCTACTGTCTTTAACTGCTTTTACATAGTTGGATACTGCTTCTTCAATTGAGGCAGCTTCGGCCATAAAGTTTTTAACAAACTTTGGGCTACGACCTGGTGTAACTCCAAGCATGTCATGCATTACCAGTACTTGTGCGTCGGTTCCAGCTCCTGCGCCAATACCAATTACCGGAATATCAACTGCCATTGTGATTTCCTGAGCCAGCAGACTTGGTACGCATTCCAGAAGAATGATGCTAGCGCCAGCGTCTTGCAAAAGAGAGGCGTCATTGATCATTTGCTGGGCGCTTGCTTTATCCCGGCCCTGAACGCGATAGCCGCCCAGTTTGTTCACAGTCTGTGGTGTTAATCCCAGATGTGCACAAACCGGAATGCCGCGTTCAGCCAGCATTGAAATGGTATCTGCCAGCCAGGCACCGCCTTCAAGCTTGACCATGTTGGCGCCAGCTTGCATAAGTGCGGCTGAATTATCCATCGCTTGTTCGGGCGTAGAGTAGCTCATAAATGGCAGGTCGCTCATTATCAGGCTGCCTTGATTACCACGCGCAACGGCTTGGGTATGATAAGCCATCTCGTCAACGGTTACTGGAAGGGTGCTGTCATTGCCCTGAAGAACCATGCCCAAAGAATCACCCACCAGAATAACTTCAACACCCGCAGTGCTGACCAGATGAGAGAAACAGGCGTCGTATGCAGTCAGTACTGCAAACTTTTCGCCATTCTTTTTCATTGCAGACAGGGTGTGCAGAGTAACATTGCTCATGGAAATATCTTCCTGTGATTTCACGTTGGCGCGATTATACCTATATCTTTGCCAGAGTTCCCATAGGGCATGCAACTAATAGCTGAGATAAAAGTGTGTCATCGGGGAATATAAGTTCCGGTGAGATTTCATGCAACGGGTATAAAACAAAACTGCGCTCGTGCATAAATGTGTGGGGTACAGTCAGCCTCTCGGTGCTGATCTGTTCAGTGCCGAAGAGTAATAGATCCAGATCCAGAGTTCTCGGCCCCCAGTGCCGTTCACGCACACGACGGTGACTTTGTTCAAGCGCTTGTAACTGATCTAGCAAGGTGTGTGCTTCGAGAGTGGTATCCAGTGCCGCAACTGCGTTGATAAAATCCGGTTGATCCTGAGGTCCAACCGGAGCAGAACGGTACAAGGATGATGTTCTGACAAGAGAACACTGATTGAGTTTCGATAGCTCTTTCAAGGCGGTTTGAACCTGCCAAACCGGGTCTTCAAGATTACTGCCAAGACCAATATAGCAACGAACCGGTTCCATAGTGCTTACTCGCTGGGAGGGGCCGCTTTCTTGCGATTATTGCGCCTTTTTTTCGGTGCGCCACCCTGACTTTTAGCCATTTTCTCTCGCGTGTCATGGTTCGCATTCTGGAAGTCCGTCCACCATTGGCTCAAGCCACCAAGATCTTCTCCGCTCTGTTCACGTAACAACAATAGATCGTATGAAGCTCTAAAGCGGGGTTGTTCCATCAAACGCATCGCTTTATTGCCGGTTCTGCGTGGTAAGCGTAACTGCATCTCCCAGATTTCACGAATTGGCGTTGAAAAACGGCGGGGAATCGCTGTGGATTTTACCTGTTCCCCAATGATCTGATTTGCTGCTTCATGCAGAGCTGGTAGAGGTGGCATCTTTTTATCACGCATCAGTTCCTGCATGCGAAGTTGAGCTGGGTACCAGAGAATTGCAGCAAATAGAAACGCGGGAGTAACACTTTTGCGTTGTGCTAAGCGGCGATCAGTGTTTTTTAGTGCGTTATGAATGATCTTTTCCAGCGGTTCTTGCGGATTGGAATCCAGCATTTCTTGAACCTGTGGAAAGAGAGGTTCAAAAAGTTCCAGTCGCCTTAGTTGCTCATATGAACTTACCGCATGTCCAGACTGGAATAGCTTTAATGTTTCATCAAATAATCGCGCCGGAGCTATGCGTTTCAGCATCGGTGCAAGTTCGCGGATCGGTTGTTCTGTTGCCCGTTCGATTTTAAAGTCCAGCTTTGCTGCAAAACGAGCTGCTCTGAGCATCCTTACCGGATCTTCTTTGTAACGCGCCTCGGGATCACCAATCATGCGTAGAATGCCTTTTTTCAGGTCTTCATAGCCATTGGTAAAGTCATAAACGCAGTGATCGTTAGGGCAGTAATAGAGTGCGTTAATGGTAAAGTCACGACGCAAAGCATCATCTTCAATAGTGCCGTAGACGTTGTCCCGCAGGATCATACCGCTATCGCACTGCTTGCCTTGTTCATTCGACTCGTCATTGGGCTGTGTATCATGGCTGGCCCGGAATGTTGCTACTTCAATTATTTCACGACCATAGCGAACATGAACAAGTTTAAAACGTCGGCCGATTAAGCGAGCCCGGCGGAACAATTCAGCTGCTTCTTCGGGATGGGCGCTGGTGGCGACATCAAAATCTTTGGGTTTTTTCTGCAGGAGAAGATCGCGGATACAACCGCCAACCAGATAGCCTTCATGGCCTGAATCTGTCAAACGATAGCCAACCTTGAGCGCATTCTCATCCAGAAAACGACGTGGTATCTGATGCTCATCTTCATGAATCAGGCGTTTGGATACTGAAGTTACTGCTTCTTCAGCGGGTTGTGCATCTTCTTTATCGATTTGAGAATTACCGCCAAAGATATTTTTGAGCGCTAGACCAATGGTTTTAAACAAAGTGGAGCCTATGAACTTAAATGAATAACCGACCAATATTGGGTGCGCAATGATACCACCTATATAGGGCAGAGGGGGAGGGCTAAGTATTGTTTAAGCAAGAGGGAGATGGGGAGCTGATCGCACCTTTGGCAACAACGTCTGGTTCTTAGTTTGTTGTTTTTGTTCCAAGAGCAATTAGGATCGTTAATGCATCGCTACGATCAGCTTTCTAAGCCTCATTATTATTTTTATTCGAGACGGGTGCTTTTCTACTCAATACCAGTTTTTATTTTTATTGATGGATCAGGTTTCTAAGCATGCTTCTTTTTGTTTTGCGCTATAAGTTTAGCATTGTATGTGCCAGTTATATAAAATCCTTATAAAACAGCTGGATACAATTTATAGGTTGTTTTTTGTACTACTTTCGTGCTGATTTTGTTACCAAGCGTTACAGCTTTAGTGTTGTGCGTTGGGTAGTAAGGTAACACCTACAAAGTTTGTGTGTTACCTGTTTGTTACCCGCGCTTGTTACTTCTTCGCACGTCTTGGGATTCCCAGTTTCTGGCGGCGTTCCCAAAGGCATTTTCTGCTGACTCCTAGCTTGCGAGCCAGCTCTGTTTCACTCATATCTTCCTGGTTTTCAAGCACAAACCTATGGAAATAATCGTCCAGAGAAAGGTCTGCCTGTTCCTCTTTATCTGTTTGGGTATTGTCTTGCAGGTTGTAATTACCCAGCTGGCTTTCTATTGATTCAGAGCGTGGCTGTCCAGAGAGATCCAATCCCAGCAGTTCTGTATTGATCTCACCATTTTCAGCCAGTATAGCGGCGCGCTCGATGGCGTGTTCAAGCTCTCGAACATTTCCCGGCCACTTATATCCGAGCATGGTGCTTCTGGCTTCAGCCGTAAACGTCAGTTTAGCGATCTCCATGCGCTGGCAGGCATTTGTCAGAAGCTTGTCTGCGATTTCTAGAATATCGGTTCCGCGGTCTCTTAAAGGCGGTACAATCAGCTCCATTACATACAGACGGTAATACAGATCTTCACGGAACTGATTGGTTTTGGTCAGCTCCTTCAAATTACGATGTGTGGCTGCGATCAGTCTGACATCGACTTTTTTCGACTGCACAGATCCTACCCGGCGTATTTCGCCCTCCTGCATGAAACGCAGTAATCGTGCCTGGGCCTCAAGGGGTAATTCGCCTATTTCATCCAGAAACAGAGTGCCACCATCGGCGGCTTCAATCAGCCCGCTTCGAGCTGCAGCTGCCCCTGTAAAGGCACCTTTCTCATGACCAAAGAGTTCAGATTCAATCAGGCTTTCAGGAATGGCTGCACAGTTAACAGAGATCATTGGAGTCTGAGAGCGGGTGCTTTGCTCGTGAATCGCTCTGGCGGCAAGCTCTTTACCAGTTCCAGACTCACCATTAATCAAAACGGTGGCACTTGTGCGTGCAACTTTGTGAATCTTCTTCTGCAGATCTTGCATTGCAGCACATGAGCCAAACATTTTTGAATTGGGTTGTATCTGCCCAGTATCGGTAACGCCTTCAGGCTGAGCCGAAGGTGATGCATTTATCAGGATGTTATTAACCGAACTGATCATCTCTTCGTGATCAAAAGGTTTGGCGATGTAGTCCACGGCACCCAATTTCATCGCGTCCACGGCTGAGCGCAGACTGGCGTAGCTGGTCATGATCAGCACCGGTACGGAGCGGGCCAGGCCTATAAGGTCTGTACCGGGAGCTCCCGGCAAGCGCAGATCACTTATGATCAGGTTGAAATCTTTTAGATTAAAACGGCTGGTTGCTTCATCAACGGAAGCAGCGTCATCCACATCGAAGTGATTATTTTCGAGAAGTCTGCGTAATGCAGAACGGATGATGGTTTCATCTTCTACAATCAGAATACGGCTCATCTAGGCTCTACCCTATTATCCACTATCCCGCGTGATTGAACTCTTTTGGCTCTTTAAGACGAGGGAGCGTTAATGCCACTTGAGTGCCTTTGTTCTGTTTGTTGTCGGCTGGGCTGATTATCTCAATACTACCATAATGTTCTTCAATAATGTTATAGACCAATGACAGACCAAGCCCGGTACCCTGACCGGCTTCTTTGGTGGTGAAGAACGGTTCGAACAGACGCTCCTGTGATTCGGCTGATATTCCGGTACCTTCATCGGTAACACGGATTATGATTTGCTCGGAACTTTCGACAGTGGTCAACCATATACGAGTACCATCATCAGAGGCATCACTAGCATTCTGGAGCAGGTTCACAAATACCTGCTGAATCTGCTGCGGATCACCCTGAATACGGATATTGGTTGGAATCTGGTTGATATATTTAAGTTGTTTTCCGTGGCTGTCCAGTGAGAGCAGGTGGATAGCTTCCTCTGCACACTGATGTATAGAAACCGGCAGCTGCTCGCGACTGGCGTGGGGTTGTCCGGAGTGAGCAAAGCGTACCAGTGACTGCACAATCCTGCTGATGCGTTTGGTCTGATCCACTATTTGGTCACCGGTTTCCAGAATGTAATCATTCTGGGTCTCCAACTTCAGGTTCTGGGCAAGGCAGGCAATGCCCGTTACTGGGTTGCCTATTTCGTGGGCAACGCCTGCAGCAAACCGGCCGATTGAGGACAGGCGTTCATTGTGAGCCATTTTGTCCTGAATCATTTTTGTTTCAGTTTCATCTTCCAGCAGGATAACCATGCCAAAATCACTTTGCTCTCGCAGTATGGTTTTGTGCAGGCTAAACCAGTGTGTTTTGCCATTTACGACCAGCTTTTGCCTCTGCTGGTGGTCGATATCAAGTCCGGCGAAGTCATTCAGTTTTTTACACCAGAGGTTGTTTTGTACGTCCAGATCAGAGCCAATGATCTCTGCTGCACTCAGTGCCGTCAGGTTTTCCATCTCAATATTCCAGAATGTTACCTGTCCGGTGGTGTCGAGAGTACATACACCAACAGGCAACTTCTGCAGGGTCATTCTGTGGTAACGGCGGATTTCATCAAGTTCAGCCGCCAGGCCTGTCAACTGAATCTGATAATTCTCCAGCTGGTTTTCCATAAGGTGAACATTGCGAGCACGGATATCCAGTGGGTCAGATGGCCTGTCTAGTGGTTCCAATAGGGCAGCGGCTTCAATCGGGCCAACTAGGCCTGAAAGGTTCTGTTCCAGACGGGTCCTGAGTCTGAGAAGATCAACCGGGCGCAAGGATTCACTTTTTAACCCCATCTCTTCCAGGACTTTTTGCACTTCCCGGTCTGCGGTTTTACGTCCCAGCCTAGAGGCGAGTATCTCTACAAAGTCACTAACCTGAGAGGCGCGAAGGAAGGTTGAATTTGGTTTTTGTAACGCATTGATCAGGCAAGCCTGAGCAGCACTGGTTTCTTCTACGCTTTGGGGGATAAGCAAAGATACAACTGTCAGTATTGCAGCGTTAAGAAACAGTGCCAGTATAGCGATCTGGTCCCAATTACCGTTATCAATGTTAAATGCAGGTGTGTAGAGCGGTTGTGATCCAAGCAGAGGAAGTAACATGGTGAACAACCAGATTCCCATACCGGCGGTCAGGCCTGCAATAAATCCCCAGCGTGAAGCCTTTTGCCAGAACAGGGTTGCCAGCAGTCCTGGTAGGAATTGCAGAAATGCCACCACTGCTATGACCCCCATCTGATGCAGTTCATACCCAGTACCAACCTGACGATAAAACAGGTAGCTAGCCAATAGCATTGCCATGATCAGGATGCGTCTGAGCCATAGCAGCCAGGCATAAAACCGAGGGGTCTTTGGTTTTGGAATGAGTGGCAGGATAACGTGATTTTGGAGAATTGAGGCCAGTGAAACTGTAGCCACAATCATGATGCCGCTGGCCGCAGATAAACCCCCGATAAAAGCAATCACGGTGAGCCAGGTTGAATCGCGAATGAGGCCTAGGCTCAGTACAATAAACTGATCTTCCCCTCCGGCATTGAGGAAGTCTCCTGCCCAGATAATCGGTGGCACGGTGATGGCCAGCAGGAACAGGAAGAGAGGCATCGCCCACGTTGCTTTATAAATGGTTTCATCTGATGAGTTTTCTGTGAACAGCATATGAAACATATGCGGCATCACGATGGCTGCAGCAAAGAATGAAAGCAGCAGGGTTCTCCAGGCATCGCCATCCACTGGCGCGGTGAGTTTATTCAGTGATTCAGGGTGCTCTGTAAGGAACTGTTCGACCCCGCCGAAACCTCCCATAATAGCGAATATCGCATAGAGAGCGATGATGATTAATGCAACCAACTTGATCAACGATTCCACCGCCATGGCTACCATCAGGCCTTGATGGCTGCTGCGTAAACTGGGTTGGCGGGCACCGAACAATATGGAAAAAAGTGCAATAACGAAGCAGAACCCAAGGCCAATCTGATCAACGCTGAATTGGTCATTCAGGATATGCAGAGTGTTGGTCACGGCCTGTATCTGTATCGATAGCATTGGCAGTGTCGCTAGTAGTGTCAGTATGGCAGTGAATGCTCCTACAAAACCGCTCCGGAATCGAAAGGCAAACAGGTCTGGCAGTGAGCTGAGCTGATAACTACGGGTAATCCGCAGTATGGGTATGAGTAAAGCTGGGCCCAGAATGAAGGTGATAACGGCCCCCAAATAAGAGCCGAGAAAACTGTAACCGGATTCCTGAGCTAGGCTGAAGGCTCCGTAAAATGTCCACACGCTGGCGTAAACGCCAATAGATAAAATATGAGTGTAGGGGTGATGGACCAGTTTTTTTGGCAGGATGTTCCGCTCAGTCAGGTAGGCGGCACCAAACAGAAAAAACAGATATGCAATTCCAATCAAAATCAAAGCAGGAAGACTAAACATCCCGGTTCCTCTTCTCGATCAGAAATGCAAAAAAGATAATGCTTAACCATACTGCATAAGGCGTAAACCAGGGTGGGTTCATCTGTTGCCAGCTATTGATTAATAGTGGAAGCAGGATATAAAGCGAAGGGATCAGGAGCAGCAGTATGCGATGAAATTCCATTTAAAGACCCTGAACGAATTGTTTGCCGGGTACAGTCGGAATTTTATGAATATCCCAGTTTTTTACGGCCCATTCAATTAACTCTGTTTGTGACGCATTGATCAGGCCGGGTTCAGGTGATTGCCCTAAAAAAACCAATGCTTGGAATGTAAGCTCAACCGTATTATTGATATCAACGGCAGGGGCAAAGGTTTGTTTACTTAGTTTTTGCCCTTCCTGATTATTCGCTACTGGAATGTGGGCGTACGCTGGGGTTGGATAACCCAGCAATTGCTGTAAGTGAATTTGGCGAGGTGTTTCATCCAATAGGTCACAACCTCTGACCACGTGGGTAACGCCCTGAAGGTAATCATCTACCACTACTGCGAGTTGATAAGCAAAAAAACCATCACGCCTGAAAATGATGAAATCACCACTGCTCATCGGCAGGTTGTAAGCGTGCGGCCCCTGAATAATGTCACGGAAGCTGATCAGGCTGTCTTTGCAGCAGACTCTTACTGCACAGTTATTTATGTTTTCAGGAGGGTGGAGGAAGCAGTGAGCGTCATACACAGGGCTATCAGTTCGCCCCTGCACATCTTTTCTTGAGCAGCTGCAATAATATGCGGATCGCTCAGCCAGAAGTTGTTTTAAGACTTCTTCGTAGCCATCCAGACGCTCACTTTGCAGTTCAAGTTCACCGTCCCAGTAAAGGCCGAAACTTTCTAGAATATCCGGGAATTGTTCTTTTTGCCCTGCTTGTTCTCTGGGAGGATCTAAATCTTCTATACGGAGCAGCCATTGTCCATCATTAGCTCGGGCATCCAGAAAACTGGCAAGTGCAGCAAGCAGTGAGCCAAAATGCAGAGGCCCTGTTGGTGAGGGAGCGAAACGGCCGATATAGGACACGTTAAGTGAACCTGTATAAAGCCAGCCAGAGGCTGGCTTTAAAGCAGATTAGCCGCCAAGCTGTTTTTCTTTGATTTCAGCAAGTGTTTTGCAATCAATACAGAGAGATGCAGTAGGACGCGCTTCCAGACGGCGAATGCCTATTTCAATGCCGCAGGCATCGCAGTAGCCATAGTCATCTTCATCAATCATATCGATCGATTCTGAAATCTTCTTGATCAGCTTGCGTTCGCGATCACGGGTACGCAATTCGAGGCTGAATTCTTCTTCCTGGCTGGCACGATCGCTCGGATCTGCAAAATTGGAAGGTTCTTCACGCAGGTGGTGGATTGTACTATCCACTTCTTCCATCAGTTCCTGTTTCCAAGCTTCAAGAATTTTGCGGAAATGGTCTTTCTGTTTCTCATTCATGTATTCCTCGCCCTCAACAATCGGGTAAGGCTCAAAATGAGTGAAAGCTTCGTTATTGTTTGGCATATATGCTGCCTCACTTCCTATAAGTGAATACCTTAGTTGGCTTCACTGACTAGTCTTTAATTAACGCAAAAATAAAATTTGGATTCCTGGAGGGATAGTATAAAGAAAGCTGTTCTTAACTTCCCATATCGCCAACAGGTTTTCCTATAAAGGCAGGCAAATTACCAGATGAATTGATGTTTCGCCAGCCCTAAATTAATCCAATAAGCTGAAAAGACTAACTTATTATGTTTAGTCCAGACTCTTTTTCTTGTAAATATTTTCGGTGAAGGCTATTTCTGCGGCCTCTGATGTATACTTCGGGATCTTCTTTAAGTCGGTGACATTTATGGGATTTGTACCTTCTAACAGAGTTGCAGAAATTGAATCTTTTAAAGTGATGGATCTGCTGAAACGGGCTAAAGAGCTGGATGCGGCAGGTTGTGATGTGGTTCACATGGAAGCCGGGGAGCCGGATTTTACAACGGCCCAACCCATCGCTGAAGCGGCTAAACAAGCGATTGATTCGGCAGCGATTCAATATACCCCTGCTGCCGGCATCCCGGAATTAAGGGAAGCGATAAGTCATTGGTACCAAAGTAAATATGGATTGGACATCGCACCAGAAAGGGTCATCGTCACGACCGGAGCTTCCAGTGCATTATTAATGATTTTTGCTCTGCTCACCGATGCTGGGCAGGCATTTATGATGGCTGATCCAGGGTACCCCTGTAACCGCCAGTTTCTACGTTTTCTTGAAGCCAGGGCTCAGTTAATTCCGGTAACGTCTGCAGATAATTTTCAATTGACCTCTGAGCTAGTAGAGGGCAATTGGCAGGAAAATACAGCGGGAGTGTTGTTGGCTTCTCCAGCTAATCCAACTGGTACAGTAGTTCCCGAACAGCAATTGCGCGCAATTTCGGAGCAGGTGAAACTTTCTGGTGGATCGCTGATCGTTGATGAGCTTTACCATGGTCTAACCTATGAACAGGATGTACCTTCCATTCTGGAAATAGATAGCAGTGCGTTTGTTGTAAACAGTTTTTCGAAATTTTTTGGCATGACCGGTTGGCGTTTGGGCTGGCTGGTGGCCCCTGAAGAGGCTGTGCCTGAACTGGAAAAGCTGGCGCAGAACCTGATGATTTCTCCTCATACGGTGTCTCAATACGCAGCTTTGGCTGCATTTAAGCCTGAAACTCTGGAAATTCTGGAGCACCGAAAAGAGCAGTTTCGTTTGCGCCGGGACTTGTTAGTTGATGGCCTAAGATCACTTGATTTTGAACTGCCGATTACACCAGAGGGTGCTTTTTATGTTTATGCGGGTGCTCAGCACCTGACAGACGATACCTATGATTTCTGCTGGAAGTTGTTGGAAGAAGACTATATCGCTACAACACCCGGTAAGGACTTTGGTCAGTATCGCAGTAACGAGTTTATTCGTTTCTCTTATACAACCGGTATTGAACGAATCCAGGTCGCTCTTGACCGTTTGCAAAAAAGGATTCGTGGCTGATGGAGTTCGGAGAATTAATACCGGGCAAGCTGATTAAACGCTACAAGCGTTTTTTGGCGGATGTGCAACTTGAAGATGGGCAGGAAGTGACAGCGCATTGTCCAAATACGGGTTCCATGAAGAATTGTGCGGAGCCGGGAAGCCGTGTCTGGCTGAAAGACAGCCGCAACCCTAAGCGCAAATATCCCTTGGGGTGGGAGCTGGTTGAAGTGGAAGGTCGTTATCTGGCTTCCATTAATACGGGCAGAGCCAATGCGTTGATTAAAGAAGCCATCGAAAATGGGGTTATCTCACAATTGCAGGGCTATTCGGAGATCAGGCCTGAAGTTAAATATGGAGAAAACAGCCGGATTGATCTGTTGCTTAAAGGTGATGGCAAACCACAGGTCTGGGTTGAAATCAAAAATGTTACTTTACTCGAAAGCGAGGGTTGGGGCAGTTTTCCTGATGCGGTAACAACCCGTGGTGCGAAGCACCTGAAAGAGCTTATGCATAGGGTAGAGCAAGGTGATCGGGCTGCAATGGTGTTTTGTGTTCCGCATACCGGGATTCAGAAAGTCCGACCCGCAGATCAGATTGATCCTGAGTATGGGCGTTTGTTAAGAGAAGCTAAGGCAGTGGGAGTTGAGGTTATGGCTTATGCTACAAGCATTGATGAGCAATCCATTATCATAGATAAAGAGTTACCAGTGCTTCTCTAAATATCTATCAGAATGGTTGAACCATTTTGTTCGAACGCTACCGGTGTCAGGCTGTCGGCCACACATGGGCCGGATATGCATTCTCCGGTTTCTATTTTGAACAGGGCTCCGTGAGTAGCGCACTGGATAAAGGTTTTCTCGTAGTCTAGAAACTGATCCGGTTGCCACTCCAGAGGGATGCTGCGATGAGGGCAGTTATTTTCATAGAGGTAAAACTGTTCTCTGTGTTTTACCAATAACAGACCCTTCCCTTCAAACTCAAATCCCTTGGTTTGCAGCTCCTGAAAATCGGCAACATCACATAACTCACGCATCAAAATATTACTTCCTCAAGTCTAAGCTGTTCGAGCAGTCGGCTGATGGCATCGTCATCATCGGTATTGATTCGGATAGCCAACGCTTCTTCCTCTTCAGTCAGGGGTTGCAGGTGTGCTATCTGATCCCGCATGACTGCGATGTCGGCATCGGATGCATCTGACCCTTCAGAAGAGCGTTTGTTTAGGCGCGCTTCAATCAGTTTTACTTCACAGTCGCAGGCGATGATGCGGATCGGGACATTTAGCTTTTCAGTCAGCTCAATGAAGTTCTGGCGGGTTCTTTGCCGAATAGCCGTTGCATCCACAATAACGGAATAACCATTCCTGAGCAGATCTTCACTGGTATCCAGAAGCAGATTAAACGTCAGGGCATTCATTTGTGGGCCATAAAGCTCAACCTTTTCTCCTTTCAGACTCAGTTCCCGGTATAGCCTTTTTCGTTCCACATCTGAACGGATGCGGATGGTATCTGTCTGGTCAACTAACTGTTGGCTTAGGTAGCTTTTCCCGCTTCCTGAAACGCCGTGCATCAGAAGTAAAACGGGTTTGCGCTCACGGGCGTAGTAATCTGTGAGCCTTAGATAACGGCGCAGGGTTTTAACGTCATGCATATCTCCCAGCACTGAAACCTTGGCTCTGACCATTGAGCGGTAGGCTTTGTAGAAATTAAGTAAAGGCAGAGCGTGGTAATCGCCGCAAATTTCCAAGTAGCGGTTAAGGCAACGGTTAGCCCAGCGGAATTCACCGTTGGCTTCCAGGTCCATTAACAGGAAGGCAATATCATTGATAGTGTCTATCCAGCGGAACTGGAGGTTGAATTCAATACAATCAAATAACCGCAGCTCATGTTTATGAAGCGTAATGTTAGCCAGATGCAGGTCGCCGTGGCATTCGCGGACGTGCCCCTCGGCTTTTCGTCGGCTAATCAGCTCTGTGAGGTCCCGGTACTGCTGAGCGGTATATTGAGCCAGTTGTTGTACCTTGCTCCAGTCATCCAGCTTGTCGATGGTATCCGTGATATGCAGGAAATTATCCGATACAACTTCCCAAATGGTATCTGGCTCACCCCATGGACTGTCCTGAGAAACTATGGGGATTCGATGATGGAACTCGGCAATCTGCTCTGCCAGCATATCAATCCATTGCGGTTCAAATTGATGCTTCTGGAGTAACAGGTCCAGACGGTTTCCCGAATCAAACTGCTGCATCTTGACGGCATATTCAAATACATCGCTATCTGCGCCAAGAACGGGTTGCTCCTCATTGCCTCCAATGGCTTCAACAGACAGGTATATATCGGGTGCCAGCCTCTGATTAAGACGAAGTTCCTCTTCGCAGCAGTGTTTGCGCTTCTCAAGCGTGGTAAAATCCAGAAAACCGAAATCCACCGGCTTTTTAATCTTATAGGCATATTCGCCGGTTAAGATCAGCCAGGAAATATGAGTTTCTATCACCTCGATTGATGTAACCGGGTGAGGGTAAAACTCAGGATTTTTCAAAGATTCTATGAGTGTCATACTCGTTCTAAATGACCGCTAGGGAAGGGCATTATACTTAGCCAATGAAAAAAAAGAGACCATCAAAAACATCCAATCGCGGTCGCAAGGCAAAAAAGTCCAAAGGATTGCTGAATAAATTCCTGATACTGCTGCTAAAGATTTCGCTGTTAGGCCTCGTGCTGGGCGGTATTGGCCTGATTTACCTGGATGTACAGGTGCAGCATAAATTTGAAGGCAAGCGTTGGGCATTACCCGCAAAAGTTTATGCGCGTCCTCTGGAACTTTATCCAGGACAGGCGCTTGAACGCGCTGCTCTTAAAAATGAATTGAAGGGGCTAGGGTATCGTTTTGTTAATCGTGCAAGCCAACCGGGAATGGTGGAATGGGCTTCTTCGCGCGCGAGAATTCATACCCGGGGTTTTACCTTTCCCGATAGTGATGAGCCAGCCAAAAAACTGCTGATCAGTTTTAATGGTAATCAGGTCTCTTCTATTACCGACAGTGCCGGAAGGCCAGTCCCATTGAGCCGACTGGAACCTATCCTCATTGGTGGAATCTACCCTAAAGATAATGAAGACAGGGATTTGATCAGGCTGGATCAGGCCCCGGAATATTTGAAAGAAGCTTTGATCCAGATAGAAGACCGAGACTACTATCAACACTTTGGCATCTCTTTGCGAGGCATCGCCCGGGCCATGTGGGTGAATATTCAATCTGGGCGATATGTTCAGGGGGGGAGTACTCTCACTCAACAGTTGATCAAGAACTTTTACCTGACTTCGGACCGGACGTTGGCTCGTAAGCTGTTGGAAATACCCATGGCGGTTCTCCTTGATCTGCATTACAGCAAAGATGAAATTCTCGAAGCCTATCTGAATGAGGTTTATCTGGGACAGTCTGGTTCGCGAGCAGTACATGGTTTTGGTCTTGCGAGTCAGTATTTCTTTGCGCAGCCTATACATGAATTGAAATTGCATCAGGTCGCGTTGTTGGCGGGTATGGTTAAGGGGCCGTCTTATTACGATCCGCGCCGTTATCCGGAACGAGCGAAACAGCGCAGAGATCTGGTGTTAAAGGTTTTACACGAACAGGGAGTGATTACTTTGCAGCAGCGTGTGGCGGCAGAGAAAAGTGCGTTGGGTGTTGTAAAACAGCGTAGCTTGCACAAAGGAGCTTACCCCGCATATCTGGATCTGGTGAAACGCCAGCTGCGAGAAGAGTACCCGGAAGAGGTTCTCAGTTCTGAGGGTCTTAGAGTCTTTACTAGCCTGGACCCTATAGTTCAGGCGAATAGTGAAACTGCACTGACTAAAACGATAGCTGCCTTGCAAAAGCGCCACGGTAAGCCTGTTGAGAAACTTCAGGGTGGTATGGTAGTCACAGATCCACAAACCGGTGAAGTGTTGGCATTGATCGGCGGTAAAAACGCTCGTTATCAGGGATTCAATCGTGCGCTGGATGCAAGGCGACCTATAGGCTCTCTGGTTAAGCCGGCGGTTTATCTGGCGGCAATAGAGCAAGGTTATACTTTGTCCACTCTGGTGGATGATGAACCGATCAGTGTGCCTCTTTCCGATGGATCAAGTTGGGTGCCACAGAATTTTGATCGGGTCAGCCATGGCAAGGTCCCACTTTATCTGGCGTTATCCAAGTCATATAACCAAAGTACTGCCCAGGTAGGCATGGCTATTGGTGTGGATACCGTGGTGGATATGCTGAAAAGGTTGGGGATTGAAAAAACGCCGCGTCCTTATCCGTCTTTGCTGTTGGGCGCTGAATCTATGAGTCCGTTTGAGATTGCCTCGGTTTACCAGACCATTGCTGCGAATGGTTTTAAAACCCCAATGAGAGCGATCCGATTAGTGACTGATGTTGAAGGTAATGAGTTGTCCCGTTACCCGTTTGAGGTTAAGCAGGTAGTTTCTGCAGAAAACATGCACCTGATACAATACGCTTTGCAGTCAGTAACCCGGGAAGGAACCGCTAGGTACATATACAGCCGTTTACCGGCGGCACTGAATGTTGCGGGTAAAACCGGTACCAGTAATGACCAGCGTGACAGCTGGTTTGCGGGTTTTGCTGCGGACCGAATGTCGGTGGTCTGGTTGGGGCTGGATGAAAACGGCAAACTTCCATTTACCGGTTCGGGTGGTGCGCTCAGGGTCTGGACCGACCTAATGGTTAGGGAAAAGCCGGATTCTTTTATGGCGGTACAACCTGAAGGAATAGAATATCATTGGGTCGAGGAGGGTACTGGTATGCTCTCTGCGGAGTATTGTGAAGGAGTTCGGCAGATACCGTTCATAAAAGGTACAGCCCCTGAAAGCTATGCTGAGTGCTCAGAAAAACTGCATAATCAACCTTTAAACTGGTTTAAACGATGGTTCAGATGACAAAACAATTCAGAAATGCCCTAGCCCCTGTTTTCGCAGCTTTAGTTCTAGTGGGGTGCGTGAGTAATACTGGAACATACCGTCCGCCAGTTGTTGAACGCAGTGATCAACCTCAGGTTGTGCAGCCTGCAGAACCTGCGACGAGGCCTGTCGATGTGAGCCCGGGAATTGTAGTTGAATCCCGTTCTGAGAATACTGTGGCGGTTCCTGTTGCTACTCCGATGACTACCCGGACGAAAAATCCGGCTGTTATTGCGCTTTTACAGACTGCGAATAAACAGAAAAGCAGTGGACAGATGAATGCGGCTGAAAGCAGTCTGGAAAGGGCCCAGCGTATTGCGCCAAGAGATCCGGATATCTACTACCAACTGGCTGATATTCGCAGGCTGGAAGGTCAATGGGTTCAGGCTGAACAATTAGCACTGAAAGGCACCAATATGGCGATAGGTGATGCCATCATGTTGCGTCGCATCTGGTTGTTGATTGCTGATATACGTGAGCAATCCGGCAACCAAGCGTCTGCCCGAAAAGCTCGTCAGCACGCTATGCAGTATTAAGCAGCGTTATCAAACAGTTTTAGAATATCCAGACTGGACACTACACCGCAAATCTCACGTCTATTGCTTATAAAAACGCGGTGTATACTGTTGTTAGACATCTCAGTTGCAATAGCTGCGGCTGATTCGTCTATATCCACCGCAATTACTTTAGACGTCATAATCTCACTGACCAGATGATTCTTATGTTGGTTGCCATTTGATAAGCCAAGCTCATCAGGGCTGTAGCCTTCCAGTGTATTTAAATAATATTGCGACATTGGGTTCTCATTCAGGGAATGAGAGGGGTTTACATCAAAATTGATGATATCGCTGAGGCTGACCACGCCAATTATATCTCCGTTTTTGGAGAGAACCGGGGCTCCAGAAATCTTCTTGTCGTTGAAAAAATCGATCAGGGTTTGAATGGACCAGCTTTCACATACCGTTAATAGGTGGCTGGACATAATGTCTCGTGCACTAATGCTGGTTAAATCAGGCATGGGGTTCCCCTCTTATTTTTTTGCGAGCCTGAAGTAAAAGATAGTTTAAAAATTGATAAATGAAGAATGGGCGGTGCCGGTTATTGCGAAGTTTCTGTGTTTTTTTCGATGATTTTAGGAAGGATTTGCGAGATGAAACCCAGTGAAGCAGCCAGCGTAACGCTGTAGTAAAGTGTGTTTTGTTGTTCGGGTAATAGAGTCGCGGAGCCGAACACTAATAAAGATAGGAAAAGGAAGATTCCTGATGAAATGCCTGTGACTCGCACGTTGATTGGATATAGCTTTAGTGCGCTGAAGATGATTGTGATGGCGCATAGCGCAGACATAATCTGGGTATACTCCGTACCTATTCCCGAGCGCCGGCACAACTCGAATAAGGCAAACAGGGCGAGCAACCAACGTCCCCAGGCGGCTTTACTCCAGTTGTATTTGAATGACAGGTCCAGTAACGCGCTGGCAATGAGCGGTACTGCGGCAAACAATGCCAGGTTGTCGAGCAGTCTTTTTAGCGTCAGAGAGTCCTGATCGTTTCCAGAAAGTAACAGATCACCTGCGGCAGCACAGGAAATAAAGGCCGCTGCCAGGCTAATTACCATCAGCGCTGTACTGTTGTGCTTTTCAGATAAGCGGTAGCTGCGCCCTGCCAAAAACAGGGCACATACCAGAATCAGACTGTGACTAAATACGACTAAGACGGACATTACAGGTTGGACATAACCTGATCGGCTGCTGCCAATGTCATTTCAATATCTTCCTGAGAGTGGGCTGCCGATACAAAACCTGCTTCAAAAGCTGAAGGTGCCAGGTAAACCCCCTGTTCAAGCATGCCATGGAAGAATTTGGAAAATTTATCTGCGTCGCAGGCCATGGTTTCAGAGAAAGAAGTGACTTTCTCCTGATCGGTGAAGAACAAACCGAACATGCCACCAACGCGACTGGTGGTGAAAGGTACTCCGTTAGCCATAGCAACTGCCTGGAGGCCTTCAGTCAGTAACTCAACCTTGGCACTTAATTGCTCATAAAATCCAGGTTTGGATACTGCGTTCAGCATCGCCAGACCCGCAGCCATAGCCAGTGGGTTTCCTGAAAGGGTTCCTGCCTGATAAACAGCGCCTAGCGGTGCAATATGTTCCATGATTTCGCGTTTTCCGCCAAACGCGCCAACAGGCAATCCGCCACCGATAACTTTACCTAAAGTTGTCAGATCAGGTTTTACGTTGTAGATCGATTGCGCGCCGCCTAGGGCAACACGGAATCCTGTCATTACTTCATCAAAGATCAGAACCGTGCCATATTCATCACACACTTCACGCAGACCTTCAAGAAAGCCCGGTTCAGGAGGTATGCAGTTCATATTGCCTGCAACGGGTTCAACAATGATGCAGGCGATCTGGTCGCCAACGTCAGCAAATGCTTTGCGTACACTCTCGATATCGTTATGCGTCAGGGTAATGGTATGTTCTGCTAATGATGCAGGTACGCCTGGCGAACTTGGTTCACCCAGGGTGAGCATGCCGGAACCCGCTTTTACCAACAAAGAGTCTGAATGCCCGTGATAACAGCCTTCAAATTTCACGATTTTATCGCGTTTGGTATAACCGCGGGCGAGGCGAATTGCGCTCATGGTTGCTTCAGTACCAGAGCTTACCATTCGAACCAGTTCCATAGAGGGCATGATTTCGCAGACTTTATCTGCCATCTCTATCTCAATTGCGGTGGGCGCACCAAAACCTAAACCATTGTCCAGTGAGTCGCGAACTGCGCCGATCACATCCTGATTACAGTGGCCCAGAATCATAGGGCCCCAGGAGCCTACGTAGTCAATGTATTTCTGATCATCCTCATCGAACAGGTATGCGCCTTCACCGCGTTTGAAAAATACAGGAGTGCCACCTACACCTTTAAAAGCTCGTACTGGTGAGTTAACACCGCCCGGGATATGTAATTGAGCGGCCTGGAAGAGTTCTTCGGAGCGTGACATCGTAATTATCTCTCTGAATCTGTGTTAAATAGCTGGTGGAAGTTCTGCGCAGTTTTCCGGATATCGTCTTGCGCATATAGTGCATGGATGACGGCAACCATATCCGCCCCTGCTGTAATAATCTGTTGCGCATTATCTATGGTAATGCCCCCAATCGCTACTATTGGAAGATTAACTTTTGATTTTACCCGGGCGATAAGGTCAATGGGAGCCGGTTTGGCGTCGGGTTTGGTTTTGGATGGGAAAAAGGCGCCAAAGGCAACATAGTCTGCACCCTCAGAATGGGCCTGCACGGCGAGCTCAATAGAGTCGTGGCATGTGACCCCAATAATGGCTTCAGTACCCAGTATCTTTCTTGCTTCTGTCACCGAGCCATCAGATTGTCCCAGATGTACGCCGGCAGCGCCGCATTGCTTCGCCAATTGAATGTCATCATTAATCAATAGGGCAGCATTGTAACGGTCGCAGAGTTGCTTCAGTGAGCTGGCCTGCTTCAAGCGTTTGGTCTGGTCTGTTGATTTATCCCGGTATTGGATAACAGTTGTGCCGCCTTCTAAGCTGCGTTCAATGCTCTTGAGCATGCAGTCTGAGTCTGGCATTAACTGTTGGTCAGTTATTCCGTAAAGGCCTGATAGGTGGTATGGCATAGTGAATCAGCTATGGCGATAGTATACTTCGATCTGGTTGCGGGTCAGTATGCCACAAACATTGCTTTGTGTATCAAGAATACACAGAGCATCTACTTCGTCTTTTGTCATCTTATCCATGGCTTCCTGCAAGGTGGCGTTTTCCTCAATGTCGGATGTATCTAAACGATACGCCGGGATTTCAAGCAGATTGACAAGTTCATGGCGTTGTAGGTTTTCTCTGAGGGTTGTGTGCAGATCCCCGGGTGAAAGCAGCATGCGGGATTGATCGTCATTGATCAGTATCCAGTCACTGTCATGTTGCAATACTTTTTGTGCGCTCTTCCAGCTGATTTCTGAATCAGAAGAAAGAAAACTGCTGGTCATCAGGCTGCTTACTGCTGAGCGGCTAAGAAGTTGGCTCAGTGGTTGGAACCTGTAATCCATCCCCTGAATCTGCATGCTGGAGACAAATATAGAAGGTTGTTTGAATACATAGCGGGCAATCAGGTTTGAAATCACAATTGAGATCATTGCCGGGAAAATTATGTTTGGATTGCCGGTCAGCTCTAGAATCGCGACTAAGGCGGCCATAGGTGCGTTGGTTACAGCGCCCATCATGCTGCCCATTCCAAGCATCGCATAAAATCCAGGCTGAGCTACTTCCTGATCCACTGCGCCCGCACCCAGGGTGCCAAGAATTCCCCCAGCGATGGCTCCAATGAAGAAGGTGGGGCCAATAAGACCAGCAGGTACCCCAAGTCCTAAAACAATTGGGGTTATGAGGCATTTGGCAATTAATATTCCAAACAGCAGAATAATACCAATCTCACCCTGAAGAACGCTGGTTACAGTGTCGTAACCAATGCCCATAATCTGAGGATAAAACACGGCACCGATTCCGGTCAGTAATCCGGCTAATAACAGCTTTGATGAAAAGCTGATTTTGGTTCTTTCTGACCATTTTAGTGTGGTTGTCATTAGCTTTATGAATATAACGGCCAGTAAGCCTATGATCCCGCCAAGGAAAATAACGTAAGGAATTTCCTGGAGTGTTTGAATGTTCATTACCGGGACGGTGAGAACTAATTCCCTGCCAAACATAAACTGCACGACTAAAGCGCCGGTTGCTGCGGCTACCATGACCGGCATAAAACCAATTACGGTGTACTCAAGCAAAATGACTTCCATGGCGAAAACTACCCCAGCAAGCGGGGTGTTGAAGGTGGCGGCGATACCAGCCGCGCATCCGCAACCGGCAAGAATTCTTAATGTGTTGTTTGGCAATTTAAGGCGTTGGCCGAGTTGGCTGCCGCAGGCGGCTCCCAGATGAATAGCTGGCCCTTCTTTACCCGTGGAGTGACCAAATAGCAGAGCAATACTGGCTGCAAAAAATTGCAATACGGCATTTTTAAAGGGAAGTTTGCTTTGGTGGTAAGCCATGCGTTCAAGTAGGTGGATGACCCCCACTTTGCGGTCAGCAGGAGTTAGTCTGGCTAGTATGGCGATCAGTAAAAGGCTGCCAAGGATAGGGAGCGTAAAACGCAGCCAGGTCGGCAGCCCTTCAAAGTTTTCGCTGTTACTTCCTGGTAAAAGGTGTGCAAGAGGCATTTCCAAAAGCAGGCGAAAAAGACCAAGAACAACGCCACAGATTAAACCACAGATAATACCCAGAACGACCATCTGGGGGAGGGCTTCAGTGTGTGCAAGCCGGTGCCGGAAATGTTGCATGGAAAACGCGTATCTGAGCATAGTATTGGCTTATTTATTAATGGTCTTTAAAGCTGGAGCTTTGTATTATAAGCAGTCTGCTCGCTTAGAAAACATGGGTAGCTTGTTTTGGGTAAATACTGAAACTTGTTCGTTAGTGTTTTCTTTAACTGATAAGAAAGCAAGTAAGAGCAGTAAATCAAATTTCTTTTATACGTTACCAGTTTTTCGTTCCTTTGAGAGGTCCCTTGTGATTAAGGTAGGTATTGTTGGCGGTACCGGTTATACCGGTGTTGAGTTACTTCGTTTGTTAGCTAATCACCCAAATGCAAAAGTTGAGGTGATTACTTCCCGCTCCGAGGAAGGTGTCAGTGTTGCTGATATGTATCCAAACCTGCGCGGCCATCATGACCTGAAATTCACAGTACCGGATGTTGCAACCTTAAGCGGATGTGATGTTGTGTTCTTTGCTACTCCGCATGGCGTTGCGATGAACATGGCGGCTGAATTGGTGAAAAAAGGAGTTAAGGTCATTGATCTGGGAGCGGATTTCCGTATCAAAGACCTGGAATTGTGGTCAAAGTGGTACAGCATGGAGCATACCCAGCCCGAGATGGCTGAGCTGGCCGTATATGGTTTGCCGGAAGTGAACCGTGAACAAATTAAAGATGCTCAGCTGATCGCTTGCCCGGGTTGTTACCCAACGGCTACTCAGTTGGCATTCCTGCCTTTGCTGGAAAATAAACTGATCGATCACCGCCGTTTGATTGCTGATTGTAAATCCGGAGTAAGTGGAGCAGGCCGTGGTGCAAAAGTTGGTATGCTTTTGTGTGAAGCCAGTGAAAGCATGATGGCATACGGCGTACCGGGCCATCGTCACCTTCCGGAAATTAAGCAAGGATTGGCGATTGCAGCGGATAAACCTGTGCACCTGACATTTGTGCCGCATTTAACGCCTATGATCCGTGGAATTCATTCCACCTGTTATGGTGTATTGAAGGATCCTGTTGATCATGATTTACAAGCATTGTTTGAGCAGCGTTATGCGAATGAACCGTTTGTAGATGTTATGCCTGCAGGTTCTCACCCGCAGACACGCAGTGTTAAAGGCGCAAATATGTGCCGTATCAGTGTTCACCGTCCACAGAATGAAGACACGGTTGTTGTGTTGTCTGTTATTGATAATCTGGTGAAAGGAGCTGCGGGTCAGGCAATTCAGAATATGAACATTATGTTTGATCTGGAAGAAACTGCGGGACTGAATGTCGTAGGTCTGATGCCTTAATACTTGACTAAATTCCTTGGTTAAGTAGATAATTGCATCTGCATTTATGAGTGAGTACCTATGATTGAAACATTAGATCCAAATGCTGAGCCGTTAATGGCATTTACAGCGGCGGCTGCAGCTAAAGTACAGACGTTGATTGATGAAGAGCAAAACGACAACCTCAAACTGCGTGTATTTATTACCGGCGGAGGCTGTGCTGGCTTTTCATATGGCTTTAGCTTTGATGAGTCTGCTGCCGATGATGACACCGTGGTTGAGCGTGATGGCGTAACTATGGTGGTTGACCCAATGAGCTTCCAGTATCTGGCTGGAGCTGAGGTTGATTACAAAGAAGGTTTGCAGGGCAGCCAGTTTGTGATTAATAACCCAAATGCAACGACAACTTGTGGCTGCGGCTCCTCATTCTCGATCTGATCCTTCTCTGTTGAATAGGTTATGACTTGCCAATTCATAGCCTATTCAGATACCTTCAGCACAATAATAGTGTCTTTTGCTTATAGGATGAGGGTATGACGAAATTTCTGCTAACGGTATTGATGGTCTTTTTTTCCTTCGGTGCGTATGCGGAACCGCAGCAGTCGCCTGCGGAGATTCCCTCTAATTCACCTCGTTATCTGGCTCTTATCAAAAATAATACAGCTTCAGAGGTTGAGATGTTGTTCCATCGCGCAAGTATGCTTGCGGATCAGGTGGATAACCTTAATTCCTATGAGCCAATTGTTTTTGTGCTTCATGGTGAAGAAGCTCACGCATTTAGAAATCAAAATATGGAGCGTTATAAACGCCTTCTCGATTTGGCTGAAAAGCTTGAGAAAAGAAATATTATTGATATTCGGATCTGCGAAACCTGGATGAGGAAGAATGGCGTTGATCGATCTGAGCTTCCCGGGTTTGTTGATACAGTGCCTCTGGGCCCTGCAGAGGAACGCATGTTACGTCGAGATGGTTATCTCTATTTTTAGCAGTTTTGCCTAAGCGTGGTAGATGGCGCCTAAAACCCTGTTGTTAGTTGCACCGGTTACGTTGCTGATATTCCCGTTCTTACCCTCAAGGCATTGCTTTGCGAGCCAGGCAAAAGCGCAGGCTTCCATCCAGTCTGCATCTATCCCAGCGTTGTTTGAAGATGTCACTGCTATTTCCGGTAAGGACTTATCAAGTCGTTGTAGCAGGTAGCCATTATGGCTGCCGCCGCCGCACACATATAACTCGTAGTTATCACTTGGAATAAATTGCTCAATGCTTTCTTTGATGCTGATGGCCGTTAGTTCAGTCAGTGTTGCCTGGACATCTGTATCCGTAATATCTGGAAATTCTGCCAGAACCGCTTCTAGCCATTCCATATTGAACTGTTCTCTGCCGGTGCTTTTAGGCGGGGCTGTTTGGAAGAATTCATGCTTTAGCAGTGCGCCCAGAAGCTTTTGATTAACACGCCCTTTTGCTGCCCACTTGCCATTATTATCGAAGCTGGCACCTGTGTGTTTCTCGATCCAGGCATTCAGTAAAATATTCCCAGGCCCAGTATCAAAGCCGTATACAGGCATATTGGTGTCTTTGGGTAGGAAAGTAATGTTAGCCATGCCGCCAATATTTAACAGTATTCTGTCGGCCCGTGGATCTCTGAACATTGCTTCATGAAAGGCAGGTACCAGTGGTGCTCCTTGGCCGCCGGCAGCCATGTCCCGGCGCCTGAAATCGGCAATTGTCGTGATGTTTGTATGCTCAGCAATGACATTGGGGTCACCGATTTGCAGAGTGAATCCGGATTCTGGGCGGTGTCTGATGGTTTGGCCGTGACTACCGATTGCGCAGACCTGAAGTCGATCCAATTGCGAGCTGTTAATCAAGTTGTTGACCGCCGTTGCCAGTAACTTTCCAAACTCTATATCTATGACACCGAGCTGGTCTATCTCATTGTTTCCGGGGGACATCAACTGGCGTATTTCGCTTTTAATGCTTTCAGGAATCTCTTCAGTATGTGAAGCGATAAGTTGAAATTCAGGATGATACCTGACCGCGACAGCATCAATACTGTCGAGGCTGGTACCTGACATCAGTCCAATATAAATGCTGTGTTCAGTGCTCATTGCTGTGTATTTAAAGCAAGAGATTGCGCTGTATAAGTTTCCAGTTGCGCCAGTAGTTGGCTCGCCTCTGATTGGAAGATGGCTTCTTCAGTCTTGGCGATGGGCGCAGCTTGAGGCAGTTTTACTTTTAATGGGTTCTTATGTACACCATTAACACGGAATTCGTAATGTAGGTGGGGACCGGTTGCCAGGCCTGAGCTACCTACAAATCCAATAACTTGCCCCTGTTTTACTCGGGTGCCCACTCTTTGACCGCGTTTGAAGGTTTTCATATGCGCGTAGAGTGTTGTGATATTGCCTCCGTGTTGGAGGATAACTACATTGCCATAGCCGCCTTTTTTACCGCGGAATATTATCTTGCCTTCACCGGATGCTTTAATCTTAGTTCCGGTTCCTGCTGCGTAATCTACGCCCTTATGTGCCCGGATAGTATTGAGTACTGGATGTTTGCGTCTTAAGTTAAATCGTGAGCTAACTCTTGCAAAATCAACAGGAGAACGCAGAAATGTCTTGCGCATACTATAGCCTTCAGGGGTGTAATAACTACTGTCCCCTTCAGCGTTTGTATATCTCAGAGCAGTGAACTTGGTATCCCGGTTAATAAACTGAGCAGCAATAATGTTGCCTTCACCTATTTTTTTGCCGTCCAGAAAAAGCTCTTCGTAAATAAGGCTGAATTTATCGCCCTTGCGAATATCCAGAACGAAATCCACATCCCAGCCAAAGATGCTGGCTAGTTCCATGATCTTTTTACTGGAGAGCCCTGCTTCTTCACCGGCAAGAAAGAGTGAGTCGGAAATAGTGGCGGAGGTAAAGCGCTGTTTTATTTCCGGGGTGCGCTGTACATGCTGGATGTCAAAGCCAGTGGTTGTTCTGCTCAGGATTGTGCTCTCAAGCTGGGACTGAGTATGTTTCAGCTTTTGTAACTCTCCATTTTCGATAACAAATGAGAGGGTTTGCCCGGGAAATAGTCGGGTAAAGGACTTGGAGGCTTTGCTTGCCTTGGCGACATGGTAGACATCACTGGCAGTTAATCCGGCTCTTTTGAAAAGGGTGGTTAGGTTGTCACCGCTGCCCACTGTGAAATTGATCCAGTTTAAAGGTTCTGGCGTCACTGATGCTTTTTCAGGTTGAACCGTAACCGTTTGATTCTCTGGAATGTGTGGAATGCTGGTGGTAGAGACAGCTTCCGCTGGTGGGGCATCTCCACGTGTAGCTGCTACTTCCTCAGAGGGTAGTAATACCAGAGTGAGGCAGAGAATGACTAAGCAGGCACTTGCTGCTATCAAATGAACAGTGGGGAGTTGTCCCCGGAAAAAACCGATGCGATGAAGCACCTTTGCACCCCTTAATGTAGCTTTATTGTGAAAACCGCCAAACATAACGGTACATTATGCCACTTTCATAGGGAAAAGTCGGCCCCGCAGTATAAAACTTGAGTAGCTGTGTGTTGTGTTTGCTATGAAATTGCAATCTTATTTGTTTGCTGCGTCTGCTGCCGCTAAAATAGCGCTCTTATTTTTTAATAGCTACCATCTAGGGTTGATCAACAACAATGAGCGAAACACTTTTACAGGACCTTAAAGCGCGCGGCCTGGTTGCGCAGATGACCAGTGAAGAAGAGCTGGAAAAACATCTTTCTGAAGGAAGTGTGACACTTTATTGTGGTTTTGATCCAACTGCAGACAGTCTTCATATCGGAAGTCTAGTGCCACTTCTCACGTTGAAGCGCTTTCAGGAGTATGGTCATAAGCCGCTGGCTCTTGTGGGTGGGGCAACGGGTCTTATTGGTGATCCTAGCTTTAAGGCTCAGGAGCGTAAGCTTAACGATGACTCAACGGTTGCAGGTTGGGTTGAAAAGCTGAAGAAACAGGTAAGTGCTTTCATAAGCTTTGATTGCGGCGACAACAGTGCGGTAGTGGTTAATAATCTGGACTGGACTCAGAATGTTAATGTTCTGACATTCCTGCGTGACATCGGTAAACACTTCTCTGTTAACCAGATGATCGCCAAGGAATCTGTTAAGCAGCGTATCGACCGTGAAGGCGCAGGTATCTCTTACACAGAATTTACTTACATGATTCTACAGTCATATGACTTTCAGCAGCTGAATGCTTCCCATGGTTGTACTCTGCAGATCGGTGGTTCTGACCAGTGGGGCAACATCACAGGTGGTACTGAGTTAACGCGTCGCATGAATGGTAATCAGGTGTTTGGTCTGACTTTGCCGCTGATTACAAAGTCTGACGGAACCAAATTTGGTAAAACAGAATCTGGAACAATCTGGTTGGATGCAGCTAAAACCTCTCCTTATGCGTTCTACCAGTTCTGGCTTCAGACTGCGGATGCAGATGTTTACCGCTTCCTGAAATACTTCACTTTCCTTACTGTCTCTGAAATTGATCAGATTGAGAAAGACGACGCTGAACGTCAGGGGCGCCCGGAAGCGCAACGGATTCTGGCAGAAGAAGCGACCCGCCTTATTCATGGAGAAGAAGGTCTCGCTGCAGCTAAGCGTATTACAGAAGCTCTATTCTCCGGTGATACATCCAGTTTGAGCGAGCTTGACTATGCTCAGTTGGCGCAGGATGGCTTACCATCATCAGTTATGGATCTGGAGGTTGTTGCAGATTCTCCTCTGACAACAATATTGTCCGAGGCCGGAATGGCACCAGGTGGGAAGCAGGTTAAAGATGCTCTTCAGCGCAATGCAGTCATTGTTAATGGTGTGGCGCACGGTATGGAAGACAATATGAATGCCCTCGGTGTTTTTGCTGCGGAAAATGCGCTGTTCGGTAAGTACTTTTTGGTTAAGCTCGGTAAAAAGAAACATCATCTGTTTACGAACGGATGAGTTAGTTTTGATTTAACTATATAAAGGCGCTGTTAAGCGCCTTTTTTGTATTTGCCTGCCTATAAAATGAACGGCTTTTTG
>JBOEHA010000036.1:0-29189 GCA_050633685.1 Neptuniibacter sp. | reverse complement strand
GTCCAATCATCTAGGAAAAGCGGAGTTCTTTTTGCTGGATATTTTGGAGCAGGCTCGTCATTCCGGCGTAGGCTGGAATCAATTCTTCGGAATCGTTGGGGTTTAATCACATACTCCGTGCCATCGTCGAGCTAATTGTAGATGGAAACCCAGATCCAGAAACCACTATAAAACCGCTTTAAAACCTTCAAACTTAGGTGGTCCAAGGTAAATATCTTTAGCAGGCTTTGCATTTGCGTGGGCTTTACGAAACGCCTCAGAGGTTGTCCAATTTTTAAATGCTTCTTCTGATTCCCAGGCGCTGTGGGAAGCGAATAAAGTGCATTCTTCATCCGTTGCACCTTGCATCAGGTTGAAACTCTTAAACCCTGGTACTTCATCTAGAAAAGTTTCACGGTTTTTCCAAATATCAATAAAATCCTGTTCTTTGCCTAACGCAATGCGAAAGCGATTCATTGCAATGTACATATCTATTCCTTCAACCATTATGAAACATAACCTGATTATTGAATGTATATGCTTGCCTTACTGGATATCAAGGGCTAACGAATCGTGATGGCAATTTATTTGGGTGACGTAAACAGTCTTTGTCAGATGAGAGGCGTCTGTTTTACTACTTGATCTTCAGAATACCAGGAGTGTCTTACGTATCCTGTCACTTTTTCTGGAAGCAGGGGCCTGCTAAAGAAATATCCTTGTGCAAAGTCACAGTGTAAGTCTCTTAACTTATCAGCAACTACTGCCTCTTCTATTCCCTCAGCGACAACTGTAAGCCCTAAGTCATGCCCTATGTTGATGATATGTTTAACCAGATCTCTGCTGGTTTGGTCATTACAGAAATTAGTAATGAAACTTCGGTCAATTTTTAACGTATGTATGGGTAGCTGCTGAAGATGACTAAGAGATGAGAGTCCTGTACCGAAATCATCCAGCGCTATACGTATGCCTTGATCAGATAATTTTGGTAGAAGTTCCTTCACCTGTTTAATCATTTGAATCGTCGTATCTTCCGTTATCTCAATCCAGATCAGTCCTTTCGAGAGTTGATGATCTTTGAGCGCAGTATTAATGAGATCAATCAAGTTTAATTGATACATAGATGGGCATACATTGATAGAAATAGGTACAAGTGGCATACCTTCTTCCTGCCAGGCTTTTAACTGTCGGGAGGTTTCATTAATCAACCAGCGTCCAAGTGCTTCAGTCAGGCCATACTGCTCTGCTACAGCAATGACCTCCAGAGGGGGGACAGCATCATAAACAGGGTGATTCCAGCGTAACAGAGCTTCCAGAGAGCGCGTTTTACCATCATGCATGGATAGAATGGGTTGATAAACTAACTGAAGTTCACCGTTATCTATCGCTGTTCTCAGGTCACGTTGTAACTGTTGCTTACGGTTGATCTTATTAATCATGCTGAATTTGAACAGCTTTTGATTAGATTCAGGGGCATGCTCTTTGGCTTTGTACATCGCAATATCGGCATGTGACATGAGAGTGCTGCCATCGCGCCCATGGTCAGGATAAAGTGTGCTTCCTATACTGGCGCCAATTAGGCATAGATGGTTTTCAACCTCAAAAGGGCTTTCCAGTAAACCTATAATCGTATTTGATAGCTGTTTTATCTGTAATTCGTTCGTTATATCAGCCTGTACGATGGCAAATTCATCCCCTCCGAGCCTGCAAGTAGTGCAATTGTGTTTTAAATCGATTTGGTGGGTAAGGCGATCAGCAACAGCCTTAAGCATCAGATCCCCCGTGTAGTGGCCCAGGCTGTCATTAATGTCTTTAAAGCCGTTTAGGTCAATCAGGTGAAGAGCAAATGTTCTACCTGACCTGCAATTATCCGAGAGAACCTGGCGCAGATAAGCGCGATTAGGCAGCCCTGTTAAGCTGTCATGCTCAGCCTGGAAACGGTTGATTTGATTTTCCCTCAACACTGAGAGAAGTAATAAGGTGCCACTAAAGATCAGTCCGAACATCAGCCAGATAAGCTGCTCTTGAAGTTCTAAAACCTCTTGGTCACCGCGATTATAAAAATCATTATTCAAATGGTAATTATCAAGGGCAAGGTTATCGATCGCTTTTAAATGTGGCAGTAGCTGTGCTTTGACTTCTGTTGCGAGAGGAGGGGTATTCTGTAACTGTTCAAAAATAACGTTTTCAAAAGTTTTAACTGTTATAAAAGCTTCATTGATCGCTTCGACTGCACCATCGACTTTACGTATCTGCTCCCCGTCAACGCCATTGAGAGTTACAGGAAAACGGCTCCATAAAATATCGTAACGCTCTTGTACTTGTTCCAGCGTAGAAGGGTCTGCGTTATAAATAGACAGACTGTCATGAAATCTGCGTAATTCTGTTTTAAGTTGAAACAGAGACCATACACTTGTGCCATAGCGCCCATCCAGGATATTGATGGATTGTTTCAGCTGCACAAGGCTGACTACTGCGCTGACAAAGAAAATCATAACAACGGGGATCAACCAGAAACTTTTCCAGCGTTTTAGCTTGTTATGAAAAAGGCCACTATTCATTATTTGATCTCAATAGTAGACAGTTGCCAGATCATTCTCCCTGTATGAACTTCTGCATTTAATTCTGGGTATTTGTCGTGAGGTAAAAGTAGCCAGAGCGGGCCTTTGTCACGCACTGACATCGGTTTTCCATCTTCACTCCATGCCAGTATAGGTTGGTATTTTTCGACGTAGGAACGTTCGATTTCAATGCTGTAATCATTCAAGGCAGTAAGAAAGAGTCTATCTCCTTTGCTCCCGACATGCTCCAGAACTGCGCTTAGCAGTGGACCGTGATATGCGTGAGTAGTGTCAGACCAGCGGGTTTTGAGAGTGAAGGTTTCGCTTGAAAGTTGTTTAAGTTGTTCAAGGTCAAATCGTGCCGTATCACCCTCAAGGGTATGTTTTATATTTCCAGTAACGGTCAGGATTACTTTGCCCGTAGGTTCCGTCAAAGGAGCCGCATAGGTTGTCAAAGAAAAGAAAGAAACTAAAAAGAATACTAAGCTTTTCATATTTATCTCTTATTATTTTTATTGTGAGAGGGTAACTAATAACAAATATTACAGTGTGTTGCTAAGCACCAATAAGTATAAGTTTATCCCTTGAAAACATATGGTTAAATCTGCAGTAAGTCGGAATACAGATAACCAGACAGAGTAAGTTTAGTCCAACCTGAGAGATTTTTTCCTCCCTTCGAGTATTCGAATGAATCAAAGGTAATTATTGATTTAGGGGAATGATTTATGAGGAATATCTCAGTTTCAAACGCTGTACTTAGAAGTAGATAGCACCGATTGTTCAAGAGACAGGTTGATGATCGATAGGTGTTTACTCACCCGGTATACCCAACGAATAGACTCCATTTCAGCAGTTCCGCGAGGTACATTAATTCTGCCTAGTGCGGTCCTTTCTGTTGTCAGCTCCTGTAGTTCTGGTAGCAAAAGTTCAACGTTTTTAAAGTATTTTGATGTTAGTTCATTGGCCTGATGCCATTTACTATCTTCCAGAGATTGGTAGGTAGCTGAGATTGCAGAGCGAAGGGGCGTCAAAATAGCTTTAAGGTCTTCACAGTCTCTCGCGGTATAACCTCTATCACTGTCCTCATCTAACCTCTCATGCAGCCTTTGCATATGATCCATCGCTCTTAGCAGCGCTTTAAGTCGAACAAGTTCATCAGGTGTTGAAGTTGTGACCTGATCAAGAAAAGCATGTGTTTCATCCAGCGCTTTTTGTAGCTCAGCAAGGCTATGGCTACTCCGGTTTGGCATGTCGCTAGAGAGCATCAGATCAAGGCTAATAACCAGTGACTTGTACTGTTCCAGGATTGACTGTTGGACTGCAGTCATTGCTTGGTGAGCGTCGACAAGCAAACTTTCATCAAGTGCTTTAGTAAAGTGTGAGGGGGTAGCATGGATCAATCTGTCAATGAACTGTGCAAATTGTGGAACAAAAGGGAGGATGAGTAAGACGCCCAGAAGGTTAAATCCACTATGAAAAGCAACTAAAGCTAATTCCGGATCATGGCTAAAGAAGTCAGGGCTATAGTGGCTTAGTAACCAGATAAATGGCTCGATCAAAAGAAAAGCCATTATACCCGTCGCCAGATTATAGATTACATGGGAAAAACCGGTACGTTTTGCTGAAACGTTTGCCCCAATAGTCGCCATAGCCGCGGTCACGGTTGTACCTATATCCATGCCTATAATGAGTGCGGCACCTTGAGGCCAACTGATTATTCCGGAAAATAGAGCAGTGAGGGTTGCTGCAACGCCCGCACTAGAGGATTGTGTGATGATAGTAAAAACTATCCCGAACCCAACCAGTTGCAGCCGTCCAACAAAACTATCGCCAGAGAAGTGCGAGAAATTAAACGCGGTTTGCAGGCTGCTCATACCTTCCTGCAGTGACGCAATACCCACAAAAATAAGCCCGAAGCCAGCGAGCGCAAGCCCGGTTGACGCCGTTTTACCAGAGGCAAACAATCTCATGATAGCGCCAATAAGAATCAGTGGCAGGGCGAGCATGCCAAGTTTCAACTTAAAACCGATCAACGCGACAATCCAACCGGTCAGCGTTGTGCCAAGGTTAGCCCCGATGATAATCCCAACTGCGTTGTGGAAACTCATCAGTTCGGCGTTAACAAAGCCAACGGTAGCCACTGTGGTAGCACTGGAGGATTGAAGCATGGCAGTACAGGCAGTGCCCATACAAGCACCTGAGAGTGGAGTTCTGGTAAATCGAAGCAGATAACCACGCAGTGTATTTCCTGCGAGTGATCGCAACCCCTCAGTCATGATAATCATGCCGAGCAGGAAAATACCTAGACCACCAAGGGAGGTGATGATGCTTGAAGTGCTATCTATATCCTAATCCTCAGAATGAGTTTTTATACTTAAAAATAGTATGGATCAGGAGAAGGGAATAGACAGCGAGAAAGTAATGGTGACTGACTTAAGTCAAACGAAAAGGGGCAGATTCATATCTACCCCATATCAAGAAAATTACTCAACACCCTGACTTTTCAGGTAGTCATCGTAACTACCGCGGAAATCAACGACGCCATTTGGTGTCAGTTCGATAATACGGGTTGCCAATGAAGATACAAACTCACGGTCGTGACTGACGAAGAGAAGGGTGCCCGGATAGTTTTCCAGTGCAAGGTTGAGGGATTCAATCGACTCCATATCCAGATGGTTAGTCGGCTCATCCATCAGCATGATATTAGGGCGTTGCAGAATGATCTTGCCAAACAGCATACGTCCCTGCTCACCACCAGAAATAACCTTAACGGACTTATCAATCTCTTTCTGCGAGAAAAGAAGGCGGCCTAAAGTACCACGGATAACCTGTTCGTCATCACCCTCTTTACCCCATTGGCCCATCCAATCCAGTAGGGTTTTATCCTCTTCGAAATCAGCCGCGTGATCCTGAGCGTAATAACCCAGCTCTGAATTTTCAGACCATTTGATCTCGCCAGCACTCGGTTCAAGATCGCCTACAAGGCAGCGAAGCAGGGTGGACTTACCAATCCCATTCGGGCCGATGATTGCAATTCGTTCGCCGACTTCAACCATCAGGTTCAGGTCTTTAAACAGAGGTTCATCAAAGCTTTTACCCAGACCTTCAACTTCTAGGGCGAGGCGGTGCAGTTTAGTGGCCTGCTCAAAACGGATAAATGGGTTCTGACGACTGGAAGGTTTAACCTCTTCAAGTTGAATCTTATCTATCTGGCGAGCACGTGAGGTCGCTTGTTTGGATTTAGATGCATTGGCAGAGAAACGGCTGACAAATGTTTTAAGTTCGGCAATCTGTGCTTTCTTCTTAGCATTATCGGCAAGCATGCGTTCACGTGCCTGTGTCGCCGCTGTCATATACTCATCATAAGAGCCTGGGTAGAGACTGATAGAACCGTAATCCAGATCCGCCATATGTGTGCAGACACTGTTAAGAAAGTGGCGGTCATGGGAGATGATGATCATCGTGCAATTACGCTCATTGAGAACGCTTTCCAACCAGCGGATCGTATTGATATCCAGGTTGTTGGTGGGTTCGTCGAGCAGCATGATATCCGGTTCAGAGAACAGTACCTGTGCCAAAAGAACACGCAGTTTCCAACCCGGTGCCACTTCACTCATCGGGCCAAAATGTTGCTCAATAGGAATGCCAACACCCAGAAGCAGTTCACCTGCGCGGGATTCAGCGCTGTAGCCATCCATCTCAGCAAACTCACCTTCGAGTTCCGCTGCACGGATGCCATCTTCCTCGGTCATCTCCGCGTTGGCATAGATCGCATCACGTTCAGATTTAACGGCCCATAGTTCTTCATGGCCCATGATTACCGTATCAACCACACTGAACTCTTCATAGGCAAACTGATCTTGCTTTAGCTTACCGATGCGTTCATTAGGGTCTTTGGATACATTGCCTGCAGAGGGTTCCAGATCACCACCCAGAATCTTCATAAAGGTAGATTTGCCGCAGCCATTGGCACCAATAAGGCCGTAGCGATTACCTTCGCCAAATTTTACTGACACATTTTCAAAAAGCGGCTTGGCACCAAACTGCATGGTTATATTGGCTGTAGTTAGCAATGTCTTATTCCGGTTCGAATTGGTGATATCGGCAGGTGGATCTGAATTGCGCGCATTATGCCAATATCTGGGGGAGGGTTAAATAGGAATCGGGTTTTGGGTAGGAAAGGTTTATAGGGTTATCGGGGTCTGGAGTGGGTTGGTTGGAAGGGAGGACGCTGCGCATTGCGCAGCTACGAGTAGCGAGAACGCTGCTTCGCAGCTGCTAGTGGCGAGGAAAAGCGGGTAACTGTTCCTAGTGGTTGTGTTTGTTACGTGGCCTCACAATTTAGCTGCATTGATAAAGTTCATTAGGGTTGGTGTAACTGAGTTTAGTTCACACCACTTTCTTAAACGTTGAGCATTGTCAGACATAGCGCATTTTTCTTGGTTGACTTCAACAAGGTGCAGTGATTTTCCAATGAATGTAATCAAACCAGATGAGGAGATTGCAAATAAATTAGTGCGCATCACCTGTTTTATGAGTTCTTCTTCTGTTAAACACCATTTATCCGCGTAGTAGCCAACTGTATCTGAATCAATTTCAATACCACCATATATTCCAATAGATTGCGCAATATCTTTCACTACCATAGGAACAATTACTGGTTCCCACTCGACCTGTCTTTTTATATCCTGAAGTTCAGTCTCTTTAATCTCAGTAACAGAAAATAACCAACCTTCTTTGTTGTTTTCAAGATCACTCGCATACTTACCTAGCAGTAGGGCAGCCATGACTTCGGCATCCATATCATCCCCCCATGGCATTGATACACCACAGAATATTGATATTTTCGTCCATATCAATTCGATCATCAGATGCACAACGTTATCCCTACTTGAAAGGATTATCGGCCAATAGCCATTTTCAAGTCTTGGGCTTTTGAAAGGCATTCCGGTCGCTTTAACAACTGAGTAGCTTTCACTAGAAATTAGGTTTGGCATACTTGGTGTACCAAACCCTTGCCCACTCTGCCGTGCTTCCAAAAAGTCAACAAACACTTTTCTCAAACCAGCTTCTGTTTTATATCCACCGTACCCATGTATTATCTTTATAGGAGAGTAGGTATCCTGTACTAGTGTATAAAAAACAAGTGCATCCTCTTTCTTCATTCTATGTATATCAGAATAACGACTAGGCTCTTCTAGTCCTGTTATTTGTGCAAAAGACCTAGCTGCATACTCAATGTTCGGCTCATATCCTTTTTTTAGCAATGCTTCAAAGTAACTTGAAAACGCTTTTGATATACCAGAAAGGTGCTGATAAGCATCAACAAACGCTGCTTTATCAAGGGTTTTCTTCACTTCAAACACGACCAAAACATCTTTAATGTGATATTCATACTTGTCAGAGAGACCTAATTGTTTACCTGCCCCTCTAACAAGCATTCGGTCAATTTCACCAGAACGGTAGCCTTGATCGTCATAAATGAATCCGCTGACAACATTTAAGCCGATGTCAGGCGGCAGCATTCTTCCCACAATATTTTCAGTTAGAGCTTAATACATAGCCCCCAACGTTGGATTATGGTTATACCGGAAATAACTATATTTCTTATCTTCAATAGCAATAAAATCTTGTAGGATTTCAGCTAAGCTTGAAACGTTGCTCTTAGGTTTTGTTACAACACCCATTTTCTTAAGTCTTTTTTTTAGCTTCATCCGCATAGAGAGAGAAACAACCCTTATGGTGTGAATGCCATATAACTTTCTACGCAAACGTTTATAATTAATCTTTTGCATAATTTTAAATTATCGCGCTAATAAATATACGGAGTCAGAGTAAAATTAGTTATGATTAGATAAATTGAAGCCTCTTAAGGGCAAGGGTAATTTTACTCTGCCCTCCCATTTGTCTAACCGCCTATTAGGTACATCACCTCTTTAGATTGATAAATATTGAGGCAGGGCAGCTTTTGTTAGCTTTGATATACCATTTCTGTTTATCTGATTTTGAAATATCGAGCCAACCAAAAACTAACACAGCAGAACCTGCTAGATCTTCAGCATGGTTAATTTTAAACGTATTAATTAGGTTGTCTTTAAACTCAGATATAGGAATGCTTACATCTTGCTGATTTGCGGTATTTAGCCAGCTAAGCTCATCATCAGCATGACTGATAACACCCCAGTATCCACGCATTTTTTTATTGTTGATCAGTTCTTTGTTGATATCGTTAAAATTAACGAAAAGGTTTTTGGCTTTGTATGAGTATTCCCATCCGGTATTAATTTTAATGTCTGAACCTGCAAAGCTATCTGAATGCATGAGCATTCTCAGTAGAGAGCCTAGACCTTTTTTACAATGTCGCTTTTGTGATGGTTGTTTAGTATGTTGCTGGGATGTATTTACTGAATAAGTGCGATTAACTGTGGTTGAATCATGGGAAGTTCTGTTTAATTTTGTGGTGTTATCTATAGTGAAATCAACATCAATAGTATCATTGTTAGTGATGATTTTGTTTACCTCTTCTGAGGTTATGGGATCGATGAGAGGTGCTGATCCTTGTGATTTATATCGGCAGTTGTCTTTATGATAAGCCCCAAAACAAGCGGGCTTCCCATCTCTAGACTCTTTCCGATAATATCCCTTCCCGCGACACTCTTTGCACACTAGTGAGCGCCGTAGACGATCAAGTTGTATAGGCTTCAGTTTGCTAAAACTGGAAACATCGTATCTTTTACCATCAAGCATGCATAAAGCTATATCCATTTATTTTCCTTGGCTATTTCTACATAATTTTCTAATTATTGTCTTGGGTTTTCGTATACTGGTGTAGTCAATCTTAGATCTGACAAATCAACAGATTCTAAAAGCAGAATAAATGGGAACAAATGGTGTCAGTGCAAAATTAGTTCTGTTTAGATATCTTTACCATTTTAGTGCAAGAGTAATTATACTCTGATCCCATTTGTTTTCTTTGATTCTTATGTTTCTTCTTCTTTGCCATTAGTATCTAGCTTACTGAAGATAGAAAGCAGCAGAGCAGCTATAGCTATAATGACTGATAGAGGTTCACTATTTTTGTCAATACTATTTAGAACTGGAATTGTCGAAACATCAGGAATAAACATTACTATTAGCAGCAATATGACGAATAATATCAACGAATATAAAGAGAAAGTCTTTACGATTTCATACCATTCTGTTTCATTTTTCAAAGCAACAAGCTTTCTTTCTAAAGGGTTTTTCTCTCTGTATTTCTTTGTTTCTTTTCTTGCAAACTGATACCGCCTTTCGCCATCAGTTGATTCGTATTCATTAAGATATGTAAGGATTTTTGTAGAAACATCACTGCTATACCTGCTTCTGTCTTGAAGAAGCTGCTTAGTCTCAGATTTATGCCCTGAATGATCTGTTTCAGTTTCTACAGAATGAAGTATTAGTGTTGCCATTCCTTTGTCAGATTGAATGGTTATATCTTGATTTGATGAATTACAAAAGGTAAGTATGAGTCGACCATTCCAGTGTGGATCAACAGTTACGGAGTTTACTAGAACTCCTTTGGCGCTTATTCCTGATCTGGCATGAACTGTACCGATTACGCTACCTGTTAGATAGATTCTTTCTTGGGTTACGACAACTACCGACTTATGTGCCTTAATAGTTATATCGACAATTTCGTTCTTGTTAAAATCTTTGGGGTATAACTCCTCAGCCGATTCAGGATCAATAATGAAACCCATGCGTTGATCGTATCCTAATGGACTGCATTGTTCTTTTTTCCAAGGCTCAATTACAAATCGTTTTTGACGTTGTTTTTTAAGATCTATGTCTGATAGTGCCATTTCAGAAACCACTCCTTTTAAACATAACAGCTAAATACACGACAAATCCTTTATAAAAAACGCGTCTTATATCTTCAATAACGCTTGCTCCAGATTATCTGGGTAGCTTTCAGATAAAGTAGGCCTTTTAAGGAGTGTTGCATTTGGTTTTTGTGGAAATACTACAGCTTGCCGTGTTTAAGCTTCAAAACTTGAAATGATTATTAATCAGAATCACTAACATTTAATCCTTTAAAGCGGGCTACCTGATATCTCCTTGGTTTGTTGATAGTCGCATAGCGAGTAGGGGAATGGAATATCCTATTTTCTGTATTTTGCATCTCTCGTGTGCAGCTTTCGGCTATAATCCGCTGCTTTGAATTTGAAGGCTGATGTTGTGCAGTTATTACGTATTGATTGTCTGGGGAAAGAGTTACGTCTGGAGGCCTCGATGGCGGGCTGGCAGGCGTTGTATTGGGACAATCAGTTGGTGTCGCAGATCAGTGCTAATGCGGATGCGGGCGAGAGCTTTGAGCATAGCTTTACGCTGCAAGCGCAAAGCGAGGCAATGGCTGAGCCACAGCAGCTCCAGTGTACGTTATCGCTTAACCTGAACTGGCAGCCTTTTGATCTTAGCTATCGTTTAGAGGTAGACCAACAGTTGCTGTCTGAGGGTGAGCTGACTGAGCAGGATATTGAGTCTCAGGAGGTTGTGAACCGGGTTAAGCAGCCAATGAAATTCAGCATTTTGGGTTTGGGTTCTCTGGCACTGAAGCTGTTTAAAAGTGCCAAAGTGATCAAAGTGCTGTTTGCTGCGGGTAGCCTTGCCGCCTATACGTGGCTGTTTTCCATTGAGTTTGCGATCGCTCTGATCCTTTGTCTGGTGTTTCACGAATATGGCCATATCCGAGCGATGCAGCGTTTTGGCCTGAAAACCAAAGGTATCTACCTGATTCCTTTTGTCGGTGGTTTGGCACTCTCTGATGAGCGGATTAATACCCGCTGGCAGGATGTTTATATCTCAATCATGGGGCCTTGTTATGGCCTGTTTCTGTCGCTGGTCTGTCTGGTGCTGTACTGGATTACTGATATAGAGCTGCTTGCGGGCCTCGCGGCATTTAATGCCCTGTTGAACCTGTTTAATATGCTGCCGGTTCTGCCGCTGGATGGCGGTCATGTCCTGAAAAGCATCTCCTTTTCCGTGAACTCGATGGTAGGGCTGTTGTTTTGTGTGGTCTGCGCTATTGCGGGTGTGGCGGTCAGTTACACCTTTGGTCTGGCCCTGTTGGGTTTCCTACTGGCAATCGGCAGTATTGAGATACTGTTTGAGTGGAAGCGCCGTCACCACAGTGATCTGTTACCTCTGGATCGTTACGGGCAGGTTGTTTCTGGCTGCTGGTACTTTGCTACCGTAGGTGGTCTAAGCTGGATAATCTGGCACTTAGGGCAGGGTGAAAACAGCGCCCTGGCACTGCCACTGAGAATACTGGCGAGTTGATATGTCTTTTAGCGATCTACCTCTCTCTCCGCAGTTACTTCAAGCGATTGAAAAAGCGGGTTATAGCGAACCGACGCCGGTTCAGTTACAAGCAATTCCAGCCATACTTGATGGTAAAGACCTGTTGGTTGGCGCGAAAACCGGTACCGGCAAAACCGCAGCTTTTGTTCTGCCGATACTGCACAAACTGCTGTCGGCTGAGGATTTCAGCGAAGACAGTAAACGTTTAAAAGCCCTGATCCTTGCGCCGACCCGCGAGTTAGCGCAACAGGTGAATGACATCTCTAGAAAGTACGCGAAAGGCACAGGCTTTCGTTCTGCTGTAATTTATGGCGGCGTAGGTATCGGCCCACAAGTAGATCAAATCAAAAAAGGGATCGATCTGCTGGTGGCGACGCCGGGGCGTTTGCTGGATCTGCATAAGAAGCGCGCGGTTGATCTGAGGAGTATTGAGTTTCTGGTTTTTGATGAAGCGGATCGTATGCTCGATATGGGCTTTAAAGATGAGATTCGGATGGTGATCAGTAAGCTGCCGATACGGGAGAAGCAGCCGCGACAAACGTTGCTGTTCTCGGCAACGCTGAGCGACAACATCTACAAGTTCGGTAAAAACCTGCTGTTAAAACCTGAGTTGATTGAAGTGGATCAGCGGAATGATACCGCTGAGCATGTTGAGCAGGTTATCTATAACTGCGATCCAGAGCGAAAAGCCGAGATCGTCAGCCATCTGATTAAGCGCAGTGACTGGTCACAGGTGATGATCTTCAGCCGTACCAAACAGGGCGCAGATCAGCTCGCAGCTAAGTTAACTGAAGCTGATATTGGCAGCGAATCACTGCATGCCGACCGTAGCCAGACAGCCCGTGAACAAGCACTTGAAGCCTTTAAAAACGGTGAAGTTCGTGTTCTGGTCGCAACTGATGTGGCAGCCCGTGGCATTGATATTTACCAGCTTGCCTGTGTGATCAATTATGAGATGCCCTACAAGGCTGAGGATTATGTACATCGTATCGGCCGAACCGGACGGGCAGGGCATAAAGGCAAGGCGATCTCCCTTCTGATTGAGGAGGAGAACTACCTGCTGGAAGAGATAGAGGCTTTGCTGGATACACGCTTGCCACAACAATGGCTGGAAGGGTTTGAACCTGACCCTATGCGGGTGGTCGAAGTGTCGCGCAAGAACAGCAAGAGCGCGCAGAAACAGAGAGCGAAGAAGCGGGCCTTGAGAAAGAGATAAGAAGTAAGCGGTAAGAAGTAAGAGATAAAAGGAAACGTTGATGAATTTGGCCGAACAGCTGCAAGAACTGTATCAAAAATTTGGTGAGCTGCCGGGCATCAGTATTGAGCTTCACAAGCAGTTGATCGCGGTTGCGGTTGATAATAAATCAGCCAAAGCCACCATTTTTCTGCAAGGTGCACAGGTTGCGGAGTATCAGCAAAAAGGGCAGCAACCACTGCTTTGGCTGAGTGATCAGTGTGACTTTAAAGCCGGTAAGTCTCTGCGCGGAGGCATTCCAATCTGCTGGCCTTGGTTTGGTAATCTTGAGTGCAATCCGGAGCAGGTCAGATCACAGTTTCCTGCTGATGCGCCAGCGCATGGTTTTGTTCGGGATCGTGAGTGGAATCTGGACAGCATTGAGCTTGTTGATCCATCGACAACGGAGCTGGTGCTTTCGCTTAATGTGCAGCCTGATGGGCAATGGCCTTTTACTGCGAGACTCCAACTTAAAGTGACGGTTGCTGAGCAGCTAAGGCTTGAATTCACTGTGACAAACAGGGGAGATGATCGCTTTAGCTTTACCTCTGCACTGCATACCTATTTCAATATCAGCGGGATAGAGGCTGTCTCTGTTTCTGGTCTGGAAGGTGTCCGTTACCTAGATACGCTGAATGAGTGGAAAGCTGAGACTGATGAGACACCGGTTAACGTCGCTGGCGAAGTAGATCGGGTCTATCAGAATCTGGATAAACCGGTACGACTCAGTGATAGTGGTTTTAATAGGGCTATACGTTTAGATTCGGATAATGCACCCGATATGGTGTTATGGAATCCCTGGCAGGATAAAGCTAAACGCCTAAGCCATTTTGCGGATGATGCTTACCAGAAGATGATCTGTCTGGAATCGGCACATGTATTGGATAACCTGAAAACGCTTGAGCCGGATGAGTCGTTTGTAATGCAGCTATTTGTAATGCAAGAGGGCCTAGCGCAGCAAGCCTAATTGAACCGGTATCTGTGACCATCCCATAAGTGAACTAAACCAATTTCACCATAATATCGTGTAGCACATTAGCTGCTTGATGCAGGTACCGTGAACCATCCATCAGATGATGGTATACCTCACGTTTTTTCAACATTTCAGGCGTAACATCTCCCTGGAAAAGATCAATCAAACTGTGGCGGTAGAAGCGTTCAATCCTTCTGTGAGCATGTCTTGCTGCTTGAGCTTCCTGCTCGCAATCCGCAGGATAGGTTGATAACGCATTGAACCCCCGCTCCAGAGCCTCTGAACCAGCGAGTAGTTCATCCAGGATTCTGCGCATGTGATCATCAGGCTCGACCTGCAGATCAAGCATCTCGTTGATGGTGCCTTTACAGTGAGTGATGATCCAGTCCAGAGAAGCAATTGCTCGATATATATCTTCGCGGTCAATTGGCGTTGAGAACGCTCGGTTGAGTTGATGGAGGTTTCTGATTTTTAAGGTATCAGCTTTATGTTCATCAACTGCAAGTTCATCCGCCAGGGTTTTATCTCCGTCGACCATATATTGATGGAGGTTGCGAATGGTCAGAGTCACCATGGCACTCTGCTCAGCCAAAAGACCAAAAAAGTCCGGAGGAGTCGGGATTAAACGGTCAAGCAAACTTTGGAATATGTTTGGGTTATCGTTCTTCATAGTTAAACCTCATACCACTCCCAGAAGCTTAATAAATAAGATACTGGCTACAGCCACAAAAGCTGCGCCAGGTATTGTTAATAGCCAGGTAACGGCGATATCTTTAGCTTTTTTCCAGCGAACGGCTCTGGGCCTTTCTGAAGCACCAATACCCATAATAGATGAAGATACAACATGAGTTGTGGATACGGGAGCTCCAATTAACGATGCCATAAATACAACTGCACCTGAGCTGATCTGTGAATTCAGGGCATGTAAGGGTCGAATCTTATAAATGGCAAACGCTAATGTTCTTACGATTCTCCAGCCACCCAGAACCGTGCCAAGTGTAATGGCACTGGCACATAAAAGGACTACCCAGAAAGGTACGACAAATTCGCTTATTTCACCGCTTAACAAAAGACACAAGGTCAGGATACCCATGCTTTTCTGAGCATCATTCGCACCGTGAGCAAACGCCAACCCTGCCGTTGAAATCCATTGAGCCCCACGAAATTCACGATTAATAAGCGGGCTCGCGGCTCGGAATAAAAACAGCAGTAGTCTTTGTAATATAAAACCGACCCAGAAACCGGCGAGTGGCGATAAAAATAATGCTATCAGAACCTTAGTTACGCCTGTCAGGTGGCCATGACTGAGTTGACTGAACCCCCATAAGACATGTTCGGGCCCTACGGATATGACAACCGCACCAACCAAACCACCTACCAGAGCATGGGATGAAGAAGAAGGTAGCCCTCGCCACCAGGTAAGTAAATTCCAGAAGGTTGCAGCAAAAAGCCCACAAATTACGACGGTCAATGACAGTTCAGTAGGCAGGTCACCCAGTTCCACAAATTTACCAATGGTATTAGCAACAGCAGTACCACCCAGTAAGGGGCCCAGAAAAGTAAAGAAACCCACTATTAAGACAGATTGAGCAGGAGTCATAGCCCGAGAGGCTATAACCGAGGCGACCATGTTGGATGCATCGTGAAAGCCATTGGTGAAGTCAAAGAGCACCACCATAAGGGTTGCAACAATGATAAAAAACCAAAAATATTCCATGTAAAAGAATGTGCGCCTTAACAGTAATGGCAGAGTTTTAAGGTCTGTCCCTAAGTGGAGTTTAGCTGACTTGTAGTTATAGAGGCTGATTAACGTCAATATAAGTGAAGTTACAAAGTTTCAATAAGTAGACTATGCTCATTAAAGGTCACTTTAACTGTTTGTCGTTATTAGCAAAAAAATGTTCTCGAGATTCTAGAAATGTGTATTCCTGCTTTTATGTAGTGATGAGTTCAGATTGGATTGGCTCCACCCAAAAAGTGGTTCTGGATATGGATTATCAAGGAATGTATAAACAAACGAGAAGTAAAAGGTTATGTGGTTTGGCCTTTAAACCAATAAAAAAATTATCAGCCCTTATTGTATTTTTCTTCTCAATTCCTGCGTTTTCTGCTCAGGACTGGTTCCCGTTTCCGGTAGAAATACACGGCTCTGCAGCCTCTGGAGAGATTCTAAATTATACCCCTGTGAATAAGGCGTCCAGGGCTTGGGATCTGTGTGTCTCTTTTCCCCACATGAAAGATTCTTATTGGTTGGCGGTAAATTTTGGTATTGCTGAAGAGGTGCGCCGCCTGGGTGTTCAAATGCAATTGCATAAAGCTGGTGGTTATGACGATCTTGCTACACAGCGCAAGCAGCTTAAACACTGTATTGAGAATGGCAGTGATGGTGTGATTATTGGCGCTATCTCTTATGAGGGTTTAAACGACCTGGTTGAAGAGATGGTTAAAAAGAAAATACCGATTATCGATCTGGTTAACGGAATGTCATCCCAGCATATTCATGCGCGCTCTTTAGTATCTTTTGAAGAGATGGGGTATCAGGCCGGTGCTTATGTTGTTAGCCATCACAAAGAAGCAACTAAGCCAGTGAATGTTGCTTGGTTTCCCGGGCCAGTGGGTGCAGGTTGGGTTATCGCGGGTGATAAAGGCTTTAAAGAAGCCGTAAGTAATAGTGCTGTAAATATTGTGACGAGCCGTTACGGGGATACTGGTAAAACTACTCAGGAGGCACTGTTGTTAGATGTGTTGGAAAAACATCCGAATCTGGATTACATCGTAGGCAATGCAGTCACAGCAGCGGCAGCGGTTAAAGTTATCCGATCAAAAGGCTTGAATAATGAAATAAAAATAATCTCTTATTACTTCACCCCAGAGGTTTACCGGGGTATCAAAAGGGGGCAGATCCTCGGTGCACCCACGGACTCCGCTGTTATACAAGGTCGCATAGCAGTTGATCAGTTGGTTAGAATCTTGGATGGCGAGTCATACCTAAAAGATGTGGGTCCAAAGATTTATGTGATAGATAAAGATAATATTCATACATTTGATAAATCAACATCATTAGCGCCAAGTGGCTTCAGGGCTACCTACTCCGTAGGTGTTCCGCGATTCAGTAACTGATCTATCACATATGACTGTTATTTCAGTGAGGTATGAAGGTTTAAAATGAAATGGATTAAGCCAGGACTTTTTATCTTCGCTTTAATAATTTCTCTGCTGGGAGTTCACTGGTGGGGAGGATATTTAAAAAACCGTGCATATGAAACCTGGTTAGAAAAAGCAGAACTGGAAACTAATCAGATTACCAATACCAGTTTTTACTGGATATCGTTATTTCATACCCAGTTGCGAGGACTTGCAGCACTATTTTATGGATCTCAATCAATCACAGAAAATGAATTCTTCAATGGATTAGAGCTGATTGAGGAGATAGAAAGTGAATCCGTTATTCCCTTATCAAACGTGGTTTTACTCAGTGTTACTGACAGCAGTGAAGCGGATTTACTCTTAGACGTTGTTTACAGCTCAGATATTGATACTGAATATGTTAACTCTCCTATGATCAAAACCGTGGCTGAACTGGCGATGGAAAACCCAGAGGAAATTGTTTTGGGTCCTATACACCGGAATGCTCATGGTGATCATATACTTCCTCTGGCAATTCAGGTTCCGAATGAAGGCACTGCAGGAATATTATTATCTCTGGTTAATCTAACAGATTTCTTTTCAGATCTGGCTGTACTGTATTTCCCAGATGGAGTGCAGCTCAAAGTTAGTCAAACTATTAGCTTACCCGGTAAGGGCCTTTCTGAGCGAGTTGATAGCCTGACGTTTGATTCATCAGATTTTGGCAAGAGAGCTGTTACGTTTCATTACCCAACCCGCAGTGGTAATGCCCAATGGGATTATTACTGGGACATTAGTACTTCCTATCAGGGTGGTATCAATACAGCACTCGGAAATTTAATACAGCTGGGGGGTAGTGTATTAATTGCACTTGTGTATTTGATTATCAGCTTTCTGGCTTATCAAAATCGGCAGGTTAATTTCCTTGTCAGGCTGAGAACACAGGAACTGGCTGAAGCGACCACTGCGTTAGAAAAAGCCAATAAGGAGTTAGAAGGTCTTGCCAGCCATGATTCACTTACTAATGCATTAAACCGCAGAAGCTTCCTTGAAATAGCGGATAAAACACTGGCGACAAGTGAACGCAGCAGCAAACCTTTATCATTTATCATGATCGATGTTGATTATTTTAAAAACATTAATGACCGCTTCGGCCATGCTGAAGGAGATAGTGTTTTAATTTCGTTAGTTGCCGTCTTTAACCAAGTGTTGAGAGAAGGAGACTATCTCGGACGGATTGGAGGAGAGGAGTTTGCGATTTTGCTGTGGGATACGGGTATAGATGAAGCGACTCTGGTAGCAGAACGGTTACGTTGTGCGATTTCTACCGAACGATTCTTGGTTAATAACCAGAAGTACGACGTCACTGTGAGTATGGGGATTGCCCAACTGAACCATGAAAAGGGTGATACTATTTCCCAGATAATGAAACGCGCAGACGATGCAATGTACTACTCAAAGCGCCAGGGTCGTAATCGATATGCTGTTTATCGAGACGAGATGGGGAAATAAGCTCATCTTCTTGGTATAAAAATGAGCTTTGTATTCTTAAAGCTTCTTAAACTTTGAAATCCCCGATATCTGATCTTCTGCATGATGGTTCACATACAACACAGTTGTTTCTCCACTGGCACAGATCTTTTCAATCAAGGCCAGAACCAACTGACGATTGATATCATCCAGACCTAAACAGGGCTCATCCAGAATCAACAGAGTAGGGTGTTTAACCATAGCGCGGGCAATCAATAGCAAACGTTGATCACCAAAGGAAAGCTGGTTATAGGGCTGATCAGCACGGTCTTTCATACCCAACAGTTCCAGCCACTGGTCTGCGACCTGCTTTTCTTTTTCACTACTCTTAGTGTACATGCCGATACTGTCGTGGAAGCCTGAGATAATGACGTTGCGTACACTTATGCTGACACGGTACTCCCATTGGAGTGCCGTAGAGACATAGCCGATGTACTGTTTGATCTGCCAGATGGTTTCGCCATTACCGCGTTGCATCCCGAATACAAAGATATCGTTGGTATAGCACTGCGGGTGATCACCAGTAATAAGATTCAGCAAGCAAGTTTTGCCGCTGCCGTTCGGGCCACTTAGTTGCCAGTGTTCACCTGGGTTGATGGTCCAGTTCAACTCATTAATAACCTGATTATCAGCATAGGCGACTTTGATATTGCTCAGACGCACCAGTGGATCTTCAGGCTTCAGTGCGGGTGGCCGATCAGATTCATCAGTTTCCGGTACTTCTAGGTCTGTTGTTTTTAAGTGCAGTAGTTGGTACAGATCGTCATAAGCCTGTTTATCATTCACATCTACCGTATGGTGCAACTGACCTTTATCCGTGTATGCAACGTGGGTGATAAACTCTGGCATTTCATCGAAACGGTTTAACACCAGAACCATAGGCACTGTATCAACATGGCTAGCAAGAAGCTCATTGAGCATTGCCATGGAATCCACATCCAGACCATCAAAAGGCTCATCAAGAATGAGTAGCCCCGGTTTATTCACCAATGCGCGAATCAACATGATCTTACGGGTTTCGCCGGTGGAGAGCTTACGGAAGCTGCGCTCCAGCATATGTTCCAGTTTGAACTTGCCAATCAGCTCTTCGAGCAGATCCGCATCAAAATCGGGATTGTCTTCTTTACCTTCTTCAAGGATTTCACGAACCGGGGTGCCCTCAGAGATAACGTCCATGATGTCGGCATCATCTTTCTTTAACTCACGTTCGATTAGCTCAGCCTGGGCCTCAAATGAAACCAGCTCAACACGCTCAGGTAATCCCGTTATCGAACCAGAAGTCTGATCACCTGCTCCAGCAAGAATTGCAGACAGAGCAGATTTACCAGAGCCGTTAGTACCGGTAATAACCCAGTGTTGGTTTTCTTCAAGCGTCCAGTTGATATTGGAGAGAGTGAAGGATTCACCAAATTCAGCGCTGTAATTTTCGACGATAATGCTGTTCATAATTCCGATATACGCAGTAAAAGGGCAAAAAAAAGCCAAGGCCACAAGCCCTGGCTTTATCTTTCTAGTTAAAGAAAATTGTTAAGTAATAATTACTTAAACGATTTTCTTCATGTCAGCCATATGGCCACGCAGTACTTTACCGATTGCTTCAACCGGGTGAGAGCGAAGAGCTTCGTTCACTTCGATCAGGCGTGCGTTATCAACACCAGTATCAGCAACTTCCAGGCCTTTACCGATAACGTCTGTATCGATGTCTTTCATGAAATCGCCCAGCAGTGGCAGACAAGCGTGGTTGTACAGGTAGCAGCCGTACTCTGCAGTATCAGAGATAGTTGCGTTCATTTCGTACAGTTTCTTACGTGCGATTGTGTTAGCAATCAGCGGAGTCTCGTGCAGAGATTCGTAGTAAGCAGATTCAGCGATGATGCCTGCAGCAGTCATAGTTTCGAATGCCAGTTCAACACCTGCTTTAACCATAGCAACCATCAGGATGCCATTGTCGAAGAATTCCTGCTCAGAAATTTCTACGTCGCCTGCTGGAGTCTTCTCGAAGTTAGTCTCAGCAGTTTCTGCGCGCCAGCCCAGCAGATTCTTGTCATCGTTCGCCCAGTCTTCCATCATCACGCGAGAGAAAGTACCGTCGATGATGTCGTCCTGGTGCTTGTTGTACAGTGGACGCATGATTACTTTCAGCTCTTCAGACAGATCGAAAGCTTTGATCTTAGCTGGGTTAGAAAGACGATCCAGCATGTTAGTCACGCCGCCGTATTTCAGAGCTTCAGTGATAGTTTCCCAACCGTACTGAATCAGTTTAGATGCATAACCAGCATCGATGCCTTTCTCAACCATCTTGTCGAAGCACAGGATAGAACCCGTCTGCAGCATACCGCAAAGGATAGTCTGCTCACCCATCAGGTCAGACTTAACTTCAGCGATGAAAGAAGACATCAGAACGCCTGCTTTGTGGCCGCCAGTACCTACAGCGTATGCCTTAGCCAGAGCAAGACCTTCGCCTTTAGGATCGTTGTCTTCGTGAACAGCGATCAGTGTAGGAACACCGAAACCACGCACGTATTCAGCACGTACTTCAGAACCTGGGCACTTAGGAGCAACCATGATTACAGTCAGGTCTTCACGGATCTGCATACCTTCTTCAACGATGTTGAAACCGTGAGAGTAAGACAGGCAAGCGCCTTCTTTCATCAGTGGCATAACAGCGTTTACAACTGGCGTGTGCTGCTTGTCTGGAGTCAGGTTCAATACTACGTCTGCAGTAGGGATCAGCTCTTCGTATGTACCAACAACAAAACCGTTTTCAGTCGCGTTTTTCCAAGACTGACGCTTCTCAGCAATAGCAGCAGGGCGTAGCGCGTAAGAAACATCCAAGCCGCTGTCACGCAGGTTCAGACCCTGGTTAAGGCCCTGAGCACCACAGCCGATTACTACCATTTTTTTGCCTTTCAGAGCTTCAACGCCATCGCTGAACTCATCCATAGACATAAAACGACATTTACCCAGCTGTTCCAGCTGTTCACGCAGTGGAAGCGTGTTGAAATAGTTGTTAGACATTTCAAGATTCCGTAGAGGTTAAGTCAGATAAAACTGACAGTTAGTTTATTATGCGGCAACTCTATTACATCGAAGATGTGGCGTAAAATGATATATATGGATTGTCGTAATGCATTTTATGCAACACTAAAAATATTACGCAATTGCAATAAAAGTACTTGCTAAAGATAAGCCAGCTCTATACTATGCGCAGCACGTTGATGCGGGGTGGAGCAGCTTGGTAGCTCGTCGGGCTCATAACCCGAAGGTCGTTGGTTCAAATCCAGCCCCCGCTACCAAATTTAAGAAGGCAGATCAGTAACTTACTGGTCTGCCTTTTTTCTTTATGGGGCTAGCCCCATCCATTGTGACAAATTGTGACAGAATTTGTGACAGGGCTATCTCAGTGAGTGTTTTAGCCGGATACTTGGCGACCTTAAGGCTACTCCCGTCACATTCTTATTCGTCTACATATTCCAAAATATCAGAAACCTCGCAATCAAAAAGTTTGCAGAGTTTTTCTAGAGCATCTAACTCAATACGTTGAGCTGTTTCCTTGTAAAGAAGGGTAACAGTATTCCTATGTAGACCCGTTTCCCGGGCGACATCAATTACCTTCATTTTCTTTTCGCCCATCAATCGGGCCAGATGGCATCTGATCATTTCTTTTTCTTAGATAAAAAAAAGTCATACAGAATGACAAAAAAGCATTGCAAAGAGTTTTTTGCTATCTATAATGTCATTTAGGATGACATTCTGTTACTGGGAATGTCTTTTGGTTACTCAGGATAACACTCTATAGGTGGAATGACGATGAAAGAGTCAAATACTTATCTAACAACAGAAGAGTTATCTGCTCGGATCAAATACGACTGCAAAACTATCCGTCAGCAGCTCAAAGACAGTGTCCTCATCGAGGGAAAGCATTACATCAAGCCGTTTGGTCGTCGGAAAATTCTGTTCATCTGGGAAGAAGTAGAGAACGAAATGCTGAATGGAACGTGCTCTGATCTTGCAATTCCAATGGCCAACGGAGCATTTATTCATGGCTAAGGTTCGGGCGAGGAAAGAGACTAACAATTTGTACTTGGACTTCTCATATTTGGGGTATCGCTGTAGAGAACAAACAGCATTACCGGATACTCCCTCAAATCGTAAAAAGGTTGAGGCAGTTTTAAAACGTGTAGAAGCTCAAATCATTCTGGATCAATTTGACTACGAGAAGGAGTTTCCTGGCAGCAAAAACTTAAAGCGTATCAAGGAGCGAGAGCTACAGAACAAGTTAAATGATCTCCCGTTCAATAGCTTTTCTAATGAGGTTCATCAAACGTTTGCTGAGTTCTCAGAAACCTGGTTCCTAGAATCTGAAGTCCAGTGGCGATCATCTCATACCAAAAATGTCCGTGGAATCATTGATAGCTCTTTGAAGCCTGCATTTGGGGCCAAGCCTATTGATCAGATTACTAAAGCCGAGATTCTCCAGTTCCGGGCGATGTTAGCGCGTAAGCCTGGGCGTAACTGCAACGGCCCTATGACCCCTAAAACAGTCAACTCTCATATGGGTATCCTGCGGATGATAATGACTGAGGCTTCTGACCGTTATAACTTCCAGAATCCTTATCGCAATATTAAACCGTTGAAGCTCAAGAAAACTCATATTGAGCCATTCTCCCTAGTGGAGGTTAATAAGATCATCAGCACAGTCCGTGCGGATTACAAGAACTACTACACAGTACGTTTCTTCACCGGCATGCGGACAGGGGAGGTGGATGGCCTCAAATGGGAGTATGTCGATTTCGATAAACGGCAGATCCTTGTTCGGGAAACCATTGTTAATGGTAAGCCTGAATACACCAAAACGGACGGTTCGCAGCGAGAGATTCCTATGCTCAGCCCCGTCTTTGATGCGCTGAAAGACCAGTATGAGAACACCGCTCACCTCTCAGAGTATGTCTTCTGTAATGCGAGCTACCAACCTCTAGATCATAACAACGTCACCAAACGGGTTTGGTACCCGTTGCTGCAACACTTGGGTTACAAGAAACGTCGCCCTTACCAGACCCGCCATACAGCAGCCACTTTATTTCTTGCTTCTGGGGAGAACCCAGAATGGGTGGCCCGAGTGCTAGGGCATTCATCCACCGAGATGCTGTTTCGTGTTTACTCACGTTATATCCCTAATCTGACTCGCCAGGATGGCAGCGCTTTTGAGCGCCTGCTGGGCGCTGCATAAGAGGATTATTGAAAATGAAACCCATCGTTATTGAGACAACCAAGGATCTGAATGAGTTAGTGATGTTGCTTATGTCAGTTAATTACATCCCGGAAGGGAAGGGCGTGGCTATGTTGCTAGATGATTTCGAGTCCGTAAACAACTTCGAAGCAATCAAACGTTGGACCTTAAAAACACTATGGGAAAAACAGTCCAGCAAAGAAGAACTGATCCTCAATGACCTGTGTGAACAGTTGAAGTGCGCTCTTCATAAAGGGTTGTTAGATGTCGAGCCCTCAGTAATCCAGCACTAATTAATAGTTACGGACGGAATAGGTGCAAAAATGGCAGATATAGTGAAAACCCCATGGACTGAAGATGAAGTCCAAGAGTTAAAAAAGATGTATTTACTCGGTATTGATACGCGTGTGATTGCAGAGAAATTGGGACGGACTCGCCGCTCTATTCGTGGCAAAGCGCATTGTCTTGGGTTATCCCATAAGACGAGAGATGATTACCTTTACACAGTAGATGAGGATGATTTTCTCATTAAGAATGCGAAGACAATGACGCGGGCTGAGATAGGGAAGGCAATCGGGCGCTCAGAAGGTTCTGTTTCCCGTCGGGGAGAGCGTTTGGAAATTGATTTTCAGGACCCTAGCAAGAAAACCCAATATACGAAGAATATGAATTTCTTCTCCAGTCCTAATATCTTCAATTCCTATATCGCTGGTTGGATCGCATCGGATGGCTGGATCCGTCCTAAAAGTAGCAATAAGTCAATCAACCAAGTAGGTATTTCAGTTGCTGAAAAAGATATGGCTATCCTGGAATACATCAAAACAGTAACTGAGTATTCAGGTGTTATCCGTGAATATGAGGCTGATAATAAGTACCCACAGGCCGAGCTTCGGATCTCAGGCGTCCCTCAATGGCTTGATGATCTTGATGCGTATTGGAACCTGACACCGAATAAAACGCACACAATCCAGCCTCCCAATCTGGAATTGCTAAGTAACGACCAGCTTCTTGCATATCATGTTGGGCTGATCGAAGGTGATGGTCATATCTGTATGACGAATAAAACCTTGATGGTAGGTTTTGTATCCGCGTCAAAACCATTTGCTGATTGGGTATCGCTAAGCTGGAAGGCAATCGTTGGGGCAGATCCTTCTGAATACAAGCACAAAGTAGAAAAGCGTACTACGTAAATGTTTATGGTAGGAATGCACGTAACTTGTGTCGTGAACTATTCAAGCTCCAGGTTCACCGTCTTGATCGGAAGTGGGATATTGCCCTACATGAGGTTGAGCGTTGGGATGCACTCGACTAGAGTAGTTAATATACTAATTGATGAGTTGGCACAGAGTGTCAACTCATAACAAGGCCAGCGACAAACGTCAGCAAACTGGCTGGATGCGCTAAAGCGCGCCTTAGCTCCGTTTACCATCCTTCAGATACAATACAATCAATGTCACCACATAGGCCGAGATAGCGCCAGTCTGAAACCAATAGGGCAAAGTCGATTGGCCTTCTTTCAGAACCGCTGCCTGGGCATCAGAAACATTCACTGCACTTAACCCTATTGCTGTTAATGCCAATACAATAATGGCACTCAGCGCGTCATCACGATGCTTTGATGCAACGTGGAACAAAGCTACGTAGGCACACACCGCAAACGAAATAAGCAGCACCGGATAGAAAGGCAATTTTAGTAATATTCGAGTTCATTTTTATCTCCGTAAATGTCGTCATAAATAAATCAGGCGAAGGCGCTGGCAGAGTCGACCAATGTAACCCGGGTTGATAACGCTAGTAACGCAATCATATTCTGCATTTCGCTGACAGTGGTACTGGCATCAGTTAATACACTGACGTCATATTTTTCAGCAGCTTTTGAAATAGCGGTATGGGTCACTCAGTTCTGAGTCATCATGCCCGACAATATTAATTTCTTAATGCCGTAATGCAGCAGTAACTGTTCCAGATTAGTTTGCTCAAAGCTGTCGGTGAAGTGCTAAATTACAGCTTTATTGAGCTTACAAAACTCAAAGCTTCACAATGATTTTCGTAGACTTACTCATCAACGGATAAACCTGTGGTGTTCTATCTGCGAATGCATAAAAAGGCCCTCCATAAAGGAGGGCAAGTTAGGCACCGAGCCTAAAGTTGAGCGTTTAGGCTTAGCCGTGTATGCCTATTTCGCTCAGTATAGGTGATCCCCTTGGGTATCAGGGGCCGTCTATCAAGCAAAGACGGTAATGCAAAGAGATTACATATTGGGGTAGTTTGGACCTCCGCCACCTTCAGGGGGTACCCACTGAATATTCTGACAAGGGTCTTTAATGTCTCAGGTTTTACAGTGCAGACAGTTCTGGCCGTTTATCTGCAAACGTTTTCTGTTTCACCTTCAGTTACCTCGTAAACGCCCGCTGAGCGGGCTCTTCATAAATAGCTTTTCCTGAGCATGACCAAGCCTGTATCACATGGATTCTGCATGATTACAGAATACCTTAATATAATCTAAAATTTCTGTTATCTCTTTATAAATAAATATTTTGGACTTTTATAGATTGGATTATTTGTTGATAAATGAATGGCGCCCTAAGAATAGGAATTGTTTAATCTAAAAACTAGTATGTAGTTCAGTAGAATTCGGGTTCTTTATTAAGCCTTTATCGGATATTGAAGGCTTATTTAGATTTTAATCTGAATTTATTATAAAAATAATGCATGCTATTTATAGGTTTTGAAATGATAGATCCGGATATAGAAGTAGTCAATAAATATACATATAAGGACTTTGAGAGAAAACTAGTTGGAATTAATGATGCAATTTCTGTAATTGAAAATGGTGATCGAATTTGGGCAGGAGGTTTGAATGCGGTACCTACAGAATTTTTAGTTGAACTTTGCAAACGCAAAGAAAATCTAAATAGAGTAACTGTAATATCAGGGTTAATCCTATACCCATTTGATTTCTTGAATAAGGATTATAAAGGCCACATAGATTATGTAAGTTTTTTTTTAAGTCTCTTTGAAAAAAAAGCAAGAATAAACGGTAATGTGTCTCCTCATTCATATAATCTATCAGAAATAGCTCAAGCTATAAAAGGAGTCCATAAACCTAATGTTATTGCAATTACTGTTACTGAGCCAGATGACGAAGGGTTTATGAGCATGGGACCCTCAGGTGGTGTTGGTAATAATGCATCTTTGGAAATGGCAGATAAAGTCATCTTATGTGTAAATAAGTCCTTACCTCGAGTAAAAGGAAAATGTAATTCTGTCCATGTAAGCCAAGCAACACATATTGTGTATACAGATGCAAAAATTCCATTACTCCCAGAAGCCCCAGCAAATGAGACAGCTAACAGAATTGCAGACCATATAGTTCCTATGATCAAAGACGGTGATACCCTTCAAATTGGTATTGGGGCAATTCCGAATACAGTAGGGTACCGGTTGGATAGTAAAAAAGATCTGGGTGTCCATACAGAGATGCTTACAGACTGTATTGTGTATTTAGCTAAAAAAGGAGTCATTACAGGAAAATGTAAAAATTTTAATACCGGGAAAATTGTGTTTAGTTTTGCTGCCGGTTCTAAAGATCTTTTAGATTATCTAGACAATAATGATGATGTGATGGTTGTTCCAATTGAAGAAACAAACGATTGCAGAATTGCTGGCACGAATGATAATTATGTATCAATAAATACATGTTTGATGGTTGATTTAACAGGGCAGATTTCTTCAGAGTCAGTAGGCTTCTCTCAAATATCTGGCACTGGAGGTCAGTTAGATTTAGTAAGGGGAGCTAAATTTTCAAAGGGCGGTCGATCTTTCATTGGTATGAATTCAACTAGAATGATTGATGGGAAAATTCAATCAAACATTGTTCTTAACTTTCCGCCTGGTACTGCTGTTACAACCCCCCGCTCTGATGCGCATTTTATAGTCACTGAATATGGGATTGTGAACATGAGGCATCAGAGCCTTGAAACTCGTGTGAGATCGTTAATATCTATTGCTCATCCCGACTTTAGAGATGAATTGTTACAAAAGGCAATAGATGTAGGACTGTTAACACCGTAATTTTAATTAATATATTCAGATTATAATATTTAATACTGCCCTTGGCTTATGGGCAGTATTAAATATTTGAGCTTCTTATATAAATAAATTAAAAATAATTAAGGTTGGTTTCCACGATATGTCGCGGGTGATACTCCCGTCCAGCTTTTGAAAGCCCTTGTGAATGCAGCAGGCTCAGAAAAACCTAAATTTCTTGAAATCTCTGAAATTTGTATTGATGGCTGACAAAGGTAGTGAATTGCTTTATCGCGCCTATATTGATCTTTTATTTTTTGGAAGTTAGTACCTTCGCTTTTGAGCTTTCTGTTAAGAGTTCGTGGCGTAATATGAAAATCATAAGAAACTTTTTCTAAACTGATTTCATTCATTTTGTTTGTATCAAAGTATTTTATTAATTTTCGAGTGAAAACTGGATAGTAATCCTGTCGTATAAACCAATCTAAAGGGGCTCGTTTTAGATAATCTTTCAAAGTACTTTCAGTTTGTACTATTGATTCATCTAGAATGGATGAATCGAAAACTAAACTGTTAGTAACTTCACCATATTTAACTGGACAAGGGTACATTAACCTGTGTTCTTCAAAATGATCAGGTTGATTAAAATTAAGAGTTACATATTTTAAAGGAATTTTTTTCGCTATGAGCCAACTAGGGAATCTATGCCAAACAAGTATAAGGAACTCTTTTAGAGTATGATCTTTATCAAGTTCATCCTCACAGAGGTTGAACGATAGCTTTGCTTCATTTCCTACAACTGTAAATTGTAGGTCAATGCTGTCTGTTGTTAGATTGTAAAAATTAACTAAATGTTTATATACATTTAATAAATTATCAATATATACAGCCTGTTTGCCAAATAATTGAAATACTCCATACCTACTCACTGATTTAGCCATACATAAAAATTCATCATCACTAACCTTCCAAACCTGTTGCACTAAAGTACTCATCTGCATTGGGGTAACCCTAAGTAGAGAGTTTTCAATAATATCTGGGTGCAATCCTGCTTCTATTAATAAAGGTTCTGAATTGAAATCTTTATTTTCAATAGCTGAAACTAATGCCCGAACAAAATGAATTGAAATTGTCTCAAAGTTCTTGTTCATATCGATGTCAATCCAAATGTTGTAATGGTCTAATGACACC
>JBOEHA010000035.1:0-1343 GCA_050633685.1 Neptuniibacter sp. | reverse complement strand
GCTTATGTGGACTCCCCTCTGTCAACAATGGAATGACTTTTACTTAGAATAAATGCGTGCTTATGTTCGAGCTCTAATGGAGTAGCTAACTCAGGCTCACTGATGTTTACGCGAACTACTGGATCACTTCTAGGACGCGAGCTTTGAAGCTCTTAGCCACTAACTGATTACAGTAGCTGATTGTCATCTAAGTTCAGCATTACATTGGGACAAAACAGGTTCAGGCTGTTATTGCCTGAGCCTGATACTCAGTACCTTTGCTCAACATGGCAAAGGCCGTTCTAACTGTTTTATTGGCTAATGCCACCGCTGCACAGCGCTTCCCGCGCCGTTCAATCAATTGCTTCAGCCATTGTTCCTTGGTTGTTTTAGGCTCTCGCTTACTGACGTGGTTAACAACGGCCATGGCACCACTAATTAGATAGCTTCTCATCATACCGTTCTTCACATATTTGCCGATGGAACCCAGTTTGGTTTTACCGCCGGATGAGTGTTGTGTCGGTGTAAGGCCAATACAGGCTGCTGCGTTCCGCCCGGTTTTAAATGGTGTGTTTTCATCACAGCTAAGAGCGATATATAAATTCACGGCGTTGATGGTTGAGACACCCTCAAGTGCAAGCAACCTTTCACAGTCAGGGTGTTCCTTTATTGCTTGTGCCAGTAATCGGTCAAATTCATCGATTCGTTCGACAGCAGATTCAAAGGCTTTCCAAGTGGCATATAACGCTTCTCGAAAAAACATATTGAACCCGTTCTCGGCATCTTCCAATACATGCTGAACCGTACCGCTCAGACCGCCATTTCTGGGAGCAACCCTGATATTAAACTCTGCCAGCAAGGACTGAATCTGATTTCGTAACGCAACTTTTTGCTTAACGGCTAATTCCCTCATACGTAGGATTGATTGCAGCTCTTGTTGGGAAAAAGTCTTGCCACGAATAAATTGAACATCAACCAGTTGGCTGGCCTGCACGACCGCCAGGGCATCATTTTTATCCGTTTTTTGATTCTGTCGAATTTTGGAGACAAGTTTGGCCGAGACTAGGTAGGCCTCATGGCCAAACTGATGGGCAGTTTGGTGCCAGTAGTTGGAAGTTGAACATGCTTCAAAAACAATTCTTACAGGCTGTGATTCACGGAGCCAATCCGCAAATTCCAGATGTGTCATCTCGACATTCGAGAGCACCTTATTGCGTTTAACAACGCAGACTTGAATTACTTCTTTTGCTAGGTCAACGCCAACAGTGGTAGTGTGCATACATGGACTCCAAATGATTTGTGTGAGAGCAATCATCTTACCTCGCACTCTGTTCAGGGTGTGAGGGGAGTCCAATCATCTAGGA
>JBOEHA010000034.1:0-15422 GCA_050633685.1 Neptuniibacter sp. | reverse complement strand
TGCCGCTTAAGTTGGCGCTGATTGAGTATGAAGACGATCCCCGTTACAAAGATGCCATTATAGATGCCCGCTATCAGGCACAGCCCTGGGGAAGACTCGACGCTGCGGTTAAATTGGCTATTAAAGAGTCTAAGTTCACGGCTAAGGCGAAGGGGTTCAAGTTTGAACTTGATACTCACGAGGTTGAAACCCTGGATGAGTTACCGGAAAAAATAAAAGCGTTGCAGAATGAAGGGGTTGAATACTTTCTTCTTGATCTGCCCGCAGAAGGTATAAACCTAGCAGTAGAGTCTGGTGATGGTGGAAGTACCTTTTTTAATATTTCGGCACTGGATGATTCTCTGCGCAATCAAAACTGCGATGCCCGCCTGATCCATATGGCACCCAGCCGCAGAATGCTCACTGATGCATTAGGTCAGTATCTGGTCTCTAAAAAGTGGCGCAAAGTTTTAGTACTGCATGGCGATAGCGCAGCAGACAAAGATTATCTGAATGCACTTCAGGTCTCCGCGAAAAAGTTCGGTTTGAAACTGATCGACCAGCGACTTTATAAACTGGGTAATGATCCTCGCCAGCGCTATCAAAACAACATCGCATTGCTAACCGCCAAAGGTGAATACGACGTGATCTACGTTGTAGATTCCAAAGGCGAATTTGCGGTTGATGTCCCTTATTCTGTAGTACAGCCTCGTCCTGTTGTTGGGTCCGCAGGTTTAGTCGCTGACTGGTGGCACTGGGCCTGGGAACGCAATGGTGCCCCTCAGGTGAACAAGCGTTTCCGGAAAAAGGGAAAACGTCAGATGACCGGCTATGACTGGTCAGCCTGGTTAGCGGTTAAAGTGCTGGCTGAAGCAGCATTGCGACAGGAACAGTTTAATCCTGCATCACTCCGCGAAGACATTCTCAAAGAGACATTCAAAATAGATGGAGCTAAAGGGTACCCGTTGAATTTCCGGAGCTGGAATAACCAGTTGCGTCAGCCTGTTTTCCTGACCTCATTAAACCGCGTGATCGATCGGGCACCTATGGAAGGTTTTCTACATCCAACCAATAACCTGGATGTGTTAGGAGATGATGTAAATGCGAGTCAGTGCGCACTAAGGCAGGGAGGATGATATGAGAACTGCCCATGCTTTTAATGCTTTTGCGGCGTTATCCAGTAGAGAAACCGGAAAATTCCTACGCCAGAAAGGCCGACTGTTTTCTGCTCTGGTCAGACCCGCACTATGGCTACTGGTTTTTGCTGCGGGTTTTCAGAATGTCTTTGGTGTTGCAGTCATACCCCCTTATGAATCTTATATTGAATATGAGGTGTATCTGACCCCCGGGCTGTTGTGTATGGTCATGTTGTTCAATGGCATGCAGTCGTCTCTGACCATGGTGTATGACCGTGAGATGGGCCTAATGCGTTTGCTTCTTACAGCACCGCTTCCTCGCTGGTATATCCTGTTTTGCAAATTGTTAGCAGGTACTTTGCTTTCACTGGTACAGGTATACAGCTTCCTTGTGATCTGTTGGTTGTTTGATGTAGATCTCCCGCTGTGGGGCGCTTTAACGGCATTGCCAGCCTTTGTGTTGTCAGCTCTGATGCTGGGTTCCCTTGGATTATTGTTATCCATCGCAGTTAAGCAGTTGGAAAACTTTGCAGGCATGATGAACTTTGTGATCTTCCCAATGTTTTTCATCTCACCTGCTTTATATCCACTTTGGAAACTGGAAGAAGCCGGAGCTGAAGTCGTTTTCCAGATCGCGCAATACAATCCATTCACATATGCCGTAGAGCTCGTTAGGTTTTCCTTATATGGACAACTCAATGTACAGGCATTAGCTGTCGTCTCTGCTGCATTTCTGGTGTTCTTTTTAATGGCTGTCTGGGGTTACGACCCTCAGAAAGGTGTTGTTGCCAGAAGGAAAGGCTGAGCAGACTTTTTTTAATTTCATTGCCACAAATATATAGCAGCCATTTTCCAACAGTTGTTGGGATTTTTTCTGCTAAAAATCGGGAAAAGGGGTGTACTAAAGTCCTGTGTGAACAGGTCCGAATAGCTAGTTAATAATAATGTAACCCAACTGTAATATTTGGCTGTTTTTGAGCACTGATGATTCCAGGCCGCTCTAGATAGCCTGAAGCAATATACATAATAATAAGGTTCAACCTGATATGAGCACTAAAAACAGATACTGGCTACCTATGCTGGCCGGTGCTTTGAGCTGCAGTAGTCTTGCACTTGCAGCGGATGTTACTCAACTTGAAGGCGTTGAGGTCATTGGTACTACACCGATTCATGGTGTAGGTATGGATAAAAACAGAATTGCTGCTGCAGTTCAGACAGCTAACAGTGAAGAGATTGAGAAATCACAGTCTCTGAATATTGCAGAACATCTTCGTTATAACTTCAGCAGTATTACAATCAACGAAGCGGTTAATAACCCATACCAGCCAGACGTTCAGTATCGCGGTTTTACCGCATCACCTCTGTTAGGTTTGCCTCAGGGTTTATCTGTTTATGTCAACGGAATCCGTTTTAACGAGCCATTTGGAGACACTGTAAACTGGGATCTTTTACCTGAAGGTTCTATTGATTCAATTAACCTGTTTGCTGGTTCTAATCCAATCTTTGGTCAGAACACACTGGGTGGCGCACTGTCCATCAAAACCAAAAACGGTTTTGATAATCCTGGCAGCCAGATTGAAGCCTCCATTGGTTCTGATGACCGCTACAATGTTGAAGTGCAGACCGGTGGCAATGACGGTGAGTTTGGTTATTACGTAATCGGTAACTACTTTGAAGAAGATGGCTGGCGTGATGCTTCTCCTACAGAAGTTCAGCAGGCATTGGCAACGCTGACCTGGCGCGGTCAGGGTGGCAACATGGAACTGACAGCCGCTGCGAATAACAACACCATGATTGGTAATGGTGCTGCACCAATCGAGCTGATGGAAGTGGAAGGTCGTGAGGCTATATATACTCAGCCTGACCAGACCGAAACCAATCTGGCCTTGCTGACTTTAAACGGTGACACCTGGATTGATGATAATACTCAGGTTGCAGGTAATGTTTTCTATCGCCGTAATAAAGTGAAAACCTTAAATGGTGATGACAGTGATTACGCCGCATGTTTGATCGATGGTGCTAATAATGTCGTTTCCGGCTTTGAAGAAGGCGATGCGCTTGGCGGTAACAAAATATCCCTTTGTGAGTTTGAAGGTGATGAAGACGATCCATTTGATGCTGACGACTGGGAAGCTGTTGAATTCCGCGGCTTCGATGATGATGACACATTAACGGACGTGGATGCTGCGCTGGCTGCGGAAGTCGAAGATGAAGACGAACTGATCGACGGTACGTTGAACACATCTAAAACTGAGATGGAATCTTTTGGTTTGGCATCTCAGGTAACTTTCCTGGATGATTGGAACGGCAAAGAAAATCAACTGACCGTAGGTGCGAGTGTTGATTATTCTGAGATCGATTTTGAGTCAGCTACACAGTTTGCAGAGCTGCGTAACGAGATTGGTGAAGACCGCGGTGTATCGGGTCTGGGCATTTACGATTATGAATCAGATGTTCGCCTGGAAACAGATGTAACTAACATCGGTCTTTACTTCACTGACACTGTAGCACTTTCTGAACAGTTGGATCTGACCCTATCTGGTCGCTATAACTACACACGCATCGACATGCTGGGTATTGGTGAAGAGAATCTGGATCTGACAGGTAAGCACACATTTAAACGCTTTAACCCTGCAGTAGGTCTGGCCTATCAGCTTTCTGATGAAGCGAATGTTTACGGTAGCTATTCTGAGTCCTCTCGTGCGCCAACACCGGCTGAATTGAGCTGCGCTGATCCTGATGATCCATGTCGTCTGCCAAATGGTTTCGTTTCTGATCCGCCACTGGACCAGGTTGTTGCGAAATCCTTTGAAGCGGGTGTGCGTGGTCAACAACAGGGTTACCGTTGGTCTGCAGGTGTATTCCACACTACAAACCACGATGACATTCTTTTCCAGAACGCAGGAACAGCTGCATCAGAAGGTTACTTTGCTAACGTTGGTGAAACGCGCCGTATGGGTATAGAGCTGGCAGCGGCTAAACGTTACGAAGACTTAACGCTGGGTCTGTCGTACACCTACATGGATGCAACGTTCCAGACTGGTTTTGATTCTGTAAGTAACAATAACCCGCTGGGTGATTCACGTGAGGTTGAAAAAGGTGATTCGATCCCTGGTCTGCCTGAGCACAATCTGAAAATTGTTGCGGACTGGGCCATTACTCCTAAGTTCGATCTGGGCGCTGAAGTAACTTACCAGAGCAGTCAGTATTACCGTGGTGACGAAGCAAACGAAAACGAAAAAGTTGACGGCTTTGCTTTGATGAACCTTCGCGGTGTTTACAAATTTGGCAACGGTATTGAACTGTTTGGTCGCATCGATAACGTATTCGATAAAGAGTATGAGACCTTCGGTGTTTACGGTGAGTCTGAAGAAGTACTTGAAGATATGGGGATCGATGATCACCGTTTTGTTGGACCGGGTAAACCGCGTTCAGGTGTGATCGGTATCCGTGCTAAGTTCTAACTCGTTTGTTAGCGATTGTGGTGGTCAGCCCCTGAACCACCCTAAAAGTATATGGGCGGGGCTGTAATGCCTCGCTCATTTACATCGCTCAGTTCCTTTACGCCAGCAATGATTTTTTCATTGCTGGCGCATTTCGTTCTGATGATCTGGATAATCACCAATCCTGTTCATCTGGAACAGCTCATGTCGTTCGGTTCACCTAAAGCTTCTGCAGCTACTCAAACTGTTCATATCCAGGTTTCCGCTTTGCCAAGACCAGAGCCAGAACCAGAACCGAAACCAGAGCCGGAGCCAGAACCGAAGCCAGAACCGAAGCCAGAGCCGAAGCCAGAGCCGAAGCCAGAGCCGAAGCCAGAGCCGAAGCCAGAGCCGAAGCCAGAGCCGAAGCCAGAGCCGAAGCCAGAACTGGCTCCAACTGTAATTAACCCGCCGCAAGAAGCTGTGCAGAAGGGGGTTACAAATGGAGTGTTGGATAAATTAGTTACTTCGCCTAAATATAGGGCTAAACCTGTTGCGCCTAAGTATCCAAGAAAGGCTTTAAGAAAACGTCAGGAAGGTACAGCATGGGTGCGTATTCTGGTGGCTGCGAATGGACAGAATCAAGAAATTGTTCTGCATAAAAGCAGTGGATATGAAAGTCTGGATGAAGCAGCTTTAGAAGCAGTTAAAAACTGGAAGATAGAGCCCGCAGTCGTTTCCGGTAAAGCAGTATCCGCCTGGGTTGAAGTACCGGTTAAATTTTCTCTGCGCTAAAAAACAAAAGCCCAGACGGTCAGCCTGGGCTTTTTTTGATACTTCTTACTTCACTGCATTCTCTGTAACGCTGCGATGCGTTTTTCAAGAGGAGGGTGCGTAGAAAATAGTTCAGAAACCTTTCCGCCAGCAATACCAAACGCAGTCAGGGTGCTTGGCATCTGATTAGGTACTTCAGATTCTGCTTGCAGGCGTTGCAACGCACCTATCATGCCGTGGTTAGATGCCAGTTTTGAACCTGCTTCATCGGCACGGAACTCACGATAGCGAGAGAACCATGCAACAATTGCGTGAGCAATTGCGCCAAAAAGCATATCAAGAACAATGGTAAGGCCGAATTGAGCGATGAAGCCTAAACCACCTTCACCCTCTTCGTTACGGGTGAACTGGTCGATAAAGTACACAATTACACGAGTCAGGAAGAGTACAAAGGTATTCACAACCCCCTGAATCAGGGTCATTGTAACCATATCGCCATTGGCTACGTGACCAATCTCATGTGCCATTACGGCTTTAATCTCTTCTTTCTGGAAACGTTGCAGTAATCCAAGACTTACGGCAACCAGGGCATTATTTTTGTTCCAGCCTGTTGCAAAAGCATTGGCTTGTTGCGCCGGGAAAATACCAACTTCTGGCATTTTGATTCCCGCGTCCCGTGACAGTTCAGCTACGGTGTCTAATAACCATTGCTCGTCTGCATTTCGAGCTTGTGTAATGATCTCTGTACCGGTCGACATTTTCGCCATTTTTTTGGACAGGAACAGTGAGATCAAGGATCCACTGAAACCAAAAACCGCACAGAAAATAAGTAAGCTGCCCAGATCAAGTCCAGCTTCAGAAACATAACCATCAATACCCAGAAGGCTCAGGGTAATACTGGCAATAACCAGAACTGCCAGATTGGTTAGTAGAAAAAGGCCTATTCGCATCATAGTGATAAATGTTCCTGTTAATTAATCTTCCACTTAGATATGGGTTGTTGTGAGAAGTTTCAAGTTCTTGTGCCTGTTTTTACTGGTTCCGCTATCTGCGGGGCCATATAATCTAAGCTGATTATTTTACAGGTTTAAGACAGAGCTTTTATGCAACAGGTTTTATCAGAAGTTAAGCAACAATTAGAGCAGACTTTAGGGGAATCTCGTCGGGTCTTTCATGGCCGTGGGCACTGTTTTCCCGGTTTTGAGCATCTGGTAATTGACTGGTTTCCGCCCTTTGCCGTGGCCAGAATCTATAAAGATGTGGAGCCCGAGTGGGTAGAACAGCTTTGTGAAACCTTAAAAGCTATTGAACAAATAAAAGGTCTGGTTGTTCAGCAGCGCAGTCGCGGCAGGGAATCCTCTCAGCAGATCATCTGGGGTGATATTCCTGAACAGATGAATACGACTGAACTTGGTTTGTTGTATAAGGTCAAACCCCAGCGTAACCAGAACAGTGGTCTGTTTCTGGATATGCGAGAAGGGCGCAGATGGGTAATAGACAATGCGGCCGGGAAAAGGGTTCTTAATCTGTTTTCTTATACCTGTGCTTTTTCGGTAGCGGCTATTGCTGGTGGCGCCGATCACGTGGTGAACGTTGATATGTCACGTGGTGCCATCAATACAGGCAAGGATAACCATCGTTTAAATGACTTGCCTGCGGAAAAGACAACCTTTTTGGCCTATGATCTATTTAGGTCCTGGAAAAAGGTTAAGCAGAGAGGGCCTTATGATCTGATCGTTATTGATCCTCCAAGCTTCCAGCCTGGGAGCTTTGTGGCCGAGCAGGACTATAAAAAGGTACTGCGAAGACTATCAGACTTAACGACAGTGGGCGGGCAGGTGCTTGCATGCCATAATGACCCTAAAAATGGAACGGACTTTCTTAAAGACCTGATGTTGCAAGAGTGTCCGGGGTTCCAGTTTAAAAAGCGCTTGGATAACCCTTCCGATTTTCCGGAAGCGGAAATTGAAAAGGGCCTAAAAGTGTTGCTTTATGTAAGGGAGCAGTGAGTGGAGCTGATCTGTATAGATTTAGAAGCAAGTGGATTGGGCGCTGAGTCTTACCCAATCGAAGTAGCATGGAAAAATGATCTGACTGGAGAGCAGGATAGCTTTCTGATTGATCCCGATACCGCAGAAGGTTGGCAATATTGGGATGAGTATGCCGAAGAGATGCACGGCATTGAGCGGGAAGAGCTCAATAAAAAAGGGCTGGATATTATCAGTGCCTGTAAGCGTCTGAATGAAAAATTAAAAGATAAAATTCTGATCAGCGATGCCTGCGAATTTGATCTGTTCTGGTTAACCCGCCTGTTCGAAGCAACAGGCATGAAACCGAATTTTGAAATGGCCGGTCTGGACAGAGTCCTGAGTAAAGAGCAGCGTATCCAGTTTGGTTTTCTGGCGAAAGCGCAAGCGAGAAAACACCGAGCGTTGCAGGATGTAGAAGATATTATTACCTGTATCAAAGCGGTAAGCTGCGAAACAGGAGCGTAAACAAAAACGGCAGCCATTGGCTGCCGTGTTTCATTCTGAAGGGAGTGATCAGTCGATCAGACCATCAAGGCCGGATTCGAGTGTCAGAGCTTCTTCAAGGGCATCAGTCGTATCTGCAGATACGCCAGCCAGAACTGCAACATCTGCTGGGAAAGCTGCTTGTAGCGTTTCCAGATCATTTTCATTGCGAATCGCAGCATTGACCACACATGCTAGATTTATGACTGCAGATAACTCTGATGGTTCTTCGAATGCGGTCGGTGATTTTTGCTGACGCACGGCAATACCCAGCTCAGCCGGGAAATTCCACATATCTAACAGAGCCTGTCCCGCTTCGGGCGAGGTAAAGCCCAGGCGCTCCATCTCTGCGTCACTACGGCTGCATTTACTTTCATCAATCAGAGTCTGGATAGCCTGTGCACGCATAGGTTGTGCTAGATGGAGCAACAGACGGCCGATGTTGTGAATGAGGCCCGCAGTAAATGCGATATCCGGATCAACCTCTGTGTCACGCTCAGCAAACCATTTTGCCAGTGCGGCGACGCGGAAAGATTCAGCCCAGAATTTTTTCAGATCCAGTCCTTCAACTGCTTTTACAGAACCTGCGATACCGGAAGCGATGACCATGGTTTTAAGGCGAACCATGCCAAGCATGACAACGGCTTCATCAATGGATGACACTTTGCGCTTTAAACCAAAATGCGCGGAGTTAACCAGACGTAGAATTTTTAAAGAAAGGGTTTGGTCCTTAGCTACTTTTTCAGCAATTTCACCGTAATCAGCAGCAGGGTTGTTCAGTTGTTGAATAAGTTGACGAACAACTTCAGGAACATTTGGAAGTTTATCTGTTTGCGCTAGAAGATCGCGAATCTCCATATACTCTCCTTAGAGATAACACTCAGTGGCGTACTTCTCTTAAAACTGAGAAGTTTTTATTGTGTATATAAAGATTTAGAGATCTCTGGCCTCTTTTGCAAGAAGTTTTTTATTAATGCACAAAAAAAGCGGCATAAAGCCGCTTTTATTAAATGTGGATCATACTCATTCCTGGTTAACAACCAGTCCTTCGATCTGTGCACGAAGCTTTTCGTACTGGCCCATCTCTTCGGGCAGGAAGTACAGTTTGTAGTAACTGCGATCAACCAGACGGGTAGTTTTGCCATCAATCGTCTCTTTATAGGAACCAAACAGATAGCTCATCTGCAGGTGGATTACACGAGTGTGTGGTTGAATGGTCAGCTCATGGTGTTCAAGGTCATAACGAACCTTAGATTCTTTAATCGTATAGAAGGACACTTCAGCAACATGGTTCAAGTTAATCAGGAAGTTGGATGTAACCGGAACCAAGTGGCGTTGTTCCAGTCCGTTGTGTTCCATGAGGATGCCGCAGTTTTTTCTTACCTTAATGAACATGTGCTACCTTCCGTTAGGTCTAAAGGCTTATGAGTGTGGCCTAAAGTATAAGACGATTTGGTTACATTGTCTTTACAAAAAAAGACCGCAATAAATGCGGCCTTTTCGTAATTACTGAGTGTAGGTTTTGAGGAATTTTCCGATCCGCTCAACCGCCTCACGTAATTCATCTTCCCGCGGTAAAAACACCATACGGAAGTGTTGAGTATCAGGTAGATTAAAACCACTGCCCTGAACGATCAGCACTTTCTGTTGCATCAACAGATCAAGTGCCATCTTCTCATCGTTTTTGATCGGGTAAACCTCTGGGTCCAGTTTCGGGAACAGGTACATAGCGCCTTTGGGTTTGGTGCAGCTGACCCCAGGAATTTCATTCAGAAGTTCCCATGCGAGATTTCTCTGCTCATATAAACGACCGCCCTCAACAATCAGCTCATTGATACTCTGATATCCACCCAAAGCGGTCTGGATCGCATGTTGGGTTGGTACGTTGGAGCACAGTCGCATACTGGAGAGCATATCCAGCCCTTCTATGTAATCACGGGCATGGTGTTTTGGACCACTGACAATCATCCAGCCGGAACGGAATCCCGCTGCACGATAAGTTTTCGACAACCCATTGAAAGTGATACACATGACATCGTCGGATAAAGACGCCATAGGTATATGCTCGGCTTCATCGTAGAGAATCTTGTCATAGATCTCATCAGCGAAGATGATCAGATTGTGCTCACGCGCCAGATCAATAATCTGCTGCAGTACTTCTTTAGGGTACACAGCGCCAGTTGGGTTATTCGGGTTGATAACCACAATACCCTTGGTGCGCTCTGTAATTTTACTGCGGATATCTTCAATATCAGGTGCCCAGTCTTGCTCTTCATCACAATGATAGTGAATAGGATTGCCGCCGCTCAGGCTAACGGCTGCCGTCCACAATGGGTAATCAGGAGCAGGAATCAGCATCTCGTCAGTATCATTTAGCAACCCCTGAGTTGCCATTACGATCAGCTCGGAAACACCATTGCCGATGTAGATATCCTCAATGCCAACATCCTGAATACCACGACGCTGGCATTCCTGCATAACCGCTTTACGGGCCGAAAACAAACCTTTGGAATCACAATAACCCTGCGAAGCAGGCAGGTTGTAGATTACATCCTGTACGATCTCTTCCGGAGCGTTCAAACCCCAGGGCGCAGGATTACCAATATTCAGCTTGATGATCCGTTGGCCTTCTTCTTCCAGGCGTTTAGCTTCCTGAAGAACCGGACCTCGAATGTCATAGCAAACATTGATCAGCTTGTTTGATTTTCGGATTACTGGCATGTTTATGTCCTACATGTATCTGTCGGGAATTGTTGGAGACAAATACGGTCTTAAGCAAAGAGAGTTTATAACTCAGATAAACCTCTGAAAATGGAGGCTAATCATACGCTTTTTAATTAAGGTATTAAACCTAGTAACTATCCGCATCATCCGGTTTCGGAGGCCTCATGAGCGAGAAGAAAGAAAAATTACAAAAAACAGAACAAGAGTGGCGTCAGCAACTCAGCCCTGAACAGTATCGTATCTGTCGAGAGAAGGGGACTGAGCGCGCCTTTACCGGCGAGTATTACACCAACAAAGAAACAGGAAAATACCGTTGTGCCTGTTGTGGAGAATTACTGTTTTCATCTGAACAGAAGTATGACTCAGGCAGTGGTTGGCCTAGTTTCTGGGAGGCTGCATCTGAACAGGTTATTGATGAACACCACGATAAAACCCATGGCATGATCCGCACAGAAATTACCTGCTCCACTTGTGATGCTCACTTAGGGCATGTTTTCCCTGACGGGCCTAAACCGACAGGTCTGCGATATTGTGTTAATTCGGCGTCTCTGGAATTTGAAAAAGGTGAGTAATGAAGTCCTTTAATTGGATTTATGAGCACGCACAACAACACAAAAGCGGCGAAGATATTGAGGCGTTATTGCCTGTTCCAAAAAGTTTTGAAGAAATGAAACAAGTACCGGATGACCGTATCTTAAGTGATATGGTCAGAAGGGTATTTCGTGCCGGTTTAAAGCATTCGCTGGTGGATTCTAAATGGCCGGAGTTCGAAAAAGCGTTCTTTGGTTTTGACCCCGAAAAAATTAGCCTGATGAATGATGAGCAATTGGAAAACCTGATGCAGAATGAAAAGCTGATCAGGCACTGGGGCAAGATTAAATCCACCCGCATCAATGCTATGTTGGTACATGAAAAAGCGCTGCAACATGACAGTTTTGCCTGTTTTATAGCGGAATGGCCCACGGATAATATTATCGGTCTGTGGGAGCTGCTGAAGAAACAGGGAAATCAACTGGGCGGCAATTCCGGGTCCTATTTTTTGCGTATGATCGGCAAAGATACCTTTATTCTAACTGATGATGTTGTGGCAGCTCTTAAAGCTCAGGGCGTTATTGAGAAGAAGCCGACAGCGAAACGGGATCTGATCAAAGTGCAGGACGCCTTTAACCAGTGGCAACAGGAATCTGGGCGGCCCCTGTGTCAAATCAGCCGGTTATTGTCATACACAGTAGGTTGGTAACGCTTTGACCTTGAATAAAAAAAGGCCGGTTACCCGGCCTCTTTAACAGACTGGCATTAGTTGAACTGGATGAAATCCAGGAGTTGAGGATCGTTAAATGCGCGGTTCATGGTTTGGGAAACCACTTCTCCAATCAACTTTTGGTTATCCTGCTCGGTGGGTGTTTTCAGGAAAGTCTGGTGCTTATCTGTGGCATAGTTACCAGTGTAACTTTTTTCACCTTTGGTAAGTTGCAGACGGATTTTCATGTCCACATCGACTTTCTGTTTTAAGGTTTTCTTGGTCACGTTGTAGTTCAGGTCAACCAACGAAACAACCAGCCGGAATTCCCCGGAATAGAACCTACGAATACCCATATCTTCAAGGGCGTGTTCTGCAGTGTGAGCAAGGAGATCATGGGTGTTTTTCAAAATAATTTGCGGATTAGGCTGTTCACCGGTCAGGCGAAAACCAATAATTTCGGTCGGGCGTAGGTCTTTAGTGATAATTTCTATGCGAGTGTCGGCGGGTAGGCTTCGGTGAACCTGTATCTCTGGATGTAGATCCAGGACCTGAGAATTGAATGTCTGACAGCCGCTAATAGCAACACTTAATAGCAGTGTTACCAGAGTAAAGGTTAAATACTTAGGTAGTTTTGAAAACATAATCAGTTAGTCCATATTCTCGATGGCTCTCGGAGTAAGAGAGCCAATAAATTCTGCTAAATTGTTTGCCAGCTTCCGGATGGGGGGCTTACCAGGTAGTTCCAGAAGAACCTCCCCACTGAAATTGTCCACACTGATAAAATAGTTATCGTCCGGCTCTGCACAGGCAAAAAAGAAGGTCAGTGGTCTTTTCTGTTGGCGTTTGGACAATGCATGCCCGATAAGGTTTCCGCGCAGGCGCTCCATATCTTCTTCATTCCAAACCTGAATAAGACTCAGATCACCTTCAACACAGTTGGCTGGCAGTGGATCAGACCAATAGCGACTGTAGTAATCCGCTATATCAGGATGAACCTTCTCATCCAGAGCATTTTCGATCCTTTCAAACAAATCTGTTTTTAAAGTCTGGCGAGTAGGCCGCCATCTAACAGGCTGACCATCAGATGCACTTGACTCATAACAATCTGAAGGCCATTCCGAATTAAAGGGAAGGGTAGGCGCCTCTGGTTGCAGTCTTATTAACTGGCTTACAAATTCATCCAGTGCAGCCTCTACATCACTAGCCATTGTTTTCCTTGATTATTTATATATTTGTAGGTTATTCAGCGATTGCTATCTTAACCGATATGGTCGGCTTTTCTTATCCCAAATTTGAAATTTAAGTAGATCATTGATTGCAAAGTATACAGCTGCTGGTTAGTAGATAACCTACTGATTTGTACAAGGAATGTTCAATCAAATTCTTTTTAAATTTTTTTGGTTTAGGGGTTTGACATGTGTCCTAAAACGCGTAAAATTCGCACTCCGTTTGGGGCACTTAATAGCCTCATGCGGCTTGGAAAGATAGTTCCTTGGTGAATTATCTGACGTCACTTGAGAGATTGAGTGAGGGTGCGGGTTAGAGTCCCGTGTTATAGCGGAGTGGTAGTTCAGTTGGTTAGAATACCTGCCTGTCACGCAGGGGGTCGCGGGTTCGAGTCCCGTCCATTCCGCCACTATTTTGAAAGACGACGGTGTAGTATATCTGCCTGTCATCTTTCATAGGAAATGGGTCGCGATGTAAATCGTCCATTCCGCCACTTTAACTTCGAAGTGCTGAAGTTATCGTAAACAAGCCATCTGCTTAGTGGGCGTGTAGCTCAGTTGGGAGAGCGTCGCCCTTACAAGGCGAATGTCGGGAGTTCGAGCCTCTCCACGCCCACCACTAAGCAAACCATCGGAAGCGGTAGTTCATTCGTGGATTACCTGACTGTCACTCTTAGGTTGAGTGAGGGTCGCTGGTTCGAGTCCCGTATTATGTGGAGTGGTAGTTCAGTTGGTTAGAATACCTGCCTGTCACGCAGGGGGTCGCGGGTTCGAGTCCCGTCCATTCCGCCACTATTTTGAAAGAAGACGGTGTAGAATACCTGCCTGTCATCTTTCATAGGAAATGGGTCGCGATGTAAATCGTCCATTCCGCCACTTTAACTTCGAAGTGCTGAAGTTATCGTAAACAAGCCATCTGCTTAGTGGGCGTGTAGCTCAGTTGGGAGAGCGTCGCCCTTACAAGGCGAATGTCGGGAGTTCGAGCCTCTCCACGCCCACCACTAAGCAAACCACTGCGGAGTGGTAGTTCAGTTGGTTAGAATACCTGCCTGTCACGCAGGGGGTCGCGGGTTCGAGTCCCGTCCATTCCGCCACTTTTACCTTACGGGTAACGCCTTTCAAAACTGCCTGAAAGGTATTAAGCTAGGCAACTCTGAAGTGGGCGTGTAGCTCAGTTGGGAGAGCGTCGCCCTTACAAGGCGAATGTCGGGAGTTCGAGCCTCTCCACGCCCACCACTTCATACCCGGTTTTAACCTTTTATTACTGTGCTTTCTTACGTGTTATCACCTTTTGTAACATATTTATCACCTATTGTTTTTTGTACTTTTGTGTACAAAAAGGTATTGTTTGTTTTTCATACAAAGTCTGTTCATAAAAAAAATAAGTAAGGAACGCTTAAGTGAATCAAGTCAACGAAAGAGTGATGATTTCACTCTGTCCTGACCCTGTTATTGGGGTTGATGGGGAAGGGATAGTTCAGATATTCAATCCTGCTGCAGAGAAACTTCTTGGTTATTCAGCTGAAGAAGTAATAGGTTCTCTGAGCATTACTTCTATGTATCCAGATCTTAAATCGGCACAGCGGGTTAAACGTTTGCTGTATTCGGATCTGCATGGTGCTTTTGGTTCTGTTGAGGGCTATGAAGCATCCCTTATTACAGCAGCTGGAAAAACAGTTCCTGTGCGCTTATCAGCGGCTCTTGTTGATGAGGAAAAAGGCACCAGCATTGGTTTCTTTCATGACCTGACAGAGCGCTTTAACCTAGAGCAACAGCTACATAAGTTATCAATAACTGATGAGCTGACGGGTTTGTATAACCAAAGGCACTTTTATAAGGTGCTGGCTCGAGAGCTGAATCGTGCCAAACGATATAAACATGATCTAAGTCTTATCTGTTTTGATCTGGATGGCTTTAAACAGGTCAATGACCAGATGGGGCATCTTGAGGGTGACCGCATTCTCAAAACTGTTGGTAAGCTTCTGCATGATACGTTGCGCTTATCGGATGTTGGTGTTCGTTATGGTGGTGATGAGTTTATGATTATCCTGCCTGATACCGGAATTGATGATGCGGTAAAAACAGCGGAACGACTGCGTACATTGTTTAATAAAAAGTACTTGAGCAGTCCGGGGCGTGATAAAGCTTTAGAGTGTTCGGTGTCCATGAGTCTGGGTGTAACTGAGACCAATGGTACCGAGAAACCGGATCAGGTGGTTAAACGTGCGGATCTGGCAATGTATCAGGCCAAGAGTTCTGGTGGGAATCAGTCGGTGCTTGTGAAACAGCATATGGGTGATGTTGTGAGTATGGCTAGCCTCTGAAGAAATCAATAAGAAATAAAAAAGCCGTGGCGAATTGTCACGGCTTTTTTTTATTCTGACTGACCCGTCCTGAATAAGGTT
>JBOEHA010000033.1:0-1228 GCA_050633685.1 Neptuniibacter sp. | reverse complement strand
TGTAATGGTCTAATGACACCGGACACTTTAATAAGAGACTATAAACGTCAAACATTGAGGTGTAGGAATGGGACAGAAACGTAGTTATAAGCAATACCCGAAAGAATTCAAAGAAGAAGCTGTTGCGCTGGTCGTTGACCAGGGTTACTCAGTGCCTGAAGCCGCTAAATCACTGGGTATTGCGACCAATATGCTCTATCGCTGGAAACAGCAATTTGAAGAGCAGCAACAAGGACAGACGCTGGCCGAGGATGAACGAGAAGAGCTAAAACGCCTGCGCAAGGAAAATAAAGAGCTTCGTATGGAGAAGGAGATTTTAAAAAAGGCTTCAGCCTTCTTCGCGAAAGAAATGAAGTAAAGTATCGCTTCGTTCAGCGGCAGGCCGCGATTTATCCAGTACGTGTTCTGTGCCGTGTCATGAGAGTGAGCAGCTCAGCATATTACAGCTGGTGTAAACGGCCAGCCAAGGTCATCAGCGCTGATACTCTGCACTTGTATCGCAGAGCCAAAGAGTTGTTTAGGGCTAGCCGAGACAGCCTGGGCAGTCGAGAGCTGGCGAAAAAGCTACGTGAAGAAGGCTTTAGAATTGGACGTTATCGCACCCGTACACTCATGCGACAACTGAAATTAAAGGTTAGGCAACGTATCGCTTACAAGGTGACGACTAAGCGCCGACATAGTGATCAGGTGGCTGACAACCTGCTGAACCAGAATTTTAATCCGGTTGCTCAGAATGAGGTTTGGGCTGGCGATATCACGTACCTCAGAACCGCAGAGGGCTGGATGTATCTTGCGGTCGTGATGGACTTGTACTCACGTCGTATAGTGGGCTGGCATATTGATAAACGCATGAGTGCTGACTTGGTTTGCAGAGCATTGATGAAAGCCGTTAATCTCCGTCAGCCGAAAAAGGGCTTGGTCTTCCACAGTGACCGAGGTTCACAATATACCAGCAAGCAATATAGGCGTTTACTGAAAAGCTACGACCTCCGCTCATCGATGGGTGACGTTGGAGCCTGCTGGGACAATGCCGTCGTTGAGCGTTTCTTTGGTAGCTTGAAGCATGACTGGATACTGAAGGTTTACCAGCCAACGCGAGAGCATATGAGGCAAGATGTGGCTAAGTACATGAGATATTACAATCTGGAAAGGCTGCACTCTGCGAATGGGGATTTATCGCCAATCAACTTGGAAAATTCACAAAAAAATGTGTCCGGCTGGGGTTGAC
>JBOEHA010000032.1:0-62791 GCA_050633685.1 Neptuniibacter sp. | reverse complement strand
AAAGAGCGTTGCTTGAATCATCACACGCTGCGAAGCGTTTCGTCTCAAGCGAGGCGCGTATTATAAGCACCTCGTCCTGAGAATCAACAGGGAATTCATAAAAAATTAAAAAAAGAATTTATTCGGTTATAAAGAGATAAAGAACGAAGATAATTAGAGGCAGCTTAGGTTACTGATGATTGTCCTCATCTTCCCGCATAGCCTGCTCAAACTCTTCATCTAATTCATCGTCTTCCGCATCTTTTCTTACAAAGATAACTCCAAGCAATATACCTGTTTCAAATAACAGCCACATTGGAAGTGCAAGTAAGCTTTGTGAAATAACATCCGGCGGAGTGAGTAACATTCCTATAACAAAGCAACCGACTATGACATATGCTCGCTTTTGCCTAAGCCCTTCGACTGTGGCAGCTCCAGACCAAATAAGCAAAAGGGTTGCGATAGGTATCTCAAATACAATTCCAAAAGCAAAGAACAGTTTCAGGACAAAGTTAAGGTAGCTGCTGATATCGGTCATGACCGCTACATTTTCCGGCCCCACACTGGTAAAGAAACCAAAGATCAATGGAAAGACTACAAAATAGGCAAAAGCTATACCCGCATAAAACAGCATAATACTGGAGAAAAGCAACGGTACCGCCAATCGGCGCTCATGTTTGTATAAACCAGGTGCTATAAATCCCCAGATCTGATGCAGAATAAACGGCATTGCTGCAAAGATTGCCGCAACAAGTGTTAACTTAAATGGTGCAAAAAAAGGAGAGGTGACGTCCGTTGCAATCATGCTGGTACCTTCCGGTAACAGCGCAGTTAATGGTGCAGAAAGGTAGGTATAAAGATCATTGGCAAAGTAGAACAATCCCAAAAAAAGGGCTAGCACGATCAGAACCACATGCATTAGCCTTTTACGTAATTCGACCAGATGGCTAATGAGTGGCTGTTCCTGATCTTGCTCAGGCATGTCGGAATTATTATGGGTCATGACTTACTTTCTGGATTGTGCCTGTCTTCATTTGAGCTTTCGTCAGATGAAGCATCAGCTTGTTTTTCCGCAGCCGCACTTTGAAGTTCTTCCGGTGAAGAGGCTTTCGCTGACATCGGAGATTCAGTTGAAACCACCTCATTGAACGGCTTCGTCATCTCTTTGAGCTCTTGATCAAGCTCTTCTTTGGAAATAGCCGCTGTGCGTTTCATCTCATCAATCCGCAACTCTTCGCTGATCTCTGTCTGAATGGAAGAGACAGTTCTGCGTATGCGCCCGACCCACATACCAACAGTTTTGATCGCTGTTGGTAGCTTATCAGGACCCAGTACGATTAGAGCAACGACTGCGACGATCAGCAGTTCAGCAAAACCCATATCAAACATATAAGGTCTTACTTATCAGACTTCTGTTCTTCTTTTACATCTGCTTTATTCGCATCTGTAAAATCAGCGTCTTCCTGCTTTAACTGCTTCTGATCTTCAGCTTCAGCCGCTTTTTCTTCGTCAGTCATGGCTTTTTTGAAACCTTTTACAGCCCCACCCAGATCACTGCCGATGTTTTTGAATTTTTTGGTGCCGAAAATCAGAATGATGATCGCCAGAACGATTAAAAGTTGCCAAATACTAATTCCGCCAAGACCCATTGTATCTATTCTCCAATCTTACATAGCGTGCAGCTTACCGCCGCCCAAAATATGGAAATGCATATGATAAACCTCCTGGCCGCCACCTTTACCCGTATTGGTAATGGTTCTGAAGCCATCCAGAAGACCTTGTTCTTTTGCTATCGCAGGAAGTGATATCATTAAATGAGCCATTAGCTCAGCATCACTTTCTTCGAGAGCATTTAAATTCCGAATATGTTTTCGGGGTATTACCAAAAGGTGAACCGGTGCTTTGGGCGCCCGATCTTTGAACGCCACAATTTTATCATCCTGATAGACAATATCTGCTTTTTGCTCACCCGAAGCAATATTGCAGAAAACGCAGCCCATCCTGTTTAGCCTTTTGTTCTCGAAGCTTTCTCTTCCAGACCTGAAAGATCAAAACGCCTCGCCAACTCATCTAAAACTGCCTGCGGACTTTCCCCAAGATATGACAATGCAACCAAGCTATGAAACCAGAGATCTGCCGTTTCATAGATAACGTCGCGGTTATCCCCACTGGTTTGAGCATCTTTTGCCGCCAAGATAGTTTCGGTAGCTTCTTCACCAACCTTTTCAAGGATCTTATTCAAGCCCTTGGCGTGCAAACTGGAAACATAAGAAGAGTCAGGGGAAGCATTTTTTCTCTGTTCCAGAACCTCACCCAATTGAGTTAACACATCACTCATCTTATCTCTCTCTTTATCACTTCTTGTTCACCGGGTAAGGAAGCATACCCTAACAATGTTACAAGAACCATTCACAGAATTGTTTAGTCTTTTCACGTGCGTTTAAGTAAAAGCAACACGCCCAGACCTGCCAGAATCCAACTTCCAGTTGGCAAATCACATACCCATTCAAGCACCTGTTCGTCAGCAATAACTAACCCAGACAGAATCAGCGCCACTCCCGCAAATCGAACCCGACGGTCTTTTGCATGCAGCTCTGAGCGTGCTTTTTCATAAGCACGCATATCCCTTTGGCGGGTATCATCCAGATTTCTGACTTGATTTAACGCATCAAAGATTAGCTGCGGCATATGTGGCATTTTTTCCAGCCAGTCCGGTGCCTGCTGCTTTATAGTACGATACACCCCTTTTGGCCCCATCCGCTCTTTCATCCAATCTTCGAGGAATGGCTTAGCCGTTTGCCACAAGTCCAGATCCGGGTAGAGCTGTCGCCCCAGCCCTTCAATATTCAGCAATGTTTTCTGGAGCAGAACGAGTTGTGGCTGTACTTCCATGTTAAAACGACGCGCTGTCTGGAATAAGCCCAACAATACCTGCCCGAATGAGATCTCTTTTAACGGTTTTTCAAAAATTGGTTCGCAGACACTGCGTATAGCCGTTTCAAACGCATCCACATTTGTATCTGCCGGAACCCATCCGGAGTCGACATGTAACTGAGCTACCAGACGGTAATCACGTTTAAAGAAAGCTAAAAAGTTTCTCGCAAGGTAGCTTTGATCTTCCGGAGTTAATGAACCAATGATGCCAAAATCTACAGCTATATACTGAGGTGACGCGGGAGTGTTTCTGGATACAAAAATATTCCCCGGATGCATATCAGCATGGAAAAAACTGTCACGAAACACCTGAGTGAAGAATATTTCCACACCACGCTCAGCCAGCATCTTCATATCGGTATTCTGTTCTAATAGCTGATCAACTTCCGCAACTGGAATACCGTGAATACGCTCCATTACTAGAACATTTGAGCGGGTGTAATCCCAATATATTTCTGGGATATAGAGAATATCACTTTGCTCGAAATTGCGGCGAAGCTGAGATCCATTAGCCGCTTCCTTTCTTAGATCCAGCTCATCAAAAATAGTTTGCTCATACTCTGAAACCACTTCTACCGGGCGTAATCGACGCCCTTCCTGCCAAGCCGCATGAACAATGCGCGCTAAGGTATAGAGCAAATCTACATCTTTGCGAATTGTTTTAGCGATCCCAGGACGAATGACTTTAACCACCACCTCGCGGCCGTCAAATAGAGTAGCTTGATGAACCTGAGCCACAGAAGCAGAAGCCATGGGCTCCACACTGAATTCTGAAAAAAGCTCTGCAACAGGTTTTTCCAGCGCTTTCTCTATAATTGAAGTAGCCCGCGTCCCTGAAAAAGGAGGAACCTGATCCTGAAGTTTTTTCAACTCCTCAGCAAAATCATCCCGCAGAAGGTCTCTTCGGGTAGATAACATCTGACCGAACTTAATAAAGACAGGGCCTAAAGCCTCCAAGGCTAAACGCAGCCTTTCCGCTTCAGGTTTTGATGCAGGGATAACAAACCGCCAGGGCAATAACCAAACTAACAGCCTGACGTACCATGGCAGAGATAAACTCAGAAACAGCGTATCCAGACGATAACGTGCAAATACCTGAATGATTTTAAGCGTGCGTGAAAGACGTTTCACTTCATGAAGCCTTGTAACAATCTAATAATTCGGGCTTATTCTACTACAGAGAGCAGACCCTGTTTCGACCATTTTCTTTTGCCTGATAAAGCGCCTGGTCAGCTCTGGCAAAAAGCTCATCCACAGAATCACCTTCTTTGATCTCAGTGACTCCAAATGACATGGTAATGTTCACGGGCTCACCGTGGAAATTAAAAGGACTGGTTTCCAGTTTTTTACGAACCTTTTCCATTGCTTCGATTGAATCTTTTACGGAAGATGAAGGCAGAAGAACAACAAATTCCTCACCACCAAAGCGACAGGCAAAATCAGTAGTCCGGATATTTTTTGATATCACTTTGGCGACCAAGCGTAAAACCTTATCGCCAGCAAGGTGGCCGTATGAGTCGTTTACTTTTTTGAAAAAATCCAGATCACACACAACAACTGAGAAATTGGTTTTATAGCGGGACCAACGCTCAAACTCCTGTGCGATTTGTTCATCATACGCTGCGCGGTTAGGTAAGCCTGTCAAAGGATCTGTACGAGCCCTTAAGCGCTCTTCTTCCATGTGCGATTTAACTTTAAGAGTTTCCATCTCCATCTGTTCAACTTTATCGATCAGATTTTCATAGCGACCCTGTAAACGCTCTTCCCTTTCCTCCTCTTTCTTCTTGAACTCATCCATGGCCCTGACAAGGCCGCTGAGTTGATGAGAAACCGCTTTTTTCAAGATACCGATATCATGAGTTTCTTTTACGGTCTGATGAAGTTGAACAACCTCACGTCTTACGTGCTGATCCAGCTCTTTTTGATTTTGACCACTTTCCTGCTGTTCCTGACGACTATGTTCAACAAAGGTTTGCACCTCGACCAGGCGGTCACTTAGTTCCAGCAGGTAGTTCTCAAAATCTTCACTGGTGTTGCTGTTTGAGTTCACTACCAACGCAACAACATTTTGCAAAACTTCTGGCAGTTTAGTCAGTTCAAAACCTGACTCAATTTCCTTGACCAACTCTCTGGCAGCCGGCGCTTCTGTTTTTGGCACATGTAAACTACTGATCAGCTCCAGCAGCTCTGCGCCAACACGCTTTAGCAGAAAACCTATCTCTTCGTCATCGGCACTTGTAGGGACAACAGCACCGTCAAGGGAAAACTCTTTATCAGCAGCATCATGGTTTTCAGGCCCACCCACTTCGATATGGCCCTGCAACTCAATAAGCTCACTTAATACAGAGGGCAACTCGAAGAATTTCTCTTCTAACTGATTACTGCGCTGCTCTAATGAATCCAGAAGATTCTGAGATCCATTATTATTGACCTGGCTTCTCAGTCTGCGTACCCATTTCAGCAATGCAGAAATGGTTTGTTTTATCTGTTTACTTCTAGAACTTTCGCGGTCATGAACCTGATCTTCAACCTGGCGACACAACTTAGTTAAGAACGGAAGGTTATCGCCACAAGGCTCTTGTAGGATCATCTTTAGGGTTTTGATAGATGCATCTAACTGAGGCGTTTCACCCTCAAGAGCAACAGACAGGTAATTAGCTAATAAGCGCAGCTCTTTTTCAACATCAGCACTTTTGCTCTCCAGGTTTTCCATATCCTGTGAAAGTTCACGGTACTTTTTCTTCCAATCAACCTGCTGCTCTGCCAAACCAATTCCTCAGATCTCTAAAACCCTATAATCAACCATTAAATGCATGTTAGTTCATGTCATAGGATCAAACTAGGACAAATATCAATAGAAACAAAAAAAACGCCCTGTTGGGCGCTTTTTATTATTACGTTTTTTATTTAAGTGAAGCGCGTTCTTTTTCAACAAGAAAATCAACCACATCCAGCATCTGTTTCTGGCCACCTGCCATCTGAGCAGATATTCTGTATTTGCCGTTCACAACCATTGCCGGAACTCCGGTAATTTCATAACCACGAACTTTGGATTCACCCTGACGCAATTTCATATTTACAGCAAAAGAATCATACATCTTTTCAAACTTGGCACTGTCTACGCCAAGATTGCCATAAAAATCGGAGAAGGACTTTTTCCCACCCAATCTTCTTCTTTCCACATGTACCGCATTGAATGTAGCCTCATGGGTTTTATCCAGAGTTTTATTCAATTCAGACGCATAGAAAGCGCGTGCCATAGGCTCCCAGCTTCGACCAAAAACCACCGGAATACGGACAAAGTTCACATCTTCCGCTTTATCTTGATCCCATTTCTTGATGAATGGCTCGAAACTATTACAGTGCGGGCACGGATACCCGAACAACTCAACCACCTCAACGCGAGACTGATCTGCTGTTCTCACAGGTTGAGAAATTTTGGCGTAATGCACACCTTCTTTATATTCGTCTGCCTGCACAGAGAAAGGAAGCAACAATGCAAACAGCATTAAACCCAATTTTTTCATTTTAATCTGGCTCCAAGCGCAAAAAAGGAATAGGCAATTGACACTAATTTAAAACACGAGTTCCAACAACCCACAAAAAAGGCAGCCTAAGCTGCCTTTTTTTAACAAGAGCTGAACTTACTTGCCCAGACCCTGAATATAGCTAGATACTGCTTTGATCTCTGCATCGCTCAGCTTACCAGCAATATCCTGCATCATTCCCTGAGGATCGTTGTTACGATCGCCAGTACGGAACAATTTCAGCTGCTTTTCAGTATAAGCTGCGTGCTGACCACCGATAGCTGGGAAACCAGCCTGAGCCATACCTGCACCCGTAGGAGTGTGGCATGCTGTACATGCTGCAACACCTTTATCTGCAATACCACCACGGTAAATTTTCTGACCCTGTTCTACCAGATCTTCAGCTGCGTGACCTACAGTGCCAGCCTGCTTAGCAAAATAAGCAGCGATATCCGCGATGTCCTGATCGCTCATTGCATCCAGAAGGCCTGTCATTTCAACAACAGGACGCGCACCGGATTTAATATCGTTCATCTGTTTAACCAGATATGCTTCATTCTGGCCAGCCAGTTTCGGGAACATTGCCGCAGGGCTGTTACCATCAGCACCATGACAAGCACCACATACAGCTGTTTTACCTTTACCTGCAGTAGCATCGCCAGCTGCGTGTGCTACGCCAGTGATACCAATGGTCACCAGTAAGCTAATCAGTAGTTTATTCATCGATTAAGACCCAGACTCTTGTATTAAAATTTTTGCCAGCCAGTGCCCGATGAAAACACATCAGACGTCGACTGATTATAATCTCACTTCCCTGCCGACTAGAGCTCAAGGCCGATCGCAGGTAAAATTGGCGCAATTATAAACCAATATCCACACAAACTGGAACGGCAATCTATGTTCCTTTAGTAGGGATCGCTGGAAAGTGACTAAAGTATGTCCTCAGATCAATTAAATATTCATTTCAATAGTGCCCGTTTCAACAAGAGCGCAGCCAAGTTACATCAATGCCCTGCAGATTCAGGGGCAGAGGTGGCATTTGCGGGCCGCTCCAATGCGGGAAAATCCAGCGCGATCAACACTTTAACCAGGAATCATAAGCTTGCCCGAACCTCCAAAACACCCGGCCGTACACAGCTGATTAACTTTTTTGACCTCAATATTGAGGATATTCGAATAGTGGATTTACCCGGTTATGGCTATGCAAAAGTCCCGGTAGAAATGAAAATTCACTGGCAGAAACATTTAGGAGAATATCTTCAGAAACGTCAGTGCCTGCAGGGTGTTGTACTGGTGATGGATATACGTCACCCAATGAAGGAGTTTGACCAGATGATGGTAGATTGGTGCCTAGAAACCGGTATGCCACTGCATGTTTTGATGACAAAAGCCGATAAATTGAAAAAAGGCCCAGCCCAGGCAGCTAAGCTAAAACTCAACAATCACCTGAAGTCTGTATTGGGAGACAATGTTTCAGTGCAGGTTTTTTCGGCATTGAAAAAGCAGGGTGTCGATATTCTCGAAAATCGCCTAAATCAGTGGCTGTTACCTGAAACAGACGTGCCGGTTGAATAAAGGGTTACTCTAGACAACCAAAAAAAGCCGCTTCAAAGCGGCTTTTTTGATTCCAATTGTTATCAAATCAACTGATTAACGGGTCGATTGTCTCTTCAACAGAACCTTCAGAACCGGGTTCCGCAGACTCAACTTCACCATCAGTCTCTATTGTTCCTCCGTTCGCTTCACGGAAAGCCTGCAAGCCCTGCTGAACCAACTCAAAGGTTTTATCAATATTGGATGCTATATCGCCACCGAGAACCCCCAGCCCATCAAGAATATCTCGCGCTTCCGCAAAACCTTGCTCAATTCCGCCTGATATCACATCAACAAACTGGTCAACCGCTTCTGTGGTTTCAAGATTGGGATTCGCTTCGAGATAGCTTGAAAGCATTGATGTCGTAAGGGACACAATTCTATCCGCTGTGGCTTCCGGCGAAACATCCAATCCCTCCTCCAAAGCGGATTCAAGAGGACGCTCAACACCCAGTTCTGGAGCCAGAATCTCGTTAATCTTTTCGACTGCTGCCTTATAAGTAAGAATCAGCGGCTCAGCACCAGAGCTAATACTCACTTCTTCAAAAGAAGCTTCCAGAATAGCTTTATTCTGCTGCACATCTGCTGGAGCTTCGGGTATTTCAGCTACACCCTCGACCTTCTCTGTTTTACGCAGCTCATTACGATCATGTGCAGCCTGAGAAACATGCTGACCTAACGGCTCGTCACTGCCTTTATATTCAGGCTTCAGCGTTGTATTAACATAATTACCAAACGTACCTTCGTTAGCCATAACACTAGACCCGTAAAAATTACCACCAATAAGTTTTATATCGACCAACACCAGCAAAGACTGAGTGTTTTTTGAACAACCCATATACAGAAGAATAGCAGAAGGTAAAAGAAAGCCCTGGAAAGCAGGAAGGGGAACGACATTTTCACAGGGCTTTTAACGCATGCTTGTTATAAAGAGCCACAACCATGGCAAGATGAACGTACGTGACTCTTAAACTAATGACCGGCTTAGGAACAGAAAGTTCCCAAGCCTGCCAATTATTTTGCACCTAGTGTGCTTGTTCCCAGTTTTCGCCGACACCAGCTTCCACCAGCAAAGGCACATCCAGCTCAGCGGCACTGGCCATTTGTGCCTTAACCTCAGTTATAAACTGATCCACCTGATCTTCGCGGACCTCAAACACCAGCTCATCATGCACCTGCATGATCATCCTGACATCAAATTCGGACTTTGGTAGCCACTGATCCACCGCAACCATAGCGCGCTTGATAATATCCGCTGCAGTTCCCTGCATAGGGGCGTTGATCGCTGTTCGTTCGGCAGCCTGGCGACGCATAGCATTCTTAGCTTTAATCTCAGGCAAGTAGAGGCGGCGCCCAAACAATGTCTCTACGTAACCTTCTTCCTGGGCTTTTGTCCGGATATCGTCCATATAATGCTGTACGCCCGGATAGGTCTCGAAATAGTGTTCGATATACTGAGCAGCATCTTTACGGGCAATGCCCAGCTGTTTTGCCAGACCGAATGCTGACATACCGTAAATCAAACCAAAGTTGATCGCTTTAGCACTGCGGCGCTGATCTGCTGAGACCTCGTCCAGACCAACTTTAAATACCTCTGCAGCTGTCGCCCGGTGAATATCCTCACCTTTAGAGAACGCATCCAGCAGGCCTTTATCCTGAGAAAGGTGCGCCATAATGCGCAACTCAATCTGGGAATAATCCGCCGCGACAATTTTGTAGCCCTCGGGAGCCACAAATGCATGACGAATACGCCGACCCTCCTGAGTACGTACAGGAATATTCTGCAAATTAGGGTCAGTTGAAGATAACCGTCCGGTCACCGTAACCGCCTGATGATAGGAGGTATGAATACGGCCCGTTTCAGGATTGATCATCAATGGTAATTTGTCGGTATAGGTTGATTTGAGTTTACTCAGACTACGATGCTCAAGAATGAGTTTTGGCAAAGGGTATTCCAATGCCAGTTCCTGCAACACATCCTCGGCTGTGGAGGGAGCCCCTTTGGGGGTTTTCTTGATAACCGGAATATCCAACTCTTCAAACAATATCTGCTGTAACTGTTTCGGCGAAGCCAGATTAAATTCCTTTCCGGCCAGATCGTAGGCTTCTCTCTCAAGCTCTACCATGCGTGCAGCCAGCTCGATGCTCTGCTCACCCAGCATAGCGGCATCAACCAAAGCTCCATTGCGTTCAATCCGTGATAAAACTGGAATTAAGGGCTTTTCAATTTCCTGGAAAACATTCGATAAGGTTTGCTCTTTGCTTAGTTGCGCATCAATTGCCTGATGAAGCCGCAGGGTGATGTCGGCATCCTCCGCAGCGTAAGGTGCCGCTTGCTCCATTTCGATCTGATTAAAGGTCAATTGCTTCTTGCCCTTACCCGCAATCTCTTCAAATTTTATGGTTTTAACACCCAGATATCGGTCCGCCAGACTGTCCATATCATGTCGGGTTGCAGTGGAATTCAAAACATAGGATTCAAGCATCGTATCGAAGGCAATACCTTGTAACTCAATCCCATAACGGGCCAGTACATTCATATCGTACTTAAGATGTTGTCCGACTTTTTTGTGTTGATCGCTTTCTAGTAATGGTTTCAGCTTAGTGAGTAACACTTCACGACTGATCTGCTCCGGCGCCCCCATGTAGTCATGGGCGACAGGTACATAAGCGGCCTTTCCTGGCTCAACCGCAAACGAAACACCTACGAGCTCAGCCTCCATATAATTCAGGCTGGTTGTTTCCGTATCAAACGCAAACAATTCGGCTGTGGATAACTTCTCAAGCCAAGCATCCAGCTCAGACTCTTCCAGTACCAAATCATATTCAACTTCAGCGGGAGCTTCTGGCAGGCTTTCATCAGTATCTTCCAGATCAACACTACTGGAAACACTATCGCCCGCTTCCAGCTCTTTTACCCAACTTCGGAATTCATACTCTTTGTAGAACCCTATCAACTGTTCTTTATCAGCAACCGGTTTCTGAAAATCAGTCACCGACTCATGCAGCTCAACATCACATTTAATAGTGGCGAGCAGGTATGAAAGATCAGCCTCTTCTCGATTTTCTTCCAGCTTCTTAGCCATGGTTTTAGAACCGCGAAAACCTAGCTCAGCAATCTTATCCAGATTGGCATACAGATCCTGTAAACCTCCAATCCCCTGTAGCAATGCTAATGCAGTTTTTTCACCGACACCGGGAACGCCAGGGATGTTATCCACCTTGTCTCCCATTAGGGCCAGATAGTCGATGATAAGCTCAGGAGGGATACCAAATTTATCCTTAACTCCCTGTATATCCATCAGAGTATCGGTCATGGTATTGATCAGAGTGACATGCTGATCCACCAGCTGCGCCATGTCTTTATCTCCGGTCGAAATCAATGTATCGATACCCAAAGCACTGGCTTCACGTGCCATAGTTCCGATCACATCGTCTGCTTCTACACCCTCTTCAACAATCAGTGGGAAGCCCATCGCTTTGATGATGTTATGAATCGGCTCAACCTGACTTCTGAGATCATCTGGCATCGGCGGACGTTGCGCTTTGTATTCGCTGTAGATCTCATCACGAAAGGTTTTACCCTTGGCATCAAAAATGACTGCGATAGGACTTTCTGGATACTGTTTTATCAAACTTTTCAGCATTGAGGTCACTACCCGGATCGCTCCTGTAGGTATTCCAGCCGAATTTCTTAAGTCTGCTTGCTGTGAAGCAAAGAATGCACGGTATAAATAGGACGAGCCGTCGACTAGAATGAGAGGAGAGTATGAAGGTTGGCGCTGTTCGCTCATCGCTGTATCCGATTGATTAATCTTTAAGGGACAGATCATAGTCGATTCACCGCGCCGCCAAAACCAACGCAAAGGAATTACAATGAAAAAATTGTTGTTAACTGCCCTACTTCTGTTATCTCCACTGAGTTTTGCAGAGGTTCCGCCCCTTGTGGACGAAAATGAACCGCAGATCACCATTTTTCACTCTGATGACAACACTTACTATGAATATCGTATAAACGGTGCGTTAAAAGAGATTAAAGTGGTACCCAAAAACGGTAAAGAATATTATCTGGTTCCCGCACCCGGAGAAGGTGAATTCATTCGTCATGACGAATCACAGTTACTGATTCCGAAATGGGTTTTGTTCCGTTGGTAAGAGAGAGTTAATTTTGGCTGTTTACACCCCTCTTGAGGCAAACGATATCAACCAGTTGCTCGCTGATTTTGATCTGGGTACTTTGGTTGATTTTAAGGGTATTGATGGCGGTATAGAAAATACCAACTATTTTATCACCCTTAATCATCAAGGCTCAGAAAGAGAGTACGTACTTACTCTCTTTGAAGAACTCAGCTACGAAGAGCTGCCGTATTTTATTGAGCTCTGCCAATGGCTATCTGATCGCAAGGTACCTGTACCTTTTGCGATTAAAGACAGAAATGGCATTGGCCTTAAAAAAGTAAAAAACAAACCTGCGGCGCTACAACCTAAGTTTTCGGGTGGACATGTTGCTCAACATAAACTTACCGCTGAGCACTGCGCTTCAATAGGATCTATTCTGGCTCAGTTTCATGTTGCGGCTCAGGACTTCTATATGCAACGCCAAGCTCACCGAGGGGTGTTTTGGTGGCGCAGAGAGAGTCAGATACTGGGTCCCAAGCTTCCTGCAGAAGATCAGAAAATTCTCAACGAAGAAGTTCAAAAGTTTGACCAACTTCGGGAGCTACCCGGCAATATCCCGCTCGGCACAATTCATGGGGACCTATTTCATGACAACGCCCTGCTGGATAGTTCGAAGGTTACTGCAGTACTTGATCTGTATAACGCAGCCAGCGGCTATCTACTTTATGATCTGGCGATTGTCGCCAACGACTGGTGCTGTAATGCTGATGGCTCTATTGACCCGCTGCGGGAAGAAGCACTACTGCAGGCTTATGCCAAAGTCCGGCCATTTACTTCAGATGAATACAGAGCCTGGCCTGTTCTCACCTGTACGGCCTCAATGCGTTTCTGGTTGTCACGTCTGATTCCATGGCTGGATGAGAGTAATGAACAGAAACTGAAAGACCCGGAAGAGTTAAAACGCACACTAATTTTCCGCAGAAATAACCCTGGAAAATTACCTTAATTTATCTGCAGGCTTCTAATGCAGCCTGACGCTGGTTCGAGCGGATGATTCTGCGCGTATCCTTTAGATCCTCAACCACTTTGCTTCTGTAGCTGGAGGAACGAGGATCTGCCGCTTTTTTCTGGAAATCACTTCCCACTCGTTAAAGTCTTCACCCTGAGCGATAAGTTTCATTAAGTCATAACCATCAGTGAGAGCATCAAGCTTAACCCCCCCTTTGAGCAGCACAACCTCTTCACCTGGATTACAAGCAATCCGGGTTTCCGCAAAATTAAAAAAATATTCGGCTTGAGAGCGTGAAAAGTAGATGGGTAATTCCATGCGCTTAGGGTTGCTCGCCAAATTCAGCTCACCCTGACTGTTCCACTTAGTCAAAACATAGATATCTTGCAGCATAGCTATACTTTCAGCCTTATTTATTATTCTTAAGTATCAAAAACAGACCAAATACTAGACCAACTGATTAAAAAAAAGCCAGAACTTTATGTAAATAAATTACTATTTTTCTCAAAAAACTTATCTAAACCAAATAAAAAAGCTGAACATTTGAATGTAAATGTAGTCAAATTTCATAATTCGAACCCTGCCCTAACTCTGAAAGTCTCGTTATAATCCCTACTGAATATTTATACAGTTGCCAAGGCCTGAAATGGACGTAACCCACATTATCGATTCCCTGAATGACGCTCAACGTAAAGCTGTGACTGCTCCAGTGCAAAACTTACTGGTCCTCGCTGGCGCAGGTTCCGGTAAAACCCGGGTGTTGGTACATCGTATTGCCTGGTTGATCCAGACCGAAGGTATTTCACCCTATTCTTTGATGGCGGTTACCTTCACCAATAAAGCGGCGAAAGAGATGCGCGGTCGAATCGAGGATTTGCTGGGCATCAATACCAACGGCATGTGGGTAGGTACGTTTCATGGTCTGGCACACCGTCTTTTACGAGCTCATTGGCAAGATGCTGGACTGCCTGAAAATTTCCAGATCATGGACAGCGACGATCAACTGCGCTTGATCAAACGTCTGGCTAAAGAGATGAATCTGGACGATAAACGCTGGCCCGCACGTCAGTTCCAGTGGTATATCAATGACAAAAAAGATGAAGGTTTGCGGGCCAAACATATTGAGCCTCGTCAGGATATGAACGACCGGATGATGCTTGAGGTTTACCAAGCCTATGAGCAGGCCTGTGACCGTGGCGGCATGATCGACTTTGGCGAACTGCTGCTGCGTTCTCTGGAACTGTTCCGCGATCGTAATCCTGCACTGCTCGCCCATTATCAAGAGCGTTTCCGCTACATTCTGGTTGATGAGTTTCAGGACACTAACAGTATCCAGTATGGATGGTTGCAACTCCTTTGTGGTGGACAGCAGAAACTGATGGCCGTAGGTGACGATGACCAGTCAATTTATGGCTGGCGCGGCGCCAAAATTGAGAACATTCAAAATCTTCCCGTTCAGTTTCCAGGCACAGAGCTCATCAAACTTGAGCAGAACTATCGTTCTACCGAAACAATCCTGCGGGCAGCTAACGAAGTCATTCGCAATAACCAGGGCCGCTTGGGTAAAGAGCTGCATACAGAACTGGGGGAAGGCGAAGCAATCTCCCTGTATGCCGCGTTTAACGAACAAGATGAAGCCCGTTTTATCGTTGACCAGATTGAAAAGTGGGTTCGTGACGGCAGCCTTCGCAGTGAAAATGCCATTTTGTACCGTTCAAATGCTCAATCACGAGTATTAGAGGAAGCGTTAATCCGCAGTGGCGTGCCCTACCGTATTTATGGTGGCCAACGTTTCTATGAACGTCTCGAGATCAAGAATGCTCTTTCTTACCTAAGGCTCCTGAGTAATCGTGATGATGACACCTCAATGGAACGGGTGATCAATGTCCCGACACGAGGCATTGGCACACGCACCATAGAAGAAGTCCGTATACATGCCCGTAATCAGGGTATCTCTATGTGGCGAGCAGCCAATGAAGTGGTCGAGCTGAAAAAGCTGCCTGCACGCGCGTCTAACGCCCTGCAAGCCTTTCTGGATCTGATCAATCAGATGGCAGAAGATACAGAAGGCACCCTACTGCATGAACAAACCGAACACATCATTCAGCACTCCGGTTTGATAGAACATCACAAAAAAGAGAAAGGTGAAAAGGCACAATCAAGGATTGAAAACCTTGAGGAACTGGTCACGGCAGCAAAACAGTTCAACAGCCAGTGGGATGAATTTCTGGATCAGGAGTTTAACTCGCCTCTTGCGGCCTTCCTGGACCAAGCTGCCTTAGATGCAGGCGATGCACAGGCGGATGATTTCCAGGACAGCGTTCAGCTCATGACTCTGCACTCAGCGAAAGGTTTGGAATTTCCACAGGTGTTCCTTGCCGGTGTCGAGGAAGGGTTGTTCCCGCATAAGATGTCGATTGAAGAGCCTGGCCGCCTAGAAGAGGAGCGGCGCCTTTGTTATGTCGGCATTACCCGCGCCATGCAGAAACTGTTCATCACCTATGCAGAGTCCCGTCGGCTGCACGGACAAGATAACTACAACCGTCCTTCACGGTTTATTCGCGAAATCCCTGATGAACTGATGGAAGAAGTGCGCCTGAATGCCAGCGTTAGCCGTCCGGTAACCAGTCGTTTTAATGAACAGAGCAGCGGACTGTTCAGTGATTCCTCGTCCAGCTCGCAAGATCACGGCCTGTCACTGGGACAAAGGGTTCTGCACAGTAAGTTTGGAGAAGGCACCATACTTAATTTTGAAGGCTCAGGCCCCAAAGCCAGAGTACAGGTACACTTTGATTACGAAGGGCCTAAGTGGCTGGTGGTGGGTTTTGCTAACCTTCAGGCAATCTGACCGATCTATTTAAACGCCGCGCCTCACGAAAATGCTGAGGCGTGGTGAATTCCATACGCTTAAAGAATTTAATGAAGTTGGTTGCTTCACTGAACCCCAGATAAAAACCAATCTCTGCCACGGACGCCTGGCTGTGCACCAACATCCTTTTAGCTTCCAGAACAATGCGTTTATCAATAACCACTTTGGCAGAATCACCTTGTGCCCGGATACAGGCACGGCTAATAGTGCTTTCTGCATAACCAATACGCTGCGCATAATATTTAAGCTGATGCTGATTTTTATACTGCTGTTCTAACAACGTTTGAAATAAACGATATGTTTTGATGGATCGGCTATCAGGCTTGTCTTCATCCACGTTTTTCAATAACCACCGCGCCAAGCGCAACAGCAGCCCTAACAGTTCGTGACGAATCAGTGCAATGTCGATCTCACTGCCATCAAAATCAGAAAAGTCCTGCCGCAGCCGAACCAAAGAATGTAACAAATCCTGAGTAACAGGTGCTGGGAGGCCGGAACAGTTCGGCCATTCCGTGATCGACAGAGAATCCAGATATTTACTGCGTAACATCTCATCATGGGGCAAGGAGGTGGGGTCGATCAAAATCACCTCCGCCTGAATATGTCGAAAATCACACCACTCCTGTACCTGCCCTGGCCTTACAAACATCAAACTCCCCACTTCCAGTGGATAATCCACAAAATCGACTCGATGTTTACCTTCACCCGCAGTCACTAACAGCAGCATAAAAAACTCAACCCGCTCCGGATTCTGAGGCAACTTATCCCTTAAGGAAGCAAAGTCGATAGGCTCAATACCCAACTCCTGAAGGCGGGCATTATTAAAAACAGTGTTTTGAATGTTTCGCATAACCTTAATCCTAAACGCTCGATTTTGATCATCTCATAAAAGCTATCAACCTCGCCAGAATTCAGTATTTATAAGAACATTCATCTCATCGCCTGATTCGCAAGAATCCTGACAATGAAACATTTTTACCTTACATGGAGAGCTGTGATGTTCTTTAAAAACAACCCGATTATACGCACCAGTCTGGCCGCTATAAGCCTGCTGGCTGGCAGCATAACTGCCTCACCACTGACACTAGCAGGAGAGCATAAGATGAGTCAGAAACAGCAAGTCACTGACCTTTTGAAAAGCATAGAAACCGGTAATCCTGAACCGGTTAGTTATATAAACCCAAACAAATACATCCAACATAATTTGGCAGTAGCTGATGGTTTAGCCGGATTTGGAGCGGTGTTACAGGCATTACCCAAAGACTCTGCGAAAGTGAATACGGTTCGTGTATTTCAGGATGGAGAGTACGTATTCAGCCACACAGAATATGATTTCTTCGGCCCAAAAATCGGCTTCGATGTTTTTCGTTTTGAAAACGGCTTAATTGTTGAACACTGGGATAACTTACAAGTTACTCCTGATACAACAAATCCGAGCGGTCATAGCATGATCGACGGTAACACTGAAGTTAAAGATCTGGATAAAACCGAAGAAAATAAAACTCTGGTTAAGCACTTTGTAACCGATGTTTTGATGAACGGGGAGCTGGAAAAACTGGCGGATTACTTTGATGGTGACAACTACATTCAGCACAACCCGAATATTGCGGATGGCCTGTCCGGTCTGGGAGCTGCACTCGAAGCTATGGCTGAACAGGGCATACGCATGGAATACCACACTGTGCATAAAGTACTGGGGGAAGGTAATTTCGTACTGACGGTGAGCGAAGGCAAGTTTGCGGACCAGCCTACCTCTTTCTATGACCTTTTCCGGGTTGAACACGGAAAAATAGCCGAACACTGGGATACTATGGAAACCATCCCTGCACGCTCAGACTGGCAGAACAGTAACGGCAAGTTTTAATCCAAAGCCCTGCACTCATTCATTGAACTGCAGGGCTTTATTGCAATTAGATTTCTATTACAAATAACCTCAAATCGCTATGCAATAATTGCCTTTTCCTGAATTCTTAACTTTATACATTTCTGTATCTGCTACTTTGATCAGTTGTTCCAGATCTGAACCATGGTCAGGATAAAACGATATCCCGATACTGGCACTGATCCGGGCGCATATGTCATCCCGGTCATCGCCATCAAACTGAATATCCTGCTCCAGAGAATCGATCAGTTTCTGGGCAACTTCAGCCGCATCCTCTGGCTTGTTTATTCCTCCAAGCAAGACTAAAAATTCATCGCCACCAATGCGTACTGCTTGATCAGAACGACGTAATTGCAGCGTTGTACGTTTTGCAGCTTCTATCAGTACCCGGTCTCCAATTGCATGCCCCCAGGTATCATTTACTTTTTTAAAACCATCCAGATCTATAAATAGAACGGCTATTTTCTCTTTATTCCTTTGGGCGGTAGCAAAGAAAATTTCGGCATGTTCAAGAAGAAAATACAGAGAGGGTAAACCAGTCAGGGCATCATAATGAGCCATTCGCCTCAATTCACTCTGCACCTCCTCAGCTTTATCCAGTGCCTGATGATATTCGGTGACGTCATACTCAGCCATCAGGATCAAAAACTCACCGGTGAGAGGGTGTCGGGTTATACGGATATCCAGTGTATGTTTTCGCAATCCAGAGGATGTTTGCATCACATGAGTCCAGCGACCGCCTTTCTGATCTCTGGCTTTAGTCAGGCAGCTTTGTCCCTCTTCAGGATCTTCAAACCTCTGACTGAATGGCGAGTATGATGCTGGAGATAATTCTGTTGGCAGATGATTATATGCTTCGGTCGCAGCGGGGTTTTCAACAACCACCTGTCCTTCAAAGGTGAAGCATGTCACCAACACCGTGGTGTAACGCATAGCCTCAACAAGCAGAAGGTTTTCTGGTGTTTCCCCCAGATTTACCTCTTCATTAACATAAGCGATGATACCCCTGTGGCGTTCAGGACCTAAGAGACACGCCCTATGGCGCATATACAACGTTTTAGGTTTTCCATCCGGGTAAGTGGTCCATGGATCAATACTTAATCCGTTTCTGGCAGCCAGTTCAAAGGTCTGGACAGTCCTTTCACGAGCCCCCTGTGTATCACCTGAAAGATCTTTGTTGATCAGCTCCTCAAGTGACTCCAAGCCCCAAAATTTGATCGCTTCTTTGTTACCCCACCACCAGCCATGCTTATCCAGATCAAACACCCAGACCACATCCGGTATTAAATCGTAAAGCACCAGTTCCTCGTGGCTTTTAATGTGCACAAGGCGATCATACTCAGAAGCCATACTCTCTCTATCCCTAACCTTTTTACTCAACCTATCCCAGTGACTTCCAATAGTCTATCCGGGATACTTCTTAGAAATGCCACTAACAGTGAATGGGGTGCATTCAAAACTCCGTGGCTTTTAATTTATGATACAAGAAGGCAGCCAACTTGAGGTCTAACACTATGGTGGGGTTTGGAAATAATCGATCTTCGGTAGGCTTCTATATAGCTAACCGACCCGATTTGGTAGGTTATAGAGATCTGAAGCAGTTACGCAGCCTGTCCCCAGGTGAAATAGATCAAATCGTCAAAGAAACCGGCAATCACTGGCGCAAGATATTTAATGTAAGCGCAAAATTTATGTTTCAGTTACTCAGCGAAAGCAGTAACAAAGAATCTCTCCCGAATACTTGGCAGGAGTACAGAGACAGTGTTCTTTTTCAAAATCACAGCCCTGTTTCTTTACTCTTTTCGCCTCCTAGAACTGATCAAAACCAGATGATTCATATTGTTGCCGGAAGGACCTACGCAACTGAATTGGGATTAACAGACCTGATCTGGATAGACGAAGAGTTTGCCATCAGTGAAAACCGCAGGTTGATTGTTTGCCCCTATCTAGATTATCGACAGCTTAGTAATGCAAAAATAACCAGACTGGTTGAATTGGTGTTACCGCAACTGAATAAGTCCGCCCTATAAAAGAACATTTATCTTATCCGCCGCTGAGCCATAAATTATTAAGCCCTGAGTTCACAGGGCTTAATGTCTAGGAGCAGGCACTTCTGAAAAAAGATTAGTTCAGAGCGGGGTTCTGAATTTTTTCCCAGTTACTGAAAAACACATTGGGATGAAAACCTGCAGCGGTTGGATTTTCAGAAATCATACGATTGATCTCAGCAGTTTGCATAACGGAAGGTGGCAGGATCACCGTATCAATCACGTGGATGATGCCATTGTTTGCGTTAACATCAGCCATTACAACTTTTGCCTGGTTAATCATTACGTTACCGCCATCAAGACTGATCGCAATTTTTTCACCCTGCAAGGACGGTGCTTCAGACAGCCCCATTGCGGTTTTTGCATCCACTTTACCTGATACGACGTGGTAAGTGAGTACCGCTTGAAGATCTGCTTTATTCTCTGGCTTCAGTAGTTCATTCAGCGTTTCCTGAGGCAGCTTTGCAAAAGCATCATTCGTCGGAGCAAAAACGGTAAATGGACCATCGCCCTGTAAAGCCCCCACAAGGTCAGCGGCTTTGAGAGCAGCTACCAGAGTTGAAAAATTATCATTGCCGACAGCAACGTCCACAATATCTTCTTTCTGCTTTGAGTATGAACCCGCATTGGCCATCATAGGTATAGCCACAAAAAGGCAGGCTAGCATTTTTATTAGTTTCATTGTTCGTCTCCTCACGTTTAGTTCTTAAGCAGGCCACCCAACGGATCAATGAAAGTGCGCTCAAGTTATTTCTCCTACGGCGGGCTAAGACAGATAGATCAAAAAACAAACAAAAAGGCAGTTATAATTCCGTTTGGTTAGCACAATTCCAGAATTTACTCGTGCAAGAACTTTGCATCTTCATATGCATAACATTTTGTTAGGAAAGGGAAAAATGTTCAGAAAACACAACTATTTTTCGGCGTAAGACTAGCAAAATACAATAAATAGTGGTTTATAATAAAAGGACTGTTTAATAACTCCCCTTTCAGCTTTTAGTACCAAACCGAAGCGTTAACCTTGGTCATATTCTGCTGAATAATTAGAATAATGATCAGATTGACTGGAAGCTCTAATGGATTGCTTGTTCATGTATAGATGCAGATGGAATTCATCGATATGCACGCGACTGCACGTCACCAGGGGAACGTTGTTTAAAGCCCTTTTAACTTATTTTTTTATTATATCCCCGTCTGCTGCGGCGACATTAGCAGTTGTCTACCCTGAAGTCCCTGCCCCTTACAAACAGGTCTTCGAACAGATCATAGAAGGCATTAAGGCCAAACACGTTGGTCCAATAGTGAAATACCCCATTGAATCCCCCATCACACCTGAGATACTCCTCAGCCAAATGGGGGTGGATCAGGTAGATATGGTCGTGACCCTTGGTCGCAGAGGTCTGTCTTATAACAAAGCATTAAACGGGCAATACCCTTTTGTCACTGGTGCTCTCCCCATCAAACCCAACGGCATCTCTGGGGTCAGTCTGATCGCCGACCCACTTAACCTTTTCAAACAACTGAAGACTTTATCCCCCAATACTCGCAATGTGCATGTTGTTTACACAGAAAAGAGTCAGTGGTTGATTGAAAAAGCTCAACAAGCCGCTCAAGCTAATGGTCTAAGCCTGATCTCGTATAAAGCATCGGATATCCGAGAAGCGGTATCGCATTATCAGAAAATATTGAAAACAGCAGAGCCCAAGGTAGATTCTATCTGGTTACCTTTGGATCCAATAACAGCAAATGACAAAGTTATTCTTCCCCTATTACTGAGAGAATCCTGGGACAACAATCTGGTCGTTTTTTCCAGTAAACCCGGGCACGTAAAAAGAGGCCTCCTGTTTACGATATTCCCGGACAGTGAACAAGACGGTGTGCGTCTCGCGGAGATGCTAAGCGCAATATTTTATGAAGGAAAAGCACCGGGAGTTGAACTATCTAATTCAGAAAAAGTGGGTGTGAATTTGCGAACAGCATCCCACTTAGGGTTGGAATACAGTTCGCAGATAAAAAGCACCTTTTACCAAACATTCCCGCAAAGCGGTTTTTAACTGAGGTGGGATGAATGATATTTTTGCGTCGTTATGAAAACCGAAGTATCTGGCGACAACTGCTTATTTTTTTGATTATTGTTATCTGCCTTTTATCTCTGACTAGTTCGGTCACGGCAGTCTGGACCTCTTACAATCAGTCCCGACAAGCTCTGGAGCAAAACTCCTTAAGAATTGCAGAAAATCTATCCCGGCTTAGTGTGCTATCGCTCATTACTGCCAGTCAGGAAAATGCCCAAGATGCTCTGTCACAAGTGTTAGGGTTCAATGATGTTACTGGCGTGGTTATTTTTAACGACAAAAAAATTCCGCTTCTGACTAAAGGCAGTATCAGTTGGGAAACTGAGGAACTGGACAACTGGTTTGCAATTGATAATGCCACTCTCGTCAAAGACTTTTCTGCAGCCTGGATTATCGCGGCCCCTGTGTTTCTGGATAGTTCATCCCAATCTGATACAACAGGCGCAGAGGAACTGGATATTGAGTCTGAGTCAGAAAACTTATTGGGCTTTGTCGTCATTAAAATTTCTAAACGCTCACTGCAACAACTGATTAACAATCTGATCAGCTACAACCTACTGGCTACTCTAATCCTTTCAATCTTCCTAATTTGGCTTCTCTATAGCGTGCTGCAGAGGTTAACGAGCCCTATTTATCGCCTGTCTGAAACTATGGATCTGGCCCAATCCTCGGGTGAGCATACCTATGCAACTATTGAAGGCCCCAAGGAAGTCCGCACCATGGCAAAAAGTTATAACGCCATGATGAAAACCCTAGAAGAGCAGGAAGATAAACTCATTGCCTTAAACAGCGGGCTTGAATCTGAAGTGGAAGTTCGAACACGCGAACTGGTGCTTGCTCGCGATGCAGCGCTTGTTGCGGCTCAATCTAAATCAGAATTCCTAGCTAACATCAGCCATGAATTACGCACCCCTCTTCAAGCGGTCACAGGCTATATTGAACTGGTAATTGAGGAGCTGGATTTTCATCCGGAATTTGATGCTCAGGTAGAAGATCTCGACGCCGCTCTTCAGTCTTCACACCGTTTACTGAGACTGATTAATTCAATTCTGGATTTAGCTAAGTGTGAAGCTGGAAAAATGGACCTGATTACCCAACAGTGTTCCCTTAACGGCCTGCTAAAGGAAATAGAAAGTACCATTCGTCCGCTTGCACTGAAAAACAAAAACCAATTTTCGGTTGTCTACTCTGAACAAGATCATTATCTGGTACTGGATAAAGAGAAGGTACAGCAGATTCTGATCAACCTTCTGTCCAACGCCTGTAAATTTACAGAAAACGGCAAGGTAACCCTGGTCTGTTCGGTGGATGAAACTGGAGTTACCTGGAAAGTCACTGATTCAGGTACAGGTATCCCTGCCGAACAATTGGAACATATCTTCCTTAAGTTTGAGCAAATCGATGGAAGCGTAAAGCGTAAATATAGTGGAACCGGCCTTGGATTGGCTATTTCCAGACACTTTGCTGAAATGATGGGTGGCTCTTTATCCGTGAGCAGTGAGGTAAACAAAGGCAGCACCTTTACATTGTGGTTGGACAGATCAAAAACCTTTGAGAATGTTCAAGCAGGATAAAATCTGATATGTATAAGATTTTGTAGTCTTCAACTAGCCGGAAGAAAGTAATTATGAAACGCAGGCTGAGCACTTTTCTTATGTTACCTTCACTGTTGCTGGGTTCTGGGAACCTGATCGCAGCAGGAGAGGAAAATACGTTTGAACAAGGAAGTGAATTTGCTGATTTCTTTGGAGAAGAGGCATTTGTCAGCATTGCCACAGGCAGCAAAAAAGCCATCGACAAGGCCCCCGCTGTTGCTTCAGTTATCTCAGCCAGGGAGATTAAAGAATTAGGAGCAAGAACACTCAATGAAGTGCTGGAAACTGTGCCGGGTTTACACGTTTCTCCATCGGCATTAAACCGTATGAGCCCAGTCTACTCTATTCGCGGTATTCATACGGGTTTTAATTCACAAGTCCTACTGCTGATTGACGGTCTACCTCTGCAATACTCTCACTCAGGTGGAAGGCCAGAATTATTTGATATGTCCGTCGCTTCAATTGAACGGGTTGAAGTCATTCGTGGCCCTGGTTCTGCCATATACGGGGCAGACGCATACTCCGGCGTCATCAATATAATTACAAAAGATGCCCTAGCTATTGCAGGTACAGAAGTAGGGGGAAGAGTTGGTTCCTTTGATTCCCAAGATCTGTGGCTTAATCACGGGGATCAATGGAATGGCTTGGATATTCATTTTGGATTTGCCTACCAGCACACCAATGGCGATTCTAATCGAGTAGTTAGCTCAGATCTTCAATCAACACTTGATGCAGCCTTATTAACCAATGCGTCCTTTGCTCCAGGGGCTCTTTCTACGGGCAGTGAACGTTTGGAAGCTCGCCTGGGTATGGCAAATGAAAACTGGAAAATTAACTTCTGGAGCTGGCTACAAGATGCAGGGGTAGGAGCTGGTGGAGCCCAAGCATTAGAACCAAACGGCCAAGAGGAGGATGAGGTTTATCTAATCGATCTATCCTACCAAACAGCTGACCTTGCGGCCGACTGGAATTTCAACACTCGCCTGAGCCATTATTACTTTGAAACTAACACCAAATATAATCTTTTACCTGCGGGAGCTACTGTTCCAATCGGCTCAGATGGCAACCTTGACTTTGTAACCCCTGCTGGCATTGTCACTTTCCCTGACGGCCTTATCGGCGAACCTGGAGGTAAAGGCAATGATAGCCAGTTAGATATAGTAGCGACTCACTCTGGCATCAAAGATCATCACTTTCGATTAGCAGGTGGTATTCGTCATCAGTCGTTGAAAACAAAAGAATCTAAAAACTTCGGCCCTGGCGTAATTGACGGTACCCAACCGGTGGTGGATGGCACCCTCACAAACGTAGCCGGTACGGAATTTGTCTTTACTCCTGACTCATCCAGAACGATTCATTACCTCTCACTCCAGGATGAATGGCAAATAGCACCGGATTGGGAACTTACAGCAGGCGTCCGTTATGATCACTACTCTGATTTTGGGCATACGATAAACCCTCGTATTGCACTGGTTTGGGCGACGCAGCATAACCTAACCACAAAACTCCTTTATGGAAGTGCATTTCGGGCCCCCTCGTTCCTAGAACAATTCTTTGTTAACAATCCGATCAGCCTCGGTAATCCAAACCTCGAACCTGAAACTATAGATACTTGGGAGTTAGCCTTTAACTATCACCCCTCCCCAGATCTAGTTAACACGTTAAGTCTGTTTAACTATAAAGCTAAAGACTTAATAGAGTATGTTCCTGATACTGGAGCAACCACCAGCACGGCACAAAATGCTAGGGACCAAGACGGGTATGGCTTTGAATGGGAAGCAGACTGGAAAGCCCGCCGCGATCTTCGAATCAAAGCCAACTATGCTTGGCAGAAGTCTGAAGACAGCAAAACGAGTCAAGATATTCATGACGCCCCTGGTCAGCAATTTTTTGTCACGGTCAATTGGAAAATTGCTAGCCAATGGGCTCTAAGCAGCCAATTAAACTGGGTGGGTGACCGTAAACGCGCTGCCGGAGATACTAGACCTGAGATTGATGATTACACTCTTCTCAACCTATCTCTCAGACGAGAAAATATCACGCCTAACCTTGATATGACCCTAAGCGCCCTGAACCTTTTTGATGAGGATGCTTACGAACCAAGTAATGGCGTTATCCCTGATGATTACCCAATGGAGGGACGCAGCGTCTGGTTGCAAATGAACTACAGGTTTGATCAATGACTCGTAAGCATGATGCGGTCAGAAGCCGAAATGAAACCTTTGTTGATCGGGTAACGACACGCATTTGGGAAGAGGAGCACAACTCGGAAAACCCCTATTTAGCAGAATCACTTAGATGCCATGGCTATAACTTGATTGAGCTCGCAGAAAAGCGCAGTTTTACTGATGTTATATATCTTCTGTTTCGAGGGGAGTTACCCAGCAAGGAGCAAAGCCAGATTCTAAAGGCCCTGATGATTGGCTTGATCACTCCGGGGCCACGCCATCCCGCTACAAGGGCAGCCATGAATACCGGCATAGGAAAAACAGACCCACTGCATATTCTGCCAATCTCACTGATGAGCCTTGGAGGAACCGTAAGTGATGCCGGCGTGGTCGAGCATGCTATTCGTTTCTTTCGAAAGCACAGGCGCTCTGACCCAATTACAGTAGCCGGAGAGCTTCTAACCAAAACCACTAGGCCAGAACAAGAAGACTGGATAGTAGCCCCGGGCTTTGGCAGCCATTATGGCAACCTAGACCCCTATAGCCGCGACCTTAGTAGCAGCCTGTTAGCCCTTCCCGGTGCAGGTCAGGCTTTACATTGGGGAGCTGCACTCGCAAAAGCCCTCAGCGAAGAAGAGCTTGGCTGGTTAAGAGCCGGGCTGGCTGCAGCAGTATTATCTGATTTGGGCTTTCATCCACGTACCGGCGGTGGGTTGTATCAATTACTCAATGCCCCTGGTTTGCTTGCTCAGGGTATGGAGATGTCGAACAAGCCGATAACCGCCATGCCATTTATCAAAGACGAGAACTATATAATTGAAACAGAATAACACTCTGACAAACTTTCTCGATCAACAACGTGGTGTAGTGAGAAGCAGCACCGGAGGCTGGTTTCCTGGAAAAGGGGTTTTCTCCCACGGTTACTCAATGATGGATGAATTGGTCGGCGAAAAGTCCTATTTTCAAGTACTTGTATTGAACGCAACAGGTCGCATGGTAGATCGGGCTCTGGCCGATTGGTTGGAAGCTGTTTATATCTGCCTTAGTTGGCCGGACCCCCGAATTTGGTGCAACCAGATAGGCGCTCTTGGTGGTACAGCCCATACATCCGTTGTCGCGGCAACCGCAGCTGGAGCCCTGGCTGCTGACTCCAGATCATACGGTGTTCGCCCCTTGCTGGACGGAGTTGCATTTATTCAGAATGCAATGGAGCAAAAACGCTCTGGCAAAAGTGCAGAAGAGATCGTTATGGAGGAATGTGAGAAACATGGAGGGAAACCCTATATTGTCGGTTACGCCCGTCCTATTGCAAAAGGAGATGAACGCCTCGAAGCGATGGAACGGGTTTCAGCCCAACTCAGTATTCAGGAAGGTAAACACCTTACACTGGCGTACGACCTTGAAAAAGTTCTGATGGATAAATTTGATGAGGGTATGAACATCAATGGCTATGTTTCAGCTTTTTTATCAGATCAAGGGTTTTCTGGGCAGGAAATCTATCAGATGTTCGCTCTGCTGGTAATGAGCGGAGTAACCGCCTGTTATCTCGATACGCTTAACCGCCCTCCGGGTGCATTTTTACCTCAGCAATGTCAGGACATGGACTATCAAGGTAAACCTCATCGTTCGGTACCTGAACCTTAATTGACTTCCATTTACTCTTTGGCTGTTCCTCTAATCCTGGGTTGCCAGCCCTTTCACCCTTTCACCCATAGGCGGCACCTCCGTAGGATCTATCCGGACATCAATCAGGGTAGGGCCTTTTTTCTGGAAAAGCGCAGGAAAATTCAGAGCCTCAAGCTCTTCTGATGTATTGACCCGTATACCATCGATACCCATCGCTTCTGCCATTAGGGCAAAGTCTATTTTCGGCAACTCAAACCCAATTGGTTCTGCTCCTCCCATCATCTGACCATGGCGGACCATGCCAAGTGAGCTGTCATTCAGAATCATCATAATGAGAGGAAGCCCCTGCTGTTGCGCGACCGTGATCTCCTGGCCGCTCATCAGGTAACTGCCATCGCCAGTGATACATAGGTGTGGTGCATCCGGATTCGCAACCTGAGAGCCTACTGAAGCGCCTATAGCCCAACCCATAGAACCAAAGCCCATGGCAATTCGGTAATAACCATGATTATCACGCCGTCGCATATAATGAGTTCCCCAGGACCATGCGTTTCCGGCATCAATAAATATTCGGGTTTCGTTATCCAGAATCTGACCCAGATGATAAAACAGACGCTGTGGCTTCAATGGGTAAGCATCACTATGAGCCTCCTCTAACTCAGAGATAGTCAGAAGTCTCAATGTATCCATCGTCGCACTGTTTACCCACCAGCGCTCGCTATGAGTTTTTCGCTCCAGCTCTTCAGACAATTTAAGAAATAGCTGCGGAAATGCCCCCAATACATGGAGCCTTGCCATACTGGACCGGGTGAAATTCTGGGCAACATTATCAATGTGAATCAACTTTTCATTCAGCATGGATGGCGTCCAGCCATTGGTACCCAGTTCGCCGAGTTTGGTACCCACTGCCAACAAAAGATCAAACTGTTGCTCGAGTACAAGTTTTCTCGCCTTTTCATGCCCTGAGAATCCAAAAACACCACAATAAAGGGGATGATCTTCATCGATCCACCTTTTCCCCATAGGCCCGGTGATAAAAGGAATCTCAAATTTTTCGGCGAACTGCAAAATCTGTTCACTACCCTGACGACAGTTATCCCCTAGAAATAACACAACCTTTTTGGCCGCATTTAATTCCTGCTTCAGTTTGTTAAAGCTAACAGGGTCACTGATTGAAAAAACATGTTGCAGATTATCAGCTCTGACGGCAACGACCGATGGACTCGAAACGTTAAAAATATCTGAAGGCACACTAAGGTGAGCAGGTCCTCTTGGTGGGGTATTTGCAGCCATAATCGCAGAGATCAGCTTATGTTCAAACTGATCAGGGTGAGAGATCAAAGTGTTAAATTTGGTGCAATGACGAAAAATACCCACCGTGTCTATCGCTGTACAGGAACTATCCTGAAGTGCTTGCTTGCCGAATTTTGGTAATGCAGTCTGCGCAGTAATTACAAGCATGGGAATATTGTCGGCATAAGCGCTGGCCACACCGGTCAGTAGATTGGTTGCCCCCGGCCCAGTCGTGGCACAGCATACGCCCAGTGTGTTTGCTTCCCTGGCATAACCATCTGCCATGAATGCAGCCCCTCCCTCATGTCGAGCGACCACCATATCCATATGCTCTTTTTTCTTTGCTCGGGCAACGGCATCAAACAGCGGCTCTATTGCTCCACCGGGAACGCCAAAGATATGGCGAACATTTAACTGATGCAGATACTCAACCAACAAGTCACTGTTCAGCAAAATCACTTCTTCAGTTCCTACAGAGTCTAAGTTGCTGCTGGCTAGACTCAATTCTGAATCAGTTTCTATCCCTGACATACCCTACCCACTTAACATATTGAAACTTAACGGTTAGATGTCCAAAGCTTCAATAGGCTGTGGTTTGCCTAAAAAATACCCTTGAGCATATTCAACTTTAAACTCTTTAAGCAGCTCCAGAGTTTCCTGGTCTTCTACAAACTCAGCGACTGACGCTTTACCAAGAGTAAAAGCGACATCTCTGATCGAACGCACCAGAGCACGGTCGTTTTCACTGTTTTTCATCTCTTTAACAAAAGAGCCATCAATTTTTACCGTATCTGCGGGTAAGGATTTGAGGTATGAGAAAGTACTGAAACCCGTACCAAAGTCATCTATAGAGAAAGAACAGCCCATATTTGCGAGCGTTTTAACCATTGATTGGGTAGCAGCAAGATTTGTAAGGCTCGCACTTTCTGTTAATTCGAAAATAATTTTGCTGGGGGGCACATCATATTCTGATAGTTTTTGCTCTATCAGAGGGACCAGCGCTTCGTTATGAAAAGCCTGTGCGGATAGGTTGATCGCAAGCTTTTTCAATTCAGGATGTTTTGCAAGGATACTGATCGCCTTAGAAACTACATGCTGATCAAGCAGTGAAACCTCATGGAAACGTTCCAAAGCCTGGATGAATTCCCCTGGGTAGACCAGGCGGTCATCGATTACCAAGCGAACTAAGGCTTCATAGTATGCGACCTCAGCAGTTGGGATGTGATAAACAGGCTGGAAATGAAGGACCAGATTATCCCGTTCAATTGCATCCCGGACTGTATGTAACCACTGCATACTCAGACGGACATTATCACTTTCCTCGTCTTGCTCAGTATGTAAATGAACACCTCCGGGGCCATACCTTTTCGCGACATAGACTGCGATGTCAGCTCGTTGCAGATAGTCCTGTGGTTTCTCCAGAGAACCATCGATCAGACTGATACCGACACAGCAGCTGACCTTAAAGACCTTACCTTCCTCTCCGTATCGCTCAGTTTCTATCAACTGGCAAATCGATCTTGCTGCCTCTTTTGCCTGTTCTGCATCAATATCGGAAAGCAGCAGGGCAAATTCATCGCCGCCTAAGCGGAACAGGCTTTCTGTCTCCTGAGTACGACCTTGCAGCTGCTCCGCAACTCGGCGTAACACCATGTCACCCTGTTGGTGGCCTTGTGTATCGTTGATGGCTTTAAAATGATTAAGATCGATATACAGCAGCGCATACTGCAACTGTTTGTGTTTGGCTTGTGCCGCAATGCGAACCAGCTCATTATCAAAAAAGTAACGATTATGCAGACCTGTCAATGTGTCGTGCATCGCCAGATGTTCCAGCCGCTGTTCAGCGCGACGCCTAGCGGAAATATCATCTACAGAGATAAAGACAGAGGATGGTTTATTGCCACTCTGCATCCCTGTTAATCGCGCTTCAACCCAGACCGCCTCACCAAATTTATCTTTGAGCTTAAATTCCAGACGGAATCTTTTACTGGCGTTTTTTGCCACTCTGGAGATTGCGTTTCTGATCTCAACGGTTGAGCTATAAAGATCTACGTAGACCACATCAGTAAATGGCCTTCCGATCGACTCTTGCTCGGTCCACCCCGTCATCTGTAGCCAGGTGCTGTTTACGAAAACAATATTCCCCTCGCTGTCGAGTTCAACAACTGAGGAGGTCAGGCTATCCAGTATATCTTTGTGTTCTTTCGCCTGTTTCTTGAGCGTTGCCTGGCTCTCTTCCAAACTGGTAATTGTTTCAGCAAATTGCTGATTACTGATCATAAAATCTTCTCGATGAGCCGCTATCTCACAGACTTTACGCAGTTGATTGGCCTGGAATGGTTTACTGATGAAATCAGACGCTCCCCTTATCACCAGTTCTTCTGCAAGATCCATAGAGCCGTGAGCCGTCATGATCACAATAGTCTGATCTGGCTTTTCAGACAGAATCTGATCCATGATTTCCGGACCAGAGATCCCTGGTAACATGACATCCAGTAACACAATCGCGTGCTTTTTCTCTCGCCATAACGCCAAACCGCTCTCCCCTTCAGGAGCGATATCCACCTCAAATCTCTGTTTTAAGATTCTCTTAACCAGTAACGCGGTATCCTCAGTATCTTCAATGGCCAGAACACGGTCACGCCTTTGTTCACGATGAGTATCAACAGGCTGGTTCAGGATCTCTTTGAGCTTTGGATAATTTTCGAAGGGTAACAGGTGGTCAATATCAAATTCGCGGGCTGTTTTTTCCGCTATACGTTTACACCATGTAGAAGAAACCAGAAGGAACGGAATACCTTCATCGCAATTGAAAACGCCCGAGCGCACCATACGCGCCAAACGCCAGCCATCTACGCCGTCAAGATAGATGTCACTCACAACACAATCTATCTGTAGTTGTTTCAACAAAACAACCGCAGAAGAACCTGAATCTGCTGTGACGATTTCGTAGGGGGTATTGGCTGAAAGAAAATCAGACAGTATGGACGCATGTTCCGTATTGCCGTTTACCAAAAGAAGCTGAGGGTTACCGTCCATGATTTATCTTGTAAGTTAAAGGCTCATGTTTAATAAAAACGGAACTGCACGCAATTTGTGAAATCCCAGGGTAGCCAGCTGTTTTCCATAGGTCCATGGCATACGATCTCCCTCTATCACAAGCTACCCTTTATTATAGTTTAGCGGTACAAGACTCTCCTATTTGGATTTTTAATTCAAGCATTAATTCATTCTATTTCAAGCACATAGAAAGAAAACCCGTCACACCCCTTGAACCACACGGCCTGACATAAAAATTAATTTCAAACAATGTTTCATTTCACTGTGAATCGGGTAGATTAGGAAACTATCGATCCTTAATGACACACTTAATATGCTGCATCGTATCTGGCTGGGCTTTTTCCTGATTGCTTTCGTGGGCGGTCTCTATCAATGGCTTTGGCTGGATGACGCCGCTGTATTTCAGCGCATGGTGCAGTCCACTTTTGATATGTCCAAGCTTTCCGTGGAACTGGCAATAGGGCTTATTGGAACACTGGCTTTCTGGCTCGGCATCATGAAACTGGCAGAAAGCTCTGGCCTTGTGGATAAATTTTCTAACGCAATCAGTCCCCTTTTCACCCGTTTAATGCCCGAGGTTCCCAAGGGGCATCCGGCGATGGGCTCCATGACCATGAACCTATCTGCCAATATGTTGGGGCTGGATAACGCAGCTACACCACTCGGCCTGAAAGCGATGCAGGACCTGCAAAGCCTGAACCCACAAAAAGACACAGCCAGTAATGCTCAGATTCTGTTTCTGGTTCTAAATACTTCATCTGTCACCCTGTTTCCCATAACTGTGTTCCTTTATAGAGCGCAACAGGGTGCAAGTGATCCTACTTCTGTATTTATACCTATTCTTATCGCCACATGTTGTTCAACTCTGGCAGGGTTACTGGCTGTGAGTTTTGTGCAAAAGATCCGTTTATGGGAACGTGTAACCCTTCTTTATATAGGCGGTTTTGTTGCCTGCCTGCTCGCCTTTATTGGTTACTTTACAACCCTGACCATAGATGAACTGCAACGCCAGTCTTCACTGGTCGGTAATCTGATGATCTTTTCCGCAATTATTGGTTTTCTCAGTGTTGCTCATATAAAAGGTATCAATATCTATGAGACTTTTATTGAAGGCGCAAAGCAGGGTTTTGATGTCGCTGTAAAAATCATCCCTTACCTGTTAGCAATGTTAGTCGCGATTGGCGTTCTAAGAGCCAGTGGAGCATTGGAAGGTTTTATCTGGATACTGAAAGAAGGCATAGGCCTGCTCGGCATGGATACCCGATTTGCTGACGCCCTGCCAACCGCCATCATGAAACCATTCTCAGGTTCAGGTGCACGGGCCATGATGCTGGAAACAATGGATAGCCATGGTGTGGATTCATTTCCAGCCTACCTTGCTTCAGTGATTCAGGGATCTACGGAAACCACATTTTATGTTCTGGCTGTTTATTTTGGTTCAGTTGGGATCCGGCATACCCGCCACGCCATTGCATGCGGCCTTACCGCAGATCTGGCCGGCATTATTGCAGCTATACTGGTTGGCTACTGGTTCTTTGGCTGAACCATCAACACCTAAGCAACGATTAAGTTAAAGCGACGCCCCATCGATAACATCAACAGGCAGCTCAAGGGTATTGATGCCATCAACACAGCCCAGATTGACCCGATAGTGGCCTTTTTTCCGCAAGGTATGATGAAAGGGATAGACCCCGCAAATTTTACAGAAGTGATGTTCAGCGACTTTGGATGCAAACTTATAGGTCGCCAGTGCATCTTGTTTAATTTCCACCAGTAGGTCTTCCTGGGGTATCAAGAAGCTACTCATCAATGCACCTTTATTAGTGCAGATAGAACAGTTACATCTTAAACCATCAACGATATTGGGTGCCCTAAAGCTGAACTTAATTGCACCGCAGTGACAACGGCCTTCATAATATTGCATATTCTCACCCTGTGTTGCTTTTTAGAACTAGAATGCAGCTCCATCTGCCAGCACTACAGGTAAGCTTAGGCTATCAATCCCATCTACGCACCCGAGGTTGACTCGGTAATATCCGGGCTTACGTTTGGTCTCATGAAAGGTATAAATGCCACAGCGATTACAGAAGTAATGTTTCGCTACATGGGTGGCAAACTGGTAGGAAGATAGCGCCTCTTCAGGGGCTTCTATTTTCAGATGTTCGGGAGCGATGAAAAAGTTACTCATCAACGCTCCTTTTTTCAGGCAGATCGAGCAGTTACAACGCAGTCCGTCAGTGACCGTTTGCGCAGTAAAATGAAATCGAACAGCCCCACAGTGACAACTGCCTGAATAATTCATCCTTTATCACTTCTCAAGATAATCCAGTGCTCTGATATGACCATGGCCATCAATCGCGACCTGAACACACTCAGACTCAGTTACCTTTCTCTGCTCAACTCCATCCGGAGAGCTGCTCCAGACTTCAACCAGAATTCGCAGGGAGCTGTTACCTTTATCCAGTACTTGTGTATAGAAAGACATAACTGCGCCAACCAGCACCGGCGACATAAACGTCATTTCACCAATTGAAACCGTCGATACCCGTCCTTGCGACTGCCGGGCGGCATAAATCTCTGATGCTTTAACAATGTTTGCAGCTACCCAGCCACTGTAAACATCACCAAACATATTGGTTGCTTCACTACATGCCGGGATTTGTAACATTAACTCACCCTCAGGCTGCAGAGTTTGGTCATTACTTTTTATCATTATCAGGCCTCTGCCATTGCGGCTTCCACTCAAAACAGGCGAGTGAAAATTCAAAATTAGTTATAAAGTCCAACCTCTATACAACAAATCATAAGCCTATGTGATACTTAGGTCTAACTTATCTGAGCTTTAATATGAAAAATATTCCAAAATGCAGGAAATGCTACAACCTGTCACATTTTTGTAATTAAAGCCGCCTATAGTGCCGACATCGAAACTCACACTAATCAAAGACTCTTTGGAGCTCTACATCATGAAACCAATGAAAAAGCTGCTTGCTGCTGTTGCTATGTCAGCAACTTGCGTAGCTGCAAATGCATCTGACCTGCTGGACAAAGATCTGCCTGTATACTCTAAGGCTTCCGGTGTTTCTGGTAACCTGTCTTCTGTAGGTTCAGACACTCTGGCTAACCTGATGACGTTGTGGGCTGAAGAATTCAAGCGTAGCTACCCTAACGTTAACATCCAGATTCAAGCTGCGGGTTCTTCTACTGCGCCACCAGCTCTGACTGAAGGTACTTCTAACGTTGGTCCTATGTCTCGTAAGATGAAGGACAAAGAAATTGAAGCGTTCGAAAAGAAATTCGGCTACAAGCCAACTCCAGTAGCGGTTGCTATCGACGCTCTGGCTGTTTTCGCGCACAAAGACAACCCAATTGAAGGCCTGACTATTGCTCAGGTTGACGCAATCTTCTCTTCTACTCGTAAATGTGGCGCACCAGCTGAAATCACAACTTGGGGTGACGCAGGTGTAACTGGCGCTCTGGCTGACAAGAGTGTTCAGTTGTTCGGTCGCAACTCTGTATCCGGTACTTACGGTTACTTCAAGAAGAAAGGCCTGTGTAAAGGCGACTTCAAAAACAACGTAAATGAGCAGCCAGGTTCTGCTTCTGTTGTTCAGTCAGTTTCTACTTCCCTGAACGGCATCGGCTACTCAGGTATCGGTTACAAGACTGCTTCCGTACGTGCACTGCCTCTGACTAAGAAAGAAGGTTCTGCATTCGTTGAAGCTTCTCCTGAAAATGCTCTGAATGGCACTTACCCACTGGCTCGTTCTCTGTATGTATACGTGAACAAAAAGCCAGGTCAGCCTCTTGCTCCTCTGGAGAAAGAATTCCTGAAAATGGTAATGTCTAAAGTAGGTCAGGAAGTTGTAGTTAAAGACGGCTACATCCCACTGCCTGCTGCAGTTGTTAAGAAGCAGATGGCTGCTCTGGGCATGTAATATCCCAAAGTCAAAAGCTTTAAGAAACAAGGGGGCCAATTGGTCCCCTTGTTTTGTCTTAGGAACACTCTGTAATACTACTGTAACAAACTTTTAATATTGTACGCGCCGTAATTTCCCGAGAACTTTACGTTCCCTAACCCAGGACCTTGTGCCATGAGTACAGACAAGACCGTTTCTAGCGAACTGGACTTTGACACCGCAGCGGCGAAGCGCCACAGAACCTTCCGCGCCCTGAAGGACAAACTAGCATCCGGAGGCATCGCCTTTGGTGGTATCAGTGTAATTGTCGCGATTCTGTTGATCTTCTTTTATCTTCTGTATGAAGTTGCCCCGCTGTTTGAATCTGCCAAGATTGAACGTTGGCAGGAAAACAATCAGGAGGTAGCTCCTTACGCAGCTCCTGGTATAGGAAAAACCCTCTATCTAACGATGGAAGAACAAGCTGAAATTGGCCTGCGTGTCACTGATGCCGGTAAGATGATCTTTTTTAACACCCGTAACGGTGAAGTGGTTAAAGAGGAATCGATTACTCTGCCTGAAGGCGTGTCAGTAACCAGCTTTGCACTGGCGTCGGAATACAGCGGTATCTTTGCTCTGGGTTTAAGCAATGGCCAGGCACAAGTATTCCAGCATAAATACAAATCAACCTACCCTAATGGTATACGCGTTATCACTCCTGGAATGGAGTACCCATTAGGTGCTGAACCGATTCAGGTTTCTGATGGTCCAGTTGAAGTCCTTTCCCTGAATGGTGAAGAAGACTCCTGGACAGTAATTGGTGGTCAGGCGACTAAATTGTCAGGCGTTTCTGTAAGCCTGACAGAAAACATTATTACTGAAGAAGTTCAGGCGGACAGCAGCAATTTCCCGCTGCCGGAGCTGAATGCACCGGCAAACAAAGTGTTGCTGATGCCAGATCAACGCTGGATGATGATTTCTGGTGAAGACAGCAAACTCACTGTTGTTGACCTCAAGGCCCAAGGCGGCCCATCCGTTACACAACTACTGGATACAACTTCCGGAAAAGTAACCTCTTTTGAATGGTTATTGGGCGGCAACTCACTGCTGATATCTGACGACAAAGGTGTTACTTCCCAGTGGTTCCTGGTTCGTAATGAAAATAATGAATGGTTGCTGACAAAGATCCGTGAATTCTCTAACGGCTCAGCACCTATCAGCTCAATCTCTATCGAACACCGTCGTAAAGGCTTTGTGGCGATCTCTGAAACGGGCAACCTGACGTTCTACAACACAACTGCACATCGAACCTCTCTGAGTGAAGCGGTAGCCAAAGGCAATACCGACATGCTTGCGCTGGCACCTCGTTCCAATGCTCTTTTAGTTGAGCAGAACGGCGAACTGGCGTTGTGGAAAATTCACAATGAGCACCCGGAAATTTCCTGGGGCGCTTTATGGGAAAAAGTTTGGTACGAAGGTTATCAGGAACCTGAATTCACCTGGCAGTCTTCTGCATCAACCAATGATTTCGAGCCAAAATACAGCTTGATGCCTCTGGCCTTTGGTACTTTGAAAGCGGCCTTCTACGCCATGCTTTTTGGTACACCGCTGGCGATCTGTGGCGCGATCTACACGGCTTACTTCATGGTTCCGGCCATGCGTAAAAAGGTAAAACCTTTCATCGAATTGATGGAAGCATTGCCAACAGTAATTCTGGGTTTCCTGGCAGGCCTGTGGCTTGCGCCATTTATGGAGGTCAACCTTGCCGGAATATTCGTTACCCTGCTGGTACTTCCTGCAGCCATCATCGGTTTTGCCTTTGCCTGGGCAAATGCGCCGAAATCCCTTCGTTACCTGATTCCAGAAGGTTGGGATGCAGCGCTGCTGATACCAGTAGTCATCGCTGCAACTATGTTTAGTTTCTGGATTGCACCAGGCATTGAACACATTTTGTTTGGCACTGAGATGCGTTACTGGGTAAGCCAGGAACTGGGCATTCCTTACGACCAGCGTAACGCTCTGGTGGTAGGTATCGCCATGGGCTTTGCAGTCATTCCAACGATCTTCTCAATCACCGAGGATGCGATCTTCGCAGTACCTAAGCATCTGTCTTACGGTTCCCTGGCTCTGGGTGCTACGCCATGGCAGACACTGGTACGCGTTGTAATGCCTACAGCAAGCCCGGGTATTTTCTCTGCCGTTATGATCGGTATGGGACGTGCGGTGGGTGAAACGATGATCGTTCTGATGGCAACCGGTAACACACCGATTATGGATATGAACATATTTGAGGGGATGCGTACGCTGGCAGCGAACATCGCTGTTGAGATGCCGGAATCTGAAGTGGGTAGTACACACTATCGCATTCTGTTCCTGGCAGCCTTTGTGCTCTTCCTGTTCACATTCTTCGTAAATACGCTGGCAGAGCTGGTTCGTCAGCGACTGCGTAAGAAGTATGGCTCACTGTAACCGTGCGTATAGAGGATTAAGAAAATGAGACAGTCATTTACTGAATGGACAAAGTCCGGCGCACCTTGGGTCTGGTTGAATGCCGGTGCCGTAGCGATCTGTTTGATCATGGTCGTTGGCCTGCTGACACTGATCGCAGTCCGCGGTCTGGGGCACTTCTGGCCTGCTGACATTGTGCAGTCGAACTACACAGAAAAAAATAACACCATCCGTATGATTGGTGAGCGCGTTCAAACCGTTCAAGTGCCTGCTGAGCAGCTGAGCGACAGTGGCGTTGAAGTGCCTGAAGGCGTTGAAACCATGGAACGTATCCTGATGAAGATTGGTAACCGTGATCACGGTGGCACTGACTTCGTCTGGATTCTGGATACTTTCAACCATGATCAGTCAAAACCGGAGATGCTATTTGCGGCGGAACGTCGTGAATGGGGTAACTTCTACGGTTACCTGCGCAGTATTAAGGAAGACGGTAAGGTTGTAGCCAGTCATGATGGTTATGAGAAAACGCCTGAATACGAAGCGTTCTGGAACGAGTTCCAGAACCGAATTGAACGTGCCCTGTCTATCCACGATCAAATTAAAGAGATCGAGAAAGGCACTATCGGATCCATCAACTATGAGATGGAACGTCTGCGTCTGAAAGAACGTTCGCTGCAGTTGAAAGAAGTAACCGACCCTGCTCGCTACCAGGAGATTGATGACCGCCGTAAAGAGCTGGACCTGGAGTATGAATCACTGCAGAGCGAGCTTCTGGCTCTCTACAACGCCGCTAACCGCGATACCATTACCGCTGAGATTGCCAATGGTAAGATTGTCGAGTTCAAGGTTTCGTGGGTTGTTCGCGCATTCCTGCCTAATGATATGGGTATCGGCGGCAAGATCGGTCACTACTTTGCTAAAGTATGGGAATTCCTTAGTGATGACCCACGCGAAGCAAACACAGAAGGCGGTATCTTCCCTGCTATTTACGGTACCGTGTTGATGGTACTGATCATGTCCGTAATGGTGACACCATTTGGCGTGGTTGCTGCGGTGTATCTGCGTGAATATGCAAAACAGGGTTTCGTAACCCGGGTTATCCGTATCGCAGTAAACAACCTGGCGGGTGTACCATCCATTGTATACGGTGTATTCGGCCTTGGTTTCTTTGTTTACTTCCTCGGTGGTCACATAGATGACGCTTTCTTCCCGGAAGCGAAACCGGCACCGACCTTCGGTACGCCAGGTCTGCTGTGGGCTTCTATCACTCTGGCTCTGCTGACCGTACCGGTTGTAATAGTAGCTACAGAGGAAGGCCTGACCCGTATCCCACGCGCGATACGTGAAGGCTCCCTAGCACTGGGTGCGACTAAGTTCGAAACCCTGATGAAAATTGTAATCCCAATGGCCAGCCCGGCGATCATGACCGGTGTTATTCTGGCGATTGCACGCGCTGCAGGTGAGGTAGCACCATTGATGCTGGTAGGTGTTGTAAAACTTGCACCAAGTCTGCCATTAGATGGTAACTATCCGTTCCTGCACCTGGATCAGAAATTTATGCACTTGGGCTTCCACATCTATGATGTAGGTTTCCAAAGCCCGAATGTTGAAGCGGCTCGTCCGCTGGTATATGCAACGGCGCTCTTGCTGGTGGCTGTAATCGCGATGCTGAACTTGTCGGCCATCCAGATTCGAAACCATCTACGCGAGAAATACAAAGCGCTTGAAATGTAACTATCGGACAGAATTATTTAAAAGGTTGCTAAAATGACTAGCGAAGCTAAAACACACGCAATTGATATTTCTTCTATGCAGCGAGACAGCCGTACACTGGACCTGAATGACGAGACTTTGGCGCTTGAAGTTAAGGACCTGAAACTTAGCTATGGTGATAACGAAGCTCTACACGGTATCGACATGGTTATCCCGAAAAACCGCGTAACCGCGTTTATCGGTCCATCCGGCTGTGGTAAATCCACACTACTGCGCTGCTTTAACCGTATGAATGATCTGGTTGATGACTGCCATATCACCGGTGAAATCCAGATGGATGACAGCAATATCTACGACCGCAGTGTCGATATCGCGGAATTGCGTCGCCGTGTAGGCATGGTATTCCAGAAGCCAAACCCGTTCCCTAAATCCATTTACGAGAACGTTGCTTATGGCCTGCGTATTCAGGGCATTAACAAAAAGCGCGTAATCGACGAAACTGTTGAGTGGGCACTTAAATCTGCGGCTCTGTGGGATGAAGTAAAAGATCGTTTGCACGAAAGCGCATTGGGCATGTCCGGTGGTCAGCAGCAGCGTCTGGTAATTGCGCGTACAATAGCGGTTAAACCTGAAGTTCTGCTGTTGGACGAACCAGCCTCTGCACTGGATCCAATCTCTACCTTGAAGATTGAGGAACTGATTCACGAACTGAAGAAAGACTTCACTATCGTGATCGTAACTCACAACATGCAGCAGGCTGCACGTGTATCTGATTACACTGCCTTCATGTACATGGGAGATCTGATCGAGTTTGGCGTAACAGATACTCTGTTCACCAATCCAGAGAAGAAACAAACTGAAGACTACATTACTGGTCGTTACGGTTAATTTGAGGAAAGGTCAAAGTCGATATGGAACTTAATAATGACAATTACTCTGCTCATATTTCGCAGCAGTTTAATGAAGAACTGGAACTGATCCGCACTCAACTGCTGACCATGGGCGGTATGGTTGAGCGTCAGGTTCACGATTGCATCGATGCCCTGCTTAATGGTGACGTTGAACTGGCGGAGTCCTCTCAGAAGGTTGATAAGCAAACCAACGAGATGGAACTGCTGATCGATGAGCAATGTACAACCATCATTGCCCGCCGCCAGCCTGCTGCCAGCGATCTGCGTCTGATCATCGCTGTTTCCAAAGCAACCACTAACCTGGAACGTATGGGTGACGAAGCAAGCCGTATCTGCCGTCACGCAATCGATCTCGTTGAAGAAGGCGAGTCACCTCGTGGTTATCAGGAAGTGCGTCACATCGGTAACCTGATCCGTGAAATGGTTAAAGATGTACTGACAGCCTTTGCTCGTAATGATACTGAGTTGGCATACCGTGTTGCTAAGATGGATAAGTCTGTAGATCAGGAATACAGCTCAGCAATGCGCTCTCTGGCTACTTACATGATGGAAGATCCGCGCTCAATCTCCAGCGTTATGAACGTGATCTGGGTTCTGCGTAGCCTGGAACGTATTGGCGACCACGCCCGTGCAATGGCTGCCCACCTGATCTATCTGGTAAGCGGTACGGATGTACGTCATAGCTCCCTAAAGCAGATTAAAAAGACAGTCGCTGAAGAAGAGTAAGCTCACTTCTTAAGTTAAAAAAGCAGCCTTGTGGCTGCTTTTTTTATGCCTTTTTCAAAGCTAAACATCAAAACAACTAAGCCCTCTTACCTAATTAAACTCAAAAAACCTTTTTTTAGCCGATACTTAAAGAGGTAAGTACTCCATTCAGGGATCAATATTGGATAGTTTATGGCGAGATATACCGTATATGCGGATCTGAATTGCCCTTTCAGCTATGCGCTGCATGAGCAACTCATTAGTTTTGGTCTGATGGATCAGGTTGACTGGCGCCTTATTGAGCATGCCCCTGATCTGGATATGTATAACTCCTCCGCAGAAAGTCAGGCAGAACTCGCCAGTGATGTTTTTATTGTCCGTACCCTCGCCTCTCATATAGAGCTTGCGCTGCCCAAAAAACGCAGTGACAGCCGTTTTGCCAGCCTGTGTGTGATCCATGCTGAGGCTATAGATAAAACAAAGGCCGCCAACCTGCGTCACCTTCTATATCAAGCTCTTTGGATTGATGGTAAAGATATTTCAGATGTGTCAGTCATTTTCGAGTGTTTGGTTGCCGCAGACCTTCCATGCGAAGTAGATATTGAATCAAACGAAGAAAACACTCTGTCTTTCTGGCAGAAAAGTTGGGAGAAAGGTGAGTACAACCGCAGAATTCCAGTTCTGGAAGCTATGGATGGCCGAGTTTCACTCGGACTGCCAGGAACTGAAGACCTCTTAGCGTTCTTTAAGGGCGAAGAGATTAGCGCTCAGGCACTACCCGGTGAAAGCCATGTTCAGATTGAACAACAAACCATAGCTATCTATTCGGACCATGGTATCGAATCCATCTGGCCTTTAATCTCAAGCCTGAGGAATGAATACAATATTCTTCTGCCAGCCAATCTCAATGAGTTAAAAACGCTGCTCAAAGAGGATCCACCGCAATTATTGCTGCTCACTACTGAAGATCAGTGGCCGCAAATGTTGAGTTTATGCAAAGAGATCTCGCAACATAAGGAAGACTCACCATTACCCATTGCTCTGGTGAGCCATGAAGCAGACGACCATATTGAACTGGAAGCCTACAGTGCTGGCGCATCAGATTTTCTGGTTCTCACCCGCTCCCCTGTAATTCTGCTGTCCCGGATCCAGATTTTGATGCAGTTAAAACAGTCACAAGACCTGTTGGCAAGATCAGCGCGTATTGATGGTTTAACTCAGGTAAATAACCGCAGAGAGTTCGAACGCAGTATTGAAACAGAATGGCGCAGGGTTAAACGAGCAAAACGCAAAATCGCACTAATAATGCTAGATATCGACCATTTCAAAGCATTTAACGACTTTTATGGGCACCTTGCCGGTGATGGCTGCCTCAGAACCATTGCCAAAGCGATTAGCAGTAGCATCCAACGGGCGCATGATCTGGTATGCCGATACGGCGGAGAGGAATTTGCCATTATTCTTCCTGATACGGACCTGAAAGGTGCTGAAAAACTTGCCAATAAAATGAATCAGGCCGTCAAAGAACTGAACATAGAACATGAAAAATCCACTACACAGAGGATTGTAACAATCAGTGCCGGAGTTGCCTGCCTGTCACCTTTTCATGAAGGCTCACCCCATGACCTGATCAGCCAAGCTGACCAGGCCCTTTATCAAGCAAAAAACGCGGGACGCGACCGGGTTATATCCCAGGCATCGGAATAAAGCCCGGTAAGGCTTTTATCCTATCGATCCAAGCCTGAATGTTCGGATAATCATCAAGAGAAACTCCACCTTCCCATCCCAGACCTACGTATGGCATCGCAGCACAATCGGCGATTGTTGGATGCCCTAATGCCAGCCAGTCATTTGCCTCTAAATGCGCTTCCAACAGTCCCAGAATGCGATCTGAAATCACCAGAGAATGTTCTTTATTCAGCTTAAACCCAAATTTATCAATCAAACGTGCGTCAGCAGGGCCATGTTGGATCTCATTTGCCGAGGTAGACAACCACTGTTGGATCTCGGCTCTGGCCGCCGCAGAGGCGGGGTACCACTTTTCATCAGCATAGGCTTGAGCGAGGTAAACCAGAATAGCTTGCGAATCCCTTAGGACCAGATCTCCGTCAGTGAAAGTGGGCAACTCTCCCCAGGGGTTAAGATCAATAACCGGGGATTTCTTATGCTCTCCCGCTAAAAAGTCTACGGCTTCAATATCAATCTCGATTCCTGTTAATGCTGCGAACAGCCTGACTTTGTAACAGTTACCAGATAGTTCCAGGTCATACAGTTTCATTTTATTCTCCTGTTCGTTCTGCAAGTTCAGCCTCTGTGTAACGAGGCGTTATATATTGAGGGCAATTCCAATCAAACGCTTCCATCTGAATCCGGATCACAGATTCAGCCCGTGGATTCGTATGCATCTCAGTTTTAAAAAAATTTAACTCAGCAGGCAGTTTCTCGGCAGTAAACATCTCAGCCCTGCCTAGCAGCTTTAATCGCCTTTTTTGTGAGTAACTCATCAAAAAAAGCGCAACCCGATTTTCAGCAATAAAATTACCCTGACTCTGGTACTGACCATTACCAGAGTAATTCAAAAACGCTATCGAGGTTTCATCCAACACTTTTATAAAGCCGGTCTCACCCCCTCGGTGCTGAATATAAGGCCAGCCATTTTCCGAAACCGTCGCCATATAAAAGCTATCCCTGGCCTGAATAAACTCGATTTCCCGAGAACTAAACACATCAAACTCGGGCATCCGCTTTCTGACCTCAGATACACGAGTAGCTGTACCAAAGTGCTCCTGCACCCGAATAACGGAGGGTGTAAATGTCAGTTCACTAAACCTATGGGCCATCATCACTCTCTACTGCAACCAATCTTGCGATCATTATGATTTACCCAGAATGCACAATAAATATGCTTTTCTTAATATCAATAATGCAAAAACCGCATTAATATACCGAGATGAACAAACTCAAAGCGATGACCGCTTTCGTCAAAATTGTGGATTGTGGCAGCATGATTGCTGCTGCAGAAAAGCTATCAATGTCCCAGTCTTCAGTTGTCAGAACCCTGGCGGCTTTGGAAGAAGCTCTGGGTGTGCAACTGCTGATCAGAACCACACGGCGCTTAAATCTCACTGAGGAAGGCCGAGAGTATTATCGTCGCTGTCGGCAGATCCTGCATGAGGTAGAAGATGCCGAAAATGCACTGAACCAGAAACAAAGTAACCCAACCGGCTTATTACGAGTGACAGCTCCGGTTACCTTTGGTCGAATGCACCTTAGCCCAGTCATTAATGAATTTCTTGCGCAGTTCCCAAATATGGAGATAGAGCTGATCCTGCTGGATCGTGTCGTTGATCTGCTCGAAGAGGGTATAGATATAGCTCTGAGGATTGGCTCTTTACCGGATTCCACACTGATTGCTAAACCTGTAGGTACGCTGGGGCACATTATCTGTGCCAGCCCGGACTATATTGCCAAGGCCGGAATCCCTGAAAGCCCTACCGAAATTATTCACCACGACTGCATCCACTTAACCGCACTTAACAGTGCGCCGGAATGGCCCTTCTATGATCGGGGCAGTATCAACAAAATCAGAATTTCTGGGAAATTGAAAACCAACCATGTAGAAGCCGCCAGAGATGCCTGCTGCGATGGTCTGGGGATCGGTCAATTTCTCAGTTATCAGGTTGGGCCATATATCGCACAGGGCAAACTGGTAGCCATTCTAGGGGATTACTCACTGCCACCATTACCCATAAATTTGGTATACCCACATTCCCGACAGCTGTCGTCACGAAGCCGAGTATTTATAGACTGGGCACAACCATTATTAAAACGAAGAATCGCCAAAGGGTTTGCTTAATCTTCTGTCCAGTAATGCGCTAATGGCGGAAACTTCTGGATAAGCCCCTGTTTACCCAAGGTCTCCATTAAAGCCATATTTCTTTCTGGAATCTCATCCGGGTTTTTGTAATGTGTCAGTACCCGGCTCATCTGACCTTCGCGGATAAGATGAATTGTTGGGAAAGGCGCTCGATTGGTCCAGTTAGTAATATCGCCTTTATCCACACCCGAAAAGCAGTATTCGGGATGAAAGCTGGCTAATTGAAAAAAACCACCCAGTCCAGAATTTTCAAGATTCTGTTGGCATATGTCGAGAATATCCAGAAATTCCTCAAAATCGTCCGCTACCTGGGTAAAACACAACAAGGTGGTGGAGAGCTCTGTCTCTTCTGCATTCTGAATCTTATCCAACTCAGTCAGGAAATCCTGTACGACTGCTTCAGCCTTATCCCCATGCGATACGGCATAGCGTATAGCTTTGTTTTTTACTTCGGGTGCGGCAAATGGGCATAAGTTCAACCCAACCACAATTGCTTCTACCCATTCCTGTGTAAGGGTCGGGGCCTGTTCCGGGGGAAATTTAAATAGCTGTTTCATCATGCCGGCATCTTACCTCAGCAAGCAGGAAATAGGTAACGTACCTATGACTCGAGCAGCACTCAGGCTCCCTAATTTACAGCAGTAAAACAACACCAGCTCATAGGTTCCCGGGCAAAGTTTCTGCTACTATAGCGCGACTCATTTAAAGCACTGGTTTAAAGGACCGGACACGTGCCCGTACAAACTGCACTCACCCGCCAAAGTTTTGATAGTCGCTGGATAACTCTGCGCCGCCCCTATCATCAAGTAGCACCTACCGAATGGTATTCGTGGCTGGTTGATAGTGGCTCTCTGACCCAAAGACTTGTTAAGCAAAGCCATGGTGACTTTAAAGTTGAGGTGGTTAGACAGGGCTGGTTTCTACCTACCCGTTCAGAAGCCAAAGCTCTGAACATGCGTAGCCGGCAGTTTGCGCTTGTGCGAGAGGTGCGCCTTAAAGGGAATGGAAAAGATTGGGTGTATGCCCGTTCTATCATCCCAGCGACCACGCTCACCGGCAGGCAGAGGCAACTGCGTATGCTGGGTAACAGCTCTCTGGGTCACTTGCTTTTCAGTGATCCCAGCATGAAACGAGGTCCACTCCAGATCAGTCACCTTAAATTGAATGATGGTCGCAAACTCTGGGCAAGGCGTTCTGTTTTTTTTCTATCCAATAAGCCACTTTTAGTCTGTGAAGTTTTCCTCCCTGAGCTACTGCAGGTAAACTAAAGCCACTTAATCTTCTGAAAATAAAACCAGAAATATGTCCTCTTCCATGCAGTTAAGTGAGCTATTTAGTAAAGAGAAGTTTCATTACTTCGGCCAACTCATGCGTGTCGACAAACCGATTGGCACTCTTCTACTTCTATGGCCCACCTATTGGGCTCTATGGATCGCTTCTGAAGGTGTTCCTCCACTGCATCTGCTGGTGATTTTTACTCTGGGGGTTTTTCTGACCCGCTCGGCAGGTTGTGTTATTAACGATTTTGCAGACCGGAAAATTGATGGGCATGTAAAACGCACCGCCAACCGCCCCATTCCCTCTGGGCACGTCACAGCTAAAGAAGCCCTGCTGTTATTCACTGTGTTGATGCTGTGCGCTTTTGTTCTGGTTCTGTTTACCAACCAGATGACTGTTTTAATGTCTTTTGGCGGGTTACTTTTAGCCGCATGTTATCCATTTATGAAACGCCATACCCACATGCCTCAGGTTGTATTGGGCGCGGCCTTTGCCTGGGCCATACCTATGGCTTTTACCGCTGTGAATGAAACTCTGCCCGCTATTGCATGGCTGATCTTTACCCTAAAACTGATCTGGACAGTCGCTTATGACACCATGTACGCAATGGTGGACCGTGACGATGATCTCAAAATCGGAGTGAAATCAACGGCCGTTCTCTTCGGAGATGCAGACAAACTGATCATCGGCATGTTGCAGATATTGACTGCACTGGCTCTGATTTTATTAGGTTTACAACTTGAAATGGGGGTTGCCTATTTTATCGGGGTAGCGGCTGCCATTGGCACTTTTGTCCACCAGCAACGACTGATTCAATACCGGGAAAGAGAAGAATGCTTTAAAGCATTTTTGCATAACCATTACTCTGGTTTAGTCGTCTTCATAGGCATTGCCGCGGACTACTTTATCCAACAACTCTGATTTTAGGCCGCATTTTTCTCGACTTCCTTGCCAAATGACGAAACCTGTCATATTTGTGTAACACTATTGTCTTCTAATATCCGCGTCGATAAATTGAGATAAAGGGCAATTACATGTCTGCTTCTAAACGTGTGCTGATCGTAGATGATGAAGCACCAATTCGTGAAATGATCGCTGTCGCTCTTGAGATGGCTGGCTATGAATGCTTCGAAGCTGAAAACGCTAACGATGCGCACGGCCTGATCGTTGATGATAAGCCGGATATGGTTCTGCTGGACTGGATGATGCCAGGTGCCAGTGGTATTGAGTTTGCCCGCCGCCTGCGCAAAGACGAAACCACAGCAGATATTCCGATCATCATGCTGACGGCCAAAGGCGATGAAGACAATAAAATTAAAGGTCTTGAAGCGGGTGTAGATGATTACATCACCAAGCCCTTTTCACCCCGTGAACTGGTAGCCCGCCTGAAAGCGGTTCTGCGCCGAACCACTCCAAAAGGCATCGAAGAACCGGTGACTGTAGATGGTCTGACACTGGACCCAATCTCGCACCGTGTTACTTCTGAAGAGACGCCTGTAGAGCTAGGACCTACTGAGTTCCGTCTGCTACAATTCTTCATGACACATCAGGACCGCGCTTATTCACGTAGCCAACTGCTGGATATGGTTTGGGGCGGAAACGTATATGTGGAAGAACGAACTGTTGATGTTCATATCCGTCGCCTGCGTAAAGCTCTGGGCGATCGTCATGAATATCTGGTACAAACAGTTCGCGGAACAGGATACAGATTCTCTTCCAACGTTGCCTAATAAGCCTATGCAGAAGGATTAACCATGCAAAAAAATCGCCACTCGATGTTAACCAGTTTATTGCTGGTGGGTGGAATAGCTTTTGTATTTGGATTCTTCATAGGTTTACCCGGATGGTCGGTCGCAATAGCACTCTTTATCTGGGCTCTGTATCAGGTCAAACAGTTTAATCGACTCAGTGAATGGCTATTGGATCGTGACGAACTCAATGAACCCCCTGAAAGCTCCGGTCATTGGGGGGAAGTATTTGACGAACTGTCCCGCTTGAACCGCCGTCAGGAATCCCGTGAAAATTTACTACGCAATGTAATCAACCGTTTTCAGGAATCCACTACTGCCTTACCTGATGCCATCGTGATTGTGGATTCCAACAACAATCTTGAGTGGTGGAATACGTCTGCTAACCGTTTACTCGGTTTAAATGACCGTTCTGATCGCGGCAAACCGATCATGAACCTGTTACGTGATCCTCGTTTCATTCGTTACTTTAAACGTGAAGATTACTCCGACCCGATTACCCTACCTTCACCTGCGCATTCTGACCTCCAGATTCAGTTTCAGATTACGCCATTTGGTGATGGCGACCGCCTTCTGGTTGCCCGTGATGTAACGCGTCTCAAACGCCTTGAACAGACGCGTCAGGATTTTGTGGCCAATGCCTCACATGAACTAAGAACGCCGCTTACAGTGGTTCGTGGTTACCTGGAAACCTTCCTTGACCAAGATCTACCCGCTCCACTCACCCGTGGCTTAGGTTCTATGCATCAACAGACCCGACGTATGGAAAATCTGGTATCCGACCTGCTACTGCTTTCTCGCTTGGAAGCCAGCCACCATATCTCCGATGAACAACCGATTCAGATCCATAATATGGTGCAGAACATTCTGGAAGGGGCGGAACACCTCTCTCAGGGACGTGGCGGTCATGAATTTGTTATTGAACTAGACGATAGCCACGACCTTCTGGGGCAGGAACTGGAGCTGCACAGCGCGTTCTCGAACCTGGTTTACAACGCTGTTCGATATACGCCCGCTGAAGGCCGTATTCGTATTCGCTGGTGGCTGGATAAAAATGGCGGTCACTTCTCGGTTAAAGACAATGGACCCGGCATTGAGTCAATTCATCTGCCACGCCTGACTGAACGTTTCTACCGGGTTGATGAAAGCCGCTCCTCTGCAAGTGGCGGCACCGGCCTTGGCCTGGCCATTGTCAAACACGTTCTGGCTCGTCATGGTGGTCAGCTGACGATTAAAAGCAAGGTTAACAAAGGCAGTAACTTTACCTGCCACTTCCCGATGGAGGCCGTTACCAAAAAGGAGGTCGAATGGCAGGACGATGAGCCTCTGCATATAGAGCGGAAGCCCGAAGGTAACACGTCACAGCCATCTCTTTAATTTACTTCAGACGTTTCTGATCCAGATCCTTTTCAACCGAAACGTGACCTTCCACCCAATAGATTGTTGCACCAACTACGGCAGCGGGCATAAGAATAAGGTTCAAGATTGGAATCATCATCCCAACCTGTATCAAGCCGCCGAAACCTAATGATGTCAGTCGATCGGCCTTAAGCATATTCTTCATATTCTTAAAACTGACCTTATTGTTATCCATAGGGTAATCACAATACTGTATAGCCATCATCCAGGCACCAAAGAGTATCCAGAGTAGTGGCGCAACAATATTAATGACCGGGATAAAGGATAAAACCAGAAGGAACAACAAACGCGGCAGATAGTAAGCTAATTTAGCCAGCTCACGACCAATAGCGCGGGGAACAAGCGCCAATACAGCTTGCCAACCCTCATCCTGAATAACATCCCCACGCAGGCGTTTTTCCACTTTCTCTGAAAGGAAACCATTAAAGGGTGCCGCTATCAGGTTAGCAACTATGGAAAAACCATAGTAGACAAACACGATCACCAGCAGAGCCATCAAGGGCCAGAGCAGATAATGCAGGAACTGCAACCATTCCCAGTCCGGCAGAAAGGTTGAGATCAAAGAATCCACCCAGCCACCAAAATTGCTGAACAACATCCAGATCGCAGCGACAAACAGGATAATATTGGTTAACAGTGGCACCAGCACAAAGGGCCTGATCTGTGGATCAGGTAACATTTTCAGGCCACGTACCAGATAGCCTGCTCCCTGAAATGGATTTCCTTTCATATTTACCTTAATAAATCACAAACAGTGCGATCCGTATTGCAACAGCGGTAATCATCATAATTAACCCTGCGCGGTTTACATTGAACTCCTTTGGAGTCATCTCCATCGTTGGCTTCCAGAACTCGATCAAAGATTTATAATCTTTGGTACGGCCTACATACATAGCCAGTGATATCAGAAATACCAGCAACCCACCCCAAAATAAAAACTGCTCTAATATTGCCAGATACATCACATTCGCCTTTACTTATTGCCAGTATAAAATGGAACCAGTCCTAATCTAGATGGTCCCTGTAGTAGAAAGCCAAGACTAACAAAAAACACTGTTATCTGGCACCGTAAAGTTTAACGGAGTAGTCAATGAAAGCCTTACAGATCAGTCAGTTCGGTTCCAGTGAACAATTAACATATACCGACCTGCCTAAACCGGAACTGAATCAGGGACAAGTTCTGGTAAAAAACCTCGCAGCCGGAGTCAATCCAATTGATTGGAAAACCTGTGCTGGCGGAGGCGCCGCGCCATTTATCGGCGAATTGCCTTTTATCCCCGGATGGGAGTTTGCAGGCACTGTGACGGTAGTCGCAGATGACGTCAACGATTTTAAAACCGGTGATGAGGTCTTCGGATTCATCAATTTCCCGGAACGTGCTGGCTGCTTTGCCGAGTATATTGCTGTTCCTGCGGATCAGATCAGTCTGCGTCCGGCTGAACTGCCAGTAGAAGCCGCCGCAGGACTTGCTCTGGCAGGATTAACCGCATGGCAGGCCCTGTTTGATAAAGGCCAATTGCAGGCATCGAAACAAGTTGTGGTACTTGCCGGCGCAGGTGGCGTCGGTCATCTTGCAGTACAGCTGGCAAAATGGATGGGCGCGCGTGTCATTGCCACGGCTTCACCGGAAAACCATGAGTTTCTAAAATCTCTGGGGGCCGACCTGGTTCTGGATTATCGTAACGAAAACCTCACAGATCATATTAACAACGTGGATCTGGTCATTGATGGCGTTGGCGGTGAAGTGGGTATTGATGCGCTGCGCTGTGTAAAACCTGGCGGTACTCTGGTGACCCTGCCTTCTGCCACAAAAGATGAAGTGATCGCAGCGGGTAAAAAAATGAAAGTCCGGGTAGAACCGATTCGGGTTGAACCCAATGCCGAACAGTTAGACCGCTTAGCAGGTCTGTATGCCGACCGTAAGCTGACCTTGCTCTTAGCTCAAACATTCCCGCTACAGGATGCAGCACAGGCGTTTGAGCTCAGTAAAACCGGTAAAGTAAAAGGTAAGCTGGTATTAACGGTTTAATCCGTTTTCAACTGCTCTGAACACAGCAACTGTTGCTGTCTCATCAAGAGACGGCAACCTTCTCCCCGGATGTCACGTCCCCAGCATTCATGCCGTGCCCAGCTTTTTTCATCTTCCGTTTTTTCTTCATTGTAAGCTGGAACACCTTCACAAAATCCCTCTGTGGGAGCGGCTTCTTCCCAACAGGCTTTGAGAAACTTGCCGTGTTTAATGGTGCAGGCAAATCCGGAACATTGATTAAAGCTGGTTAAGGCTTCATCAAAACAGACTTGCTGATCGGCTCGCGCTCCCAGAGCCCGACCTTTTTCTCTGTACTCTGAAGATTGCTGAGCCAGATCTTCATTCCACTGGGGTAACCAGTAATCCTGAGTTAACCAGGCTCCAATAATCACAGCCACAATGGTAAGGAGAATTCCCCAGATAATTTTCTTAATCATGTAAGTTCCTAGCGGGGCTTCCAGAGCAACCCTTTCATACACATCAGCAGACCGATCACGGACAGTAACATGGCGGCGTTTATCAATAATGTGTAGCGAGCAATTAGAGGGACAAAAGGATGCTGCTCATTCAGATCGCAAACCTCATCCTTGTAGTTGTATGATCCGCCCTGATCCAAACAGGCATCTACGGCGGACTGATCCATAAAGTAAACCAGCATCAGCGCCATGGAGGGCAAAATAAGGAGAATTAGACCAATTCGAAGCATAAGTGTTATTCGCTGTCGCAAATACCCAGGTTGCTGTAGCCGTCATTATGCGCCAGTTCCCGCAGTTCACTCAAAGCTTCAGTGCGAGAAATATCATCCTGCAAAATTTCCAGAATAACGGCTTGGAAATCATCTTCCTGTTGCATCAGTTCATGCGTATTGATGTACCGAACTAACTCTTCATCAGAAATCTGATCATCGGCAGTCATCTCGATAAAGGTCGCCACCGATTCACGTGACATGTTTGCAACATTAATCACTTCACCAGGATCAGATGCAATCACTGTATTCAACGTCGAGCACAAAGCCACTACGGCATCCAGCGCAGGAGATGCACCGTACATGTCAAACTCATCCAGATTCGGCATATTGGATTCAACGTTATCCAGTTGCACCTCAAAATTCATTTTGGCACCAGAATTACCAAGATAATCCCAAACACCATCGAGAATACGGCGCACCTGCTGTACATCGCCAAATTCCATTAAGCGTGCAAACAGCGCAAAATTTGGAAACATCCGTTCTGATAACGCTGCACACAAAGCAGCAAGTTGCCAATCGTTGAGATCATAAAACTCTTTATCAAGGCTTTGATCAGACATGCAAATCACCAGAACAGTTAGAAAGGGCTGATTGTAACGCTTTTATTTGAATTTGTAGTTAAATTTCACCTTTAAAAAGGACTGGAGCACTGTTTTCTATAATGTTTTCAGAAAGCTTTTTCTGCCTGAACGTGAATCCAATGTCTGAAGGTTGTTATACTTAGCGCGGGTATGTTTTTTTTGGGGTATAGGATTGAACTCAGTCAATTTACTAAAGTCGATCGCTGAAGCGCGTGAAGACTTGAGAAAATCAGAACAAAAAGTTGCCGACTATGTACTGGCTAATCCCAATGAAGTCATTCATATGCGCATTGTTGACCTCGCCGCAGAAGCCGACGTGAGTGAACCCACCGTGGTTCGTTTTTGTCGTGCCCTGGACTATGACGGCTTTCAGGATTTCAAACTGATGCTGGCTCAGGGGCTGGCTAGCAATACCAACTTTGAACAGTTTTCTCTGGATTCAAAAGACACCGTCAGTGAGTTTAAAGAAAAAATCTTTGATTCCATGATCGGCAACCTGCTGAACATCAAAGAGCTACTGAACCCAGAAACGCTAGAAGAAGCCATCGATTCCCTGGCAAACGCTCGGCGTGTAGAGTTTTATGGTTTTGGCGCTTCCGCACCGGTTTGTACCGATGCCGCCCATAAATTCCACCGTTTGAAAGTCTCTAGTACTTCATATTCCGATCCACATATGCAAGCAATCTCGGCCGTTTCTTTAGATGATAGAGACGTGGTTGTTGCTATCTCGCAAACCGGACGCACTAAAGACCTGCTGCACACAGTTAAGCTGGTCAAGGAAACAGGTACTACCGTCATCGCCTTATGCCCAAGTGATACGCCTCTGGCGGAACTGGCAACCATACCTATCCATATTGATCTGGAAGAAGATAAAGACCTCAGCACATTAATGTCATCGCGAGTACTGCATCTGGTGGTTATTGATGTACTTGCCGTAGGCGTTGCAATGAAATTGGGACCGGGTCTTATTGATCACCTTAAAACCATTAAACGCAGCCTACGTTCTTTAAGGCAAAACGATAAACGTTCTTCCCTTAGTTAACCCGCTCACCCCTTTTCAAAGTAAAAATGGCAATTGTACGATTGTCATTTTTTTTAAACTTTTTCTTCATATCGCTGCAATGCTCAATCTCTATGATCACCCAAAATCCTGCTGGGATGCGGATTATGGCGTTGCAGTGCAGCATTAAGCCTTGCCTAAAAACGCCACAAAACTGTTTGAAATTTAGTTACAGCTATTATAAAAAAGATACTAATGCTGATTCAGAGCTCCTCATTGAGGTGCCTATTTTAGCCGGCACCTGAAGAGCTTTCTGACCGATTTATCTGATCAGGAGTCTATTTATGTTGCAGAAAACAAAAGGCTTGAATGAAACCCAGGTTGAAGTTTTTGACTTGCTGGTAGGTTTCGAAGAAGAAGAGCAATTGTCACGAAAAAAACTGGCTTCCAGACGAGCTCTTCGCGCCAGACGTGCTATCGAGCAGCACCAGGAAGAAAAAGAACTGTCAGCTAATATTGATGAGTGCTGGTTAGACGATTAACCCCAATAAAAATGCCAGTCATTGACTGGCATTTTTAACTTCGGGCTTCTCTTAATACTCTGGATACAGAATATTCAGAGGAATGGATCGACTGCCCTCAACCACAATTGCACAGTGTTTACGCTTCAGTTTGCGCGGCTCTGTAACTCCGCACGAGTGTGCAATCATCTCCACTTCATGAACCAGATGTTGATGATAGTAGGCGACCCGCTCGGCTTTCACCTCAGGCACCAATCCTCTTTGTAGATCAGGATTATGCGTTGTTATCCCGGTCGGGCAGGTGTTCTTATTACACTGCAACGCCTGAATACAGCCAAGAGCAAACATAAACCCACGTCCGGTAACGGTAAAGTCAGCTCCCATGCACAGAGCCGCAGCGACATCGGTTGGGTTAATCAATTTACCCGAAGCAACAACCCTGACACGTTCACGTAAATCATGCGCCATCAGTTTATTTACCAGAATGGGTAAACTTTCTCTTAATGGCAAACCTACACTGTCCATCAGCGGCATGGGAGCAGCACCGGTACCGCCATCACTACCGTCCAGTGTAATAAAGTCTGGTGCATGTTCGGCGCCCCGGGCATTCACAGCATCCAAAAAATCATCCAACCATTCGGATTCACCCAGCACCATTTTGAAACCACAGGGTTTCCCAGTGATTCTGCGGACTCTATCCACCATATCCAACAAATCATCGATGGAGGCGATGTCCGGATGACGGTTAGGACTCAAGGAATCCTCACCCACGGGAATACCACGTACAGCAGCTATTTCTTCATTTACTTTCTCACCAGGAAGTATGCCACCTTTACCCGGCTTCGCTCCCTGACTGAGTTTAATCTCAAACATTTTGACCTGGGGTAATGAACCTTTTTCTTTGAGTTTCTCGTCACTCAAAAGACCATTTTCATCACGTAAGCCATATTTTGCCGTACCAATCTGATAAACAATGTCACACCCCGATTCCAGATGAAAAGGCGATACTCCACCCTCCCCTGTATTCATCCAGCAACTGGCTTTCTTAGCACCTTGAGACAATGCTTCAATGGCCGGACGGGAAAGTGCACCATAACTCATTCCGGATATATTGAAGAAAGAGGCGGCATCATAGGGTTGGTCGCAATAGGGGCCGATACGCAGGGACTGAGTCTTAACCGCATCTTCTTTCAGTGTAGGGAAAGGGCAGTTTAAAAAGTAATAGGTACCCGGAATTCTGAGGTCGCGGCTGGAACCAAAGGCAATGGTGCTATCAACATTTTTGGCTGCACGATAAACCCAGGAACGCTGAGCGCGGTTGAAAGGCATCTCTTCCCGGTCCATGGCAAAGAAGTATTGCCTGAAAAACTCTCCCATATGCTCAAAAAGATAACGAAAACGTCCGATCAGAGGATAGTTCCTGCGGATTGTCTGAGCTGTTTGGTGTTTATCAATCTGGTACAAGACCACCGCAACCACAATTGCGACAACAAAGATCGCCAGAAATAAAATACCAACGAATGCAATAAAGTTGATTGCAAAACTCGTTACCTGCTCATTCATGCTATGGGCCTCCCACACTGCCTAGCATCACCACTACATTAATGGCTTTTACTTGTTTTTATTCTGTATTGGTCCAACTGTAAATAGAGAAAAGGATATTTATCTCATTTACTTGTTTTCAAATGCAATTATCAGTCAATCTAGCGCGATCATTTCTGAATAAGTTCCATAATTATCGGCCAGCTAAGACCGAACTGAACGCAACAATTACGCGAAGTCACGCTATATACCGTCCTTTTTTCAAGGCTCATTCGCCGCATTAAATATCGAATAAGGTTGAGGATTAATATTGCTAATTCGCCATCAGCTATTCTTTTTCCATAAGTACTCTTGTTTTTTTTACAACCAGCCCCAATCATGCAGGTACTAAGGAGTAATATCCTTTAGGATGATTAAGCTCCAACTTGTTTAAACCAACTGGAAGACCAGATTCATGACCAATTTGCCTGACATCACCAGTCACCAAAATCCAGAGATACACGGTTCTCTTGACTGGGTAGGCATGAACGGAATTACCGTTCCACTGACTTTTGAAGACAATGCTCTTGGTGTTCGCGCCATCGAAGCTCGGGTGAATACGTATGTGAACCTGGTTAACCCTAAGGTAAAAGGCATTCACATGTCACGCCTTTACCTAGCATTGAGCAACTTCTTTGAAAATCAAACCCTGAACGTACCCGCTCTGACTGATTTTTTGTCGCACTTGCTGGACAGCCATCACGACATCTCTACTCAGGTATTCCTTAACTTTGATTTTGACTTCCTGATCAAACGAGATGCTTTGAAAAGCGACAACAGTGGCTGGAAAAGCTATTCCACAACCCTGCGTGCCACGCTGAAAGACGATGAAGTAGTTTTAGAACTGGCAACACGCGTTCCATACTCTTCAACCTGCCCATGCTCTGCAGCACTGTCACGTCAGATACTGGCTCAGGCTTTTACTGAAGACTTTTCAGGTAAAGAAAACTTCAACGTAGAAGATGTTGAAAACTGGCTACGCTCGGAGAAAGGCTCTTTTGCAACACCGCATAGCCAACGTAGTCAGGCTACGGCCTGGGTTAAACTCAGCAAAGAGATGGGAGCTTTCCCTCTGACAGACCTGATTGATCTGGTTGAAAACGCCCTGCAAACTCCGGTACAAACGGCTGTAAAACGTGCAGACGAGCAAGAGTTTGCACGCTTAAATGGTCATAACCTGATGTTCTGTGAAGATGCCGCACGTCGAGTTAAACAGGCCCTGCAAAATCAGACACAATACACAGACTTCTGGCTGAAAGTAGAACACTTCGAAAGTCTTCATGCCCACGATGCTGTTGCACTTGCATCAAAAGGTATCGAAGGCGGCTACACTCCCGCTGATTACAGCTGATACATAGATTCAAATAAAAAAGGCTGCAGTGATGCAGCCTTTTTTATTGTGCAAAGTTAGCCTACTCAACCGTAACCGATTTCGCCAGATTACGAGGCTGATCGACATCGGTGCCTTTCAGGATCGCCACATAATATGAAAGCAGTTGCAGAGGAATGGTATACAGGACCGGCTGCATAATCTCTTCACATTCCGGCATATTGAGGACAAACATATCCTCTTCTGGCTGCACTTTGTCCGATCCGGCGAAGACAAAAAGCTCACCTCCACGGGCACGCACCTCCTGCAGGTTGGCTTTGAGCTTATCCAGCATATCGTTTTGAGGAGCAACAGCGACTACAGGCATCTCTTTATCCACCAGAGCCAGCGGACCATGCTTAAGCTCCCCTGCGGGATAAGATTCTGCGTGGATGTATGAGATCTCCTTAAGCTTAAGTGCCCCCTCTTTGGCTACCGGGTAGAGTGTGCCGCGGCCCAGGAACAGGGAGTGGTTTTTTTCAGCAAATGGCTGTGCCATCCGCTCAATATCCTTGTCCATCTCTAATGCCGCCTGCACTTGTTGAGGCACTTTTTTCAGCGCTTTGATAATCGATGCTTCTACCTCTGCACTCAAACCATTACGGCGCCCCAGAGCGATCGTTGTTAGCATCAACGCGATCAGCTGTGTGGTAAATGCTTTAGTTGAGGCGACACCAATTTCTGGACCGGCATTGGTCATGAGAGCGAGATCTGATTCACGTACCAGTGAACTACCAGGTACGTTACAGATCACTAGAGAGGCTAAAACACGTGACTGAACTTCACGCAAGGCCGCTAAAGTATCTGCCGTCTCACCAGATTGAGAGATAGTCAGGAACAAGGTGCCTTCCTGGATGACCACGGTGCGATAGCGATACTCACTGGCTACTTCTACCATGCAGGGAATGCCAACCAGATCTTCAATCCAGTACTTAGCAATCAAGCCCGCATGGAAACTGGTACCGCAGGCGATGATCTGTACCTGCTTAACCTGATCAAAGATCTCAGCAGCCTTCACACCAAAACATTGCTCCAGTAATTTATCGTCACTGATACGACCTTCCAGACACGCTTTAATCACTTCCGGTTGCTCGTAGATCTCTTTCAACATGTAGTGCTTAAATTCACCTTTATCCGCTGAACTTATGCCATGCTCAAACTGAGAAATCTCGCGTTCGACTTTTGCACCATTGAGGTCAGTGACGGTGATCTGCTCCGCTGTCAGTGTGGCAACATCGCCATCTTCAAGGAACATAAAACGATCAGTCACCTGCAACAACGCAAGTTGATCTGAAGCGATAAAGTTTTCTCCAATACCTACACCAATCACGAGAGGGCTGCCTTTGCGAGCTGTCACAAGCTGGCTTGGATCTGACTTCTCAATCACCCCCAATGCATAAGCACCTTCCAACTGACCGATGATATTGGACACAGCGGTATGCAACGAACTGGTTGATTGCAGCTCCTGAGCCAGTAAGTGAGCGATCACTTCCGTATCTGTATCAGAAGTAAATTCGTAGCCTGAAGCTTGTAGACCCGCTTTTAATTCTTCATAGTTTTCAATGATACCGTTATGAACAACCGCCAGTTGATCAGATGACATATGCGGGTGAGCATTGGCCTCATTCGGTACGCCATGAGTAGCCCAACGAGTATGTGAGATGCCCGCAGCACCTTGTAGAGGCGATGCCAGTAAAGCATCAGAAAGAGCTTGTACTTTGCCCGTACGGCGACAACGTTGAATACCTGTCTCCGTCTGTAATGCCACACCGGCTGAATCGTAGCCTCGATACTCTAAACGTCGTAACCCTTCCAGCAGGATCTCCTGAACGGGTCTGGCTGCAACTGCGCCTACAATTCCACACATAATCAGTTCCCTTTCTCTTTCTTCTCAGGACGTTGCCAGTTTTTTAACTCCGCCTGTTTTGTTCTGGTTACAGCTAGAGCATCATCAGAAACGTTCTTACTGATAGTTGATCCTGCACCTACCGTCGCCGTTGCCCCAACTTTAACGGGGGCTACCAACGCAGTATTAGAGCCAATAAAAGCGTTGTCACCAATTTCGGTAAGTGACTTATTCACACCGTCATAGTTGCAGGTGATGGTACCGGCACCAACATTAACGTCTTTACCCAAAATCGCATCGCCAATGTAAGAAAGGTGGTTGATCTTGCTGCCTTCACCCACAATCGCTTTTTTGGTTTCTACGAAGTTACCGACCTTAGCTTTTGCTGCCAACTGAGTGCCCGGACGTAAACGTGCAAACGGGCCAATATCGCAGTTCTCCGCAACCACCGCTTCTTCAATGACTGTATTGGCTTTAATTCGAGTGCCTGCACCCACAGTGCAATTTTTCAGGTAACAATTCGGTTCAATCACAACCTCGTCACCCAGAACCACTTCACCTTCCAATACAACATTCACATCGATCAGAAGGTCCTGACCGATTTTTACATTACCACGAACATCTATTCGAGAAGGGTCCGCCAGAGTCGCGCCGTTAACCATGAGTGACTCAGCCTGCTGTAGTTGATACCAACGCTCCAACTCCGCAAGTTGTATCCTGTTGTTAACACCCTGAACCTCTTCCTCAGCATTCGGCTGAATGGCATTGATTGCGACACCATTATCTGCAGCCATAGCAATAATATCGGTAAGGTAGTATTCGCCCTGAGCATTCTCTGAAGACAGTTTAGGCAGCCACTCATTCAACAGGTTGCTGTTAACCGCCAGAATACCCGTGTTTACTTCGGATATTTTATGCTGCTCAGGTGTGGCATCTTTATGCTCAACAATCGCAACTACCTGATCACTGTCATTACGAACAATACGACCGTAGCCGGTCGGATCTTTCAGGTTGACTGTCAGCAATGCCAGATCACCGGATCCCGCCAGCTCAACCATCTGCTGCATAGTTTCCGGTTTAGTCAGTGGTACATCGCCATAAAGTACAAGCACCACACTGTTTTCTGCTACGGCAGGCATAGCCTGGGCAACCGCATGCCCCGTACCTTTCTGTTCGGCTTGCAGTGCAAAATTTACAGCCTGCCCCTCCAGAGAAGATTTAACCAGCTCTGCCCCGTGACCAATCACAACATGGGTATGTACATTACTGCTTTCATTATTGAGGGAGGATGCGGAATCGATAACGTGCTGAACCATCGATTTACCGCCTACTTTATGCAGCACTTTAGGTAACTTGGATTTCATACGACTGCCCTGACCGGCAGCCAAAATGACAACGTCTACTGACATGGTCTTAACTTTCCTTGTGGTTTAACGCCTAAATTAAAAATTACAGCTTTATTACGACCGCACTTTAAAGTAATAATGATGATATACAATCCCTTTTGTCACAAAATAAATGACAATTATGCAGAATGACATATACAACTTATTAGGCTTAAGAACCCGTGAAATAGAGATTTATAAAGCCTTATTATCTCTAGGGGCGAGTTCTATCAGAACAATTGCTGACAAATCTGGTATTAACCGCGGCAGCACTTATGAAAGCCTTAAGGATATGCAGCTAAAAGGCATTGTTACCTACCAGCCAAAAGGTAAACGCAGGCTATTCGCACCAGTAGACCCAGATATCCTACTGCAAATGGCAGAAGAACGACGTCAGGGCCTGGATAAAGCCATGGAAGAGCTTAAGCTCAACATTATTCCTGAGCTACAACACCTTAAACCGGACTTTAATGCCGCTAATGTGCAGTTCTATGAAGGTGATGACGGTATTGAACACGTACTGAAAGACCTTCTGGTAACCGTCTCAAACTCTGATGCCGACAGCTATTCTGTTTTCTCCTCCAAACCAATCAGGCAACACCTATACCGTCCCTTCCCTAACTTCACTAACCAACGTATCCAGCGTGGCATCAACGTCAGAGCCATTGCCATTGGAGATGGTGGTGAGGATGCTTTGTTATCAGAACGTAAGTGGATAAAAACCGAAGGAAAAGTGGATGCAGCCTATATCGCAATCTATCCACCTAAATGCGCGATAATCTCGCTGGCTTCAGAGAACTACCCTACCGCAGTGGTGATTGATTCAGCGGAAGTTGCCGCTGCACAGAAGATTGTTTTTGATACGCTGTGGAAGCTTTTATAAGTACCCTTATAAAATCAGCACGGCTTCGCCTACGAGTGGCGAGAACGCTGCTTCGCAGCTGCTAGGGGCCAGGAAAAGCGAAAAAAGCTTTAAGCTATTTCTTCACTCTCTGATTCACTGATGCGTTCTTGTCGTTCTCTTTCTTCTTGCATCACGGCTTTGATTTCTTCTAACACGGCATCAACATCCGCACCTGCTTCATCACTCTTAAAGGTGCCACTGAGCGTGGTATCAGGTGTCAGCTCACCCTCTTCAAACAGAGCCCACATCTCTTTTGCGTACTGAGTATTCAATAAAGAAGGTGCAAATTCACCGTAATAGCGACGCATGTTATTAACATCTCGTGCAAACATCGCTTGGGCATTATTATTGGCTGCGGCGTTAACCGCTTGAGGTAAGTCGATAATCACCGGACCAAAGTCATCAACCAGTACGTTAAATTCTGATAAGTCTCCATGCACAATACCTGCACAGAGCATCAGCATAATGTAATGCATCATGATGCTGTGATCTTCGAGCGCTTGTTCTTCAGACATGGTCACATCACCTAAACGTGGCGCAACATCACCACTATCGTCAGTAACCAACTCCATTAACAATACACCATCAACACAACCGTAAATTTCAGGCACCCGCACATTAGCCTTTGCTAACGTCGACAACGCATCGATTTCGGCATTTTGCCAAATTTCTTCCTGTTGCTGACGACCATAGTTAGATCCCTTTTCCATAGCACGTGCCCGACGGCCACTACGTACCTTACGCCCTTCCTGATACTGAGCCGCTTTCTTAAAACTGCGTTTTATCGCATCTTTGTAAACTTTGGCGCAGCGGATATTGTCACCACAACGGACAATAAAGATGTCGGCTTCTTTGCCGCTCATCAGACGGCTAAGAACTTCATCGATCAAACCATCATCGACAAGAGGCTGGAGACGTTTAGGGATTTTCATGAATTAAAAGTACAGCAGGTCAAAAATCAGATGCCATTCTAACAAGTATGCTCGGTTGGTCATAGCGGGGGGGACGCTTCGCGTCAGCACGGCTGCGCCTACGAGTGGCTTATGTGGACT
>JBOEHA010000031.1:13058-48680 GCA_050633685.1 Neptuniibacter sp. | reverse complement strand
AAAACTATGGGACAGCAGTGGCTTTAAGCGGGCTTTTTTGTGTTCTGAATAAACTCGGAGCGTTATTTAAATCTCTGCGTTGTGATAGATGTTCTGAACATCATCAAGCTCGTTCAACATATCGATGAACTTCTCGAACATGGGAACATCATCGCCGCTAACAGGTGCAGTGTTGTGCGGTACGAACTGGATCTCATCCACATCCAGGTCTAACCCTTCGATATTATCCTGCAAAGCCTTTTTCGCTTTGAAATAATCGGTGTGAGGAGCAAAAACGGTGATCTTGCCATCTTCAGCTTCGATGTCGGTAACATCAACATCTTCCATCATCAGTGCTTCAAGTACAGCATCTTCGTCATCACCACTGAATACAAAGATGGCACTGTGATCAAACATGTGGCTTACGCTGCCAGGAGAGCCGATTTTGGATTTAGTCTTGTTGAAACAGTTACGGACATCACCAAATGTACGGTTAGGGTTATCTGTCAGGCATTCCACGATAACCATGCAGCTGCCAGGACCAAAGCCTTCGTAACGGGCTTCAGAGAAGTCTTCTCCGCCACCACCTTTGGCTTTATCCAGAGCTTTATCGATTACGTGCGCAGGTACTTGTGATTTCTTCGCGCGTTCAATCAGGTTTGCAAGGGCCAGATTACCCTCTACCTCGATACCGCCAGATTTAGCACAAACATAGATTTCGCGGCTGAATTTACTGTAAACCTTGGCCTTGGCATCAGATGTTTTTGCCATCGACTCTTTACGGTTTTGATAGGCTCGACCCATTGTGATCTTCCGTAGACTGCTGAAAAGGGGAAAATTCTACCGCGTAGCGCGAAGAGTTTAAACCTTCACTAAGTAATTGCCGGAGTAGGAGTGTTAAAAAGGGGAAGATCTATTTAATTCTATTAAAGAATTAAGGCTGCTAAGCCGAGGTAAATCATAAGTCCTAATGCTAGATTCGAGTTAATTGCCCTCAAGTATGTCACCACTTTCTGTGTGATTCTATTTCAGTTTCAAGACGTTATTTTTTTAATACATTTCTTTTCCGGCAGGCCAGAACCATCGCCCAGAATTCGGAGAAATCATTCACCACAACATCGGGTTTATAGGGGTAACGTTCGGTTCCCGGAAAAATCTTGTTCAGCCAGGGCTGATCCCATTGGGCACCATTAAAAAACACACTGGTGATACCCGCGGATTTTGCGGCGATCACGTCTGTTGTGCTGTCACCCACGTACCAGATATCCATTCCCAGCGTGCAGCCAAGATTATCTGCTGCCTTAAGAATCTGGTCGGTATGGGGCTTGCGCTGGACGGTATCATCCCCGCAGATTTCAGTATCAAACAGGTGTGCCCAGCCATCTTCAACGGTATTCAGTTCGTGCATAAAAAATTCGCGATCACGATTGGTGATAACGCCTACAACCAAACCTAATTTGCGTAATCCTGCCAGCATATCTGCAACCTTTGGTTCAAAAGGCAGGGCCGTACCAAAATATTTTCGGTAATGGTTGGTAAAGGCTTTATGTGCCAGCTTCTTGGCAACTTCGTTATCGGCAAACAAAATCTCGAAAATATCGGTTCGGGAGATTTTTCGGTCCAGTTTGATTTTCGGGTGAAGGCTTAGATTATCACGCACATAATTGACCAGGCGCTGATCGTCCGGTGACTTACAACTGGCAGAATCAACCAAATGTTCAAGCAGGCCGATCTCCCGTAACTCTTTCAACATATCATCTACGGCGTGATACATAGCATCGAGCGTATCTACCAGGGTTGCATGCCAGTCAAACAAGATCACTGAGGGGTAGGTTAATGAGGCAATGGCAGGGTGCCAATCAGGCTCTTCACGTTCAGGAATGGGTTGGCGTGGCGGGAGCCGCGCCGGGCGGTTATCTACCAGAGCCGGGTCAAAATTGTGATTGGCACTTCCCAGTACTATATCCAGCAGTTCATCAAAATCATCAACGATTATTTCTGGATCAAAGCGGTGTTTAGCCTGTTTGGAAAAGTGCTGTTCAAACCAATGCGGTGACCATAATGCACCGTTGTAGAAAACACGGGTGACCCCGGCTTTTGTTGCGGTCATCATATCGGTCACGCTGTCGCCAACATACCACAGGTGTTGGTCTGTAAGTTTATCGACTGCTTTGCTGGCCTGCACCATGGAGTCTGGAGCGGGTTTGTAACGTAACATCTCATCACCGCAAAGAGTGACATCAAACAGGTCATACCATCGTCCGCCCTCAACAGCAGCGAGCTCCGGATCAAGAAACTCCCGGCTCCGGTTTGTGACCACTCCAATCTTGATACCCAGCTGTTTTAGGTAGGTCAGATATTCAAACATCCCGGCCTGAAAGGGTTTTACACTGCCGTAATGGTGACGATAACAGTCATTGTAAGCTTTGTGGGCGATGGCATTGGCTTCGTCATTATCACCAAACAAAACTTCAAAAACGTCCGTTCGCGAGATTCTTTTTTCAGCGAGTACACGGGGGTGGAGATGGCGGTAGATGCGGATATACCGTATCAGTTTCTCGTCATCTTCGGTTTTAGCATCTTCTTCAGGGAGGATGTGACGTACCAGGTCCAGTTCATCAAGCTGCGCTAGCATCTCTTCTATGGCGGCATACATGGCGCTGTGCGTATCAACCAGCGTACCGTGCCAGTCAAACAGCATCACTTTAGGGCGGGGGAGTACTAAACCATCCATAACAGATCTCCTCATCCAGCAAACAGCGGGCTATAGAGATCAGTATAGTCAGTATATTTTTCACAAAAGAAAAAGCCCTGTTATAAAACAGGGCCTTGTTGTGTCTAAAGCGTTATTAAAGCTCTGACAGAAGTTCTTCCAGTTTAACCTGATCCGCAGCAAAACTACGGATGCCCTGCGCGAGCTTTTCAGTCGCCATAGGGTCTTCATTCATCATCCAGCGGAATTCTGCTTCATTCAGAGATAAGCGTCCCTGTTCAGATGCAGCCGTCGTTGCAGACAGTTTAGTTGGCAGTTCGTCAGTGGAATCTTGCAGTTCCTGCATCAGTGCAGGCGCAATGGTCAGGCGGTCACAGCCAGCCAGTTCCTGAATTTCACCGATGTTACGGAAGCTCGCACCCATCACAATAGTGTTGTAATCGTTGGCTTTATAGTAATTATAAATGCTGGTTACAGATTGTACGCCCGGATCATTAGCACCGGTGAAGTCACCTTCTTCGTTGGCCTTAAACCAATCCAAAATACGACCTACAAAGGGTGAGATCAGATAAACACCGGCATCGGCACATGCAGCAGCCTGAGCAAAACTGAACAGCAGAGTCAGGTTACAGTTGATACCTTCCTGTTCTAGTTGACGAGCGGCCTGAATTCCTTCCCAGGTTGAGGCGATTTTAATCAGGATACGCTCTTTGCCAATACCCGCTTCCTGATATAAACCAATTAACTTACGTGCCCGTTCCAGTGTCGCTTCTGTGTTGAAGGATAGGCGAGCATCCACTTCGGTAGAAATACGGCCAGGTACGATCTTCAGGATCTCTTTGCCAATTTCAACCGCCAGTTTATCCGTCATATTATCGAGTACTTCTTGCTCAGTACCGCCCTGAGAGGTAGCCCATTCTTTCGCGGTCACCAGTAATTGACTGTACTGTGGCAATTGAGCGGCTTTCAGCAGTAGTGAGGGGTTGGTCGTCGCATCAACCGGTTTAAAGCGTGCAATCGCCTCGATATCACCTGTATCTGCTACAACGGTTGTAATCTCTTTAAGTTTATCTAACTGACTCATATTTTTTCTTTTCCATTAATCCGGTACACGCTCTAATGCCTGATAGAGTACATCAATTGAGGCGTCAGGTTTATGAGCATTTTCACTAATTAGCCTGCGGAACTGTTTTCCACCGCGTTGTGCGTGGAATAAACCCAGCATATGCCGCAGGATATGGTTCAGAGATGTTCCTTGCTGTAACTGTTCTTCTATGTAAGGAACCATCGCCAGAGCGGCACCTTTTCGGCTGATCTTGGGCAGGTCTGAGTTGTAGAATTCTTTGTCCACATCGGCCAGAATGTAAGGGTTTTGGTATGCCTCTCTGCCGAGCATTACGCCATCTACATGTTGCAGATGTGTATGGCATTCAGCAATGGTTTTGATACCGCCATTGATATGGACTTCCAGTTCCGGGAACTGTTGCTTAATGCGGTATACCCATTCGTATTTTAAAGGCGGAACATCACGGTTTTCTTTCGGGCTTAGGCCCTGCAAAATCGCTTTGCGGGCATGAATAATAAAGACCTTACAGCCTGACTCAGCGACGGTTTCAACAAAACGAACCAGCTCCTCATAGCTGTCCATATCATCGATACCAAGACGGTGTTTTACCGTAACCGGAATTTCTACACCCCGTTGCATCTCGTGCAAGCAATCAGAAACTAACTGTGGATGGGCCATGAGACAAGCGCCGATCATGTTGTTCTGCACCCGGTCACTGGGGCAGCCAACATTCAGATTCACTTCATTGTAACCATATTCTTCCGCCATCTTGGTACACTGCGCCAATTCCGAAACGTTACTGCCGCCTAGCTGTAGGGCAACAGGCTGTTCTTTGTGGTTGTACCTAAGAAAACGGTCAGGGTCAGCGTGGATCAGTGCACCAGTGGTTACCATTTCGGTATACAGCACAGCATGTTGACTGAGAATACGATGGAAATAACGGCAGTGCCGATCTGTCCAATCCATCATGGGGGCAACAGTAAAACGGCGGTTCAGGGAGTCTGGCTGTGGGCTCATGCGGTGCGACTAGTGGTCTTATAAATAAAAGAAGCGATTATATACTGTCGTCTGGTTCAGCGCTGCATTAACAGCGATTTAATGCTAGCCTGAAGACAAGTTTTTACAGTGAATAGAAGGGTTAAACTTAGACATGGCAGAGTCAGAAAACAGCTACACAACAAAAATTACCGGCCTTAAACGTTTTTATCTCGCAACGATCTATTCCATTCAGGGGATGAAAGCTGCTTACGCTCAGGAGCCAGCTTTTCGTTATGAGGTTTGGGCCAGTGCGGTTTTAATACCTCTTTCCTGCTTTGTAGCTCAGTCACCGATGCAATTGGCGGCATTGATCAGTTCCTGTCTTCTGGTAATGGCATTTGAACTCATTAATACAGCTATTGAAGCGGTGGTTGATCGTGCCGGTACCGAGTTTCATGAGCTGGCGGGTTTAGCTAAGGATTTAGGTTCCGCTGTGGTGATGGTCTCTTTGGCTATCGGCGGATTAATCTGGGGAGCGGTACTCTGGGAGAATTTTCTAAGTTAGGCCAGTTTATCAATAAAGAAGCCTAACTCAGGTTTGTTATCTGAAGCTGTCAGGGGTGATCGTTAACTAATTCCGACAGGATATGAGTCAGTTCAGATCCCATTTGTTCCAGTTCTTTGATACCCGCTCGTGCATCATCTATCTTGCCTATAGCGGCCATCTGCACCAATTTTTCAGCCAGTTGATGCAAAGCCAGATGCTTTTTATGCAGTTTAGGGAAAAGAGAGTGGGTACCGTAGCGATATTCACCAATGCCTTGATGCCAGCAGTTAAACTGGCATGCATTTCCGTTCAGTGAGGGTGTTTTTCCAGAAAGGTCTGAATGCAGATACTCTCTTACTTTGTCCAACCAGACTTTGTGGGTAAAGATTGCCACATTCAGGTCATAGGATGAGGTTGGATTGAATTGTTCGTCGTGCAGAGAGGTCCAGGCGCTTTTATTTCTGAAACTGTCATACCAGTTGAAAACCTCTTCTGGAGGCATAGGTTTAGCAATGCCGTAACCCTGAGCATATTTACACCCGAGTTGAAGCAACATTAGCCCCAGCTCTATGCTTTCTACACCTTCTGCAACCACAGGACGGTTAATAGCCTGGGCTAACCTTATCACCCCTTCAACAATGTCCTGATCCTGTGGGTTACTCAGCATATCGCAGACAAAATTTCGGTCGATTTTGAGAATACTGATCGGGAGCCTGTGGAAATAGGTCAGGGAGGAGTAACCCGTACCAAAATCATCCAGTGAGAACTGAATACCCATCTGGGTACAGGATTCCATCATCTCAGCAACCTGGGAAGTGTTACCTATCGCACCTGTTTCAACCACTTCCAGCTCAAGGTTCTGCAAAACATCTTTTGGATAAAGGCTAAGGAGTTCATGTACATGGTTACAGAAATTTTGTAACTGAACGTTTCTCGGGCTGATATTGACACTGACCGGGAGAATATTCCCAGCTTCACGCCATTGCATATGTTGATTGAGTGCCGTTCTCAGAACCCATTCATCCAATGCGATCTCTAGTTTTGTACCTTCAATAATGGGCAGAAATTCGGCCGGTGGCAGAAAACCTTTTTCCGGGTGGTTCCAGCGAATTAATGCTTCTACTGAGGCAAGAGTGCCATCTTGTAGATTAACTCTAGGCTGATAGTAGAGGGTGAGTTGGGATTCAGCTATGGCAATTTCAAACTCATTCAAAGCATTGCGATAGGCATGTACTTTGTGATCTTCAACCGGGTCAAACAGGCAATACTGGTTTTTACCAGACTGCTTGGCTTTATACATCGCTTGATCTGCGTGGCGTATCAGGGTGTCGGGGTCTGATTTGTCATGGGGATAGATTGTTGCTCCGATGCTACCGGACACGAATAAGCGATGATTTTGAATGTTAAAGGGTAGTTCTATAGAAGACAGAACCCGCTGGATAATCTCTTCCGCCTGATAGATTGAATTAAGGCCGGTAAGCATCAGGATAAATTCATCGCCACCGAGTCGGGCCAGAGTATCGCTATCGCGGAGTTCTACTTCCAGCCTGCGGGCGAATTGAACTAATAACTCGTCCCCGGTTTGATGCCCGAATCGATCATTGATGGGTTTGAATTCATCAAGGTCCAGATAACATATGGTTAATAAGGTGTTAGTTCTGTCCGAAATTGATATTGCCTGATGCAGCCTGTCGGAAAGTAACACTCTATTGGGAAGGTGTGTTAACAGGTCGTGGTAGGCCATATAGTGCATTTTCTTCTCAGCCAGTTTGCGATCACTGATATCGCGACTGGTGGTGATGAAGAAATTACCATCCGGTTCCACAATATATTTGGCCGTTATCTCAACCGGAATAATATGGCCATCTTTATGCAGGTGAAGGTCTTCAAAAGGAAGACCGTTCTCTTCGATGATACCTGGGACGCGTGCTTTCCAGCTTTGCAGATCATCGATCCCTTTGCTGACATCCCATACATAAAGTTGCAGCATCTCCCCTTCGGTGAAACCCAGGTTGGCATAAGCGGCATGGTTAGCATCGACAATTTTTGCAGTCTCCGCTTCTACGATAAAGATACCATCCGGGCTGTGATCCGCCAGACTCTCCATGCGGTGGAGTTTAATCTCATTGAGGGTACGTTGTGTTACATCTTGTATGGTTCCCACGGAACGAATAGGGGAGCCATCTTCTGCATATTCAGTTTCCCCCTGTTCTTCTACATATTTTATCTTGCCATTGACCAGTAAACGGTGCGACACATGATAAGGTGCGTGATGCTTCAGTGAATGCTGGTAGGCATCATTTACAAGGTCTTTGTCTTCAGGGTGAATCGCGTCAAGAAACGCAGAATAACTGGGAGAAAAGCTCTTCGGGTTCAGCTCAAAGATCTGGTATACCTGCTCGGACCAGAACAGCTGATCCAGCTCAAAGTCCAGCTCCCAACTGCCTATCTGAGCCAGTCGCTGGGCATCCTTTAACTGTGCTTCACTGCGCCGGATTTTAACTTCCTGCACAGCCCGCTCAGTAACATCGTGACCAATACCAAGCACCCCGATAATCTTGCCTGCATCATCGTGAATGGCGGTTTTAGTAGTTTCCAGCAGAACTCTGCGGTTATCTTTAGCGTAGGTAATCCACTCCTCATTCACCAGCGGCGTGCTACTGTTCATTGCTTTTTTGTCATGATCACGGAAAAAATCCGCCAGTTCCCGATCGACAAAATCATAATCGGTAAGACCCAGAATCTCTTCCTCTGTCGCTCCGAAGAAAAGCTCAAACTCATGATTGCAGGCAAGGAAGACCCCCTCTGTATCTTTCATCCAGATCAGGTCAGGTAGGTTTTGAATAAGTGACTTTAGAAAACTGCGTTCGTTTTCCAGTCGTTTAAGGATCTCTTGTTTAACGCCAGGGCTTGAATTCATTTTTATCGATATACTACAAAAATTATCTTTAGTTATTCAGAACGACAAACCTGAATGGGACTCGCATCACTTCAAGTCTAGGCATGGAATGCCCCATGAGCAAAGGAGAGCGTCATTAATGAAAGAAAATATGTATTTAAGTTTGTTTTTTCCCATCACTGCTGGCTGAGATTAGGCCCCTGAGTATATAATTCCGCCCATTCATAATTTTTATCTGGCTATTCCAAGGACACCAATGACGACTGTTCGTACCCGTGTTGCACCTTCTCCAACAGGCGACCCTCATGTAGGTACTGCCTATATTGCGTTGTTTAACTTAGCTTTTGCCCGTCAGCATGGCGGTCAGTTTATCTTGCGTATTGAAGATACAGATCAAACGCGTAGCACGGATGAGTCAGAACAGAAGATTCTGGACTCTTTACGTTGGTTAGGCCTGGAATGGGATGAAGGTCCTGATGTCGGTGGCCCGCATGGCCCTTACCGTCAGAGTGAGCGTAAAGCTGATTACGCTAAGTACGCAATGCAACTGGTAGAAGAGGGTAAGGCGTTCCTTTGTTACCGTACTGGCGAAGAGCTGGATGAGCTGCGTACTGCCCGCAGAGCTGCTGGTGGTCATACTGCGCTAAAACAGAGTGATCTGGCGCTACCGGAAGACGAGGTAGAAAAACGCAAAGCAGCAGGCGCACCTTATGTAGTGCGTATGTGCGTTCCGGAAGGTGAAGGCGTATGTGTTGTTGATGACATGTTACGCGGAACGATTGAACTGGAGTGGGGCATGGTAGATGCCCAGATCCTACTGAAATCTGACGGTATGCCAACTTACCATCTGGCAAATGTGGTAGATGATCACCTGATGCAGATCACCCATGTTATCCGTGGTGAGGAGTGGATTAACTCTGCGCCTAAACACAAACTTCTGTATGAATACTTCGGCTGGGATATGCCAAAGCTGTGTCATATGCCACTGCTGCGTAACCCGGACAAATCGAAACTGTCGAAGCGTAAGAACCCAACCAGTATCCTGTATTACCAGCGTATGGGCTTTTTGCCAGAAGCATTGCTTAACTACCTGGCTCGTATGGGCTGGTCTATGCCGGACGAAAGCGAGAAATTTACTCGCCAGCAGATGTTCGACAACTTTGATATTCAGCGTGTATCGCTGGGTGGCCCGATCTTCGATCAGGAAAAGCTCAGTTGGTTAAACGGACTCTGGTTACGTGAAGATCTGGACCCGGCTCAATTTGCGGCGAAATATCAGGAGTGGGCTCTGAACCCAGAATATCTGATGCAGATCGTTCCGTTGATCCAGCAACGTGTTGAAAAACTCTCAGACGTAGCACCACTTGCCAGCTTCTTCCTGTCCGGCATGCTGGATATTACCGAAGAAGATTTCGCGCACAAATCGTTGGAAAAAGATGATATCCGTAAAATGCTGCAATACGCAGTATGGTTGCTGGATACAGAAAGTCAGTGGAACAAAGATCGCCTGTTCAACCAGCTGAAACAGTTGGCTGAAGCGATGGGCTTCAAGATCCGTGATTTCCTCTTCCCGCTGTTTATCGCAGTGGCTGGAACAAACCAGACTGTATCAGTCATGGATTCCATGGCGATTCTTGGACCGGATATGACCCGTGCACGGCTTCGTCATGCAGTGAATGTACTAGGTGGCCCTTCTAAGAAAGAAGCCAAGCGTTGGGAGAAAGAGTTCCGTGAACTGAGTAGCCAGATCGAGGGCTAATACCACCGCCCAAGGTGCCTGAAACTAAAAAAGCCGCCCATGCGGCTTTTTTATTATCTGAACAAAGCTAACCCTTTGAACTCTATGAAATTTAAACTCCCTGAATCTTCTTGACACCCAAACGGCGGCTAATTAAGATAGCCGCACCTTTCGATGGGGCCTTAGCTCAGCTGGGAGAGCGGTTCGCTGGCAGCGAACAGGTCAGCGGTTCGATCCCGCTAGGCTCCACCATATACACTTCTTTTTACGTCCGATAAATTCCTACAACCCTTGTCTTTTCTGGGCTTGGTATCTATTCTTAATTCCGACGAGTTCCAGTAGTATTCGTAAAAAGCCCCCGCATATTGGGGGCAATATAGGGGGCTTTTGCCTTATTTAAGAATTGAGGCCCCCAAATAAAGCCCCTAAACTTAGGAGCAATTCGATGCCTTTAACTGACCGCACTATCAAGACGGCGAAGCCCAGAGATAAAGACTACAAACTCTCGGATGAGAAGGGTCTTTACCTATTGGTAAGGAAAAACGGTTCTAAGCTGTTCAACCTGAAATACCGGTTTAACGGTAAAGAGAAAAAGCTGTCTATTGGCTCTTATCCAGATGTAACGCTTCAGAAAGCCAGAGAGAAGCGGGACGAAGCACGGAGAATGCTGGTGGATGGTATCGACCCTTCAGCTCACAAAAAGGCTCAGAAAGCCTCTGAAAAACTCAACGCCACTAATGCTTTTCAGGCTATCGCCCTTGAATGGTTTGAGACTCAACTCAAAGATAAATCACCTAGCTATCAGGTGCGTGTTCAAAGGTCTTTGGAAGCGAATTTATTCCCGTATTTAGGTGAAACCCCCATTAAAGACATTAACGCGCCTGTCTTGCTTGAAGTGCTGAGAAGGGTAGAAGCAAGGGGTGCTATTGAAACAGCTCACAGAGTTAAACAGACAGCGGGTCAGATATTCCGATATGCCATAGCAACAGGTCGAGCAGAGCGAGACCCTACTCCTGATCTTAAGGGCGCATTAAAGCCAGCTCAAACTAAACACTTTTCAGCTATCACTGAGCCTAAAGAAACTGGCCGTCTTATGGTGGCTATTGATCATTTTGAAGGGACTCCAGTTGTGAAAGCTGCTCTCAAGCTATCGGCGCTGTTCTTCTGTAGACCTGGTGAACTTCGACATTTGAAGTGGTCCGATGTAAACCATGAAGAGTTACGAATTGAGCTGGTGGCAGAGAAAACCCACCAGCAACACATTATCCCACTGAGCAAACAGGCGTTGGCAATCCTGAATGACTTATACGCACTAACAGGGCGAGGAGAGTACATATTCCCTTCTGCCCGTGGGCGTAGTCGTTGTATGTCTGAAAATGCTATCAGGGTAGCTCTGAGGACGATGGGCTACGATAACAACACAATGACCCCTCACGGATTCAGAGCAATGGCGCGAACCTTACTGGATGAGCAGCTTAACTTCCGTGTGGAATGGATAGAGCAACAACTAGCCCATGCCGTTAAAGATGCCCACGGCAGAGCATACAACCGAACAAAGCATTTAAAGCAGCGTACTGACATGATGCAAAAGTACGCTGACTATCTGGATCAGCTAAAAGCTCAGGCTTTGGCTGGTAATGTGATAACAGCAAGTTTCGGAAAATAGGGAAATAATTATGACTTCAGAAGTATCAATACCCACTGACACGCTAAAACAGTATTCCAATAAGGTCTGTGAGGCCGCTTGTTTCTTTGATGCTATCGGAAAGATGATTAAAAGACACACAGCTGCAAACGTACACCAAGGACACGGAGAACCGTTTACAGATGCGGAGCTAGAAGGGTTGGCACATGGCTTCGAGCCTGTCTTGTCAGAACTGTTGCTGGTGGTTGATGAACTGGATATGAGAGTCGGAAAATCAGTAACAAATGGTGAATAGCATGAACGCTAAAATGGATGACAAATTATTCGATCTTCAATGCTTACTACAAAGAGCTGAAATTGTTGGGAACTTAGGGTTGGAATCGTGCCCATTAAATGATGACGATCAGGCACCTCTAATCGCTGACCTTCTGATTAAAATTCAAGAAGCACAGAAATTAGTTAAAGCTTGCGCTGATGAGAATAAATAATAAAGTACGGTTATACAGCACCTAGGGTAGCTCCCGAAAGCCTGTTCCCTGACAGGCTGGTGCTGTACCTGAACAGGGAAGCATTAAGGGAGTGCTTTAATGAAAGACGTGTGTCATTGGCAGCATGAATTTCCTTTTCTTAACGGTATGCCTCCTCTGGAAATGCCAAACGACCTTTGTGAGGTTGAGTTATTTATAGAAAAGATCAGAAACGAACTGGAGTTTTTAAAAGAAAATGGTCATGACTACTACTCTAATGTTCATTGGGCATTAGACAGTGTTCAGAGCGAATTGATGACTCTAGGGGTAAGCGATCATGATCTCCCTCTAACTGAGGATTACCTTCTTGATGATGTTTTCTCTGACATCCCTAATTTAGCTCCTCTCAATTCAGCCTTTGAATCTCTGATTCGATTAATTCACCCCAATTCCTTATCTGCCCAGGAGATTGAGGAACATATTGCAGACATTCAAAAATCTTTGATTGAACTTTACAAAATCAATTCAGCAATAGCAGTTTCAAAATCATATTCTAAAAAGGCAGCGAAATTTGGAGCTATGGGAGGCGTTACCAAAGGTAAAGAAATAAAAAAAATAACAGACACCCGGAATCAGGATTTTTTAGAAGCTGACATGACACTGAGAGCAAAACATCCGTCATGGTCGAATAGCGAAAGAGCAAGGAGACTGATTGAGCGACAACCTAATCGTGATCACCCTTTAGGCTTTGACAGAATACGAAAACTTATTGCTCAGAACGACCACAAATAAAGTTGGCCACCTGGCCACGCCAAAAAAACCAACCAACGCCATTATCCCTCCTGAATTCCATTAAATACTCAGGAGATTTCATGAATACCAAACGTTTATTACGCCGCCCCGAAGTTGAACTATTAACAGGCTTAGGCCGCAGCTGTATCTATGCCCGCATGTCTCGCAATGAATTCCCTAAAGCTATTCCCATAGGAGGAAGGCTGGTGGCCTGGAATGAGTCAGAAATTCATAAATGGATTGATGACCGTATCTCTGAAGCCAATAAGCAGACAGCAGCTTAGGAGGGAGTATTATGAAAGAACTACCAGCAGCTCCCGCCACAGGAGCCACCAGCAAAGATGATAAATCCAATACTAATCGAATTCCTATTAAGCATGAACCCTGCGTTCATCAACTTCTTAAAGCTGGTACACAAGGTATAAATCAGCTTAAGGCATTAAGTACGTATCATGATACCTGTCTCAACACGACAATTTCGGAGCTAGGTTTAAAGAGGGGTCTGACAATACAGAGGGAAAAACGCCAGCATATTCACAGTGCTGGTGGGACTACTCACTTCTGCTGGTATTGGTTCCCAAATCGTGAAACAGCTCAAGAAGGGCTAAACGTATTAAATCAGTTGAGAGATCAACGAGGAGCACCCCGCCTAGGTGAATTTGAGTCGATTTACTTGCTTAATCAATTTCCTGAATCGCGGCCTGTAACTGAGAATACAGTGAACGATACATTGGATTACGCGTGATGGGCTACCTATCTCAAGACCACATCATGGAATCAGTGCGTCTTAGTCATGGCCCTAAAATCGTTTTATTAGTTATAGCGAAGCATGTTAACGACCAAACTAAGCATCTGGAGTGTTGGCCAAGTATAAGCAGGCTTTCAGAACTTTCCGGAATGAGCGAGAGAAATACTCAGAGGATATTGAAAGACTTGGCAGAACAGAAATATATTTCTGTACTCGAAAAAGGTAATGGGAAAAGGTCCACCAGGTATAGATTAAATATTGATTATCGGGAGTCCATAACTGAGCCTTCAGGGGTGACAGGATGTCACCCCTCACCAATCAAAATTAGTAAATCTAGGGGTGACAATTTGTCGTCTAGGGGTGACATAGTGTCTGAAGGGGTGACACGGTGTCATGCTAGGGGTGACATGGTGACACCCGAATCAAGAATAGAATCAATAAAAGAATCTCATAATGAAGTCGTGAGCCTTCCTCATAAAATCAAGCCTGAAACTATTCCCCCAAGAACAGAACCACCAGTAACCTGGAACGAATTAAAAAAGGCGTTATGAGTTAGGCCAAATAATGACAAAGCGACATGGATAGGTCCCACTGGCCTCAAAGTGAGGATGGGGAGGGGCGGGTTAAATCTCTGGAACTCTTAAGGCCGGACACCGCCGTCCAAGTAATTCTCACACAATGTCAAAACTGAAAACTTTTTTTTGGAGGCAATAATGAGCAGACCTAAAAAACCCACCAGCTTACATTTGCTAAAAGGTACAGCGAGGAAAGACCGAATGAACCCGAAAGAACCGAAGGCCAAACGGGAAAAGCCGCGAACACCATCATACCTATCACCTACTGAGAAAACGGTATTTAAGAACATAACTGAAGAGCTTTTCCAACTAGGTATCATTACCAAAGCTGATGGTATGGCTCTGGAACTGCTCTGTTCTGCGTATGGGGAATATCTGGAACTAACAGACCTACTTGAAAAAGAAGGTCGAACATACGAAATAACAAGCACTACGGGTGACACTATGCGTAAAGCCCACCCGGCAGTCGCTATGCGCTCCGATGCCTGGAAACGGGTAAAGAGCATGATGGCAGAATTCGGAATGACCCCAGCAACTCGCCCCTATGTAAGCAGCATTGATCCAGTTGAAGATGACCCTTTAGAAGCATACAGAGCACGTAGGCCACACAATAAAACAACACCTCCAAAGCAATAACCCTCAAATTGGGATGGAGATATGAGAAAACTTGCTCACATGGGTAGGGGATTACTCAAATTGAGTAACCGAGCAAGTAAGTCCCTAAAATATTTTGAGACTAGAAAATAAGCGAGGCTCGAATTACCCTTATTGCTATCAGGAAAAGGACCCATAACCACCCTCCCATTATTCATACAAGGAATGTATTAGATGACCTCCACCAGCAAGCGAAAACGCCGCCTACGTAAAAAACTATTCACAGATGAGTTTGCAGTTTTTACTTTTGAACTCAGAATCAATTTATCCACCAGCAACCCAGAAGATGAATTAACCTTTCTGGACACACTTATCGACAAGCTTGAAAGCATGGAGCTTTGTTATATGGGGCATTTCTTAGGAGAAAGGCTGAGAGGCCACGTCATAGCCAAAGGCCGCTACAGCTCACCTACAGAAGCCCAGAGATGTGAATTTTCAGAATGGTGCTCTAAACAACGTGATATTACTGAATACAGTGTTGGTGGGCTGGTGGATGGTAACCAGATTTAATTTTATTTTCCGGATTTATTTTTATTTTATGTACTCGTAAAAATCTGACTGAGGCGGCGGTGTCCGGACTATAAAGCTCCTGAGATTTGAACCGCCCCTACCTCATAAAAAAACCTATTGTACGTTTTAAGCGGAGTAGATGTGGGGGCCTTATTGGGGGCTTTTTCTAAGCTATCAGATATTAAAAGCATTTGATATCTGATAGTTATGGTGTTTATTCAATAGAGCTAGGCCCACCATCTACTTTCCTGTAGTACAGACTTTCTCGCAGTTGTTATGTTTCTAGCGGTTTATTTGCTAATCACTTCAATATAGTGAGTTTTGCGTTTCTGCTTTTTGGTTTCAGCTACTTCAATTGCGCATAACTTTGGATTGTTGTTGATGACGATGCATTCCAGACACTGTACACATTCCCTCATGTTTATTTTTCCCTGTTTGTTGATTGCATCAATCTCACAATTCATACGACAGTTCTGGCAAGGTGAGCCACACTCAACTCTGCGAGTAAGCCAGTTAAAGATGGGGATTGCGCCCAGGATAGCGAGGCTTGCACCAAGAGGGCATAGATAGCGGCAATAGAATTTATGCACTTTAAGGGCAAGTAATAGCAAAATCACGGCGTAGATTACGTAATGCCATTCGCGAATAAAATATAGAGTCATACTGGTTTTAAACGGTTCTAATTCGGCCAGCACTTCTCCTAACGTCAGGGAGTAGAACGAAGCACCCAGGATGCTTGCTAGCAGGATGTATTTGAGTTTCTGTAAGCGGTTATGCCAGATAGGTTTAATTTTCCAAAGTTTGATATTGAGCTTTTTACCTAACAGCCCGGTAAACTCCTGTAGAGCACCAAAGGGACAAAGCCAGCCGCAAAATAAACCTCGTCCAAACAGAATCAGGCTGACGAGTACGTAACACCCCAAAATAAATATGATGGGATCCAGCAGGAAAAGGTCGAGTGAGGAGCCATCCATAAGAATGTGTTGAATGGTGAGAATATTCACAATGCTTAACTGGCCCTGGGCATAAAAACCGATAAAGAACAGGGTGAAGGTAAGGTAAGCCCAGCGTAGTCTATGAAATACATCAGGATTACTCACCGCAAAATGTTGATTGAAAAACAGCAGGGTGAGCACAACCAGCCCTAATAACAAAAGAGCGATTTCATTTTGGCGCTGTTGCCACAGTTGTTTCCAGAGGGCGGTCTCAACCTGTTCTGAACTTTGTTGTTGGAAATAATCTGCAGGCAGCTTGTAAATATCATTAAGCTTGGCCTTTGCTGAGGCTTTAAATTCAAGATCTGTACGATTCAATGGATCAAATGCAGCGATTTGAGGTAACCGCAGAAGAAACTGTTCATCCCATGAACCGGGGGGTAATTTTAGCTGTTTGATTACCTCAGGCAGGTGCAGCGGCTTTTGTAAAACCTCGGTGCCGCGTTGTTTTAAGCGGATATATTCAGAAAGCGGATTTCCTTTCCAATTGCCTTTACTGAGGACAAGCAGGTACTGATCGGCTGCTTGAACCTGTTCATTCCATGCTGCATAGCCTGCGTCTTGTAATAAGTTCTTTGCCACCAGTGGGTGATTCATATACGCGATAAAAAGTTCAGCTACGGGTTCAGTACCTTCAACGGCCACAGGTTGGCTTGGGTATCCCAGTTTTTTATCTAACTCGGCTGTTTTAATCTGTTGTTGGTAAATAGGCCAATGTTTTATTAATCCGTTGGAAACCAATTGAGTAAACGTCATTTCCTCAAATTTTTCAGTTTTTGGGATACTGCGATTAAGCGGTGCATAGCCTGCGAGTTCTTTTGCCCGTGCAACAGCTCTAGCGGACTTTGTAATGGTTCGGTTGATTGCGCTGGTGGTAACTGTGGCGTTGGTGATGCCATCAATGTAAGAACTTTTGCCACTGCCTGAAAGTTTTTTCTGATTATCGCCCCGAATGTAGATGTTGTTCGAGGCCGGGACGTTAATCAGTTGCTTCATATAACGAGTCAGAATTTGTGGACCGTCCCCTTTCACGAAGATTGGTTCATAGTGGTCTACAACAACAAACCCTGTGTAATGACCTTGAGGGTTGAGGCCAATGAGTATATCGATAGGTTTACCGCCATATCCTCGGACAGGAAATATCTCTGCTGTTCGAAAAGCATAGCCTTCAATATCGCCTAATCGGTAGACGGGAATAATACTTAAATCCCGGTCTTCCTGATGCATGTGGCTGGCGTTAGGGAAGAGTTTCTGTAGCTTGGTTGATAATGGCATTTCCACTGCATGGACGTGGACAGCAAGGGTTAAAAGAGCCCAGGAGAAAAGAGTAAATACAGCTGTTTTTAACGTATTTGAATGGATACACAACACAGGTGTATTTACTCCCTATTAGGCACTACAGACTTATTTTTTGACGGAATAGGCAACCAGATTGCCTTTTTTCATCTGTGGGATAATTAAAAAGTTTTTACTTCTCAGGTATAAAATATCAGCACTGCCCTGACCCAGTTCCAGTAGGGTATTTACCGTACCGTCGGCTTTTGCATGCATTAGCTTGCCTTGCATCCAGTCCGTAACCAAAAAGCTGTCTTTACTGGCTTTGGCTAGCCCATCCAGGTTGCCAATCGGGCTGCCGTCAGCAAAATCTTTAATGGTTTTATCTTCAGGAGAGATCAGCAAGATGTGCCCGGGAATGTCTGTGTTCCAGCCTTCTGTAGGTTTTCCCCAGCTGCCGACGATAATATGCTGATGGTCTATATACAGGCCGTTAGGGTTTTCCAGTCTTTCGTCTTCCAGCCAGATTTCAAGATTGCCCTGATACAAACGGTAGATACGGTTGGTTGCGGTATCGGTTACATAGATCACGCCCTCGCTGGAGATCGCTACATCGTTGAGGAAACTTTTGTCGTCTGCTTTAAAACGTTTTTCGACGGTCGCGGTTTCTACATCAATCACTAACAGTTCATTGATATCGGTAACAAATAACTTCTTACCCAGCATGGCCATGCCTTTGGGAGCATTAAGACCATCAACCCATTTCAGCTTTTCGATTTTGCCGTCGTTAGCGACGAGAGAGATAAAACCATTGCCATCAACAGCGCTGGGTTCACCATTGATGTTAGACACGTAAATTGAACGTCTCATGATGTCATAGGCAACACATTCGGGCTCTTTAAACTCTGCCTTCGACTGCCATAGTTTTTCCAGTTGTATCTCTTCAGCAAAGCTCGGTTGAACAAGAGAAGAAAGGATTGTTAACGCCAAAATCTGTTTTTTCATTGATTTATACCTTTCTTAATTGTGTGTGAGAGTACGGGCGGATTTCATTGCTTGCTGCTCAATTTGCTGACAAAAAGCGTTCTTCTTATCGTTTTTTGCAAAACTGAGTTCAAGCCCCTGGCCTAAGCCATCCTGATAACGTTTGATATCGCTGAATAAAGCGTTGTTGAAGAGTTTCCATTCTTCATTAGACATCTGGCGTGCAATTTCAGTCGCCTGCACATGCTGTGTACCTGCGACGATGAAGGATTGGTAAACCGCGCGTTTTAAACCGTTTGTGCTCAGGCTTATTTCATCAGCCAGTTCGGAGTGACCACACCAGTTAAGGACGGCTGAAGATTCAATCTGGTCACCGTGGCTTCGAAGCATTTCTAAAAATACGTCTTTTTGTAGTTTTATCAGTAATTCAGGTTGTTCCAGTGCAGCAAGGTGACTGCTTGCCAGTACTGCACCCAGTAAGACTGAACGGTAGAGTGTTTTTATCATTGTTCTTTTCTCTAGCTGGTTTTATTCGTTTAACCCTTTAAACGGGGGATTAAAGCTCATTGATGATTGCGCGCATTTTTTCCAGATAAAGCGCTTCAGGAATAGCCCCTTGTTCATAGAGTGAGCGTAGCTGCAGTAAGCGGTTTTTCATTGAAGTGTCAGATGCTTCTACAACTTCAGCTTTTGGAGCGGTTGATAATTGCGCTGCTTCCAGCTTGCGAATTCTCTCCTCCAGTTCTGGCGAGGTTTCTTGTTGCTTCTGCTGTTCTGAAAGGTATCTCTCCTCCAAAGAACCGGCTTTTTCTGCCCTTACATAGTCATAGTCTCGGTTGAGGCTGATCTGAATCCAGTCATGACGTTGTTTGACTTTTTCAGCACCAGGGAAAACGGCCAGACTCCAGTCGTGGCTGCCTTCTTTTTCTGGATGACCCGTATTTAATTTGAAATTCGCGATCTCTGCATTTGAGGCAAAACGGCTGTTACTGACAGAAGCTCCGGATCGGAGATATTTCTTCTGAATATCAACATGTACTTCACCAAACAGCAGGTTCAAATGCTGATTACTTACAAACACGGAACCACTGACTGACAGTCGCTTATCTCCAAAATAGGCATTACGAAAATCAGATACTGAAAAAGTCACCATTTCCCCTGGCGAAGCTTGAGTCAATGTCTCACTTAATCGTTGCGCCATTACATGAATCTCACGATCTGTGAAAACCGGTGTAGCGGTCTGAGTCTTCTTATTCATTAAAGAAAGCAAGGACCCTGAATCCGATTGGGTGATCTTTACCTGGCTAAGAATCCGGGCCAGTTGGTCAGCCTTAATGGTGTAGGGATGTTCTGTAGTCAGTTGCGGACTTTCCTTAATGGATATGTAGTTAATTCCATCCCGCCAAACGGTTTTAGCGGCTGCCTGAGAAGTAACAGGCAGTAGGAGCGTGGCAACACAAAGTATGTTGATGAACGAGGCACGTTTCACGGCGATTTCCTTATTTTTATAGGTTTTGTGCATTGAGGATCGCAAAAGCTATGCCAGTGATATTTTTCTCCTTATTAACTTGTTGTTTTTAAATGAATATTTGTATTTAGATGCGTTTGATGTTCAGCATAACGGCTTTAATTTATAGGTAAATCGAGGGGCTTTAATTATGAGGTGTTGTTTGCTCGCAGCAGTTGTTGCATCGATTTGCGACAGGTGTTGCGAGTGTCTCAGGAGTGCATTTCAGGCCTTTGTAAATGCGGTGCTCAGCTGTTGTCGCATGGGTGCGACGGCTGTGGCGAACCCCGGTCGAATGTTGCGGTCATGCTGTTGGAGGATTGAAGAAAAAAGATTTACTCAGAATAAGAATATTTGAATAAATAGTCTTTAAAAACAATATGTTGTGTTTTTGTTTGTGTCGATTGTTGTGAGGTTGGCACAGCGTTTGCGATTCCAGGTTTATCACGGTCCTGCTCCGTCTTGTGGCGGGCAAGCCGGAAACTGAATAATGATAACTAAACGGTGATATAAATCGTGGAACGTAGAAAATTTATCAAATCATGTGCAATTATTGCAGCGGTTGGTGCAACTGAAGGCCTTTCTTCTCGCGCTGAAGCCGCATCCAGTAAACCGGAGCGGGCTAGACCTGTACCAGGCGATCAATTAGTTATTGAAGATGGCCACGGTAATGCTCGCGCCATCTCAGCCTCTGAGCTGGTTTTAGAAGCTCAGCAAGTTTTAGCTTTCCCTCAAGACCCTACTACAGGTGTTATCCGTAGCGGCTCCAGATTCAATAAAGTTATGGTCATGCGATTGGACCCCGCTTTGATGGATGAAGCGACTAAAGAAAACTCAGCAGATGGTGTCGTCGCTTATTCTGCAATCTGTACCCATCAAGGCTGTGATGTGAATTCCTTTATTGCAGATAAAAAAGAGTTTTTCTGCTTCTGCCATTACTCCCGTTTTGACCCTTATGCCGCAGGCAAAGTGACCAACGGTCCAGCTACTAAAAAACTGGCAATGCTACCTATCGAAATCAAAGACGACCTGATCTACGTGAAAGAACCTTTCACGCGTAAGCCCGGCTATAAAAAATAGCGGGTTGTTCGGGTTAAGAAACGATTTAAACAGAGTCTCTATACCCCGGGGTGGGGTTCAAAAAAGACAAATAAAAACAACAGGAGTGAGCTATATGTCATTAGCTAAACGATTCGGAGCGCTGGCTATTGCTGTTGCTTTCACGCCCGCTGCATTTGCAGTTGGTGGTGGTAGTGCTGCTAAGTCAAACCCTCTGACTAACTACAGTCCGGTTACTGAAGACCGACTGAAAAATCCAGAACCTGAAAACTGGCTACAGTGGCGTGGTAACTATGAAGGTTGGACTTATAGTCCGCTGGAACAGATCAATGCCGATAATATCGATGACCTGGTACCAGTATGGTCATACTCTACCGGCGAACTGGAAGGTCACCAGGCTCCTCCAATCGTAAATGACGGTGTAATGTTTATCTCTACGCCAAACAACAAAGTTATAGCATTGGATGCTGAAACTGGTGATGAGCTTTGGAGCTACAAAAAAGAAATTCCTGAAGAGTTGTTCCAGCTGCACCCAACAAACCGTGGTGTAGGTTTGTATGGCGATAAAGTGTATCTGGCTGCAACGGATGCTTGTCTGGTAGCTCTGGACGCTAAGACGGGTGAAGAATCCTGGGTTACTTGTGTAGCTGACTGGCAGGATGGTTACTACATGACTCTGTCCCCAGTTATTGCTAAGGGACAGGTAATGGTTGGTGTTTCCGGTGGTGAATACGGTATCCGTGGTCACATTACAGCGGTTGATGCTAAGACAGGTAAGATTTCCTGGAAAACGCACACAATTCCAGCTCCGGGTGAGCCGGGCAGCGAAACCTGGAAGGGTGATGCCTGGAAAACGGGTGGTGCATCTGTATGGATCGCTGGTACCTATGATTCAGATATGGGTGTAGCGTTCTATGGTACGGGTAACGGTGGTCCTTGGATGCCTGATACTCGTCCAGGTGACAACCTGTACGCGAACTCTGTGGTAGCGATTGAAGTTGAAACAGGTAAATTAGTAGGTTACCACCAGTACCACTGGAACGACGCGTGGGACTGGGATGAAGTATCTCCTCCAGTAATCATCGACTACAAGCACAAAGGCAAAGACATTAAAGGTCTTGTGCATGCAGGTCGTAACGGTTACCTGTGGACGCTTGAGCGTAACAAAGACGGTTCTATCGATTTCGTAGATGCAGAAAAATACGTGAAACAGAACGTATTTAAGAGCATTGATCCGAAGACAGGTCGTCCAACTTACGATCCAGCTCACACACCAGGTACTGGCAAGAAAGTAACTTTCTGTCCTTCTCTTTGGGGTGGTAAAGACTGGCCGCCAGAAGCTTACAGCCCTAAAACAGGCCTGTTCTACATTCCAGCACATGAGAACCTGTGTTCTGAAATGGGTGGTGTGAAACTGGCTTCTCGTAAGTCGGGTGAACTGTACATCGGTGTACCTATTGCTGACATCCTGACCAACATCCGTTTGGCTGAAGGTGCTGAAGATCACATTGGTGAGATTCAGGCATGGGATATCAAGTCTGGTAAGAAAGTATGGCAGTTCAACATGAAAGAGATGAACTGGGGTCCATTGCTTGCTACCGGCGGTAACCTGTTGTTCTCCGGTGGTGGTAATGACCGTATCTTCCGTGCACTGGATGCTCGTACTGGTGAGAAACTGTGGCAGTACCGTGCTAACTCTGGCATCACGGCTGTACCTTCCAGCTGGATGGTGAACGGTACTCAGTTCATCGGTGTTCAGGCGGGTTGGGGTGTTGATGCACAGCGTATGCAGGGTGCATTCGACGCTGTAATGGATCATACCACTACCGTTCCTCAGGGCGGTGTACTGCACGTATTCGCGCTTAAGAAAAATGCTAAGAAGTTGATGGACGCAGCTTCTCGATAAGCTGACATCTTCAGGGCCAGGCGGCGTGTCCCCCCTTCGACGCGCTCCTGGCTCCCCTTTCCATAAGAATAAAGAGAATAATGTCATGTCTGAAGTCCCGGTATATCGTAACTACATCAATGGCGAGTTCATGGCTGAACCGAGCAGCACTATTGATGTATTTAACCCTGCCAATGGCCAATTATTATCCCGTGTTCCAGAAGCTAAAGAGGGAGAAGTTGAGCAGGCAGTGAACGCTGCAAAACACGCGCAGAAAAGCTGGGCGGCTAAACCTGCGAATGAACGTGCAGGTTATCTGCGCAAGATTGCAAACAAAATTCGTGAGAATGCAGACAGGTTAGCGCGAGTTATCACTGAAGAGCAGGGTAAAGTCCTCGGGCTTGCTCGTGTGGAAGTGGACTTTACTGCTGACTACATGGATTACATGGCCGAATGGGCACGCCGTATCGAAGGTGAAGTAATCACCAGTGATCGCCCAGGTGAGAATATTTTCCTGTTCCATAAACCCGTGGGTGTTGTGGCTGGAATCCTACCGTGGAATTTCCCATTTTTCCTGATTGCACGAAAAATGGCACCGGCTTTGGTAACAGGAAACACCATTGTTATTAAACCCAGTGAAGAAACACCGAATAATTGCTTTGAATTTACTAAGTTAGTTGCCGAAACGGATCTGCCAGAAGGCGTATTTAACGTTGTGTGTGGTACCGGTGGAAATGTTGGTAGCACATTAACCACGCATACGGGTGTCGATCTGATCAGCTTTACCGGCAGTGTGGAAACCGGTGCGCGCATTATGGCTGCTGCAGCTCCGAATATCACAAAATTGAATCTGGAATTAGGTGGTAAAGCGCCTGCCATTGTTATGGCTGATGCAGATCTGGATTTAGCCGTAAATGCTATTAAGAGTTCTCGAGTGATTAACTCAGGTCAGGTATGTAACTGTGCAGAGCGAGTATATGTTCACTCCTCAGTTGCCGACGAATTTGTAAGTAAAATCACTACGGCAATGGCGGCAACTACCTACGGTGATCCAATTACGCAACCAGATGTAGATATGGGGCCGTTGGTCAACAAAATAGGTCTGGATAAAGTGGCTGCGATGGTTGAGACCGCTAAACGCCAAGGTGGTGTGGTTACGACCGGTGGTGCTATAGCAGATTTAGGTCAGGGTTTTCATTATCAACCAACAGTGATTGCAGGCTGTAATGGTGAGATGGAAATCATGAATAAAGAGATTTTTGGTGCAGTACTGCCAATTCAGATTGTTGATGATCTGGATGAAGCAATTGCCTATGCCAATGCTTCTGAATATGGACTGACCTCCTCAATTTATACCCGTGATCTCAGCCAGGCTATGCGTGCCATAAACCAGCTGGATTTTGGTGAGACCTATGTAAACCGTGAAAACTTTGAAGCGATGCAGGGCTTCCATGCGGGCGTGCGTAAGTCGGGTATCGGCGGGGCTGATGGTAAACATGGTTTATACGAATATATGCACACGCATGTTGCTTATATTCAGTCATAAACTTAAACAATCAGTGTGTACATGGAGTTTGAGGGAGTGACACTCCCTCAATAGGTTTTCAGAAGGTGATTATGGAGAGATTCAAGCGTAAGTTAACACTTCTGAATATTCCGGTTCTTGAGATAAAAGATCTAACTGAACTGGAAGAGGCTTTACTCGAGTTCAAGAAAGAAAGGCGAGTAACGCAATCCCAAGCTGCAATCGCAGGTCAGAATAATGAGTCAGACCTCTGGAAGAATTCTTCAGAAATACCTTCCCTGGATCTTTTGCTTGGCGTTGAAGAAAGTTCAATCTTATTCACTGAGAGTGAAGTGTTTAGGGACTTCGTAAACAGGAATGAAAATCAACTTTTAGCGTTGGTCTTAAAGAAGCGTCACATTGTAGAAAATATAGAAGTTGCTTTATATAAAATAAATAATGGTTCTTATTTCTATGGGAAAGTTCTGGAAATATTGGAGCCAAAAGATATTCCAAAAAACTGTATTGTTCTTATAACTAAGAACTAATTAATAGAAAAATAAGAAATTATAATTTTAAAAGCGACATTCGTTAAAACGGTTGTCGCTTTTTTGTTTTTTATTGGTTCGACTTTTGTTTAATAGTTGCGACAGATATAGACAGTTGTTCACAATTAATTTAAATAATATTCAAGTCTGTCCCATTAAAATATTTTAAAAATCCAATTTTATGCTCTTTTATGTCTTTTTTTGCCCTGTTTTGCGTACTTTTATTAAATATCTGTTGTTTTACTAATTTGGCATTATCCCTGCAATAACTAATTTGAAATTGAAATTGGCGTTTAGCCAAATGACAAACCAATCAAAAATAATTAAGGAAATGTCATTTATGAATCCTTTAACTGCTACCTCTCTCAGTATTGCTATTTTTGGAGCAATCGCGACCTGGATGGCACTGAGTCCTCTATCCGGGTTTGTTTTAATCTGGGCAATCTTTATCGCATGGGCTGCTTTTGCGGCTTTGGGTGCTGATAACACGGCATTTAAAAGTACAGTCATCTGTGGACTGTTTGGGGTGTTTATCGGCTGGATAGGCGCTTATGGCTTTTTAGCAATTCCTCTTGGTGAAACTCTTGGCGTTCCATTATGGGCGGCGATTGTTGTTGCTGTTACTGCGTTTGCTGTTGTGTTTGCTTCGAACCTTTCAATATTTGGTGCCGTACCTGCGTCCGTACTTGCTTATGCCGCTACGTTTGCATATCTGTTGCAAACTGAAGGGAAAATGTCCCTGGCGACATTAACGTCGACCTCTTTTGAAAATCCGTTACTGATTATCTCTCTATCCGTAATTTTAGGTGCTGTCTTTGGCAAGTTATCCACCGAAGTAGCGGCTAAGGTTTCTGCTGCAGAGCCTGAGGCTGCATAACCGTTTTATAGTTTTCATTACCCTTCGCTCAAGGCGCTGTTCACGCAGTGTCGACCCCGCTCAAATCACGGCGGCTTTACCCTGAACTGCTCGGTTCAGGGTTTTTTTTGGTCAAAATTAAGTGTCAGGCAAAAAAAACCGGGCGATAGCCCGGTTTAGTTTTACTCAAATTTTATTATGCCAGTGGCCTTGCGATGGTGAGATCCCGGAGATAATCATAGAAAGTTTCGGGGCTGTTTACACCACCACCTACACCACTCATATTGATACCGCCATAGGGTAATCCATAGGCAAATACATTATGAGCATTGATCCAGCTATTACCTGCTATCATCTTTTCAGCAACGCGCTGACAACGTTCAAGGTCCTGACTGAAAACACTGTTGGCAAGGCCGTAGTCCAGGCTGTTTACCAGATCCAAAGCCTCATTCTCATCTGTGAATTTAACCAAGTATGCTGCAGGACCAAAGATCTCTTCACGGAAGCAAACATTATCCGGGCTGCCTCCTAGGAGATAGGGTGCAACATAAAATCCACCTTCTGAACCGTCGACTGCGATTGTCCCGCCCGATAAAATTTCGGTGGCACCTTCAGAAAGACCGCGATCAAGGTAGCTCATCACAGTGTCTTGTTGTGCCTGACTCACAAGAGGCCCCATCTCTGTTGTTGGATCTGTGCCTGGTCCAATGACGGTCGCTTTCAGCTTTGCAGTAACTTTTTCGACGAAAGAGTCATAAATATCTGCATGAATTAACCAGCGAGTGGCGGTACAACAAACCTGTCCTGTGTTTAAGGTAATGGCACCAGCCAACTGCTCAACTGCATTGTCCAAATCGGCATCATCAAACACGACTGCGGCACCTTTACCGCCGAGCTCAAGTTTGCACGGAATAGGGCGTTCACCACACATAGACGCAATCTTTTTACCGACACCAGATGAGCCTGTAAATGATATGCGCCGGACTTTAGGGTGTTGAATCATAGGTGTACCAACTGCGCCACCTGACCCCACAACAACATTAATAACACCCGGTGGAACACCTGCTTCTTCAGCAAGTTTGCACACGTAGAGGGTCGTGAGGGGTGTTAATTCTGCAGGTTTAATCACCACAGTATTACCCGCTGCAATAGCAGGCATTACGTTCCACATGAGGAGGTCGAAAGGGAAATTCCATGGAAAAATAAAACCACAAACGCCGTATGGGGCCTTATGTACGCGGGCCTCCATATCTGTGACTTTCAATGTGTTTCCATAGTCTGCTTTTACTGCAAGATCGGCGTAATAGCGCACGCATTCAATGCCAAATGGAATATCAAAGCCAGCAGCATTCACCAGTGCTTTACCGACGTCTATCGCTTCCAGTTGTGCAAGTGTTTCTTGATGCTCCTCAAGTTTATCCGCCAGTTTAAACATAATGGTAGAGCGTTCATGAACTGAAAGTTGAGACCAGTCATTGAAGGCTGAATGGGCTGATTCAACAGCAAAATTGACGTCGTGTTCTGCACCTGAAGCAACGGTTGCGATAGCTTCCCCATTCGAAGGGTTGATTACAGGTTTTACCAATCCAGTATGGCTATCCTGCCAGTTGCCATTAATAAAAAGCTGAATGGGCTGACTAAGGAATTGAGTTGTTTCTGAAGATAAATTTCCAGACATTTCAATGCTCCTGATTATTTTTGTTTTCAGTTAGATAGAACTATTGATAGAGCAGAGACTGTGCCAAGAGTGAAGTTTTATTAATGGTTTTAGGTGTTTAAGTGTTTGAAAAATAAATACTTATATCGTTTGTGTTTGAACGTTTTTTATAGGGTATTAATTAGGCGAATTAAAGGCTGCATTGCGATTTATGTATTGGTTTTGCGACAGGTGTGTAACGACTTAGCGGGATAAGCTTAAACACGCTCACACTATTTGTTGGGAAAGTTGCTGAAGAAAAAGGGCTTACCCCTCAGTGCATTGGGGGGTAAGCCAAGCCACGGCCTTCGTGACAAAACAGAAGCAGACAAATGGCCTAAGCCTGCTTCTCGAGCGTAAAAAGGGCATCCAGGGGATGCCAAGAATTCACCGAAGGAGGTGATGGAGATGATGTACAAAAAAATGGGCACGTGAGATGTGCCCATTTGCTGTGCGATGGTTTAGAAGGTTACAGATGCTTCTACAATAAAGCCGTCCCATTCTGAACCGCCGGCAACTGAAGAATCCACTGTAGCGCCACCAGAGAATTGATCTTCTTCCTGCTTAACGTATTCAGCTTTAAACAGCGTTGCATCGTTCATCCAGTAACCAGCACTCAACTGGATACGGTCAGATTTGTTAGGACCTGAAACGCCAGCGCTTTTGTTGGTAACTTCGCCATAACGAGCAGCGACATAGAAGTCGTTGCTGATGTCGTATTTACCTTCAACTGCCCAGAATTCCATCTTGGATTTTGCTGCAATGTAGCTGGTCTGAAGTGAACCTTGACCGCCTGCCCAGCTGAAATCATCTTCTGCTTCACCATAAAGAGCGTGAACCAGGAAGTTATTCGCTTTGTACTGAACATCTGCCTGCCAAACGAATGCATCTACACCCGGTACGATCAGTGGGTGAGTTGCACGAGCGCTAGGTGCTGTTGTTGCAAACTGGTAGTTATCACCATCGCCGATCGCAATCAGAGAGCCGAATGGTTTGCCGGCAACTGCAGAAAGGTCGTGATTAGTTTTAAATGTACCTGCGCCAAATGACAGGCCACCATCCAGATTTACAGTACCGCGCAAACCAAAGTTGTAGCCGTGGCCTGGAGAGAAATCTGTGAAGAAATCAGGAGTTGCAAGTACTGCATCCCAAGTTACATTAGTACCGCTTTCAAGGTTATGTGAACCATATGCCCACAGGCCTTCTTCAGCAGTGATCATGTCGGTAATACCATTACCCACAAATGGATTGCTCTGTACCGCTGCGCCATCTGAGTAGCGAATGAAGTTCTGAGTTGTAGAAACGACATTACCCAGACGAACACCTGTGTTGTTTGGAAGGTCGAACTGAATCCATGCCAGATCTTGGCTGATTGCAGCGCTACCGTTATTCCAATCGTTTGGTTCTTCCGCTAATTCCGCAAACACAGAAACGTTTTCTGCTACCTGAGCATTAATGTTCAGAGCAAAACGCATGCGCTGGAATGCAGAGTCAGCATCCGTATCTCCAGCGGTCGCTGCAGCTCCGTCTACTTCGATACCAGTCTGCCAGGACTGCATTGCTGCGCCACTAATTTTAATTTTGCCGTCCATGAATTCGGCAGCTGAAGTAGTGCCTGCTGTTGATAAAGCCAGAACAGCCGCTGCGATCTTCATGTTCATAAGTGTTCGTTTCATTAACGAATCCCCCTAACGTATTTTTATAAGTCAGTTTTTATTAGTTGGTAAATTAAATATTTAAATTCAATTACTCTAGCCATTAGGGTTATCGCAAAGACTATGCCATAAAATAATGTATTTTTATCGTATTGATATTAAAGTGTTTTATTGTGGATTGGGTATTATGGTTATTATTTGTATTCTATAAGGTAATCAACTGTTGCAGTTTTTGTTTAATAAATGCGACAACTGTTTTTTTATTTGTTGTTTCTTTTTTGCAAAAGCTTTGTATTTAAAATGAAACAGGTGTGTCATTTTTAATAAAAAAATAGCACCTGGTTAGGTGCTATTTATTATTAGTGGGTTTGTGAAGAGTTTTCGCTATTTTCCCTTACAGCTATAGATATTTTATACCCCTCAGGTTGTTTACCAATAAGATAAACAACTGAACCATATTCAGGTTCTTCATCACCTACAGTATCTTCAAAATTAATTCGCATTAAATGTGATACTGAATGATTACTTCGGTATTGTTTCTGTCCTACAGAAAAATGTTTAAGGAAATCGGTATCGGCTTCCTCAAACTCAGTGCCTATCACCTTTCGGCCGAAGTTATTTCGCGTATATACACGAATCATTTTTTGTTTATAACGACGCACGCCATCCCAGTTAATCAGTTCTGAAATTGCATCGTAATCTTTAGCCTTATGAGCACTCAGAAATTGATCTAACAAAGCTTCTTTAGAAGAAGGTAATTCGTTAGCAGATGCACTTATACAGGTAATGGCTAATGCCAGTGGCAGCAGTTTTTTAATCATTTTTATTTTCTCCGAAACTTAGCTTTTATAAACCAGACGTGGTTCTGGTTAATTAATCAGCAAGTTTTATATAGCACGGGTTGTGCCAATTGGAAAAAGTTAAATTCAGAAGGTTTTAGCGATACAAGAGAATGTAATTAGAGGAGGTGATTTGAAGAACTACCGCCGATAAGAATGAATCTCTATCGGCGGTAGGTGGGGGGTTAATAGATATCGTTTGGTTGGACAATATTGTATTTCTTCATCTTTCGATAAACGGTAGATCGGCAGATATTAAGTTCTTCTGATACCTGGGTGATATTCCATTTATACAGCCTTAAAGCTTCTATTAGCCGCCTGCCTTCTTCGTCGCTGACAAAATCAGAGAGAGTCATAGTTTTAGGCTCTTCAACGATAAACTCTTCTTCCTTGAAGGCTTGCTGTGTGGCCCGTATTTCAATAGGTAGATGGTCCAGAGTGATATGTTTATCCGGAGAAATAGCCAGTGCGTAGCGCAGAACATTGGCTAACTGGCGAATATTGCCTGGCCAGTTATATTCATCAAATATCTGTGAAACCTGTGGGGCGAAGCTCACACCATCTGAGCCTCCCAGTTCACTGTTTAAAATACAGTTGATGATATAGTCCTTGTCATTCCTACTTCTGAGGGCAGGAAGCCTTAGGGACATACCATTTAAACGATAATAAAAATCTTCTCGGAACTGTTTATCTTTGATGCGTTGTACCAGGTCCTGGTGAGTTGCAGAGATAACCTGAATATCCAGGGGAGTAGGTTCCGTTGCACCCAGGGGCATAATCTCTCTTTCTGCCAGGGCTCTGAGTAGCCTGATTTGAAGCTGGACCGGCATGTCTCCGATCTCATCCAGAAAGATAGTACCGCCATTGGCCTGCTCGAGTTTGCCTTTCATTCCTTTGCGATTGGCACCTGTAAATGAACCACTACGATAACCAAATAACTCACTTTCAATCAGCGACTCAGGTATTGCTGCACAGTTAAGAGCAATAAACGGCCCGTTGGCTTTATTACTGGCATCATGGATTGCGCGTGCAAATGCTTCTTTACCGGTGCCGGTTTCACCGGTGATAAGAATAGGAATGTCTTTGTTCAGAATATGAGAGACTTGCTGTACATTCTGACGAACTTGAGGGTCTTCGCCAGCCAGTTGTTGCAACGTCGGATGGCGATGATTGTGTTTCACCGCTTTTGTTTCTTCTTTCTTAGGTGCTTCAGCAGATGCGGCCGTTTTATTTGCAGGTACCCGCAGTGCAATCTCAATTTCATCCAATAGTTTTGGCGATTGGTGACGAATAGAGGTTGCGCCGCCATTGCTCTGGCTAAGTAACTGATCAACGGTTAACCCTGTAATTTCCTCAATAGATAAACCAAGTAACTGCTGACCGGGTTGCAGTAAGGCTTCATATTCGGCGAAAGCGGAACGGTTTGCGCCAATGATGATTCCTCTTTCGTTTACTGCCAGTAATTGCTCCTGAGCCAGATCAGAAAAGCTATTGGTTTCCTTTATATTCATGGTGATCTGACTGCGATAGGTCTGTCGGAAATAACTGTTTTCAATCATGCGTCCATACATGATGACCATTTGTAGCGTCAGGAATTGGGTTTCTTTGGACCCTTTAGCCCCGAGGCAAGATGCATTCAGGCAGCCTTTTAGATTTCCAAGGGGGTCAAAAATAGGTGTGACTGAGCAGCTTAGTGGTTTATTGCTGCTCATAAAGTGTTCTTGTTGATGGATGATAAGAGATTCTTTTTCCACCAGGCAGGTGCCAATACCATTGGTACCTACTCTGGATTCTCCCCAGCTTGAGCCTACCAGTAGTCCGGCATCCTGCCAGATATCTTTCATGTTCTCAGGTAATTTGGCATCCAGAGTCAGGCCAGCTTCGTCTGTGAGAAGTACAGAAAAACCTGCATTGGCTATGCGCTTTGATAAACCGGTAAGTCCGTTTCTGGCAATGCCGAGGTAGCTTTCATGTTGTTCTAGTTGTTGCTGAATCTCATACTGGGTCAGTATTTCTATACCTTGAGAGGCGTGAGGATCGAGACCGTATTTAAGTAAACTACGTTCCCATGACCGGGCTATCTGATCACCGGGTTGAATATCCCTTTCTTGAAAATTTCCAGTTACATAGGCTACAACATCCTTGGTGCCATTCAGTTGAGGCGTATTTCTCATCTTTTCGCTCCGACCTAACTAACAGCATGAGAAAACTGGGAAAGAACTCTTGGGGCTGTTGTAGGGCTTTTTATTTTTGTTTTCGTTTGTTGTTGCAATGCATATGTGCATTATTTGTTCTGAATTGCAGTTTGTATGCCAGCTGGCTTTTATCGTCTTTTGATAAGGTATTGCCTAACTGGCATATATACCGCAAAGCCGCATGTATCTTAGACCTGAGAATGTTTGGAAACAGTCATATTGTGAATTGATAGCGGTGTTGAAAATACAGTTACCAGTGCTTCGTTAAATTCAGGAATGCTACAAGTGTAGCACTGTTGCAACAGATGTGAGATTTGTGCGACAGACAGGAGGCTCAATACGGTTCGGGAAAATGTTTTACATAACCCCGCTTATTCTTGATGGCGATTTACTGCCCCGAGACACTTGTTGCGTTACATGGAAATTTGTTGCAACTTTGCGGCCTTTGTTACGGTTTCCGCTTTCCTTCATTGCCCCTTGTTACTGTCTATAAGTGACTTTTTCTCCGAAACCACGCTTACATTCTGTGGTTTGGTTACTTTATGCAATCAAATTATGGGCCAGATTTTATTGGCACGTAATTTGTTGAGTCTATTGCTTAAAAATAATTCTAACAGAGCAATAGTCCTATGAGTTTATATAAGAGTATTGAAAGAACCTTTTTTAATTCCCTTACTAAAAAAATTTCCGGCAATGTTATTTTCTTGCTTGTTCCCCATTTAGTTTTAATGCTGTTGTCGGTTTATCACAGTCGGGATATTACCGAGGTGATGGACACTATTGGTTTATCGGATCAGGATAAATCTCTTTTGAATAATGCCCTGGATGCACTTTGGTGGTCCGGGTCTGTCACTGTGTTGTTGGCGCTTGCGACAGGTATCGCGACTATTTTCTTTATGCGACACCTATTCATGAAGCCGATCGGCGATGTCACTGAAGTCTTGTCAGCGATCAAAGAACAAAATGGTGATATCTCGGCCACACTTCCGGTTGATACCCATGATGAAATTTCGATTCTGGCAACCAGTTACAATGACTTCTCCCACAAGTTAAAAGAGATCATCGCAGATACTCGCTCTCGCAGTGTCAATGTGGCATTTTCGGCGGCCCGGCTTAAAAAGGTAATAGGTCAGGCACATAAGAAGGCCAGTGAACAGGAAGACAGTGCCCACGAGGTATTTACCTCAAGTAACGAAGCTTCGAAGGCGATTGAAGAGATTGCGGCCAGTACTCTTCAGATCAGTGAACAAAACACAACAAATCTGGATGACGTTCGAGCATCTAAAGAAGAGCTGCTCAAGGTACAGGAACAGATCGAAGCGATTCGGGAGCTGGTTAACAGCTTTCAGGAAACCGTAGTCGGGCTGCATAACAATTCTCAAAACATCACCAATATTCTTACCATGGTTCAGGATTTTTCCGACCAGACAAACCTGTTAGCGCTGAATGCATCAATCGAAGCTGCTCGAGCCGGTGAGGCTGGAAGAGGTTTTGCTGTAGTGGCCGATGAAGTCAGGGGACTGTCAAAGAAGGTGGGTGATGCAACCAGTCTGATCGATCAGAATATTACTAAGATGTCTGGATTAGTTTCTGATACGGACAGCAGTGCCAAAAATATTATGGGCTACATCGAAACCACCGGGGATTTTATCGAGCATACCAATGGGCAGTTCGGACAGCTGGTAACGGATTTTGAAGAGGTGAACAGTCAGCTGTCTAGTATCAGTGCAGCCATTGATGAATTGGCATACACCAACAAAAGCTCCCTGCAGCATGTGGAAAAAATCACCACTATAGCAACTGATATCAAAACCGAGATGGATCACTCGCAGGATTTTTCCGATCAGTTGGAAGTTTCAACAGAAGAAAGTCAGGAGTTGTTGTCTCGATTCATCATCGGCTACGGTGCATTTGAAAATATTATCCAAAAGGTCAGGGCCTTCAAAATTACTCTGGATGATCAGCTTGAACATATAAAGAGACGTACTAATGTTGCGGACACAAATTATCAACGTGTTAATCCAGGCCAGGACCCCGCAAAGTATAACTGTAGCTATGCAGATCTGTTCGATCGTGAGCTGCAACCGCTTTACGATCAATTTATCACTGAGAACCCGGAACTTATTTACAGCGTATTGGTAGATCGTAATGGCTATATCGCCACGCATCATAAAAAAGTGTCGAAGTCGCTGACCGGCGATTTTTCTATTGATAATGCTAACAGCCGAAATCGACGGATCTTTTTTTATACCCGTTCTGAGCAGCGTCGTGCGACACATACTCAGCCTTTTTTATTGCAGACTTATGTCCGGGATACAGGTGAAATCCTGAATGAGTTGTCCATTCCTGTTTATCTGGATGGGCAGCACTGGGGAGCCTTAATCGTTGGTTTTGACCCAAATGTTTTACTCAATGCCTGAATATTATAAGAAATGTGGCATGGAAATAGCTTTGTAAATAGGGACTGCGACACTTTGCATCAAGTTGATCGGCAAGTCCCTTTTACGTGGTAAATGTGGTGGTCGCTGCAAACTAAAACCAAAAATAAATACTTAGGAGTTACCTATGAACTGGACTAAACCTTCTTTTAAAGATCTGCGTATTGGTTTTGAAGTAACAATGTACTTCGCAAACCGCTAAGCACTTTAATTTACCTCACCCCGATTTTATGTGGCTATATCTAATGTGGTTACATGAGACAAGGTTGCCCGGTGTTGTATCTGCCGGGCGGCCAACTTAAGAATAATAAGTATGCACATACAAGTATTAGGCTCTGCTGCCGGTGGTGGTTTCCCTCAGTGGAACTGTAACTGCAGCAACTGTGCCGGGTTCAGAGCTGGCACGCTCAACGCAAAATCTCGCACCCAATCTTCTATTACTGTCAGTGTTGATGGTGAGAACTGGATTCTGTTTAACACCTCGCCCGATATTCGTGATCAGCTGGCTAATTTCGGCCCTATGCAGCCCAATCGTTCGATTCGTGACACGGGAATTGCAGCGATCGTCTATATGGACAGTCAGATTGACCATACAACAGGTTTGCTGATGTTGCGTGAAGGTTGTCCGCATAACATCTGGTGTACCGAGATGGTTGAGCAGGATCTGAGTACGGGCTTCCCAATTTTTAACATGCTGAAACACTGGAATGGCGGTAATAGCATTAACCGTATTCCAATTGGTGAAGGTGAAAACAGTTTTGTGATTCCGCAAGTGCCGGAACTGAAGCTGACCGCAGTGCCACTGCTGAGCAGTGCGCCACCGTATTCACCACACCGTGACGACCCCCATCCAGGCGATAATATCGGTATCCATA
>JBOEHA010000031.1:0-12857 GCA_050633685.1 Neptuniibacter sp. | reverse complement strand
CCAACCCGATTCTGGATGAAGACTCAGCAGAGCGTGCGGAAGTAGAATCGCACGGCATCGAAGTATCTTACGACGGTATGTCGATCGAGCTTTAGAAAGGTCAGGGCGGCCAAAGTTAGAGTTAAATAATAACAATGAATAATAAAGCCAATATCCAGCTACGGATGAGCCGTGATGAATTTGAGCAGGCCCTTAGAGCGAAAGGTGCCTATTACCATACCCAGCATCCTTATCATGTTGCCATGTATGAGGGGAAAAGTACGCCGGAACAGATCCGGGGTTGGGTAGCAAACCGTTTTTACTACCAGATAAAAATACCCGTCAAAGATGCTGCAATTCTGGCCAATTGCCCGGACCGTGAAGTGCGCAGGCATTGGATACAACGAGTTCTGGATCATGATGGTGCTGACAGCATAGATGGAGGCATCGAAGCCTGGTTGCAATTAGGTGAAGCCGTAGGTCTGCCGCGGGAAGAGGTGCTGTCCGGTGAGCATGTATTGCCAGGCGTGCGTTTTGCCGTTGATGCTTACGTCAATTTTGCCCGTCGAGCCACCTGGCAGGAAGCAGCCAGTTCATCATTGACCGAGCTTTTTGCGCCTACTATCCATCAGAACCGTCTGGATACCTGGCCGCAACACTATCCGTGGATCAAAGAGGATGGTTATCAGTACTTCCGTAACCGTCTGACGGAAGCTCGTCGTGATGTGAAACATGGTTTGGATATCACTCTGGATCATTTTACAACCCGTGATCAGCAGGAACGGATGCTGGAAATCCTGCAGTTTAAACTGGATGTGCTCTGGACCATGCTGGACGCCATGACTATGGCCTATGAACTGGATCGTCCGCCATATCATACGGTTACCCGTGAAAAGGTGTATCACCGGGGGTTGTTTAATGACTAGGCAGGAGCAAAAAGTCACAACTGTGGTGGAGCCGGATATGATTCCGGCTCTGAACAAAATGTTCCGGTTTCAGTGGGAAAAAGCCCAGGACTGTTACGTTTTGCTCTATCCTGAAGGTATGATCCAACTGAATGGACCCGCAGGTGAAATTCTGTCTCTGGTAGATGGTGAACGCAGCGTGCAGGCGATCACTGATGCTGTGCAGGCTAAGTTTTCAGATGCGGGTGATATCAGTGCCGATATTCTGGAGTTTCTTGGAGGCGCTTATGAGCAACACTGGATCACCCTGTAGCGCTCAGCCACAGCTGAACAGCGGAGCGACTACTCAGAGCGATGATAAAAGCCACGGTCAGCCACTCTGGTTGCTGGCCGAGCTGACCTACAAATGCCCCTTGCAGTGCCCATACTGCTCAAACCCGCTCGACTTTGCCGATTTCGGTGGCGAACTGTCTACACAGCAATGGCTGGATGTTTTTCAGCAGGGCCGGGAGCTGGGCGCGGTGCAGCTGGGTTTCTCCGGTGGTGAACCCTTAGTTCGGCAAGATCTGATCGAACTGATCGGTGGTGCCAATGAGATGGGTTACTACACTAATCTGATTACTTCGGGTGTGGGTCTGAATGAGCGTAAGATGGCTGAGTTCCACAAAGCCGGTCTTGAGCATATTCAGGTGAGCTTTCAGGCCAGTGATGAATTGGTCAACAATATGTTGGCGGGTTCGAAAAAAGCCTTTAACCAGAAGCTGAAGATGGCCCGTGAAGTTAAAGCTCAGGGCTATCCTATGGTGCTGAACTTTGTTACCCATCGTCACAACATCGACCGTATTGATCGCATCATTGAACTCTGCGTTGAGTTGGACGCGGACTATGTCGAATTGGCGACCTGTCAGTACTACGGTTGGGCCTATGAGAACGTAGAGCAGTTATTGCCAACCAGAGAACAACTACGCCGCGCGGAGCGCATTACCAATGCTTACCGGGATAAATTGGCAGCAGAAGGCAATCCAATCAAGCTGATTTTTGTGACTCCGGATTACTACGAGGAGCGGCCAAAACGCTGTATGAATGGTTGGGGTGAAGTCTTCCTGACGGTTACGCCGGATGGAAAAGCGCTACCTTGCCACAGTGCACGTATGTTGCCGATCGACTTTCCGAGCGTTACGGAAATGAGTTTAAAAGAGATCTGGAATGACAGTCCTGGCTTTAACTACTTCCGTGGTAAAGGCTGGATGAAAGAGCCCTGTCGTAGTTGTGACGAGCAGGATGATGATCTGGGTGGCTGTCACTGTCAGGCGTATATGCTGACTGGCGATATGCATAATGCGGATCCCGTGTGCAGTAAATCTCCGGAGCATCACAAAATTCTGGAAGCCAGGAAACATGCTGAGTCTGTGGTAAATAATCCGGATCAGTTTCACTACCGCAATGAGCGTAACTCCAAGGTGTTCGCAAAAGGCGGTTAGTCGTTATAAGGCGTGTATTTTCAGGGTGAACAGGGATCAGATTGATCCCTGTTTTTGTTTTAATATTTCTTCATCGAAAAGCGGCCGGATCTTTCAATGAACTCAACCTGATAACCATCGGGATCAGTGACAAAGAAAAACCGGATTTCGCAATCGTCATGGGTTTTTAAGCTTTTAATAGGTTTAGGCTCATATTGCATGCCTGCTAATTTACTGTGGCTCTCTTCAAGATCGCTCACGCTGACAGCGATATGTCCGTAACCTGAACCGTGGGTGTAGGGTTCCTGATTGTCGTGGTTGTGGGTCAGTTCTATTTCAAAATCTGCTTCATCATTTCGCATATACACCAGAGTGAACTCTGAAAAACTGATTCTATCTGCCACCACCATATCCAAGGCTTTTTCATAGAAATTAATTGATTTATCAAGATCTAAAACTCTGAACATTGAATGGATTACTTTCGCCATAAATACCAACTTCTGAATTGTGATTATTAGTTCACAAGTCATAAAGCTCGATTCATGCCACTCAAACAGCTCGGTTATCTCACAAGCGTTGGATATTGCAGCTAATTAGTTGATTTAAAAAGTATCTATCTGTGGTGTGGAGAACACCTTATCTAAGGGATCGGGCGCAATCGCGGGCACGATACCGAATATCCATGCTCTGAGTACTGTTTCACTGAAACAGACTGTCGCAATAAGTGAGTCACCTTGAGTTACCTTTCAGGGTGGTTTTAGTATTTTCTGGATTAAAGTTCAATTAAATCAATGGGATATATACATGGCATGCAGGTTGCTCTTTAAAGCTTAACACTAAGAAATCGATTCATAGACATATTAAAGCAGATGTTAGGAGCTTGAAATGAAGCCAAGCCAAGAGCAAGAGATTTGGATGTATAAGCATATGCTTATCAGTCGCTTCTTTGAGGAAGAGATTGAAAAGATTTATATGGAAGGAAAATCACCGGCGTTCAATATGGCGAATGGACCAATACCAGGTGAGATGCACCTTTCAAACGGTCAGGAGCCTTGTGCGGTTGGAGTTTGCGCACATCTAAACCCCGAGGATGTAGTGACTTCGACGCACAGGCCCCATCACGTTGCCATCGCTAAAGGTGTAGACCTTAAGGGAATGACTGCCGAGATTTTTGGTAAGAAAACCGGTTTAAGCGGCGGTCGTGGCGGACACATGCATATTTTTGATGCTGATGTGAACTTCTCCTGTTCCGGCATTATCGGCCAGAGTATCGGTCCGGCAGTTGGTGCAGCACTCTCAAGAGTTATGCAGAAAAAGAGTGGTGTTGCCGTCGCTTACCTGGGTGAAGGCGCAGCAAACCAGGGTGCCTTCCATGAAGGCCTGAATATGGCAGCAGTGTGGAAGCTTCCTGTTGTATTTGTCATTGAAGATAACTCCTGGGGCATCTCTGTATCTAAAAAAGCCAGTACTGCGGTAGAGCGCAACTCAGATCGAGCTGTCGCTTACGGTATGCCGGGTGAACACATTAAAGGTAATGATCCAATTGAGATCTTTAGTGTGGTTGGTCAGGCGATTGAAAGAGCTCGTAACGGCGGTGGTCCAACGCTGATTGAGATTGAAACCTCTCGTCTGGCAGGTCACTTCATGGGTGATACCGAAGGTTATCGTCCAAAGGGTGAGAAAGAAGAATTGTTCAAAATCGATCCGATTCCAACCATGACTAAACGCCTTACTGAAGTGTACGGCTGGTCTGATGAGGATGATCGTAAGCTGGTTGAAGAAGCGCATGCAATTGTTGATGAGGCAATTCAATACGCGCGTGACAGTGAATATCCAGAACCTGAAGAAGCAATGGACAAAGTCTTTGTTTAAGGCCTTTCACTGTAAAACAAGTATTGAATTGAGGAGTTGAAAATGACTGATCAAGTAGTTAAAGAGCGCAAGCTGACAATTGCTCGTGCAATGGCTGAGGCTACAGCGCAGGCAATGCGGGCTGATGAAACTGTCTTTGTGATGGGTGAAGACATCGGTGCTATGGGTGGTGTGTATGGTAATACACGAGGTCTTTACGATGAGTTTGGTGGTGAGCGCGTACGTGATACGCCAATCTCAGAGACTGCTTTCATCGGTGCAGGTGTTGGTGCTGCATCGGATGGTATGCGCCCGATTGTCGAGCTGATGTTTGTGGATTTCTTTGGTGTTTGTTTTGACGCGATCTACAACATGATGGCTAAAAACACCTATTTCTCCGGCGGTAAAGTCAAAGTGCCTATGGTTCTGATGACGTCTACTGGTGGTGGTTATTCTGACGCGGGTCAGCATTCACAGTGTGTCCACGCAACATTTGCTCACCTGCCAGGTATGAAAGTTGTAGCGCCATCCAATGCCTACGATGCGAAAGGCATGATGACAGCAGCAATTCGTGACGATAACCCAGTGGTCTTTATGTTCCATAAAGCCCTGCAAGGTATGGGTTGGTTGGGTACAGAGAAAGGCGCAATCGTTCATGTGCCGGAAGAAGAATATGAAGTGCCGCTGGGCAAAGCAGCAATTGCACGTGAAGGTACAGATGTAACTCTCGTAGGTCTGACCTCGGGTGTACATATTGCTCTTAAAGCTGCGAAAAAACTGGAAGAAGAAGGTATCAGTGCAGAGGTGGTAGATCTGCGTTCTTTGGTGCCTCTGGATCGCGACACAGTGATTGAATCTGTGAAGAAAACGGGTCGCCTGATCGTAATCGATGAAGATTATCACAGCTACGGTATGACCGGTGAAATCATCGCAACGGTTGCAGAGCAGGGTGTTGAGATGAAAGCAGCACCGCAACGTGTGGCTTACCCGGATATTCCAATTCCATTTACACGCCCTATGGAACAGTGGGCGCTGCCAAATGAAGACAAAGTTATTAACGCATTTAAACAGATGAAAGGTTAGAAATATGACTGATGTAATTGTACCGGTAGACCTGTGGGAAGAAGACTCTGAAGCAGTAATCACTTCATGGTTGGCAAGTGATGGTGGTGATGTAACTGAAGGTGATGTGATTGCAGAACTGATGGTTGAGAAAATTCAGTACGAATTGGTATCACCTGCTACAGGTGCTTTGAAAATTATCAAAGATGTAGATGACGTTGTTGAGAAAGAGCAACTGATTGCAACAATTGGCTAAGGTTTAGGTAATACGATGAATACACCGGATGCACTTAAAGTTACACCCCTAAAAGGTCTGAGGGGAATGATTGCCAACAACATGCGTCGCAGTCTTGATGAAGCGGCTCAGTTAACACATCACGCTGTATGTTGTGTTGATAATTTATGGCTGCGTAAAAAGAAGATGGCCGAGCAGGGTAAAAATCTCTCTTTTGAAGATCTGTTAGCGGATTATGTGGTTGAGACTTTAAGAAAGCATCCGGTAATCAACGGCCGGGTTGAAGAGAATGAAATTCGACTCAGCCGTAGTATTGATCTTAGTTTCGCTATCGCACTGCCAGGTAACAAACTGATGGCACCGGCTGTGTTCAGTGCGGATCAGAAAGATCTGCATGAAAGAGCCGCAGCACGTAAAGATGTAGTCGACCGTGCTAAAGCGGGCAAGTTGACGGTCAGCGAGATGACGGGGGGGACGTTTACCCTCACGAATCTGGGCCGAAGCCGTGTTCGCCACTTCACACCAATCATTAACCTGCCTCAGATAGCAATCCTTGGTGTAGGTGAAACTTATAACGAACTTGCCCTGACAGAAACCGGTGATCTGGTTACGAAAAAATTGATGGGTTTGTCACTGACGTTTGATCACCGTGCAATCGACGGTGGCCCAGCTGCGGATTTCCTGACGGATCTGTGTCTGGAAATTGAAAGTCCTAAAGAGTAAGGCTTAATTTTTTGAAAATTAAAAAATTAATGCTCCTGGACCCTGTGGAAATAACCACAGGGTTGCAGATGGAAGAAGATATCTACAACGAAATTAGCAATCGTGAAGTGGATCTAGGTTACTTCCTCTGGAGAAGCAAAAAAGCCCTGGTAGTACCGAGAAGTGCTACCCGGAAAGAAAAGTTTGAGCAGGCTACAGAAAAATCAGCTCAGAAAGGCTGGCCGGTTGTGGTCAGAAGCACAGGAGGAGAATTAACTCCCCAGTGTGAGAATTTTTTTAATCTGTCTATTTTTCTGCGATGTAAAGATAAACAGATCAGCATTAAAGACAGCTACCAGATTATTTGTTCTGCAATTATCGGATGGCTGAATGAGATGGGAATCCAAGGAGATTGTGCATCCATTGATGGAGCTTTTTGTGATGGCGACTTTAACGTCAATATCGAAGGTAAAAAGCTGGTCGGGACAGCGCAACGTTGGCGGAAAGTTAAATCTGACGCCACTAGTGTAGATGAAAAAGCATTGCTGCTACATGCAGTTATATTATGCGACGGAGATATCGATAGTTTATTTGATATTTCAAATGAGTTTTATGAAATGTGTGGAACAAATCCTTTTATCGTTAAAGATAAACACATTTCATTAGGGAAGATAATGAAATCCGATGTCCCGGATTTTGTTGTGGATAAGATGAGTAGCTTTAATAGATACATGGATAAATATATCAGTGAAGTGGCTGATAAATATTATGAAGCTTGATTTTATAATATGTAATTATAGATAAATAATCTTATTAAACTGCTCAATTTTTAGGTGCTGGGTCTTTATAAATGCACTCACAGATTTAACGTTAAAGTTAGATCCAACACTTCTCTCTTATTTAGCCGTGCATAATTAATATTAAAAGTATTGAAACTTTATTTTTAAAGGGGAATGGCTTCATTGGGAGCGATTCCTTGGGGTTCTGTACGTTAAAAATTCCTAATTAAGGAGACAATAATAATGAAATTAAGACGGTCAAGTGTAACAGCGCCATTGTTTGTAGCGGCTTCGCTACTTGCAACGATGCCACTGCATGCCTCAGACAGGATGATCACAGATAAGGAATTGTCCGACGAATCAAATACAGCTGATTGGCTTGCATATGGACGAACTCACTCTGAACAGAGATTCAGTCCCCTCAAAGATATTAACACCGAAAATGTTAACCAGCTGAAACCGGATTGGTACACCCCATTACCGGACAAGTCAGATATGGTGGGAACTCCACTGGTTATTGATGGCATTATGTATTACGTCGGTGAAATGAATAAAACCCGTGCGATTGATGCACGTACCGGCAAGGTGCTTTGGGAATATGATCCGAAGGTATCTAAAGAGATTGCTGATAACGGCATGAAGAAAGTTTTCTGGAAGCACAATCGAGGACTTTCAACCTACGGTGACAAACTGTTTATCGCTACATGGGACGGTCGTCTAATTGCGATTACACGAAAAGACGGCAAGGAAGTTTGGCAAACCCGAACTTTTGATCATGACCAGCCTTTGAATATAACCGGTCATCCAAAAGCTTTTGATGGCAAAGTATTTGTCGGTAATGGTGGTACAGAGCTAGGCCCAATGCGTGGTTTTGTAACAGCTTATGATACTGAAACGGGTGAGCAGGTTTGGCGTTTCCATATCGTTCCTGGTAATCCTGCTGATGGCTTCGAAGATGCAGCGCAGGAAATGGCGGCTAAGACCTGGAGTGGTAAATGGTGGGAGAACGGTGGCGGCGGTAACGCTTGGCACGGTTGGACTTACGATGAGAAATATAACCAGCTGATCTTTGGTACAGGTAACGGCGGTCCGTGGAATATTAAAGTCCGTAGTCCAGAAGGTGGTGATAACCTGTTCTTATGCTCTGTTGTAGCGGTTGATGCGGATACTGGCGAATATAAATGGCATGTACAGACGGCTCCTGGCGATACCTGGGACTACAACTCCAACATGGACATCGTGCTGGCTGACCACCTGGAAATCGATGGTAAAAAAGTTGATGCTGCCCTGCATGCGCCTAAAAATGGTTTCTTCTATACGATTGACCGCTCAAACGGGAAGGTTATTTCGGCTGAAAAATTTGCAGATGCCAACTGGTCAACTAAGTTTGACCTGAAAGAGCAACGTCATATCATTGCAGAGAATGCCAGATACCTTGATGGTGAGAAAAACATCTACCCTTCAGCATTTGGTGCTCACTCATGGCATGCAATGTCATATAACCCAGAATTAGGCCTTACTTTTATACCTACCAACCATTTAGGTAATACCTTTAAGGATGATGGTAAAAATACTAAGTCTGACCATAAGATGGAGATGCATAAGCTCTATCTTGGTCTCTCGGGTTGGTTATTGACCAAAGATCCACACGAAACACGTGGTTCGCTGCAGGCCTGGGATCCAGTTAAGAATGAGCGTGTCTGGCAAGTGAATCAGGAGAGCGCTTGGGGTGCAGGTACTCTGACCACCGCAGGTAATCTGGTATTCCAGGGCCTACCTGATGGCAACCTGAAAGCTTATGATGCCCGCAACGGTGATGAGCTTTGGTCATATGATGTTGGCATTGGCATCGTTGCCCCTCCGATCACTTATAAACTGGATGGCAAACAGATGATTTCCCTTCTGGTGGGTCCAGGTGGTGCGTTAGCCTCTAACTTTGGTGGTTCCGGTGAACTCGGGTTCGAAGGGCATGGTTGGAAATATGGTGTACACGAACGCCGCATCATGACGTTCTCTCTTGATGGTGATGCGGTTATTCCGCCACAACCTGCCCCAGCATTTGCTAAGCCAATCCTGGATGAGAAATTTGAGATTGATGCTGATAAAGCCAGCGCAGGTGCGGGTGTATTTGCTGGTAATCTGTGTGTTGCTTGTCACGGTGGTGGAGCTGTTGCGGGTATTAAAGCACCGGATCTGCGCGAATCCCCATTACTGCTTTCAGGCAATGAAAAGCTATTTGAGAGTGTCGTTCGTGGTGGAGCTTTACTGGATAACGGTATGCCTAAATTCCCGGATCTGACTGATGAGGAGTTGGAAAGTATCCGTCATTTCATCCGCAGACAAGCACATGAAGGTGTGAAATCCGGAGGCGGGCACTAAGAAATAACTTCCTTTTAGCAGTCTTAAATTTTATTGCATTATCAAAGAGACTATAGATATTTTCTATTTTTAATGAAAAAGCCTGAAGCTTAGTGAAAAATTGAGTATTAAGTTAGTACTTAAAATCACGAAGCCTCAGGTTTTTTTTATTAATTAGATTAAAAGCTTTACTGAATTTATATTTTTCTGAAAATGGTTTTTTGATTGTATTTGAAACACATTGTTTCAGTTTGATGAGACACTTTGTTCATTAAAAATCAATGAACTATAATAAATTATAAAATATTCTTATAATTCAGTGGGTTAGTATGTGGCATGCCCTTTGCTATTTATATATTGAGCACTGTTGTTATCAGTTGCTTTGATAAATATGTGGATAAAAATTTGGTTTTATAACTGAAAATATTCAACAAAAATTTATTTTGATGGATGGATGTATGGATAAGAATAAAAAATCTTCTGACTCGCGATCTAGTGAGCCAGGCTCCGAAAAAGGTCAACTAAATAGACGTAGCTTTCTTAAAGGTACTGGGGCTGCTGTATTTAGTGCCGCAGCACTTTCCTCAGGTTTAGGTCTGTTTTCATCTGATACCTATGCTGCTCAGCGTATTGGAAAGCATGGCAATGCAACTTTGTTGCAGATGGCGCGTGATATTTATCCACATGACAAAATCAAGGATAAATATTACCAGCAGGTAGTTGCTCCTCTAGCAAAAGAATCAAGCGATAACGCTGATACGCTCAAACTGATTGAGGATGGGCTAAAGCAGCTTGATAAGTTAGCTGTTGACCAACATGGTGTAACTTACCTCAAGGTCAAAAAAGAATCTGATCGAGCTCTAATTCTTAAGACTATCGAAAGCACAGGTTTTTTCCAAAAAATTAAAGGCGCGTTGCTTATGGGTATTTATAACAACCCTGAGCTTTGGCCTCATTTTGGTTATGGCGGTTCTTCTTGGGAAAACGGGGGATATATCGATGATCCTTCATACGGAAAAGTTGATTGGATCTAAAAGAGGTAATAGATATGTCTGCAAAGTTTGATCTGAATGATGACAGCGTAGTAGTAATCATTGGTTCTGGTGCCGGTGGCGGTACTTTAGCTAACGAACTGGCGCAAAAAGGTATCAAGTCTGTTGTATTGGAAGCTGGTAAGCGTTTCAAAATGGAAGATATTGATAACGACGAATGGGGAATGTTTGGCAAGATTTCCTGGTTGGATAAGCGTTATATCGTTGGTCCGGCTCGTATTGCTCAAGATTTTCCTAACCTGCCAGCCTGGATTGTAAAAGGGGTAGGTGGTGCAACCATGCACTGGGCAGGCGTTGCAATGCGCTTCCAGGAACATGAGTTTAAAATGAAAACTGTAGCGGGTACAGTGCCTGGTGCCAACATGCTTGACTGGCCTATCACCCTTGAAGAGATGGAGCCTTATTATGTTAAGGCTGAACAAAAAATGGGTGTCTGTGGTACTGAATCCACTGGTATGCCTTTCCATCCTGAAAGTACGCACTATAAAGTAATCAAAGAAGGTGCTGATCGCATTGGTGCCAATTGTGAGCAGGCTACGCTGGCAATTAACACCAAATCTCGTGATGGTCGTGCAGCTTGTCAGGTTACTGGTTTCTGTATGCAGGGTTGTAGATTCGGTGCTAAGTGGTCAACTATGTACACTGAAATCCCTCGTGCAGAACAAACAGGTAAATGTGAAGTTCGTCCACAGTCCATGGTTCTTCGTATAGAACACGATAAAAATGGGTTAATTACAGGTGTTCTGTATGCAGATGCAGATGGTAACCAGCATTTCCAAAAAGCTCGTCTTGTAGCGGTTGCGGGTAACTCGATTGAATCTCCGCGTATGCTGCTGAACTCTGAATCAAACATGTTCCGTAACGGTTTGGCTAACTCATCTGGTCAAGTTGGTCAGAACTATATGACACACACCACTGGCGGTGTTTATGCCGAGTTGCCAGGTCGTGTAGATATGCATAAGAGTACGGTGGTGCCAGGTATTGTTCATGAGTGGAAAACTCATGATGCTGATCGTGGTTTTGTTGCGGGTTATGAGCTTGAAGCTCTGCACCTTGGGCTTCCTTTCATGTCTGCATTCTTGAATCCAGGTAAAACAGGCTGGGGTCGCGAGTTAGCTGATTCTTTAGAAAACTATGAAAATATGGCGGGTTTCTGGATTTGTGGTGAGGACTTGCCAGTAGAGTCTAATAACATCACGCTGCATCCAACTGAGAAAGATCAGTATGGTTTACCAGTGCCGGTAGTTCATAAGGCAGATCACTTTAACGATACCAAGATGCGTGAGCATGCTTATGCTAAGTCCAAAGAGCTTTTTGATGCTCTGGGTGCAACTAAGGTAAACAACTTGCCGCCTTATCCAGCAAGCCACAATATGGGTACGAACCGTATGAGTGAGCATGCAAGTGATGGTGTAGTTAACCGTTGGGGCCAATCGCATGATATTAAAAACCTGTTTGTATCTGATGGTAGTCAGTTCACAACCAGTGCCACAGAAAACCCAACTCTGACTATTGTGGCATTAGCTATTCGTCAGGCTGATTACATTGCTGATCAGATGAAACGTAAACAGCTTTAATCTTAACGGATTAAGTTACCTTTCTCTTCTGCTAGTTCTCTTGCAGCGCTTTAGCACGCCTTATGGCGTGCTTTTTTTATTTTTCCCTTGATAATAAACCTGCCTGAAACTCTACGAGATTTATTCGAAGGTTTCTTGTAATTAAATAAATTGGCATATGGATTGCTTTTGTTTTGATGACATTTTTGTCACTAAAATAATAGGAGTTAAATATGAAATGGTTTAAGCCAGAATATAAGAATCTACGGATCGGCTTTGAAGTAACTATGTACTTCGCTAATCGCTAAACCGATTTAGTTCTAAGATTATACGTGCCCGCCCCTGGTTGCAGCTGGGGGTTCTACTACCAACTCGACAGTGAACCAGGTTGTCTTTAAATAAGAGACAAACTGTCGCATTTGATCTTCTAATCTAGTGTTCCTCTCAAAGTTATCATAATAACTTTCTCTGAAAAATTAATCGTCTAACCTTGTTGTAGATATATGAAAATATATTTTGAATTTAACTAACGTTTTAATTCTAAGAGGTTTTTATTTTTAAAAGGCTCAGCGCACCGGTAATAAATTTGAAGGGAATATTATATGCGATGCGCTGAGAAGGACTAGTATGAACCCAATACCAAATTGTATAGGTACTTAAGTTTCATGCATTTTAGGTGCCATAATTTTATTCTAAGTTGTTTTCGGTTTTTAATAAATTTTAATGTTTTCCTGATACATATTGTGTCAAGTAGTGACACATTATGTGTGAGTGTTTTTCTTAATTGGTTTTTGTTTTAAGTTTTTAGATATTAATTGTTTTTATCTTATTGTTTTATATGATTTTTTTGGTATTTGTTGTGTTGGCATAAGTAATGCTTAACGGTTTTTAGAGCATTGTAATGGTCTAATGACACCG
>JBOEHA010000030.1:0-92950 GCA_050633685.1 Neptuniibacter sp. | reverse complement strand
TTTCGATCTCATCCAGAAACAGAGTACCTTTCTGGGCGTGTTCAATTTTCCCTATACGGCGTTCCTGAGCGCCGGTAAATGCGCCTTTTTCATGTCCGAACAATTCACTTTCAAACAGGTTTTCCGGAATAGCACCGCAGTTCACCGCAACAAAGGGGTGATCGGAACGGGCGCTGAAATCGTGGAGGCAGCGTGCAACCATCTCTTTGCCGGTACCGGTGGCGCCGTTGATCACAATATCTACCGGGGTCTGGCAGAGTTGAAGAATTTGCTGGCGCAGAGATACCATGGTTTTCGACTGCCCGATCATGCGGTTCTCTAACGAAGGACCCTGGCTGAGCAGTTTATGCAGCTGTCGGTTCTCAATAATCAGCCGACGCTTTTCACTGGCCCGCTGAATTCGGTCAACCAGCAGGTCGGGTTCTACCGGCTTTTCGATAAAGTCATAAACGCCATCGCGCATCGCTTCTACCGCCATGCTGACATCGCCATGGGCGGTCACCAGAATTACCGGCAAGTCTGGATCAATCTTTTGTACTTCCCGGGCGAACTGCATGCCATCCATTCCCGGCATACGAATATCCGAGACGATAACACCATTCCAACCCGCACTGATGTTGGGGAGAGCCGCATCGGCACTGGCATAATCAACCACCTCGATACCGGCCAGATTAAGCCATTGCCGGGTGGCTTTGCGGATCGCTTCCTCATCATCGATCAGGATGACATTGACCTGTTCGGCCTCAGAGGTTACAGATGAAAGAGAGTTATCCACCATGATTAGGCTCCGGTTGTGCCAGTGATAAAGTCAGGTTGAAAGTGGTGCCGCCGTCAGGGTTAGGTTCGGCTTCGAGCTGGCCGCCAAACTCTTCAACAATGCCAAAGGAAACGGACAGCCCCAACCCCAGACCTTCGCCCGGGGGTTTGGTGGTAAAGAAGGGATCAAACAATTTGGGCAAGTCCTCGGCATCAATGCCGCAGCCGTTGTCACAGATTGATATACGGGCCTGCTGACCCTCAGCGGAGAGTAAGATAGAGATCTCACCGGAGTGCTGGCCGACCTCTTTCTGTACACTTTCCACGGCATCCATGGCATTTCTGATCAGGTTAATCAGGATCTGCTCCAGTTTAATTTCATCCGCATGCACCGCGATAGGTTTTTCAGGCGGCTGCCATTTCAGTTCAATGGAAGTTTTATTGAAGCGTGGAGTCAGCACCAACAGCGCGTTATCCACAACCTGTTGCAGAACTACCCGGCTAAGGATACCGCGTGATTTACTGGAGAAGGTTTTCAGGTGAGAGACAATGCCGGTAACCCGCCGGATTAGCTTATCAATCTCAACCAGGTTTTCCCGGACCAGCTCAGTTTCACCACGCTCCATTAGTAACTGGGTGCTGGCCAGAAAAGTCTGGATCGCAGAGAGCGGCTGGCTGATCTCATGCACAAGCCCGGCAGATAGCTGACCTAATGCCGCCAGCTTTTCGGCTTGAATCAGCTCCTCATGGGTCAGGCGCAGAGCCTGCTCGGCTCGAATACGTTCTTCGATCTCTTGCTTCAGGTGAGCGTTGCTCTCGTTCAGTGCTTCGGTACGTTGCGCCACTCGTAGTTCCAGTTGTTGCTGATGTCGCCAGCGGCTGCTGAGGAAAAGGCCGATTACCGCCAGCAGGGAAGCAATCAATGTGGCGATCAGTACCGCGAACTGTTTGCTTCTTGCCAGTCCTTGCAGATCACTCAGATAGTAAAGTTGCCAGTTCAGTCCTTCGATCTGGCGCTGATGCAGAAGAAACTGCTGTTGCTTAAGGTGGCTTTTAGATTCTGTGAACAGAGTAATGACCGCATTACCCTCAGGTGAAGGTGTGTGTTTTTTCAATTGTAAAGGCTGAATAGGGTGGTGGCTGTATTTGCGCTCTGTATCGAGACGGGAGAGTGTTTCCGGGCTGAGTTGGCTCAGGCTGTGATATTGCCATGCCGGGTTACTGGAGAGAAAAATTACCCCGTCGGTATCGGCTACCCAGACATTTTCACCACCGGCGGCCCAGTCAGATTCAAGCTGGCTCATATCAATTTTGATGACGGCAACACCAATGACCTCATCGTTGTTAATGACTGCCCGGGAGAGAAACAGGCCGGGGCGGGCGGTTGTGACACCCACCGCAAAGAACTGTCCGGGCAGCCCTTGAATAGCGCTCTGGAAATAGGGCCTGAAGTGGTAATCATTGCCGATGAAGCTATCACTCTGCTGCCAGTTACTCGCAGCAACCACTAATCCGGTTCTGTCCATCAGGTAGAGATCGGCTGCGCTAGATTCCTGCTGCCAGCTTTGCAGTTTACGGTTCACTCTTGCAGCCAGGCTCTGGTTCTGAGGCTGGTTGAACAGCTCCTGTACCTGCTGATCCTCAGCGACAATAAACGGTAGGTAATCAAAACGTTTGTGGGCGGCTTCTACCGTAGATGCGTATAGGTTCAGGCGTTCATCGCCAATTCTGTCCAGCTCGGCAAAGTGCTGTTGCTCGGCGTTGTGGATAAGTATCCATGACAATAAAACCCCGAACAGAACGGACCCGAACAGAATCCACAGGTTCGGATTGCGAATGGTCGAGGTTTTATTACTCATAAGTTTCCGGTCTTTTATATGTTTTTATTTTTAGGAAAACGTCAGCAATTTATAAGCCAGCCTATATCACAGACTTTGATATTCCCTGGAGGGTAGAGCGCACGGGGAATGTCAGTATTGATGAGCATTTAATTCTAGCAGTGAATCAGCCAAAAATGGCTTATTCATATGGATAACACCGGTAATAGTAAGCCAAATTTGGCTTGTTTTATGTGAGAGAAACGGAGCTGTCTATGCTTGGGAGCTGTTTCAGAATCTAAAAAGTCTATATCTGACAATGGGTTATTAATCACTTGGCGGCAGGTTTCCCAATCTTGGCCTAAGCTTTGCTCATACTGATAAGCGTTCCACGTTATGTGGTTCTATAAAAATAATGATGAAGAGGATAACAGGATGACTGGTTTGAAAACGACTTTGATCGCTTCTGCGGCACTGGTTGGTATGGTGGCAGCCGAAGTACATGCGGCAACTGAATGGAATGTATCGCTTTGGGGTAAACGTCGTGCCTTCACCGAGAATGTAGAGAAACTGGCTGAGTTGGTGGAAGCCAAAACCAACGGTGAGTTTAAACTTAAAATCTCCTACGGTGGTTTGTCCAAGTCACGTGAAAATCTGGATGGTATTGCCATTGGAGCCTTTGAAATGGCTCAGTTCTGCTCTTTCTACCACACCGATAAAAATCCAACGATAACTGTAACCGAATTGCCGTTCTCCAAAGATGTTTCTCTGGCTCGAGTGACCGAAATTTACACTGAAGTATTCAAACACCCGGTTGTGAAAAAAGATCTGGCTCGCTGGAATGCCACGCTGTTGATGCCGACGCCTCTGCCCCAGTACAACATTGTTAGTAAAACAGATGGCTTAAATTCCCTGGAAGATTTTGATGGCCTGCGTGTGCGTGGTCCGGGTGGCATCATGGGTGTCCTGGGTAAACTGGGCGCGGTTAAAACTGGTGTGCCGTTCTCAGAAGTACGTCAGTCTATGGATTCGGGTGTAATTGATGCGGCATCTTTTGCTCCACATGCTCATCTGGCAACAGGCTCCTACAAAGTAGGCCAGTGGGCAACAACAAACCTTAACCTGGGTTCGGCTAACTGTCCGGTCGTAGTGAATACGGATGCGTTGGATATGCTCTCTCCAGAACATAAAGAAGCGCTGCTGGGTTCTGTAGATGAAGCGTTGGCCTTCTATGTTGAGAACTACGAGCAGAATACTACCGCCAAATTTGAAGCTGCGAAGAAAGAAGTGGGTTTAAACGAGATTACTTTCACAGCTGACCAGACCACGAAACTGAATGAGCTTTCTGAGTCTGTTCGACAAGAGTGGATTAAAAAGTACGCTGGGAAGTTCGATTCCCAAGATTTGTTTGATTACACCGCAAACCTGTTTGCCAAGTAGCAAGCGTCCCGGTGCCGGTTCTGGTGACCCATTCACCTGAACCGGTACACCTTAAAATGTACCAAGTGTGTTAACAGGGGGCTGACATGTCAGCAGCTGCAACCGTTCTGGAAGATGGCTCGGTACTGAGCCGGACGGACCGTTTTTTCTTCAGAATGGAATCATTTTTAAATCTTGCCGGAGGCATGGCGATATTTCTCTTAGTCATGCTGGCAACGATCAATGTACTGGGACGTTGGCTCTTTTCATCGCCCATCAGCGGGTACGTTGATTGGGTAGAGCAGGCGATGGCTTTTATCGCTTTTCTGGGGATTGCATACACTCAGAGGCAAGGTGGTCATATCCGTATGGATATTCTGATCGGGCAACTCCATGGGCGCTTTCTGTGGTTCACTGAGCTACTGACTACCTGTGTCATGTTTGTTCTGACTTTGGTATTGATATACGGATCATACCTGCACTTCTGGCGTGCTTACTCCATTGGAGACTCTTCGCTGGATATCAATCTACCTACCTGGCCTGCAAAATTAGTTGTGCCGGTCGCTCTGAGTATTCTTGCAATGCGCCTTGCCCTGCAGATCTGGGGTTACTTCCGTGCTGTTCGTCAGGGTGGAGATGAGCCTGTTGCTGTGCCTCTTATTGAAACAGCCGCTCAAGTGGCAGCAAAAGAAGCTGAATCTGTCAGTAGTAGTCAGGAGAACGGTAAATGAGTGATTTGTGGCAAACCATGGCCAGTATGGACTCTATATCTATCGGTCTCTGGGTGACCGGTGTGATGCTGGTGTTTGTAATTATGGGTGTCCGGGTAGCCTTTGCTGCAGCAGCAGCGGGTTTTCTGGGACTGTTATGGATCTTCTCTGCGAAGATGGGGTTTGAGCGTGGTTTTCTGGTTGCCCTGAAAATGGCCGGAACGATTCCGCACTCGAAGGTTTCTTCACTGGCGTTATCACTGATACCGACATTTATCCTGATCGGTTTCCTTGCCTACCATGCAGGACTGACTCGGAAACTGTTTGAAGCGGCAAAACGCTGGGTGGGTTGGTTGCCCGGCGGTATGGGTGTGGCTACAGTATTCTCGACCGCAGGCTTTGCTGCGGTATCGGGTGCATCGGTAGCGACCTCTGCAGTATTTGCCCGGATTGCAGTACCGGAAATGCTGAAGCTGGGTTATGACAAACGTTTTGCAGCCGGTGTGGTCGCAGCGGGTGGTACGCTCGCTTCTCTGATCCCGCCATCTGCGATACTGGTTATTTATGCGATTATCGTTGAGCAGGACGTTGGCGCATTGCTGATGGCGGGTTTCCTGCCGGGTGCAGTCTCCGCACTGATCTATGGTGGTTTGGTTATCTTCCTGGCGATGACGAGGAAAAACTTTGGTCCTCCGGTTACAGGTTATAGCTGGAAACAACGTTTTGAGTCGTTGCCGGGTGCAATGCCGATCTTTGTGGTTATTGCCATCATTATGGTGTGTATCTATGGCGGCGTAGGTACGCCAACCGAAGCTGGTGCTTTGGGCGCGTTCATCATCCTGTGTATGGCCCTATACAACGGCAGCCGCTGGCCAGAACTGAAAAGTTCCTTGATGGAAACCGCGAAACTTTCGGCCATGATTTTTGCCATTATCTGGGGGGTATTACTTTACGTCCGCTTCCTGGGCTTTGCGGATCTGCCTTCGGCATTTTCAGATTGGATTGTCAGTCTTGATCAAAGCCCAATGTTAACTCTGCTGCTGATCCTCTGTGCTTATGCGGTTTTGGGTATGTTCATGGATGCCATAGGCATGCTCTTGCTTACCTTGCCAGTGGTTTATCCGGCAGTGATTGCGTTAAATGGCGGAGAAGCAGTAGCTGCAGTGGATTCTGCATTTGGGGTTTCCGGCGTGGGTTGTGCTATCTGGTTCGGTATCATCGTGGTGAAAATGGCAGAGCTCTGTCTCATCACTCCGCCAATAGGGCTTAATTGCTTTGTAGTAGCGGGTGTAAGGCCGGAATGTTCAGTACAGGATGTCTTCCGTGGCTGTATGCCATTCTTTGTTGCAGACGTTATCACGATTGCTGTGCTGATTATGGCGCCGGGTATCGTGCTTTGGTTACCAGGGCTCATTGGTTACACCTAAGCCACTTAATGAAGAGATTAAACAGCATAAAAAAACCCGGCCATGGCCGGGTTTTTCTCTTAGTCTTTATAAAGCGCTTCGCGAATGCGTTTCAGCTTTACTTCCAGTGTGTGACGATCATCACTGACCAGATTCAAGTGTCCAACTTTACGACCGGGTCGCAGAGATTTGTTGTACACATGATGTTGTACATTACTTTCGCTGATAATTTCTTTAGGGGCTTCAATACCCAGCAGGTTAACCATGCCCGCATGTTGGCTATTGATGGTGTGACCCAAGCCTAAACCGCAGATTGCACGAAGGTGGTTTTCAAACTGGGAGCAGATACCTGCACCTTGAGTCCAGTGACCACTGTTGTGTACGCGCGGTGCCAGTTCATTTACCAGCAGCTCATCACCCGCCTGGAACATCTCGATAGCGATTACACCAACGTATTCCAAAGTGTTAAGCACTTTATCCGCGATATCTTTTGCTTTGGCATGCAGCTCATCAGGCGCGTCAGCAGGAGCCAGAGAACTCCACAGAATACCATTACGATGCAGATTTTCTGTCAGTGGATAAAATACACATTCGCCTGCCGCATCGCGTGCGGCAATCAAAGAAACTTCACGGTCAAAATCTACACGACCTTCAATGACAACTTCCGGTAGGTTGTCCGCTTTAGCTACAAGATCGTTTAGGTCTTCGTCATTTTTCAGGACCCACTGACCATAGCCATCGTAGCCCTCTTCACAGGTCTTCACGAAAACAGGGAAGCCCAGAGCCTTAACGCCCGCATTCAACTCATCCGCATTATTTGCCAGATGAAAAGGAGCGGTTTGAATACCCAGCGAGTTCAGGAAAGTTTTTTCACGACCGCGATGCTGGCAATATTTGATAGCATCCGGATCAGGGTAAACTGAACAGTATGGTTTCAGGGTGTTGAGCAAAGCAACGTTAACGTGTTCACGTTCAACCGTAACCACGTCAGGGTTGCCTAAGGCCTGAAACAGAGCAAGACCTTCGAGTTCAATCTCAGGGGTGTAATAAACAATCTCACCGAGACCTTTTACACAATCAATACCTTCGCCCTGGTCCGCCAGAAAGGTAAAACGGTGACCCATCGGCCAACCGGCCAAAGCCATCATGCGCGCTAACTGGCCGCATCCAACAATAGCAACGTGCATTATTCTACCTCTACAGGAACACTGTCTGACTGAGCTTTACGCCAATCCTGCAAGCGCTGGCTCAGTTCTGAATCTTTCAGTGCCAGCATCTGTGCTGCCATCAGGCCTGCATTGTATGCGCCCGCACCGCCAATTGCCTGACAGGCAACCGCAACACCGCGAGGCATCTGAACCATAGATAGCAGACTGTCCAGGCCTTTAATGTTTTTACTGGCAACAGGTACGGCAATAACCGGAAGGTGAGTCATAGATGCAGCCATACCCGCAAGGTGAGCCGCGCCGCCAGCGCCAGCAATAATCACCTCAATACCACGGGTGTGAGCTTCGGAAGCGAACTTAAACAGACGCTCGGGTGTGCGGTGTGCAGAAACCACTTTGGTTTCAAATTCTACACCCAGTTCTTCCAGAGGCTTGGTTGCTTCTTGCATCGTTGGCCAGTCAGAGCGGGAGCCCATAATGATACTGACGGAGACTTTACTCATTTTTGTTACCTGTTTCCTCTTGGCGAATGCCAGAAATTCAATAATACAGCGCGTTAAAAAAGCGAATGTTTGTCTGCCCTTTTTCCCAGAAATGTGTATCAAAACGGAGAAGGCAATACCCACTTTTAGATCAAGGGCGGAATGATACCATCAAAGAGGGAAATAGAGGAGGTGTTGTTGCCCTGAGCCGTGATTCTTAATGCAAAGTGTCTGTTCAACGATGGTGACTTATTAAGCTAAAGAGTTTTTGGTCCAATGGACTTCTACGGCTGCCAGATGGGAGACTAATTTGAATTTTTTATTCGCTATCCATTGGGGGATTTCTTGCCCTTGGTCCGGATAGTGTCCATCTTCCATGCAATCGTTACATTCGAGACCAATCCAGGTGTTTCTTCCACTGTGCTTGGCCGCGTAAAGGGCTAGATCAGATATTTTCAGCATACGAGGCCAGTATTCTTTAGCAAAGCTCGCACATTGAATTTGATTGCTGAAAAAGCCGACTGAACAGGTCATGGCTATAGAGTGGTCTGGTCCAAATCTGAACTTTGAGGTTTCACTGATGATTCTTTCCGCCAGCTTTTGGGCTGTATCTGACTCGGCATGACGGCAGATAATGGTAAATTCTTCGCCGCCGGTACGAATCAGAATGTCATCTTCCCGAAAGTTATGAGTCATCAGTGCAGCAAACTGTTGCAAGGTAATATCGCCGACATCATGACCATATTGGTCGTTTACTTTTTTGAAAAAATCCAGATCAAGAGTGAAAAATGACCAGGTTGAAGGAAAGTGCCAGTTTTCAGCATCGTTAAGGAAATCTTCCAAGTATCGACGATTATACAAGCCCGTCAGAGCATCTGTGTAGCTGGTTTTTTCAAGTTCATTCCGTTCATTGCGTAGTTTCCCCAAATAATGGCTAAGGTCCTTTGCCATTGCTGCGAATGAGTTGGATAAAGCCCCAAGTTCATCACGTCGATTGAGCACCTTGAAGCTGTGTTTATTGTTGTTTTTACGGAATATCTCGGCCTGGTCCTGAAGGTAGAGGATTGGTGAAATCAGTAGGTTTCTTAACAGGAAAAAGGTTGCAATACAGGCTACAAATCCAACCAGAAATACAGTTAAAACCGAGTATTGGGCGGCCTTAATGGCCTGCTGATAAAATGGACGGGTTTGTTGAATAGTAATCTGCTGTCTTAGCGTTAAAGCATTTGTAAAAGCAATATAGTCCGTAGAAATGGCAGTATTATCGTCAACAAAAACAATGCTGGGTTCTTGGTCGTTAATTACAGAAGTTGTCAGGGTGAAAGGAATCTCTAGCTTTTCAGCTAAAGACTGCGTGAACTCAGAGGTTAAGAATTTACCAAAGAAAAATGTTCCCTGTCTTTCGCCGCTACTATCACTTTTAAGAATAGGACTACTGGCAAGTAACAGGCTACCCATTTCTGTAGTGTAAATGCCTTTAAAGTCACCTTGCTCAAAGGCAGAGTATATATCGGACTGAGAAGAAATTTTTGAGTTTGAAGTCAGCGAGAATTCTGAAACGTTGAGGATATCTGGATTTCCCATTCGCCAGATAATTTGCCCCTCTTGATTGATGATGATTAAAAGATCTACCTCCGCTGTTTCAAGGGTTTCGGGAATTAAATTTGATGTTTCGTATGCGGTATTTGGAGCAGTTGAATAGAGGTAAGTGTCATCCCAGTGAGCCCAGTCAGCAGCTAAGATGCTCAGTCTGTTCAATTCAGATTGAATCGTATTTTTTACTCTTTGGACATCCTCAAGCTTTTGGGTGTGCTCAATTGTCCGAACCTGTGGGAGTGCCACAAAATTTACTACGAGAGCTACCCCTCCCATCAGAATAAGGATGAAAATGAACTCAATAAGAATGAGCTTGTTTGAAAGTTTCAAAGCATGGAATCCTCTGTACAACAGACTCAAAGGGGGATTGTCAGTGAGTATAGTCTATAAAAGATTAGCAGTAGCTAAATTAAGTGCGTTTATAGATCAGGGGGCGTTTTGAGTTTTAAGCGGAAAAGGAAAGGGGAGAGCGGTGTAAACACTACAAACCGGTGAGCAATGGGGTAAGGAATAAGAAAGGGAGCAGCAGCTCCCCTTTTTTCAAACTCAGGTTTTTAACTTAGCAAACTTAGATTTTAACAATCTCAGCTTTCTTGGCTTTGAAACCGTCTTCAATTTCAGAGTTTTTCAGCGTGATAACGCCTTTACCTTTGATCTTAAGACCGGATTTCTTACCTTTATCGTTTTCTTCTGTCTCAGAATTTTCAATTAACGCAGCGACTATGCCGTCATTTTTTGATTCCAGAACGATGCCTTTACCGTTGTTCTTCTTAGACTTAACAGAAGTGATCAGAGAGTTCAGGTTACCGTTGTCTTCTTCAGTTACCTTGAAGCCATCGTCAGTGTTACCTTTCGCAGAAGAATCAATGATAGTGATCTGGATATCACCGTCATTTTCTTCATCGAAGTCCAGGCCTTCATCCAGGTTGTTGTTGATCGTCACAGAGTGTAGAACAGCCTGAATACCGCCATTACCTGCTTCGTCGATGTCGAAACCATCGTCAAAGTCGATGCCGAACTCATAAACTTCAACCGTACCGTCTTTGTATAGCTCTACTTCACGCTCGAAGCACTTGTCATCAGGAGAACCTGTGATTTCTGCAGGTACTTTGCTTGCAGCAAACTCACCCTGTTTGAACTCAGCTTCAACAGGTGATGGTAGCAGAGGTTGCAGCAGATCTTTCTGGCAGTAGCCACCGTTATCAGAGAAATCCACATTGCTGACGTTAACCACTACGTTACCGTTCTGGCCTTCGTCCAGCTCAACGCCGTCTGCGCCTACTTTAGTGAAGCTTGAGTTATGCGCTGTGAAGTGGATATCACCTTCATTACGTTCATCTACACGCAGACCGTCGCCATCCACACGGCCGAAACCGACGTTGTGAACGTTAACGTTATAAGCGTTTACTGCGATTGTTGCTGCAGAGCCACCGCCTTCACCGCCAGAACCTGCACCACAGTTTTTCGCAATATCGCAGTCAGACACGTGGATACCGTGGCCAGCAACACCGCTCACTTCAACGTTGTTAAGGTTTACAGTCAGGGTGCCTGTCTGGTCTTTACGTACGTTAACGAAGATGCCTTTACCTGCTGCACCGTTTTTGTCGCCACGGTTCTGGATGCTGAAGCCGTCAGGGCCTTCAAATTTCAGGCCGCTGATGTTCAGGTCAGCGCCTTGAGTGATCGCCAGCAGGTCGATGTTCTTATCGGTTTCGATAGTCTGGCCGTTGCCGTAGATAGAGATTGCAGCCTGACCGTTGTAAGCCAGTGTCGAGTTGATCTCGATTTCGTCTTTAGTGGTAACGATGATGCTATCTGCTTTACCGGCAGCAACAGCTTCCAGAGCCGCACGCATAGAACCTTCACCAGCGTCTTTGCCGTTAGTCACCTGAATCGGCGCAGCGTAAGCAGTAGTAGTTAATAAAGCAGCGCCAACAGACACGGCCAGCGCTTTCAGAGTGTGTGAGCCTTTCAGCATAGACATGGGTATACCTTTCGAAGCCATATATTTTAAGGCCCATTAAGCTAGCTATGGAAGGTGACGGTTTGGTGACAGATTTGAGAAGGTTTTGTTTAGGGGAGGCTAATCAGATCTTCTGATCAGCCGTAAGTGTTTTGCCAGAAAGCTGCTGAGCCATTAATGCCAGAAGCAGGGTGAGTATAATGCTGACAACGATACAAGCCCCAGAGGGTAGATCGTAGTGCCAGGCAATCATTAAGCCGATCACAAAACCAACACTGCCGACTGAGTATGACCAGAGCTTGGAACGGCGGTACACAATTGAAGCCAGTGCTGGGGCGATCAGACACACAAACACCAGATAGATGCCTGCATTCACAACTGAAAGTGTGATTGTGACGGCAAAAACAAGATAGAAGAAACGCTCCAGTTTTTCTGGCGCAAAGTATGCGAGTAACTGTACAAATACAGCGACCATTCCGAGAAGGATGAGATCATTCCAGTCCAACCACAGAATGTCGCCACTCAGAGTACTAGTAAGTAGCTGGCCGCCTTTAGGTTGGCCGGCTACTAATAAAACCAGAGCGGAAGCGGCGGTAACATATATCAGGCCGATAAATGCTTCGCGCCATTCTGGGAAATTCTTGTTGATCCACGCCACCAGACCAACGCCTAACAACGCAAACAATATGGCCATGCCCTGTAACAGCCACGGATGATCTGCATGTCCATGCAACTGACTGGCTAAGACTGTTCCCAGTGCAGCGACCTGTGCGATCGCAAGATCAATAAAGACAATGCCGCGCTTGAGTACCTGATGGCCGAGCGGAATATGGCTTGCCAGTATCAATAAACCTGCGACGAATACGGGAAAGCTTATTTCAAGAATTTGCACTAACGGGCTGCCTGCAATTGCAAAAGTAGATGATCAAATAAGTGTTGCAGAGTATTGATTTCCCCCTTCAAGTCAACCGTTGCGGGTAGGTTCAGGTGTTTAACATCGGTTTTACCGGATAACCACTGTGCAGCCCGATCGTTCTGATACCAGTTGGTCAGGATGGCAATCGGTTGTTGGCTCCGAGTTTCTTCAACCAAAGATTGTGCATGGGTCATCGTCGGCGGAACACCCGGTTCTGGCTCCAGGTCGGCAATGGCATTCATACCGGACCAGTTGATCAGATAACTAAAACTGGTGTGCTGTACAACAACAGGCTGACCTTTCAACTCCGCGGCTTGTTGTTGCCACTTTTGCATCGATTTCTGCCAGTTCGCTTGCCATTTTTCCAGAGCTTGTTGATATGCCTCACCAGAGTCTGGATCGATGGTTTGCAAACGTTGACTGATTACCCGAGCCAGTTTTGATACGCGCTCAGGATCCAGATGGAAGTGCGGATTGCCTTCTGGATGCACATGTTCAGTACTGAAGAACTCAGTGTCATGCTTTTCTATCGTCTCAATAAACCGAGATAGATAAAGCATACCTTTCGCTCCATCAATCACATCACGGTTGGAGGCGCGCTTTTGCAATGCGGGTAACCAGCCTGATTCCAGACCGGCCCCACTGCAAATAGCAATATCCGCCTTAGCCAACTTGGATATTAGGCTAGGACGAGCTTCAATATAATGCGGGTCCTGATAAGCATGGGTCGCGCTAAATACTTTAGCGTCAGGCGCGAGTTCCATACTGAGTGATGCCCATTCAGGCTCGCAGGTAAAAATAGTTAAGGCTTGTGCGGTGTTAACCACCGCAAACAAGCCGAGAGCAAATAACTTAGAAGCTATGCGCTGCATGGGCACCGAATCCAATCTGGTAATGAAGTGTAATCGCGTTATCAGCACCTTCCATGTTATCTGCATCCTGATGTGTGTATTGCAGGCGCAGACGCTGCGTATGAGTAGGCTGCCAGCTCAGCATGACACTGGTTTCGTTTAAGCGGCTTTCCTCCCACTCATGTTCGTCATCGTGCTCATGCTCTTCGGCGAGGTTGACTCGACCATAACGAACACCCGTAGACCAGTTTTCATCAAACTGATAAACGCCGGATAAATACCAACCATCATAATGATCTACTTCTGCACCATAAACGTCTTCAACATAGGCATATTCAGCCGCAAGTTTAATTTGTTGCTTACGGTTATTCCCCTGCGGTGCCCACTTCCATACCAAGTCTGCTAAATAGAGCTTTTCACCCTGATATTCAGCACCGTGAGAGTGACCAGCATGATCGTGTTCTTCGTGATCATGGTCATCGTCATGGTCTTCGTCGTGATCATCTTCATCATTATGAGCAGAAGACTGGGTTTTATTACGCAGGTAGCTTAAGCCCAACTGCCAGCTTGCGTTATCGCCGAAGTCATCACCAAATTCAGTAGATAAGGTCCAGGTGCCAATGCTTGACTCTGAGTCTTCCTCGCCAAGTTCATCACCCGTAAACGCACCTGCACTCAAACGCCAGTATCGATCAGTCGGAGCTAACCAACTGACACCCACACCATCATCAAAGTAATGACCGCCTAAGAAGGCACGGTACAGCAAAGGTCTTTCACTGAAATTGTCCGAATGGCTGTGAGTTGCATTCAGATAACCAATGTCTGCTAAGAAACGGCCAGCAGAAACATTTAAGCCGCCCGGTAAAGCAGTGGATTGAAGGTAAGCTTCCTCAAGCTCGACGTCACTTTCTTCTTCGTTCCACTCGCCTACCAGCGTCACCTGAGCAGTAGCTACATTTGCTACGTCTTGTGACAGGCTTAATTCACTGTGGCTGGAACCAAAACCTTCTGTGCGGCCGCCTAACGCAGTCGTTTCTGACTTATGGTAGGCATCTAAAATCACACCGACCTCAAGAGCATTCACAAAACCAGCTTGTGAACCCAGTATTGCAGAGGTCAATACCATGGCTTTTCTTTGCATAACAGCATCCTTCAATGTAGATTATGTTATATCGTAACATTTCAAGATGGTAATTCTCAAGATGCGCTCTTGTAATGAGGGTTTATAAACACTCCCTTGCCAGTAAAGGACGATAAGAGTGCAGTTAAAAAGTACAACAGAGTGGGTGATAGGGGTTAGGTGTGAGTGTTGCTGAAAAGCTGGATATCCATGAGAGTTACAGAGGTACTCTGGAGCAGATGAACTTTGCGGAAGGCGTCGTGCCCGAGGTTCTGACAAGAATCTACGAAGAATCAATAAACATCGTTGTTTTGCAGCGTGATTTAACGCAGCAGATTAATCTCTATTGCCAACAGCTCGTTGAGAAAAGTCCTCATTTTCAACTTCGTTCTGCTATCAAACATGCAGATTCTTCAAAGTCGCTAGATTCTCTATTACCAGAAGTCGAGGGTAAGACCGAATTTGTAAATGATATTAATCTGCTGCTGGATATGTACAGCTGCTTATTTGATCTGGAAGAAGTGGGTGTAAGGCTACAGGTTCTGGACCGGGCGATGTGCCCCCGTTTTCATACCGATAAGCTTGGGTGCCGTTTAGTCAGCACTTACCAAGGCCCTGCAACCGAGTGGCTACCTAATGATTGCCTGGATAGAACCAAACTGGGAGCCGGCAATATGGGATTAAGCGATGCAGAATCGGGGTTATACCCAAGTGCAGAAAGTGTTCAACAAGTTAGTGCTGGAGATGTGGTTTTGCTGAAAGGAGAAGGTTGGTTTGGCAATGAAGGTCATGGCGCTGTACATCGTTCGCCAACCATAACCAACTTGCAGAAGCGAATCGTAGTAACGATGGATTTTGCCTAAGGAGTATAAAATGAGTGTTCCATCATTCAGTGCAGAAAAGATATTCAGAGATCCACAAAACTTTCCTTACGGGTTTGCTCGTAGTGGTGAATTATGGGGGTTAGGTTATAGGCACAGAAAAGGGTCGAATACTTTCGCCCGGTTAGAATAGTTAGATAGGTCTACTTTTCATTACGATATGGGAAATTGGAGGCCTGCCCCCCCTTTGTTTTTCGTTGTTAAAGTGAATATACCCCCCCGTTTCTCTTCACGATTTCAAATGGCGATATTCGTACGGAGTTTTTCCTGTACATTGCATTTTCTCAAAACTAAGCGAGAATTAAGCGATACTAATAAAAGCTAAGGGGCTTCTGAGTGAATAAATGGTCAATTATATTGTTGTTTTGCCTTTCACCACTCGCCTATTCACAAACCATCGTTATTGCAGCATTGGATCAGCGACCTGTAGTGGATGGTGTCGATAAAGACTGGAGCTCTGTGTCAGGGGTTGCTATCCCAGTTCATCCAATAAACACTTCTTATTCCAGCGAGACCACAGAAGTTTTTCTGAAAGCAGGCCATTTTGAGGGAGAGGTGTTTTTCTACCTGAGCTGGAAGGATCGTACTGAAAATCTGATACACAAAGCCTGGGTATGGGATGAATCAAAAAAACGCTATTTAATGGGGCCGGAACGAGAAGACCGGCTGGCAATGCAGTTTGAGATTGAAGGTGAATACAGCACTGACTGGGCTAATGCCAACGACTTTAAAGCAGATATGTGGCATTGGAAATCTTCCCGTAGTAATCCTAGCGGATTGGCGCATGACAAATTCACGATACTCAGCCGGAATAAATTATTGCGTGCTGCGGCGATACCTGCTGCAGAAGGCAGTAAAAGATATGTTTTAAGGAAAAGTGATTCTGGTCAGCCACTATATAGCACAAAGAGATATGGCCAGAAGCAGTTAGATACCATGCCAAAATATGAACTACTACAAGCCAAGGGCTCTGTGGCAGATATCCAGGCAAAGGGGATATGGCAGGCTGGTAGCTGGCAGTTGGAGCTTCGCCGCAAGTTATCTACTGGCAATGACGATGATGTTCAGTTTGAATTAGGCAAAAGCTATGCGGGTGGAATTGCAGTCTTTAACGCATCCGATAATGATGACCACCTTATCTCTGATACATTGCAATTCCAGTTCTAGACCGACAGCTTTTGATTAACAGGCGCCTAGTTTTATGAAATGGAATCGCGTAAGTAACATAGTCTCAGAAATGAAGCTTCTGGCTCTCCTGATCGCTTTTTGTATTGTGTTGCTTGCGGGCTTGGCATGGTATGAAACTGACAGTCTAGGCTCGGAAATTAACCAGCAATTGAAGCAGGAAGAGCTTTTTCTACAGGATGTGCAACAAGAACTCTCCTCCCATGTGAACCTTGATTCCACGCTTAACGATATCGCTATTCATACCAGCAAATTCTTTTTGGAATTTGAATTAGTTACATTAGACCCGGAAAGGGGTATTGAGAATATCCAGAATCACCTCGCCATGCTTGCACAGTTAAAACAGACTCTGCACAAGATGGAGAGAGAGATGGGTAAGAAGAATCTATCTGAGCTTCTTGAGAACCTTATCATCTTGCAAAGCGTGGGTGATGAGCTGGCCACCACAACGTCAACGAGTGACCGTTTTCAGCTCTATCGGGACAATATCCTTCTGGTTACAAAAATTGAAAGTTACATCTCTGAAAGGCGGCATGAATCTTTACGCTATTCATACCAAATGCAGTTGAAAGTTGGCGAACTTCAACAAGTAGTAGCGCAAACGAGGCTTCGGCTGACTGAGCTGGTTTTTAGACACAGTATAGCCATGGGGGTGGCTATGTTCGTGGGTTTCGTTATTGCAATTCTGTTCATGAGATATGTCTTTTCTATTTTCAGGGAGCGGTTTGAGCTACTAGAGAATTACGCGATTGATATTGGTCGCGGGCATTATCAAAAACCGCCTTTTTCCAGTAAAGATTTTACGGGTAGGCTGGCTGTAAGAATGGGGTTGATGTCCAGGACCATTCGGGGGGCTTTTGACAAGCTTCACCAATCCCGAGAAGAGGTTGAGGAGCTCGCATACTACGATAATTTAACTGGCCTCGAGAACCGCCTCCTCTTTCATGAAAACCTTGAAAATGCAGTAGTTTTATCTCGTCGATATGAAGAACGCTTTGCTCTGGCTTATTTGGATATCGATTATTTTAAAGAGATCAACGATGCCCATGGACATGGCGTAGGAGATGCCGTGTTGGTGGAAATCTCAGCACGCCTGCAGCAAGTTCTTAGGCAGGATGATCACACTGCCCGTCTGGGTGGGGACGAGTTCGCGATACTGTTTCGGTGTGACAATTTGGATATTTCAGAATTAGTGGAGCGAATTCTGCTGTTATTACAGGAGCCTATAGCTATGCCTGAAATGTCAGTAAAACTTTCAGGCAGTATTGGCGTTGCAATCTTGGGTGAAGATGCTGATAACTCCACTGATCTTATGCGCTTTGCTGATATGGCTTTATATAAGTCTAAACAGAGTGGACGAAATACCTATCATTATTTTTCTGAAAAGCTTGAAAGAAAACTGTTCGAGAAACGTAAGTTGCTCGCTGAGCTGGAGGCAGCCATCGAGGGCGATCAGCTAGAGCTTCATTATCAGCCCCAGCATGACATGAAGAGTAGGAAAATTGTCGGTGTTGAGGCTCTAATTCGCTGGCCGTTACCTGGAGGGGAATACAGGTATCCAGATCTGTTTATTCCTCTTGCGGAAGAGGGGGAGCTCATATTTTCTCTTGGCGAATGGATAATCAAACGAGCCTGCAGGGATGGAAGGCAGTTGTTGGATAGGGCCGGACCTTTAACTATTGCGATAAATCTATCCAGTAAGCAGTTTAAAGATCCGAATTTGAAAGAGATGATTGTCCACCATTGCAAACAGTATCAGATACCACACCATTGTATTGAGCTTGAAATCACTGAAAGCTTGTTGCTATCTAACATAAATGAAGCAGCCAATATGTTGGGCAAACTTCGCATGGAAGGTTTCAATATATCGCTGGACGATTTTGGTACCGGCTATTCATCTAATTTTTACCTAAAGAGCATTCCAGTAACAGGTATCAAAATAGATCGGTTATTTACAGCGGGTATTCCATTTGAGAAAAAAGACACCGCAATAGTTGAGACCACCATTGATCTGGCGACTCGACTGGATCTTAAGGTGATTGCTGAAGGTGTTGAAACCGAAGAGCAGTTTAACCATCTGTTGGGTTTTGGATGTGAAGTCGCTCAGGGGTATTTGCTTAATAAGCCTATGCCTATGTCTGAATTGATCGCTCAGATTACTGAAACTAGAAAAATTAGGGAACATAACATTCAGCGCATAACCCGGTAGAAGTGGAAAGCTAAAGCAACCTAAGAAACAACCTAAGCGTTAGATCCCCCATTTCCCAGCTTGAGCTTGTTTGCGCCTTGTTAACTCGTTTCTAAAGTTAATCTGTAGCTGAGGTCAATATCTGTTGAGGCGGAATGATCTTAATTTCCACTCGGAAATTAAGACCCTGCGGGCTGCGTAAGCTTGGCTTGCTTGTCCAAAATGCTTCTGTGGGCGCATTTTGTCGAACCACCGACACGAGGATTTTTAATCCCTGTAAGGGAAATTGTATTTAGCTAGATATTGCTGCTAGTTCCGAGAAAATATTGCAAATTACAGCCGTTCTAACTCACTTTTCAATGCAAGTAGCTTCCCCTAATGGGAAGCTTATTCCTGCTAATCTGACCAGATAGGGACCAGAAGAAAAGCATAAAATCATAAAGTTGCTTGTCCGGTCCTGGTTCTATCAGTTAAGCGGCTAAAGGCGGCTCTTCGTCATTGCTGTTTATCGATTCGTTCCCGCTATTTATATCCGGCGTTGGAGGCTTGGCCTTAACTAATCTCTCAGCTGCATATAGGCCGGCCGCTATGTTTAGAAACTGCCATGCTGACCATGAAAGAAAAACTACGATAGGGGCCAGTAAAAGAGAGAAAAGTGGTACTGCGCTAATCTGTAAAATTGCTGTGATAAAGGTAATTAAAGCTATGACGGCAGTGCAAAAATACATCCCTGCGAAGAATTGTTTCTTAAATGCTACGTTAGATGTAGTGTAAATTAGCCCATTTCTTGATGCTTCTATATGTCCAGTAGCTATTCTCAGATCATTCAGGCGCTGTAATGCACCAGGCCCCTCTGATATGAGAGTGATAATGCTGGAGAATACTCTACGTCCATATTCTTTATAGTAGGCTTCCTCTATCTCTAAATCGCTTGGGTTATCCTTTCTAAGTGCTCTGGAAAGAGTGCCAAGTTTATTTAAGTAATAGGGATTAGAGTTTGCGTTTATCCAATATAGTGTGACAGCTATCAAAATCAAGGCACTACCAATTACCATTGCTGCAATTTCATACGGGTTCTCTGTGCTGATCTTAAAGTTCACACCGGAGAATTGTCCGTGAGCTACAATCTGTAATCCGAAAGGTAGTAGAAGTAATACTGAGCCAAGAGATAGTAGACGGCCTTCAAAGGATGGTCTGAAAAGTTTGATTATTTCTATAATGTCGTTCAAATTATTTACCTCGTTTGGTTAAAGTTAGGAGCTCACGCTCCAAAAAAGTGGAGTATTACTCCTGCGATAATTGCTGTGGCTATGGGGGCGAAATACAGCCGTTCTGCCTGATCAAATACACTCGAATCGGTAATTTGAATGCTTTCTTCAATTTCAATACGCGATCTTGCATATTCACCTCTTACCGAGTCTTTAATCAGTTGATCTTCGATCTGGTTTCTAATTTTAGATAGGCGCTTTGCAAGCGAGTCCCCTGACGCTTTGAGTGCTAAACCAACGAATAGCAAAACATAAGTCAGTAGAAATGCGATATTGCCGCCGCTGAGTACGTCCTGCAAATCAGGTACAGGGGAAAGTTTCCAAAATGGGCTGAGAAACTGAGTCTGCTCGTATATTCCTGCAACAAGGTTTTTAAAAGGGGTAGCAATAGCAGACCCAAGCCTAGTGCCATCGTCAATTCGAAAGTAAAGATATTTGAGCAGAGAAATAATAAGTGATGTTGCAGCTATAAGACCGATAAAGAGGCCAAGTGCTCTTTTAGTCCGTGATTCTGCCAAGTGATTAGAATAACTCATAGGAATCTCCTTTAATCCACAACCAAGCCATGCTGAGGCAATAGGTCTCTGAGCACATAAACCCTATGAAAGGCTGCAGCACGGTAAAACTGGTAGATATTTGTGTCGTGAGCTTTGTTGCTGCAGTTGGGATTTTTTTTAAGGCTTTGCCATTCTAAAGACCAATCTATAGATGAATATGTAGGAATTGGTGCATCAATTCCGAAGTCTCCAGCACGTGCTGCATCTTGCCATGCTTCTATCCGACCTGCTTTATTTTCTTGAGTTGCTAGAACTCTTGTGACTGAGGCCTCAATGTCTTCGAAGGGGATTGCAGGCCCTGATGAATGCTGAGGATATTGTGTGGCTATATCGCAGAAGAAGGCATGTAACGCCTTACAACCAGCAAGAAAGGTAGTTTGGTTATTCCGCCATCCACTATCTACACCATCTTCGTAGATGAATCGCCAGGATAGATAAGGTCGGTCAGGGTACGTAGCTACAGAGCCATGGCCTAAAGCACCACCTGTTTCGGCAATGGTTGCTTTACCTATCTCTAAGGGATTGTTAACCACACCTCGGATATTTGGCAGTGAACCAGAGTTGGGTCGAGTTCTTGCCTCATCAAAAAATGCTTTAGCTTTACCCAGAAGGTAGCCTTTTATTCCGGGCTCTAGATCTTTGCCAAGTTGAAAACTTTCTTGATCAACGCGATTGCCTCTGGAACTCACACCAGAAAAGCCATAGTGAGAGAACGTATCTTCATAAACATGTGCAGTAATACCAGCTAAGTGCAGGCCATATGCGCTATCTATGTGGGCAGTATGATGACCAACCATTTCTTTAGCAATCTGACTATCGAGACCGCATCTGAGTTTCTGGGTATAGGAATCGCCCTCATTGCCAGGCAGGAAATGAAAGGGGACCCACAATCGACGTTGGTCTTTTGGATCGAAATCTAAGACGTTCTTGATGTCGACAGGGTGATGTGCGGTTGCTTCTGCATCAATACGTGCACCGTCATCAAACTCTATGAAATCATTGGCTGCATTGTCATCTACAAACTGGGCTGAATACGCGATGATCTTACAGGCTTCTTCTGAAAGGCCCGCTGAGCGGGCTATGGCATATGTTCCGTAATAATGCATATCTAATTGCATCGTGGTCTCCTAGCGCACATTTGCTACTGAGCGAGTTAGGTCGATAACGATGGCTATTGGAGCATTCCTTTTTACTGAAGCAACACCGCCTTGCGCACCAGTTTTATTTACGTAGCCTTCTGACTGAAGAATGATCTCTCCGTTACCAGCTTTGAGTTTGAAGTAATACTGAGAATCGCGGCCTTGGAAGATGGTATAACGGAAGTTGTGAGGAGCATTTACTTTAACAGAGCTTATTCCGTTTTCTGTGCCTTGCTTGCTAACATAGCCTTCCGAATGACCAATCACTTCTCCGTTCCCCGCTTTAAGGCGGAAGTAGAATTGGTTGTCTTTACCTGTAAAAATTTCAAATTTGGGGATGCTCATACTTTTCTCCTGTCTTAACCTTCTGGTGGATATGGGTCATTGCCGTAGCTGTTACGTTCTCTGATCTGCCCGTTTGTTCCATGGATCAACATCTCAGATTCTTGATTTCGTGCAATTTCTCTTGCATGTTCGATTGCATCCGCTTGGGTTCTATGGACAGACGTAGCTTTTTGATTACCCGCTCCTTTTACTGCCCATCCTTCGCTATGGGGGACTACATGCTGGTTTTTCTTACTCATAACGTTCTCCGTTACTGGTGAAATACGATTATGTTAGATTATTCTAACGAGTTGAATGTTAGACCAACTAAAGTTCTATTGTCAAGATCTATCTTAATGCTATTGTTAGATATATCATACGGATCTTTTTCAGGAGGGATGGCATGACGTTAGGGGCGCGTTTAAAGAATCTTCGAGTAGATAAAGGAGCTTCGCTTCAAACCGTTGCGGATGCGGTAGGAGCTTCTAAGCCACATATTTGGGAGCTTGAAAAAGGCAGTTCTAAGAATCCGTCTTTAGATTTAGTGACTAAACTAGCGAATTACTATAGCGTTAGTGTAGATTTCTTAATTGGTGTTGAGGGAGCTGATGAAGCCAGCCCTGAAATTAAAGCATTTGCAAGGGAACTAGCTTCAAAGGGACTGTCATCAGCAGACATAGAAGTATTGAGAGCAGCAGCTGATGCGTTGAGTAAGAAAAAGGATGATTGAGTTAGATTTATTATATTTAGCAGACCGATTTAAGCCAAAAGAAATAGTTAAAGAAATTTTTGATCAAAACCCACAGCTGTCTGGAAGGGTTCCTCTTGAGGAAATTGCAGAAGCCGTGGGTATCAGAGAAATTCGCTATCATAGTCTCGATGGAATTGAGGGAGCCTTGTTGGCTAACCCTGAGAAAACGAAAGGAATCGTCGTTATTGATGATGGTTCTCGATATCATCGACAGCGATTTACTTTAGGGCATGAGCTTGGTCATTTTTTGATTCCTAAGCACGGCCATGAGATGTCGTGTGCGTCTGCTGATCTGAATGCAAACATACATAAAGGCATTAACAGCGAGAAGCGAATCGAAGCTGAAGCTAATCAGTTTTCAGCAGAATTATTAATGCCTATCCACCTGTTTACTACGACACCCCAATTTCGTTCTGAACCTTCTATAGTAGCGATAGACCAAATATCTCGATACTTCGATGTGAGTTTTCAAACTTGCGCAAATCGTTACATCGACCTCCAAACTGATCCAGTAGCAGTTGTATTTAGTCACTACGGAAATGTTAAGTACAGTAAGAGGGGTAAAGGAATTCCTTTTTGGTTGAAAGTGAATAAAGGGGATTCAGTGCCTTCTCAAAGCTTCACTAAAAAAGTGGATGCTAAATGTAGTGAACTGAATTGTTCAGATGAATGCGATAGCTCTGTATGGTTTGAAGAAGCTAAAGATTTTGAGCTGCCTGAATTTGTGATTGAGGATGTGCTAGTTCAGGATAAGGGGTATATGGTTACCCTTTTGTGGTTCAATTGTGTGATTCTAGACAAGGAGTGAAGTTGATCTTTATGGGTGTTTCATTGATAGACCTTTCATTAAGCCTTGGGGCTGAAATGGGCTTAAAGGAGCAACAGCATTTATGACACAAAGAATACTTATCACTGATATCGATAACACCCTAACGAACTTTGTGGACTACTTCTCTCCCTGTTTTAGGGCGATGGTTCATGCGCTTCACAGCAAAACCGGTATTTGCGAAGACATTATTTATGATGATTATATCTCTGTGTTTCAAAATCACGGATCAATTGAGTACACATTTGCTACTCAAGAGCTTAACTGTCTGCAAAGCTTGAGTCAGTCAGAAAGAGATCGGTTGGTCTATGTCACTCGGGTTGCGTTTGGGCAGGCGCATAAAAACAGATTGAAGCCATACCCTGAAGTAAAAGAGTTTCTCGGATTATTGAAAGCTTGTGGTTGGGACATTTATGCCGTCACGAATGCTCCAGTTTATCGAGCCTACCTTAGATTAAAAGTTATTGGGGTCGATTTCTTTTCTGGGTTATCTGCATGGGAGGGAAGGGATAATGAGTCACTATTTACAGAGGAAAATTCTGATTTGCAGCGAAAGAAACAAGAAGCCCTTCTGAGGCTTGAGGAAAAGGGAATTGCTGTGATGGGGTATCAGGATAATGAAATAAAGCCAAACTCCATAATGTTTGAACATGTGCTTGAATATGTAAATGAGTTTTATTCGGGCGAAAAAGAGTTCTGGGCGTTAGGGGATAACATTCTTAATGATTTGTCTCCGTGTAAAAAGCTTGGAATAAAAACGGTATGGGCTAAGTATGGCTCTGATATATCGCCTAAAGAACTCAATACAATGATGAGAATAACTCCGTGGCAACGTCAGCACAGAGAAAAGAATAAACTATCAATGACCGAAAACCACTGGGACCATTCAGCAGAAAGGTTTAGAGATCTATATTCTATTTTTGAGATCCCTTATCAAGAGTCGCTTCTGTAGAGCCGTTAATTGAAGTAGAGATTTTATCGTAGTTTGTTATTGCTAGGATAGATAAGCTTGAGGTGGCTATGATAATCGAAATAATAGTTAAGGCTAATCCCCTTTTTGTAAAAGAGAACCTCTTATCGTCTAGGTGAGTGTCCACTTTGGCTGATATAGTGATAAGCTTTTCTGTGAGCTCTCCTATTTTTTCACTCATAACTTCAAGTTTATCTTGTAATTTACTTACAGCTTCAAATGATGGCCCAACGATTTCAGGGCCATCAGGTGAAACAATCGCATTTTGTTCACCATGCTTATCTGACCATGCATAAGACGCTTCATGGCACTTTGCAAATTCTACTGTGAAAAATGCGTCGCCAAGAGTTATTGATACAGGGCTCCCCCCTGCATTGAACACTGGAACTATAAGCATGCCGTGGAAACCAGGATCTATTTGTGGGCTAAAGAGAGAAACAAGCCCTTTTTTTGCCCATCTAGACATTATGCCATTGTGCCCTATAAGAGTTTTAGGCAAATATACTTTTTCTAATGAACTCAGCAGCATGAATTCGCCTGGGGCAATTACAACACTTCTTCCTTCGTCAAGAATTTCGGTTGAATTGTTACGACTATACTGCGCCCCTAATCGCATATCATAGCTAGCACCCTCGAGGCCCTCTTCTGAAAAGTCTTTAATTAAACCTTCTTTGTCTACGAGTTCTTTTATTTCTTTGTCGGATAAAATCATTGTTTATTATTCTGGAGAAGGGAACTCTTTGATAAAGAGTTATAAAGTTTACCTTGAGGTTTGAAGCTAACATACTAGAAATAATTAGTATTTAAGAAAAATTCTTATATATGCGCTTGTGTGGTAATCCCCCCGAAAATTAACGGTCCTCAAAAGTAGAATTTTCTCGTAATCTAAACGCAGGAGATTTTGCATGAAAAAATCACGTTATACCGACAGCCAAATCATGGCGTTTCTCATCCAGCCTTCGGTACAAATAAAAAAGCCCCGCTTTGTAAGCGAGGCTGTTTTATTTGGTGCCCCTAAGGGGCAATACTTCGAACCCCGAAAACGTACTTTTAGAGGAATGGAAACGGAATAGCAAGCCCCAAAGTTACGAGCTTAAAGCCCTACCTCATGACATTGATTTCGATAAGCTTTTCGATACTTTGGCTGATTGGAACACCTACCTTGAGAAGGACTTCCCTCACTTCAAAGAGACATGCAGCGCTCTTGAGGAGCGTCAGCCATGAACAATTCTTCTCAAAACCAACATCTAACCAGTGCCTTCAATTCGGCATCCTCTCAAGGGGCGCTTTCTGGCCGTAAAACCTATCCGTTCTCGATCAGGTTAACCAAGGCAGAAAGAGCGTATCTGGAGAATCAGGCTGGCGGCAATTCTCTAGGGGCATACTGCCGGAAGGTTCTTTTGGCTGATCTGGCCGAAACCCGCAGAGAGCTTCGCAAACCCCCGCTAGGGGATGAGCAGTATTCCGCACTCCTTGCGGCGCTTGGCCAATCACGACTCTCCTCGAACCTGAACCAGTTAGCCAAGCACGCTAATATGGGCACGCTGGATATATCTGACGACATTGAAGCCCAGCTCCAAGAGGCCTATCAGGTCATTCTGGAGATGCGAAAAGCCTTGTTCATCGCTCTTGGCTTGAAGGTTGGGTAGCCGATGATCTTGCAGGGTAATCAGCGCGGTGGAGCCAGAGACTTGGCGCTACACCTTCTTAAAGACGAGAACGATCATGTCGAAGTGCATGAAGTTCGCGGCTTTGTGTCTGATGACCTGCCATCCGCCTTTAACGAAGCCTATGCGATTAGCCGGGGAACCAGAGCAAAACAGTTCCTCTACTCCCTCAGCCTCAATCCGCCTTTGGGTGAGAACGTTTCCACGCGAGACTTTGAATCTGCGATTGAGCGGGCAGAAGAGCGGTTGGGGCTGAGTGGTCAGCCCCGCGCTATTGTCTTCCATGAAAAGCGTCAGGGCATTGGGACACATAAAGAGGATACACGGCGGCATTGCCATGTGGTCTGGTCAAGGATTGATACCCAGCAAATGAAAGCCATTCCGCTGCCCTTCACCAAGTACAAATTGCAGGAATTATCACGGGAGCTGTATATCGAGCATGGCTGGAAGATGCCCCAAGGGTTTCAGCATTCACAAAACCGTGCCCCCCAAAATTTCACGCTGGCCGAGTGGCAGCAAGCCAAGCGTCAGGGAAAAGACCCCCGCCAGATCAAGTCAGCCATTCAGGATAGCTGGGCAGTGAGTGATACACAGACCTCGTTTCAGCGTGCATTGAAAGAGCGCGGCTTTACCCTCGCCAAAGGAGATCGGCGTAGCGTTGTCGCATTGGATCAAGCTTGCGAGGTCTATGCCGTATCCAAGTGGCTTGGGCATAGAGCCAAGCAAGTACGCGAGCGTTTGAGCGATCAGGACAGCTTGCCCTCGGTCGATCAGGCCAGAACTGCCATTGCCAAGGAGATGGCCGAGCGCCTCACATTCCTTAAAAGCCAGAGAGAAAAATCAGCCCAGAGCCGTTTGTCACAGATTGAAGAACGGCGGTCAGCGCTAATCACTCAACAGCAAGAGGCAAGAGCGCAGCTTAAAGCAGAGCAGGAGCAGCGCTGGATGAGCGAGGCTCAGCAGCGTCAAGCTCGATATAGCAAAGGACTTCGTGGCTTTTTTGATCGTTTGACAGGCAAAAGTAAGAGGATCAAAGTTCAAAACGAACACGAGACCCAATTAGCTACGGAAAGAGACCAGAAAGAACGTGACGCTTTGGTACTTCGTCAAACCGAGCAACGTCAAAGTTTGGATACTCGCAAAAGCCTCGTTGAAACTGCCAAAGAACGGAGGCAAGAAGCGCTGTCACAGGACATCGTGCAATATCATGAAATTCGTGACAGAAAACGGGTTTTGTTTGAATTGAGAGAGCGAATGAAAACTCGCTCCTCCACACCGGATCATAAGCCGGAAATATAGTGGTTATATTCCCATCAAAAAAATTCGGCAGTCGAAAACACTACATCATCCCTGCTTCGGCAAAAGAGCAGGTTTTGTTGCCGCCCACCACGATATGATCCAGAACGCGTATATCGACGAGCTGCAAAGCATCTACAAGTCGTTCCGTAATATTACGATCTGCCTGACTGGGTTGAGGGTTTCCAGACGGATGGTTGTGAGAAAGAATAACCGCCGCAGCGTTAAAATGGAGCGCAGCCTTTACCACCTCCCTAGGGTAAACACTTGCACCGTCAATTGTGCCGCGAAACATCTCCCTAAAACTAATAAGCTCATGCTGGGCATTTAAAAACATGACCCGGAACGATTCATACTCAAGTCCTGCAAGGTGCATCTTCAAATAGGTGCTCGCCAATTCCGTTCCCGTCACAGCATAGCCTGCTTTTTGTAATCGGCTTTCAAGAATTGTAAGAGCGCGTTCAATAATATCGTCATCGGTCATTCAGGGGACTTTCTCTTGATTGATGTAATACAGCCATCAAGATACTTTGTAATACACTGCTTTCTGGGAAAGAGTATTATTAAGTCCCCACCATCTAATGCAGTTTCTTCTTTCTCTGCTCAATTGCATCTTTGAGGGCGTGGGTGAATTGCCGGAGCAGGCTTTCATAATTGCTTTTCGTGAGTGGCGCAACTGCCTGCCCACTTTCTATAGCTGAAATATAGTGATCGAACCGTTCAACTTGTGCGGTATTTGAGTTAACAGCGTAGGCGGCATAGCGGTTCCCCAGTCCGTCCAGCTCGATTTTGATCGGAATAATGCCTTTGAGCAGGTAATATTCGAATTTCGGCGCTTTAGGATCAGGACGACTTTTAATCCAATTCAGTGTCCCCGGCAGACACAGAACCACCAACGCCGCGAGAGAAAACAGCAGTGAGCCGCTCAGCGCTACATTAAACTCATCAAGCGAAGCTCCCGCGCGGATGAACTTTACACAAGGCTGGGCGAGCAAAGCGATGCTAGCGCAATACGCCCACATCAAGCGCTTACGCATGGCGATAACGATAAACAACATCAAGACCATGATCGTCCCAAGCGGCATTAAGATCGTCCATGAGGGAAGATTCAGTGCCGCCAGCCCATAGGCAGCATAGATCGTCGTCCAGCCAGCGTAACAGCCAGAGAAGATTTCAGCCCATCCGGCATTGGCGGGATAATTTGATGGCTTGCGAAAGTCGAACCAGGCCCGAAACCTTTTAACCATTCACCACCTTCTTTGGTCTCCCAAGTTTCACCCCTCTGGCGCGCGCGGCGCGGAGGCCTTCTTTGGTGCGGCGGCTGAGAATACGGCGCTCCCATCTGGCCAGCGCGACAGCAATGGTAAAGAGCAACTCCCCTTCTTCGGTGCGGGTATCGAATTTCTGGGTGATCGAAACAAACTGCACACCTTTTAGCTTGAGGCTTTCCAACTCGGTCAGGCCGTCGATTACAGAGCGAAACGCCCGATCAAACGAGGTCACCATTAAAGTATCACCCGCCTGAAGGCGACTTATCAGATCATCATACACAGGACGCTTCTTGGATACAGCAGACACTCCGTTCTCGACAAAGACCTTATCGCACTCAGCTTCCAGCGCCAGAATCTGACGATCATAAAGCTGTTTGTCGGTGGAGGTTCTGATATAGCCGTAGCGCATGGTTTCGCCTCCTCAATTCAGAAAAAAGGTGCGTGTTTTCAACGTATTAACCGCAACCTCCATGATAGACAAAAACGTTCGTTTTTCGCGGCAAGAAAATAGCGACATTGCCAAAACTCCTTTTCTTTTAAAAACAATGATTTATTAAATGCTCGTACACCTAGAGGATGGGGTAAACCGACTCTAGCAAAAACGAACGTTTTTTAAGTGCCTGATTCTAGGGTTGTTGGCAAGCCTAATTGTGGTCAATCCAGCACTTGCCGAAATAGAAAGTCAGCCCCTTGGTGAGAAAGCCGCTTCATCCTTGGATGCGCTTGAAAAAGCAAGTCAGTATTCATTTGATACTGGCGGAATTGGGATTCTAATTGCCTATGGGAATGGAAATGGCGTAACTGCAGAATATGTTGGAGACGCTTTTGTTAATGAAGTGATAAAGCGCGGGCAAAAAGCCAGGTATTTTTATTACACGCCTGACTGGAATGGTATGACCGTTGAATATCATATCGGATACTCGGCTTTAGGCCCTTGGAATGTGGATGAAGCAGCTAAAAACATAAGCAGGGCTGTGGCTCAGGCTCAAGCTGCTAAGAAAATTCATAACCAATAAACAGTTTATGCGAAATCGAAGCCTTGGGATGTCTTAAAGCTGCTTTCTTCAAACCTGCTCTTATCGAGAGATTTATCAACTGTCTCTTTTAATTCATCATTACTTGAAAGTCGAAGCATATTCTTATTACCAGCAAGAGAAGTATTTTCTGCCGCTTTGTAGACTTCGCGGCCTTCTTCAGCCGTTAGCTGATTCCGGCCTTCATATTTCTGAACTATCGGGCGGAGCTTTTGCGCTTCTTGCCAATCACGGACATATTGAGCCTCAGGCGTGTCTTTATATTTGTCCTTGATCGTGCCATCGGGATTGAGGAATTTTTGAGACAAGGCCTTCATCTTGTCTTCTTCGCTTTCCAGTCCTGCTTTCTCTTCATCGCTCAAGAAGGTTTCGACCATACCGCCGACATAATCCTCGCCGTATTTGGCGTTCAAGTCTGCACGAAGACGATCCATATTTTGCTCAAGTTCATGAAGGCGGGAGCGCATGTCATTTAACAGCGCCATAAACAGACGATCATTCAACGCTTGTTCAGCCTTGCGTTTGGACTGTGGGTCAGATCCGTTCAGGTGAAGTCCGGCAAGTGTGAAGGCATTACGTAAGCTCACTTGAGTAATATCTAATGAGTTCTGTTTTAGGGCCATAGCCTGATTGGCCTCGGTAAAACGATCTTCTTCGTGGGCAAGCTTCGTAGCGGCGCGGTCTTCTACCGAAGACCCCGTAGCAAGATCAGAAATGATCTTGCTACTGACATTATCCTTATTTATGGATTCATCAATCACTAACACCCCACCCCAATGTCCCGACCACTTTTTAGCGATAGTCAGAACCTATCGTTTTTACGTATTACTACCCTAGATTAGAAAGATTAATAATTGCTTAAAGATGGGGAATGATTTATCTATATTTGAATGAATTTATAAGTCATATTTCATTTGTAAGATTCCGGGTGCCATCTCTTTACTATCCCAGTCCTCGGGAGAAAACCCGAGTGAAAGGTAATACCCGGTTTTCTCAGAATCTGCATTTACACAAATCTTAATGAGACCAAGATTTCGAGCAAACTGCTGTACCAATTTACCCAGTACTTTTCCATGGCCATTACCCTGCTCATGCTCAGTGACGGCCACACTACGGGAGATACCCATTTCTACATTGATCACATCCAGAGTCGTAACTCCAACCGCGCGATCATTAAATCTCATTAGCAGTTGAAACCTAGTCGCTGGCTGAAAATAATATTGATCATGAAAGTCAGAGTCATACTCATCACCGTCTTGGAGAAACAAGCTCGTGCGTTGTATTTCATGAAAATCATGCCAGTTATTGTCATGATCTTTTAATACTATTAAGCGATAGTTTTCGGTATTACTAGGTATCTTACCCTTCGACTTTCTTGATTTTATAAAAGTGGTTTATTTCAGGTATCATCTTAATTCCTTACGACTTAAAATATAGTTAACCGTATCGGCAAATGGAGTATGTCAAATGGAAAAGCTACATCTCGAAGCTGTTCAGTGGAGTACTATGCCCCATATTGATGAGATTGAACCCATCAGCGATGAAGATTACGAAGTGTTAAAAGAGCTTGGAAGTGTTCTAAAGAAACACGGTCGAGAAGAGAAGTTTGGCGTTTGTCTTCTCCATAAGCACTTCGATCTTAAGGACGGTGAAAGGATGGTCGAAATCACCGACGATGAAAATAGAACTCTCGTTTCAAGGATTACTAAATCCGAAGAAAAATTAACTGCGGATGTTATAGAAACGCAATGGAGATTTCCCAAAGGCATACAGGCAGTAACGGTTTGTGAAAAAGTTTGTGACTATTTTCTTGGGCACAAACGAAGACATCAAAAAGTTGGCCGATGAAATACAATATTATTTAAAGTACATATTCAGACGACGGCCTAATGTGGCTGTCCTTGACTGGACTTGAACTCAGAAGAAACTGCTCGGCCTTTTTCATCTTGTAATTTGATAGTTTTAATGCGGCCTATCCATTGATCTTTCAGGCCGCAATTGAAGCCAACCAAAATCAGGTTAGTAATTTTTCCTTCATAAAGGCAAATATAAGCATTGTTGCGCGTGGCTGAGGCAGGAAGAGTTAGTAGTTCTTATCAATAAAAACCAGCGCATCGTTCAGCCTGTCGAAGGGCTTTTCGTATTCGAGATAATTTCCGATTATGGTTTCTATAGTGAGGTAATAAGTCATGCGAAATCAGTAGCGCTGATTTCGCATGACGCCTACCAAAAATTCAGGGGCGTTTCTTGGGCGGCGATGGCTTTCTATCGAGAAGCTCCTCCCTGAGGATTTGCACTTCTCTTGGGGCATCAATACCAAAGCGAACCTCATTACCATTGATCTGGGTTACGGTAATGCAGGTATTATCAGCAACTTTTAAAGTTTCGCCGATACTGCGGGTCAGAATAAGCATATATCCGTCTCTGATATATTCAGCAAAGACAGTAGGTAAGGATTTTATCACATAAGCCGCGCCTGAAACCAAGATCAGGTGCGGCATTTTACTGTCAAAATAACGAGAGCTGGCGGCGCTGTAACTCGGCGCTTTTCCAAGCGGGATTTGCTGCGGCATCATTAAGGGCTTTCAAGATAAAGGCCTTTGCGCCGCCATGATCTGTCAGCTCCGGCGCAGTGATATAAATAGAGCGGTAGCCTGTATCAGTGATAGGCAAGCTCGCTTGCTCCGGCTTTATGGTCTTAATCTCGACATGAGACATGGCATAGCCATAGGCCTCCTCGAAGCACTTATATTTGCTGGGTGTATGCGTGATTTCGGTTTCATAGTCCAGCCAGTGCAGGATAAAAATTTCTTTGCTCATAGCTTTACCCTCCCTTAGTGAGACCAGAATATGTGGATTTCATCATGAGCCGTTTCGATGGTAAAAATATCACCGCTCAGCTCAAAATCACGCCCCATACGCTCATAGTCGATATAGAATTCAAGGCTGGAGGGTATTTCGGAGGTGTTTTCTGTCCATTCCTGTACGTAATCAGCCAGTGAGGAGTAGCAGCCTGAATATTGATCCTCTACGGCCTTGCGGGCATCGTCAAGGCTGCCGCCGAAATGATTGAGAAGCTCACCAGCAAGTGCGGGGTACTCTTCGATAAAACAAGCAAGTTCATGCGCGCGCTCTATGCCTTCATAGTCTCCCAGTCCATAACCGCCAAACCCTTCGTAATCGTGGATTGCGTATTCCTCTGAATCCTCTACAGGGCTGGCCGCCAGCATGACTTTGACTTGCTCCCAAATATCATCCAGCTCTAATGTTGCATCAATCCAGCGTCCGTGCAGATAACCGCTGTTATAGGCTGCCAGACAAGCCACATAAATTCTGATGTCCTCGCTCATGATCTTTTCCTTTCATCGCTTATGAGGTTTAAAGCGCAGCACCTGCGCCGCGCTTGAACCTCTGGCGACTAGGCCGACTAGCCGGGGGTGAAAAAATCACAGAAAAATTGCGGAGGGTCTAGCTCTGCTGGAAACCGTCATTTTTCTTGATTTTGAGGGGATGGAATGCCCTTGAACTGCGTCGAGGATTGGTAGCTCGAAGTCACGCTGTATTAAAGCGGGATGAGAGAGCAGCAAAGGCAGGAAAGCCTGCCCTCGAACGAGGAAGTGCCCGAAAGCCTCCAGCTATTAACATCTGATCCTTAAATCATCATCTCCCCTCAGCTCACAAACCTCCTTCAGCCCTTTTCAAAAAGGAGGGTTTGATGAGAGTGATTACGAGATGCGAACTGGCAGGAAAATCTGCAAACGAACTGCGTGGTTTATTGCGCCAGGCCTTTAACGAATTGGCCAAAACAACTCCCCGCTCTTATGATCATAGGAATGCACTTACTTCCATTGATAACATTCAGAAAGAACTCAGTAATCGCCCCTTACAGCACAATTCTAAAAAACCATTTAATAACATACGGTTGTAGTTAATGGAGCGATAAAAGCCGTTTTTCCCATTTTTTAACATAATGCAACTTATGGTGGATAAATATCGATGTATTCATACAGGGAGAATAACTATGAACTACTGGGCAAAACAAAAAATTAAACTGACACATCCAACCCTTTTGCTCTCAGAGCATTATTATCGCCGTCTATGGCTGGCTATGCGTAATGTAAAGATCGCAAGACGTGAATGGCTGGATGAATTGGCTGATACATTTAGGGATTTTGACGGGGTGATCGTTGATTCGTTCGGACAGCCCTATGAGCTACCGCTTGTCGATGATGTGTTTGGTGATGATATACATATGCGCTGGCTCGGCTATTACCTCACGCCTGATATCAGCGGGTATTGCCCGAAGAGCAAAAGCCGGAAGGTTGAGCGGCTACAATTGCTGGACCTTTATTTCCGCATCAAGCACCCGAAGGTGGCGGCACATTTTGAGAAGTAGTAAATGACAAGCTGTAAGTATTGGAGGGCACAATGCTTTCCAATACTTACTTTAAATGGCGGTTAAGGGAGTAAATAGGTTGAATCTACAATGATTCAAATATCATAGTTTTATCATAAAGATCACAAATCACTTTACCTGCTTTATGGGTTCGAAGCTCTCTCCAAATCTCAAACCCTAGAAGTATCGCATCTTCCCATTCTTTAGGAGTACAAATACCAACTTCCAAATAATGAGTCATATTTTTTATTGTTCGAAGCAGTGAGTAATCTACACCTCCAGCGCCTTCAAAGAAATTATGATTCCGAGCATATTCAAAGATCATGATAGATACACCTTCATCTATAACTGAGGCTCTCCCACCATCCTCGATTTCATCAAGCTTGTCGTCAGATTTCCTTTTGCAACCTAATAGTCTCCTTACTACAGGAGACCAGCCTAGGACAACGACATATGAGAAGTGGAAAATATCATGAAACCGATAATAATCGTCTTCATATGCGTTATCACGAAGCTCGTTACCAAACGGCTTTCCATTACACTTTACACCGATGTAAGACTTTCCGTTTTCATTGTCGATGTTATAAAACTCCAACACGAAAGAACGAGGTAATTGCTCACTTTCTGCTCGTCCATCATCAAAAAGCTGCCGCTGAAAACCTAACTGCTCTTCAGGATAGAGGTCATGCCATCTTTCTTTAATTTTTCTGACATTCAACTTCGCAATATCGCTTAACAAAATGTCTTCTTGTGTGGCAATTGAAGACAAATACCATAAAATATCGCCAAGTTCTTCAGATAACTTTTCTCTAAAAATCTTATAGCTATCACCATCTCGGATTACTTTCTTATACTCAGTGGCAAGCTCACCTACTTCGCCTGAAAGGCCTAAAATAGAAATCATTTTTGATTCTGTAACGCCTGAATTAAACTGAAACGTTCCTGCTGCTTCGGCTTGGTATTCGTCAAAATCCATTTCATGTTTTTCCATGTAATAACTCCATATTAATTTTCCACTTTGGCGGGAAAAAATAATTTATAGGTTTATCGTTAATTTTAAAGAGTTGCTTGATTCGAGTGCGCCCAGAAATCCCTACTATCTCTGGATGCGCAACACGGCAGTATTTATCTGTTTCGCAGAAAATATTTTGGATATCGATGTATTGTAAGGCTCGACCTCCAAGGGTATGAAATTCCAGCCCTAGCCGTTCAAATTCATATTCTTGTCTGTCGGCCAGAATTTTAATTAGTTCAGACTCGCTAACGCCGCCAAGGGAGTGGAAACATTTCCTAATTCCATCTCTGGCTCCAGGGCCTGGAACTGTAAACTCCGATTCAGAGAAATCAGTAATTTCGCTGTAATTAATATCTGTAATGTATTGGTAGGCTAAAAACTGGCCAATTAACGGATATGCCAAAATATGACGATAAGCTTCTGCCATAGAGGGTGACTGATGAATCTTGTCGGGCAGTCTATCCTTTAACATCATATCTAAAAGCATGAAATGTGCATGATGTTTCCGTGTTACATCAAATTCCTTTGAGCCAGATGCCATCATGTAAGCACTTGAATAAAGAACTCTGCCTTTATTCATTTCTGAGTCTAGGAAATCGCTGAATTTCTGTATATTGAAGTTTTCGGAACAAATCGTACCAAACCTTTCTTCTAACAACCTCCATGTGTCAATTTTATTGAAAAGTTTGAAGAGCAGAATACGAAGAAACATATCTTCCACATCAAATGTTTCAGAATAAATGACCTCCTTGATAAGGTACTGGCTTACTCGATCACATGCTCTATACGCATTTGTAAATTTGTAGGTGGTAAGTATTTCGTCGTCGCTTAAATTGCTGGTTTCACCTCGAATTCGCTTTAAAAATATCTCTTGTCTTTTATGTGCAAACCTCCAGTAAGTGTCATAAGCTATGGTTGGCTTAATAGGATCAAGGTCTTTAAACTTATATTTCTTGGTGGATGACATTAACAATATTTCTCGACAAACTTTTTGGCTTTTCCTTTAGACATATTTTGAAGCTCAATAACGCTCAACATACAATTCATATGTGTAAAATCTAACCCCATATTATCTGCCATGAAATTTCCAAGGCGCATCAATCCAAGATAGTTGCCATATGCACGACTACACACATACTGCATCGCATAAACCGCATTCATGCTCATATGATGTCCCTGAGGCACAAAGCAGACCTGCTGGAGACATGGGAAACCAAGCATTGGCTGTGGGGTATGATCAATGGCTGGGTCAAAAATAGTAGCTATGAGTGCGCTGCGTCGATGAACGGGCTTGCGAATACCCTCAATTCCATTATATGTTTCTATGATGTGCTGGAGTTGATTAATACCATCGCCATTCAAATCACCAAAAGATACCATCCTTTGAAAATATGTTCCCCGCCTGTTTTTCTTCTCTTTTTTGACGTATTTCCAAATGCTTTTGTAGCGATCAAATATTGAGTGACTTCCTGACAAAAGGCTTTGAGGAAATATAGTCCCCGCAGTAGACTCAATCTCCATATGTCCATTGGTAATCAAAAAGTCGTTAAGATCTGCCTCCAAGGAATCCGCATAATCAGGGCGTTCATCTGTATTATTAATTCTAATAACTAGAGGAGATAATTCCTTTTTCCTTTGGTCAACGAGAGCTTTTAATACACCTATCCAGCACTCAGAGACACTATTTCCCTCTATAATCATTCAACATCCTCTTCAAATTTATATTGATTCATTCCGGAAAAATGTTTTCGGCTCACACGAACAAAATAAGATAAGCCATTATCTTTTGTGATTTTTGATAGCCCTGGCTCGACTGCTAAGCACCGATATGACGAAGAATTATTTGTTATTTGAGAAACTGACTTACCCTCAATTTCAAGTTTTTCATTTGTTAGAATTTGATCACCCACACACAAATCAACAGCCTTATCGTTCCACCAGTTCCCAACGAAAAACACTTCTCCAAAAACTCTTTCTCCCGCAAGGGCGTTTTTAATGGCACCAAGATTGATCTTTTTTAAAGCAGTGTAATTGGCCCTGGAAAGGAGTTTCATATTTAAATATAGATGAGTAATAAGTCCGACAAAAGAGACGCCGATATAGCGAGATGCTATGTATAGCTTTTCCACATTTGGGTTTGAGAAGTCAATTTTGAGCTCGTTTCCTACTCGCCTAATAAGAGATTCAGGCATAAGCAACATACTTCCAAAAAAGTCAGCTTCTCGCTCAATCTCTTTATCAGACCCTGTTTCAATAATTTCGTCGATAACAGTTCCATGCTCTAAAATATGATGCCCTATCTCATGAGCGCAAGTAAAAACCTTACGGCCTTCAGGTCTTTCGGCACCTATCAAAATCACAAGATCTTCCGCAAGATACATTCCCTCGAAGGAGGATATCTTTATAAAGCGAACATCCAGCCCCATAGCCTCAGCAAGGTTGTAGGGGCATATTGGCTCACTAGGTTTTGCACCAAGGTATTTCATCCTTGTCTGCAAGGCCTTTTTTGCAATTTGATTTGCCCTAATTTTATTCAACAGCCTTTCCCTTGCTCTTTATCATCTTGATAGTAGTAATCAGCGTATTAAGATCATCATCACTCATGGCGCTCAACTCTCTAGCCGCAACCATTATCTTCTTATCAACCTTACCCTGTCCTACAGAACCATTTGTCAACCAAGATATTTCAACGCCATACAGACTAGCAAAATTTTTCAGTTCATCAGCCTTAACATTTCTTCGCCCAGCCTCAATCTCGCTGATAGTCGGGCGGTGCATCCCAAGTTTCTTTGCTGCCTGTCCTTGTGACAAACCGGATAGTTCCCTAGCTTCTCGAATCCTAAGCGCTATATCGGCTTTATCGGTCATTACTCAGTCTCTTCTATAATTTTTTGCATAGCTTTGGCCATATCACTGACCGTCGTTGCGCTAGGCGGCCTTCTGACAAACACTTTCTCTGGAAGAAATTCTTGATCGTAAACAGATTCCAGCGTCACAAGAAGCTCCATTGCCCTCAAACTATCAAAGCCAGATATACCTTTAAAGACCCCCGTACTTCCTGTAATTACTGGTACTTTTTCTTTTGAATCCTCAAGATTTAAGGAAATCTGCGAGATAATTTCACTCTCAAGCTGTTTCAAGTCCATTTCATTTCTCCTAAAAATCTTACCAATAGTAAGATTATCTTACCAGTCAATCAACATGTGTCAACTATAATAAAAGGTTCAAGCCAGAGGGATGCAACGGGAGAGCGCAGCGATCTCCCTTGCCAAGCGTTCAGTATTGCATTGGTCATCTTTGACCAGTGTAATACTGAACACAGCTTGCGCACAGCGCGGATTCGCGAATATAAAGTGTATTACAGTTACGGCAAGGTCATCATCAAAAGAGAGTTTTTTGAAACTGCACGGGTAAGAAAAAGCATTATAAATCCTCCTTGATTTTGCTTACTTTTGAGATATGAGCATTCTGCCCACAAGTAAAAGACTATCACCCTACCACAGGAATATCATCCCTTCTGAGCGTCGTAATGTTCTGACTCAATCGGTGTACTGAGCCAGTGGGCTATATAGAGGCAAAATTATTTGTACTCACTAGCCATCGACTATAGGAACCGAAATTTCAGGACCGCTTCGCTTCTTTTTGTCTGCACTCGTAATTGTAAGTTTGGTATTTACTAATAGGTTCCTTAGCTCAAGATTCAGTATTCCACTTTTTGAAACCTGTATCCTATTATCCGCATTCAGAGTACCAGTTGCATTTACACTGGCAACTTCTGCACCAACTATACTCAAAATAATCGGAGGCGCGGGGTCCGTTTTATCGAGTGTGATAGACAAACTTACGGAGCCTTTACCGTCTTTTTTCGCAATGATTTTTTGTGCTGCGGTTTTAATTCCAAAGCCCTTTTTGGGGTTCGTTTTAGTTGCGGCCTGTTTGAGTGAACTTACAAAAACTGTCATTCCTTCATCTTCTGTTAACTCTTTTATTGAGCCATCCTTTTTTCCATTTGGCTTTATCAAAAGCATGTAAAGCTTCAGAATATTTGGAGCAGGTTCAATACCAAAGCCAGCTATCGGGGGATATTTTAATGACAGCATTCCTGTATCAATTGCATAGCTTGTTTCGCTAGGTAGCATACACCTCTGTTTATCGTCATCAATAGTACAAAGTGAAACAACATGGTTGTAACCTTCAACCTTCGGAACACTTGGGATACGAAGATCGATACTCTTATCGCTTGCAAAGGCAATAAGAGACTTTAATTTACTCTGAGCAGCCCAGTGTACATTTGGTGACTCGTCCTCAATTGTTGGTAACTCAAACGAAAAATAACGGTTAGGTGTTTTTTCGACTACTTTCTGAAAGTTTGCCCAGAGAGCATTAGCCGCATATAGGCTTCTGTGCAACTTGCAGTCATCGGACTCATCATTAAATTCAGCAATACTTTTATAAAACTCAGGCTGATCACCTTGCTCTGCATACTTAGCTAGAAGATCCAATAACCCATCCACATCATCATGACAACTATAATTACCTCCCCTGAACAGGCTAGACTCCCACTCGCATCCACAATTTATTTTCTTGCTCTCATTTTTAGGTTCAAGTCTAAGAACGCCCATTTCTAATAGATTTTTGAATAAACTTCGACTCTGGTTCTGTAAAAAAGAGGCTGTGTTTTGATAGATAGTGCTCCCATCAATGGCGTGGACGAATTCTGTCAGTTGAACCCCATTAACCTTCTCGTCAATTTTAGCAGGTATTCCGTTTTCACCTTTTGGAATTAATAATACAAATGTAACATTATGGTTACGGGTGACCATTTCAGGATTGCCTAATCCATTATTGCCAGCACCTATATGCACTTTTAAAGTGTTGTCTCCCAGCTTCGCCACACTATAAAGACTATTCAAATTACGCCCAAAAACTGAACGTAATTTTTCAAAATCACTGTTGAAACTACCACCAAGGCCAGACCCAGAGCGAAGCAAGGTCAAGGCGAAAGCGAACTCTCTAATTGTATTGGTTGTGTGACTTGAAACTGCGGCTTCAAGATTATCCCGCACTAGAAGAGGTAGTACTATAGGGGGCTTTTTTGTAGCTGGGATATGTACAACCTTACTTAGATTATCAACGTAGGAATGGACAGTAGGATATGCCTCTTTTAGTTCCGTTTGCATTTTGATTGCATTCTTATTGTCAGTTATAGCTTTGTTGTATAAGGACGCATTTATGCGAAAGTCATTTACAAGCGTTTCAAGCTCATTATCAAACTGTGATTTTGAGTCGTTGAAAAAAGAAACATTTACGTTTGTATCATAAGGTAGGTTTGAACCCTTAGGGTTAATGTGGACGCTCATGCGAACGAAAAATGCTTTATACCCAATGTGATTAACAGCATGTTTAAGGTAGCTATTAATGATCTTAACTTCTTGATACAGTGCCTGCGCTGTGTGGTATTGCAGCATTGGATCAGATTGTAGCGTTTTGAGGTCATTACCATTAAAACGCGAAGCTGATAACTGGTTAGAAGGCTCACCTTTCAAGAGTTCAAAATCAATCACTCCGTCAATTCTTTTTTCTTTAAGGGATTCTGAATTCTTTATTGATTGTTCAGAGCTTGATGTTCTTTCTCCACCCTCAATTTCCACTTCCTCTGAACTTGATTCAGAAGAGCTTTCACCCTCCTTGCTGGTTTGATACGGGGAAAGGCTCAACGCAGCCCTAATCATGTCCTTATAGATATTCTCTTCGAAGCTTGTATTAGGGAGTACTTTCTGAAATGCCTGATCAGAATTAAGTTTGAAATCCGTTGTTAAGGCATCTGAGTAAACTGACCAAGGTGCAATAGCATCAATTGAGACATTGACTGTTGCTACCTGATCGGCAAATTCGACTGTTCTTGGTTCATTACCTTTCTCAGGGTTTAACTTACAACCAGTCAAAAAGAAAGAACCCAGCGAGACTAAAATGATTAGAAAATTCTTTGAGGTAGCCATAGTTTTCTTTCTCCTTGAAAACTAGATCCATTGATCGGTAAATGATACTAGTGGTTATCGCTTAAAATGACTGAAACAGGCCTGTGGTCGCTTGTTTTTCGTTTTGCACTTGCTCCAGCATTTCCTCGTTCAAAAGCTTGATGCTCGACTTGCCCCGCCCCACTTTCGATTACAAGAGGCAGCTCCCCTGAAACCAAGGCCTGACTCATCAATATATGATCTATCAGAAGCGGGTTCTTACTCGCTGGGATATTTAGGACCGGATCTCGGTATTTTGCTGTCCACCTAAGCTCGGAAGGGTAATCAAAGAGGGCATGGTTAAAAAATCGTTCGGCATTCATGATTTGACCTTGTAAGTTACTGATCAAATCAAAAAACATATATTTACGCTCGAAATAATCCTGCCCTATACCATCATTCGCATCTCCTACAATTAGGATTCCTGGATTCGGGTTTTGATCGAACCTAGCATCAATATAAGATCTGATATTACGCGCCTCTGTTGCCATCTTAATTCGGGCCTTGAGAGCGGTATCCAAATAGTCACCAATTATATTGCCTTCAGAATCTTTCTCTATACGACTCCTATTGATCTTAGATTTCATATGCTGTCCGATTATCTCAAGTTCTTTTCCATTGCCTAGATCAATTATAAGAACTTGTGGATGGCGATAATGATAATGCCAAGTTGGATTTCTATTGCCCCAGTAATGAACTTTCCAACGGGCGTGACCAACAAATGATTTCCAAACAGAAGGTGCCTGTATACGGCAACGATCTATGAGATGAGGTTTTACAAGAAACCAGATCCATTGATTGCCTCTAATGTCATACTCTTGATCACGCTGCCCCAATCCGTAGCCAAGTTCATGAAGAAGTACAGGGACCCATTCTTTATCAAGGACATCATCGGAGAAGAGGACAATATCTTCCTCACCTTTAGGACCTTCAAGCATGCATAAGACATCAGGATTAATGTCTCGGATTGTTTTGGCTACACGATCCCGCCTATTTTTTCTTATGTCATCTAGGCCTTGACCGATAAGACTTGCGCTATGCTCGACATTCCAGCTTGTAACTTTCAGTGGCATATCAAAACCTCCATGTTGATATCATCCTAGGTGGGTTATTCGATGCAGATCGCATAAAATTTTAAGTGGATGGCTTTCAGGATAGCACTCTAAAGCGTATCCGCCAGAATAAATGATAGGTAATGAAAAGCTTTGAGTCCCTCGAATATATGAATATTTAGGAAACTATTACTCGTTTCCTGCCATTCCACCTAGAAAATGCACGAACAGTCCTATTGCCTTTTCGGCGCTTATACTTCCGAATTGCGAGATTCGCATCCTGATAATGCCTGTTAACTTGTACTTCGGGCAAATACCTTTAAACGGAATACCGGCTTCGCCTTCATTCAAAATGGCGATTATATGCTGTTTGTAAATCGTCTTCTCATGTCCGTTTGCTCCAGAGGTAACTGGCTCCACTATGTTCAAAATGGTTCTGCTAGAGCAGAGTAGGTTGATTCAAACGATGTTGCTGGTATGCAACCAAAACAAGTACAATCACGAAACAATTCGGCCACGGTGCTGAATGTATATGTACCACTTAATTATCTTTTTAGGATTCCATAATCGCCTTAGTACCACCCTAAATCCTATAACTTTTCGCAGCATTCAGGTAAACACCCATACAACTTATAGCAATTTGATCAAAGCTATAAGGAAGCACTAAACGAATTTTAATAGGGATATTGATGTCATGAAGAAAAAATTTAACAGATTTATACCCGCCACAACTTTTTTAATGTTGGCCTTATTGTTCATTATCGTAGTTTTTTCATTATTCGAGTCACATTATTATTTAGAAAGCCGCTTACATTCTGAAAAAGTTGATTTAGCAAAAACGAGCATAGCAGATAGTGCAGCAGCACTGAGTAAATTCATCTCCGAAGACGGAGAAAATTTTATAGAGCAGAAAGAGTTCAAAGCTGATTTGCTAGCAACTCTAAAAGAAATAAAAAGAAGTGCGGAACTGATATCTGAACTTAAGGAAGTAGAAAATGAAGCAGAGAAATCTTCCGATAAATCTTTATTGATGAGGATGTTAACAACAGGAGGGTTAATAATAATTTCTATTCTTGGTTTTGTTCTAGCCTGTATAGGTTTCGTTACAAATATGTTTTTTAAAGACCTTCAAGAAAAAACCAAGAACGAAGTTAAAGATCGAGTTAAAGCAACCTTTAAATCAAATATAAGGCTAGCTTCTATGAATGTTAAACTAGAGATAGCCAAAGCAAATAACTCTAGAGGATACGTAAACTATAAATCTTTCGAACATATTCTCGATAAAAGCAATCCAAAACAGAACAATGACATTGCTATGACAATGCTTGAGCAAGCCATACATGTAACAGTGTTAGCATTTAGATCTCTAATGGATCTAAAAGATAAAAATGACAATGTTTCGATAGAAGATGAGTTTCAGAGTTCAGAAGACCGTGAGGAGTATCAAAAGCTCCTTGAAGGTGTCCACGTCACATACATTTGGTCAAGGTACAACCTTTGTTACTATTTAGCTAAAGCAAGAGAAACAGGGCTAATTGACGAACATGGAAATGTCTATAATGAGGACTTCGATACATATGTCACATTTCAGTTTCTTAGAGAGCAGCTTGGTGCATCAAATTTCTCAAATATGATACATAAACTTAGATTTGACAAAAAAGAAGAACTAGACGAGCTTGAACCTCACTTTATTGATAGGCATGAGATCGTTGATAGCGCCTTATTCTGTGAATACAGTTTTTACCAAAATGATATCTTGCGAAACAAAAGCTACGCGATGGATTTTAAAGAGAGAGTAAAAAAACTGCTTGAGGCAAATGAGGTTATTTTAAGTAATGCATGGGATAATAAAAAGTTATTCTGGTGGGATATAATTGCTGATATCGACGAGTTTTTGGAAACGGCTTAGAGCTTTAAAACAGTCTAGTTTCTATCTAACCCACACCCGGGCCTATGATGCCTACACCCGGACCCATGTCCTCCAAGCGAAAACCTAAAACATCACATTGGTCGCTAGAAAGCGTATTAAATTCAGTAAGTGCATATCCAAGCTGTATCATGTTGATCCTCCTTTGTCACAACTAACTAATACATATTTTCTCTTAACTATATACTGGTGAAAATAATTACCTTTTGCAAGAAAAACCAGGAAATTTCCGGAAAAACCGCGCCCCTAATGTTTACATAACAGAGATCGACTGGCATAATTTTTGTTTATAAATATAGGAAAAATCAAGAAAAGTCTGGAAATAACTGGAAATGGGTAACAAAGTTAAGCATTACAGAGAAACAGTCATAGGTTGGAACAAACGAGAACTGGCTGAAAAAGCAGCTACCACAGACAAGACAGTAACTGCTGTAGAAAACAACAACAAAGGCGGTACTGCTACAAGAACCCGTATTTTGAATGCAATTAATCTAGGCTTGAAAGAGCTAGGTAATTCACCAATCGACAGAGAAGAGCTTTACTCCCCCTTTGGAAGTGAAAAGTAAAGTGCTTTCTGTTTATAAATCACTTTAGATTTGGATTAATCCAGAGCTTTCTAGTATTTAAGAAGGGGCTTCAGTGATTCTAGCTACGCCCCCCCTTAATCTGATAATAAGTTGCTGTACTCCAGACCAAGCAAACAAACCACCCTACCTCAACAAGATACCTAATTTAATTAATAGCTATAGAAATATATGCCTTACATCCACCAGTTCACAAAATCCTGGGACTGGGCTATAAGGAAAAGATTCATTCCAAAGGCAAAATAAGTTGTTTGATCGAATGAAGGGCGTCAGAATAAAGCGGATATTGAGATTTGGGATTTTCTCTCTTGTTCATAGGAAGTGATCTACCATGTGGCGACTACCTCAAACCTGCTTTTTATTAATATTTGCCCTCATCAGCTTTGCGCCTGAAGTAGATGGCGCAAAATATGGTGGATATAACTCATATAGCTCGTACAACTCATATAGAAATAATAACTACTATCGTCAGCAGCAGACCTACCGTAACAATCAAGCTATCCAGCGGCAGAATCAGATGAACATGGCGCGCCAGCGCAATGAGCAGATGCGAATGCAAAGGGAGGCCACACGCAAGAGTCAAATGTTACAGCAGCAGCGTATTCGTGATCAGCGAATGGCTATGCAGAAACAGATGAAGGTTAAGCAGCAAAAAGCCATCCAGCAACAAACGCAAAGAATGCAATTGCAACGGCAGAAAATGCTCGATAAGCAAAAGATGTCCGGGAAGATCAAAGGTGGGCAGCTTGCAAAATTCCAGAAAAATATTCAGCAGCAGCAACAATTGCGCGAACAGAACAAACTCAAAGATCGCCAGAAAAAGTTAGAAATACTTGCTAAAAAGCTTAACAGAGACAAAATTAACAAGAAAAACAAAGCCGAAAGAGAAAAGACTCTCACATTCGCAGCTTTGGCTTCTTCAACCAAAACTTCATTCCAGTCAACCAGCGTTAACACCAAAACCTTTAAAGACTTTAAGTCAAATAGGGCTTTACAAGCATCCAAAGCCAAAGTTACGGACAGCCTTGATAAATCTCGGCTGACGATTAAATCAAAAGCTGAAAAGGCTAATCTCCTTAAAAAACAGCTATTCGCTAAAGCTAACAGTGGAGGCGGCGGCAAAAAGCCACCCGGAAAGGTGGTGGCAGGCGATGATGGTGGGGAGAAGTCAAAGAAGCTGTCACCAATATTTAATAAGGCAGCAAACTATTTTAATTCTTGCAAAGAATATGGGTGTAATACTAAACAAAAAGATAACTCGTTAATTAAAACGAGTGCAGCCGGAAAAACTGTTAGAGATAATAAATTCTTTACTAAAAAAGTTAAATATAAAGCCCCCGAAAATGGAACTGGTTATAAATATACTGTCTATCAACAAAAAATTGACTGGGGCCTTAAGTATAAGGGAAAGACAAACTTACAGCTTGCAGAGGATGGGAAAGCTCCTTATATCCTAAAAGATGGTAAATTGGTAAAGATTCACTTGCATCATTCTCGACAAAATGGTCGTGGCTCTTTGTTTGAGGTTTCAGAAATCTCACATCGGGCTAAATCATATCAAGGAGGTAGGGCGCTGCATCCTTTTGGGAAAAGTCAGCATCCAGATAATCCGGTTAAAAGGTTAAAGTTTAGGACTGATAGAGAAAATTATTGGAAGCAGCGAGCAAAAAAAGAAAGAGAAAAGAAACTTGGTTAAAAAAATTCCTAAAGATATAAAAGTCAAATTATCAAATCAACCTCATGCTGTTAGATGTGTATCTGATTTGGTCGGGGTTGTTTCCAACATACAAAAGTTAGGCATCAAGAATGTCGAGTTTGTTGATTTTTTTACATGTTATGATTTGAGTGGAGTGACTAGTAGAAGAGATATTGAGCTAATTGATATATATTCCCCTAGTGACGCGATGATAGATGCGACACATTGGGCTCAAGATATGTTTGACTTAGGTGGCCAGTTTGTGTGCATGACATCTGGAGAAGGTGAAGAATTTATAGTATTTTCAAAAATAGATGGCAGTGTATTTGAGGTGGGTATCGAAGAAATTGATGAGCTTAATAGTAATCAACTTCGCCCTAAGTGGAAGACGTTCTATGATTTGATTAGATGGTATGTCGAACTAAATTAGTTTGGAACTACTTTCTAAATAGGTTTTATTTTCAGGCCTCATATATCGCTAGGTAATTTAGTCCATTTACCGCTTGGTAATTTTCTAAAGTTATCGAACTCGGCATAGGCGGAGTCACAGTCCTTTTGCATAGCAGCAGACATAATGTTTCCCAATAGGCCGCCACCACTCATGCCACATCTTAGCTCTTTCTTATACTCGCAAGCAAAATCGGTTGCCGAAGTTTGAAAGCAGTCTTTGACTTCAACTCCGGTTATAGAGGCGTAAGAGGTTATACCAAATACGCTAACGCTTTTTCTGGTTTCCGCAAAGGTTTCAATAATTTCTTTGCCTGTTGGCGCAGGAATTTCTTTGTATATATCTATGCCGTCAGGGTTGAGTTCTTTGATCATGTCATAGGCGCGGGTATATCCCGCTTTACCGGCCTCTTCCAGCCAGTCGAGAGCATCAACAAAATCATTTTGCTCCTCAGAAGTTGCTAACAATATTTGGGCTTGATAATACTTTGCCGGAGGGTATGTTTCGGCTGCCTCATCAATATACTCCTTGGCGGTATCTGGCTCGCCGCTATACCAGAACAAACGACCTAATTGATAAAGCTGAACAATGTCGCTCGAGTCATCTTCTACCGCAGCAATACAGGCATCAATAGCTCTGTCAAAATTTTCAAAATCGTCTTCTCCCTCGCCAAACTTGTCACTTGAAAAGTCAATGCCTTGGGCGCGCTTATTCGGATCAAAAGGATCAGCAGCTAAGCGGTCACACTCTCGAACGCCGTTTTCGTCAGGTCTTCCGCTTGGTGGAGGAAGGATAAGTTTGGCAATATATTTTTCCCAGTTTTCCCGGCTAATTTCTTCACTGTCACTCGATTCATCACTGAGCCGTTTGACAATCGAAAGATTTTCAGCAAATACCAGTTTGTCACCCTCAAGCTCAAAGCGGCTTTCAAGGCCTTCAGCATCACGTATTGTAAGAAAATAAGTTTGTGGAGCCCACCAAATCCAAGAAAGCTCAGTTATAGTATGACCGTTTTCATACAGCTCGCAGGCAAAGTCAGTAAGATTCTTAGGCTCTCCAGAAAAGACAATGTTTTTACTACCATCTCGCGACCACGCTCCTGCATCTTCGAGAATATTTGCACATATGGAGTCTTTACTGGAGTTCAATACGCTTTGAATAGCTTCTACATAGGGCGCATAACTCGTAAAGTTGGCAGATAACTCCTGATAAACTAATAATTGCTGCTGTAAGGCGGAAGTATTCTCTGCATCCAAATCTATAGATTTAAGCTCAGTTTTAAAGTTATCGAAATCCGAATCCAAGGTTTTATTTATATAATTCACTGTTGCGGATAATAGATTTTGACCAATATCTGCAAATCCTGCTTCATCAAACTCACTTGCTAAAGAAAATCCCGTTTCGAGAATTTCTTCAATTTCACTTTCGGAGCTGCCGGACTCCTGAATGGTATCGACGGCAAGTTGTTCCAGAGAGCTTAGGCGCTCATTTATGAGTGGCGGCAAGTTATTAGCAGTTTCTTCTAATTGAGCAGAGAGTAAGGGGAATTGCCCTGTGGGATACTGGAGTGGAAACCCTGTTAGAAACTCTGAAGACCACTCAATTTCATATAATGGGGATTCAGTGATGTAGCTGGCAATAAAATCCTCTTCTTCTTTAATCCAGTTGCTAAGATAGCTGTCGACATATTTCTGAAAGTCCTCGCTATTTGAGGAGAGCGCTAAATCTTTTGCTTTGAGAATTACTTGCGAGACAGGGATATCATCGCTGAGCAAAGTATCAACTCGCGCAGCCCAAAACTCATTCTTTAAATCGGAAACGACATCATCATAGGCCTTTTTATAATCTGGATATTGATCGGGACTATAATGCTCAATGAGGCTGAGAATATCTGTATAGTGAGAAAGAGCCTCATCAAAACTTTCAATTCCATTTGATTGTTTTAAATAATCCTGAAAAGCTTCTGTATCTCCGTCGACAACGGACATAACTCGGTGAATTTGTTTTTCATAGGTGTCAAACTGATATGAAGTTAAAATGCCTTCAACGTTTTTATATGGTTTCAACTGATCATAAAGAGAACCCAACAGGGTAAAATTGGGTTCTTGCAGGCTTATAAATAACGCAATCCGCTCAAGGGGAGCTGGTTCCGTTTGAATAGCCCAACGTTCTTTCTTTTTGGCATCACCTTGAAATACCAGAGTATTTTCAGCATAGCCTTTTAGATAAATGGTTGATATTTGAGGGCATTCAAAGCTAAGAATACCTGAGACAGTAGCAGCAATTTTTCGCTGTAGTATTTCTGCAGCTTGGTCATAGTAACCTGCAGAGCTTGATCGAATATTAATTGCGGCCTCTTCAGCACAACTATAATTGCTGCGGATGTATATATCCGCTTTATTGCCATCTGAGGCCAGCAGCCTTTCACTTGCATAGGATGGATGCCAATAAATTAGACATAACGCAAAAGACAACAGTGAATAACGCAGTCGCATATAGAAGTCCACTCGTAGAAAGATTTAAATTTTCTAGGTGTTTACTTCCCAGCCATTTGCACCCTGACAAGCTTCAAGTGTTTCAGATTGAGAGCTTCCATCAGCTAGATTAACAGTCTGTTCGATAGTTCTACATTTACGCTCACTGGTTATTTCAGTTTGAGCAAGCTCACTTTCATCTAATTGACGGTCATCAATAACCACTTGTTCTTGTGGAGCTTTTACGATCAAGTCGGATCGAATAAAACCACTACCAACCCCATTTTGGCTTATTAAATACCAATCTGAGCCCTTTACTTGACCGACTGCATTAACAATATCTCCGGATTGAAGTAAGCCAACCTTTTCATAGTCCGTACCAGGTCCGCCTCGTAAATTTGCATTACTCGTAGCCTTATAATTTTCTCCAAGAATATCCAAGGGCGGCACCTGTTTAACTCGCTTCTTAAGTACGACTACTTTAACAGGCTCAGATTTAGTTTGCGTCCTGATAACTCTCGCTGTACCACTGGTGTTATTTTGAGAATTTGACCATGACTGGGTTGTTCCACTACTAAGAGCTTCTCGCGTGGTTAGTGCCATCTTTTTTTGGTCTTCTTCATCTAATTTTTTACCGATTTTACCACCGACATAAGCACCTAGTGTTGTTGTTCCTATTTTGCACAAAGTTTCATATTTTCCACCACAAAACCTCTGACCAACCAAAAGGCCTCCACCAGCTCCCAAAACCCCTCCCAAAGATTCTTTAGATAGCGGAATAATATCTTTGAAATCTGTGTTTTTGCATCCAGTCGATGCACCTAGAGATAAAAGTAATATAGTGCAGGGTATAACTCTTTTCATTTTACACTTCCTGTGTGAAAAAATTGAAACGCCGAGGCGCGGCCTAAACTGATTTTAAGCCTGAGTAAGTGCTTATGAAGGCAACACAGTAGGTTAGTGATTATCACAGCACCTTAATCTTCGATAATAATGTTATTGATGCCAGTTGAACCGTATATAACTTATGGTTTTTATATTGTAAAGTGGCATTATCTTTTGCATTTGAATTTTTTGACGTAATAGGTTTCGCAGACAAAATCGCTGTCAAGCCATAAAAATGTAAATATTATCTATAGTAAAAGAATTCTCCGAGTTAGTAATGTAGTTATCCACTAAGGCAATTACATTACAAAATTAAAGCTATGAGTAACAGTGCGGTGTAAACTTATCCACTATCTTCTCGGCTAAATTGCCCCAGAATTCAAACCTAATGTGACAGCACTTCTTCCAAAATCATCTGACAGAGTTGTATCAATATCAAGAGACGGGGTTATTGTTAGCACCATGTCTGCGAGTGAAAACAACATGGAATCCTGTCCGGATGTGAACTCGGTGCAATTCCGGCATGTTCCAATGGATTCGGCGAAATCCATTGTTAAACAGGCTCACGAAGAACTTGATGAATTATATGAAGAATTGGTTTACAACGAAGAAGACAGAAATGCAAAGCCCGTGGGACACGGGTTTGCGCGAAAGGTATCTTATAGATTCGTAAAGAAATGATATGGTTATTTAAGCAATCTCATCATATGACTTAAACCTTTGCTCCACCCCTCGCGCCACAAAAATTTATCTTCTGGTAAAGGTTTTCGAAGTGGGTAATTTTCCAAGAAACTCACCATATAACAATAAAAAGTATCGACAGCTTCATCTGGTTTCAGTCCATCATCAGTAACCAACGCTGTTAGGATGAATGACCTTGAAATATGTGCATGCGTCCATTCTTTCGGGAATCCATTGGTCATTTTGAACTCGTGCATGAGCGCCATAACAGGAAGATCGGAGTACACACTCCAAGTCATGCCATCGGTCAGACGTTGATCTCTTAAACGATCCAAGTCGTACTTCTTGGCAATAATGTCGTAGAGTTTCAACACTTGAACAACAGCAAGATCCCTGGCCTCCACACTCTCTGGGGCGAAGAGCTTTTGACCCTTGAGAAATCCACACAAACCGCTAGCAACCCACAAGTGCACCCCCAACTCTTTGAAGTATTTTGAAACACTTTCGCGACTAATAGATTTATCACCGTTTCCCAAAGCCCATTTTGAAACCCGTTCTGCCGTATCAGCCGCAGTCTCGTGGTGACACCAACCTTCAAGAACACCAAGGAAAACTTCCTCTGAAAGGTTTGCGTTATAAACATAACGATTTTTTTGTTTGTAGATTTTCCTTGGCACTACTTTACCTCTAAAGAGTTATAGGTACACCAGTCTTCACAAGCCCCTCAGGCTCTTGCTGACAGTCATAATTTTAAACTTAATATAAGAAGCCTCAGTGACATTTGGAGGTTATTCATGACACCGCTCAACATCTTTCTCATTCCTGGCCTGTGGGCATTTAATGGGCTGCTGGCGTTCTTTCAAATCGAGCCTTACAGACTAGAACCCGGATTAGCTTTAGTATTTTCCTTTTTCCTGTCCCTTTTGTTCTGGAGCTGGCTTGTAAGCGTCACCATTACGATCATCAAGCGCCAGTTTGGCTCCTATGGCTCTGGTGGTCGGTAATGATCTCCCTTCAGAGCCTACCAGAGTTTGCCGAGTTCTGCGCCCAACTAGAAGCCTTGAGCGTAAAGGGTTGGGCAGTTATTGCATTTTATGGCTTTTGTATCGTAGCAGCACTGTGGCTGTGCGGGTTCGTCTTCAAAACCCTTCTGGTCTGGGGACTTCGCCGCCTTGGGTGCGCGACACCTCGTTTGTGGTATGCATTTCCTGCGGTGCCTTGGAGAGTTTTCTACAGAACCTATATGACCGTCAGAGGCTGGCAGGAGAGCGTTTTCAAGCTGGGCAAGGTGTCCAGCGGCGGGTTTGCCTCGGTTCTTTCGACCCTGACCAATGTTTACCACAGAGATATGGTGCCACTGGGCTTGGCATGGATTTTCGGGTTGTCGTGCTACGCTTATATCGGTCTAAACGTCAAAACCCACCTGCAAGTGATCGGCTCCAGTGGTGCAGGTAAGTCAGTATGGGCGAAGACTTTACTCTCTGAATGGAACAACTCCGCTTTCGTCATTGACGCCAAAAACGGGGAGCTTTCCCGTGACCTAGCCGCCTCGGATAATAAGCGTCAATGGGTACAGCTTCGCCCGTACGATCCAGACTCCAGCGGCCAATGCAATCCGCTTGACTGCTTGCATGAAGCCATCGAGAGTGCAGGAGAGAATGAGGCCATCCGCGTCGCCAATCGCATTGGCGCATCCTTCATCGAAACCCCTCCTCAAAGCAAGCAGCCATTTTTCACCGATACCAGCCGTGGCTATCTGGTTGGCTTGATCCTGTTTGTTTATAACCAGTTTCCTGAGGACGAGCGCAATCTGGGTACAGTACGTGACCTGATTGTTCATGGACTTCGGGTCTATAACGAGGATGGATCACTCGAAAGCACCTCGGAAGAAGCAATTGCATACCTCCAGCATAGGATGATGGAAAGCACTGCATTTGGCGGGGCTATTGCTGGCGCAGCAGGCCCTTATATCAATGCAGGCCAAGAGACCCTCGGTAACCTTCAAGCTACGCTGCAAGAGCGCACCAAAATCCTCGATATTCCCTCAGTGCGGCATATGCTTGCCCGCACAACGCGGCCTTTGCGCGAACTAAAAACCTGCGATGACTATGTGCTGGTCTTGGACGCGCAGGTTAGCTCTATTCGCGGTGAGCTGAAGGATCTGGTGAGACTACTCACCAATATGGTGGTTTACACCTTCGAGGTCACACAAGAATCCAAGGGGTCATGCTTATTCTTGCTGGATGAATTCAACGCGCAAGGCTACAACGCGCAAATCGAGGCCTTCTTACCTGTTGCGCGCGGCCATAAAGCGGTCATCGTCATCCTGATTCAAGACCTCGAAGGCCTGAAGGCCGCTTACCCTCTTACCTACCGCGCATTCACGGGCAACAGCACAGCCACGCTTTGGATGAGCACAGCCCATCCCATGAACCTGATCGAGCTCAGCAATACTCTGGGCAAGAAAACGCTGGTGATTAAAGACCCGCACACAGGGCGTAAGAGCTACCGTGAGGTCAAGGTGGCCGAGCCTGACCAGTTAGGTCGTTTTCTGAATGAAAAATCACGCAACATGATTGTTACGCGTGCGGGCGCTCGTCCGCTGCGTCTCAAGTTAGACCCTCACTATCTGGCCTTGCCAGTCTGGCGCTATACGCCTGACCCCGACCACAAAGAAACCTTCCTGCGGCGCGTCATGCGCAAAATGCTGGCGCGCCGTCTTCAACATTTACAGAACACTCCAACTGAAGGAGATCAGCTATGAGTGAGTCTTTTCGTCCACGCCTGAACCCCGGAATTTGTGCGCGCATTTGTGAGGCCATCACCTATCTCGAAGTGCCGCCAGAAAGCTTGATGCTGGAAGCGCTCGCTGATTTGGAACAGCAATGCCGAGCGCGTAAATCCGGTATTGAGCGTGATATGGCAGAAACCTATGCCGAAGGCATGGCGGCGCTTTCTCGAATTTTGATGGATATCTCAGACCTTAACAATGAACCCGATGGCGATTACTTCAAGCGCCGTGACAACAAGGAGAAAAACCATGATTGATAATGATTTATTGCTGCGTATGTCTATCCGCGTTAACGATGTGTTAAAGCGTCAAATGTGGCTATGGGTAGATTATGTAAAGGTTGTTTTCCAAAAACTTCTATTGCTACTGACGCTCGGCATTGAATTCGAGTTATTGCTGCGCACCTTTCAAGGCATGGCGGGAGAGGATCACCAATACTGGACGCCGGGGTTGATGGCTTTGACGGGAGTTATCATGATCAGCGCCTTCCACCTGTTGGCCACTACCTCAAAAGACAACGCCTTTATCCGTCTTATTCACCGCGCCGCGCCATTCTTGATCGGGTTTTATCTGGTCGGTATGGGACTTCTCACTACCAGTATCATCGGTCAAGACGCCAGTGGTGCTTTACTGGATACTCCCTTTGCTTTAGTAATTGGCGAACCCTCTACGGCGGAGGTTCAGCAGCATTGGCTCAGCGCCTTTATCAGTGACACGCTTTCCCCGATTGCGTTATCCGTCTTTTCTTTCGGGGTCGGCGGTCTGGCGATTGTGAACTTACTTGTCGCCCATGTCCTGATCGGCAGCATAAAAAAATCCTGGCATAAAATCCGAAACATCAAGCCCGAAGCCGACCGCCTTAAAAATGAACAGCACATCGTAAAAACAGCATGCTCTCACTATCATGATCAGCAAGCAGCGCTGCATGACATTAACCTCTGGTCTACCGAGCAAATTCGTCATGAAGCGGCCTTACAGCTTGCAGCGCTTATCCATAGCGTTGCGGCCAAGCACCGCCGCTATTTGAAAGGCAAGGAAGTTTCGCCCAACCCCAGCCCCATCGACCTAAAAGACCCGGTTGACCCAAAAATCATCGAGCGTGATCTGAAGAAAATTGAAGCAATGGACTTCAAGGCCATTCTGCGCACGTTGCAATCATATACCCCCAAAGGAGTTTAACGACATGAAGCGTTCAATCTTCGCACTTACCCTCTGCACAGCATTCAGCGTCCAAACGTTTGCCGCTCAAACAGTTACGGTTGCCTTTGATAAAAGCCGCAGCAATCCTTTGTTATCTGACCCGGCTTTTGCGGTCTCTGCCGCTGAGTATGTAGCACAAAAAATCAAACCGCTCAAAGAAGGCGATTTGGTGCGCATCAAAAGTTTTGGGTCACGCACTGACGGATCCAATCTCTATGAGCAGGAAATCCCTATTACCCGTCACATGCGTGCTAAAAACGTGGCGGACGCGGTTAAAAACTACATTCTTGGACTGCCTGCGCAAAAGGATCAGGGGCAAAGTTCAACCAATATAGTCGCCTTCTTGGAGTTTGATCGTCACTTCGGTTGTGACGATCAAGGCACCGTGATTGTGCTGACAGACGCGCTGGAGGCGTCGGATTATGTTGATTCAAACACGCTCAAAAGCGGGAAAGCGCATTTGCCTGAGCCCCGTAATTCACTCGCTGGCTGCACCGTCATTTTTTACGGGCTAGGCGCAGGACTAAGCGGCCCGGAAGCAGAGATCATTCATGACGAGTGGGCGCGCTTTATCACCAGCGCTGGCGGTCAATTTATCGCAGAAATCAAATGAGGAATGCCCTTATGATCATTACTAAAGCACAGCTAGACCAGTGGCGAGCTGAACGCGCTCGCCCAACTTTAACGCAGGACTACACCATCGGAGGCGCGGTTGAAACCGAGCTTAAAACATTAGCTCAAGAAACGCTTGAGAAGAATATCCGCAACGCCGAGCGGCATCTGGATCAGGCACATATCGCCATTCAATGTAATAACGCTTACGCCAGACAGCAAGGTCTGGCCAAAGCGCAATTCAACCATGCCAACACCAATTCAAATACCAGTGCGAAACCCAACACCACCAAGGAGATCACGCCATGAGTAATGAAACCGACATCAAAAAAGGTAGAAAACCCGACTATATCAATTCTCTATTTTACAAAGATGCCCAAGGAAAAGATCGGCGCATGGATGTTCCAAATAGTTGGCAAAACGAGGATGGCAGGATTGTCACCAAAACACCCTTCGGTGATCTCATTCAAACGCCAATAGAGAAACTGGAGGAACTTCGCGAGAAAAAAGCGCAAGCTCAGGAGCGACTGCCACTCCAGTCCCCCACCAAGGGCCCGAATCCATAAACGGCCATGAGGGAAAGGACTCTCTGGTCTTTCCCTAATTAAAGACAAGCATCGTGTAAAACCTCTTTCATTAGAGAAAAAACTTGCGCTCGATTCGAGCGCCACGCTAAGACTTAAGGAGATAAACATGAAGCCTGAGAAAATTAACGATTTGATTCCGTCCGTCAATAGACCGCCGGATTTTGAATTGTCGCATTTCAGAGAAGAAATCGATGATATGGATATCAGTGATGAGCAAGCTCAGGTCATTTTGAATGCTTTGTGGAAGTTTATGTTCACCTTTGCCAGCATTGCACATGGTGAAGATATTGTGCAGATATTTTTCAAGCAATTATTTGGTCAAGTGGCCAATGATAATAAGCTTCAAACTAAAGAAACCCAAGAGAAAGGAAGTATGGATGAGTGATCAGAAAAAATGCTTACTGTATTGCAGAATTAGCGATACTAAACAAAAAATCGAGGGGCACGGGCTCGAAAGTCAGGAACATAGATGCCGCGCTTTTGCTGCGAACCATGGTATGGAGGTTGAAAAAATTTTCCATGATGATGTGTCTGGCGGGGGTAATTTCAACAAACGTCCAGCGATGAATGCACTCCTGGATCATCTGCATAAAAACCGCGATACGCGCTATGTTGTTGTGTTCGACGACATTAAGCGCTTTTCGCGGGATGTGTACTTCTATTGGGGACTCATCCACAAATTAGACGAGTATAACGCGCAGCCTATGTCGCCAAACTTCGTGTTTGAAAAAACACCAGAAGGCCGCTTCCAGCAATCAATCACTGTGGCAGCAGGCGAGTTCGAGCGTGAATCTAACGCACGACAGACTCGACAAAAGACACAGGCCAGGCTGGAAGCTGGCTATCATGCGTTTGGTGCGCCTGTAGGGTATCGTTTCGAGAAATCAAAGGCTCACGGTAAAATTTTAGTTCCTGAGATAGTAGTTGCTCAGATTTTAAAACACGGACTGGAACAATTTGCTTCTGGCAACTTGCAAACAGCTCAGGAATTCAGGTTTTATTTGGAAAATTCTCCGGAATACCCCAAACAGGCGAGCGGTAAGATCGGTAACAATAAAGCTAAAGATATTTTGACCAACCCTCTCTATGCCGGAAAAATTGAGCATAAGCCTTGGGGCATTTCACTTCGGGAGGGCCACCATGAAGGCATAATTTCATGGGAGACTTTCTGTAAGAACCAAGAGCGCTTAAAAGGCCGCGCTTACGTACCGACACGTGCCAATATTAGTCGAGAGTTTGTACTTCGCGGAGCCGTATCCTGTGAGTGTGGAAACTCCTTTACATCTGCTTTTTCAAAAAGCCAGACAGGTAAACGCCATCCTTATTATGTCTGCCAAAATCGTAAGTGCGATTATAAAGGAAAATCGATCCGCCGTGACGTTCTTGAAGGACAATTTGAAGAGCTTCTGGTAAAGCTCAATCCTTCACGCCCCCTCATGAAAATGGCTGATAAAGTATTTCGAATAGCGTGGGATTCTCTTGCTTCTTCTCAAAAAGCACGTAAAGAACTGCTCAAAAAAGAGTTTAAATCTATCGATGCCGAGATCGAAAAGCTGGTAGATCATATTGTGGATGCTAAGTCGCCTACAGTTATCCAGCGGCTTGAGGCCCGCGTGTGTAAACTCGAAGATCAAAAGCGCATATTAGATGAAAAACTCACTCAAATCGGACAGCCTGTTAAGCCGTTTGATGAAATGTATCGAACGGCGATGGTCTTTTTAGAAAATCCTAAGAAAATATGGGCGTTAGGTGGCTTTGAGGAGAAACGGGCTGTGCTGAAATTACTACTAACAGAGCGCCTTGTTTATGATCGAAAAACTGGGTATCGAACTGCTGAAATATCATTACCTTTCAGAGTTTTAGGCGATAGTTTTGGCAAAAAAATACAGATGGTGCCCGGAGGCGGAATCGAACCACCGACACGAGGATTTTCAATCCTCTGCTCTACCGACTGAGCTATCCGGGCGAAAACTGTTTCTGAGGTAGGTCTTAGGACTAAAAAGCCCCGCACTCTCTTTAAGGAGAATCGAGGCTTCAAATCGGACCTTTAAGTGGTGCCCGGAGGCGGAATCGAACCACCGACACGAGGATTTTCAATCCTCTGCTCTACCGACTGAGCTATCCGGGCAACTCAGGTGGCGCGTATTAAACCGTCTTCGTCTAAAACTGTCAACCACTTGTTACAAAAAACTATTTTGAAGTCGGTACGTAGCCTTCAGCTTTTTCGTAATCGCCACCATCCATGAATTTTTCCATCTCCGATTGTAGGAATTCACGGGTGGATGGGTCCATCATGCTCAGGTGCTTTTCGTTGATGATCATGGTCTGGTGATCAGTCCATTCTTTCCAGGCTTTTTTTGAAACGGTTTCGTAAATCGCCTGGCCTTTAGGGCCGGGGTAAGGTGGACGGTCCAGTCCTTCAAGTTCTTCTTTGTATTTGCGGCAGAGTACCGTGCGGCTCATTGTGTAGCTCCAAATTCGTTACGAGTCGGCCAGTTGTTGCAGCAGCTTTTTTACCGGGGCTGCGAGGCCAACGTTTTCAGGTTGCTCTATGTTATACCAGAGCAGCGCTTTTCCTTCCATGACAGAGTCTGTAGGGGTATTTACCCTTGCTTTAATTGGGGTGATATCCAGATGGAAGTGGCTGAATATGTGGCGCATGGGTTCCAGTGTCTGGATGCTGTGTTCTTCCAGCTCTAGTCCGGTTTCGTTGCGGGTGTCGCGCAGGTCGGCAACTTCTGGAAAACCCCATAATCCCCCCCAGATTCCAGAGGGTGGCCGTTGATAAAGCAGGACCTCTTTTTCCGAGTGCTGATGCAGGATCAGCATGTAGGTTTGTTTTACCGGTTTCTCTTTTTTCGGTTTCGGGACCGGGAGCTGGTCGGTTTTTCCTTGCTCAAAGGCTTTGCAGGTGGGTTGCAAAGGACAGAGAAGGCAACTGGGTTTGCTCCGGGTGCAGAGGGTGGCTCCCAGATCCATCATCGCCTGAGTGTATTCACCAACGCGTTGCTGTGGGGTGTTGGCTTCTGCATAACTCCAGAGAAGTTTTTGATTGGAGGTTGTTCCGGGCCAACCTTCCAGTGCGTAATAACGGGCGAGTACGCGTTTTACATTGCCATCGAGTATCGCTGCTCGTTTACCCGTACTGATGGAGAGTACGGCTCCTGCGGTTGAGCGGCCAATGCCGGGAAGTTCTTCCAATTCTGTAACGGATTTAGGGAACTCTCCGTTGTATTCGCGGGTAACAATCTTTGCTGCTTTATGTAGATTGCGGGCTCGGGCGTAATAGCCTAGACCGGTCCAGAGATGCAGTACTTCATCCTGTTCTGCTTCAGCAAGGGATTCGACTGTTGGAAAACGTTCTATAAATCGCTGGTAATAGGGGATCACTGTTGCAACTTGTGTCTGCTGCAACATGATCTCGGATATCCAGGTGTTATAGGCGGTTTTGTTTTCCTGCCAGGGCAGGTCATGGCGGCCGTGCTGGTCATACCATTCCAGCACGGCGCTGGAGAATTGCTCGGGTGTCATCTGTGGTTAAAACAAGCCTTTGAGTTTGTCACCCAGTTTGCCTTTGAGCTTCTCTTCAACCTTTTCCTTGGCTTTTGTCTCGACCTTCTCTTTCACTTGGTTTTTCAGAGCGTCGGTAATAAAGCTAAAGTCGGGTTTGCAGAGTTTGGCAGGGTCTGTATCAAAGCTCCCTTTACAGTCGACAGGGATCTCTACGCCTTCCAGAGAATCCGGGAAGGAACAGCTTTCTTTAAACAGATTCTTTTCAACCATAAATCCAAGACGGTAATTCAAAAGCTGTTTAGGCAGATTTACAGTACCTTTGCCACTGAGAACCATGGCATCGAGAGCGGCTTTAAGGTCGTTGTTTTTGACTACACCGTTTTTGATCTTAGCGGAAGCACCCATATTGGCAAAGGGTGTAGAACGGTCCACTTCCTGGGTATCCACGCCCATAGATTTAATACTGTTCATGCCCTGGCAGACGGTGTGAGCCATATCGATACCGTGCACTTCACCATCTTTCATATTGACGTTAGCTGTACCCGTGACGCTGTTTACAAAGTCATGTACGGAGTTGCCACGAAGAGTCAGGTTGGATGTTGAGCTGAGTGTACCAGTGAGCTTATCTACCTGAGCTGCTGCTTGCAGTACATCGCCCACCTGAATGCCGGTTACGGTTTTCTTGGTGGTGATTAATGGTGTGTTCTTGCGTACATCCACAGTTACATTATTGCGAACGCTACCACCGTATAGGTCTACGTCAATTTTGCTGGCTTTGATCAGGCCTCCATGAGCACTGACTTTGACAGCGATGTTGCTCATATCCAGATTGGATACATGCAGTTGTTTCAGGCCAAAGGTGGCATCTAACTCCAGTGCTTTTAGGGGCTCAATCGGCAGGATTGGGTCTTTAGGATAGCCTTTTCCTTGTTTCTTTTGAGTCTCAGCAGGCTGTTCGGATGCGGGTGGCATATAGCGGTCTGCGTTGAGCTTGTCGCCCTGTAGGTTCAGGGTGATGCCACCGTTAGCCATATTGAATCCGGCAGAACCGTTGAAGGTTGTGTCATCCAGTTTCAGAGTCAGGGCTTTTGCGGTGACAGTATTGGCGGGACCACCGAGAACCACATTTGCACTGATTGCTGAAAGCGCTTTGGCATCGGTTGTTTCAACTGTGGCCTGACCTACTGAGATTAGCAATTTATTAAGGTCGAACTGAGAAATATCCAGTTTGCCGCTGATCTCTGGAGCCGCAAAGTTTTTAACCATCACATTGCCGCGGGCTTCCAGGTTTGCAACCGATAACTGGAGATTGTTGATTTCAGCCATTTGTGCAGTCAAATCAGCGGAGATATCCGCCTGGGTACTCAGAGATAGGGTATTGCCTCCCACCGGCTTGCCGCTGATGGTGAGGTCACTGCTGAGACCTTTGATTTTGTATAGCTGCTTTTCAAGATCCAGATAGAACTCTGCACCTACTTTAGCGGTCGCTTTAACCTGTTCTTCGCCTTTAATAGTCTGAACAGCATTAAAGCTGAGTTCTGCAGGGAAGAAGGCATTGGTTACGACCTGACCTGATGTCATATTAAATTCAGTCAGGCGGGCTTCTGATTCAGTCGTATTGTCTATATAAGTGATATTGCCGTTAGTGATCTGAATGCTGTCTATGTCCAGCGCCAGTTCACTTTTTTCAGAGCGGTCTGAAGAGCTTTTTTCTTTCGAATCTTGCTCGTCTTCCTTAGTGCTGACTTTTGCGGCCCAGTTGGTTGAACCATCTTTCTCTTTAACTAAATTCAGGTTGAGGCCGTCTACGACGACGCTCTGCATTTCAACCTTTCCCGAGAACAGTGCTGGCAGGCGTACGGAGATTTGTGCCTGGTTCAGACTTGCAAGATCAGCTTTGCCTGGAAACCTAACGTCGATCTTATTAACTTCCAGCCCCAACCAGGGGAATACGGACCAACCAATATCACCGTTGATCTTAAGCTCGACACCGCCGTTCTCAAGTGCAGCTGTTTCAATTTCTGGTTTGAATTCATTCGGGTCAAATAAAGCCCCAAGAATGGCTCCACCGGCTACGATCACTACAACTACAGTGATGGCAAAACCAGCGATAATTTTCAGCAAACCTTTCATCGATCTCTCCTTGGTCAGGTTGAATGATGAAGCATAAACAGAATTAATTAAGTTTCAATGTAAATAATTGTTCAGGAAAGTAATTTCAACTACAGACTCTGTTTTTCCCCTGATGTTTCGCTTTGTACAGGGCGACATCTGCATGCTTCATCAAAGTACGTTCCGATTCATCAGCCCTGAATTCACTGACACCAAAACTGGCCGTAATGTGTAGATTCTTGTCACTTGCTAAGGGCACGCTGAGTTTTGTTAATGCTTTTCTGTGGCGTTCCGCAATGGCGAGCGCTTCTTCTGTATTTGTTTCAGGTAGAATGATCAGAAATTCTTCTCCGCCATAACGACAGAGAATGTCGTTGGCACGGGAGTGGTCAGCAAGACAGGCAGCGGCGGCAATAAGGATGTTATCCCCGGTTTCATGGCCAAAGGTATCGTTTATGGATTTGAAATTGTCGAGATCGATCAGCATCACTGTGAGAGGGCTATTCTTCCTGTGAGCATGGCGTACGCGTTTTTTCAGCTGTCTACTGCCTTCCCTGCGGTTATAAATGCCAGTTAGGTCATCGTAAGAGGCAAGGTGCTGGAGCTTGCTTTCAAGTGTTTTCTGCTCAGTAATGTCTATAATTGCGCCGATAATGCCTGCAACTTCATTGTTTTCGTCAAAAAAGGTGGCTTTATGGAATTTCACATGCTGGGTTTCCTGGCCCGAGCGCGTGATATGGGTCTGGTAGACTTGCACACCGGGTTTTTTTAGCAGCTCTTTGTCTGAATTGTCGAATATGGTGGCTGCTTCTTTCTCGAAAATCTTAAATACATTCTTGCCCATGATCTCCTCTCTTTTGACGTTTGCGTACTCTTCATAGGCTTTGTTACAACCCAGATACAAGCAATTTTTATCCTTGTAATAAATAGGAAACGGCAAGGCTTCAATCACGAGAAGCAGGGCGCGATGATTGTCTTTGAGTAGTTGTTCAAGAGTGATCTGGTCCATCTGCGTACTTCTTAGGTTATGCAGTACTTATAAGATAGTGCACACAGGGCTGAATTGCCTCCTTAACGGAAGTGCATGCCAGATGGGATGGTTGTATAATCTCGGCTCTGTTTTAACCTAGCGGGAGATAACCATGGCGGAGCGTAAAGCCAAGGTAAGCCGAAATACACTGGAAACGCAGATCACAGTATCTGTAAACATTGATGGTACGGGCCAGTTTAAGGCTGAAACCGGTGTGCCTTTTCTTGAGCACATGATGGAGCAGATCTCCCGCCATGGTCTGATTGATCTGGATATTCAGGCTAATGGTGATACTCACATTGATGATCACCACACAGTGGAAGATATTGGGATCACACTGGGTCAGGCTTTCCGTGAAGCGGTAGGCGACCGTACAGGTATTATGCGTTACGGCCACGCTTATTGCCCTTTGGATGAGGCTCTGTCTCGTGTAGTGATCGACTTTTCCGGCCGCCCAGGTCTGGAAATGGATGTTGAGTTCACCCGTGCAAGTATCGGCAAACTGGATACCCAGCTGTTCTGGGAGTTCTTCCAGGGCTTTGTTAATCATGCCGGTGTGACTCTGCACATCGATAACCTGAAAGGTTTTAATGCTCACCACCAGGCTGAGACGATCTTTAAAGCCTTTGGTCGTTCGTTGCGAAATGCACTGGAAATTGATGCACGTGCAGCGAATGTGATGCCATCTACAAAAGGGTGTTTGTAATCGATGTCGAGTGTTGCAGTAATCGATTATGGCATGGGCAATCTGCACTCCGTATCCAAGGCGCTTGAGTTTGTTGAGCCGGGTGTGGAAGTTCGTGTCACCTCGGACCCGGCACTGGTTGCCAGTGCCGACCGCGTAATCCTTCCGGGCGTTGGCGCGATGCGTGATTGCATGGCCGAGATGCTGAAGGCAGGAGTGGATAAAGAAGTAACTGACGCGATCAATTCTGGAAAACCATTTCTGGGTATCTGCGTGGGTATGCAGGCTTTGCTTGAGTCTTCTGAAGAGAACAGCGGTGTGGATTGCTTGTCTCATTTTAAAGGGCAGGTGAAATACTTCGGTGATGACCTTCAGGAAGATGGCGAGCGTCTGAAAGTGCCGCATATGGGCTGGAATGAAGTTGCCCAGATGACAAATCACCCTCTGTGGAATGAAATCGAAGATGGCAGCCGTTTCTATTTTGTCCACAGCTATTATGTGGAAGCTGAAGACCGCGATCTGGTTTCTGGTGTATGTCGATATGGCAATCAGTTTGATGTGGCTTTGGCGCGTGAGAATGTCTTTGCGGTGCAGTTCCACCCGGAGAAAAGCTCGAAAGCGGGCCTGCAATTGTTGAAAAACTTCCTCAACTGGGACGGTAAGATCTGATGGCTCTGGCAAAACGAATTATCCCATGCCTGGATGTTGAAAATGGCCGCGTTGTAAAAGGCGTGAAGTTTGTAGATATCCGCGATGCGGGTGACCCGGTTGAAGTGGCTAAACGTTACGACGAGCAGGGTGCAGACGAAATTACCTTTCTAGATATCACGGCAACTCACGAAGGCCGGGATACCATGGTACATACGGTTGAGCGTATGGCTTCGCAGGTATTTATCCCACTGACAGTGGGTGGCGGTATTCGTACCTGTGAAGATATTCGCACCATGTTGAATGCTGGTGCCGATAAAGTCTCGATCAACTCAGCGGCTGTATTTAACCCTGAGTTTGTGAAAGAGGCGGCTGAGCGTTTTGGGTCTCAGTGTATCGTTGTTGCGATTGATGCCAAAAAAGTCTCTAAAGAAGGTGAGGAAAACCGTTGGGAAATCTTCACGCACGGTGGTCGTAAACCAACCGGTATTGATGCGGTTGAGTGGGCGCGCAAGATGGTTGAGTTGGGCGCAGGTGAAATTCTACTCACCTCTATGGACCAGGACGGCGTTAAAAACGGCTACGATCTGGAAGTTACCCGTGCCATCAGTGAAGCTGTGAATGTACCGGTTATTGCTTCTGGTGGTGTCGGCAATCTGGATCACTTGGTTGAAGGTTGCATCGAAGGTAAAGCAGATGCTGTTCTGGCTGCATCTATCTTCCACTTCAATGAATATACCGTGCCACAGGCGAAACAATATATGCGGGAAAAAGGGATTGAAGTCCGGCTTTAATCATCTTCTCTGATTGAAACCCTGCCGAGCAGGGTTTTTTTATGTCTGTAAGAACTGGATCATTGAATTAGGAGCTGAAATCAGACTAAAGTAGCTTTCCTTCTGCACAAACTTTCAAGGATGGATTTATGCGTTTGCTGGTTGGCTGCGTTTTACTGTTGGTTAGCGCCTTCATTCATGCGGAGACACTTGTTATTGTCCAGCCGCTGTCTCAGCTATTGCTAAAAACGACCCATAGCGCCCCTGCTCAAGTGATTAATGAAGAGCATGCAGCCATCAGTGCCAGGATATCCTCTGTTGTTGAACATCTGCATGTGAGTGCAGGCGACAAGGTTCAGGCTGGGCAAGTTCTGGCTGAACTGGATTGCCGTGATTACAAATTGGCGCGGCAGCAAGCGGAGAGCGGATTAACTGCCTTGCAGGCACAGATCCGTTTATCTCGCCAGCAATTGGAACGTGCTGAAAAACTCTTAAAACAGAAAAATGCCTCTATAGAATTACGTGATCAGCGCAAGGCTGAACTGGAGAACTTGGTAGCTCAGCGTCAGGGCGCTACCGCCAGTGTAAACACGGCCAAACTGGCTATTGAACGGTGTACCCCGAGAGCACCATTTGATGGAGTGGTGACCGAAAAAATGGTCAGTACCGGAAGTCTGGTTAATCCGGGCGCAATGTTGTTCAAACTTTTGTCCCTTTCGAGCCAGGAGGTGCAGGCAGAGCTAACCTCTGAACAAGTATCCCGGCTTTCTGTGACCGGGGAGATCTACTTCCTGCATAACCAGAGCCGTTTCCCGCTGCAAGTAAGGACTGTAATCCCCTTAATGGACAATCGCGCTCGTACTCAGCAGGTACGTTTGAGTTTTACCGATCAACGGGCGATTTCTGGCAGCAGTGGGCGCATTCAGTGGCTTGATACAAAAGGTCGGCTTCCGGCTCGTTTTGTGGTTTCCCGCAATGGTCAATTAGGTGTGATGCGAGTGGAGCAGGGTAAAGCTGACTTTGTAGCTTTGCCGCACGCCATAGAGGGGCAAGCGGTTGAAGTTGATCTCGAAGACGGCAGCCTGATCATCGTTGAAGGTCAACATTCCGTTGAGCAGGATGAACCTGTAACCGTTGCTGAAAAAGGATAATCAGCCCCTATGTTGACGCGCTTATTCAACAATCACGTTCTGGCTAACCTCACCTTTGTGCTGGTGCTGGTGATCGGTTTCCTCAGTTACAACCTGTTACCACGACAGCAGGACCCAACGATCAATTTTAACTGGGTGATCGTAACCACTGTGTTGCCGGGTGCGAGTGCTGAGGATATTGAAAAGCGTGTAACAGATCCGCTCGAAGATGCGATTCAGAGTGTCTCTGATATCAAATTTGCATCCTCCAACAGTCGTGAAGCCGTCTCTAGTCTGCTCATTCGATTTGAGGACATTGATGAGCGTACCTTTGATAAACGCATCAATGATCTGCGGCGTGAAATACAGAACGTTGAAGATGAACTCCCCGCCAATGCAACTGACCCTGTCATTGTCGAGGTCACCAGCGCTAATGCTTTTCCCAGTGTTACGGTTGCCGTCACCGCTTTAGACGATGATGAAAATCTGCGGATTCAGGCGCGTAACGTTGAAGAGGATCTGGAGCGGTTGGCGGGTATTGATCGGGTTGATCCGGTAGGACTGGATGACCCTGAGCTACAGGTAAACTTTGATCCCGCTGCCATGCAGGCACTGGCGCTTTCACCAACAGAACTGGCTGATACGGTGGCGATTTGGTTTCAGGATATTTCTGCCGGCAGCGTGAATGTCGGAGGAGATTCCTGGCTGGTCCGTCTGGTCGGGCGTAATGCGGATCCGGATCTGGTTAAACAATTGCCATTGATCGGACAGCAGGGAGAAGAGATCACCTTAGCGCGGATTGCGGAAGTGCAACAGGCGCGGAAAAAAGCTTCGCAGGATGCGGTTATTGATGGGCAGCCTGCCATCGTTCTGGCGGTCATGAAAAAAGAGAATGCCAACACGATTGAGCTGGTAGAGCGGGTTAAAGCCTACATGGATCAGCGCAACGAGCTGGCACAGGCAACCGGTGTAAAACTGGTGCTGGTGGATGATCAGACGATTCCTACCCGGGAAGCGATAGATCTGATGCAGAACAATGCGTTGATCGGTTTGATACTGGTGCTGTTAGTTGCGTGGTTGTTTCTGGGTGCGCATATCGCGTTTCTTACGGCCATTGGTATCCCGTTTATTCTGGCCGGAACCTTCTGGGTGCTGTCGGGTATGGGGGAAACCCTGAATGTCACTGTGCTGCTGGGTGTGGTGATTGTACTGGGTATGCTGGTGGATGATGCTGTAGTAGTGGTGGAAGCGATCTATCATCGTTTACAGCTTGGGCAGCCGGTTTATGAAGCGACAATGGCCTCACTGCAAGAGGTTGGTCGCCCGGTTGCCAGTGCCGTGCTAACAACAATGGCGGCGTTCCTGCCGCTCATGTTGCTGCCGGGCATTCTGGGTGACTTTATGCGGGTGATCCCGATGGTGGTCACCATTGCGCTGGCTATCTCATTGGTGGAAGCATTCTGGATGTTACCGGTTCATGTGAGTGTGGCCCGGGTGCGGTTTGATAACCCCGGTCGGATGCAGCGTTTCCGCGTGCGAATGACCCATAAAATCCAGATTACGTATGTGCGTGTTCTGATCAAAGCGATGCGTCGCCCTGTCTTGGCCTTCAGCTTAATCGGGGCCCTGTTTATCAGCTCAATGGGAGCGCTTGGGGCGGGTCTGATCAAAGTGGATTTCTTTGCTGCAGACCCTTTGCGCTTGTTCTACGTTAACTTCGAAATGGCTCCACAAACCCCAATGTCTTCCACACTGGATAAAGTGAAAGAGATGGAACAACTGATCCGCAAACATCTGAAAGAGGAAGATGTCCGTGCGGTGGTGGGTTATGCCGGGCAGCAGTTCACTGAAACCGCGCCAATGTTTGGTGAGCAGTATGGGCAGGTATTGGTGGGGTTAAAACCGAAAACCGATAATAACCGTTCAGTGGATGAACTACTGGCTGCAGTTCGGGCGGATGCTCTTGCGCTGCCGGGTCCGGTGAATGTTTCATTCCTGCGCCTTGCCGGTGGTCCACCGGTTTCAAAACCGATCAGTATCAAGGTGCGTGGTGATGAGTACAGCGAGATTAGGGGGGCTGCCGACGCTCTGAAGACCTATCTGTACTCGGTACCTGAGATTACAGATATCACTGATGATGCCGGTGGCGGCAGAATGACACTGTCGCTGAAACCGGATTACGATGCCATTACGCAAGCGGGTTTACATCCTCAGGAAGTGATTCGTACAACCCAGCTACTGGTGGATGGTGAGATCGTTGCGGATATGCAGCACGAAGGCGAAAAGCTTGAGGTAAGAGTGCGGGCAAAACCGCAGGAGTTTTCCGATATTGATCAGGTTCTGGAGTTTAAACTTCCTATTCCTCAGGGTGGTCAGATTGCGCTGGGCACACTGGTTCAGGTCGAGCGGGAACAGGCTTTGGGTAATATTCGTCACTACAATTTCCGTCGTGCGATAACGGTGGAAGCGGATATTCTGCCGGACACTATGGATACTGTAACCGCGAATGATCTGGTCATTGCGCACTGGAAAAACGATTTACAGTCACAGTTCCCGAATCTTGATCTGGATTTCTCTGGCGAACTGGATGACATTCAGGAGAGTATGGATGCCATCGGAATTCTGTTCCTGTTTGGTGTGGGGCTAATGTATCTGATTCTGGGTACCCAGTTCTCCAGCTATTTCCAGCCATTTATGATTCTGATGACTATTCCTATGGCCTTTACCGGTGTCGTAATGGGTTTGCTGGTTACTCAGAATCCTTTGAGTCTGTTTACCATGTATGGTGTTGTAGCATTGGCTGGAATTGCGGTAAATGCAGCGATCGTGCTTATATCTGCGGGTAATCAGAGGTTAGAGAAGGGTATGTCCGTAAAACATGCCACGCTTTATGCAGCGCGGCGCAGGGTTATACCGATTATTATCACATCACTGACCACCATTGCCGGGTTGTTCTCTCTGGCAACCGGTCTGGGTGGGCACTCCCTAATCTGGGGGCCCGTGGCGACGGCGATAGTCAGTGGTTTGGCGTTTTCTACTGTGCTGACACTGATTTTGATTCCGATGCTCTATCGTATCTTTATGCAGTGGTCACATAAAAGCGTGGCGGAGGAGCTTTAGAACTCGTAACTGAGTTCCAAATTAAGCCTGCGCTCACCCTCGTCTTCACCATTGAGATGTTCATAAAAGAGCACCTCAAGTTCCAGTCCGGGAACGGCTGACTCATACTCAGCTTTAACTTCGGCAACCCAGCGTTCATCATCGCTTCGTTCCCAGTCTTCGCCAGGGGAACGTTTGTAATCAACTTCGTTCTGCCAGTATGGTCCAGCGCTGAGTTCCCACCCAGCCAGTGGTGGTATCCAATTGAAAATTAAACCGACTTCAGATTCTTTTTCTTTCTCTTCTTCCTGTTGCTTCAGGCGAATATCATCAATCCAGTCATCGCGCCGCTCTTGCTTAAACTGCAGGTAAGGACTGAAGAAGACACTGTTCCAGGGAGTGCTGTATTCGCCAGTTGCTGTGAGAGACCACTTATTGCCTTTAAGGCTACCTGATCGCTCTTTGGCATCCTCTTGGAAGTCTTTAGCACCATAATTGATGTCGTAATAGTGGTCATAGCGACCCTTAAACTTCCACCTGTCAGCGCCTAGCGCATTTTTAAGTTTGTAGCTGAAGCCTAAGCCAACAAAGTTAATGCGTTCGGTCTCGGTTCTGCTTTTATCTTTATCAACAGTGCCATCTTCATTGAGTTCAAGCTTCTTCTCTCGGTTCTGCTCAACGATATTGCCTAATCTGAGGTTGTACTTTAAACCGTCTAAAGGTGTTTCATCTGAATAAATAAGGAGAGTTTCCAGCTTGGTTTTTTCTTTCTGTTTTACCTCGCGTTCATCGAACGCACCACCGGATTTGTACTTTGTTTCGTCGGAAACCGCACCATCAGTAATCTTTAGGTCGGTTTTAATCTCCCAATCGCCGGCAAGGCAAGTGCTGGAAATGAATAGGGGTAACAACGTGGCCAGATAGTTCTTCATACAGTGGTTTCAGGTTCTGTTATTTGTTCAATCAGGGAGGGGAGAGTATTAGGTTTGGCAAACAGGTAACCCTGACCGTAATCGCTGCCCATCTCGGTTATATATTGTTTCTGTTCCTCAGTCTCAATGCCTTCTGAGATGATTTCCAGTTTCAGGGAGCGCCCTAGAGCAATGATGGTTTCAATCACTGAATGGGTGTTTGAGCGATCTTCGACAAAACTACGATCAATTTTAAGGCCGTCTATAGGTAGTTTGTGTAGATAACCCAAAGATGAGTATCCGGTACCGAAATCATCGATCCAGATATCCACGCCGGTCTCTTTCCATTCACAGAGTGTGTCGTAACAATCCTCAATGTTTTCCATCATACTGGTTTCAGTAATTTCGATGTGTAAACAGTGATTAGGCAGCTCTTTGTTTTTTAGAAGTTCGGTGATTTTGTGACACAAAACACGGTTTTTGAGTACTGCACCGGAGATATTTACAGAAAGTTTAAACTCTTTTGAAACAGGGTAAATATTGGAGATGAGATCATGGCATGCCTGTTCCAGAACCCAGAGTGTCATGGGCGCTAGTAATTCTGTTTTTTCGATGAGCGGGATAAAGTAATCCTGTGGGATCAGGCCTTGTTGAGGGTGAGTCCAGCGTAACAGTGCTTCTGCACCAACTATATGACCATTCTTAAGGTTCACAATTGGCTGGTAGGTGAGAAACAGTTGCTCTTCTCCTTTTTCTAATGCCCTTCGGATGCCACTGGTGATCTGAATTTTTTCTATCACCTCGGAGTTCATCTCCGGCTCGTAGAATCGGTGGCGGTTTCTGCCAGAATGTTTGGCTGCATACATGGCGATGTCCGCTTGTTTAAGCAGTTCCGTCATTTCCTGAGCTTGTTTAGGGTAGTGGGTGATGCCTATACTTGCTGATATATGATGTCGTTCCCCATTGATTTCAAATGCTTCTTCAAGAACTTCTTCGATACTGCTTGCGATAACTGACAGGTTTTCTGGTTCTGTAAAGCCTGGGACTATCATGACAAATTCATCGCCCCCCAAGCGTGAAAGCATTAGTTTCTCTGGAATTGGCAGCTCAATGAATTGTGTGACTTCAGAAAGTAAGGAGCTCAGGCGCTCAGCGACATCACACAGCAACTGGTCTCCGACATCATGCCCTGCGAAGTCATTCACCTGTTTGAAATAGTCCAGATCAATAAATAACAGAGCGACCTTCTGGTCATTGGCCTTAGCCCACTTGAGCATGGCTTCCAGTTCTTCATTAAACATGCGCCGGTTGGGCAGAAGCGTTAGAGGGTCCTGATAAGCGAGTCTCTCAATCTGTTGCTGAGATGCGGTTACAGACTCTTTCATTTTCTGCAGAGCATTACCAAGGACACCAAATTCATCATTTCTGGATAAGTTGAACTGCACCGCTTTATCCCCCTCTGCATAGCGATAACAGCGGTCAATAAGTGCTTGAATTGGCAGGAATAAATTCCGTGAAAATAAAAATACAACCAGAGTCGTAATCAGGAGCAATAAGGTAATCGCAATAAATGTATATAGCAGAATACTCGAACGAAGGTGATTAGCCTCTTCTTCGAATTGTTTGTTGAGAAGTTCAATTTCCTCGTTCACTCCCTGAAAATTCACTCCGATACGAAGCATGGCGAGCGTTGTATTGCCAACGGTTATGGGAGCGGCCACATACAGGTGCTGTTTGGATTTCTCAGTTGTAGAGTCGGAGAGGTTTTCAATGGCATAGGGCAACAGGCTAGAGATTGGTTGGTTGAATGACTGAATATAGGTAGTGCCATCATGGATAATCCAGCCTTCCAGATCATGAATATAGATGTAGGTTATGTGGTCTTCGAGTTTCAGAGGCTCAAGGATCTCTTGCATGGAGCTAAAGTCCTGGTGGTAAACAGCTACATCCAGATTGGATGCCAGTGTTGCAACCATTAACTCTGCATCGTGAATCTTTTCAGCTTCAACCAATTGGCTGATATGATGCTTCCCAGCAATCACCGATTCTTGCGAATAGCGCTCCAGAAAATAGAGATTTACCAACAAAACGACGCAGCCAACCAATGTTGTCGTAACGGCAAGGATAAAGCCGTAACGTCTTGCCAGTGAAGATTTCATTCTGTGCCAGCCTTGCGGTAAGAGTATATCTCCTCAAGCAACTCAGGCAGTTCAGCGATAGGCTCTTCAAAGCCAGTAGTCTTCTCATAGCGTTTCATTAGATCCCGGTCTTCTTCGTAATCAAGGCCGAGCAGAAGCTGTTTGAGGGCGCTGCTTACAGTAGGGTCGAGTTTAGGACTGACCAATTCCAGAGCTCTGGGGTAGAGTTCAGTTTTGTAGATGATCCGAAGGTCCGATTTCAGAGATTCCGGCACCCGCTTGGGGTTTTCCCAATCGCCATTATTTAAAGCACCGGCTTCGACCAGTTGTTTATGAACCCATAACAGATTATTTTTTTCATTTCGGCTGAAAACGTAGTTGATATCATCTGGCTCAAGCTCAGAAGCTGTGTTTTCAATGGCATTAAAGCGATAGCCGGCTTTTTCCATCACCATTCTGGGCAGGAAATAACTGCTGAAAGAGTCGTCATGTTCAAATGCTATACGTTTGCCTTTCAGGTCGGCTAAAGAATTAATACCGGAATTTTTATGGGTATAAATAAAGGTTTGATAACGTTCCTGGCGGGACTTCCACTTCATCAGAAGTGGTATTGCGCCGGCTTCATGTACGAGTCTGGCAGCAGTGTAGGGGGTTTCGGTAACCCAGTGAACTTCGCCATTGCGCACCGCTTCGATCAGGGACTCAGGGTCTTCAAACAGCTCAACACGACCATCGGTAATACCAACCGAGGTTAACTTGGCAGCAGCATACTCAACCATTGGGCGTAATTGTTTAAGATCTTTTTTCGGACGGTCGCTTAATTGGGCAATTACCAGTGTCTGTGCAAAAACCGGCTGCATACTGAAGAGTGGCAGTAGGAGACTGACCAGGCAGGTTTTGAATATGCGTATTATCAAAAAAAATTCCTTACCGAATCGGCTAGTTACTATCTCTTAATTAATGATGGGTGGGCCATACTTCATCAGATTTATCCAAAGTTGGACGAGTAACAGTCAGATGCGATATACAAAAGGTAAATACTGCTGTTGATCAGATAGTTAAGATTGATGAAATTATAGACGGATACGTGGCAGGAGTGGATATATAAAGTACAGTTTTTTCAGGGTTATTTCGGTTTTGAGCCTGTATGAGGTGGTTAATCCACCTCATACAGAGCAAACTTATGCCATATCGATGATCTGATCGACCAGCTTGCGGATTCCCGATGCTGCATCAGAGATGGAACCGGCCAGCATATATGCCGGTGTTGTGACTACTTTTCGTTGTTGATCCACCACTATCTCAGAAACACCGCAATCCTGATGTTTGCCGCCCATCGCTTCAATAGCGGCAGCAGTATCAGCATCGTTACCAATAGTGCAGGTTGCGCCTTCACCAAAAATAAGGGGGGTCATCGCCGGTGCAATACAGATTAAACCTACGGGCTTACCTGCCTGGTGGATTGCCTGAGTAAAAGCCAGCACATCTGTATTTACCTGACACTCCGGACCTTTGACTGCAAAGTCAGAGAGGTTTTTCGCAGCTCCGAAACCACCCGGGATAATTAACGCGTCGTACTCAGAAGCATCTGCAATTGCCAGATCAATAATCTCCCCGCGTGCCAGGCGTGCGGCTTCAACCAGAACGTTTCGGCTTTCACCTTCAGCAACTTCTCCGGTCAGGTGATTCACTACATGCATCTGCTCAATATTGGGGGCCATACACTGATAATCGACCCCTCGTTCGTTCAATTGCAGCAATGTCAGTACGGACTCATAGATCTCTGCGCCATCGTAAACTCCACAACCGGAGAGGATCACAGCGATTTTTTTCATCTTGTCAGGCTCCATAAAGTGATGTTTGTCATACCCAATTAGGCCCAGATTACGATAAGATTTGCACTAATACTATGATGTAATATGGAGTAGGCCCTGATTGTTCATGGACTGTCATCGGCTTGTCATCATTTTTATGTCCAATTCACCTCTGCATCTTTAAGGAAACGATTGTGTCCTTTAACAATAGCCAGCGCTTTTATCCTGAAACCCGTATGCGTCGCATGCGAGCCAATGACTTTTCTCGCCGTTTAATGCGCGAAAGTGTGCTTACACCGGATGATCTGATCTACCCTGTATTTGTCATCGAAGGTGAGAACGAGACTGAACAGGTCGCGTCCATGCCTGGAGTAGAGCGGATGAGTATCGATCTCTTGGTTAAGGAAGCAAAAGAACTGGCTTCTCTGGGTGTGCCTGCAATGGCATTGTTCCCGGTAACTCCTATGGATGCTAAGACCGAGTTTGCTGAAGAGTCATACAACCCCGATGGTTTGGCGCAACGAGCGGTAAAAGCTATCAAAGATGCTTGCCCTGAGATGGGTATCATGACGGACGTGGCACTGGACCCGTTCACCACTCATGGTCAGGACGGCATCATTAACGAAGAAGGTTATGTGCTGAACGATCGTACCGTAGATACGTTGATCAAACAGGCACTGTCCCACGCGGAAGCGGGGGCTGATATCGTCGCACCCAGCGACATGATGGATGGCCGTATTGGTGGCATTCGTGACGAGCTGGAAAGTAACGGTTTCGTGAATACTTTGATCATGGCTTATTCAGCCAAGTATGCGAGTGCTTACTATGGTCCATTCCGTGATGCGGTTGGCTCAGCTGCTAATATTGGTAAGGGCAATAAGTTCAGCTACCAGATGGACCCTGCAAACACAGACGAAGCTTTGCATGAAGTCGCACTGGATCTGGCAGAAGGTGCGGACATGGTGATGGTTAAACCGGGTATGCCATATCTGGATATTGTGCGCCGGGTCAAAGATGAATTAAAAGCACCAACTTATGTGTATCAGGTCAGCGGTGAATATGCGATGCATGTGGCTGCTTATCAGAATGGTTGGTTGGATGAACAAAGCGTAACACTGGAATCTCTGCTGGCATTTAAACGCGCTGGCGCGGATGGGGTGCTGACCTATTTTGCCAAACGTGTTGCGCAATGGATGAATGATTAAGATTTCAGCCATAACTATAAAACGGAACGGTTTGGATAAAGGCGGAAATGAGATGGTAGAAGTAGTCGATCAACAAAATGAAGCAGCTGCAGCGCTGATAGAAAGCCGTGAGACGGTATCTATTACTGAGCAGGAAGTTGCTGAAACGCCGGTTAACCTTAAGGCGGCTGAGCTTTATATCAATCGGGAGCTTAGCCATCTCCAGTTTAATATCCGGGTACTGGAACAGTCTCTGGAAGAGGGGCACCCTCTGCTGGAGCGTTTGATGTTCCTGCTGATTTTCTCCAGCAATCTGGATGAGTTTTTTGAGATCCGTGTTGCGGAACAGATGACGCAGTTGAAATACGGTCGTGAAGCTGTAGGGCCGGATGCAATGCATCCCAGAACGGTATTGGAAAAGATCAGTGAGATCTGCCATCTGACCGTTGAGCGTCAATACAAAATTCTGAATGAGATCATTTTTCCAGAACTGGAAAAACAGCACATTCATTTTGTCCGCCGTCGTTTGTGGACTGAAGAACAGCGCGAGTGGGTAAAAACCTACTTCCAGGAAAAAGTGGTTCCGGTTATCAGCCCTGTAGGCTTGGATCCATCTCATCCATTCCCGCGTTTGGTTAACAAAAGCCTGAACTTTATCGTTGAGTTGGACGGTAAGGACGCTTTTGGTCGTGAGACCGGAATGGCGATAATTCCTGCACCACGTTCACTACCACGTTTGATCCGTCTGCCGGATGAACTTTGTGATGGTGGCGACAACCTGATTTTCCTTTCATCGATCATCCATGAGTTTGCCGACGAGCTGTTCCCAGGCATGACGGTTAAGGGATGTTTCCAATTCCGTATCACCCGAAATGCGGATATGACCTTTGATGTCGAAGAGGTTCAAGACCTGGCCAGTACGCTGCGAGGTGAGCTGCATTCCCGTAAATACGGTGATGCGGTGCGACTGGAGGTGGATCAGCGTACACCGGAAGCTCTGATCGAGTTCCTACAGAAAGAATACAAAATGGATGAGTCGCAAACTTATCGTGTCGATGGCCCGGTAAACCTGACTCGTCTGATGGCGGTACGTGATCTGGTTGAACACAATGACCTGCGTTGGAAACCTTTCTCTCCAGGTGTGCCCGGTAAACTCAAAGGCGATAATATTTTTGAGGCGTTGAAAACCGGCGATCAGCTCCTGCTGCATCCATTCCAGTCCTTTACGCCCGTGGTTGACCTGTTGCGTCAAGCTGCAAAAGATCCGGATGTTGTGGCTATTAAACAGACCTTGTACCGCACAGGTGTTAAATCTGACATTGTCACGGCACTGGTTGAAGCGGCGAGAAACGGTATTGAAGTGACCGTTGTTATCGAGCTGCGGGCCCGGTTCGACGAGGAATCCAACCTGCAATTGGCAGCGCGACTTCAGGAGGCTGGCTGTCTGGTGGTTTATGGAGTGGTTGGTTACAAGTGTCACGCCAAAGCGATGCTGATTGTGCGTGAAGAGGGTAACCATCTGGTACGTTACTCTCATATGGGTACAGGAAACTATCATTCAGGCACAGCGCGTTTGTATTCAGATTACAGTTTTCTGACCGCCGATCAGGAGGTGGGCGAAGATGTGCATAAGGTCTTCCAGCAGCTTACTGGTATGGGCAAGATCCAGAAACTGAAAAAACTCTACAATGCGCCTTTCACCCTGCATGCGAAGATGCTTGAACTGATCCGCCGCGAGGCACGTTTGGCGAAGTCCGGTAAACCCGGACATATCATGGTTAAGGTGAATGGCCTGACTGAGCCCAAGATGATCCGTGCATTGTATGAAGCTGCAGAAGCTGGGGTAAAAGTTGAGCTGATTATTCGTGGAATGTGTCGTCTACGTCCGGGTATTGAAGGCTTATCTGAGAATATTCATGTGCGTTCAATTATCGGTCGTTTCCTGGAGCATACCCGTGTTTATTACTTCGGTAATAACGGCAAGCCGGATGTCTTCTGCGGCAGTGCCGACTGGATGGAGCGCAACATGCTGAATCGTGTGGAAACTGCTTTCCAGGTGTTTGGTAAGCACGCTGAGCGTTTGAAACGTGAGTTGGATTACTACATGCAAGACAACTGTCAGAGCTGGGAACTGCAGGCGGACGGCAGCTATATCCAAAACAAACCTGCCGAGGGCGAAGAGTTGTTCTCTGCGCAACAGGCGTTGCTGGATGAATTTGCTAAGTAATTCTGCTGAAATTTGAAAAAGGGCCTGTTGGCCCTTTTTTTATTGGTTGTTGATAATTTCAGAGTAGCCGGCAACATAGCTGGGATAAAGAAACGTATAACCACTGTCACGAATCCGTTTATTTGAGCACCTTTTGCTGCCAGCGCGTCGGCTCTGGGTTTTGGAAGTAACTGAGGCGCCCAGTTTTTCGGCTAGCCAGTGTGTGACTTCAAACATGGTGACAGGGGTATCATCGGTTGCCAGATAAACTTGTTCTACCGTCTCCCCTGCCAGAACTTTTTCTACCAGATGCTCAAGTACACCCGCACAATCATCCCTGTGGATACGATTGCTGAACTGATCAGGTGCTTTGGGTGCGGCATCACCACGCCTTACTCGATTGATCAGATGATTGCGCCCGGGGCCATAAATGCCTGTGTAGCGTACGACGGTTGCAGGTACCGAACTGGAAAGAACCTGTTGTTCCGCTTCGAGCATGATCCGGCCACTGAAACTGACAGGTTCGCAAGGGCTATTCTCATCCACCCAGCTGCTGTCATTCTGATGGTAGACGCTGGTACTGGAGGTGAAGAAAATATGTTTCGGTTTTACCGGCAGGGCATCTAACAGGTTTCGGAACCCATCTACGTAAGCGGCTTGGTAACCCGCTTCATCATGCTGGCTAGCAGCCACACTGTAGACAAGAATATCCAGATTGTTTTGCCCGGAGAGGCTGGTTTTCAAAGAATCTAATTGCGCCAGATCAGCGCTTATTCCTTGGATGCCCGGTGGAAGCTGGTTTATATTACGACGCAGGCCAACAACATTGTGACCGTGCTCAAGCAACCTCTGCCCAAGGGCGCTGCCGACATCACCGCATCCGGCGATCAGGATTGTAGATTGATGCATAATGTCTCCGGTATAAACTGAGTCGCATAATAACAGAGGATTTACCTCCATGACCCTTACAGAACTGCGCTACATCGTTACTCTGGCACGTGAACAGCATTTTGGTCACGCGGCAGAGAAGTGCTTTGTCAGCCAGCCTACTTTGTCCATAGCGGTAAAAAAGCTGGAAGAAGAGCTGGGTGTGGCGCTGTTTGAACGTAGCAAAAATTCAGTCCGGGTAACACCCGTAGGTGATAAGGTTGTTCAGCAGGCACAGCGAGTTCTGGAGCAGGCGGATACGATTAAAGATCTGGCGCTGGAAGGTAAGGATCAATTGAAATCACCGTTGCGTGTGGGTGCGATCTATACCATCGGGCCTTATCTATTTCCGCATCTGGTTTCAAAGGTGCAGGAGCTGGCCCCGGAAATGCCGCTCTATATTGAAGAAAATTTCACTGATAGTTTACGTTTAAAAATCCGTAATGGTGAGTTGGATGCGGTCATTGTGGCTTTACCTTTTCATGAACCGGATATTCTGACGCGTCCTCTGTATGACGAAGATTTTGAAATGCTGATGCCAGCTGGGCATCCGTGGAGTAAACAGAAAGAGATCAACAGTGAAGAGTTGCCAAATACACCGCTGTTGCTGTTGGGGGAAGGTCATTGTTTCCGTGATCAGGTGCTGGAGTCCTGTCCGACGCTGAGTCAGGCTTTACATGATCAGCAAACCATTACAGAAGGCAGCTCTTTGGAAACCATCCGAATGATGGTGGGTTCCGGTTTGGGGTGTTCTGTTTTACCCCAGTCTGCAGTTTACGGCCCGATGCGTTCCGATTTGGTAACCACAAAACCATTCCGTAAACCCGCTCCAAAACGAACAGTGGGAGTTGCCTGGCGTGCAAGTTTTCCACGCCCTCAGGCTATAGATATTTTGATTGATGCAATATCCAGTTTTGATCCAGCGGGGAATCGATGACCGCGATTCTCGCCGAGATCAGTGTCAGTGAGCTTAAAGGGGTGGGTGCGGCTTTAGAACAAAAGCTGCATAACCTCGGCATTAATAATCTTCAGGATCTGCTTTTCCACCTTCCCCTGCGTTATCAGGATCGCACGCGGGTTGTCCCAATAGGTTCTCTTCGTCCAGGGGATGAGTGCGTAATCGAGGGTGAAGTCCGTGTTGCGGATATCAGCAAAGGCAGGCGCAGAAGTCTGGTGTGCAGAGTTCAGGATGGTACTGGAACTCTGACTCTGCGCTTTTTCCATTTTTCAGCCGCGCAGAAAAATAATCTTAAACCGGGTGTTAAAATACGCTGTTTTGGCGAGGCCAGAACCGGCCCTAGCGGCCTTGAAATTGTGCACCCGGAATACAGCAAGCTGGATACGGATGTAATAACTCCGGTAGAAGAGACTCTGACGCCGGTTTATCCCACAACCGAAGGCTTACATCAGGGGCGGCTGCGCTCTTTAACTGAGCAGGCACTTTCCTACCTTAAAAGAGGGGCGATACAGGAGCTGATCCCGGAAGCGTTGCGGCAGGAGTGGAAGTTTCCCGGGTTAGACGAGGCCATCGCCTATCTACACCGTCCACCTGTTGATGCTGATCAGTACCTGCTGCAGGAAGGGTTGCATCCTGCGCAGCGGCGTTTGGCGTTTGAAGAGTTGCTGGCACATCATCTATCACTGCTTAAGCTCCGACAGAAAGCCCGCGAGAAAGGCGCTCCGGAACTGACCGGTGAGGGAGATCTAAAACAGTTGTTTCTTGATCAACTCCCCTTTCCACTAACTGGTGCTCAACAGCGGGTTTCTGCAGAGGTTGAAGCGGATCTTATACAGCCTTACCCCATGTTGCGATTAGTGCAAGGTGATGTTGGTTCAGGAAAAACGGTTGTTGCTGCGTTGGCAGCATTACAATCAGTGGAAAGCGGTTATCAGGCAGCGGTGATGGCGCCGACCGAGATACTGGCGGAACAACACTATGTAAACTTCAGTAATTGGCTGGAGCCATTGGGAATTAAAGTCGGCTGGCTGGCCGGAAAGCTCAAGGGCAAAAAAAGGCAGGCTCAGCTGGATCTCATCCGTACCGGAGAAGCAAGGGTTGTAGTTGGCACACATGCTCTGTTTCAGGAAGAGGTAGTATTTTCAGATCTGGGGCTGGTGGTTGTAGATGAGCAGCATCGCTTTGGTGTTCATCAGCGATTATCGCTACGGGAAAAAGGTCGTAATGGCGAGCTTGCACCACACCAACTGATCATGACCGCTACCCCAATCCCCAGAACTCTGACCATGAGTGCCTATGCCGATCTGGACTGTTCTGTTATTGATGAACTGCCATCGGGGCGAACACCCGTAAATACCGTGGTAATTGCGGACAATCGTCGCGAAGAAGTGGTGCAAAGAGTACGCAGCGCCTGCACAGAGAAGCGCCAGGTATACTGGGTCTGCACGTTAATTGAAGAATCGGAAGCGTTGCAGTGTCAGGCAGCGGAAGTGACCGCCGAAGAGCTTAAGAAAGGGCTGCCGGAACTGCGCATTGGTCTTGTCCATGGGCGCATGAAACCGGCAGAAAAAGCCGAAATCATGCAGCAGTTCAAAAGCGCTGAGCTGGACCTCTTGGTTGCTACCACAGTGATTGAAGTTGGTGTGGATGTGCCGAATGCCAGTGTAATGATTATTGAAAACCCGGAGAGACTGGGGCTAGCACAACTGCACCAGCTCAGAGGTAGGGTGGGCCGAGGCTCGGTAGAAAGTTACTGTGTGTTGATGTACCAATCCCCATTATCTAAGCAAGGTACAGCGCGTTTAAAGGTTATGCGGGAAACTACCGATGGTTTCCGGATAGCAGAAAAAGATCTGGAATTAAGGGGGCCGGGGGAAGTTCTGGGTACCCGGCAAACCGGTGTTATGCAGTTTAAAATGGCCGATCTACAACGGGATTCGGACCTGCTAACGCGGGTGAAAAGTATTGCAGGTCAGATGCAACAATGGCCTGAACATATAGAACCATTGGTCCAGCGTTGGCTGGGCCGTGGTGAAGATTACGGCAACGTCTGATAAATATCGAGAACCGAATTAAGTATGAATACACAGAAACAACCCACGGACGTTCAACTGGAGATGATCCGTCAGCAATTAGGCCGTGAACCTCAAGGGATGGTGGGTATTGCCGTAGAAAATGAAAAAGGTGTCCCTCTGGTTTTGCAGATGGAACTGCTGGTTAACGACAAACCGTTTCCAACGTTATATTGGCTTTCCAGCAAAGACTTGTATCAGGCGATTGCTGAAATTGAAACTGCAGGGGCGGTCAAACTTCTTGAAGAAGAGCTGATGAGTGAGCCAGAGCTTCTTGAAAAACACCTGGCAGATCAACAGCGTTATGTGGATCTGCGTTGGGCATCTGCTACTGATCAGCAGAAACAGAGAATCGAGGAATTGGGATTCCTGCCGCTATACACTAAGTACGGCATTGGAGGTATATCCCAGTGGGATAAAATCCGCTGTTTGCATATGCATTATGCCTATCATTTGGCACAAGGTTCCGCACTTGGTGAGCTGTTGGATCAAAGGTATTCTTTGAATGAGATAGTGCGAAGTGCTCAGCTATAGTATTTTGTTGTAATTAAAGGTGAAAAGGCTGGAACGTCGCCACAGCTTGTATTGTGGTTTGGCACTTTTTCAGCGAAGCCGGTCTAAAATTACATAGTGATCTTTGACTACCCACGGGGTCGGAATGAAACGGTTTTTTGCAGGTCTTCTTGTTTTTTTGCTGGCAGCTTCGCAGCAGGCTTACTCTGCTATTGCCATTGATAATACTTCATCTGATCTTATTAACGGTGGTTCTTCTCTTAACGTTTCCCATACTACCGGCAGTGGTAGTGATCGATTCATGCTGGTTGGTATTTCCTTATGGAATGCGGATCTTGAAACTGTTACTGGAGTTACCTATTCAGGCCAGAATCTTACCTATGTCGGTGCTCGTATACAGGATAATGATTCTCGGGTAGAAATATGGAAATTGGTAAACCCACCAGTAACAACTTCAGATGTTCGGATCTCATTTGATGGTTCTGTTCAGAATGGAGCAGGTGCTGGTGTGATGACATTCACGGGGGTTGATCAATCCACTCCCCATGAGGTTTTTCAATCAAATTCAGGTGAAAGCGGCCAGGCCACGCTTACTGTAACTTCTGAAACCAACGACCTTGTTTTTGCTGTCGCTGCAGCAGAAGAGCAGGATTCCTCTATGAGTATTAGCTTAGGGGATCAGAGGTGGAACTATAGGCCGAATGGTCGTGGAAAATTAACAGGTGCGGGCGCTACCTTGGCTGGTGCAACGTCCACCAACTTTAGATGGAATCTTGGAGATTCAGATGATTGGGCCACAGCAGGTGTTTCTATAAATCCAGCCAGTGGCGGCGGAGGACCATTACCATCCCCCATCCTGGAATATCGTTTTGATGAGTGTTCTTTAGCGTCTGGAGTTACTGACAGCGCTGGAAGTTACGATGGCATCGCCAACGGCAGTACCGAAAGTTCTGATGCTGAGTTTCTGATAAATAGATCGCTGGACCTGTCTGCTACAGGAACAAGTGATTACGTAACCTTGGACAGTGATTCGGTAAATGGTCTGAACGGATTCAGTATTTCAACCTGGATTAAAACCGATACCTCAAAAGCGCAACAGGAAATCTTTCATGCACTGGGTAGTAGTCAGAATGACGACGAAATTGAAATCTATCTGGAAAACTCAACGGTCGTAAGAATGCAAGTTGGTGACCGAGGCAGCACCGTCAGTGCTGGCAAAACGCTTACCGACGATGCCTGGCACCACCTTGTAGTGACACGCTCTGGATCCACAATGTGTTTGTATGTGGATGGCAGCCTCGCGAACTGTCACAGCAATGGTGGAGGGTCACAATTATCGATTAACAACAGCTCATCTGTGATTATCGGTCAGGAGCAGGATTCATTTGGCGGTAGCTTTGACAGTTCACAAGCGTTTGAAGGTTTTATCGATGAGTTTAAAGTTTACGATCAGGTGCTTTCTTCAACCCATGTTGATGATATTTATCTAAATGAATCAAACCGGGATAATGCTGATGGCAGCTCAAGAGCTGCGGTAAACTGCAGTACCTTCCAATGGGAAGGGGGCTCGATTGATGTTGCGGTAGGCACGACTGAAACCATTAACTTTAATCAGACATATACGGACCCGGTGATCTTCCTGATGGCGGAAACGGATAATCCGGATCCAACCGCAGTTAGAGTGGTTTCGATTGGAACTACTTCCGCTCAAATTGTTGCAGTAGAACCACCAGATGAAGACCAGTCTGGTTCAGAAACGGTCAAGTTTTTGGTGGCGGAAAAAGGCACCTATGATCTAACCGGTGGCGTTAAGATCGAAGTGGGTGAAGTGGATGTATCTGCCGTACAACATGGTAGTGGTGTTTCTGGCTCCGAAAGCTGGCAAACGATTAATTTTTCACAAAGCTTTTCCGCTACACCCGTCTTATTAACTCAGATCATGTCCAATAATAATGATTCTGGCTCCTATACAAGCCCATGGGTTTATTCTGCTACTCGTAATCTTGATTCTAGTCAGTTTCAGTCCGCAATTGGGCGAGCTGAGGTTGGTGCCGGTTCCGTGACGTTGGCTGAATCTTATGCCTATCTTGCAGTTGATGAAGGCGCAGTACCAGATTTTGTTAATACCGGTTCAGGCTTAACAGTGACAGCAGAAGCGATTGCAACCGGAGATACTGTTACGGGCGATTGCCGAACAATAAGCCTTACACAGAGCTATTCAGATCCACCTGACTACGTGGCGGTTATTAATTCCCTTGATGGTGGTGATGGCAGTTGGGCCCGAGGATGTGACTCCACTACAACGACAGTATCTGTTGAAGTAGATGAAGATACCTATCGGGACGGCGAAAGGAGCCATACTACTGAAGATGTAGGGGTTTTGGTATTTGGGGCAGCACCTGAGATTGTTATTCCTGCCGCTTTTGCTGAATGGCGTTTTGATGAATCTATCTGGACGGGTGCGACTTCCGAAATAAAGGATTTTTTAGGTAATTATGATGGCTCCATCGTAGATACAGGTTCTGACAACGTTATTAATATTACTGACGGTAAGTTGTGCCGAGCCGGTCAGGTAGGAGACAACAATTCCGGCGGTGACCAATATGCAATAGATACAACACTGGACGTTGACGATGATATAGGGGATCAGGGCAGCATTAGCTTCTGGTACCGTTCCGCGACCACATGGGGCAGTAATTCCGAGCGTAAAGTATTACTGAGTGCATCTTCAACGGGCAGTGATGATAAGTATTTTTTCATCACCATGGAAACGGACGGCCGGTTACGCTTTGGTCTTGAAAACACGTCAGATGCTGATTACCGCTTCTCTTCCAGTACTGCCTTCAGTTTTGCGCCAACAGATTGGGTGCATGTCACTGTGACATGGGATATGTCAAATGCATCCATGAAGATGTATGTAAATGGTGTTCAGGAAATTAATGAGACGATCGGCTCAACACAATCCATAGGTGAACTTTTATCGATTTACCTAGGTGATAACCGTAGTGATTATACTGCTGGAGAAGGAGGACGCTCCGCGGATGGTGATTTTGATGAATTACTTCTGTTTGATGAAGTAATTTCACAGACGGATGTCACGACTATCTATACGAATCAGGACGCTGGATTGAATTACGATGGCACAGTTAGAAATTGTCCATCATCACCGGTTGCTGAGTGGCGTTTCGATGAAGCGTCATGGGGAACGGTTGAAGATAATATTGGTAACAATGATGGCTCCGCATCGGGTGATGCGACAACAACCTCTCCGGGGCAAATTTGTCGGGCCGGTGAGTTTGATGGTGATGGTGATTATGTAAGTGGCCTGGATCTTTCACAGTTACAAACAACGGCGAGCCTAAGCTTCTGGATAAAAACCAGCCAGACAGGTAGTAACAGCCCATGGACAGCTCCGGGTGTTACAGGTGTTGAACAATCAGGTGGAGCGGATGATATTTTCTGGGGCTGGTTGGACTCTTCAGGCAGGATTGGCCTGACGGTAGGTAATGACTATAACAATACTAAGTCGAACACAGCCATAAATGATGGTGACTGGCATCATATTGTGTTGACCAGAAATGCAACCGATGGCGCTTACCAAATATTTATTGATGGCTCGTTGGATAAAAGCGGAACCGGTGGTATTGGTGATATTGGCAATAGCTTTGATCTGTTGGGCAAAATTAAATCCAGTTCCGATGAGTTGGAAGGACTGCTGGATGAAGTCCTGATCTTCGATGAGGCACTTTCTCTTGCTCAAGTGACAGCGATACATACTAACCAGCTTGCAGGGCTAAACTGGGATGGGACTACTCGTCCAGATTGTGTGGTCGGCCCTGATCATTACTCCATCAGCCATAGCGGAAATGGCGTTACCTGCTTATCAGAACAGATCACCATTACTGCTCATGATGCCAGCCATGCAGCAATAGATGCCGCCCAGAACACCATCACAATTACTACCGATAGTGGATTCGGGGATTGGGTAAGTGTCGTCAGTGGCGGGGAAAGTCTTATTAATGGCACTGCCAATGATGGTGAAGCTACAGTTACATTCTCTAGTGGATCATCTGCAATGGTTCTGGAGTTTAGGCATACAATAACAGGCACGTTTGGTTTTAATATCACTGATGGTTCGGTTACCGAAACTTCGGGCAATGCTGAGCTGGCAGACGACCCTGATATCAGCTTTAAAGAAACGATATTCCGTTTTCTGGACAGTTCAGATAATGTCCTTTTGCCTATCCAGATTGGTGGTAAGGCAAGTAATCTACCGCCGGGTGGTGAAACCCTTTACCTTCAGGCACTCACAGAATCCCCTGATAATCCAGAAGAGTGCAATGCATTGTTTGCATCGGGTGAACGGGTTGATATCGAGTTTGCTGCGGAATGTGAGGCCTCCCCTACGACTTGTTCGGGACGAGCATTCAGCTTTACTGGCAACACTACAGAGTCGATTGCACTGTCTAATGGCATACCTGATGGGAGTAACCCGTCAAGCTTCAGACCGGTCCAAATGCTGTTTGGCAGTGACGCAAAAGCGCCCTTCTCTTTCACTTACAACGATGTCGGTAAAATGAAGTTACATGCCCGATTCACTGGTACGGATACAGGTGTATCAGTTCAGGGTAGTTCCGAGCCTTTTGTCGTCAGACCTTTTGCTTTAGCTTTTGAGCAAATTGAAGATAGTTCAGGCAATGCCAATCCGGGTGGAGATGAAACTGGGGGAAGTGGTTTTGTCTCTGCGGGATCAGATTTTATTGTGCAGGTTCAGGCCTATCTATATGAACCTAATGATGATGACTCTGTTACTGATGGTCATCCAGATACAGATGCTGATTATTCCAATAACACCACCGCCATTAGTTTTGCTGAAGATGTGACGATTTCTGTTGACAGTTTTACCCCCGCATCACGCCCGCAAGGCACCCTAAATGGCAATATGGTATTGGCAGGAGCCGATTTCAGCGGTGGATTAGCTGATACAACCCTGCAGTATATGGAAGTTGGCAGTATTACCCTTGATGCTGAGTCTACTGACTACCTGGACACCGGGGTCAATATTCTCAGCTTGCCTGAGAAAGTGGGGCGATTCTTCCCGGATTACTTTGAGCTTTCTGGGGGATCAGTTACTTCGGGCTGTGGTGCCTTCACTTACATGCAGCAACCGTTTAACGAGGTTGCATATCAGATACGGGCATTAAATACCGAAGGTGATGTGACGACCAATTATGATGCTCTACTTTACACGGTCGGCAGGGCAGAGTTTATCTTACAGGCTGAAAACAATAATGATGGCAACGATCTCAGCAGCAGGGTTTCATATGATGACATGACTGAGTCGCTGGCATTCTGGAATACAGGGGTGGCGAGTGTTGCTCTATCCACTGTAACTTTTGAGCGGCAGGGCAGCGGAAGCGGGTTGGAAGAAGCGCCTTTAACCAGTGTGCAAATTGGTTTGAAGGTGGATTCGGAACCTGATACTCGTAATCTCACAGGCACAAATATGGATGCTGATTCAACATCAGACCCCTGTGGGGCCGGCTGTGATTCTGTGGCGATTGATGCTGCTCCAGAGCTGCGCTACGGGCGGTTAGTTATTCAATCTGCACATGGTCCTGAGACTCAGTCTTTATCAGTTCCATTCACGACGCAGTATTGGGGTGGAAATGGCTTTGTAACTTCAACTGATGACAGTTGTAGTCAGATTCCGCTTACTAACATCAACTTTGATGGGAACAGTATTGATACTGTGGGTAACAGAACTGTGGCTGTTGGTGGCGGTCATACAACAGGATCGCTGAATATCAGCGGTGCTAATGCACAGTCTACCGCAGGTGATTACAATTTAGAGTTTACTGCTCCAGGAGCAGGCAACACTGGTTACTTCAATATAGGCATCAATAACGTGCCGTTATGGCTAAGATATGACTGGGATCAGGATGGCTCTGCGGACGACAGCAGCATGCCGGATGCATTGATCACTTTTGGTCGGGCACGTGGTAATGACCGCATGATCTTCTGGCAGGAACGTTATCAGTAATCGCTTTTCGTCAGGCAATAAAAAAGCAGGCATATAGCCTGCTTTTTTATTGAGTCAGAAACTTACTGGCCGGTCAGCTGGTTATACTTCTCCATCAGCTGGGCTTCAGTTTCTTCATGATCCGGGTCTTTAGGAATACAGTCTACCGGACAAACTTCTACACACTGTGGTGTGTCATAGTGACCAACACACTCAGTACATTTAGAAGGTTCAATTTCATAAATCTCGTCGCCCGGAGAGATTGCCTCATTGGGGCATTCCGGCTCGCATACATCGCAGTTGATGCATTCGTCAGTAATAATCAATGCCATGGTTGGCTACCTCACTCAAATTTAAACAGTTACCGGCCCAAGTGCTCACTCAGGGCCTCTGCCACTGCGGGATGAACAAACTTACTTACATCGCCACCCAGACTCGAAATCTCGCGAATCAGTGTAGAGGAGACGAATGAAAGGTGCTCCGCTGGTGTCAGAAAAATACTTTCTACGTTTGGTGCCAGATGTCGGTTCATTGCAGCGAGCTGAAACTCGTACTCAAAATCCGAAACGGCACGTAATCCCCGAAGAATAATATTTGCATTTTGCGCTTCAAGAAACTCAGCTAGCAGACAATTAAATCCAACTATCTCAACATTATCGAGATTTGCTGTTACCTTCTCGACCAAAGCAACCCGTGTTTCCAGGGCTAACATAGGTTTCTTCTTTGGGCTTTCAGCTATTGCGACCACAACTTTATCAAAAAGTTTTGCGGCCCTTTCAATCAGATCCGAATGACCATTGGTGATTGGATCAAATGTTCCTGGATATACGGCTGTATTCATATTAGGTTCACAGCAGCTATAGTCTGCTTACGCATATAGCTTTAACTAATTAGCATATTTGCAAGTGCGGCATGTTATCTGAATTGTTTTTGCCACACAAATACTATAATGGAATGTATTGATTTCTATCGGTTATAAAAAAGTATTTTTTTATTACAAATAACTATATGTGCTTTGTGGGTATTTACGGATGTATATGAGGTTACCTTTGAAAAAGATCATTTTGCTCTCTTTTCTGGCTTTACTGGTATCGGGTTGTCAGACCTTAAAAAAGGTGGATCAGAGTTTATATCAGGTTGCTGAATCTGTAAGTGAGCGTGACCGTGTAACCGGGCAGCGCACCTTGAGTATGGCGAATCGTCAGACCCAGATTAAGCAGGGAAACGCCTATATTGAGCAGCTTCTGGCGAAGGAAAAGAAAGAAAAGCGACCGATCAATGCCGGGGTGAATAAAAAACAATATTTACGTTTGGTGAAAATATTTGACCGTATTCATCAGGTCTCACATCTGAAGCATGAACGCTGGCAGCCTCTCCTGATTAAACGCGATAGTTTTAATGCGTTTACAACCGGGGGTACTTACATCGTAGTTCACTCCAAATTGATGGAGATTTTGAAAGATGATTCTGAACTGGCTGCTGTGATTGGTCATGAAATTGCGCATACCGTGGCAAATCATGTTTTCGAACGTCAGACTCACGCACAGATCAGTGCTCTGGCTGGGTCGAATTCAGCTCGTCGTTCAGGGTATCAGGCCGCTTTTACCCATGAGAGTGAACGTGAAGCTGATAAAATCGGCATTCTCTACTCGGCCCTTGCAGGTTACGACCCTATGGCGGCTAGTCGGATCTGGCAGAGGAAGTTCACAAAAGAGGGTAATGCCAGAGCGCTTTTCCACCATGATCATCCAGTAAATGCCGAACGTTATCAGGAAACATTAACGGCGGGTAAAGCTGTATCCAAATACTACCGTAAAGGGCAAATTAACCCGAACGCTGCGCAGCTATTGGATAGCAACGTGTTGTGGAGAAAGAATGAACAGGAGGCGGCTGCTGGGGAAGGGGGTGGTCTGTCAGCTCTTTTAAATACAGCTTTGGGCGCTTACGTTCAGCATCAGGGAGCAAAATATGAGGAGCGGCGACAGTTACAGCAATCGCAGTTTGTTAAAGCAGTGGAAGGGGCTTTGAAACTGGAATCTTCTCGGAAAGTGGGCCAACACCAGCTTGAGACTCGCTGGCGTTATCAAGCCAAAGGGCCAGTACTGAAAAATCTGGTTATGGGATTGTATATCAAGCGAAATAAAAAGCTGGAGCGTTACGTCGATCATGTGAAGGGGTTTGTAAAACCCGGACAGGTTTATGTGGCTCGGTTTAGTTTTCCTAAAGATCTAAAAGTGGATGACCTGAAGCAATATAAAGGGGCTTATTATCTGGATGATGTTCAGGCTGCTCAATAATCACTTGGATAGTTGCGAAGATAGGTTACTCTAGTGGGGTAACCTTAATTTTATTGTAACTCTTCCGGATGGGTGGGCACTATATAATGCCCCGCACATTCCCGGTTCTATTGAGTAATTATGCCGCGCAGAAGCAAAGAAGAAGCTGAAAAAACCCGTCTACATCTTCTTGAAACCGCATTAGCCTTATTTGCGGAGAAAGGGATTTCAAGAACGACACTAAAAGACGTGGCTGCAAAGTCTGGTCTTACTCACGGTGCATTGTACTGGCACTTTAAAAACAGAACTGACCTGGTTTCTGCCCTCTACGCAGAATGCCGTTTTCCGATAGACGACTTGTATATCGATCAGCTTCAATCTGCACGCCAAGATGCACTTGAGGCAATTGAGGATTTTCTAACTCAATGGTGTTTGCTCATCCTTGAAGATGAAAGGGCAGGGAATATCTGGCGTGTTTTTCATCGGGGTACAGATGCCGATCCGGAGCTGCAGGTGATCGAAGAATTAATCCATGATGAACACCTGGAGTGGCTGGAGTACCTCTCCAGATTTATTAAACAAGGTCGTAAGCAGGGTGTGATTGCAGATAAAGCCACCAAAAAAGATCCGTTACCCAGCGCAACCCTAGCAATCATTCTTGGGGTTGTGAGTAGTGTTCAGTTACTGGGTAGAGACAAGATTAAACTCAAGGCTCACATCAAGCAGTCACTGACTACCTATATATATGGCCTGGGTGAGAAGTGCTGATTCAATTCTTACGCATATACAGTCGATAACTCACCTGACCCGCAGTTTTAGAGCGGTGCTCTTCCCAGTTGTCTGGTACATCAGGGTGGCTGAGTTCTGATTCTGTTTCTACGTAGATAATAGCGTTTTCAGCCAGCAGGTTATGTGACTCCAGTAACGCGCAGCAGGTCGTGACCATGTCCTGCCGGAACGGCGGGTCCATGAAGACCATATCATAGCGGGGTTCCATATCCGTGAGTTTGGATTCCAACCATTGCATGACATCCGCTTGTATGACTTCTGCGGACTGAGTTTTGAGCAGTTGTAGATTGGTTTGTAGTTGTCGTGTTGTGATGTTATTTAGATCCACAAAGGTGACGCTTTCAGCGTTACGGGATAGAGCTTCCAGCCCCAACGCTCCACTACCACTGAATAGATCCAGGCAACGGGCTCCGGAAATATAGGGTTGAAGCCAGTTAAATAAGGTTTCTCTGACTCTGTCTGGAGTCGGTCTCAACCCGTCAACGGCCATAAATTCGAGTTTACGTCCCCGCCACTGACCACCAATAATGCGTAGATGAGAACTCGGTACTGCGATCTTGTTGTTTGCTCTTTGTGGGTTTCGACGTCCCATACTTGTCCTTTTCGACCTGAAAACTCTTAATTCGAAGGGCTCAGCATTATATTGATATGCAGATCAGTATCCAGTGCTTTTCTGGCAAGCATGACAACCTGCTCCTCGTCTACATCCTCAATCTGTTCAGCATATTCTTCCATAGTTGTGAGCGGAAGGTCGTAATATGCGATCAGGTTCATCGCCTGAATCTGGTTCTTCAGATCACGCATTCGTTCTTGCCATTGAGCAATCAGGCGCTTCTGGCTGGATTCTACAGCGTCTTCAGTGATCAGTGCTTGTAGCTGCGAGAGAATCGCTTTTGCTGGCTGGTCTGTTTTGATGATCACAGCGCGATATCCGGTGGTGTGCAATGCGCCCCATAATAAACGGTATTTAAAATTATAGGATTGTTGCTGGCTTTCAAGAAGATCTTGTAAAACCTGAGCAGAGACACGTTGAACGGCAAACTGCTCATCAGCACGTGGCGGTATGGGTTCCCCGGTAAGAAAGACAAACAGCGGAGATTGATCAGATTGTAGTTCCAGATCTGCTGCTAGTGGAGTTTGCATTGCGTTAAATTGAGCCCCGGAGTGGTCAGGGTTGATTGCAGAGATGTGCTCCATTATATCTTCAGCATTGTGACCACTGATGACATAAGTGATGTTGTCGAAAAGTCGAGTATAGGATGATGGCAGCGTAATGAGCGTGTCTGGTATCTCTGCTTGGAAATACGTGAAGAATTTCTCAATTGCCTGCTCCTCAATCGCTTTTCCATTCAGATAATCCCGGGCTTTAAGCGTTTTAAGGACCTCCATCCAATTATTGGATTGTACGGGCTGTTGCAGTTCTTTCAGCAACTGCTGAATGTCAGGGGTTTTATTGTCCACTGCCCAACTCAGGCTTAGTTCTATGCGATCCTGCCTTGGGTAAACGTTATAAGTATATGTTGTGCTGTTGAGCTTCTTAAGGCGGCTAAGAAGTACCTGGGCTTTCAGTTGCTGCAACTGTTGATGAGAGCTATTCAGAGCGGGTTCGCTTGGCAGCAATAACGTCAGGGTGTTCAGCTGCTCATCGAGTTCCATCCAGTACACGGTTTTGTTCTGATTGTGTTGGATCTCCTGATATTCGACTTCGCCCGGGCCTAATGAAGTAAGCACTAAAATCGCAATTAAACTGAACCACATTAAGATGTTGAGTTGTTTACGGGAGAAAAACGGACGGTATTCATTTTCCATAAGGAGTAGTCTCTGAACTAAAGCTCTGTGATAAGATACCAGACTTGTAAATTAACTGCTGTTTTTTGCCCCGTTTATGGTCATATGCAGCAGTCTGAAATTGGGGCAAATCTATTTTTATTTCAAATGGATGAGCAAAGCGGTACTGAGGATCTTAGATGTTTAAAAAGCTGAAATCCATGTTTGGCAGCTCTGAGGAAAATACAGAGCAAAAAGTGCCCGAGCAGGGGCTGGAAAACCCTGTAAAGGACAACTCTGAAGCAGAAGTCACAGCAGAAATAGCTGAAGAGAAACCAGAGATACAAGAAACAGAGACAGATGCGACTCAAATAGTTGAATCTGCAGCGACTGAAAGCGCAGAAGTTCAGGAGGTTCCAGAACCTTCTAAACCTGAAACTCTTGAAGAGCCAGAGCCAG
>JBOEHA010000029.1:0-28404 GCA_050633685.1 Neptuniibacter sp. | reverse complement strand
AATGTGTCCGGCTGGGGTTGACCAGTACAATCTGTTACGCAAATAGCAACACAAATGGCATTTAGGATATTGGAAGTCATTTCTCATAGGCTCGATGAAGCAGGAGCAGGCCTGTTTCTGACATGCAGTATTGGTATTGCTCTTTATCCTGAAGATGGAGCTGATGCTCAAGACTTAATCAAAAATGCACTTGTTGCAGTCAATCATGCCAAGAAAAATGGCAGAAATAATTTTCAATTTTATAAACAGTCTATGACAGAAGAAGCAACTCATCGGCTGCAAATTGAAAACCAATTGAATTACGCACTGAAAAATGGAGAAATAAAGTTGTGGTACCAGCCACAATATCATTCTGTTGGTCGTCAGCCGCGAAGTGTTGAAGCATTGCTTCGTTGGAAGAAGGCTGATGGTAGTTTCGTGTCTCCTTCAGAATTTATTCCTATAGCTGAAGAGTCTGGGAAGATTTTAGAGATCGGTTCTTGGGTTTTGATAGAGGCTTGTAAGCAGTGCTCAAAATGGATGTCAGAAGGGATTGAAATTCCCATATCTGTGAACATATCTGCAGTACAGTTACAATCAAGTGGTTTTGTGGATTTTGTTAAGGGCACGCTAGAACAATATAACTTATCACCACACCTGATCATTTTGGAAGTAACCGAAACCGCCTTGATGAACAATGAAGAATTAGCGCTGGGTAGAATTAAGCAGTTGTCTGAACTAGGCATTAAAGCCTCATTAGACGATTTTGGGACTGGTTATTCGAGTTTGTCACTTCTGAAAAAAGTGTCAGTATCTGAAATAAAAATAGACAAAAGTTTTGTTGACGGACTTCCCTGTGATTCTGATGATGAGTCTATATGTTCCTCTATCATATCTGTTGCGCATAATATGGGGTTAAAAGTCGTCGCTGAGGGAGTTGAGACACTAGAGCAGATTAGAGCACTAGAAGAGATGGGGTGTGACAAGCTACAAGGTTATTATTTCTCAGCAGCTGTAGAACCGATTGAAATTCAAGCAATTTTCTATAGATAACGCTAACTCCCTATAAACTTAAAAGTCAATCTAGGTGCTTAATGTTCACTGCTGTTCAAAGCGATGTGACTAAAGAGTAATAAATATCTTGTTCGATCTTATTTGCTGATAATTGTCTAGCCAATTCTTCATCATCCAAAAGCTTGGCTTTATAAAGCCACTTATATTTGGAGCATACATTAGCTATGAACAGTGATTTAGAATATATATCCATTTTATCCATAGCTAATTCTGTTCTATAGGTTTTAAGTGGTTTCACCCATTCAGGGTCAATAGACCAAGCTGTGAGGGCGCTTAAGGTCAACTTATGGCTGTATTTATCTAGTAGTTGTCTGAAAAATTCTGTTGAAGGATAAGTGCCGGGGGGGGGATTTCTCAAGTACGTTAATCAACAGTTTAAATATGATCAGCTTCCCGACGTCATGAAGAAGCCCGTTTAAATAAGCTTTAAATTCATTAGCGCCATTTCTTGACGCATATATTGCTGATAATTCTGCTACCTCATGTGAATGTCTCCAAATATTTGCCCCAAAGAACTTGAAATAGGCAGAGCTGATTTTGAGTTCACTAGAAAGCAAAGAGCTGATAACCATTTTTCGAATACCGTCATTGCCAAGTAATACTACAGCATCCTCTAAGCTTTCTATCTCGTTGGGGCTAATCCGATAAAAGGGTGAATTGGCTAATTGTAGAAGCTTACCCATCAGGACTGGATCCTGGCAGATATTATTTACAATTTCTGAAGAGGGGACATTGGGGCTAATGAGCTTTTCCATCAATTTTATTGAGGTGTCAGCCAGTTTGGGAATTGAGTCTACATCAAAATTATTCAGCTCATAGGTAACAGACGCATTGAGTTGCTCATCAATTTCATTACTGAAACGGTCGTATTGCTTTTCATCCAGGATGGTAGAAATGAATAGTCGAGAAATTTCTTCAGGTGTTGCATAGGGGGCTTTAGGCTTACTGACTGAGCGCGTAGCCTCCACTTGACTTTTTTTTCTAAAGAGTTTCTTGAAGAACACTGCCAATACCGCCATCACTGAAGCAAATTATCTGCATATTTTTATTCATTTTCTGGATCAATACAAAAAATCACGTGCATTCAATATTAGTAATTTTCAATATAGATGTGATGCTAAATCTATTTTTTGCAGCTAGCCTTAAGTAACATTCAATCACTTGAGGCTATGCAATGGATAACAATAAAAAGCATAACTCCTGCAGTAAGTGTCTTGAACATGTTCTTAAAATTCAGGATAACTTTGACCCTTCTGCATGGGAAACAGTAGGTAATGGCTTACCACAGTGCTCTCCATGTAAAGATGCGCTTAGACAGCGCTCTTATCAGTATTTAGGTAATAGGAAAAACGTGAAGGGTGATTAGCTTAGCACTCAAATTACTCACATAAACGTGAAGGCCTAAGCAGACTTTTCGTAAAGGAGATTCTTACTCTTAAGAACCGTTCTTCCTGACATTACTGCAAGTCACGAGCTATCATTGTGCTCCTTTAAGTTTATAAGCTATCTGTCTTCTGGTGATCCCTAACAATTCAGCCGCTTTAGTCATATTACCGTTTGTGGCTTCCATGGCTTTGTTAATCAGGTTTAATTCGTATTCCTGAAGACTTAGGTTGGAATCCAGAAGGTGTTTATAGACATCGCCTGGTTGTGGAGAGGGTGCTTGTTGTTGAACTTCAGCGATCATGTTCACCGGTTGCTGAAGCGCTTGTTCACGGTTATGTTCCAGGTGGAACTGTTCGATCATGCCGTTATCAGGCGCCAGAAGAACTGCTCGCTCTATGATGTTCTGTAATTCACGAATATTACCCGGCCATTCGTAAGCCATCAGAGATGACATCGCACTATCCGTAATGCCATTGATACTTTTCTTATACAGCGGTGCGTACTTTTCCATCATGGAATTAACAAGAATCGGGATGTCTGATTTCCTTTCTCGCAGAGGTGGAATCTCAATGGGGTAGGTAGCTATTCGATAATAGAGGTCTGAACGGAAATCCCCCTGCTTAATTGCCTCCTGAAGATTTACGTTAGTTGCAGCTACCAGCCTCACATCAACTTTTATGGTCTGGCTATCACCCAAACGTTCCAGTTCTCCTGTTTGCAGTACACGGAGAAGTTTTACCTGAGCAGAGGGGGATAACTCTCCAAGCTCATCCAGAAACAGTGTGCCGCCATTGGCAAGCTCAAAACGACCTGGACGGGATTGACTGGCACCTGTGTATGCGCCGCGTTTGACGCCAAATAATTCGGCTTCAATAAGGTCGTTCGGGATAGCTCCGCAGTTGATGGCGACAAAAGGAGATTCGCTGCGTTCACTGTTCTTATGAAGCCAGCGGGCAAATACTTCTTTACCTACACCAGTTTCACCATGAAGCAACACGTTAATGGGCGTGTTTGCGGCATGCGTCAGATACTCAAATGCTTTGGTGAACTCTTGAGATTCACCTAGAAGGTCACCTTGATCGAATTGTTTAAACGGGCGTGTCCCGCGTAATTTATTGAGTTCGCTTTCGAGTGGAGATTCGTTTTCATAATTGGCTTTAAAGTAGTTGATGTAGGTATCGTCATCGCCCCAGGCTTCAGCAGGTTTTCCAACAAGGATGCAATCATCGTTACCACAGGCTTTACATTCAATTTCCTTAAATACAATAAAGCGTTTAAAGAAACGACTTACGTAACCAGAAGCGTAACCAACTACACTCCAGCATACCGGACAATCACTGTGTGAACTGTGATTCGTAAGATAACTTTCGGCTTCTACGGAACCTGAACAACGCACTCGGCCATAGAAACTGCCTTTACTCCAGTCAATTTTATGCTCAAGTATTTCAGCGTGAACAAAACCTTCAAGACCATGGATTGCAGGTCCTAAATCGAAGACATCATCGTCCCCTGATCCATACATCTTCAAAACCACATCCGCATCTAATTGCCCTGAGGTATAGCCCATACGAATCATTAGGCCCTGGGCAATCTTGGGATCGAGCGTGTTAAAAAGCTCGTTTTTCAGATGTGAGAAAGCCTCAGCATGTAATAGCAGCATTCTGTTGCTATCTAACGTGATCTTGCATTGATCATCGTTAAACCTGAGTTTTTCTTTAATCTTGAACTGGGGTAGTAACCGGTTTTCGCTCATCTTTTATTTTTATCTTTATAAGCTGGAGAATGTATTTAACTGTACAAAATTGTACGCTTTTTATTAATAGTTCAAATTTGTACGTTTGTGAAGCTTTAAGTGTTCATATTTGAACGGCAGGCTTCGTTAGGTTATTCGATATACGAGTAATATGCTGATATATAAGGATAAATTGTAATTGGCCTTGTTCCTGCTATGTCTAAGGCAGGCGGGCACCTAAGAATAAATAAAAGAAATTTAGGAGAATTACAATGGCAATGACAGGCGTTTTACGACCTGGACACGCTCAAGTTCGTGTTTTGGATTTAGAAGAATCCGTGCGCTTCTACACAGATGTGATGGGCTTAGTAGAGACTGGTCGCGATGATCAGGGTCGTGTTTATTTCAAATGTTGGGATGAGCGCGACCATAACAGTTACATCATTCGTGAGGCAGATGAGGCGGGTATCGATTTCTTCGGTTTTAAAGTGCTTGATGAAGCGACTTTGGATCAGCTGGAAAAAGATCTGCAAGCCTATGGTCTCGAAACGACCCGTATGCCAGCGGGAGATCTGATGGAAACAGGCGAGCGTGTTCGTTTTGTGCTTCCAACGGGTCACACCATGGAGTTGTATGCAACTAAAACTGCAATAGGTAATGGTTTGCCTATGACTAACCCGGGTCCTTGGTATGAAGCAAGCGAAAAAGGCATTGCGCCAGTTCGTCTGGATCATATGCTTCTCTATGGACCCAATGTTGCTGAAAACAAAAAGATCTTTGAAGAGGTTCTTGGATTCTACCTGGTTGAGCGAGTGCTTAATGAAGAAGGTGATGGCGAAGCTGCTATCTGGCTATCTTGCTCGCACAAAGTTCATGACATCGCTTTTGCAGAATATCCGGAACCGGGCAAACTGCACCACTGTTCATTCCTGATGGATAGCTGGGAGCAGGTACTGCGTGCGGGTGACATCATGTCTATGAATGAGGTTAATGTTGATATTGGCCCAACAAGACACGGTATCACACGAGGTTGCACCATCTACGCCTGGGATCCATCCGGCAACCGTTTTGAAACCTTCATGGGTGGATATCAGCCATACCCAGACTACGAAACAATCACCTGGACCTTTGATAACTTTGCTCAAGGTTTGGACTACCCACAACGCAAGCTACACGAAACTTTCCTAACTGTTGTGACCTAATCAATCTTATGCGGGGCACCTATGGTGCCCTGTATCCAACCTTTGGAGTTCTTTATGTCCGATGTAATTGAACATGGGCAGGGGGCTGTTCGTCCCGAATTTCTTGGAGGAATCCAGAAGTTCATTCGAATCAGAAGCCCTGAAAGTGCAAGGTTTGTTGAATTTGATTTCGCCATTGGTGACCCGAATCTTTTTGTTGAGCTGATTATGCCGCAGGGTGCGTTTGAGCACTTCTGTAAAAACAACAATGTAGTGCATATGACCGACGAACAGATGAAGGAAGTTGATGCCGAGATGGAGAAGTGGCGCTACGGAGAAGATACGCTCATGGCCCGCAATCACGACAGTTCTCATCCATAAAACAAAAATAATTTTGGAGTGCTGCAAAAATGACTATAGAGATTAAAACCGCAACGCTCGAACCTATACGCAATACGTTCGCGCACATCGAGCGTCGTTTCGGTGATAAACCGGCGACTCGTTATCAGGAAGCAACCTATGACGTGCAGTCAGAGGCTTACTTTCATTACCGCCCACTGTGGCAACCGGATAAAGAACTGAATGATCCGAGCCGTACTGCTTTGAAAATGGAAGACTGGTACGCGTTTAAAGATCCACGCCAGTTCTACTACGGCACCTATGTACAGCAACGCGCGAAGATGCAGGAAGTGGCTGAAAGTAACTACGCCTTCTTCGAAAAACGTAAATTGGCAGATCACCTTTCAGAAGATGTGAAGCGGAAAATCATACGCTGCCTGTTACCGCTGCGTCATACGGAACACACCGCCAACCTCAACAACATGTACGCCAGTGCTTACGGTTACGGTACTGCGATTACCCAGGCGTGTTTATACAACGGTATGGACCGTTTAGGCATTGCGCAATACATCTCCCGCATTGGTCTGATTCTGGATGGCAATACGGGTGATTCTCTGAAAGAAGCGAAATCTTATTGGATGCGCGATCCGATCTGGCAAGGCCTGCGTCGTTTTTGTGAAGAAACCACAGTGACTGAAGACTGGTTTGAAGTGCTGGTGGCTCAGGATGTGGTGATGGATTCCCTGATGTACAACCTGATCTTTGATCAGTTTGAAGCGAAACTGTCGGAGTCCGGTAATCACGATGTTGGCATGCTCACCGAGTTTATGCAGCTGTGGGCAAAAGACACGAATCGTTGGGTCGATGCGGTGCTGAAGATAGCAGCGGCTGAATCTGAAGAGAACAAAACACTGCTGGAAGGCTGGATTGAAAAGTGGCGTGGCAAAGCAGAAGAAGCATTGTCCCTACTGGCTCATGAAGCGGTAGAAGAGGGTGCCTTGCAGACTGCTCGCGAAGCACTGGATAAACGTCTGGCAAAAGCCGGTCTGTTCAAATAAGAGGATTCACCGACATGTCAAAAGTCTATATCGCACTGCAGGACAACGATGAGTCCCGTTATGTCGTCGAAGCTATTGAAGAAGATAACCCGGACGTAACCGTGATTCATATGCCGGCAATGATCCGTATCGAAATGGAAGGTCGCCTGACCATTAACCGTGAAACGGTTGAAGAGAAAATGGGCCGTGACTGGGATGTGCAGGAATTGCACATCAATTTAATCACGCTGGGCGGCAACGTTGAAGAAGATGATGACTCACTGAGTCTGCATTGGAACGAATGAGGATCTGAATCATGGCTAAGAAACTAAACATAAAAGATAAATACCGTTTGCTGACGCGTGATCTGGATTGGGAATACTCCTATGCGGATCGTAAAGAAGCCTTTCCTTTTTGTGATTTTGAAGGGATCAAGATCACTGACTGGGATAAATGGGAAGACCCTTTCCGTTTAACAATGGACTCCTACTGGAAGTATCAGGCAGAGAAAGAGAAAAAGCTCTATGCGATCTTTGATGCCTTTGCGCAAAATAATGCGCACCTGAATGTGACAGACCCGCGTTATGTGAATGCGCTGAAGTTGTTTTTAACGGGTATATCCCCGCTTGAATACCAGGCCTATCAAGGATTTGCCCATGTAGGTCGCCAGTTTGGTGGTGTGGGTGCGCGTGTGGCGTGTCAGATGCAATCCATCGATGAGCTGCGTCATGTGCAGACTCAGATCCATGCGATGAGCCATTACAACAAGTTCTTCGATGGCTTTCAGGAATACAGCTATATGCATGACCGCGTATGGTATCTCTCCGTTCCTAAATCCTTCTTCAACGATGCCCGCAGTGCGGGGCCGTTTGAATTTATGCTGGCGATTGGATTCTCTTTTGAATATGTATTGACCAATCTGGTATTTGTACCCTTCATGTCCGGTGCTGCCTACAACGGCGATATGGCTACTGTGACCTTTGGTTTCTCAGCCCAGTCGGATGAAGCTCGTCATATGACACTGGGTCTTGAGATCATTAAGTTCTTGCTGGAACAGCATGAAGACAATGTTCCAATCGTGCAGAAGTGGATCGATAAATGGTTCTGGCGTGGCACTCGATTACTCTCCATTGTTGGCATGATGATGGACTACATGCTGCCGAACAAAGTGATGTCCTGGAAAGAAGCCTGGGAAGTTTACTTTGAAGAAGCCGGTGGTGCACTGTTCAAGGATCTGGCTCGCTACGGCATTAAGATGCCGAAGTACGCCGAGGTAATTGAGAAAGAGAAAGAGCATGTGTCTCATCAGGCTTGGTGGACGTTCTACACTCATGGTCATGTGGCAGGTTTTCATACCTGGATTCCAAGTGACGAGGAACTGGACTGGCTGTCTGAAAAATACCCGGATACCTTCGACAAGTATTACCGTCCACGCTGGGAAATGGCGAAGAAGATGGAAGCGGAAGGTAAGCGCTTCTACAACAAAGGCCTGCCACAACTCTGTACAACTTGTCAGATTCCTATGTTGTTCACAGAGATGGATCATCCAACACTGACTTCTTACAGAGACTGCGTACATGAAGGAGAACGTTATCACTTCTGTTCTGATGGTTGTAAGGACATCTTCGAAGATGAACCAGAAAAGTACGTGCAGTCCTGGTTGCCTGTACATCAGATCTTCCAGGACAACTGTGGTGGCCCTGATATAGATAATATTCTCGGTGAGTTCTACCGCATGAATGTGGGAGTAGACAATCTGGATATTAAAGGTTCCCCAGACGAAGAACGTTGGAATAAGTGGAAAGGTGTTGCTTGATCAGAGGGTTGTTCATTTAAGACATTCTTTCTACGAAGTTATCCCTGCGAAAGCAGGGATCCACGTCACCGTTAGTTAGGTTTGGATTCCTGCCATTATCGGGAATAGCGAGTAATAGAATGTGAAACCATTCTGACTGATTAGGGGCTTCAACGGTTCCTGAGTAACTAAAAATAACAACGCTGGCGGTAGATCTGCCGCCCGTTTTGATCAGGAGAATAACAATGCCTGTAAAAGCTATTACGCCGGACTATCAAGGCGAAGTAAAAGACAAACGTGCTAACTTTGGTGATAATCAGGTGGTCTATGTAGGCTGGGATCATCACCTGTTGTTTGCTGCACCCTTTGCATACCCAGTACCGCCGCAGATGCCATTTAATGCGCTCTTATCTGAAGTGATGCCAAGCACATTTTCTGACCATCCTGAGTTTGAACAGATCAGTTGGGATGACACTGAATGGGTTCTGGACGGTCAGCCGTTTATTCCACAGATGGATGTGTCCCTGGAAAATCAGGGTATCGGCCATAAATCCGCACTGCGTTTTCATACTCCAAACCTGACAGGGTTTCAGAACGCGGGTGTCTAACCCGCGCTTAATGGAGAATACTTATGAGTTATGAAGTAACCATTGAACCCACCGGCGATGTAATCGAGGTGGATGAGGGCCAGACCATACTGGATGCAGCCCTGAGACAGGGTGTATGGCTGCCGTTTGCCTGCGGGCACGGCACCTGCGCAACCTGTAAATGTCAGGTAACCGAGGGTGATGTTGAGATCGGTAACGCCTCACCGTTTGCTCTGATGGATATGGAACGGGACGAGGGCATGATCCTGGCCTGTTGTGCCACACCAGAATCAGATCTGGTGATCGAAGCCGATATCGATGTCGATGATGACTTTGAGGGCTACCCGGTTCGGGACTTTAAAGGTACCGTGACAGAGATTGTGGATCTGTCACCGACCATCAAAGGTATCCACTTTGAACTGGACGATGCGATCGATTTCCAGGCGGGACAATACATCAACCTGAACATTCCGGGCGTGGACGGTTCACGTGCCTTCTCAATTGCCAACAAACCTTCAGAAAACCAGAAGCTGGAACTGCACGTGCGTCAGGTTCCGGGTGGTGCAGGCACAACCTATCTGCATGAAGAGTTGAAGGTAGGGGATGAACTGGAGGTCTCCGGCCCATACGGTCAGTTCTTTACCCGTTTGTCGGACCCTAAAGGTGCGATCTTTATCGCCGGTGGTTCTGGGTTATCCAGCCCGCAATCCATGATTATGGAGATGATCGAGAAGGGTGATCCCCGCGAGATCTATCTGTTTCAGGGCGCGCGTAATGTCGCGGAACTCTATAACCGTGAAATCTTCGAGGCACTGGATCAGTCCCATGAAAACTTCCACTACATTCCGGCTCTGAATGCACCGGAAGAAGGGGATAACTGGGAAGGTTATAACTGCTTTGTACATGAAGCGGTGAATGACTATTTCGATGGCAAGTGTGACGGCCATAAAGCCTATCTCTGTGGCCCGCCACCGATGATTGATGCTGCGATCACCACCTTGATGCACGGGCGATTATTTGAACGTGACATCCATATGGAGCGTTTTTATACCGCAGCGGATGGCGCTGAAGAGCAAACTAAGTCAGCGTTATTCAAACGCATTTGATGAGTAAGTAACTGCCAGCCTGAGTGCTGGCAGTTTTATTTTTACCTGATTGTAATTTTGAACAATGCTTAACTAAGAATGATTGAAGTAGTTAGATAAAAACTAAGCTTAATACCTATTTTGTATCAAGGTGGGGTTTAAATGGTATTAGATGGTATCTGTTTCTTTTTTTAACATCAGTGTAAGTGTCATGTCTGGTGTTATTTGACTGTTGCATAGGCACAAAATAATTCAAATAAACGGTGAGTTTATGCGCCTGATAAAAAACTATATTAATGGTGAGTTTGTTGACTCATCCGAGGGGAAGGTTTTCAAAAAGTACTCTCCTCTGACAAATGAACATATTGCTGATATTCAAGAAGCAAGCCGGTCAGATGTTGATCTGGCGGTTAAATCAGCGCGCAATGCACTGAGTGGGGAGTGGGGCCTTTTAACACCGGATCAGCGAGTTGAGCTGTTATACGGTGTAGCCGATGAAATTACCAATCGATTTGAAGATTTTGTAGAAGCAGAGATGGTCGATACTGGACAGCCATCTCACGTACAGCGTCATGTCTTTATCCCTCGTGGTGCTGCGAATTTTAAAGTGTTTGCTGATGTAATTAAAAATGTTCCCGCAGAATCCTTCATGATGCCAACACCGGATGGTGAAGGTGCTTTGAACTATTCTCTGCGAGTTCCCAAGGGCGTTGTGGGTATTATCTCTCCCTGGAACGCACCTTTCCTGCTAATGACCTGGAAAGTGGGTCCTGCACTGGCTTGTGGTAATACCGTTATTGTTAAACCTTCTGAAGAAACGCCTCTGACGACTACGTTACTCGGAGAAGTAATGAGTAAGGTCGGCATTCCTGATGGCGTGTTCAATGTGGTTAACGGTTTTGGCCCTGAGTCTGCAGGTGAGTTTCTGACTACCCATCCAGAGGTTGATGCAATCACTTTTACGGGTGAAACACGTACCGGTACTGCAATCATGAAAGCAGCGGCAGAAGGTTGTCGCGATGTGTCATTTGAAATGGGCGGTAAGAATGCAGGTATTGTTTTTGCAGATGCTGAGTTCGATAAAGCGGTAGACGGTATCTTCCGGTCTGCATTCCTGAACACCGGACAGGTTTGCCTGGGTACCGAGCGTGTTTATGTAGAACGTCCTATCTTTGAAAAGTTTGTTCAGGCTCTGAAAGAAAAAGCAGAATCTGTCAGCTACGGCCATCCTATGGAGCAGGGCAGTAACTACGGCCCACTTATCAGCAAAGAACATCAGGAAAAAGTTCTTTCTTACTATCAAAAAGCGGTGGACGAAGGTGCAACGATAGTTACGGGTGGTGGCATTCCAGATATGCCGGGTGATATGGCGAATGGAAACTGGATTCAGCCAACCATTTGGACCGGTTTGTCGGATGATGCTGCGGTTGTACGGGAAGAGATCTTTGGTCCGTGCTGTCACATTATGCCGTTTGACACTGAAGCAGAAGTCATCGCTAAAGCCAACGACACTGAATACGGTCTTTCTACTACGGTTTGGACTTCTAACCTCGCTCGTGCACATCGGGTTGCAGCGAAGATCGATGTGGGTATTGCCTGGGTCAATAGCTGGTTCCTGCGTGATTTGAGGACTGCATTTGGTGGTAGTAAGCAATCCGGTATTGGTCGTGAAGGTGGTGTTCATTCCCTCGAGTTTTACACCGAAATGCGCAACGTTTGCGTGAAGCTGTGAGGTGAATATGGAACATTCTTTAGAACTTAGCAGAATTGAACAATTGGGTGATGCGCTTTACGAAGCTTTCGCCTCAAACAACGTTATCACACCACTTCTCAAGCAGGAACCAGAGATCACGCTTGAAGATGCTTACAAAGTTCAGGAGCGTTTTATACAGCGTCGACTGGATGCCGGTGAAACCATTGTAGGTAAGAAGATTGGCGTTACTAGTAAAGCGGTTCAGGATTATCTGGGTGTATTTCAGCCAGATTTCGGACAGCTGACATCCAATATGGTCCACGAAAATGGAGCCCGTCTGGATCTCGGTAAGCTTATTCAGCCTAAAGCTGAAGCCGAACTTGCGTTTGTCCTTAAAGAGGATCTGGTTGGTCCGGGCATTACTGCAATGGATGTCATTCGTGCAACGGATTACGTCATGCCTTGTTTTGAAATTGTTGATTCCCGGATTAAAAACTGGGAAATCAAGATTCAGGATACCGTGGCTGATAACGCATCCTGCGGTGTTTATGTTCTCGGTGATGCCAAGGCAGATCCACGAGATTTGGACCTGACTCTGGCGGGCATGGTGCTGGAGAAAAATGGTGAAGTTTTCTCTACAGGTGTTGGTGCTGCTGTGCAGGGTTCACCTGCGAATGCGGTTGCCTGGTTAGCAAATACTCTGGGCGAACTTGGCCTGCCATTTAAGGCAGGTGAAGTGATTCTTTCTGGTTCTCAATCTGTGCTGGTAGATGTTGCAGACGGTGATGAGCTGGTATGCACAGTAGGCGGTTTGGGTAGCTGTAAAGTTTCATTTCACGGGGGGAGTTCACAATGAGTATTACTCTGAACAGAGAAGAGATTGTTCGCTTGTGTGAGCGTGTGGAAGGAGCGCAGACCCGTGCTTATGAAATCCCAAAGCTTACCAATGAACATCCCAATATGACTGTAGAAGACGGTTATGCCATTCAGTTTGAGCTTAAACGTCGTTTTCTTGAACAGGGACATAAGCTGATTGGCTGGAAAGCCGGTCTTACATCTAAGCAGAAGATGCGTCAGATGGGTGTAGATAAACCTTCCATCGGATTCCTTACAGACAAGATGGCACGCCCTGAAAACTCTGTAATCACAACATCTGATCTTGTGCATCCTCGTGTTGAGTGTGAAGTGGCGTTTGTTACTAAAGAAACGCTGAGCGGCACTGCGTGTACAGCTGCCGATGTGCTGGCAGCAACAGATTATGTGATCCCCGCAGTTGAAGTGATCGATTCCCGTTACGAAAAATTTAAGTTTGATCTTGAAAGTGTGATCGCAGACAACAGCTCCTCTGCCCGTTATGTCGGTGGTGGTAGATCGCGCCGGGTAGATGAACTCGACCTTAAAACAATCGGCGTAGTTCTGGAAAAGAATGGCGAGATTGTTGAGATGGGGGCATCAGCAGAAGTGCTGGGTGATCCGGCAGAAGCGGTAGCCATGGTTGTGAATTTACTGGGTGAACTGGGCGAAGAATTGCCTGCGGGCAGTTTTGTCATGAGTGGTGGCATTACCGCAGCCGTAGCAGTTGAACCTGGAGACAACATTATCGCCAGATTTCAGGATCTGGGCTCAATTTCCATCAAATTCGAAGAGTAAACCAAGGAACTAATATGCCAATTATCGAAATGCATCTCCTTGAAGGTCGGTCTTCGGAGATTAAAGCACGGGTTGCTTCTGCAATTACAGAAGCAGCAGCTGAGAGTCTGGGAGTAAGCCCGGAAACAGTACGTATTCTGATCACCGAGCATAAAAAAGATGAGTTTTATGTTGCCGGTATAGCAGGGCGCGCAAGCGATCGGAAAAAAGTGACTGCTGAATCAGACATTGAAGGGTAGGTAAATGAAAAAGATTAAATGTGCACTGATTGGTTCCGGCAATATCGGTACCGACCTGATCTATAAAGTTCAGCGAAGTGAAGTATTAGAACCTGTTTGGATGGTAGGTATCGACCCCGAATCCGAAGGTTTGGCGCGTGCCCGGGATATGGGGCTTAAAACGACAGCTGAAGGTATTGATGGTCTGCTTCCACACGTTTTGGAAGATGAAATCCAGATCGCCTTCGATGCAACAAGTGCTTATGTACACGCAGAAAACAGCCGCAAGCTGAATGAGCTGGGTGTAATGATGATCGACCTTACACCAGCGGCAATTGGCCCGCTGTGTGTGCCACCGGTAAACCTTAAAGAACATGCCGATAAAGTTGAAATGAACGTCAATATGATTTCCTGTGCAGGGCAGGCGACGATTCCAATCGTTAATGCAGTATCCCGTGTACAGTCGGTTGAATATGCTGAGATCGTGGCGAGCCTTTCATCTAAATCCATTGGTCCTGGTACCCGTGCGAATCTGGATGAATTTACCTTCACTACATCCAACGCTATCGAAGTCGTGGGTGGCGCTAAAAAGGGTAAAGCTCTGGCAATTATCAACCCTGCAGAGCCGCCAATGATTATGCGTAACACTATCTACTGCCTTACTGAAGATGAGCCCGATCAGACCAAAATTATTCAGTCTGTACTGGATATGATCAAAGAAGTTCAGCGTTACGTACCCGGCTACAAGCTGGTTAACGGACCTGATTTTGATGGCAATAAAGTCTCGGTTTTTATGGAAGTTGAAGGTCTGGGTGATTACCTGCCTAAGTACGCCGGTAATCTGGACATCATGACAGCTGCGGGTACGCGTACGGCTGAAATGTTCGCTGAAGAGATTCTGGCAGGAAAAATTGAACTGCAACCAACCACAGCGGAGGTGTCTGCATGAGCTCTTTAAAAGGTAAAAAAGTAATCATTCATGACATGTGCCTGCGCGATGGTATGCATGCAAAAAAAGAGCAGATTAGTGTTGAACAGATGGTTAAGGTTGCTACTGCACTTGACGATGCGGGTGTGCCTTACATTCAGGTAACCCACGGTGCAGGTGTTGGTGGTAATTCATTGCAACATGGTTTTGCACTGGCGAGTAATGAGGAATATATCTCTGCAGTTGCAGAAAAAATGAAACAAGCGATTGTTTCCGTCCTTTTACTGCCGGGTCTGGGTACGATGAAAGAGCTTAAGTCTGCATATGACTCGGGCGCCAGGAGTGTGCATGTAGCAACGCACTGTACAGAAGCAGACACGTCACCGCAGCACATCGCTTTTGCTCGCGAGCTGGGGATGGACACAACCGGCTTTCTGATGATGTCCCATCTTAATGACGCTAAAGGTCTGGCGGAGCAGGGCAAGCTGATGGAATCCTACGGTGCTCAGACAGTTTATATCACTGATTCAGCCGGGTTTATGCTGCCTGAAGACGTTAAAGAGCGTGTTTCAGCATTAAAGGATGTCCTGAACCCAGAAACTGAAATTGGTTTCCACGGTCATCACAATATGGGAATGAGTATCGCTAATTCCATTGCTGCGGTTGAAGCGGGTGCAACTCGTATAGATGGTTCAGTTGCTGGCCTTGGTGCCGGTGCCGGTAACACTCCTTTGGAAGCTTTTGTTGCGGTGTGTGATCGCATGGGCATCGAAACCGGTATTGATCTGTTCAAAATGATGGACATGGCAGAAGACATTATCTTCCCAATGATGGATCACATTGTACGTGTTGATAAGGATTCTTTGACGCTGGGTTATGCCGGTGTTTACTCAACATTCCTCCTGCATGCTAAACGTGCATCTGAGCGTTTTGGTGTGCCAGCCCGGGATATCCTGGTTGAACTGGGGCGTAAGAAAATGATTGGTGGTCAGGAAGATATGATTCTTGATACCGCGATGACAATGGCAAAACAGCGTGGTTTGCTGAAGGATAACTTTGCCAGTTAAAACTATTGGCCGGCGACGCGTCGGCCATAATTATTAAGAGGTTACTTTATGGCAGATACACAACAAAAAGAGATTGCCATTGTAGTGGGTGCAACCGGTGCTTTTGGTCAGCACTTTGTATCAACGTTGATTGGAGCAGGTCTTAAAGTTGTCGCTGTTGCGCGTAGTGCTGACAGCATTAAATCTTTAGCCGAAGGGAATGAAAATATCATCCCTTGTGTAGCTGATATCTCTGATGATTCTTCTATTGAAGCAATCAAAAGCGTTCTTGATGCTCCTGTTCGTGCGGTTGTGCATGGTCCTGGCGTTGGGGTTGCAGGCGGTATTCTTGAAGCACCTACAGATACTATGGTGGATGCAGTTAACATCAAAGTGGGTGGTCTGTTGAGGCTGGCACGTGCAGCGGATCAGCACTTTGTAAAAGGTTCGCGCATCATTTCAATAGGCGGTCACTACGGTCTTGAGCCAACAGCCTATGCCGCATCAGCGGGTGTTGCTAATGCCGCTTTGGTTAACGTATCTCGTCAGCTAAGTCTTGCTTACGGTGAGCGTGGTATTACATCCCATGTGATAGCTCCAGGCCCTGCGGATACAGATCGTATGCATCGTGTTGCCGCTACTCGTGCGGAGATGCGTGGCATTTCAGTTGAAGATGTTCTGAATGAAGTTAAAGCCGAATCTTCTATTGGTGCGTTCACTACTCCAGAGCAAGTTGCCTGGGCTGTTGGCACGTTGCTGGCACCCGAAGCCGATGCCATGACTGGCTCTACTTTGATGCTGGACAGTGGTCGTCGTAAAGGTTTGCCATAGGCAGACCTTTTACTCTGTTTTAAGACCGCGTTACTAAGAACAAAAATAATAATGGAGTCGTTATGCCTTTAGTTACCTATCATTTGGTTGATGATCAGCTGACGGATTATCAGAGTGAGAAACTTCTTCTCAAAGGTGCGCAGCTTTATGCTGAAGTTCTGGACTCTCCCGTAGAGCGAGTAAGAGCGCTCATCAACACCTACCCAGCGAAAAGAGCTTTGGTTGGAGGTAGAGTTTTATTTGAAGGAGAGCAGGGCGCTCCTTATTTTGAATTTATTGTCCTGGCAGGCCGGCCGGATGAGCAGATTAAACATCTCATGTCTGGTTTTACTGATCTGCTTGTTGAAACACTTGGGATCGATCGTTCGCTTATTCGTGGACGTTGCATCCGGGTTTCTCCAGAGGACTGGGGCATTGCAGGACAGTCCGCCTCAGAATTGCGAGCTAAGGAAATCGAGGCACGAAAAGTAGCAGGTCAGTCCTGATGCATTTTGAAGTAAAGCTCGCAGAGAGCGAAGAAACGTTTGCTTGCCGCGAAAATGAAAATGTACTGCAGGGTATGTGTCGCTTAGGTAAACGTGGCATACCTGCTGGTTGTCGTGGTGGTGGCTGTGGCGTCTGCAAAGTAGCGGTTCTGAGTGGTGACTATGAAGCTCGGCGTATGAGCAGTTGTCACGTATCTGAAGATGAGCTGCAAGAGGGCATTGTGCTCGCTTGTCGTATTTACCCTTCATCGGATTTAGAACTCCAGGTAATTGGCTCGATGAAGAAAAATGTTCTTAGGTGATCTGCCTTTACGGCCTCAACCTTCAGGTGAGGCCGTGTTTTTATCTTCAAAGCTACCTTTAAATTCACGGACTACATTCATAAATCCATTTAGAATCGGAGAACTATCTTCGGTCAGATAGATGCAGCTCAGATCCACTGATGCGTCATCTGGTTGGTTTTTTAGAGGTAGGTATTTAACCCCTGGCAGCTTCAGGTTTGTCGCACATTCTGGAACCAGACATACACCCAGACCACCCGAAACCAATGCCACGCCTGTCACTGCATCATCAACTTCCTGCGAGATTGTGGGTGAGAAACCAGCCTCCTGGCAGAGTTTTTGTACCTTATCGATAAAGTTAGGTCTGCCATGGGAAGGGAAGAGAATCATTGGGTATTTCTGAAGTTCTTTGAAATCGATAGGTTCATCTGGAAGCTGCAAACTATCATGCACTGCCAGTACCAGATTCTCAGTAACCAGCTGCTCTGATGAAATATCCGGGAGGGGAGATAACAGGCGGTTAAAACCAACAGAAATCCTACGCTGGCGTAAAGCTTCAATTTGTTCCGCTTTATCCATAGTGTGCAAAACTACTTTTACATCTGGGTATTGCTGGCGGTATTTCAAAACTACTTTAGGGATGATGTCGAGAATACCTGTGCCAAATATCGCAACATCAATTCGCCCCAACATCCCCTGACCCGCCCTTTGGGTCCTTTCTGTGGCCTGTTCAACCAGAGAAAAAATGTTTCTGGCTTCTACCAGAAACATCTGTCCGGCGTCTGTCAATTCCATACCTTTGGGTGTTCGCTCAAAGAGTGTGACACCTAACTCTTCTTCTAACTGATGGATCTGACGTGTCAGTGGTGGTTGAGAAATATGAAGCTTAACTGCGGCACGACCTATATGGCCCTCCTCAGCAACATGGATGAAATAGCGGAGCTTGCGTAAATCCATGGTTTTCCTCTGTTTTATTTGTGTTTTTTCTTAATACCTTATTGGTATCAAGAGGGGCTGTCAAATGTATTGGATGGTAATGGGATCGATCAATTACATTACAGATAAGCCTGAGAGAATTCATATTTTTCATTGCCTGAAAAGCAGTGAAAGCCGGATAAACAAAGAGTCTGGTGAGATTTAATGATTAAAAATAATAAAACTAAAAATTTAGTTTCTAGAAAGTTTTCAGTAGCAAGCGTTACTGCTGTTACTACATGTTTTTTGTTAACAGGATGTGAAGCCCCTCTGAACCTTGAGGGTGTTGAGAACGAACTTGATAAGCAGGTACGTCGTACCGATCAGTTCCAGGGTATCGCAGTAAACGATACCGCTCTGGTAGCGGTCGGTGCCGATGGTTTGGTTCTGACCAGTCCGTTGAACGGGCTGAACTGGCAGCGTCACGAAGTGAACGGTGCCCCTGCGTTTGTTGATGTAGCCGTTTGCCCGGATCAGAGCTTTGTAGCCCTGAGCATGGATAAACAGGTCTGGAGCAGCCGTGATAACGGCCAGAGCTGGAACGCATCCAAACTACCTACTCCAGAAGATGTTCTGGATCTGACCTGCGCCCCGGATAACAGCATCTGGGTGGTTGGCAGTTTCTCCACCGTCCTGAACTCTGCGGATCAAGGTAAAACCTGGTCTGAAAATACCCTGAATGAAGATGCCATGCTGACCGGGATTCAGTTCCTGGATAACAGCACCGTATTGGTCACCGGTGAGTTTGGTCTGGTTGCCCGCAGTGATGATGGCGGCCAGAACTGGAACGTACCTGAGTATATCCCTAACGATTTCTACACCCAGAGCGCTCACTTCCCTTCAGTTGAGCAGGGCTGGGTGGCAGGCCTCAGTGGTCAGATCATGTACACAGAAGACGGTGGCATGACCTGGACCCAGCAGGTCACGCCAACCGAGTCGCCATTGTATGGATTCTACCAGGCGGGTGACCGTCTGTTTGCCTACGGCGATCACGCCACGGTACTGGAGTACACCGGTGCTGACTGGAAACGCATTCCGAACCCTAAAATGCCTGTTTATATCCGCGATGCGGTGCAACTGGATAACGGTCAGCTTTTGATGGCCGGTGGATTCGGTTCTTTATACACACTGGATATTGCATCCGGTGATTCTGTTCAAGTCAGCCAAAAATAAGAGGCCTCCGTCATGGATAAAAAATCCGCCAAGGCCCATAAGGCCACGCATTTATTACATTCTTTGGATGAAGCGGTGTTCCGCCATCCGAAGAAAATCCTCGGTGTCATTGCACTGATTACGCTGTTCTTTGCTTACCAGATCCCCAGCGTGAAGATGTATTCCGACTTCGCCGATCTACTGCCGCAGGAACATACCTACATTGAACTGCACAACGAGATCAAAGAGTCCTTTGGGGGCGCGAACGTGATCATCGTCGGTGTGGAAGTGGAAAACGGCGATATCTTCAGTAACGAAGCCTTAGCCAAGATCCACCGTATTACCCTGGCGGTAGACAGCCTGCCGGGCATCAATCACAACTTAGTTGCCAGTGTGACCCACCGTAACTCACGTAAGGTGTGGATGACGCCTGAAGGTAATGTGAACTCCAAGTCTTACTACGACCCGCAGGGCGGTGAGATGAATCCGGAAGCGCTGGATATCCTGCGTTCCGATATTGTGGCTAACCCACGGGTCTACGGCCCACTGGTCTCTCCCGATATGAAAATGGCGCTGGTGAAAGCGCAGCTCAACGAAGGCCAGCTGGACTACGTGAAAACGTTTAATGAGATCCAGCAGATGCGCATCGATGAAGGCGCTGAAGGCTTCAAAATTCACGTGACCGGTCAACCGATGCTGGTCGGCTGGGCGTACCAGTATCTGGATCAGATCATTGAGATCTTCCTGTTCACCGCGTTGATCATGATCTCGCTACTGATCTTTTACTTCCGTAAAGCGTACGGAGTACTGATTCCACTCGCGGCGGTGATTGTCTCCTCAATCTGGGGCATCGGCATCATCTCCTTGTTTGGTTACAATCTGGACCCGTTGGGACTGGTGATCCCGTTCCTGATCTCCGCCCGAGCAATGTCCCACGGTATCCAGATCGTTGAACGTTACTATCAGGAACTGAACCTGCATGCGGATCATCAACTCTCCGCGCGTCTGACCTTTGAAAGCCTGTTCCGTCCCGGCAGTTTAGGCGTGGTCTCCGACGCCATCGGTCTGTTGTTGATCGCGATCGGTTCCATTCCGCTGAATACCAAACTGGCACACTACGCATCCCTGTGGGCGCTGTGCATTATCCTGACCGTACTGCTGGCGGTACCACTGCTGCTGTCGATCCTGCCTAAGCCGAAGAACACTGAGATCAAACACAACATCTTCCGTAACGTCGGGTATGGCTGTGCCAAAGTGATCAGCAGTGAGCGGGCAGCCAAGAACGCCCTGATGATTGCGGCGGTCCTGTTGTGCAGCGGTTGGTACTTCTCCTCTAAAGTGGTGATCGGTGAGTCCGAGCCGGGTTCTCCGATCCTGTATCAGCATCATGATTACAACCTGTCCTCGAAAGCGGTCAACGACAGCTTCCCAGGCTCGGAAGAGTTGTACATCGTTGCCGAGACCAATGAGAACGGTGGCATTAAACGCCCCGAAGTTCTGAAAGCCCTGAGCGATCTGCAAAAACACATGCTGCTGGACCCGGAAGTCGGGGGCTCCAAAGGGGTGCCGGACCTGGTGAAACAGGTGAACCGTCTGTTGCATAACGACGATCCACGCTGGACCCAGATTCCGAACGATCAACAGTATGTGGGTGGTCTGATGTTCACCTACATGATGTCCAGCCCGATCCCGGGCGCACTCAACGAATTTGTCGATACCGATGAGCGCATCGCCAATCTGGTGTTTTACTACAAAGACCATCAGGGCGAGACCATTCGTCGTGCGATCCACACTGCGAAGCAGTGGATCGAAGCCAACGAAGGCAAAGTAGAGGGTCTTAAGATCCGTCTGGCCGGCGGCACCATTGGTGTGACAGCGGCGATGAACGAAGCGGCTTACGAGACCAATCTCTGGGTACTGCCTCTGGTGTTCATTCTGATCTTCTTCATGGTGATGTTCTTCTACCAGTCTCTGGCGGCGGGCACCATGATGTTCATGGCGATGCTCTTCGCCACCACGCTGACCTACGCCTACATGGGGGTCAGTCATATGGGTATCAACATCAACACCGTACCGATTATCGCAGTGGGTGTCGGTGTCGGTATCGATTACTCGATTTACATGATGGACCGAATCCGCGCAGAGATGGTTGTGTTGCAAGACCTGAATGCGGCGGTACGCAAAGCGATCAGCACCACCGGCCTTGCGATCAGTTTTACGGCGATCACTCTGATCTCCGGGATCGTGATGTGGGTGATTCTGTCGGACCTGCGTTTCCAATCGGATGCTGCGTTGCTGCTGACCGTGATGGTCATCCTCAACGGTGCAGCGGCGATGTTGCTGGTACCGAGTTGGGTACTGGTCTTCAAACCGAAGTTTATCTGTAAGGCCTACAAGGACGAGGACGGCGTGATTCACGCCTGATCGTTCCGGGAACAGTGATTACCACCACTAATAAAAAAACCTGAAGGGGTTCTAGCGATGACAAAAAAAATAACAACCCTCAACACACTTGCGGCTTCCGTCGCCATAGGGCTGATCAGCACCTATGGGCCGACCGTCAGTGCTGGAGAAACCGAGTGGTCCGGTTTCATTGAGAACGCGACGTACCACCGTGAGACACGGGGTATTTCAAAATCACGTAATACGGCCCAGTTGGAGTTCAGTCGTTATTTTGATTCTTCAAACAGCGGTTGGAATTCCGTGTCGCTGCACGGTGCGCTGCGCGGTACGTACGACGCGGTGTATGACCTGAATGACAATGAATTTGGTTCGGGTGCCGGTGCCGGTGCTGGTCAGGATATTTTCCTTGAAACCACACTGAACGGTGCCAGCATTCCGGTTGCACACGGTTCAGGCCTGAACGCAGCAACAGTTGACGGTGCTTACGCGCTTCTGAATGCAAACCCAGCGGGTATCCCTGGGCTGCCAACGTTCCCTGCGGCTTCAGCCTTTGTGGACAGCTATCCGAACAACCCATCCGAGGGGATGCGTGTTCTGGGTGAAGACCTTCACCAGATTGCCGGTGGCGTAGCCTTTGGTGTACCGGTTCGTCCTTGTGATGAAGACAACCGTGGTTGTATCAAAGATTACATGGATGCGGATGAGAAGGATCTGAAACATCCGGAATTTAATGACCGTATGGACTTCCTGCGTGAGTTCTACATTGATGCGACACGTACACTGGACAATGGCGATGAGCTGAACGTTCGTTTGGGTCGTCAGCAAGTGGTCTGGGGTCGTACTGACCTGTTCCGCGTACTGGATGTATTGAACCCAGTGGATTACTCCCGTCACAGCATTTATGACGAACTGGAAGATACGCGTATCCCAATGTGGATGCTGCAGATGGAACGCCGTATGGGGCCAACGGGTGGTTTTGATGACCTGAACGCATCGGTTGTGTGGAACTTCGATAAGTTCCGTCCGCATAACCTGGGCAGCTGTTCCGGTGCCTATAATCCACTGGATGCTGCATGTTTCTTCCGCGGTATGAAAAACCTGTGGGATAACGGTGGCACGGTTGCTAACTTTGCACCGATCAATGCGGCAGGCTTACCTGCGGGTCTTGCGCCTATCTTAGGCCCTAACGTTGCAGCGGCCAACGGTATTGTTGACCCCGCGACAATCGCTGCGCTGTCCGATCCGACGATTGCCGGTATGGCGGCCACGAACTTTGGTCCAAACCAGATCGGTATCCGTGATATCCATCTGCCGGGCTGGAGCCTGGATAACACCCAACTGGGTGCGAAACTGGAAGGTGTTTACGGCGACTTGAACTTCTCTGTCAACGCGCTGACCTATCGTTCGCAGTTCCCATCCTTGCGTGGTGGTACAACGGTGAACAACAGTGAGAACCCATTTGTTAAGGGTGATATAGGCCCAACACCGTCTCTGATCGCGTTTGATATCTACTTCCCACGCGTCAATCTGATCGGTGGTTCTTTGGATTACTACTCAGAGTCCCTGGATACCGTATTCCGCTTCGAAGGCGCATACAGCCAGGGTGAAGAGTTCGCTGACAGCATGAGTGAAGATCTGTACTCCGACTCGGATGTGTTTCGTTATGTCGTGGGTATCGACAAAACCATCATGATCCCTGCGCTGAACAAGAGCCGTGGCTTCTTGTTCTCAGGTCAGTTGTTTGGTGAACACCTTCTGGATCACCGCTCAGAGCAGGCGACGTACGGTGAGCGCGGCTTTGCTTCCTGGAAATCCAACAACATCGCAACGCTGTTGATTAAAGGTTGGTGGATGAATGACCGTCTGAGTCCTCAGATCATCATGGCCCATGACTTCCGTGCACATTCCTCAGTGGCCGCGCCAATGGTTGAGTGGCTGGTTAATGACAACTGGAAGTTGATGGCGAGTGCGAACATCAAGTTTGGTGATGGCGCGAAAGCGGCCGATGACTGCCGTTCTTGTAACCCATACGGTCCGTTCACAGCGTATCCAGCGGCTGAACACGGTGCGGGTCTGACTAATGGTTCTGCAGGTCTGAGCAGCTTCGAGCCAACAGGCCGTTTCCGTAGTGGCATCCTGGGTATGGCTAATGAAGAAGACGAGTACCAACTGACAGTTCAGTACCGTTTTTAATAACTAATAATAAATCGGGCTGATGTTCGCATCAGCCCAGCATAAAGAGACTATGAAGGTAAATGCGATGAAGAAGACATTATTAACCTTAGCGATCGGCTCGGTTATGGCAGCAGGTGTACAGGCTGCCCCGATTGCAGAAGAGATTATTCAGGAATCGTTCTACCCGTATGAAAAAGGTGTCCCAACCGTGGATGCTGTTAAGTCGGGTATGGTGATTAATGCGAGCAATGTAGACTCGGTTAAAGAGCACCTTGACCCTGCAATGTACCAGTTCATCAAGAACGGTGATTACGAAATGAAAGTGGGTGAAACCACGGACTTCCGTCTGCACCAGTCTTATGTTGATGCCACACGTAAATACTCAGGTGATACTGTTCTGGGTGATAAGGTGGGTGAAATCAGCGGATCTGTTGCTGGTCGCCCATTCCCGCAGGAACCGTCTATGGATGATCCGCGTGCTGGTGAGAAACTGGCGTGGAACTACAAGTACGGTTACAACTGGGGTGACTCCGCTGCGATCTATCCGTTCTACTGGAAGTACCGTGATATGAACAGCGGTAAGGTTGAGCGTACCGTTAAGTTTAACTTCCACTTCTTGAACTACACGCACCGTACACAGGAAGAGCCGTTCCCGGAAATTACACCTAACCCATCTAATTTGTTCCGTGCAATCTATGTACAGGTACTGGAACCTTACGATGTGAAAAACACGCAGCTGTTGATCCAGCGTTACGAAGATGACCTTAAGCGTGATAACGCGTATCTGTACCTGGGCTTCCAGCGTCGTGTACGTCGTCTGTCGACTGGCCAGACTACGGATGCGTTCTTGGGTTCTGACATCATGATCGAAGACTTTGAAGGTTATAACGGTCGTATCAGTGATATGAACTGGACCTATAAAGGTACTAAGTACATTCTTTCACCGATGTATAACCACAATGATATGGATCTGGATACCGAAACGCATAAAGATGATGAAGGTTATCAGGTTGTTAAATTCGGTGGTAAAGGTGGCTGTTTCCCAGAAATTACCTGGCAGCTGCGTAAGACGTATGTAGTTGAATCTGATCCAGTGGATCCAAACCATCCGATCAGCAAACGTGTTCACTATATGGACGCTCAGACATTCATTATCCCACGTAACATCACATACGATCGTAAAGGTGATATGTGGAAGAGCTGGACAATCGGTCAGGCTCACCCGGATCACCACCTGCCAGTTAACAAAGGCAAAGGTGTAGCTGTGGATGACTCGTTCTCCATGATTGATATCCAGGCTAACCACTGTACTACAGGTCAGTTTAAAGGAATCGTGGACGGTTCTTTGACACCTCCAAGCAAGATGACTGTACAGAACCTGCGTGCATCAGGTCGTTAAGACTCTGTGCAACGAAAGAATCACTCTCGCATCCCTTCATAGGGTGTTTGAGGTTCTACCTCGATTACAGGGACGTTTAACCTACTGATAACCAGGCTCGGATTGTAGGTATCTCAACGCTCGTTAGCCAAGGATGGCTTTTTTAAAACAAGTGACTTTTTACAAAGTACCAAACAAAAAGTGATGAATTATGACTGAATATGTACACCCATACCGTGACGCCGAATTTCTCTTGAGCGAAATAGTAGATTTTGACGGCTTGTGCGTCAGTGCATCACTTGAAGACATCAATACCGAACTGGCTTCAGTGGTGTTAAACGAAGCGGGTAAATTAGGTTCAGAAGTACTGTCTCCTTTAAATGTTGTTGGCGATACAAAAGGGGCAAAACTTGAAGAACATGGTGTAGCTGAAACAGAAGGTTTTTCTGAAGCTTACCAGCAGTTTATTGAAAATGGTTGGGGTGGCCTGACAGCAGATGAAGAGTTTGGCGGACAGAATCTGCCAAATGTTCTGGGCACTGCTGTTGATGAAATCTGGCACTCAGCCAATATGGCATTTGCCCTTTGTCCGATGCTGACGAAAGGTGCCATCGAAGCACTCACGCATCACGGCTCGGATGAGTTAAAAAAACAGTATTTAGAAAAACTGGTGACCGGAGAATGGACCGGAACCATGAATTTAACAGAACCCGATGCGGGTTCTGATCTGGCTGCGATTAAATCCAAAGCGATTCCAGAAGGTAATCACTACCTGATTACAGGCCAGAAAATTTTCATAACCTGGGGTGATCACCAGATGACAGATAATGTTGTTCATCTGGTATTGGCTAGACTTCCTGATGCCCCCGCAGGTGTTAAAGGTATCTCTCTCTTTATCGTTCCAAAATTTAAGTTGGATGATCAGGGTAATCCAGCAGAATTGAATGACGTCAGTTGCGTTTCTTTGGAGCATAAACTGGGTATACATGGCAGCCCGACCTGCGTCATGAGTTTTGGTGATAATGGTGGTGCTGAAGGTTATCTGGTAGGTGAGGCGCATAAAGGCCTGCCTTATATGTTCACCATGATGAACCACGCACGCCAGACTGTAGGTCTACAGGGTTTGTCTATCTCTGAACGCTCTTATCAGCAGACGGTTGAATACGCTAAAGACCGTCTCCAGGGAACACGTAAAGATGGAAGCCGTATTCCAATAATCGAATTCCCGGACGTGCGTCGTATGCTGATGCAGATGAAAGCATCCACTGAAGCGATGCGCGCATTTGCTTATGTCGCGGCGGCTGAAATAGATCATGCGAATAATGCTTCAGATCCTTCCAAAGCTGCGCAACATCATGCACGACTTGAGCTGTATACCCCAATCGTTAAGGGCTGGCTGACTGAACTGGCACAAGAGGTGACCTACCTGGGTATTCAGGTGCATGGCGGAATGGGTTATGTGGAAGAAACCGGTGTTGCTCAACACTACCGTGATGCCAGAATTCTGACCATTTACGAAGGCACTACAGGTATTCAGGCTTTAGATCTGGCAGGCCGTAAAACACTGCTGAATAAAGGCGAACATCTAGCAAGTCTTCTGGATGAAATGGAGCTTGTTGCGAATGAACTTAACGATCAGGACAGCCTTAAAGACCTGTCCGTTGCGTTAAAAACTGCAGTAGCAACAGGCCGTGCTGCACGTGCCTGGTTATTGGAAAATGCCGAAACCGATAAGACAGCAGTTGGCAGCGTCGCTTATCACTTCCTGATGCTGTTTGGCTTCCTTTGTGGTGGTTGGACCATGGCCAAATCAGCCAGCAAAGCAAAAGCTCTGCTTGAAAAAGGCGAGGGAGATGCTGAATTCCTTAACGCCAAAATTATTACCGCACAATTTTACTGTGAACATCTGCTGCCGCGTGTACACAGCAGCTTTGAAACCATCAAAGCAGGCAGCACTAGCATTATGGCGCTTAATACTGAGCAGTTCTGAGAATAAGAGCGTCAATTATAAAGAGAGTAGATATGAAAATATTAGTCACCGTAAAGCGAGTTATCGATTACAACGTCAAAGTGCGCGTTAAGTCAGATAACACAAATGTTGATCTGGCCAATGTGAAAATGGCCCTCAATCCGTTCTGTGAAATCGCTGTTGAAGAAGCAGTTCGTCTGAAAGAAGCGGGCACAGCATCTGAAGTTGTTGTGGTTTCAGTAGGCCCTAAAGCCTGTCAGGAACAAATTCGTACTGCGCTGGCACTGGGCGCTGACCGTGGCATTCAGATTGAAACCGAAGATATGCCAGAGTCACTCAACGTTGCAAAACTGCTGGCAAAAGTTGTTGCTGAAGAACAGCCTGATTTAGTGGTTATGGGTAAACAGGCAATAGACAGCGATAACAACCAGACGGGTCAAATGCTCGCGGCTCTAACGGATATGCCTCAGGGTACTTTTGCATACAAGGTTAATGTTGAAGGCGAGAATGTAGCGGTAACTCGTGAAGTAGACGGTGGTCTGCAGACGGTTGCCCTGAAGCTGCCGGCGATTGTTACGACAGACCTGCGTTTGAATGAACCACGTTACGCTGCTCTGCCAAACATTATGAAAGCCAAGCGTAAACCTTTGGCGGTTAAAACACCGGAAGAACTGGGTGTTGCGCTAAAGGAGCACACCAAACTACTGAAGGTAACGCCACCTGCAGAGCGCTCAGGTGGTATCAAAGTGTCCAGCGTTGATGAGTTGGTCGAAAAGCTGAAAAACGAAGCCAAAGTACTTTAAGGAGCGCTGAAAGATGACAATTCTGGTTATTGCAGAACATGATAACAGCACCCTGAAAGGTGCTACTTTAAACACAGTGACTGCTGCATCACAGATGGGCGATGAGATCCATCTTCTGGTTGCAGGCGCTGATTGCGCTGCCGTTACTGAAGCCGCTGCTTCTGTTGCTGGTATCAGCAAAGTATTGGTTGCGGATAATGCTGCCTACGAACATCAGCTGGC
>JBOEHA010000028.1:0-1200 GCA_050633685.1 Neptuniibacter sp. | reverse complement strand
TGAATTAGTCTCGACCTAATCTGACATATCTTCTTGAGAAAGAGAGAGTTACCCGTTTTGATAAAGGTGCTGAAATCTTAAATCAAAACAAAGGTAACTCTCATGTTGCATACTAGCAATCCCATCATTAAACACAAAGCAGGTTTGCTCAATCTTGCTGAAGAACTCGGAAACGTATCAAAAGCCTGTAAAGTAATGGGCGTGTCTCGTGATACGTTTTATCGTTATCAGGAGCTGGTTGAGGAAGGCGGTGTTGATTCACTGATCAACCGATCTCGCAAAACTCCCAATGTCAAAAACCGTGTAGATGAGCAGACTGAGAATGCTGTCATTGAACATGCGATAGCTTTCCCTGCTCATGGCCAAGCTCGAACCAGCAACGAACTACGTAAAGCAGGTGTGTTTGTATCAGGCAGTGGTGTTCGTTCTATCTGGCTACGTCATAACTTGGAAAACTTTAAAAAGCGCCTTTCAGCTCTGGAAGCGAAGGTTGCGAGTGAAGGCATCATTCTGACGGATGAGCAGGTGGCTGCGCTTGAGAAGAAGAAACAGGATGACGAAGCCTGCGGTGAAATAGAAACGCATCATCCTGGCTATCTTGGTTCTCAAGACACGTTCTACGTAGGTAATCTAAAAGGGGTTGGTAGGATATATCAGCAGACCTTTGTTGATACCTACAGCAAGGTAGCGTTCGCCAAGCTCTATACGACGAAAACACCCATTACATCAGCCGATGTATTGAATGATCGTGTACTACCATTCTTTGAGGCTCAGGAGCTGCCTATGTTGCGTATCCTGACCGATCGAGGAACGGAGTACTGCGGCAAGGTTGAGCAGCACGATTACCAGCTATATCTCGCCATCAACGACATTGATCACACGAAAACCAAAGCGAGGCACCCACAGACCAATGGTATCTGTGAGCGATTCCATAAAACGATCTTGAACGAGTTTTATCAGGTCGCGTTCCGTAAAAAGCTTTATGCGTCACTGGATGAACTGCAAAAAGATCTGGACGAATGGCTGGATTATTACAACAATGAACGAACCCATCAGGGCAAAATGTGCTGTGGCAGAACGCCATTGGAAACATTACTTGATGGAAAGCAGATTTGGGCTGATAAGAATTTAGCTCAAATCTAATCTGACAATAGCGCTGGAAAGAACGGGTAACTGTCAGATCAGGTCTGAGCTAGTACA
>JBOEHA010000027.1:0-47764 GCA_050633685.1 Neptuniibacter sp. | reverse complement strand
CCACATAAGCCACTAGCAGCCGCAACGCGGCGTTCTAGCAGTGGCAAAGCCACGTCCTAGCTACTAACCACTAGATTCAGCCAACAGCTGAATCTCTTCTTGCAACTCTTCATCCTCAGTAAAAGAAGCAAACTTAGCCGCTTTCTCCAAAGCATCCCCCGCTTCAGATTTGCGATCTTCCTCAAGATACCTCTGCGCAAGTGAATACTGGATGGAGGCCTTGTATTCATTGTCTTTTAATTGGTCAGCCAGTTTGTAAGCCTCACCATAGGCAATGATGGCTTTGTCGTTATCCTCACTAAAATCAGCCAGAGTCTCCCAAAGAACCGGATGATCCTTTTTGCTGCCTTTATATTCGTTACATAGCGCTTCCAGTTGCTCATAAAGTGCATAGAATTGCACTTCATTATCAGCCTCTGCAGCAGCCATCATATCCTGCGCAAAGTTCTCCACCTGATCAAATATTGCTTTACTCAACTCTTAACTCTCCAACCAAACATCTGTGGCCCAATTCCAGATCGAAGGCCATTCATCTTCAATGGACGCACTGGATTCTGACCAGTGTAAAATTTCACCTTCCTGAGTGATGCAATAAAAACCGTCGTCATGCTGACATATCGGAATATACTCTCGGGGCATACCAATATCCCAGGCGTGTGCTGCCATATCAGGCAGGTATGTATGGGATTGAGGATCCATTGCTGTGGCTGGTTCAAGAGAACCATAGATGACATCGCTCACTTCCAGTAAAAACAACTTATAGTCATCTGGCAGCGAAATCAGAATTTCTTCTTCAACCACGACCAGGTCGTCCTCATCAGGAAGTTCGAGCGGTACCGGTACGGGTTGGCTTTTTTCTTTGAGTAATTCAATTACATCTTCCATCTGAATTCCTGATACAAACAATTTAATGCTGTCTATTGTAGCCAACTTTCAGTTTTTTTAATTCGCTATTGCAAAAAACCATCCATGAATTTCACTCAGGGTAAATGTTTTAAAAAGCCTACTCAGTAGGCCCACTTTTAGTAGGCTTTTATTACTAATACTTTAGGAGGATTATCATCCAAATTGATAACGCATATAGATTAAATTGCCAAGACATTGGCTCAGGAATACGTATAATTCTGCAAGCTGCACTGCAACATGAACAGATTGTCATATTTGTTATATGGCTATTACCTGTTTGTGGTTGCAGTCTAAGAAGTCTCAGAAAATTGCGAATTTATCCGAGCGAAATTCGTTGCGGCCACAAGCCCCATTTTCTGTGTCACTTCACAAACCATAATTACTAATAATATGGCGAAGTTTCTATGACCACAAAAACGGTAGATGTATTGCTAGTTGGCGCGGGAGCGATGAGTACAACCCTTGGGGTTATGCTTAAGGAGCTGGATCCATCCTTAAAGATCTGCATGGTTGAGCGACTGGATGAGGTTGCTAAAGAGAGTACCGATTGCATGAACAATGCAGGTACTGGCCACGCAGCATATTGTGAGCTGAACTACACTCCTGAAGCGGCCGATGGCACAATCAACTGCTCTAAAGCATACGCGATCAACGCTTCTTTTGAAGTAAGCCTCCAGTTCTGGTCTTATCTGGTCAGAAAAGGTGCCCTTCCAGAACCTTCAAACTTTATCAACCCTGTTCCACATCAGAGCTTTGTCTGGGGTGAGAAGAACGTAAATTTCCTACGCAATCGTTATGATGCTCTTAAAGATCATCATCAGTTTGACGTAATGGAATACAGCGAAGACCCTGAGGTTATCCGGGAATGGATGCCACTGGTCATGGAAGGACGCAAAGACGGCGAAAAAATCGCTGCTACCCGCGTGCGTTACGGTTCTGACGTAAACTTCGGTTCTCTTGCCAGAAACATGGTTAGCTACCTTGACCGTAGTGACGACTTTGAGCTTCTGCTGAGCCACGATGTCACTGACTTTTATCAGAACAAAGATAATTCATGGGACGTGTCCCTGAAAAACAAAGCCTCTAAAGAAACATTTACCATCAACAGTAAATTTGTTTTCCTGGGCGCAGGTGGTGGCGCGTTACCACTGCTTCAGAAAACAGATATCCCCGAGGGCAAAGGCTACGGTGGATTCCCTGTAAGTGGACAGTGGCTGGTTTGTAAAAAACAAAGCATTGTTGAGAAACACGCCTCTAAGGTATACGGAGCAGCCCCAATCGGCGCACCTCCAATGTCTGTACCACATCTGGATACTCGCGTCATTGATGGTAAAAAAGCGCTATTGTTTGGCCCTTTTGCCGGCTTCACAACTAAGTTCTTGAAAAACGGTTCTGTGATGGACATGTTTGGCAGCCTGAAACCAAACAACCTCAAACCAATGCTTTATGTCGGTGCTACCAGCATGGACCTGACCAAATACCTGATCAGTGAAGTGATGCAAACACACGGCTCTCGAGTTATGTCACTGAGCTATTTCTTCCCGAAAGCACAGGAAGAAGACTGGGAGATTTCCCATGCCGGGCAGCGAGTCCAGATCATCAAAAAAGATGAAAATGGTAAAGGCAAGCTGGAATTTGGTACCGAGGTTATCACCTCTTCCGATGGCACCTTAGCAGCTCTTCTGGGTGCATCCCCGGGCGCATCCACCTCTGTAAGCGCAATGTTAAGCATCGTAGAAAAATGCTTTACTAAGCAGCTTGAGAATGAATGGCATGAACAGATTATTGCCATGATTCCGTCCTATGGTCAGAATTTAACAGAAGATGCAGGGCTACTTAAGCAAGTACGCTCGGAGACGCTTTCTACCTTGGGGCTAGACCCCGAATTTATAGAGAAGCAAGCAGAAGCTGTTTAATTTTCTACTCACAAAAAAGCCGATCTGTTCAGATCGGCTTTTTGTTTCTATAGTGTAAGGCCAACAAGACTCTGTCGAACGACTTTTAATGGAATGTCGCCCTCACTGTGCTGCCTGTTGTATTGTCCCAAGCATCAGCAGCCTGAATAAACCCGCAAATATTCCCTGTAACTACCTTACAGAGGATTTACGTTGCTCCATTTTTGGCAAACCAGAACGGCCCGAAGCTTGTTCTGCATTCAGCCCTGAGCCCGAATTCTGTGGTGAAAACAGAGAACAAGCGATACAAATTCTAAGGTTTGTAGAAGAAGCCACCCAATAACAAAAAAGCATACCCTGAGGTATGCTTTCCAAGTAACTGATCAGTATCTTAACGAGTTATACTCTAACGATATTCTCAGCCTGTGGGCCTTTCTGGCCTTGAGTAACTGTGAATTCAACTTTCTGACCTTCTGCCAGAGACTTGAAACCATCACCCTGAATTGCGCTGAAATGAGCGAATACATCTGGGCCATTTTCCTGTGCAATAAACCCAAAGCCTTTTTCGTCATTAAACCACTTAACTGTACCTGTTGTTGCCATCTGTCTTAATCCTAATCTGGTCTTTCATCTCTTCAGAGAACTATATAGCTGCTCTGAAACCACCTTAATTAACAAGAAAAAACTTACGAAATTAGGAGGCGCCTCTAGCCGACAACTCTACTCTGCAATGCAAGCTATTTCCTTATAAGAGGCCTGATCATAAATATCAAAAATGTTAATTAGATTACAAATCTACATTTTTTCTTGCTCTTCTCTTATTTAGCTTGATGATTTTCATATTAGCCCTAAAAAAGCATTGTCCAGAGCACGCTGCGCCCCTATCCTTAAGCTCCTGCCAACTGATTATCGCCATGGGATTCAGTCTGAAAATATTTAGTGAAATCAAAGTTATTCTTGGCCTAGGCATTCCTATCGCAATCGCCCAAATCGCCCAAACATCCATGGGATTTGTTGATACGATGATGTCTGGCCGCTATGACTCTACGGATCTTGCAGCTGTCTCTCTGGGTTCTGGTCTATGGCTCCCTGTGTTTCTTGCGTTTCAAGGCATTTTAATTGCAACCACGCCTATCGTTGCCCACATGGTTGGGGCTGGGACATCTGATAAATCTAAAGCTCCACTTCACTTAGGCGCACTGATCGCATCGTTATTAACAATACTGGCGATGCTATTAATGAATAACTGCATGGGTCTACTTCAGATTATGGGAGTTGAGGCTCAGTTAGCTGAAATAACAGACCGGTACCTTAAAGCAATCTCCTGGGGATTCCCTGCCCTGTTGTTCTATCAACTCATGAGAAGCTATATAGAGGGGTTCGGCAAAACCAAGCCTGCCATGGTAATTTCTATCATTGGTCTGCTCTGTAACATCCCGCTTAATTACATACTTATTTATGGAAAACTTGGGCTCCCGGAGCTAGGCGGTGTCGGCTGTGGCTGGGCCACAGCAATTGTGATGTGGATTATGCTGATAGCATCCGTTCTCTACATTAATAATACATCGACCTTTTCATCACTGAAGCTGTTCTCTAAATGGCAACCACCTTCTCAGGAGGAGCTTACAAGCTTTTTAAAGCTCGGCCTCCCTATTGGCTTCGCCTTGTTAATAGAAGTTAGTATGTTTTCCGTAATTGCTCTTTTGCTTGCCGATCTTGGTGAAGTAATGATTGCCTCACACCAGATCACCCTGAGTTTTACCGGCTTGGTATTCATGCTGCCATTAAGTATTGCTATGGCACTGACTATTAGAGTCGGACATCAACTGGGCTCCGGCTCACCTGCTTCTGCGCTATTCAGCGCTAAAACAGGTCTGTTAATCGCGCTAAGTCTGGCCACTATCAGTTCCAGCCTAATGGGGTTATTTGCTACCGATATAGTTAATTTATATACCCAGGATATGCGGATTATAGGCATAGCAACTTCTTTGATTATTATCGCGGCGTTATTCCAGTTTTCAGACGCCATCCAGGTGACTTGTTCTGGCGCTTTAAGAGGTTATAAGGATACCGCAGTACCTTTGGTTCTGGTGTTCACCTCCTATTGGCTGATCGGCCTGCCAATAGGATATCTCCTCGCCAAAACGGATCTGTTTTTCCCAGCAATGGGACCTAAAGGTTTCTGGATTGGGCTTCTCATAGGGCTGACCATTGGGGCCATACTGCTAATTTCTCGTTTATACTGGATAAGCAGGTCCAAAATTAATCCATGAATTTTCCCTGATGATAAGATCTCTAACAGTTTTGATTCTATGCCTGTTATGCCTTTCTGGTTGTGAAAGAAATCCTCCTGAGGATATGCTGGAGAACTACACCTCAAGGCTCAGTCGGGTTTTGGAGATCCAGCACGATCTGCAACCTGCTCCAGACATTCCCCTTTTTCCATTGCGGAGGGATCGCATCATGCCGACCCAGGAAATTCGGGAAGGATTGATTGATGTATTAAATCTTAAGCAATGCCACTTAATTCAGTTGATTGCTGAAAGAAACAGCTCTTTAGGTAAGGTTTACAGCGCTTCAAAGAAGATGGTTTATGAACTTAAATTTTATGCTGCCATTCGTCGCTGCCTGGAAACAGTAAAGCAACAAGACACTCCGGATCCTGATCTTGTTAAACAGCTTAATGATATTTACCAAATAAAAAATCAGAATCTAAGTGCAGAAATATGGAACGGCATCTATACCTCCAGTGAGGTAGAAAGTAACTTCTCAATCGGTGAGCAACCGATCAGCCTTGAAGCAGACGGCTCAAACTCAAGCATGCTCAACGCCTATGCGACTCTTGCCACGCTTTCCGATCTGACATTAAACCGAAACACATGGGAACAACCAGACTTTATTCAGGATATCGAACCTTTATACGAAAAGTTACATAGAAACCGTTCTGGAGCCAGAATCGTTGCTTCGTTAGTGCTGATCACTCAATATCTTGATCAAGCATCTACCCTGATCGAACAGCGCCTAAAACTAAAACCTGTGTGTTTTAATGGTAAGATTTCGCAAAAGGCTAAAATTCTACAGAACGTGTTTTACAAATATTATGCTGGAGAAGTGCAACCCTATATGGCTAATGTCCATAAACATGCACAAACCTGGCTGGACCTGAATGCGAAAATGTTTACAAACTTCACTATGAGTGGAATAAAGTTACCGCCTAAGGTTGCTGCTTATCATCAAAGGGTGATTCAGAGAAACTCTGAGCAGAGCCTTTGGTCGGAGTATGAAACTGCCAGGGCGAGGCATATAGAGGCCTGGCAATCAGTATTAAAACAATGCAGCATGATGCCATCTAACAATAGTGACAGGACACAAGCTGAGGCATGAATTCGCTAAGCCATAACAAGCTCAGCTTTCAAAAAGCGCCCTCTTCCGACAGTAGCACATTGCTTAGTTTGCTGTTCGTATTGTCCTGCATGATTTTTGTGTCCGTAGCTGCCGACAGTGTTCGCCTGAGTAAAGCTGAAATAGACAAACTTGGACAAAAATATGGACCAGCAGCGCAACTTCGACTTGAGAAATGGCAGGAACTGTTTGTAAAGCTTGCCCCCCTTGACGAGAAAAGCAAACTGGAAGAAGTAAATAATTTTTTCAACCAAGTCAGGTTTGTTGACGACATTATCCACTGGAAGAAAAAAGACTATTGGGCAACACCGGTCGAATTCCTGATATCAAATGGTGGCGACTGCGAAGATTTCAGCATCGCCAAATACTACACTTTGAAAGAACTGGGCGTACCTGTAAAGAAGATGAACATCGCATACGTTAAAGCCCTGAGCTTTAACCAGGCACACATGGTACTCACTTATTACAGCAACCCAAAGTCGGTTCCCCTGGTTCTGGACAATATTAATAAACAAATTCTTCCGGCCTCAAAACGGCCCGATTTAGCGCACGTTTACAGTTTCAATGGTGATAATCTTTGGCTGTCAAAAATGGGCAGAAGAACCACTCTGGTGGGAACCTCTGACCGTTTAAAGCCATGGGTTAGATTACAGTCACGAATTGAGAATAATGAAGTCAACCTTAAATAGGTGAGATGAGGAGTATGAGATATGTCATTGGTTAACCAACTGATTACTGCAATTTTTGCAGTGTTGATCGGACTGGTTTCAGGCACTCTGTACATCATGTCTGACAGCTCTAGGGCTATTCTGGAAAATCAGCTTGAATCCCATGCCCAAGACTCTGCTACCCATCTTGGGCTCTACCTTGCGCCTTATATTGCGGAAGAAGATAGCGCCACTATTGAAACCGCAGTCAATGCCATTTTTGACAGTGGGTTTTATCAGAAAATAACCGTTACCAATGCTGAAGGTAAAATTCTTTTTGAGAAGAAAACGCCTCCTCTCATCAGTGATGATGTACCTGAGTGGTTCCAACAGATGATCCACATCACCCCTCCCTCTATGTCGAGAGAGATCACTCATCAATGGCGACAGGCGGGTAAAATCCATGTACAAAGCCGTGCGGGTTACGCCTATGAGAAACTGTGGCGCGGCGCACAGGATAGCATTCTGCTTTTTGTATCACTTTCAATTATTTGTTTATTAGCCATCAGTTCCCTTGTCCGATATCTGCTTAAACCTCTTAAGAAGGTAGAAGATCAGGCCGTCGCCTTATCTGAAAAAAGGTTTGTGGAACAACCTAAACTGCCGAGCACCCGGGAACTGAAATATGTGGTTCAGGCTATGAATAATATGGTTCATCAGGTGAAAAACATGTTTGATGAACAAGCCCGTAACATTGAAGAGCTTCGCCGTAGTGCCTACCAGGACAGTTTGACCGGTTTATCCAATCAACGCTCTTCAGAGTCACAACTGGCAGAGAAACTCGACTATCGTGACGATTTTGGTCACGGCACTTTATTACTAGTCCGCCTGAATAGCTTACAGAAAATTAATCAGTTAATCGGGATGGATAAAACCAACACCGTCTTAAAACTATTAGCCACACAGTTAGAACGAATTTCTAACCAGGCAGATCAGAGTGTTTTGGGAAGGTTATCTGGTGCAGACTTTGTACTACTGACGGATCAAACGGATTCCGAACAGCTGCTCATTTCTATTGAGCATCTTGAAGCAGAAGTTGAAAAGCAGTTACGTCAAATGAATATTGAAGAGATTAACAGTCCGGTTCTCAACGTTGGCAGCTGTACCTTCAGAGATAAAAACAGTTCCAAACAGTTACTTTCTCAAGTAAGACTGGCAGCAGAAGAAGCCAGTAATGAACAAGCCTTGTGGAAACAGTATGATCAACTGCAGAATACTACCTCGCAACCAGATGCTTCAGCCTGGAAAGAACATATTGCTAACGCCATTAACCAGCGCCAAATTTTTCTTCAGGTTCAAACAGTTGTAGGAATCGACACTGATACGCCAATTCATCAAGAGATACTTGCACGTATATTAGACCGCGATGGTCAACCTGCCCCAGCAGGTGAATTTATCAATGTTGTCAAAGAGCTTGGTTTGATCGTCGAGATGGATAAAGCCATCATCGAACTGGTTCTTGATAGAATCAGCCAGAACTCTTCGCCTTTAACCATCAACCTCAGTCGCGAGGCAATCTCTAGTGAAGCCTTCAGACTCTGGCTGCTGAATAAAATACAAAATTTCCCAACTCCAGAGAAGCTACTGTTTGAAGTGGATGAGACTGGCGTTCTGAATCACACTGAAGAAGTGAGTGACTTCAGAAAAGAGCTACGTGAACGCAATATCAAGTTCGGGGTGGATCACTTCGGTGTTCACCCAAGCGGCTTTGCATATATTTATGCAGTCCAACCCGATTATGTGAAGATCGATGGATCTCTGGTTGGCATGATTGAAGATAATCCAGAGGATAAATTCTTTGTCAGCAGCTTAATCAGTGTTGTTCACAGCCTGAACATTGCAGCCTATGCCGAACATGTTGAGCGTGATACTCAACGTCAGCTGCTGGCTTCAATTGAGGTAGATGGTACTCAGGGGTACCTGCACGGCACTCCAAAGCAACTTGAAAACTGACACAAAAAAACGGCGGTTAATACCGCCGTTTTTTATTACCAACCTCTAAAATTAAGCTTTTAGCTATTTTTTAGCGACCAGCATCTCTAATTTTTTACTCATACGGTCAGTACGCTCTTGCTCTTTGCGTTTTTCCTGACGCGATTTATTGATCTCTTTCAGCTTCTGTTTGGCGTAATCAGACTCTTCTTTAGTCACCTGACCCGCTGCATCACCGTTGATATCAACCCGATCAACACCTTCACGCAGAGACCGATAATAGTTCAATGAACGAACATAGCTCGCCAGAGCCCGCTTGATTTTATTCTTGGAAACTTTCTCATCAGCAATCAGGTCTTCCTGAATACCAATTTTCAGAGGCCTGACATTGCTCCGGTCGAAGGTTTTCGGGTATGCCTCCAGCAACAGCTGCAGAGCTGCCATATTTGCAGCACGGTTTTTAGATTTTGCCTTTGGCTTTGTTGCTACTACGTCATTCACTTATTCAGCCTCTTACCGGGATCCGGTCAGTATTCCACTGCAACGTTCCCAGGCCATAATTATCTTAAATCATACAACCTGTATCAGATCTCAGGTCACTCGCCTTTACGAATATAATATCCGTATAACTCTTCCGTCTCATACTGAGAAACAAGCTCATGCCCCAGAAAGACACAAAACTTAGGGATATCTCTCTGAGTGGAAGGATCTGTTGCCAAGACATGCAGAATTTCACCCGTACCCATTTCTCGAACACGGTTGTGCAGCATCATAACCGGCTCAGGACAATAGAGCCCCTGAGCATCAAGAATATGGTCTGCGGTTATACCTGTCATCTTACATCTCTTGCAGAAAGTCGCGTATTGTCTCAAATTACCAACTATAGAAAAAGGGATTTTGCGGACAATACACTAACAAAAGTCGCATTTATTTCAGATTTGCACCATTCTAGTAAATGGAAGAGTTATCTATAAGGGGAGTTACTGATGATTCGAGTATTAATAGAACGCCATATCGCTGAAGATCTTGTGGAACATTATGAGAAGTCAGCAAGAGAAACCTTACAATTAGCGATGCAAGCACATGGATTTATTTCTGGCGAAGCGCTTAAGAATGCGTACGATCCTAATCATCGCTTAGTCGTCGCAACTTACAGAACACTTCAGGACTGGCAACGCTGGGCTGGTTCACCAGAAAGAAAGGAGATGATGGCTACTCTCTCTCCAATGTTAGAAACAGAAGAAAAAATAACCATATTTGAACACTAAAAAAGTCCCTGCCACGATCACTTATTAAAGCAAGCGTAAGTGGCAGGTGATTTCCTCACGATCATGGTAGAGGTGCTTGGCAGAGAGCTCATATGCTAAGCCTGCCTGCATAAACTGCTCTGCAATCAGGTTTAAACAAGTAATCACTTCCTGATAACGCTGTTTCATTGGCAATTTCAAATTAAAGATTGCCTCATTACACCAGCCGTTCTTAACCCAATCCACAGCCATTGAGGCTGTTTTGACTGGTTTATCAACCACATCACACACCATTAATTGCACAGGTTCTGGGGGTTGATAACGATATGCATCCTCTTGAACATGTTTGACCTGACCGGACTCCATCAGATCATCATTCATAGGGCCGTTATCTACTGCGGTTACGAACATACTTCTTTGCACCAACTGCCAGGTCCAGCCTCCCGGAGCAGCACCAAGATCCACTGCTTTGCCACTGAAAGGTAATCGCCTGTCCCACTCCTGTTTGGGAATAAACCAATGCCAGGCTTCTTCCAGCTTCAGGGTTGAACGACTGGGCGCTGACTTTGGAAATTTCAGGCGAGGTATACCCTGTGGCCAGGGAGCAGAATTATTCAGCGGCGCATATCCCAGATACATCTCCGTTCCTGAAAGAACAAACAAGAACATTCTCAGCGAATCCCGTTTGGTTCTTTTTTCCAGCTTTTTATTCTGACGGAGCTTTTGCGACAAAGCAGATGAAAACTTTCTTGAAAATGTCGCTAACTCCCTGCCATCAGTTGTATCTGCATATTCTGCCCATAAATCCGAACACACAGGAAACTGGTCAAGGCTGCCCTGTATCTGCGAAATCCTATCCCCCTGTTCCAGAGAGAGCAGGTCCCCGCAAACCATCCACTGACGGACAAAAATAAGATTATGAAAATCAAGAGCCTGAATAGCTCTTTCAGCATCATCCACTTGTTGAATGTTAAACAGGAGATAACCATCACCGATATTCAGGGTGCAGTAGCCGTATATCCCCTCTGCCGCACACTGATCCGTGATTTCTGCTGCGGCCTCTTTCTCAAATCCAGAACGACATTGCAACAATAGACGATTAAAATAACTCAATTAAGACTCTCTCTTATAAACTGAATGGCACTATTAATATGCTCTTCTTGTGTCAAACCCGAGGATTTTCTAGGTTTTAGGTCATGATTGCCATCTTCTAACCAATGAATTTTGACATTTTTAGCTAGGTTGTACTGATTCACCTCTTCAGAGTTACCCATTGCGTCTCGGGTTCCCTGAAAAATATGCACCGTCGTTTGTAACTCCTGAAGGTGCTCAATGCGGAGTTTTTCTGGTTTGCCCGGTGGGTGAAAGGGGTAACCAAACACAAATACCTCTGACACTGCGGGATGATCTGCAAGCATAGTTGCCATACGCCCGCCCATAGATTTTCCTGCAAGAAAAAGAGGTGTTGATTCATCATCAAATCTGGAAATAAGCGTTTCAAAGTAATCTATTAGCACTGGAGCACGATCAGGTGGCCTTTTTTTTCCGTCCGACCTGCGCTTCTGCATATAAGGGAATTCAAACCGAATCACCTCAAGGCCAATATCAGTTAATTTAGCCCCTACTACCTCCATAAATTCACTGTCCATTGGAGCCCCTGCTCCATGAGCAAAAATAACCCTTCCTTTTGTAGGATTTCCATTAATTAACACAGAGTTAACTCCTAAAAAAAATAAAGTGGATAAAAAGTACACAAATTCAAACTTGATTTACGTCAACTAAACGAATGTTAAGAAAAATAAATTTGTCTCAAAACTTAGACTCAAGTCAAAGAAATACACCCTTATAACCTTATCGAATAAATGGATGCATTATTTAAATATACAAATAATCTATATAATTCATGAAGTTAAGAACACCGATAGGCCATTAGTACCAACAATATAAGACCAACGTCGACACATGAGATGTGCGACAAAATGCCTCAGGCAACCCGCTAAATACATTGAAAACACGCGACTATTCCCAGATAATTGCCTGCGAAAATCTAAATTTCCTTAAATAGCTTGTTGATGAGAGCCTGACATGAGCACAGCAACTGAACACCCCACATACAACTATAAAGTGGTGCGCCAGTTTGCCATCATGACAGTTATTTGGGGTATCGTCGGTATGACCGTCGGTGTCCTGATAGCTGCACAGCTGGTATGGCCTGCACTGAACTTTGATACTGCGTGGTTGACCTATGGTCGTCTACGTCCACTGCACACCAATGCGGTAATCTTCGCATTTGGCGGATGCGCACTTTTTGCAACGTCTTATTACGTTGTCCAACGTACGAGCCGGGTTCGCCTGTTCTCAGACGGTCTTGCAGCTTTCACATTCTGGGGCTGGCAAGCAGTTATTCTGGCAGCAGCCATTACTCTGCCTCTGGGTCTGACCTCTTCAAAAGAGTACGCAGAACTGGAATGGCCGATTGATCTTCTGATCACTGTTGTCTGGGTGGCTTACGCAATTAACTTCCTTGGTACAGTTAAGATTCGTAAGACATCTCACATCTATGTGGGTAACTGGTTCTATATGGCGTTCATCATCACGGTTGCTGTACTGCACATCGTGAACAGCATGGCTATCCCTGTATCAATGTTCAAGTCTTACTCAATCTACCCTGGTACTGTTGATGCAATGGTACAGTGGTGGTACGGCCACAACGCTGTAGGTTTCTTCTTGACAGCTGGCTTCCTGGGTATGATGTACTACTTCGTACCAAAACAGGCTGAGCGTCCAATTTACTCTTACCGCCTGTCTATCGTGCACTTCTGGGCACTGATTGCGACATACATGTGGGCTGGTGGTCACCACCTTCACTACACAGCACTGCCTGACTGGACTCAGTCTGTAGCAATGGTTATGTCACTGATCCTGCTGGCTCCTTCTTGGGGTGGTATGATCAACGGTATGATGACTCTGTCTGGCGCATGGCACAAACTGCGTACTGACCCTGTTCTTCGCTTCCTGGTTGTATCCCTGTCTTTCTACGGTATGTCTACGTTCGAAGGCCCAATGATGTCCATTAAGACAGTAAACGCTCTGTCTCACTACACTGACTGGACTGTTGGCCACGTACACGCAGGTGCACTGGGTTGGGTAGCAATGATCTCTATCGGTGCTGTTTACCACATGATTCCACGTCTGTTTGGTAAAGCTCAGATGTACAGTGTTGGCCTGATCAATACTCACTTCTGGCTGGCAACTGTTGGTACTGTACTTTACATCTGTGCGATGTGGGTAAACGGTATCCTGCAGGGTCTGATGTGGCGCGCAGTAAACGAAGACGGCACACTGACTTACAGCTTTGTTGAAGCCCTGGAAGCATCTCACCCAGGTTACTTCGTTCGTTGGTTGGGCGGCATGTTCTTCCTGACTGGTATGGTTCTGATGGCCTACAACACTTGGCAAACTGTTCGCAAAGGCAGTTCTGCACCAGAAGCTGCAGCTTCTGCACAAGCAGCATAAGGTCGGGGAGCAGATAAAATGATCAAACACGAAACGATTGAAAAGAACATTGGCCTCATGATCCTGTTGATCATCATCGTGATCAGCGGTGGTGGTTTAGCGGAAATCGTTCCACTGTTCTTCTCGTCTTCTACGACTAAACCGATTGAAGGCCTGCGTACTTACACTCCACTTGAGTTTGAAGGTCGCGACATTTACATCCGTGAAGGCTGTAACACTTGTCACAGTCAGATGATCCGTCCATTCCGTGCTGAAACGGAACGTTACGGGCACTTCTCGACTGCTAACGAGCACGTTTATGAGTACCCATTCCTGTGGGGTTCTAAGCGTACAGGTCCAGACCTGGCTCGTGTTGGCGGCCGTTATTCTGATGACTGGCATCGCGCACACTTGTACAACCCTCGTGACGTTGTTCCTGAGTCTAAAATGCCTGCTTACCCTTGGTTGTTTGAAAACAAGCTAAGCGGCAAAGACACAGCTAAGAAGCTGACAGCTCAACAGACTCTGGGCGTTCCGTTCACCGACGAGACTATCGCTGGTGCAGCTGAAGCCGTACAGGGTAAATATGAGATTGACGCTCTGGTAGCCTACTTGCAGGCGCTGGGTAAAATGCATTCTCAATACAACAACAAGCGGTAGTAACGCGTGAGTTACGAAGTTTATGGTCCCTATATCCCGGTCGTGATGCTGGTGACGTTTATCGCTTTGTTCATCTGGGTTCTGAACCCAAAAAACAAAGCTAAATATGACGAAGCAGCTAACATGCCTCTTCAGGAAGATGATGATGAGCCGGTCGTGAATAGCGAGATCAATAACGGGAGAAAAGAAAAATGAGTGCTTTTTGGAGCGCGTGGGTAACGGTTATTACCCTAGCAGTAATCCTTGGTTGTACTTGGCTTCTACTTGCTACTCGTAAGAGCCAGCCTCACCAGGATACTACTGAAGAAACATTGGGCCATGAGTTTGATGGCATTGAAGAGTATGACAACCCTCTGCCGAAGTGGTGGTTCCAGATGTTCATCGGAACTGTGATTTTCGGTCTGGCTTACCTGGCCCTGTACCCAGGTCTGGGTACCTTCCAGGGCCTTCTTGGCTGGTCCTCTACAGGTCAGTGGGAAGAAGAGATGCAGCACGCTGAAGAAACCTATAAGCCGGTTTTTGCTAAGTACGCTGCCCTGCCTGTTGAAGAACTGGTTGCTAACTCTGAAAACGAAAACGGCCTGAAAATGGGTCAGCGTATGTTCGCCAACAACTGCTCTCTGTGTCACGGCACAGCAGCAACGGGTGCATACGGCTTCCCTAACCTGACTGATGCTGACTGGTTGTATGGCGGTGATGCCAACACAATTAAAGCTTCTATCACTAACGGTCGTAGCGGTTCTATGCCACCTTGGGGTGCAGTTCTGGGTGAAGAAGGCGTTCGTGACGTAACTAGTTACGTTCTGTCTCTGAGCGGTGCAGAAGTTGACGGCGAAGCAGCGGCTCGTGGTCAGACTCAGTTCCAGGCTCTGTGTACTGCATGTCACGGTGCAGACGCTAAAGGCCTGCCGATTCTGGGTGCACCAAACCTGACAGACGATGTTTGGCTGTATGGCGGTTCATTTGAGAAGGTTGCACACACGATCCGTAACGGTCGTAACGGTGTGATGCCAGCTCATAAAGATCTGCTGAGTGATGAAAAAATTCACCTGATCACAGCATACGTATACAGCCTTTCTAATAAATAAAGGCTTATACTGAGAAAACAAAAGGCGATATGATACAGATCATGTCGCCTTTTTTTGTGCTTCCCTATTATAATATTCAATTCTTCTAATAAACCATATTGAGCGTAAGGTTAATTAGTTAAGCCGACTTAAATATCACTGGTGAGCAACAGTATGAGTCAGATTCCGGTACAAGACGTAACGCCTAAGTCCAAGAAAGGACAAACAGAAAATTTCGACCTGTATGCCAAGCGTGAGCATATTTACGTTAAGAACTACACAGGTATCTTTAAGAAATTCCGCCAGATCAGTAGTTTTATCATGCTATTGATGTTCTTTGGTTTCTCCTGGTTAACCTGGGATGGCCGTCAGGCGGTACTATTCGATCTGCCAAACCGACAGTTCCATGTGTTTGGTATGACGTTCTGGCCACAGGACTTTATGCTACTTTCCTGGCTTTTGATTATCCTGGCCTTCGCTCTGTTTTTCTTTACTGTTTTTGCTGGCCGCTTATGGTGTGGTTACGCTTGCCCTCAATTCGTTTGGACCTGGATCTACATCTGGATTGAAAATCATACTGAAGGTGACCGTAATGCCCGTATGAAACTGGACAAGCAGAAAGGCTGGAGCTCCGAAAAAATTCGTAAGAAAGGCCTGAAGCACCTGCTGTGGATTGTCTTCTCCATAGCATCAGCAGTGGCCTTTGTCGGTTACTTCACCCCTATTCGCGAACTGATACCGAGTTTTTTTGCGGCTGAACTTGGCCCCTGGGAATTCTGGTGGATCGGTTTTATTGCTGTAGCAACCTACGGTAATGCCGGCTGGTTACGTGAGCAGGTATGTATCTATATGTGCCCATATGCTCGCTTCCAGTCTGTTATGTTTGATCAGGATACACTGATCATCTCCTACGACGAACAACGCGGTGAGAACCGGGGCAAACGTAAGAAAGGTTCTGACTACAAAGCTCAGGGGCTCGGTGATTGCATTGATTGCAATGCCTGCGTCCACGTCTGCCCTGTTGGCATCGATATCCGCGATGGTCTGCAGTATGAGTGCGTTGCTTGTGGTGCATGCGTAGATGCCTGTGACGACATGATGGAACGTGTTGGCTATCCAAAAGGTTTGGTTCTCTACACTACAGAGCATCAGTTGGATGGAAATAAAACTCACATCATGCGTCCGCGTCTGATTGGCTACTTTGCAGTTCTGTGTGCAATGTTTATCGCTTTTGCTTACACCCTGTATAGCCGTATACCTCTCGAAGTCGATATTTTACGTGACCGCGGCCAGCTATTTTCTGAGTTACCCAACGGCAACATAGAGAATGTCTACACTCTTAAGCTGGCCAATAAAGAACAGGTTGATCATGATTACTCGATCTCCGTCTCCGGTATCGACGGCATGGAATATAAGGGTGCAGATGTTGTTACTATCAAATCTGGCGAGCTACTTGACCTGCCGGTAAGGATCACTGTAGCACCTCGCTACCTGAGCAAAGCAAACAACACCATCCTGTTTAAAGTTGAAGCGCTGGATAACCAAAGCATCTCTATCGAAGAGGAAAACCGCTTTATAGGCCCAGCCCCAAAACGTTAAACTGACAAATATCAATAAGGGGGGAATAATACTCCCCCTTGATCTGAAATAGGTTAGAATAGCTGCCCGTCTGAAACGAACTGGTTACGGTTTCAGACCTGGCAGCTTTTTTGGATATTATGATGACAGACAGCAACAACACTCCTGGCCCTTGGTACAAACAACCCTGGCTTTGGTTTATCCTGGCCCCAATCATTGCCGTTGTGATCTACGGTACTTTTTTCTTATACCTATCCATTGTCACTCATGATGGCATCGTAAAAGATGATCACTATAAGCATGCTCGTGGTCAATTCGTCGATACCAGTAAAGCCGATACTGCAACAGAGATGGGGCTTACAGCTGCACTAACACTGGACAATCTTACCGGTGACCTGATGTTACAGTTCGCTACCAACCAAACAGAACCACCTGCTTTCCTGAACCTGAGTATTGTTCACCCTACTCACCAGCAATACGATCAGGAAATCACCCTTAAAAATGTTAAAGGTAGCAGTTCATACCTGGGTAGCTTAAAAGCGTCCCTCAAAGGTAAGCGTTACGTGATTCTGCAGGATGACACAAATAGCTGGAGCCTGAGGTCCGAAATTCTTCCGCCTTACGATCAAAACCAGATACAACTGCAACCTAAATAATGACAGCCAGTTCCACCGTGCAAGAACAGGATGATAACTGCTATCACTGCGGTTTATCTGTTCCCAAAGGAAGTGACTACCAAACCATTATCAACGGTAAATCCAGGTCAATGTGTTGCCCTGGATGTCTGGCTGTTGCCCAGACCATCGTTGATAGCGGTCTGGACAATTACTACAAACACCGCACAGACAACGCTCAGGCACCAGAAATACGCAGCGAAGAGCTATCTGATGCACTGCTGTTAGAACTCTCCCTTTACGATGATGATAGTGTAAAACAGGGTTTTGTCCGTAACACTGACGAGGGAGACGAAGCTACTCTCGTTATTGAAGGTATCACCTGTGCCGCCTGCGTCTGGTTACTGGAAAATCATATAAGCGGCATACCTGGTGTATCGAAAGCAAATGTTAATCTGACCAATCACCGTGCCCGTATTACCTGGGATTCAGATGTCACTCCACTGAGTGATCTTCTGGCGCAAATCTATCGGATTGGTTATCAGGCTCACCCATATACTCCAGACAAAGAAGAACAGTTACTTGAGCAAGAGAAAAAACGTGCAACCCGACGTTTAGGCGTTGCTGGTATCGGCATGATGCAAACCATGATGCTGGCGGTAGCATTGTACGGAGGCGCTCTCCAAGGGATTGAAAACCAATATGTAACGTTCATCCGCTGGGCCAGCATGGTCATTGCAACCCCCGTTGTGCTCTACTCCGCAAAACCCTTTATTGTTGCCGCATTCAGAGACATTAAGACCCGTCATCTGACCATGGATGTTCCTGTATCCATTGCTATCTATGGGGCTTATTTTGCCAGCGTTTGGGCAACCATCACCAACAGCGGTGAAGTCTATTTCGACTCAGTGACTATGTTCTCTTTCTTCCTGTTGGTAGGGCGTTATCTGGAAATGATCGCCCGACACCGAACAGGCAGAGCCGGTAACGCCCTGCTCAACCTACTCCCTGCCAGTGCCGTTAAGATGATTGACGGTAATGAACAACTAATCCCGGCTAACGAGTTAAAGACAGGCGATGTTGTACTGATCAAACCAGGCCATACAATACCTGCAGACGGCATGATAATCTCGGGCAGCAGCTCCGTAGATGAATCCGCCTTAACCGGCGAATACTTACCTATTCGAAAAGAGTGTGAAGATAAGGTTGTTGGCGGCACAATTAACGTCGAAAACCCAATACAGATTCGTATAACTGAGGTAGGTAACGAAACTCAACTATCTGCAATTGTCCGGCTATTGGAACGTGCGCAGGAAGAGAAACCTCAAGCAGCACAGCTGGCCGATAAGGTTGCCAGTTACTTTGTTGCGGCGGTTTTACTTACCGCTTGCGGAGTTGGTTTCGGTTGGTGGATTGTTGAACCGGCACACGCATTCTGGATAACCCTTTCAGTACTTGTTGTAACTTGCCCTTGTGCCCTTTCGCTGGCAACACCCACTGCACTTACCGCTGCGACGGGTACCTTACGTCAAAACGGCCTGCTCATTACCCGCGGTCATGTTCTGGAAAGTCTAGCTAATGCCACCCATATAATATTCGATAAAACGGGAACATTAACTGAAGGCAATCTTAGTTTGCAGGAAGTCATCCCACTTTCATCTCTAGATCAGGATCACTGCATTCAAATTGCAGCAGCGTTGGAAAAACACAGCGAACACCCAATAGCCCGTGCCTTTCATGAGCAGTCTGCAGATAAATCAGCCATCGATATCCAAGCCGAGCTTGGTCAAGGCCTGCAGGGGCAAATTGATGGCACTCAGTTCCGCATTGGCAAACCTGAATATGCAGCAAAAATAAGTTCTACTACAGCACCACCTCTACCCCAAGTTAGCGGACAATGGCTTCTGCTCTGCTCCGAATCTGGCCCACTTGCATGGTTCAGACTGAATGACCAGATCAGACGTGAAGCTGCTGAAGCGATCGCTTCCTTGCAAAATTTGGGTCTAAAATGTGAGATGCTCACTGGTGATAACTCCTCTGCCGTTGCTGAAGTTGCCTCCAGACTAGGAATTTCCGATTGTGTATCCGGCGTTTCTCCGGCAGAGAAGCTGGAATACGTCAACCAGCTTCAGGGGCAAGGTGCGCAGATCATCATGGTCGGCGATGGAATCAATGACATTCCGGTCCTGGCCGGTGCCCAAACCTCTATTGCGATGGGAACCGCTACCGATCTGGCTAAAACCAACGCCGATGGCGTTTTGGTTCAACACGACTTGCTGCGCTTAGTTGATGGTGTGCTTTTAGCAAGAAAAACTAAATCGGTCATTCGTCAGAATCTGGGCTGGTCCCTGTGTTATAACCTGCTGGCATTGCCGCTAGCAGCCTTTGGTTTTATTGCACCTTATATGGCTGCCCTGGGTATGTCGGCAAGCTCATTGGTCGTTGTTGGCAACGCAATGCGCCTTAACCGCATTCCCAAAAATAAGCCAGCGACTAAACCTACAAACACTGCATCTACTGATCTGAATACTGACTCTGTCGTTTAAATTCGTATAAAATGCAGCTTTACCTAAGCTGAGTGTAATCATGGACATCATTTTCCTCCTTATTCCAATTGCCATAATTCTTGCCGGCTGTGCAATCTGGGGGTTTTTCTGGTGCGTCAACAATGGCCAGTATGATGACTTGGAAAGCCCTGCACACAGCATTCTGTTTGAGGATGACGAAGACCTGATTCCTGACGATGCCAAGGTTGCAGAAAGCGATAAGAATGACTGAAAGCCTGGCTCTCTCCACCGCTTTTTTCCTTGGTTTATTGGGAGGAACACACTGCTTAGGCATGTGTGGTGGCATTGCTGCCACTGTTGCCATGGGCAACCCGGGAGGTAACCGAGGCGTAGGTCTGCTATTGGGATACAACGCTGGACGTATCTTCAGTTACGGTGTTGCTGGTGCAATACTTGGCAGCCTCAGCTGGCTTATAGAAGATCCAAAGATTCAAATTATCATCAGATCTTTTGCAGGCTTGATGCTGGTGTTTATGGGTTTATATATTGCCCAATGGTGGCAGATTCTGACTCAGGTCGAAAAAGCCGGCTCAATTCTCTGGAAACGCATCAGTCCCTTTGCAAGCAAATTACTCCCAGTCAAAAACGCCCACCAGGCAATTCTGCTGGGATTAGTCTGGGGATGGCTGCCATGCGGATTGGTATACAGCACACTCATCTGGGCTTCAGCCGCTTCAGACTGGTTACTAAGTTCTCAGTTGATGATCTTCTTCGGGCTGGGTACTTTGCCTGCCATGCTGATGACCGGCATGTTGGCACAACAGATGAAACAACTTTTACAGCACCAGATAACCAAACAGGTTTCTGGTGGCATCATTATTTTAATGGGGATATATACAATTCCCTGGCAAGGCATACTCCATTAACCCCTGTTATAATTGCGGGTTAATGCGACATTGAGGAAAGTTTTGTGGATAACAATCTGATTAAGTGGGACCTGGAGCTAATTAAGCGTTATGACCTCTCCGGTCCAAGATATACATCCTACCCAACAGCAGTTCAGTTTGATCCCGAGCTTTCACCGGCTGATCTGGTAGCAACCGGCCAAACAACAGCGGACAAATCCTCTCCCCTGTCACTTTATGTACATATTCCGTTCTGCGAACACGTTTGCTACTACTGTGCCTGTAATAAGGTCATCACACGTAACAGAAAAAAGGCTCAGCCGTATCTGGACACTGTTTATCGAGAGATGGCTCAGTTGTCTGATTGGTACAGTGATAATCGCCCGGTAACACAATTACACTGGGGCGGCGGTACCCCTACATTCATCAGCCATGAACAGATGATCGAGTTGATGGCTGAGATGCGAAAAAACTTTAATCTTCTGGACGATGATTCTGGCGACTACTCGATTGAGATTGACCCGCGTGAAGCGTCTCTCGAAACCATTAAGGTACTCCGTGATATCGGTTTTAACCGCATAAGTCTGGGCCTTCAGGATATCGATCCAAAGGTACAGGAAGCCGTTAACCGTGTGCAGTCTGTAGAACAAACTGCAGCGATTCTGGAAGAAGCCCGTCGCCTTGGGTTCCGTTCACTTAATCTTGATTTGATCTACGGTTTGCCTTACCAGACTCTGGAAGGTTTTAACTCCACGCTGGATAAAGTCATAGAGATGAATCCTGATCGCTTATCGGTATTCAACTATGCCCACTTGCCCGACCGCTTCCGTCCTCAGCGCCACATTCAGGAAGAAACTCTACCCTCCCCTGAAACCAAACTGGCAATTCTGGAATCGACCATCAACAAATTACTGGAAGCCGGTTATGTTTATATCGGCATGGATCATTTTGCTAAACCGGATGATGAGCTGGCTGTAGCTCAGAGAACTGGTAATCTACACAGAAACTTTCAGGGATACACCACACATGCTGAGTGTGACCTTGTAGCCATGGGCGTTTCTGCCATTAGCCAGATCGGTTCTGTGTATTATCAAAATGAGCATGAGATGCAGGTATATTCTGATGCAGTAACGGCTAACAGCCACGCAATTAAGCGCGGTGTCAGCCTGACGCAGGACGATATCATCCGTCGTTTTGTCATTACCCAATTAATCTGTCACTTCGAATTAGATAAAGCAAAAGTTGCGAAAAAGTACGATATCGACTTTGATGAATACTTTGCAGATGCATTAAAGGAACTAGAAGCATTCGCTGAAGACGGTCTTATCAAACTTGATACCGGAAGTATTGAAGTGACTCCGGCAGGCAGACTGTTGATTCGTAGAATCTGTATGGCGTTTGATGCATATATACCTAAAGAGCAGAGCACACAGCGCTTCTCTAGAATAATATAGTGCTTCAACGCTTTCGCCTCTGGTGGAAATATTACATAATCGGGTGAAAGCCATCCGATAGATAACTCAGGATCACGTTATGACCGATCATAAGGCATCCGAAGGGAAGTTACGCAGCCTTCAGCAGGTCAGCTGCAATACATGTAGCCTCAGCCCCTTGTGCTTACCTGTTTCACTCAACATGACTGAGATGGAACGACTGGACGCAATCATAGAGAAAAGTCCTCCAATGAAGAAAGGTCAGCACCTGTTTCATCAGGGTACACCTTTCACCAGTGTTTATGCATTGCGTGCAGGTACAGTGAAAACTTATACCATTACCAATGAAGGTGAAGAACAGATCACCGGCTTTTATTTCCCTGGTGAGCTGGTAGGTATGAGTGGTTTCGATAAGAGCGAATATCCTGTTTCAGCAAAGGTTCTAGAAACCACCACTGTGTGTGAAATACCGTTTGAGCGTCTGGATGATCTATCGGGTCAACTTCCGGAATTACGCCGTCAGCTACTTCGCTCTATGAGTAAAGAGATTCGCGAAGAACAACAGATGATGTTGTTACTTTCCAAGAAAAATGCTGAAGAACGTATCGCAACCTTCCTGATCAAACTATCACAGCGCTTTAAACTACGTGGTTATTCCGAAACCAGCTTCAGACTTTCTATGTCTCGTAATGAGATTGGTAACTACCTGGGCCTGGCAGTTGAAACGGTCAGCCGTATTTTTACCCGCTTTCAGAAATCAGGTCTTCTGGCTGTAGACGGCAAAGAAGTGCATATTGAAGATCTAATGAAACTTTATGAGATCTCTGGTGAATGCGAAAGCCCCGAACTGACCGAGCAGATTCAGACTCAGTGTTCTCATCAGCAGAGCTAAGCAAAAATTAAAAAGCACCAGTGACTCTCGTCACTGGTGCTTTTAAGTTGCACAATTAAGTAGCCATCTCAATGTGTAACCCAACAGATACATTTAACTTTCTAATCCACTATAAAGCATTGAGCTAAATCAACGTGGTACTACTAAGGAGTATTCCATGTCTTATGACGAGTGTTATGTAAAGTCAGTGATCAGAACCATTCCTGACTGGCCCGAAGCAGGTGTACAGTTTCGAGACATCACTCCTCTGTTTAAAGATCCTAAAGCTCTGCGAATGGTTGCTGACGCTTTTATTCAACGTTACATCGATAGTGAAATCACCCATATCGCCAGTATCGATGCTCGCGGCTTTCTGATCAGCTCAATCATGTCCTATCACCTCAATATCCCTCTGGTTCTGGTCCGTAAAAAAGGCAAACTGCCAGGGGAAACTATTCACCAGGAATATGCTCTGGAATACGGTACTGCCGCTGTTGAGATGCAAATTGATGCTGTAGCACAAGGTGATAACGTACTGGTGTTTGACGACCTGATTGCAACCGGTGGAACTATCCTTGCTGCTTGCAGCCTGATCAAAGAACTAGGTGCAAACATCTATGAAGCCGCTGCACTGATTGATCTACCTGACCTTCAGGGTTCCAGCAAAATTCAAGATGCAGGTGTACCGGTCCACACTCTTATGGCCTACGAAGGTCTGTAAGACAAATTTACAGCCCGGTTATTTCCAATACGACTTGCATATTTCGAATTAGAATATCAATATAATCTAAATTAGAAATAAGTTGTATTGGAGTCCGCCATGCGTCGTTCCTTCCTTACCCTGCTGTTTAGCCTTAGCCTTTGCTTGTCAGAGTTTATTGTTGCAGAAGAGGTCACCCTCAAGCACAACAATCTGGAGCTTAATGCTAATCTGGTTCTGACTGATGAGAGTGGATATGAAAAAATCTTCCTGATTACCCACGGAACGCTCGCGCACAACGCCATGGAGATCATCTCCAGCTGGCAGGAACTTCTCTCTGACGAAGGCATAAGCAGCCTCGCTATCAATCTGAGTCTCGGTCTGCACAATCGTCATGGCATGTATGATTGCCCGGTAAGACATAACCATAAGCATGCAGATGCTGCCGACGAAATCGGACTCTGGGCCAACTGGTTAAAAGAAAAAGGCAGTAAAGAGATTATTCTCGCAGCACACTCACGTGGCGGCAGCCAGACTGTGATGTACAGCAACCAGAATTCCATGCCAGAGGTAAAAGCTCAGATCCTCATCGCCCCTCAGGCCACAACGGAAACCGCACACATAGAGAGCTATAAAAAGCGCTATAACAAAGACTTTTCCCCAATTCTGGCAAAGGCAAAAACCTTGAAACCCGATGAGACTCTGCATAATACTGATTTTATCTATTGTGAAAACACTTCGGTCACGGCAGCAAGTTTCATCAGTTATTACGAATACAGTTCCGATTTTAATACTCCAGCTTTACTGCAACAGACAACACTCCCTTCTCTGGTATTTATTGGTAGTGAAGACACAACGGTAGCCGGTTTGGGTCAGGAACTGGACAAGATTTCTAATAACAACCTGCAAACCATTACCATTGAAGGTGCTGATCATTTTTTCCGCGACCTTTATATGGATGAGGTGATAGAGGGAACTCTGGAATTTCTGGAAGGTCTATAAACACAATGCGTATAGCCTCCTTATTCCAGCTGATATCTGCCACTCTGCTCTTTACACTGAGCAGCGTCATCAGTGCGTCTGGATTACCCATTGCATCAGACCTGCAAGCAGAGTACCGGCAATCTGGAATCAACAACGAAGGTCAGAAAAAAGTAGTTTTAATGCTGGTCTCTCAACCCAATTGCAGTTACTGCGTTCAGATCACGGAAGAGATACTGAGGCCGATGTTCATCAGCGGTAACTATGCAACAAACACACTGTTCAGTGAGATTGAGATCAATACGGGCAAAACCATCAAAGACTTTGCCGGGAACTCGGTTAACGCTACGGAATTTGCCCAGAGATATGGAGCATGGGCAACTCCAACTCTGTTATTTCTGGATCAACGGGGAAAACAAGTTGCGCAAAAAATCATTGGTATAAACACCCCGGAACTATATGGCTTCTATGTTGATAAAGCCTTACGACAAGGTTTTACAGCCCTTAATCCCTGAGCCTTAATTTTAATCCTTCCATAACCTGCAATTCTTGCTAACATGCACAGCTTTTCATCGGGCCGGAGCGGTTATGTGGTTTAAAAATCTGATCTTTTATCGATTAACTGAACAATTTCCTTACACACAGGAACAGCTTCAGGAAAAACTCCAGGAACACGCTTTTAGCCCCTGTAAAAGTCAGGAACTGAGTCGCTACGGCTGGAGCGCTCCCTGTAAATACATCGCGGATGAACTCGTCCACGAAGTTCACGGTTTTTTCATGCTATCTGCGCACAAAGAGGAAAAGATACTTCCCTCTTCTGTAATCAAAGACATCGTCAATGAAAAGGTTGCTGAAATTGAACAACAGCAATCCCGCAAAGTTTATAAGAAAGAACGAGATCAACTGAAAGATGAAGTGACTCTGGACCTGCTGCCCCGGGCTTTCAGTAAATACCAGAAAACCTTCGCCCTGATTGCGCCACAACAGGGATGGGTAGTGGTTGATGCATCCAGCCATAAACGCGCAGAAGAGCTGCTCAGTCACTTGAGAGGCTCCCTTGGCAGCTTACCCCTGACCCTTCCTGATGTGAATCAATCTCCTTCTGCCATTATGTCTCACTGGCTGGAAAAACATGAATCCATTCCAGCAAGCTTTGAAGTACAGGATGAATGTGAACTCCGCGATAATGTTCTGGAAGGTGGGGTTATCCGGATCAAAGGTCAGCAACTGGAAGATGAAGAGTTTATTGCTCATCTGGAAGCCGGAAAAAGGGTAACTAAGCTATCTCTTATCTGGGATGAACAACTCAAGTTTGTTCTGAGTGACGACCTTTCTATCAAGCGTCTGAAACCAACAGAACAGATGCAGGAAAAAATTGCTGATGAGGGCGCCGAAGACGAAATAACTCAGTTCGACGTCGATATGGTTCAAATGGGGCTTGAATTTACCAAACTGATCCCGGCTTTAATCGAATGCTTCGGGGGTGAAGCTCAGAGGCCCTAATAAAAATTACAGGCCCTTGTTACATTTTGAGCTATGCTAGAGTTTGTAATTACCTGACGTTGTAAACTGAGTTTTCTGTGCAAAAAAATAAAGATAAACAGAGCATGGGACCGGCCAAGTCGATATCCAGTAAAAGTGCTACCCTTGTATCACTTGTACTGGTTGTCGGTGTGTGGGTACTTGATCCTCTCATAGACTCCCTGTTCTTCAGTGATGAAAAATTTCTGGATGAATTAATAAACCCGGCCCCTGAAGAGATCTACTTTCGCTCAGTTTTAACACTGTTTATATCTCTGTTTGCCTACCTGTTTAATAAACAGCTTTTCAAAATCAAAACGCAAAACCACACACTGAACCATCAAAAACAACTTATTCAAAACATCATAGATTCAGAACCGGAATGTGTGAAAACCGTCGCGAAAGACGGCACTCTAATGGATATGAACCCCGCTGGGCTTAATATCGTTGAAGCCCATTCACTTAACGATATTCGCGACGCGTCCGTTTATGATTTGATCGCTCCTGAAGACCGCGATGCCTATATTGAATTCAATCATCGTATCTTTAGCGGTGAAAAGTTACAGATGCAATATGATGTGATTGGCCTTGAGGGTACACGCAAACGTGTTGATAGCCATGCAGCTCCACTGTATGACGAAAACGATCAAATCATTGCCCATTTGGCAATAACCCGGGACATTACCGACTTTCAGAAAAATCAGGAGGAATTGGCCAAGTTTTCACGCGCGGTTGAGCAATGCGCAAGTATGATTATGATCACCAATCCATCCGGCGAAATAACCTACGTCAACCCCAAATTCTGTGAAGTCACGGGTTATTCAAAAGAAGAGTTTCTTGAAAACACCCCTAACCTATTAAGCTCAGGGAAACACTCAGAATCTTTCTATACAGAACTATGGAAAAAAATAAATTCCGGTTCGGAATGGCGAGGACAGATTCAGAACAAATGTAAAAATGGAGCCTTATACTGGGCATCAGTAGTGATCTCCCCTATCGCAGATAAATCGGGGCAAACCACTCATTTTCTCTGTACCCAGGAAGATATTACCTCCTCCCATATGTTAACCGAAAAGCTCGAATATCAGGCAAGTCACTGCTTGTTAACAGGTCTGGTTAATCGTCACGAATTTGAGCTCCAGTTGGAGCAATTGTTAGAACAGTCTAAAAAAGATCAGTGTGAACATGCAATTGTGTTCTCTGATGTAGATCAGTTTAAGCAAGTCAACGATACCTGCGGCCACGCAGCAGGCGATCAGTTACTTCGTCAGATAAGCACGATTATTCAGAGCTGCGTACGGCAAAACGACCTTGTATCCCGCTTGGGTGGTGATGAATTCGCCGTTCTGATTCGGCATTGTGATAAAGAAAAATCAGGAAAAGTAGTCGAGCATATTCGTCAAGCTGTAGAAGATTTCACCTTTCTCTGGGAAGACCAGAGCTTCAAGGTAACGATTAGTATTGGTTGGCTTACGTTGGACCAGTACTCCCCTGAGTCCAGTGTCATTCTCAGCCAGGCTGATTCATCCTGCTATTTAGCCAAAGAACAGGGGCGAAACAGAATCCATCATCATAATGAAGATACTCATAGTGACACTAGGAAAGGTGAATATCAGTGGGTAGCTCGTATTCACGAAGGACTTGAGAACAACAATTTTGAACTATACGCACAAGAGATCAAACCACTCAAACCTAATCTGCCACCTCATTATGAAGTACTGATCAGGTATATTGATTGCGAGGGTAAGGTTATCCCTCCCGGCGCTTTTTTACCCAGCGCTGAACGCCACGGAATTTCACCCAAGATTGACCGCTGGGTGGTCGTACAGGCATGTCACCTGTTAACTTCTGATTTTGTGGATACTGATATTTCCCTAGCCATCAATCTCTCTGGCCTTTCAGTCAATGACCCAGATTTTTTAAGTTATCTGAAAGATTGTTTCAGAGAATTCTCAGTTCCTTGTGAGCGTATTTGTTTCGAAATAACCGAAACCGCAACCATCACTAACCTTGCTGAAGCCGTAAACTTTATTCAGGAGCTGGAAGCATTTGGATGCAAATTTGCGCTTGATGACTTTGGTAGCGGACTCTCATCATTTGGATACCTGAAAACTCTACCTGTAAATTATGTAAAAATTGACGGCATCTTTGTGAAAAATATGTCGAAAGACAAAATTGACCGCGCCATGGTTAAAAGTATCAATGAGATCGGGCAACTAATGGGGAAACTGACCGTAGCGGAATTTGTAGAAGATAAAGAAATTGAAGATCTACTTATTCATATGGGTGTGGACTATGCCCAAGGATACGGCATAGCCCACCCACAACCCATCACCGAACTAGTATCTAAAATCAACCAGTCCAAGTCAGGATAAGTTATTCACCATCACCTACAGTGGTCAACCCTAAACTGGTCCAGGCTTGCATACCACCACGGTAGTATTTAATTTTCTCAGCTGGATAACCCGCTTCCAGCATAGCTCTTACCAGAGTCGGAGTCTGGCCACACCAGTACCCATTACAGAACATCGCCAGTGTTTTAGCATTGGTAAAATCAAAACTACCGTCTTCAGCTACATCTACCCCAAACTCTTCCATTGCATCTGCAGCAGATTCCTCTTCCTTCATGACTGTGTAAGGAACGTTAATACTACCTGGAATGGTCAAACGGTAATGCCAACCTTCAGTACGGGTATCAACGATAAGAACATTCTCATCTTCCTGAGACTGTTGCATGTAACCCACAAACTCACGCTCAGCAATAGTTTCTACTTCGTAGGGCTCGAATGGGCGGATCGGCTGCGGCATCCCTCTGAACGTGGTGCTGTACAGCTCATTAATTGTATTGGCAGGGTCCTGGTTACGCATAACCTCAACCGGTTCACCTTCATGTTCAACCGTGAAGGAATACAAACCAGGAGCAATCATCGCTTTTTTGCCACCACCTTCAGCCATCACTGCTGGTGATAACACCAGGGTTGCAGCCAGAGTCAGACCTGTAACCGTACGTTTTAGCATCTCACACCTCTTTTTATTATAAATTTATGCCTGTTAGTTATAACCCAGATTTTCACATAAATCGATTTTAAGAGCCATGATTCAGGCTTTAGACATTAGATGTAACTAATTTAAAGTTTCTAAAAGGTCGATACTGAACTGAGCTGCATCCGGAGTGAGATTCAGCTGTTCACATTCAGAGAGAAATTTTGCCTCTCTTTCAACGGTTTCGTTATAACCAAATTCATTCTTGTCCAGCAACTGCAGTTGTAGAGTAGCTTTATGGTAGAACGCCAGAACTGTAGCTGCTGTCTGACTACCATCCTGCAGTTTCTGTTCCCATTTATGGCGATGATTCTGTATCTGCAGAGCCCGTTTTTTCAAATTCCATGTGTACCGAATATCATCGAAGTATGGTTTTTTGAACACCTGAGAAAAAATGATAATTGTGATCAAAAGACCTATTAATACACCCGCAAGATTAACCGTCATATTCTCGCCTTCCGCATTACCGTAGTAATGTCTTAACAACGCACTGGCACTTAAGCCTAGAATTGCGAATACGCTACACACCAGAATAGCTACTTTACGTTGCTTCTTCTGGTAAACATCTTTATCGATCTCTCTGATTTCCACAGTAATACCTTATTTAGCTGTTCAAAGTGTATACAATCACTTGCAGTTCGGGTGTACAAGTGTAGACTTAGCGCCTCGAAAAAAGCCCTTTTTCAGGGCCCGTCAATACTAATTGAAATGAACTGCCTGAGCCATGTTTTTGGCCAGTCCGGCTCAAGCACATACCATGTATTCCGTAAAAGAAATATTCTTCAGTCTTCAGGGTGAAGGCGCCCAATCCGGACGCGCTGCTATCTTCTGCCGTTTCACTGGTTGTAACCTCTGGTCAGGTAGAGAACAGGACCGGGCTTCTGCCATCTGCGACTTCTGTGATACCGATTTTGTCGGTACTGATGGTCAGAATGGGGGCAAATTTTCTACTGCAGACGAACTATGCAAATACCTAAAAGGTTTCTGGCCACTCCAGACCAACGTTAAGCCTTATATTATTTTTACGGGTGGAGAACCAGCGCTGCAATTGGATGAAGAACTGGTAGCTAGCTGCCACAATTTTGGTTTTGAAGTAGCTATAGAGACTAATGGTACCAAACCACTACCTTCTGGAATCGACTGGATCTGTGTCAGCCCAAAAGCCGATGCAGAGCTGCTTATCACAAGTGGTCATGAACTGAAGCTGGTGTATCCGCAATCGCTGGCGCTGCCCGACAAATTTGCCGATATGCAATTTGAACACTTCTATCTACAACCACTGGATGGGCCTGAGAGACAAAAGGCAACTCAGGCTACGGTTGAATATTGTATGCAGCACCCACAATGGAAACTCAGCCTGCAGAATCATAAAATTCTTGGAATAGACTGAAAGACCTTGAGTAAGCCTCAATTTATCAAGCCAGACTGCCCTCAGAACTCTTCTGCGGCCAGTTTCGATAAGCAATAAGGGCAAAGGCCGGGATATTCATCAAAACACCATAGATCAAAGCACTGGCCGACATCTCAGGGTTTTGCAGAATGCCCCCGGTAATTAATAAGGCAATTGCCGCATTCTGAATACCAACTTCAATGGACAGAGTCAGGCCCTGCTTTCCGCTCAGCCCGGCTTTCCTGGCTATGCCATAACCCGCCAGCATAGCCATTGTTACCAAACAGATCACAGCAGGTCCGGTCAGCAATACCAGATCAGGTAGACGCTCCCAATTACTTTTCACAATCGCAAACACCACCAGAATTAAAAACGTGGCGGCAACTATTCTGATCGCTTTTTGAATACGCATACAGAAATCTGGCCATTTACGATTTATCAGGATTCCAAGAATCGCGGGTAACACCGAGATCACAAGAAGCTTGATCACTGTTACTCCAACCGGAAACGCCATCGCCTGCTTTTCCCCCATTAACACACTGATTGCCAGCAACGTCATAAACGGCATAATAAAAGGTGTAATCAAACCTGTAATACCGGTCAGACAAACAGAGAGCGCGGTATCACCACGACAGAGATAAGTGATCATATTTGAGGTAGCCCCACCTGGAGCAAAGGTCAGTACCATAATGCCAACAGCAAGTGGCGCAGGTAAACTAAACACCATAACAATCAATGACCCGAGTAGAGGTAGTACAAATAGCTGTGCCATTACCCCTATCAAAACTGCTTTTGGCTGTCGGAGTAAAAACTGAAAGTCTGCAATTTTCAGCGACATACCAACCCCTAGCATGATTAAAAAAAGTGCCAGAGGGAGAACCACTTGAGTGACTGAACTACCTTCCATCTTATTCCTTTCAGTTTTGTATGACCTTTAGAGAGAGAATATAAAAAAAAACCTCCTCACAACAGTGGTTTTGCACCGCAAAAAGTTATTCAAAAACAGTAATTACAGGGCCTTAAGCCTACTACCCACACACTCTGTGGATAACTCTGTGAATTATAACTTTAAAACTGCATGAAACACCCATAAATAGTGGAGTTGCATTAAACTGGCTATTTTTTAACCAATACAGTTTTATTCCTTTAAAAACAATATGTTAATTATGTCAATATAGTAATTTATGGTTTTTTTATACGCACTAAGTTGATACCTATGCACTATTTTGGTTAACGGTGAAAAACTTTTCTGCTGGCATCACTAAAACTGCTTAGAAATCATAGGAAAAACCCTGTAACGGCCCTGCAACTCATAGAATTCTGCTTATGGTAATTAAAATTGGATTCAGAACAGCAAATTATTAATACAAATTACGAACAAACTGAAATAAATACCCACTTCCTGATAGGATATTCCCATCATAACTGAGTAAAGTTTCTAATGAGCAGAAGTTCAGAGCAACAACACGCTGTACAACGCGTTACCATCATCGGTGCAATTCTGGATGGCCTTCTAGGCTTCAGCAAAATTATTATCGGCCACCTGTCTCATTCCGCTGGTTTGGTTGCTGATGGTATTCACTCGCTTTCTGATTTGCTCACTGACTTAATGGTCATTGTTATCCTCAAATTCTCAGGGGATGAACCGGACGAAGAGCACCCCTGGGGACACGCTCATTTTGAAACACTGGGCACAGTACTGCTTGGCAGTATTCTTATCGCCATCGCCGGCGCTATGATTTATGACAGCACCCTTTCCCTGTTTGATAGTTCCGAGCTTCTTATTCCGGAGTGGCCGACTTTGCTGGTAGCAGCTGTATCAGTAGCCGCTAAAGAGTGGATTTTCAGATACACCCTTAAAGTAGGTAAGGATACCGGTTCTGATCTGTTGGTCGCCAATGCCTGGCACAGTCGGACCGACGCGCTTTCTTCAATTGTGGTGTTTGTAGGGATAGCAGGCACCATGGCTGGTATCACTTGGCTGGATGCGATTGCTGCCATCATTGTAGCCTTTATTGTTGGTAAAATTGGCTGGGATCTTAGCTGGGACAGTATTAAGCAACTCGTGGGCACCTCTCTGCCAGAAGAGGATATAAAACGCTATCAGGACATAGTGATGTCCATTCAAGGCATCATAAGTGTTCACAGTTTCAAAAGCCGTGCAATGGGCAGTAAGAGCATTCTTGAGTTGCACATTCAGGTCGGCTCAGATATCAGCGCTTCGGAAGGTCATCACCTTGGAGATTTAGCCTGTTACAAGCTACATGAGGAATGTGATGACATCGGCCATATCATTTATCACATTGATACTTACAATGACGAGAAAATAGATCCCACACCCTCTTATGAGTTACCTCTTCGCAGTGATATTTCAGGTGTAATCCTCTCTACTCTGGATACGATTTATCCAGGTATAGAATTTTACCGCCTGACTCTACATTACCAGCCGCAGACTATGGATATTGAAATTCTTTTATATGAAGCGGACATGCTTAACCTACAGGCCGCCGGCTATAGTAATGAGCAACTGATTGAACTCGTCACCGCTCAACTTGAACAACGTTTTCCGGATAAAAACTATTTCGGCTCCATCTATCTGGCTGCAGGCTGCGCGAAGTGAAACAGTTTTTCCCTGCTCAGTCCCCTTTTAGCCACGAAATAGAGGTAAAACGCAGTCGGTTCATTACCTATATAGCCCACACTCCAGATAAAAAATCTTCTGAGTCTTTTATAGAATCGATTCAACAAATGCACCCAAAAGCTAATCATAATTGCTGGGCGCGTATTACCGGTTTGAGAGATCAACTCAACTGTCGCCAGAGTAATGATGACGGCGAACCCAAAGGTACGGCAGGTAAACCTATGCTCAATGTCCTTGAGCACAGTGATTTATGTGAAATAACCGTTGTGGTGACCCGGTATTTTGGAGGCATAAAACTCGGCGCTGGAGGTTTGGTAAGAGCGTACAGTCTGGCAGTTCAGGAAGCGATTGAGACTCTGCCCACAACCGAATACTTAGCCAAACACAGCTTTTCGATCCAACTGCCGTATGAACTTGTCAGTGACATAGAGAGATTAGTTACAAATTCAGGTGCCGAGATCACTCACCGGCAATGGCAATCTCAGCTCCAGATAGAGGGTGAAGGCAGTGAGGAACAACTGGTCACCCTAGCCAGCAGTTTAAGTTCCATAATGCACCTGATCAGTTACTCTTCTGAAAAAACGCCCTGAAAGGCTATTTCTACCGCGCACTCTCTGGAATCATAAAAACAACTTTCAGGTAGTAACTTAGATATATCCATCCGATCAAACACATGCCGTACTGCGTCATCCATTCCGATAAAATAAACCTGCCGGTTTTGCTGCAAAGCATCCAGAATCATATTTTCAAACGCCATCGCGGTTGAGACATCAATCAGTGGCACCGTTGAAACATCAAATAATAAAGCATCATGATCACCCCAGTGACGAAGTTTGTTTGTCATGCCTTTCACCGAAGCGTAACTGACGGGGCCATCAATTTTATACAGCAGGATTCTACCAGCTGCGGCCGTGAGCAACTCTTTTTCGCGATGGGTCAAAACGTCCAGTTCATCAGGTTGATCCGAGATCAGTCTGATGGACTCCACCTGATGGTCCGACAGACGTTTGATGGTGATAATATTCGCCAGAAACACACCGACTAAGACAGCGGTCACCAGATCCACAAATACAGTCAGACCCAATACCAAAAGCATTAAAACGACGACAAAGATAGGCGCCCGATGTAGCCTTCTCAAAAAATCCCAATCGATAATATCGATACCAACTTTAATCAAAATCCCCGCTAAGACAGCATGGGGAATATTCTCTGCCAGTCCCCCTGCCCCCAGCACAACGATCAATAACACCAGAGCATGCACCGCCCCGGATAAAGAAGATTCTCCCCCAGCACGGATATTCACAACCGTCCGCATTGTGGCCCCTGCTCCAGGTAATCCTCCAAATAAACCTGCGACCATATTACCCACTCCCTGACCGATCAGTTCACGATCAGAGTCATGCTGTGATTTGGTCATATTATCTGCCACCAAAGAGGTCAGCAAAGAATCGATGGAACCCAGTGCCGCCAGCATAATTGCGGAAAGCAACATATCTTTTAAAAGCTCAGGTTCAATCGTTGGAAGAATGAGTGACGGCAAACCGGTAGGAATCTCGCCAATAACCGGAACAGGTTGATTGCTGAATACAAACATCGCAATCACCGTGCACAATATCAAAGCCAGCAAGGGTGCGGGTATCACCCGGGATACAGTTGCCGGACAAGCAAACAAAATGACCAGAGTCAGAAGACCAAGTATTAACGCCCCCGAGTGGAATTCGCTAAGGTTGTGCGGTAAATGCTGTAAAGAACTAACGACCGATGATTCCGCAGGAAAACCCAGTAAGGGTGAAAGCTGCAAGGCTATGATGATCACCCCTATGCCACTCATAAACCCTGAAATCACCGGAAAAGGCATCAAGGTGACATATTTTCCCAGTTTAAAAGCCCCAAACAAAATCTGAAAAAAGCCGCCCATCAGAACAACAGTAAATGCGACCGCTGGACCATTCACGGGGTCTACCGCAGAAAACTGGGTAAACACCGCAGCCATCACCACGGTCATAGGGCCCGTTGGGCCGGATACCTGAGACGGTGTTCCGCCAAAAAGAGCTGCAAAAAAACCGACGCAGATAGCGCCATAAATTCCGGCGATAGCACCTGCACCAGAAGAGACACCAAAGGCCAACGCCAATGGCAGAGCAACCACCGCAGCGGTAATACCACCAAAGAGATCCCCTCTCAGGTTACGGAAATGTAAACCCTGTAGCAGCAACTGATAAGTACCTGAATAATGAAAAAATAACCGCTTGATTTTAATGGACTTTAACACGGTACAAAAAATGAACACTTATACTTAGTATTAAGAGCCACACCTAAAGTAAGCATTTATAGACGAGAAAATATACTTTTTAATAATTGAAGATTATCTGGCGACGGCCGATAAAAAGACTTACGTGTAATTAAATGTAAATTCTATAATTATTTAGAGATGAGTCATTCCCAAATTTAAACGTTTGTTTTAAAGTTGTCGAGGTCGTGTTGTGTTTTCTAAGTTATAACTACACATAACACTGACGCAGTTGTATCGTTTTATTTGTTGACTCAACATGAGAGAAGTATGAAGTTCGCTGAAAATAACAATCAAGCTGCTGAATACCTACGTCAGGCAGTGCCCCTGATGGTAAAGCACAATATCCCACCCAACCCGCTCAACTATGCGCTGTGGTATACCTATGTAAGTGACCGAGTTCCGGAACTGAATGTTCAACTGGATAAAACGCTCACTACTTATGGTACCTGCCCTACAATGCTCAGCGAACAATTGTTCCGCGAGCATATGATCAAGGATGAAATTCAGGGTGCAGAAGATATTCAGTCTAATCTGATTAGCCTGATTAATAATCTGCACGAACATGCCGGGGATGTGGCACAGGAGTCAGCAAGTTTCAGCAATGTTTTGGAAGACAGTCTTGACAGCCTCAGAGAATCCGAAGATGGCGATCCCAGCCTGCCGGTTGAGACTGTCATTAATACGCTTTCCACTCATACTAAAAAAATGAGTGAGACAACGCGTTTATTTCAGGAACGAATGGATGAAGCTCAGGCTGAGATCCAGTCCCTGAAAGAGGAACTGACCAAAACACGCCAAGATGCCCGGGTTGATCCATTAACCAATTTGTTCAACCGCCGAACCTTTGATGCGGAACTGGAAATGCTGACGGGCAGCAACCAGAATATCACCTCATCTTTTGTGCTGGTGGACGTTGATCACTTCAAACGTTTCAACGATACCTATGGGCATCTGATGGGTGATAAAGTTCTTCAATATGTCGGAAAACTTTTAAAAGATGCCTGCCCAGAACCAATGATTCCGGTTCGTTACGGCGGTGAAGAGTTTGCGGTATTGATGCCAGGTTCTACCCGAGAAACAGCCGCGAAACTGGCTGAAGATATCCGCGCTAAGATTCAAGCGATTCGTATTAAACAGAAGAAATCCGGGGAAGTGATCAGTTCCATAACCGCTTCGTTTGGTGTTTCACAACTGGTTGAAGGCGAAACTGCTGAGAAGCTGATTGAGCGTACCGATAAAGCACTCTATCAAGCGAAAGAGTCAGGTCGAAACCGCGTTATAGTTTCATAACAGTACCGCTCAAAAGAAAGCCGCATCAGCGGCTTTTTTATTGCCCAAAATAAATCGCAAAATCACCCACGTCATATTTCTTTCATCATTTAGTCTTAATCTTGTCGCGAACAGTTTTGCGAGGTATGTATGAAAGTTTTTTGGGAAGTATTTTGGCGTTTTTTACTTTTAGGTCTTACCAGCTTTGGCGGACCGGCAGCCCATCTTGGTTATTTCCAGAAAACCTTCGTTGAAGAAAAAAAATGGATTGAACAGGATGCCTACTCAAGGCTGATCGCTTTAAGCCAGTTTCTGCCCGGGCCGGGCTCCAGTCAGGTAGGTTTCGCACTGGGTCTTCGCCGCGCAGGTTTGCCAGGTGGTATCGCCGCATTTATGGGCTTTACACTCCCCTCCTTTCTGATTCTGTATCTGCTTGCAATTTACGGTAGCCATGCAGAATCTGGTTGGATGGTCGGTATTATCCACGGTCTTAAATTATTAGCCGTCATTGTGGTCGCCGACGCAACATTGAATATGCAAAGGAGTTTTTGTAAAGAACCCTCCAGTCTGGCTATCGCAGCCCTAACTGCGGCAACCCTGCTGATCGCTCCAGGCCTTTGGATTCAAATGGTAGTCTTGATACTCGCAGCTAGCGTCGGGTTGCTATTGCATAAAGGCCAAACACAACAAGAATGCCTGCCGGTAAAAACCCGAAAATTGCCATTAATTCTCTTCCTGTGCCTTTTCTTTGCTCTGCCTTTGCTTGCTTCCCAATCGGAATGGATCAGTTTATTTTCCGGTTTTTATCAGGCAGGCAGTCTGGTATTTGGCGGTGGCCATGTTGTCCTGCCACTGCTGCAACAAACGGTGGGGGATGCAGTCACACCCGATCAGTTTATTCTAGGGTATGCTGCGGCACAGGCTATTCCAGGGCCGATGTTCACACTGGCCACTTTCCTTGGGGCGGAGATGATGCAAAACCTGCCATTAATTGCCGCCCTAATCGCAACGCTTGGAATTTTCCTGCCCGGTTTTCTACTGGTACTGGGTTTACAGGGTTTCTGGGAATCTCTGGCTCACAGACCAAAAGTCGCCGGTGCGGTTTGGGGCATTAACGCAGCTGTGGTAGGGCTTCTGTTGTCAGCACTCTACCAGCCTGTGTTTATCAGCAGCGTCTCTTCCGGATTAGATATGGCATTGGTGATTATTGGTTTCTTTGTTCTACGCACCTTCAAACCACCCATTCTTTTATTAGTTACAAGTTTTGCCGTACTGGGGTATTTGAGTTTGCTGGATTTAGGGTTATAAGGAATATAACCAAAATAAAAAATGAGGCCGATCATGGAACAGATCCTGGTTTATTCCGACAGTCTGACCTGGGGAATTATTCCCGATACCCGTAAACGATTGCCATTTGATCAACGCTGGCCGGGGGTCTGCGAGATCAAACTTACACAAAAGGGACATAATGTCCGGATCATTGAGAACTGTCTGAACGGTCGAAGAACAACTTGGGATGACCCTTTCAAAGTAGGCCGTAATGGTTCTGAGCATCTGGCTCAGGCTATGGAAATCAATTCGCCCTTGAGGCTAGTTGTTCTTATGCTAGGCACCAATGACTTTCAGTGCACCCATAACAACAACGCTTGGTTGTCGGCGCAAGGAATGATGAAACTGATCAACATTGTTCGTACATCCCCGATCGAACCGGGAATGCCTTTACCGGATATTCTGGTCATCAGTCCTCCGGTAATCACACACCCCAAAGGCGCAATTGCGCATAAATTTGAAAATGCGGGTCAGCGTTGTTCAGGTTTGGCGAAGGAACTAAAGAGAGTGTGTGACGATTTGAACTGTCACTTCATGGATGCTGCTGAAGTAACTGATGCCAGCTCGGTGGATGGAATTCATCTGGATGCCCCCCAGCACCTTATTCTGGGCGAAGCCATCGCTGAAGAAATAACCTCTCTATTTTGAATATCTATAAAAAAGGCCCGTAGTAACGGGCCTTTCAACTTATCAGTAATCACATAGCTGATCAGCTCGACACCGGGTCACGCATCGTCACAAACTCTTCAGCCGCTGTCGGGTGAATACCTATTGTGCTATCAAACACCTCTTTGGTTGCTCCCGCTTTAAGAGCAATACCAATACCCTGAATGATCTCACCCGCATCTGGGCCAACCATGTGTACACCCAGTACTTTACGGCTGTCTGCGTCCACCAGCATCTTCATAAAAGTGCGCTCTTCACTGCCGCTGATGGTATGTTTCATGGCGCGGAACTCTGACTTATACACTTCGATATTGTCGTATTGTTCTCTCGCCTGCTCTTCACTCAGTCCTACTGTTCCGATGTTTGGCTGGCAGAATACCGCAGTTGGAATCAGGTTGTAATCCACCTTCTGATTCGCCCCTGCATAGAGATTACGTACCAGTGCCATCCCTTCTGCCAGTGCAACCGGTGTTAACTGAACTCGGTCAATAACATCACCCACGGCGTATACAGATGGCACGTTGGTCTGGAACTCATCATTAACGACTATAGCACCATTTTTAGCCTGTTCTATGCCCAACTCTTCCAGCCCCAAACCTGTAACTTTAGGGTTTCGGCCCGTCGCATACATAATCAGATCTGTCTCAATGGTTGAGCCATCGGTCATTTGCGCCAGATAGCTGCCGTCAGCCTGCTTTGCAATCGACTCAATATTGTTATTGAACAACAGATCAACACCTTTCTTAGCCACTTCCTGAGCGGTAAATTCGCGAATCTCACGGTCAAAACCACGCAGGAACAGATCACCACGGTAAGCCAGCTTAGTCTCAGCCCCCAGACCTGCGAAGATACCTGCAAACTCAACCGCTATATAGCCGCCGCCAACAACCAGAGCACGCTTAGGAAACTCTTCCAGATAAAACACCTCATTAGAACTGATGATATGTTCTTTACCCGGGATCTCCGGAATGTTTGGCCATCCACCTACAGCCACCAGAATACGTTCAGCAGTGTACTGCTTGTCCCCTACTGCCACGGTATGAGGGTCAACCAGCGTGGCACGCCCATTGATCAGTTCACAACCGGAATTCACCAGCAAGTTCTGGTAGATGCCATTGAGGCGTTCAATCTCTTTGGTTTTGTTGTCACGTAGGGTTGGCCAGTCAAACTCCATGCCTTTATGGGTCAGACCAAAACCAGCCGCTTCTTCAAAACTCTCCGCATAATGGGAAGCGTACACAAACAGTTTCTTCGGAACACAGCCAACATTTACACAAGTGCCGCCCAGATGACGATCTTCAGCAATACCTACCTTAACGCCCATGCCCGCAGCCATTCTTGCTGCGCGTACACCACCGGACCCGGCGCCAATTACAAACAGATCAAAATCATATTCAGCCACTGTTGGCTCCTTTCTTATTTAGAGAGTTGTATCGTCAGTTGTGTCGAGATTTGTTATCAATCATACCTGAACCTCTAATATGTAGAACAATTAAGAAATTCAAAGGACTTGATAAAAAATTTCTAAAATCATCTGAGTATCAATCCGGTCAATTGTTCAATAGAATCCGATTAAATTTTATTGATAACCACAGGAAAACCCGCAATGAAACTGATCTGTTTCAACGTTAATGGCCTGCGCTCACGCCTTCACCAACTGCAGGCAGTCATTGATAAATATCAGCCGGACATCATCGGTGTACAAGAATCCAAAGTACATGACGAAGCTTTCCCGGTCGAAGATGTTGAAGCGATGGGTTATCACGTGGAGTTTCATGGTCAGAAAGGCCACTACGGCGTTTGCCTGGTATCCAAAAGACCACTGAGCAATGTCCAGAAAGGTTTTCTGAGCGACGCTGAAGATGCTCAACGCCGTATGATTATGGCCGATGTAGAAACAGACAACGGCAACATCGTCCGAGTACTCAATGGTTATTTTCCTCAAGGCGAAAATATAGAACATGAGGTGAAATTCCCGGCCAAGCGTAAGTTTTATGCCGACCTGCAAAAACATCTGGAGGAACACTGTTCTGCCGACCAGAACCTGGTGGTCATGGGCGATCTGAACATCTCCCCAGAAGATAAAGATATCGGTATTGGCGAACCCAACCGTAAACGCTGGTTAAAAACCGGTAAAGCCAGCTTCCAACCGGAAGAACGTGAATGGTATGCAAAACTGACAGGCTGGGGACTGACTGACAGCTTCCGTCATCTGAACCCGGAAGATGACAACACCTTCAGTTGGTTTGATTACCGCTCCCGTGGATTTGATGATGAGCCAAAACGCGGTCTGAGAATTGATGGAATTCTGCTGACCCAGCCACTGCTGGAAAAATGTAAGGATGCCGGGGTTGATTACGAACTGCGCGGTATGGAAAAACCCTCAGACCACGCTCCTATCTGGGCTGAACTGGACTTGTAACCCAGAAAATAACGGAAAAGGCCGCTGTTAAGCGGCCTTTGGATCTCCTGTGCAGCAATGAGAAGGGGGGGATCATTCCTCCACAGGGCAGATAAACCCATCAGGTTTCACCAGCAAAACATCACAATCAACATGATCAACCACATGTTCTATTGTGCTACCCACCAGCAAACGGTCAAACACACTGCGGGCAACCGCGCCCATAGTAATGATGTCGATCTCATTATGTTTAGCATAGTTGCTGATAATAAGATCGCTCTCTCCTTTCAGCATATCCACCTGATATGAGTCAGTAGATAAGCCATATTCTTCCAACAGCAGATTGCAACGGCGCAGGTGCAAGGTTTCTACCTTATCCTGCAAAGCCTCATAATCAGTGATCAGGTGTTCATCAAAAATGGCTTCATGAGGCAGTGTGTTGTAGCAGTGTAAAACACGCAGTTCGCCCATTCCCTCCTGCGCCAGTTTATAGCTCTGCGCCATAATCTCCCGGTCCAGTTTGGCGTGTTCATCCCCCTCATGCAGGGGATCAATACATGCAGTAATACGGGTAATTTCATTCCAGGGGCGATCCTTAACAAACAGCACAGGCACCGGGCTTTTACGCGCTATCTGCCAGTCCACAGAGGCAAAAAGATAATGGCCTAAACGAGTATGAGGTTGTATGCCATGCATTAGCAGATCCGGTTGATGACGCAGAACCTGACGAACAACGCCTTCACCGCGATGACGATTCCAGGCGACATCAAAACCGACTTCAAGCCCCTGTTCAATTAAAGGCAGACTGAGCTTCTCCAGCTTTTCTTCAACCTGACGGATATACGCGTGTTCCGCTTTCAGCTCCTGCTCTTTATCAAACATATAACCATGTGTGATCGAACGGTTATAACAACAACAGAACAACTCAAGAGCAGCACCGTATTGATTCGCCATCACTGCTGCTTTCTGAAGCAAACTTGTTGGATCATGTTTCAGATCCAGATTCACAAGAATCTTGTCCATTGCCGACTCCGTTATACATACCTGTACTTTGAGTCTGGCAGAAAAATTAATCTCCGCCAGTGAGAATCATCAACAATTAGGCTTATAACCAGGAAAGGCCTAAGCAGATAATGAATATAAGAATTTAAACTAAACATACGCTTTATATTAGATCAGTCTTATATATAATATCCCTAATATAAGGATTCATCTCAGGAGCGATTTATGTCACTTAATGCAGCACTTCGATTGATGGCCGGTGTGGTTATTCTTGTCAGTCTTGGCCTCGGTACGTACATGCACCCTAACTGGTTCTATCTGACCGGTTTTGTCGGTCTTAACCTGTTTCAATCCGGTTTTACCAAATGGTGCCCGGCAGTATTCATATTCCAGAAAATCGGACTGAAAGCTGAAACCTGCTCCTCTGAAGGCATGAGCGTTAATCAGGGAGTGCACATTATCGCAGGCTCGGTTGTGCTTCTGACGGTGGGTTTAGTGCTGTTTGCGGGCATGACTGCAAACCTACTGATTGTGACAGCGATCGTTGGTTTAAGCCTGACCCAATCCGCTTTCACTGGCTGGTGCCCGGCGATGATGGTTGCATCCATGCTGGGTTGTAAAAAAACCGTAGCTGCTTAATTTTTTTCGGACTTTTCTCACCTAAATCCGCTTGTTACCGGACCTTCGCGTCCGGTTTTTTTTGCCCATAAAACGATATTTTTTTGTAGTTACCCGCTACAATGGTCGAATCTCACGGATTGATGGGTTCAGACTGTTGCTACTCCGAATCGCTGGTTTAGTTCTGCCTTCCTTGTTGCTCCTGCTTGGAGCGGGCTTGCTATTGCCTATGGCAGCAAAACTCTCCACCGAATATCAACACATCATCACCCTGGCACCCTACCTGCTTGGCCTGATAGTCGCTCTTCTGGGTTACGGTTTTAAACGCAGCCGCATTGTCTTTGCAGCCCTTAACTTAGTCGCCGCCTACTGGCTTATCCAAAACGGTTTACAAACCAGCCTGAACAAAGCCGACGCGTTTGTCCTTTACAGCATCATATCCATTCTTCTGCCCATACATATGGCGTTTATATCAATCTATAAAGAGCGTGGTCTGCTGACACCCATAGGCATCATACGGCTTGCTGTGATCGCACTTAGCTATCTGATTATCTACCTTCTATGGCAATACGGTTCAATGGCTATGTACCTGCCTAATCTGCCAATGAGCATGCTGGAGATGGTGCTGCATGAATATTACCTAAGCCAGGCCGCAGCCTGGACCTTTGCCATCTGTTTTTTGCCGGTTATCGCCTCATTTGTCTTCCGTAAAACCTATACCGATGCAGCATTACTGGCAGCCATCATCTCAGCCCTGATAATGCTGAGCTGGTTTAATCGCCCGCTGATTTCTGCTTTGTTTGTCTCCGCCAGCCTGATTGCCCTTGCTATCTCTGTGGTACAAAACTCCTACCGCATGGCCTTTATTGATGAGCTGACCGCTATACCTGCCCGTCGAGCTCTACAGGATAAACTCTCTACTCTGGGCAAAAAATACTGCCTCGCCATGTGTGATATTGATCACTTTAAACAGTTTAATGACACATACGGGCACGATGTCGGGGATCAGGTACTACGAATGGTCGCAGCCAAACTCGCCAAAGTGAAAGGTGGCGGTAAAGCTTACCGTTACGGCGGTGAAGAGTTCACGCTGGTATTCCCCGGTAAAGATGAACAAGAAGCCCTGCCCTATATTGAAGAATTGCGCGACACCATCGCCAACTATCCAATGCATATCCGTAATCAGGATCGCCCGGATGACAATGATCAGGGTGAGAAGATGCGTAAAAAAGACAACGGTACCGAGGTGGTCAGTGTCACCATCAGTATTGGTGTATGTGAAAAAACAACTGAGCTGACAGACCCTCAGCTGGTGATCAAAAAAGCCGATGAAGCGCTTTATACATCCAAGAAAAATGGCCGAAACTGCACCACCGCAGTTCACCTGCAACCACAACGCAAACCCCGCAAAAAACGCGGCCATCGGCATGATTACGCTTAAAAAGCACGCTAACGCTACGAGTGGCTAGAACGCGGCGCTGCCGACTGCGAGTAGCTAGGAAAAGCCTAAAACCCTAATGGTTTAGTTTTGGTACCAGGAGGTTCTTGCTTCTGTGGGGATATACGTCCACGCAAGGAAACGGCTTTGTTTCTGACCCTGCGCCATTTCGATGACTTTTACCTCACAGGCAGAGGTTTTACGCAGGGCTTTTTGTAGAGCTTTAAGGTTATCTTTTTTGGAAACCAAACAAGTAAACCAGAGGCACTGCTCCTTAAACTCTTCACTCTCAGCAATCATCCGTTGAATAAACGACAATTCACCGCCTTTACACCAGAGTTCAGCACCCTCACCTGCGAAGTTCAAAGTGGTTTCATTAGAAGCCTGTGAAACCTTTGAGCCTTTTTTCGCGGCTGAGCGATTCAGGTTTTTAATCTTACGCTGAGTACCTTGGGTCGCCTCTTCCAGAGAAGCATGAAATGGAGGGTTACACAGGGTGAAATAAAACAGGTCGTTGCTGTTAATCACACCGTTAAAGATCTGCTGCTCACTCTTCTGCAAACGGCATTTAATCTTCTTTTTAATCGGTGCATTAAACTGCACGATCTGCTCAACCATAGCCACCGATACCGGGTTTATATCGCTACCCACAAACGACCAGCCATAAGCCTGACTGCCGATAATCGGATAAACACAACTCGCCCCCATCCCGATATCCAGACCACGCACTAAACCACCTTTGGGCACCTCACCACCATTATCCTCCGCCAACAGATCCGCCAGATAATGAATATAATCCGCCCGCCCCGGCACCGCCGGACACAACGCCCCTTCAGGAATATCCCAGAACTCGATGCCGTACACATCTTGCAACAACGCTTTATTTAATGCCTTAACCGCCGCAGGTTGAGAGAAATCCACTGTCAGATCACCTTTCACAGTCTTAGTCAGGAAAGGCTTTAGTTCGGGGGTTGTCGCGGAGAGATGCTCCAAGTCGTACGGGGAGTTGTGGGGGTTCCTGGGATGGAGCTTTGGCTTTCGTTGGTTTGACATGGGTGTTGGCTTTGGGTTGTTGGGCGGAAGAGTATAACTCATTGGCTTTGGGTTTAGCCAAAGCCAGCACGCTTCGCTACGAGTGGCGAGAACGCGGCTGCGCCGACTGCGAGTGGCTAGGAAAAACTTAAAACCCTTGCTGAATAATTCCTTTTTATTGGGTGGTTTTTATAGATGGCTGGAGTATATTAAAAGCTCTTCAAGAGTATGGAATGCTCGGTGTTATCAAGGATAGATTTCTCCTTTCTCATCTGCGTTCTTTATAGACCTTGCAAGATACGTATATACGAATGTTATATAGCTATAGGCGCCAAATGGAAATTGGAATAATAATTATTGTTTTAATCGGTTTATATTTCTTGGTTAAAAAAACAAAACCTAAGCAAAACACTAGCACACCAGTAGTCCATGTCACCAAGAGAAGCCGTCAACCAATCCGTAAACCTGAATCAAATAATGAGGAAGCAGATTATTATCGCTGGGTTTCTGTTCTTAAAGATAACAAACCTAATATTCATGAATTTGATTTATTTGGTACAAAAGCAGCAATTTTGTGGAAAGAGAGTTCTTCAGAGGTTGAAGTAGTTTGCCTTACTGCCTTTAACAAAGGTTCTCCTACTACAAAAAAATATGACTACTTTACTTTTAATATTAAAGATTGGTATTGGCTTGGTACTCAACCTCGCGGTTGTGCAAATCAAGTAAAAGAGCACTTAAAAGGTGTACAAGAAAACATCACATAACAAGACCCATAAAATTGACCTTCGGGCTGGACGTCTTATGAACTCTGCCCTTTATAGTGGAGTTAGTTAAAGCATGAGCGAAGTATTGTACGAAAGTCTATTGGAATCATGCGAGAGAGAAGATGATCTTGGTGTAGTAATACGGACTCAGATTGTTGTTGAGCAATACCTTAATAACCTAATAGATTTATGCGTAACTAGCCCAGCTCACGTTAGAAAGATGGACTTGGACTATAGTTCGACAGTTAAGCTCGCAATGGCTTTAGGCTTAGATAGTAGATTTGAAAGCTCACTTAATTGCTTGGGAAAGATACGTAATGACTTTGCTCACAATCTACGCCCGGAGATATCTAAGAATGATGTAAATAATTTTTATAAAAGTTTAGACTCTATGGAAAAGCAAACTTTAAACGTTAGTGTTGATAAAGCTCGTAAGGAATCAAATCCCGGGCTTCCACCGCATTCAAAAATGAGCGAAAGACAGCAATTTGTGAACATCGTAGTTATGCTGGCCGCAGCACTTCATGTGGCATGCAAGCAAACACCCCACAAGTAATAAAATTCGTCCTGCTAAAAACGAAGCAACAACGGGCTCAAAGCAAAACAGCAGGATCAAGTTTCCCATTTCCCGTTTCAATTGTCGTGTATAAGGTTAAAAAGACAATTGGGATTAGTTAAATTACCAAACCTACCCACCGTGCTTTTAAGCTTTTCCTAGCCCCTAGCAGCGGCGCAGCCGCGTTCTAGCATCTCGTAGCGAAGCGTTCTGCCTGAAAGACCAGCGTTCTCGCCACTCGCAGCTGCCCGAAGGGCCGCGTGCTGCCTGCAAGGCGCCTTGATATCCCGTACGTAGTATCGTACGCTTTACAAAGGAGGACCAATCCATGACTATTCTCAATGCCACTGAAGCTCGCTCAAAGCTTTACAGTTTGATCGATGAAACGGCGAGCACGCACCAACCTATAGTGATTACAGGAAAAAGAGGGAATGCTGTTCTCGTCTCGGAAGAAGACTGGAACGCGATTTCAGAAACCCTGCACCTGATGTCTGTTCCCGGAATGGGTGAGTCGATTAAACAAGGGATGGAAACCCCGGTTTCTGAATGTTCGGAGGAACTCGACTGGTGAGCTGGAAGCTTGTCTACACAAAGCAGGCGCAGAAAGAAGCCAGAAAACTGGCCTCTTCAGGTTTAAAGGAAAAAGCTCAAGCGCTGCTTCAAATTATCGAGAGAAATCCCTATCAGACTCCCCCACCCTACGAGAAACTTGTGGGCGATCTTTCCGGTGCTTATTCAAGGCGAATAAACATCCAGCACCGAATCGTTTATCAGGTCTTAGAAACCGAGCAATTGGTAAAAGTTTTAAGACTCTGGACACACTACGAATGAGGTAGTTGAGGTCAGCGTTAAATTTCCCAACCTTCCCACCGTGCTTTTAAAGCTTTTCCTAGATGATTGGA
>JBOEHA010000026.1:0-170562 GCA_050633685.1 Neptuniibacter sp. | reverse complement strand
CCCTAACTATGGGACAGCAGTGCGCTTAAAGCGGGCTTTTTATGTGAAGTAGATATTACTTCATATTGTTCATTTCTTTGAACTTAGCCATCAAAGCAACAGGCTGCTTTTTCTTGTTGTTTTTGTTCAGTACAAATACAACGGTCTGACCCTGTGGGCCTGCAGCAATCTGAGTGAAACGGTATGGCGCTTCACCTACTTTACGAACATCTTCCATATCTTCCAGAGTGCTGAATACGTAAAGACGACCGTCTTCGCCGCGAACTTCACCGTAGAACTCTTCAGCAGCTTCCAGCTTGCCGTTATACATGTCGATACCAGCGATACCAGAAGTTTTCTTCTTGTCTTTGCCAGTCAGACCAAATACCAGTGTTTCACCCTTTGGGCCACCTGCGATGAAAACTTTACGGTAAGAAGTTTCACCGATTTCCAGGAAAGACTGATAAGTAGCAAAATCATCAAATACATAGTGACGACCTTCATGTGATACTTCATACAGGTCGTTGTTGTTCAGATCCATTTTTGCTTCAGCTTTAACTTCTTCTTTAGCTGGCTGAGTGTGACAACCAGTCATAGCAACTACTGCACCTGCAACCAGAGCGCCTGCGATCAGCTTTTTCATTGGGGGAAACCTCAATAAGTCCGAGTTATAAAAATCAAATGCGGACTCTACTGAGTGTTTATTACAAAATCGTTGAGCAATTATGACAAATTGGTTTCAACCGGATTCGTCCATCAGGCTAAAAGTTAGAAAGGTTGTGAAAAGCAGCATAGAAACAATCAGGGGTGGAGATGGAAATAACAGCATGAGCAGCAGCATTCCTATCCAGAGTAGCTTCGCTTTACTACGTTTGGCCCGATGCTTTTTAGTAAAAAAACGTCGGTAGAAGTGGTTTTCATCGGGCGTATGGTCCTGCATCCAAACCGGAGTAGACAATACAAAAACAAAAGCCAGAAGATGCCTGAACATGATTCCTCCGCTGCTACAGAGCACCTCTTCAGACTAGTGTAGAGTTTAGTAATCTGCCACTCGGTAGAGAACAGAATCGTGATAACCGGTTGTTACTTTAATCACACCGGACAGATGGTGATTCAACTCTGGGTCACCGCTATCAACAATAAGCGGGCGGCCTTCCAGAGCCTGCAACTTAGTTTTGGTGGCTATAACATTCATATTCGCCTTACCCAGTCGCTTCAATAATTCAGGGCTGAGTTGTTGATTACCGCGGCCAATAATGTGTCCCTGGCCACCAATCAATGTGATTACCAACTGGGTAGGCTCCCCCTGCGTTAATTCAAGCAACTGTTGAGCGGTGCAATCGGAAGCAACCAATTCCTGATCCCTGATCAGATCAACGCCCAGCAGAGTATTAGGCAACCCCATCTGCTCCATCACAGCGGCAACGGTCGAACCTGACCCCATAATGTAAAAAGTATCCGGTTCCATCTGTTCAATAATATCTGCGGCGATATCATCCAGAACCAGCTCTTCAGACTCTTTGCCGCCGTTCTTAACGTGCTGCAGAAAACGATGTTCTTGGGGCACAAGCAATTCGCCGTAATATTTCGCACGTACGGTACCCTGGCGAAATGCTTCTTCATCTATATCACGCACTTCCTGATCACCCAGGGTCACCAGTTCACCTTTGATCAGCATGGCGATAATCTCGCCTGCGGCTTTCGGCGTTACTGCATAAACACCTGAATGTATTTTTACTCCGGCAGGCACGCCTAATACTGGAATATGATCTGCCACAATCTCACAGATATTCCGGGCGGTACCATCGCCACCGGCAAAAAGGATTAGATCCACGCCTTCTGCTTCAAGGTGTTTCGCCGCTTTTAGCGTATCTTCAGCAGTTGTGTGTCCAGAATTGATTTCGCCGATCACCGTGTATGGGAAGCTCGTTTCAGAGGCAACATCAGCCCCCATCTCAGCAGGATAGGTCACTATCTCCAGCTCAAGCCCTTTGAGAACGCTCAAAGCCTGCGCAGTTCTTAGGGCTGCCTTAGGTTCAGCACCTAAAGCCAGTGCTTTTCTGGCGGTTTCCTCGCCATCGCTGCCTTTTAAAGCAACACTGCCACCCAGACCCGCAAGCGGGTTAATGATCAGCCCTAACCTAAACACCCAGGATCTCCATATGCCCCGTTTCCACAAGGAACTGTTGATACACAAATCCAGCCAGCATCAGGTGTGTCTCTTCATCTAAGTCAAGAAACTCAATGCCGTGGGATACAATCTTTGATATCCCCTCTTCAGAGGATGAAACACTGCGAATAACTGCGGGAGCCAGTACTACCTGATCCACACCTGCCACTTTAAACCGTGTTGTCATAAAGAGTTTATCGCCAGTTTTACCCAAAGCAATTGAAGTGTTGATACAGGCACCTTTAAGGCTGATATCTTTACACATAGCGGTAACTGGCCAGTCATGCATCAGCCCTGCACCTGCTTCAAATTCATCAACAGACACCACCAGATTTACTGGCACCCGGGTATAACTACGGATACGACGAACTTCCGTTTCTTTTGGGTACTCAAGATGCCAATGGGGATATGGAATCGTCTGAATTTTCAGAACTTTGACGTTAAAAGCACAGATAAAGTTGCCACTCATCAGGCGAACAGTAACTTTTGCACCCTCATGAATTCCGCTCGATTTTTTAGGCGCAGACACAATAATACTGCTGCCTTCACGGTAACCCAGAAGCTGTACCGAAAATTTTGCGCGGGGGGATTTCGTCTCGATCTGAACCTTCTCACCAATTCGGGGATTCAGTTCAGCCAGAGTGCGCAAGTTTTTTAACTGTTCGAGTGCTTCAGCCATGCGGCATTTCTAACTTATGACTAGTTTTTTAGGAGCTATAGCTTACGGTAAATTCCGGTGTTCTGCGAGTTGAAAACCAATACCTGACAATAACTTGGGATGTTTAGGATTGATAATACTCAATGAGGAAAATTCGCGTCTGACACGATAGCTTTTACGTAACTGATCAAACGCTTTTTGTTGTTCATCTGGAGTCAGCGACAGGGTTTCCCGCAGTAAAGCATCATCCACCCGGGGATCGTATACCTTTTGCATCAACGCCAGAGGCGATTGAGTATTTTGCTCGATCTCACTGAGCTCGGCATCCGGAAGAAACTCCGACAAATTCCTCGTCACTTTCTGCCCGATGAAATCACAAAACGCCTGATACAACATGTAGGTGCCACGGATTTTACCATCCAGACTATACCCGGCAATGTGCGGTGATATCAGCGCAGATAGTGCCGCAAGTTCACTGCACACTTGCGGCTCATGTTCCCATACATCCAATATAAAACTCAGGTCCGGACGTTCTTTTCCCACCTTCAGTAAGGCCTGATTATCAATAACCGGACCGCGACCTGCATTGAGCAGGATCGCGTTCGATTGCAGTTTTAACAGCTCTGGTTCAGACAGCAGGTGAAAACTGGGGAAGTCACCGCTGTTGGTCAAAGGAGTATGAGCACAGATAAAATCCGCTTGGTCCAACAGCGCTTCAAGAGAGACAAAACCCGATTCATTTTCAGCTCTTGGTGGATCATTCAAAAGTACTTTAAAACCACAATGTTCCAATCTCTGCTGTAAACGTCTACCAACATTGCCTACACCGATAATTCCATAGGTTCGATCAGCGGGGTCAAAGCCCTGTTGATCTGCCATATAAAAGATGGCACTTAAAACATAGTCGACTACTGCTTCCGCATTGCAGCCTGGCGCGTTACTGAAGCCAATGTTTCTTTTCTGCAGGTAATCCCGATCTATGTGGTCCATACCAATGGTTGCGGTACCCACAAACTTAACCGGGCTGTTCTCTAGTAATTGTTGGTTAACCTGGGTGATCGACCTCACTAACAGCATATCGACATCCGCTAGATCATCAGCCTGCATCGATCTGCCCGGGTAAAGCACCACGTCACCGAAGTCTGAAAAGATCTCCTGTACCTTCGGCATATTTTCATCGGCAAGAATTTTTAACTTGTGGTTACGCAACTTTAGTCTCCAGACTTTACAAATCAGTCAATATCAGGAAAATTCAAGCTAAGATGGTAAATTGAGCTAGATTCTAACAAAGCTCGGCAACTTTGCCGCTATTCAATTCGCATCAGTCAGGATAAACAGCTTTGATCTTACGCTGGAAAAAAGACAATGAGTATTTCATTGTCAGAATGTATCGGGACCTGATTGGTGATTGGGTAGTCTCCCAAAGCTGGGGGCATAGTTGTAATCATAAGCCACCCTCATACCGCAAGACTGTTGTCAGCAGCTATGACGAAGCTCGTACTCTGGTTCGCGCTATTCGCAAACAGAAAAAAGCCAAAGGCTTCCGCCTGATGGACCGAAAAGAAGTTCAACTCGGCTTTGCCTTTTGATTTCAGATCAAAAACCAACATAAGCTGTTATTTTTTAACTTAAATCAATTTTCAAACCTTCTGACTCTTGAAACCGTCCCATTACCTACTAAAGTAGAAGAATCACTGAGGATTTGTGATGATATATTGCAGGTATTCCCTTATTTTGGGATAGCAACCCTGTCAAATAACAACAAGATCATTGGGCGAAAAGAATGAGCGGTTCCCTCTCTGGATTTTACGTAAAAAGTTTTGTCTCAGCCGCGATCCTCACTGCCATAGCAGTGGGTGCCGCATACTCCACGGGTGCGGACACAACCGCACTGATCATTATCGCAATTACAGCTTTGTTAGCTTCAGGCTTAAGCCTCTTTGTAATCCATAGCGCTTTGCTTGGAAAACTCTCTACTGAAGCCAAACATGTCCAGAACGGTAAAGTCGACAATCTGGAACTGCTCCCTGCCCTCTGTGGTGATATTTTTAGCAAAAGTGCTAATGCAGATGATATCGGGGCCAAGCTTTCTAAAAGTGCTAACGACAATGCCGTGTCAGCTGCTGAAGTATCCTATTCTGCAGACACCCTGAAAACCAAACTCGATAATCAGGTAAAGGAAGTCTCACAGATCGCTCAGAATTCTGAGGAGATGACCGTTACTGTGCAACAGTCTGCACAACAGGCTGAAATTGCTGCCGAAATGGCGATTCAGGCACGGGATACAGGTGCATCTGGTCAGAGCGCTCTTACAGAAGCGATGCAGAATATTCGCGAACTGAACTCTCAGGCTGCAGAAACGCTGGTGCTGATTGAACAGTTGAACGAGAAGTCACTGAAAATTCAGGACGTCACCAAGGTAATCGAAGAGATTGCCGAACAAACCAACTTGTTAGCATTAAACGCTGCGATTGAAGCTGCACGTGCTGGCGACCACGGTCGCGGATTTGCTGTAGTAGCCGACGAAGTTCGCCAACTCGCTTCACGAACTGCCAGCGCTACGGGTGAAGTAGAAACCATTGTTGATGAGATCCGGGCCGAAACACAGCAAGTGGTTTCCCGGATTCAAACCCTCTCCTCAGATGTTGAGCAGGGTACCGCCGCAATGGAAGAAATCAGCGCACAGTTGGGGGGGATCTCTGAGCAATCCGCAGAAGTGGAAGCTCAGATCTCCACAATTGCTGAGGGTGCCAGAAACAACCGCGTCAACCTGGAGACCATCTTCACCTCGCTGCAAACGGTTCGTCATGAACTGGAAGAAAGTGATAGCGAAGTTCAGCAACTGGCTCGTCAGGCTTCTGCTCTGATGGAGGCTGCTGAATACTCCAATGCAGTACTGGCTACAGCGTCAGATCAGAACTACCACCAACAGTTCTACCAGATTGCCAGAGATACAGCGGATCAGGTTTCTGAGGCGTTTGAAAGCGCCATCAACAGTGGACAGATCAGTGAAGCCGCCCTTTTTGACCGTAACTACATACCGGTTCAGGGCACTAACCCACAAATGTACAACACTCAGTATGATAAGTTCACAGATCAGGTATTACCTGGCATTCAGGAACCTGCCCTGTCACGTAATCCTTCCATGGTTTACGCAATCTCTACCGATCCGAATGGTTACGTAGCGACCCACAACAATCAGTTTGCCAACAAACCAACCGGTGATTACGAAACTGATCTGGTGAAATGTCGTAGTAAACGTTTGTTTAACGACCGTACTGGTGCACGTTGCGGTTGCCATACCAACACCATGCTACTGCAAACCTATAAACGTGATACCGGCGAGATCATGCATGATCTGTCTGTTCCAATCTATATCAATGGTCGCCATTGGGGTGGTTTACGTATAGGTTACTGGCCCGACAAATCATAAGCAGATGTTTTAAATTTTTAAAAACCGCTGCTGGGTAACCACAGCGGTTTTTTATTACTTTACGATTCAGGAATATAAGACCTGAGCAAAAAAATGAGGAGCATAGCTCCCGACGGCCAAGAGACAGAAAAATGAGTAAATTCCATTATGCAGAGATGCCAAATAAAGAGGGTTTCTTTGGCGAATTTGGTGGACAGGAAATACCACCGCAACTAAAACAGATCATGGATGAGATCGATACAGCGTATGAAGAGATCCGCCATACTCCGGAATTCCAGAATGAACTGGAGCAACTTTTTGCAGACTATGTCGGAAGACCCAGCCCGATCTACCATGCCAGACGCCTGAGTGAAAAACTCGGTGGTGCCCAGATCTACCTGAAACGGGAAGACCTCAATCACACCGGCGCACACAAGATCAATCACTGTCTGGGTGAAGCCCTGTTAGCCAAATATATGGGTAAAACCAAGGTTATCGCCGAAACCGGTGCAGGACAGCACGGCGTCGCCCTTGCTACTGCATGTGCGCTCGTTGGCATTCCCTGCGAAATTCACATGGGTCAGGTAGACATTGAGAAAGAACACCCCAATGTCACTAAGATGAAGATCCTGGGTTGTGACCTTATTCCGGTTACCCGCGGAACGGCTACATTAAAAGACGCTGTCGACAGTGCCTTTGAAGAATACCTGAAGGACCCGGTTAACTTTATTTATGCGATCGGTTCTGTAGTAGGTCCTCACCCATTCCCCAAAATGGTTCGGGACTTCCAGAGTATTATTGGCGATGAAGCACGTGAACAATTCCAGGCCAAAAAAGGCAAACTGCCCGACTACATCACCGCCTGTGTCGGTGGTGGGTCAAACGCTATGGGACTGTTTACCGCTTTCCTGAATGATGACGAGGTCAACATTGTCGGTGTGGAGCCCGCAGGTAAAGGGCTGGATACCTCAGAGCATTCCGCAACCCTGACTTTAGGCAAACCAAGCGTACTGCATGGGATGAAATGTTATGTACTGGAAACTGAAGATGGACAGCCTATGCCGGTGCATTCTATTGCTTCCGGTCTGGATTACCCAGGGGTCGGCCCACAGCACAGTTACCTAAAAGAGCTGGGACGTGTGCAATATGAAACAGCCACTGACAAAGAGTGCCTTGATGCGTTTATGACCCTGTCTCGGGTAGAAGGCATTATCCCTGCGCTTGAAAGTTCGCACGCTGTTGCCTGGGCGATGCGAAAAGCTCCTGAATTATCTAAGGATCAGACAATTCTGGTGAACCTGTCAGGTCGTGGAGATAAAGACGCAGATTACGTCGCGGATAAGCTAGGTTTATAAGACTGTATTTGTAATACGAAAAGGCCCATGAATATTTCATGGGTCTTTTGTTTGATCCTGTAATTAGATTTTGTCTTTCAGTTTTTCAAACTCATTGATCAGAATGTCCGCCACTTCAATCAGTGATTTTTTCTGATTCATAGCGCTTTGCTGCAGTTTTCTGTGCGCCTGTGGCTCGCTCATGCCATGGAATTGCATTAGCAGGCCTTTAGCCCGTTCAACCCGCTTGCGTTCAGAAAGCGCACGTCTTGCTTCAGCCAGTTCATCACTCATATTACGCAAGCCTTCGGCCTGCTGCTGTACCAGACCGTAAAGTGCTCGTACCCAGTCGGTATTCATACCCGGATTTGAACTGTCCATACCGGTCAGGCTGGAATCCAGGAGTGGCGTGTAAGAGGTTGTTGTTGGGTCATTCAGTGAAGTAAGCATTTCCAGACTGTCATGCTGTTTCTTCAGTTCCGTATCTGCTTCACTCACCCTTTGTTCACAAAGAGAGATAAGTGCCGCAGCTTGCTCCCTTTCCAGAACCTGCATAGCATCGATGCGAACTGTGGCGATCTCATACCAGACTTCACTGATCTCAGAGGTCACATCTTTTCCGGGCTCAATGCGGCTGATCACCAAACGTAAACGGTCCAGTTCCTGATGTTCCTTGCCCGTTTCAAATTTATTCCATTCAGCAACCTGAGTTTCACTGGCAAATTCACGGAATGTATCCAGACTGTTTTTCTGGATATCCACCAGCGTACTAATGCGTTCCAGATCTTCCTGTTCAAACTGTCCTGCAGCAAAACCCAACGCAGCCCACGCACGCTCCTGACCAGCGTACTCTTTACACTGCATAAAGTTGAACATAGCCACCAGCGCACGGGTTATTTCCGGATCATCCGACAGGTCTGCAGCTTCAAAAATCACCGCCAGTAAAGCGGCGATTATACGACTCATCGCCTGGCAGCTATCCTCAGCTGCGATGCTCTGCTCTCTGATCTTTTCCCGTAGCTCCGGCATTCCCTCAAGAACATGAAGGGCAAAAGCGATATTGTTAAACAGCTTAGAACTTCGGGTCAGACTGATGGATTCGATATCCAGTTGTTCTAACTGTTCCCGAAACTCAACCTGTGACTTTTTTGACTCTTCTATCTGCTGGCACAACTGGTCACCCAGTCGTTCACCTTTGGAAGCCAGAAATAGATTGGACAGTCCACGCTCTCGTTGCAACTGGTGTATCAGGTTACTCACCTGAATAACCAACTCTGCATTTGTCATCAACTGTTTCAGTGATGCAATCTCAGAATATTTAGACGCGAGAAAGAATGTCTCAGTAGTGTTTGTACGTTTTATCATGGCTTCATCTGCATACTATTTATGCGGGCATTGTAAATTAAAGTATATGTTTTGTATTCGCATAAGCTATTAATCACTATGCATATCTGTTCTGAACAGCTTTAATACAGCTATAACGAAGTGATGCGGAACTACTATGCAGAATATGGATTTTACCCAACGGGTGACGATCAACAGCCACGAAATGAAGTGGCTGCCCAGCCCTGCGCAAGGGGTAGAACGTAAACCTTTGGCACGAGAAGATAAAGAATCAGGGCACGCCACAAGTATTGTTCGTTATGCAGCCGGTTCTGCTTTTGCAGAGCACTTTCACCCTAAGGGTGAAGAGATTTTTGTGCTTGAAGGCGTGTTCTCTGACGAAACCGGTGACTACCCCGCCGGGAGTTATATCCGCAACCCGCCAGGCAGTTCGCATGCGCCTTTCAGTAAAGAAGGCTGTGTCATTTTTGTTAAATTAGAACAATTCAGCCCGAATGATTTGGAAACTGTTCGTATTAATACGACTGAAACGGAATGGCTTTCTGGTCAGGGCAAGCTTGAGGTCATGCCTTTACACAGCTTTGAGACCCAACACACCGCATTAGTGAAATGGCCTGCAGATGAACGGTTCATCCCGCATCGTCATTTTGGTGGCGAGGAGATACTGGTTCTATCCGGTACCTTTATTGATGAGTTTGGAAGTTACCCCGCCGGGAGTTGGATAAGAAGTCCACATATGAGTGAACACTGCCCTTTTGTGGAAGAGGAAACGATCATTTTGGTTAAAACCGGGCATCTTCCTATCAACCAAACTAGCTAAATTGATAGCTCGCATTCTCACAACCAAGTTGAGTAAACATGATAAAATTCACTCTTCAATAGCTCATTTACCTAAGGACATAAGATGAAAAAAATCTTTCTATCGTGCTCTTTGATCGCCGCTGTAATTCTAATGCAGGGCTGTTCCCCAGAAGTAGGCAGCAAAGAATGGTGTGCCGACCTGAAAGAGAAACCTAAGGGTGAATGGACAGCTAATGAAGTTAAAGACTTTGCTAAACATTGTATTTTATAAAATACTCATTAGCCTAAAAAGTAAACCCGGCATTTGCCGGGTTTATTTATTTCTAGCTTCGCGCTCTCAAATCCAGCGTATGCGGATACTCTTTTGAGATCTGATCGTCTGGAATAGGCATTGGGATCGGGTCGTGGTGATTTGGCTCGAACTCCCTTGCGAGCTGTGCTCCGGTGGTAATGTTCATCGCCCCCGGCGTGTGACCGAACTCATCGAAACGAGTAACACGGCGCGCTTCTGCTTCGTAGCTGTTTACCGGGTAAGTATCATAACTACGTCCACCCTGATGGCTAACTCTGTAGGTACAACCACCAATGCTGTGTCCGTTCCAGGTGTCGATCACGTCAAACTTCAACGGCGCATGAACACCAATGGTTGGATGCAGAGCTGAAGGTGGCTGCCAAGCACGGTAGCGAACTCCGGCTACGTATTCACCATGACGGCCCGTGCTTCTTAATGGAATACGTTCACCATTACAGGCCACAACATAACGGCCTTCATCCAGACCGGTAAGTTTAATTTGCAAACGTTCAACCGATGAATCCACATAACGTGAGGTACCGAAGCTGCTGATCTCTTCACCCAGCACATGCCAAGGTTCAATCGCCCAACGCAGTTCCATCTCGATATCATCAATCTGAACACGACCATAGTGCGGATAGCGGAACTCTTCAAACGGTGCCAGCCATTCTTCCTGGAATGGGATACCGTGAGCCTGAAGGTCTTTCACTACATCGCGAATGTCTGACCAAGCATAATGAGGCAGCATAAATTTATCGTGCAGCTCAGTTCCCCAGCGCGCAAGTGGTTTGTGATATGGCTCATCCCAGAAACGCGCAATCAGCGACCGAATCAACAAAGACTGAACCAATGCCATTCGCGAGTGCGGAGGCATTTCAAAACCACGGAACTCCAGAATACCCTGACGACCACTGGCACTGCCCGGAGAATAGAGTTTATCAATACAGAACTCTGCACGATGGGTGTTACCGGTCATATCCACGAGTAGGTTTCGGAGAATCCTATCCACCAGCCATGGCTGATCAATGATCCCGTCCGGCATCTGATCAAACGCAATCTCCAGTTCATATAACATCTCATCACGTGCTTCATCCACACGCGGTGCCTGGCTGGTAGGACCAATAAACATGCCAGAGAAAACATAAGATAAGCCAGGATGGTGCTGCCAATAGGTAATCAGGCTGCGCAACAGATCAGGACGACGCAACAAAGGACTGTCTGCCGGTGTTGTTCCACCAATCGTAATATGGTTACCACCCCCGGTGCCGGTATGGCGGCCATCCAGCATAAACTTCTCTGTACCTAAGCGACATTCATGTGCTGCCTGATATAACGTTGAGGTAATATCCACCAGCTCTTCCCAGCTTTGAGATGGGTGAATATTCACTTCGATTACACCCGGATCTGGTGTTACCAGAAGTTTTTTCAGACGCGGATCTTTAGGTGGCTCATAACCTTCCAGCACTACCGGAACATCCAACTGCTCGGCGGTTTTCTCAATCATCTCGATCAAATGAACAAAATGTTCAAGATACGTCAGTGGCGGCAGGAACAGATATAATTTACCGTTACGCGGCTCAATACAGATCGCGGTACGGATGACATCGGTCACTACCGTCTCCACTTTGTCTGCACTTGGCATTGTCAGAATTGAGTCCGGCTTCGCATAGGAATGGCTACTTTCAGGAAGTGGCGACTTAATCTCATGCAGATCCGACTCAGCCTGAATCTCTTTTTCCTCTTCAGCCACGGCTGGCAATGAATCCAGCGGCAGTCGATACCCCAGTGGTGAGTCACCAGGAACTAGTACCAACTGTTCCCGGCGTAAAGGCCAGGGGCTGGAGCGCCAGCCTGAACGGTAGTAATCCCAGGCAACCGGTAAAACAAAACCTGACTCTTTGGTAATGCCCCGCTGCATCAACTGAGCAACACGTTTACGCTCCAGTTCATCGTCCAGATCCGCTTTCAAAGGATCAATATTGGCGGGCGTATTTTGCTCGCGCCACAGGTAATAAAGCGCATCTTCATAAGCTGGGATAACGTAGTCATCCGATAGCGCCAGATTTTCAGAGAGTGTTTTAACAAACTTTTCTGCGGTATCTATATCATGTCCATAGTCTTTATCGACACGGGCCAGATACTCAGGTTTATTCCATAACGGCAAACCATCGGTACGCCAGAAACAACCCAGCGCCCAACGCGGTATTTCTTCACCCGGATACCATTTACCCTGACCATAATGTAACAAACCACCCGGTGCGTATTCCTTACGCAAACGGATCAACAGATCCTTGGCAAGTTTAAGCTTATCGTCACCCAGCGCTTCCGTATTCCACTGCGGGGATTCCATATCGTCAACAGAAACAAAGGTAGGTTCTCCCCCCATGGTCAAACGGACATCCTGCTCCTGCAGCTGTTTATCAACTGAGTGGCCAAGATCCATAATATCTTGCCATTGCTCATCGCTATACGGCTTAGTAACTCGCGGATCTTCATGAATTCGGATCACTTCGTTTGCGTGTTCAAATTCAACTTCGCATTTATCCGTCGCACCCGTAACCGGTGCTGCTGAAATAGGCTCAGGTGTACAAGCCAGTGGGATATGTCCTTCCCCTGCAAACAAACCTGATGTCGGATCCAGACCAATCCAGCCCGCACCTGGTATATAAACTTCACACCATGCGTGCAGATCAGTGAAGTCTTCTTCTGGGCCGGAAGGCCCATCAAGAGACTTAACATCCGCCGTCAGTTGGACAAGGTAACCTGAGGTAAATCGGGCGGCTAAACCCAAATGGCGGAAAATCTGCACCAGCAACCAACCCGTATCACGACACGAGCCTTTTTTCAGTTTTAGCGTTTCTTCACAGGTTTGAACACCCGGTTCCATGCGAATGCCATAACCAATTTCTTTTTCCAGGCTCTGGTTCAGTTCCACCAGAAAATCATTAATTTTCTTTGGTTTTTTACTGATTTTAGAGACCCATTTACGTAACAACGGGCCATCTTCGGTGACTTTCAAATAAGGCTTAAGTTCTTTTTTAAGCTGCTTATCGTAAGAAAACGGAAATTCCTCTGCATACTCTTCAACAAAGAAATCAAATGGATTTATCACCGTCATATCGGCAATAACTTCCACTTCTATGCTGAGTTCTTTGGTTTTTTCCGGAAATACCAATCGCGCCTGATAGTTACCAAACGGGTCTTGCTGCCAGTTAAGGAAATGCTCTTCCGGTTCTATTTTCAGTGAATAGCCGTGAATATGCGTTCGGGAATGTGGTGCGGGACGCAGCCGCAAAACATGGGGGGAAAGGTTTACTAGTCGATCAAATTTATACTTAGTTTTATGGTGTAACGCTACCCGGATAGCCATCAAGCTCACTCCTGAACTTACAAAAACACATTGCTGTCAGGCCTGTAGTTAACCTTAAACTACAGCCTTACGCACAACCTTGGTGCAATGAAAAAATCAAATAATGCACCCGCTCCTTTTCGGAGCAGAAACCAATGGATTGTACGCTAATATCAGCACTTATTTACTCCATTCTAACTAACGCAATTTACAGGCCAATTACCAACGGAAGAAAAGAACAGTAATAAGTTAGCAGATAAAAGAAAAAAGGCTCCTAAAAAGGAGCCTGTAAAGCAATTCGCTTCAATGACAAGAGCCATGTGCCTGAGAAGCTATCGGAGATTCTCAGTTACAGCCTGTAACAACAAACTGATTCCACATACGCACGCGGTTACCCCAAAATGAGGCAGAGCAAGCCAGTGAGGGAAGCCTGCTCAACGTGTTGATGTCAATAATATATGAATGATAATTATTATCAATATCATTCATGAATTATTTTTAAATTTCTGGAATTGAAAAGGCCGGATCGAATGATCCGGCCTGAGAGGGTAAGCCAGACCGGTGAGAGTCCAGCTTCACATAGATTTTCGAGGGGGAAAACCTATGCAGATACCTTTTCCTGTGAGCATAGAATCCGGTATCAAGGCGGCAATGTTGAGTGAGGTGAGGTCGCCATTGCCTATCACTTATGAGCGAGTACGATATTAATGTTATTGATAATGATTTGCAACACGATTACCAAATAATTTTATGCTTTTTAATTTACATCCTTTTACAACGCTTTACCCTACCCCGCCGCCTACTGTTACTCGGGGGAAATAACCTAACGCAAATGGTAAGATTCTGGCTTTATTCATTACCAGCGGTTCTCCTATGCGACGCTCTACCCTCCAAGCTGATTTAATGTTGCTGCTCGTGGCTGTGATCTGGGGTTTTGCTTTTGTTGCACAAAGGCTCGGGCTGGAACATCTTGGGCCATTTGGCTTTAATGCCTGCCGCTTTCTATTAGGCGCGGTCTCGCTTCTGCCTCTATTACTTTTTCTAAAACCCGGTCCGGACCATTGCCAGCGTCAAATCCTTAAATATGGTGCTGTGGCAGGTTTAGTGCTTTTCGCTGGAGCATCGTTCCAGCAGGCAGGGCTAGTTTACACCACTGCAGGTAATGCCGGATTTATTACCGGCTTATATATTATTCTGGTACCGGTGCTGGGAATTTTTATGCGCGAACATACCTCCATCAACACCTGGATCGGGGGCATTCTTGCAGTTATAGGACTTTACCTGCTTAGCTTTCAGGATCTGAGTCAGGTGAATATCGGGGACATACTGGAGATAATGGGAGCACTTTGCTGGGCGGTGCATGTTATTTTAATCGCTAAATTAGCCCCTAAGATCGACAACCTGCGGCTGGCAATTTCACAATTTTTATTCTGTGCTTTATTAAGTGCCATCGTCGCCCTATCTATAGAAAGTAACAGTTTTGTGCCCGGGCATATTGCTATGTCATGGGCCGCGATTGCCTATGCAGGCATTATCTCAGTAGGCATCGCCTATACTCTTCAGATCTATGCGCAAAAACATGCAGCTCCGGCTCATGCGGCAATTATTATGAGTCTTGAAGCCGTAGCCGCAGCGTTTGGCGGCTGGTTGATTTTAAATGAACAATTCAGCCATTCCGGGCTCATAGGCTGTACGTTAATGCTGATCGGGGTGCTGCTCTCCCAGCTGCCATCCCTGTATAAATTTCGTAAGCGACAAACACTCTGAGTAAGGCTTTGTGCGACAATTTGTCACTTCTTTTATTAACCTGTAAGCCCGTAAAATATGGTCTCAGTTGGATAACCTTTCATGAACAAACCGGAAGCACGAAAAAACATTGTCACCCCGCTTATTTCGATCATAGCGGTGCTGATCGGACTGGGTCTGGCGATATACCTGCCCAACATGTTGAAAACCGAATCCACGGACACTGTTTTTTTGCAAACCGATGCAGGCTGTAGCCTCAACAATGGTCGCTGTCATTCAAAACTGAAAGATCAACAACTGGCTCTAACCATTAAAAGTGAAACAATCCGCTCCGCAACACCTATGCTTTTTGAAGTTACACTGAAAAACATACAAGCTGATCAAGTGATGCTGGACCTGAAAGGCAAAGAGATGTTCATGGGTTTGAATCAGGTCATGCTCTCTCCAGTAGCAGGACAACCGAACCAATGGCAGGGCGAAGTCACTCTGGCCGTATGCACCACCGGCGAAATGACCTGGATAAGCTCCGTGGTTGTAGAGAGAAACGGCCTTAAAAGCCAGGCCGATTTTGAATTTACGGCCCGATAAGTAATAGAGGTACACATGAAAGTTCTACGAAATCTACTATTGCTAACGGCATGCATGCTCATAGGTGTGGCGATTGCGTTCTATTTCCGCCCACAACCGGTCGAGCAGAGAATCGCACTGGGTGAAAAAATCGGCGGGGACTTTGTACTCAACTCACAACAAGGCCCATTAAAATTAGAAGACTATCGCGGCAAAGTGGTTCTGTTCTTTATCGGCTACGCCTCCTGCCCTGATGTCTGCCCTACTGCCCTCGCCGTTGCCTCACAAGGGGTCAAAAAACTATCTGCAGGTGACCAGAATAATGTACAGGGCATCTTTATGAGTGTGGACCCGGAACGCGACACGCTGGAAAAACTCTCAAAATATGCAGGCTTCTTCCATCCAAATTTCCAAGGCGCAACCGCAGACAGGGCAACCATCGACAAGGTGGTTAAACAATACGGTGCGTTCTACCGCAAGGTAGAAATGAAGGATTCCGCAATGGGTTACGCCATTGACCACTCCTCCCGCATCTACCTGATCGACCAGACCGGACAGATCGCCAAAGTTCTGCCCCACGCAATGAGCCCGGACCAACTGGCAACAGAGCTTAAGAACCTTCTATAAACAGGAATAGACATGAGCAACTTTCTCAAGAGAACCGCAGCTGCTTTTACCCTACTGTGTTTGTCCGCATTTGCGCAGGCAGAAATTACTGTAGAGAACCCTTACGTCCGTGCAGTACCACCAGGACAGATGAACAGCGCGGCCTTTATGCAGCTGAACAACTCAGGTTCTGAACAAGTGGCATTAATCTCTGCCAGTTCCACTATCGCCAAAAATGTAGAACTGCATAACCACATTAATGCAGACGGGGTAATGAAAATGCGTCAGGTAGACAAAATCACCATCGCTGCTAACGGCACCGCTTCACTGCAACCCGGCGGCTACCACATCATGCTAATCGGCCTGAACCAGGATCTGACAGAAGGTCAGGAGATTGACCTGAAACTGCAATTCTCTGACAACAGCGAACAAGCCCTGACCATCCCAGTTCAAAAAGTGATGACCGGTATGAAAAACCACAACCACGGCCACCACCATCACTAAACACTTTTGTTCAAGTTCCAAAAGCCCGGTACTGAACCCCCTTCAGCCGGGCTTTTTTATTGAAGTGACTAGAAATTAATATTAAAAAATCGATCATCAATCGATCGGACTGTTTCTGATTGGTAAGGGTTATCTAACCTGAACGAAACGCGGTTTTTAATCTCTTTTTCAAGATTAATACCTCGCTCCTGAAAATGATTGGAGATTAGCTTAATCAACTCGCCGTTATCGTAAATACGCGTTAAGCCTAACAACAAATCGTTATATAGCTCGCTGTTCTCAGGATTAACATAGAAGAAATCACCCTGTTTATAGATAAGCACAATGCGTTGATCAATTGAAATATCTGCAGTTATGCTCCAATGCTCATAGTCGTCGTTTACTTCCCGAATTGAGCGGGGAATGAAATCCCCTTGTCCCTGGATTAACTGATCTGGCAACTGCGAATATTCGCCCAGCTGAACGTTGAAGCCCGCATCTCTTAATATGTAGGAATCGACCCACCCTACACCTTGTAGAGGTCGATAGTTTTTCAGATCACTCAACCGCTGAACTGACTGATATTTGCGTCGGTCTTTGGTCGGTATAATTAAGACCCGATAACCCAGCAGACCATAATCAAATGGGATAGGCACCAGACGTAATCTACTCTCTCGTAAGCTATCACTGGCACTCCACATTAAATCAAGCTTACCGCTAGCAACTAATGTTTCGGCCTCAGCTTGATCAATACTCATACGGGATGAAGCCTGGAGGGTATACGCCTTTTCGGAATACTTAAGCGCGAGGTTGAGCACTTTAACATTAAAATCGATACGTTTTTCACCGCCATTAGGTACTGAGTAGATAACTGTGTTATCTGCCACTGCGGTAGTTGCTGTCAGTATCAATGCAAGACACAGCGCATAAGTTTTAAGCGATTTTAAAATACTCAACATGGGTTTGACTGCCATACTAATCATTAAAAATTCAGTTCGTTGGCTCAGCAAAAAAGACATTAAAATATTTATCATCAATCGCTTTAACCGCATCGGTTAAGTATGGATTGTTCAAACGAAACGAAACTCGCTTGTTAATTTCTTTTTCTATGTCAACGCCCTCATCTTCCATAAAATCAGACAAGAGTGATTTAAGTTTGCCGTTATCATAAATTCGCTCAAGTCCAACTTTTAAGTCCTGATGCAGTTTATGATTTTGTTTATTTACAAAGAAGAAATCCCCCTGCCTATAGATCAAAAGCGAACGCTGATCTACCACAAAATTCCCATCAGTAGCCCAACGAACCATATCAAATCGGATCTCACGTATGGAACGAGGTATAAAGTCTCCCCGCTTAGCGGCTAACATTTTAGGTAAGTTCTCATAATGACCTAAATGCACATCAAAACCTGCATTTAATAAAATATAAGTATCGACCCATTCATTAACCTGAAGCGCTTGAAACTTCTGTAAATCGGATAAGCGGTCAACCTCAGAAAATGCAGGCTGCTTCTCTTCCAAAATCATTAACAGACGAAATCCCAGCAACCCATAATCTAAAGGTACCGGTACTATACTTACACGGCTTTCACGCAAACTATCACTGGCTGACCACATCACATCTAACTGGCCTCTGGAAACCATTTTTTCGGCACGGGATGGGCTTACATCAGCAGTTTCATGAGGCTTTACCTCATATTCGTTATCAGAGTGAGCTAAAGCCAGCTTGAGTACATCAATATGCATCTGGACACGTTCAACATCACCAAAGTAAATCGGATAAGTGACAGTTTGCCGCGCCCATGCGTTGTTAATAGCCACGAGAGTAAGCAGCAAAAAAGAGGGGAAGTATCTAAGTGAAAAGCGATAAATCATCATATTTGTAGCTCACTGCCTTTATTGCAGTAACATCCTTATTGAAGCCCTGCCCATTCAATATTGAACAGAAAATATCCACCAAATACATAATGATATTAGCACTATAAAGGTGTTTTGAAATTAAATAATTATCGAGGGAATTACCGCTGAAGGAGAAAACATTGAGTAAAATATTTAATAAAGTAAATTAACGCTGAACCCAATTATCCTTTTTTCCTCTTCAAATATCTAAAATCAAATAATCAGTTTCACTACGTGAGACACAAGGACAAAACAACGCCTTTTCACTCTTATCAATTTCGCTCAGGCAGCGGTCACGATGTTCTGGCTCTCCTTGTAATACTTTCACTACGCAACTCTTACAAACACCACTGTGACAGCTGTGAGGAATAGCAACATTGTGTTCCAACAGGACGTCGAGTACCGACTCGTCGGCACTTACTTGTAACGTTTTTTCACTTTTAACCAGTTCAATAGTTAACTGACTGTTTTCTTCCGTTGAACTGCCAGAAAATTGTTCGAAGCGAATCTGATCAATAGAAATATTTTGATCTAATGCTTGTTGTTTAAGACCATCAAGTAATGGCTGCGGCCCACAAACATAAAAATAACTATCTTTACCTGCCCTCCTAAGTAATGCAGCTAAATCCAGCTTTTCATCTTGATCACTGCGGTAAAAATAACCTGTATCTGGCAACATTCTTTTTAAGCGATCATAGAACGCCATCTCAGTTTGAGTGCGTCCAGCGTAATGCAATTCAAATGTTCGCCCTTGCCGTTTCAGTTGTTGTGCCATTGCTTTGATCGGAGTAATACCCACTCCTCCTGCAATTAGCACAACTGGGGCTTCTGTATCATCCAATTGAAAATAGTTACCCGGCGCTTCGCAATTCAGAGTCAAACCCAAGTTAAAAAACTTATGAATGGCAACCGATCCTCCATTCCCAGAGGGCTCCTGAAGAACTGCAATTTCATATATATCCCGACGTTTTGGGTTCGAACAGATAGAATAGTGACGAATCACAATGCTTGAATCTGCAAGTTGGACGGGGATTTTCAAATGAGCTCCCGCTTCTATTTCTGGAAGTGGTTCTCCCTCCGGGTGACGCAGCTCATATGCACGGATACGGGGTGTTAACTGGCGAATACCCGAAATCACTAATGGCAACTCTCCAACACCTAATTCCAGAGGGTAAACACTCTCGATATCTGGTTGATGTTGCAGCCGTCGGTTTTCTTCCAGTACCGGCGCAATCAACTGTTCCATCTCAGCCTCGGTAAAGCGTGGTGTTATGTGTTGAGGACAGTTCCAGTCAAATGCCTCAATTTTAATAATGAAAGCACGCTCGACTTCCGCTGTGTAATGATCGGATTCCAGCTGGGCTTGCATCTCCCAGTCATCTTCTGCCACTAACTGAATCCTGCCCATCATTTTTAGACGGCGCCGGTTTGGATAATCCATAAAAAACAGGGCAACTCGGTCATTGGTTCGGAAATTACCAGTACTGACATATTGTCGATTCCCACTGTAATCCGAAAAACCCAGTGTGGACTCATCAATTACTTTCATAAAACCTTTGGGTCCACCCCGATGTTGCACATAGGGCCATCCGGTTTGTCCTACACTGGCCATGTAAAAGCTATCACGCTCCAGGATAAACTCCGCTTCAATATCAGACATTAAAAAATTGTAGTCTTCTCCTTGATCCATACCTGCATAACCAGCACGGCTATTAAGCTCAGTTTGAACCTCCCTAACGGTGTCCGTAAACGCGATTTGTGCATACTTATGGGCCATGTTTCAGCCTCCTTATTTGAGTTGAAAAGGTGTATGCAGAGCAATGAGGCGGGTCGTCACTGTGCTGACCCGCCGCACAACAAGCAATAAACTCATACATATATGGGCATGCTGTTTATGACGCCTGTTGCAGCTCGACTTTAGGGAAATCGATCTCAACACGGCTGGCTTTACCCAGAATATTGGTCAATACATTCATTCCCACATGGGTGATAATCTCCACAATCTCGGCATCGCTATAACCGGCATTTCTAATTTCTAATAACTCCGCCGTTGTCACTGCGCCATTGTGTTCAGCGAGTGAGCGAGCAAACTTAACGGCGACAGAGGCTTTTGCATCCTGACTGCCTCCTGCACGATTTGTATCCATTTCTGCACTGGAAAGACCCGCTTTACGACCAATCGCAGTATGTGCAGAAACACAATATTCACAAGCATTCTGCTCTGCTAAACCCAACGCTATACGTTCACGTGTTTGCAAATCCAGATCACCTTCATTGGCAATGCCATGCAATCCAAGAAACGCACGTAACGCTGCTGGGGAATTTGCAAAAACTTTAAGAAAGTTAGGCACCATACCCAAGTGCTGTTCAATGGCATCAAACAGACCCTGCTGCTCTTCCGTTGCTTGCTCACTAGTAACCAAATTAATGCGGCTCATTTTTCTATCCTCAAAACAATTAGGGGGAAATGCGTCTACAAAATACTTTGCTTCAGACACAGTGATAGTTTGACAATAAACATAAAATTAAAGAATACTCAAAAAATAGAATTAACTATTTCAATAAATGGAATAATATATGGACCAGTTTCACCTAATGTCTGTCTTCATCGCTGTAGCCGAAGAACAAGGTTTTGCAGCAGCCAGCCGTAAGTTAAATATGTCACCACCGGCAGTGACACGTGCTATTGCAGCGCTTGAAGATAAATTGGGTGTAAAGTTACTGAATCGAACTACCCGGCACGTTAGGACAACAGACGCAGGACAAAGATATTTAGAAGATTCGCGGCGCATCTTGCAGCAAGTGGAAACAGCAAATGAAGCCGCACTTGGAATCAACAGCGAACCCAAAGGACACCTCAGTATCACAGCCCCCGCCATGTTCGGTCAGACATTCATTATCCCCTGCATCGCAGAATACCTTGAGACCTATCCGGAAACAGAGGTCGATGCCATCTTTCTTGACCGTCTTGTCAACCTAATGGAGGAGGGGCTGGATTTAGGCATACGTATTGGGCATCTTCCAGACTCTGGCATGCGAGCAAAACGCGTGGGTTCTGTACGGTTGTTATGTCTGGCCTCAAGTAGATACTTAAATAAACATGGCATCCCCCAATCCCCAGAAGACCTAACAAAACACAGCATTATTATGAGTAAAACAGGCAGCTTGCTACAAGGTTGGCAATTTCACACGGAAGGGAAAATCCAGCACGTAGATTTAAAACCACGCCTGACTGTTTCGACAAACCAAGCGGCGATAAACGCATCCAAAGAGGATTTAGGCATCATACGTACGCTGTCGTATCAAGTAGAAGATGAATTACAATCTGGCGATCTAAAAACGATTCTTGAAAGTTATGAACCCGAGCCAATGCCCGTTCATATAATTCACAGAGAAGGCCGCTACGAGAGCAGTAAAGTTCGCTGCTTTATTGACCTGTTAGCCAAAAGCCTGAGTCAGAATAGAACCCTGAACTAACCCTATGCCCCGGCATACATTAAGGCAACCTATTACAGTTACAGCCGACACCACTGGCTTGTATCGCCCATATTTTCACCAGTAGCTGTAAACCATAACAAATGGGGTCAGCAACAAATGGGGGCAGAGCAGAATAAAACCTTTATGTACTCTACCTATGTATCAAATAACGCCTTTCCTACCCCCTAGCAGCCGAAGGCGTTCTAGCCACTCGTAGTTGAGCACCGCTCAACGTGCTGCTCAAAGCTGAAACTCAGCTTTAGACAACCCCTCTTTGCCTGAAAATTCGCACAACCCTTCAACCAACACCGAAACCCTTTCCGGTAGCCCATGCTCAAGCAAGTCATGTACTGTGTTTAATACATTTTTCTGAAACTGCTCACTTGCGCCAATTTCAGAGGATAAATTGTCCGCGCTGAAGTGAAACTTATGCCCGGAGGCTACCGACATAATCCATTCATAGGCCTGCGGTTTAACTTCTACTTTTTCAAACTCTGACTGTTCTTCGGCGGTGCGGCCATCAGGTTTATACCAGTAGCCAAAGTCCACTAGTTTGCGACGTTCGGGCCCTGCTACACACCAGTGCGCAATTTCATGCAAAGCGCTGGCATAAAAGCCATGGGCAAAGATAACCCGGTTATTAGAGTTTTGATCGTCCGAAGGCAGATAGATGGGTTCATCCTCTCCCCGCACCAGTACGGTGTTATAACGGGGTAGGAATAACTGATTAAACAGCGAGATTAACTGATCAACACTGGGGGGATTTGTTTTGGAGGTCACAGCTATAAATCTTAATTGGTCACAAAGGGTTGCCAGATATCCTGCTTCAACCACCAGGCATCGCCATTGATTTTATCGAGTCGGGCAGCGACATAACCTTTCACATCGTTATCCGCACGGAGCACGACTACTTCATAGTCTGAACGGCCCGTTGCCCCATTCTCTTCCAGCAAATTCCACTGCCCCTGATCAGCCAGCCAACTTTGACCAGTAAAGCGGTTATAGCGGATCAGCACCCATTGCCCTTTTGCGGTATAAGCAGAGGTGACTTTGTAAGGCCCCTCTTCAACGCTGTTACCCAGTTGGTTGGCTACAAGTGTTAACTGATCCAGAACGCCGTTAAAGGCTTCGGCATCGGCTGGAGCATTTTTTGGTTCAGAGCTTGCTTCCGGGGTTTGCAACGACATGATGGCATCTTTGATGCTTTGTATGTTGATAAACAACGCCTGATTCTGCTGGTTCATCTGAGCGGTCTGGGTTTTGATCTGCAGAAGCTGCTCCTGCACGGCAGTTAAACGACCGGTCAGATCATTCGGTTCTGCTTGATTAACTACTGCACCACCCTGCGGTTGCATGGGTTTAGTGGTCACTTTACGCTCGGGTTTTACTGCGGATTCCACAGGTTTTGCTGAAGATTGATCTGAGGCCTGCTGAGGCCCTTCAGGTTTTACCCCTGATGAATTACACGCAGTCAGTGTCAATGTAATAAGCAGAAACAAAATTCGTAGTTTCACCACAAGCCTCTTGGATGTTTAAATATCTGGTCGCTATTTTTACATAAACCCCGGGCAAACAAAAAGGGCCCTTAAGGCCCCTTGTAATAGAGAGTCACTGCTAGGCTTTTGGATAGTCAGCAATACCCGGGTTGTCGGCTACATTTTTCAGCACTGGGGTATTCAGTTTCTCGATGCGAGCGACTTGTTTATCCCGCAGATACTCTGCAACCACATCCCAGATAATCGGGCCATCTGACTTAGAACCCACGGTTGCCCAGCCTGATACCGTATAGGTCTTATTGGCTTCGATCTTTTCGCCATTATCCAGTGTCATCTCTGATATACGCTTACCAATTGGTTGCAAAGGATCACAGATGTAATCGAAACCACCCACACGAACCATATCCCCGCCGGATTGCAGGTAAGGTTCTGGGTTGAAGATGTTATCTGCGACATCTTCCAGGATCAGTTTCAGATCGGAGCCTTTCATTGGACGTACATAGGTTTCCGGGTAGGTCAGACAGGTTTGATCCAGAACGTGTTCCATGGTCACCTTCTGTCCTTCCAGTACCGAGGTGCCCCAACGGAAACCCGGTGAGAGCGAGATCTGAGCATTGTTAACAGACATTAAGGCATCACAGATCACCTGATCGAATGTGCCGTTGAAGTTACCACGACGGAACATGACTTCATCCGCTACGGCCAGCTCTTCATTGAGCCAGTCAGTATAGGGAGCACGAATATCTGTGATCAGTTTTGCCATAGCCGGATCCGCAGGAATAATCTCTGAGAAGACCGGCATTAAGCGATAGTTATAGCCCTGTACCTTGCCGTTGCGAATATCCAGATCCATAACGCCAAGGAATTTACCGTTAGAACCAACGTTACATACTAGGGTCTGGCCGCCATTGTTTTTAACCGTAGTCGGTTGCGGCATACCATCATGGGTGTGACCACCCAGAATAACATCAATGCCGGAAACCCTGGATGCCATGGCAATATCCACATCCATACCGTTGTGGGAGATTACAACAACGGCATCCACTTTTTCTTCTGTACGGATTTGGTCCACCAGCTCCTGCATCTCACTGTCGTAGATGTCGAAGGTCCAGTCGGGAATAAAGCGCGCTGGGTTAGCAATTTTTGTTCTTGGGAACGCCTGCCCGATCACCGCGATGCGGGCACCGCCCATCTCTTTGATGGTGTAAGGTTTGAAAACATGTCCGGTGTCTTCGTCAAAGACATATTCATCCGCGCCATCGAACAAGGCATCTTCCGTAGCGAAGATGTTGTTTGCCAGGAACTCACCATTAAAGGCTTTGATGTTATTCAGGATCTCTTCCTGATGATAGGTGAACTCCCAATGGCCGGTCATGATATCCACACCCAGCTCATTGGTCGCCTGAACCATGTCCATACCACGGGTTTTAAATGCGGTACCCGAACCCTGCCAGGTATCGCCGCCGTCCAGCAACAGGGTGTTTTCTGCCCCATAGCTTTCGCGCATACGGTTTACTAAGGTCTTTAAGTGGGCGAAGCCACCTACCTTGCCGTATTTGCTCGCAGCCTCACCAAAATTGAGGTAGCTGAATGCATGCGCTTCTAAGGAGTTATGAGCAATGCCAAAGTGATTCAGTAACTTGTCGCCCACCAGATGCGGTGCTTTACCAAACGCACTGCCCACACCCAGGTTTACATTCGGTTCACGGAAGTAGACCGGCAACAGCTGTGCATGACAGTCGGTCATATGCAGTAAGCGGACATTGCCACTTTTCGGTACTTCATAGAGGTCACCCGGCTGTTTTTTAGCCGCAAAACCAGAAACTGGCAGCACACCCGCTGCTCCCGCCATACCCAATAACCGGGCAAACTCTCGGCGTGACATCGACATATTATTTCACCCTAATATTCTGTCTTGAAGTAAAAAAAATGCCTGTACGTCTTCGACGTAAACAGGCACTTATCCAACATAATCTGTGCTCTTACTGAGGCACAGACAGATGCCAGTTCTTCTCTGAGTAGTGGTACTGCTGAATACCGATTCGTGCATGGTATTTAGCCTGAGCGGCCAGATCCAGCGCTTTCTGGTACTCGCCATCATCGATAGCTTTTTGTGCGTTCTTGAGGATATCCCCAGTCAGTTTCCACTCAAAACCCAGCTCGCCCACTTCTTTGTTTTTGGCAACGGCTTTAGCCAGAAGGCCTTCAGCGTTTGCTTTTGTTGCCTTAACCCGAGCTTCAAGCTCTTCTTCGTGGTTTGTGTGATACTGGTTACCATTCCAGGTGAAGACATGATCCGGACCGTACATTGCACGGTTCATTTCAAACGCTTCCTGGAATGACTCAGCCGCTGCAAACGTAGGCGCTAACGCCAGAGCAGCAATCAATATACCTTTCTTCATTTTGCCACCCTCCATTATTTACGTGCACCAGGGCCATTTACGACCAGACCATTCGACATGTAAGTCTGGAAATACTCCAGATTACGGAATGTCTCGTGTTGTGGTTTTAACGGCTTAGAACGGGAGTCTTTATGACAACCACTGTAACGACGATGCAACGTCCCTAGCTCTCCCCACTTGGAACGGAAAACCGGGAAGTGAGTTACATGACCTAATGACGGGCTCGGCAGATCGGCACGGATAAAGACGTTAGCACCCTGCACATGGCAGTTGGCACAAGACAAGTTCAACTGACCACGCTTAGTGTAGAAAAACTTCTTACCCTCCAGGTAAGCCGCCATCGCGTCTTTGTCACCTTCAGGAATCTCAATCTCAAAGACTTTATCCCTTGAAGTCCAGGCCATATAAGCGGAAACCTGAGCGATTTCACCTTTACCCCATTTCAGAGGTTCTTCGCCGTTGCTTTCACGGCACTCGTTGATTTCCTGCTCAAGCGTTTTTACTGTGCCTTCTTCTTTGCTCCAGTACGGGTAGTTCTGACGAATACCAATACCACCGTTTTCAAAGCAGTCAGCGTATCCCTTACCGTTTGCAAAAGGTGTATTAAACAGCTCTTCACCTTTTTCTACGTCGAACTCGTATGGAGGAAACTCTTCCAGCTCCACCCACTGTTCGCGAGATGCGGCATCTACAGCGTAAATACCGTTAACGTAATCTGACAGTTCAGATTTTGGAAAGCGTTCTTTGTAGTACTTTTGCAAAGCAAGTCTATCTGCTTCAGGATTCACCGTTTTAAGATCAAATCCTGAGTCCGCTGCATAGGTCACTGTGGTTGCAGCTGCAACCGTAAGACCTAGAGCTAATGTTTTTATTATTTTCATTCTTCTCACCCCGAAACATATCCAGCAGTTGAGCATACTGTTTATTTGATCTTGGCTGTTTCCGTCGCAGTATTACCTGTACTTTCAACCCAGGTCATAGTCAGCTCATCACCTTTAGCACCACCTGCAAAGTTGAATGCAAAGTAAGGGTTTTTAGAAACCGCAGTACCCATGTTGGCAGCAAATACTTCTTTACCAGCGTGCATTACTTTTAACTCTTTCAGGTACATTTCAGGAATTTTTTCACCTGTCTTCTTGTCTGTGCGAAGACCTGTTTCCATGATGTGTTTAGCCATCAGTTTGACTTTGGTTTTGTCACCTGACGCTTTAGCTTTAACTTTAATGATACCTTTAGCCATGATTCTTACCTCTTATTTGGCTCAATTCCGGATTAACCGCCACAACCACCGATGGTTACTTTCACCTCTTTAGAGGCGCTGTAAAGTTTGCCATCTGCTTTTACAACTGCGGTCACTTTGGAGGTTTTACCCATACGCAGACGGGTAGAAACGTCCGCAGCGGTTCCAGCTGGAATCATGAACTCAACAACCAATGGAGTTGGGTTGTTTTCAACAAAAATACTCATGCTTTCAACATTCGCCATAGTAGAGCGAACAGTTACCGGCACAACAGCACCGTTTTCTGCAATGTCCGGTGCTTTCATGGTTACTTCTGCACTCTCTTCTGGGGTACCACCCAGAAGTTCATTCATAGCCGTAGCCTGATCATCGGCTTTAAATGCCTTTTCGCTCCATGCGGCTAGTGCTATACGTGGCATCAGGACACTTGCACCTATCAGTGCACCGCCTGCTGCAATAGCTTTTACAACTGAACGACGATTCATGCTCATTCTCTTTACCTCTTACATTCACCCTTTCAGGGAGATCAGAACTGGTAGATATACTCTACGACAGCATCAATTTCTTCTTCTGACAAAATCCAGTGCTTGCCCAGAGGCGGCATGATTGTCAGGGGATTATTTTTTGAAGCATCCCAGATCTGGGCACGTAACTTACGTTTGTCTGGAAAGCGCTGTTTCATTGAGAGCGTTGGTGGGCCCTGGGTTCCTGCCAGTTTCGCATCTGGATCTTTGATCGCGTGGCAGGAGATACAGTTACCACGGGATTTACCCATATAGACTGCTTTACCCATTGCGATCTGGTCAGCATGGTTGTCTGCAACAGCTGGTGCTGCTGTAAACATTGCCAACAGTCCCGCAGAACACAGGGCGGTGGTCAGCTTCCGCATTTTTTCTCCTCCGGAGTTCCGTCTTACGACAGTATTTTTATTTTTATGAATGCCCTTACGGGCGTTAGCGGTTACTTTATAACCGCTAACTATAAACTAATAACTTACTGGCTAGATTCAACCATGTAAGCAACAGCCTGTTCAACCTGTTTATCACTAAGGTCTACCCTGCCGCCTTTGGGTGGCATTACACCTGTATCACCGGTGAAACCTTTAATGGCATTTTGTACAAGTTGTGACATACCTTTTTTGATACGCGGTGCCCAGACATCGCTGTCACCAACTTTAGGTGAACCCGTCAACCCTGAGCCGTGACATACTTTACAGGCGCCCTCATAAGTGGCTTTACCTGCTGTCGCCATCTCTGACAAAGCCGTACCTGCTGACTTGCCATGGGTATCTAATTCTTCACCTTTAAGAGCGGCTTTTCGGGCCTTCTCTTTATGCTGCTCTTGTTCCATCTGGGCATCATGAGATGCTGCTGGTGCATCCGCGCCTTCGACAAAATGGCCTACCGGTGTAATACCTTTCAAAGTTCCGGCAATTTGCAGCTTTTTAGGGTCCGCACAGTTTTTCATGCACCGCTGGTTCTTCACATCCGGTCTTGGGTCAACAAAGAAGTTAGCCTCATTCGGCATTTTGACTGACGCAAGATTATCCTTAGTCAGAACAAAATCCTCTTCAACCAGTTCGTTCAGATACAGGACGTAGGCTGTGATGTCATATACCTGTTGATCAGACAGTGAACGCGGTGCTGTGAAAGGCATTGCTCTGCGAATATAGTCATACAGTGTAGACGCATACGGCCAGTATGAGCCTACTGTTTTAGTCGGACGCTCTTCCGTTAAAGTATCCTGCCCACCAGCGAGTACAGGCCAACGACCTTCGCCTTCACCAAACAGGCCATGACAGGTTGCACAAAACTGCTCATACAACTCTTCACCTGCTTCAATCGTACCCTGACCTTCTGGTAAACCTTTACCATCCGGGCGGATATCGATATCCCAACCGGCAATTTCTTCAGCGGTTGCAGCATTACCGATGCCATATTTACCGCCCGCCTGAGCAGTAGATCCGAAAGCCAGAGCGGCGCCCAGCCCTAAGGCCAGCAGAGATGTTTTCAGTTGTTTGCTATCAAGTGATCTGAACATTGGTAACCTCCCCTGTAGGCGCAACTTTCCAGGTATGGATCGAGTTTTTGTGATAGATAGAGTTGCCGCCACGGACTTTACGCAGCTGCCCCAGTGTTGGTTGAACATAACCAGTCTCATCTATAGCTCGAGCCTGCAGCAACCACGGCTGCCCTTCCCACTTGGTGACCAGGCTGAATCGCGTCAGAGCCTTATCCAGAACCAGACCTTTTAATTTTGCAGGTACCCAGTTCACACCGCCGTCAAACGAAACATCAACCTGTTTTATTTTGCCCCGACCAGACCAGGCCAGACCTTCAATTTCCAGGAAGCCTTTTTGGACAATTGGATTCTCTGGGCATGGGGATGTAATGACAGAGTTAGTTTCCTGTACGAATGTAAATTTACGGGCCCGACCATCTGGCATCAGATCCGTATATTTGGAGGTTTCTTCACGGTGGTACCAAGGCTGATCGCCAATTTCCAGACGGCGCAGCCACTTAATCGAAGTGTTGCCTTCCCAACCCGGATTTAACAAACGGAGCGGATAACCTTGCTCTGGGCGCAACATCTCGCCATTCTGAGCATAAACAACCAACGTATCATCCAGTGCTTTTTCAAGAGGGATCGAACGACTCATGTGAGACCCATCCGCACCTTCAGCAAGAATCCACTTACCTTCAGGTTTAACCCCTACCTCATCCAGAAGTACTTTCAGTGGTACACCAGTCCATTCACAACAGCTGAGCATGCCATGAGTGAATTGCAGTGCTTCCATTTGCGCACCTTTCCACTCCATACCGCCGTTGGCTGGGCACTCAATGAATTTGATCTGAGAAACCGAAGGAAAACGCATCAGGTCTTCCATGGTAAAAATGATAGGACGTTCAACCAGGCCATGGATTATCAGGCGGTGCTCTTCAGGTTTTACCTGTGGCACGCCACCGTGGTAACGCTCAAATACAAGGCCATTGGGTGTGATGATGCCCTTAAGATCCTGTAAGGGGGTCATGGAGATTGAGGCGATGGAATCAGCCGTCAACCAGGGAACTGTTCTTCGAACTACATGCTTTTCATACTGTGAAGGCGAACCATACGGATACTCAACAACCCCATGCCCCAGCTGTTTTCCCCATGCGGGTTCATTGGGTGGCAGGTTAGCTTTATTGATTTCACTAGCAACAGATGTTCCGGCAATCGTTGTTGCTGCCATTCCTGCAGCCGCTGCGACACCTTTGCGCAAAAAATCGCGACGATCATTAATGGACAGATGTTCGGACTCCCGAATCATTTGCTCCATCAACTCACGGGTGCTCGGACCTTTTATTATTTTGGACATGCATGCCTCCACATGGCGAAGTCTTAGGCGGGTTTCTTATATTATTATTAGGTATAACTATATATAGATAGAGAATATACAAGAATTCGACCATCGTATATAGCTAATATAGCGAAACCTTATATGGCGTTGTCTGATCATAATTTTTCCCCATATCCACACCTATAAAGCACTCAGTTTTCGGTAAAGCGTTCTCTCGCTCACGCCCAGTTTTTTTGCCAATTCACGATTATTACCACTGAATTGTTCTCTGATTCTGGACAAGTAATGGCTTTCAAGTTCAGCCAATGGCACCAACTTAAGAGGTTCAGAGCTACCTAACTCACCCACCGTTGAAATAGAGCGTTTGCACTCAGGCGGTAGATGTTCCGTACCTATCTGATTGTTATCAGTCAGCAATACAGCCCTTTCCAGTATGTTTCTAAGCTCACGAATATTGCCTGGAAAGTCGTAGTTTTTAAGCGCAGTTAACGCAGCCTCATTCAAAGCTACCTCATCTTTCGTTATCCGCTTGATGAAGGCTTCAATCAGCAGGGGAATATCCTCTTTACGTTCTTTCAGGGATGGCAATTCAATTGGGAACGCGGATATTCGATAGTAAAGATCCTGTCTGAACTGTCCGTTTTCAACTAACTTCTTAAGATTTTTGTGGGTCGCGCAGACTAATCTGAAATCAGCCTGTTTAAGATCAACCCCGCCGACAGTTCTGTAGGTACCGGTTTCGATAAGTCGTAAAAGCTTTACCTGCAAGGAGAGCGGAACATCGCCAATCTCATCCAGAAACAGAGTTCCGCCTCGAGCCGCAGAAACCAGCCCCTCTTTTTTGTTAATAGCCCCGGTAAAGGCACCCTTCTCGTGCCCAAACATTTCACTTTCAAATAAGGTTTCACTCAGGCCGGAACATTCAACAGTAACAAACGGCTTTTTCACCCGGCTACTGATGTTGTGTAATGCTTTTGCGGCAAGCTCCTTACCCGTTCCAGACTCACCTAACAACAGCACGGTGATACTGTTAGGCCCGGCTCGCTGGATAAGCGATAACATCTGGTTGAATGCATCGGAACGGCCGATAAGCCCCTGTCCTTGCGGATTAGCCTGGGCGACTTTTACCTGATGCATTACTTCGAGGTAATAAGTTTTTCCATCGGCCAACTTAAGCGGCCTCATCTCTACATCAACATGCTCTCTACCTTTAGATGTCTGGTGCAGATGTAAAACCCTGTGCCTTTTGCCAGTTTCCATGCATTTTTTAAGGGGACAGGATTCTCCGGATTCATCACAGGGACGGCTGTAGCCATGACTGACCTTGTAACAGTAAGGTGTCTCTTCATTGTCTGGAATATGGTGGTGGTCAACATATGCAGCGTTAGTGGCCAGAATCTTATAATCCGGTGACAACATCGCAGCAGGCTCTGGGACTGCCTCTAAAACTGCGGAAAGGTCTGTAGATAAATGGACTAAACTGTTCACCGCTTACTCTCACACGATTAACTGACATTATTGATCAGTCTCTGACAGGACTGTCAGAATCTTAGTGCAAGAACATCTATTTATGCAAAAATACTAATACAATATTTTCTTATATAAGAATAGATTTATATAACAGCTATTAGTGATGAGGGTGTTTGAAGTTCGATAGCTTGGTCAGTAATGATTCTGGATCTTCATCCACAATCAACATGTCAAAATAGTCAGGATGGAGAAAACCTTTATCCCGTGACTGCTTCAGAAAACTAAGAAGATCATCGTAATAACCTTTCAGATTCAGTATCCCGCAAGGTTTGTGATGTTCACCAATCTGAGACAAGGTAAACACTTCAAAAAGCTCATCCAGGGTTCCGGTTCCACCAGGTAAAGCAATAAACGCATCACCCAACGTAAGCATCACTGCTTTCCTTTCGGATATATCTGAAACCTTAACAGTCTCACTCAGATTAGGATGTATCTGTTCTTTATTTTGCAATGAGGTCGGCATTACGCCTGTCACTTTACCGCCATTACGGAGGACAGAATCGGCTAAAACCCCCATGAGCCCGGATTTAGCACCACCATAAACCAGATCATAGCTCTGCTTGGCCAATACAGATCCGAAATGTTCTGTAGCGACTGAATACTCAGGTTCAGTCCCCATTTTAGAACCGCAAAAAACAGTAATTTTTTTCATTAGAAATATGAAAAGCTTCCCGAAGGAAGCTTATAGAGATTTGAATAATTGCTATTAATGCATCTCAGCATTTAAGCGATCCAGAGCGTCACCAACTTCACTACTGGCCTGCTCCATTGCAGCTAAATATTGAGCAGCCGCTTTAAGGTCACCAGAACGCGCAGCATGCACTGCTGAAAGTCCTGCTGTGTGAACCCGCTCATGTGGCCCTTCTAGGGCTGAAAAGCTTGAGCAGCCACTGTAGCGTTCACTTCCCTGTCCGATGTAATACCACTGCCCGAGTCGACAGGAGGTATGGTCTGCTAAGGCGGTAAGATTATCCAGTTCGCCCGTCACAATGCCTTCATAGACCATATTTTTCCAGTTCACGTGATCCAGTTTAACGGTCTCTATGAATGTATCCGCAGCACTGTCACTGATAATCGTATTCATGCGGTGGGACAACGCAACCACATCGGTTACACCGGCTTTAATCTGCTCAGTTGAGGCCACAACTTCGCTGCTCAGCATATCGACCTGATCAATATCATCGGATGCGATCGAAGTTTTTGTGCTGATCTGGCCCACCAGGTTAGCAATTTCATTACTCGCTTCACTCGCTTTACGCGCTAGATTTCGAACTTCATCCGCAACCACCGCAAACCCTCTGCCCGATTCCCCTGCACGAGCTGCTTCTATAGCGGCGTTAAGAGCCAGCAAGTTTGTCTGATCTGAAATATCCCGGATGACACCGACAAATTTTTCAATCTGCTCTGATACTTCGATCAACCCACTCACATGCTGGGTACTATCCTGAGCACGGGACTGGATTACCAGAATCCGGTCAAGGATTGTGTCCACAGCTTGTTTAGTCTCATCAAAAATGGAGATGCTGTTCTTTAAATTTTCTTTTTCACTTTCAAGATTCGTAGCAGTATTCGCTATGGTTTCACGCACCTGAGAGACTAATGCACTGCCCTGAACCCAGGCAGCACAAACCTCTCTTTGAGCAGCATATGAATCATTGGGTTGGTTGTTTTCTAATTCAAAACAACGTTGTTTGAGGTCCTGATTCTCTCTAATTAATTCCTGATTATCAGAACGCATCCGCTCCAGTTCAGTACTCAGCTCATCTATTTTTATATTTAACTTACCGGAAAAAAACATCACTCACCTGAAGAAACGTTACAAGTTTTAGTAGATCATATAACCAATAACCCCCAGATTCACCAGTACTTAATGATCATTTTAACTATTGGCCTAAAGTCAGTTTTTTAAAATATTCAAAAAAACCAAATACACCTCTTAATTTGAAAATCTGTAATGTGCAGATCCTTACTTAAGGGATTAAAGAGTACTAAGATTTTTATGCATTGGTTTCTTCACTGAATCACGTAACTAAATTGATCGAGAAACTCACTTTTAAGAGGTAGACTAAGCTATATCCATTTGCGGTTTGACGTGTAACTTTGGGAAAGTTTAAAAATGTCCAAAATTTCAATCTCTGAAGAGCAACACAAGAAGGTTTTAAAGGATTTTTTTGCAAAAAAATCTGCCCGCTATCAACTCTCCAGAGAAGAGCATATAGCCATTGCTGAGCGACTGAACGAAAAAATCAATCTGCCTTTCATGGGTGAAGCGAAAGAACACGCGGTACTGATCAAACTGATACTAAAAATTGATAACTACTTCTACGAACATCTACCTAATGAAATATACAGTCTGATTCATAATCTGGATGAAGGGTTTGATGAAACTGAAGCAGCCCAGTTGGCGTCACGTATGAATAAGATGGCGCATGAGGATATCAGTCTGCCTTTCCTTAGTGATCATCATGAGTATTACAGCATCACTTTCGTGGTATCAGTAATAATCAATGCCATGAGAGAAGGTTGTGATCTGGAGCATGCAATCAGTGTTACCCAACACCCGCGTATGATGGAAGATGATTTCCCCTTCCCTGAAATCTTCTAAGTATATTTGTACCCTCTGATGATCTATCCGGTTCACACAGCAAAACTCTTAGCGGCAGTTCTGGTTGTTTTAATGGCAGGCTGTGCAACACCGGATATAACCCCGGAGCATCTTACGAAAGAGAGTCTGAAGCAGGAGCAGCAAGTACAGTTCAAACAGGCGTTCATCTATCTGAACAAACAGAACAAACGTTTAGCTGATGTATCCAGACCGCTCCTGAAACACTCAGCACCCGATTGTGGTACACGTACCCGATACAGTGCCGGCATATTTCTACATAGAAGCAGTGAGTACACTAAAGAGCAGAAGGCTGCGGCCATTGAGCTTTACGGTGAATCGTCGCAGGTTCAGGTATTGAATGTTTTAGACTCCGGGCCTGCCAAAGGTAAGCTGTTTCCGGGCGACCAATTACTGCAGATAAACGCTCAAACCATCCCGGAAAATTCAACTGCAAATGCGATCAAGCTTTTGCACGCAGCAATGTCTGAGGGGAACAACGTTGAGCTGCAACTTATCCGTAGCAATGAACAACTGACGGTTACCCTGAAACCTGAACAGATCTGTGACTATGCTGTGATCTTAAGCCCTTCCGATGCGGTAAATGGTTATGCGGATGGCGCCAGGATTATCATTACTTCTGGGTTGATGCGCTATTTACAGAAAGATGAAGAGCTTGCCTTCATCATCGCCCACGAGCTGGCGCACAATACTCTGGACCACATCCCTAAAAAGCTCACAAATGGCGCACTGGGTGCAGCCATCGATATCATTCTTACCAGCAGTGGTTTTCCCTCCCCTCTGCTTGCAACCGGGATCGGTATTAACCTTTACAGTCAATCTTTTGAAACCGAAGCGGATCTGGAAGCCGTCAGACTCATGAAAAATGCCGGCTATAGGATTCAGGGACTGGATAAACTCTGGCAAAAAATGGCCAGACTACACCCTTATACCATTACCCACGGACAGTCGATATCTCATCCAACAACGGTCGAAAGATCCCTTAGGCTCCGCAAAAAAATCCAGCAGCTCAGCAACTAAATATTTGTTGGCTAAGTTAATTATCACCAAGCTACTAAATTCCTGACCAGCAAGCATGTATACTTAACAAAGAGCAAACGAGCAGGAGTTCATCAATGTCGGACGAACCGCATTTTCTGAAAGAAGAAAAAGAAAAGCTGGGCATTCAGAGAAACGGAATCAGTGAAGCGACCGTGGAACCTATGCAATTAGGTAAACGGGTTAAAGAGATCCGATTGAGCAAAAACCTTACTCTGGAAGAAGCCAGCAAACTAACAGGCCTGGCTCGTTCGACACTTTCCAAAATAGAAAATGAACAGATCTCTCCTACCTTCAGCGCGGTAAATAAGCTGGTTAAAGGCTTAGGCATCGATATGCCACAGTTGTTTACTGCACCCCGTACATCTGCAGGCGCTGGCGGTAGACGTGACATTACCCGTGGTGGCGAAGGGCAGCCCTATCCAACCCCTACCTATGAACACGAGTTACTTGCAACTCAGCTCAGTGCGAAGAAAATGATCCCTTACCGTACTACAGTGAGAGCCCGGAGCTTTGAGGAATACACCGATTGGGTACGACATGATGGCGAAGAGTTTCTGTTTGTACTGCGCGGCTCTATCTCTCTATGTACAGAATTTTATGAGCCGATCGAACTGTTTACGGGTGATTCCGCATATTACGATTGTGAGATGGGCCATGCACTGGTTTCTACCAGTGAAGAGGATGCGGAAGTTATCTGGGTAACAGCCTAAGGCTAGTCACTCCAGTCCATTATTGTTTATACTAAGCATAACCTTCCTGAACGCCGTCGCAAACGCTGTCACTGATTTACTAACACAGCAAAATTAATTGCGACGGCTTTTTTTTGCTTTAAATTTTTACCAGCCAAAGCCAGCAAGTGAAATAGCATTATTTTCCTGCCAGTGCGCGGATGCTTTCAACTTCTGCAATGTTTCCGGTTGGAAGTCTTCAGGAGTCAATTCCTCCAACAGAGCAGTTAGCTCCTGCTGCAGTGTCTCTGGCTCTGCCATATTGTTCCAAAGTTCGTAAGTATCGATTGCGATCACAGGGGAATCCTGATGTTGCAGAAAGTTCATCCAGCGATCCATAATTTTGGAGTCTGATTCGCTCATTAAAGGACCGAGCGTTTTTCTGCACTCCGATAGCCGTTTTAATGCTACCGACCGCTCCGTTATCAACACGGGATAAAGTTGCACAGCAGAGCTATCCAGAGACTCCTGACCTATGCCCTGAGTTTCGAACATTTGAATATCTGATGCGGTAAAAAGCAACAACCAGAAAACCGGTATATTATGGTTGGCCGCACAGATCACCTCGGCATCAGTCTGTCCATTATTACTTCCCGTAAAATGGCTCATTCCGAGCATGATTACGCGTGTTCCTAACATACCTATCCTGTTACATTTTCTGAATTGTGAAGCCTTGCTGCTTCAATAAACTTAATAAACCATCCTGACCGATAACGTGTGCAGCACCGACCAGAATAAATTCTACCTCAGGTGTCCTCGACATCTGTTTAAGATGAGGCATCCAGTTGCGATTACGGTCCACCAGAATCGATTGATAGATGACGGGATAGTGCTCGCGCATATCCTCAATCACCAGCTCTTCCAAAGCCTTTTCATCGCCGATTTTCCAGCTTCTTACAATATCAGCCATCATGGGTTCAATCTGATAAACATCATCCAGAGTCTGTTGCAGAAACATCTCCTCGTTACCCTCGCCCATGGACGCGATAAAGCTCAAATGAGAGCTAATTGATTCCAGGCTGAAAACGGTTTTGGAATCCTGTCTTGCTCGTCTGTAATAAGCACCGTCTGCACCCTCCTGGGTTATTCCTAAACGCTGAAATTCAACGGTTAGCATGGTTATCATTACTCCAGCAGGTTTCATACTCAGAAACATATTGGGTACGAGCCCCCGACTGGTCAGATAGTCATTCAATTTCTGATACAGAGCTGGCGATATTTTTTGATTGAGTAGTGTGCCATCACGATACGCCAATGAAGACATCAACCTAAACTGAATTTCAGGGTTTTCCAGTTCAGCCATATCGGTTTCAAACGCCAACAGGTCTGCATCTTCGTAGGCATGATCAAACGCCTCTGGAAAAGGCATATCTTTTGCCGACAAGAGATGAACCGTACCGCCGATATAAAAATAATTTTCACCCTTGCTGACTTTCCATAATGAAGTTTCGGCAAGTGCTGAGGTACTGATCAGAAGTAATAGTGCAAAAAATAACTTTTTCATTTCCATGTCCTAATGGCTTGCCGAGAATGCCTCCATTCTAGTCAAGTTTTACCAGACCGTCGTAGCATTTCATCCTTTAGGTTCAATCTATGCCCAACTAACTTCAGTCCCTTGTGTCTTCAACTGTAACGGGTATATTGTGGAATAAAAATCTGCGGAACTAATAATGTCTGAACTCGATTCTTCTGATCTTAATATTCTATTGGTTGAACCTTCTGCCGTGCAGCGGAAAATAATTCGCAATGAATTAAATAAGGAACGCGTCGAAGACATTGATGAGGCCGCTACGGTGGAGGATGCCCAGAATAGAATCGCCACAATCAGACCGGATCTGGTTATTAGTGCCTTGTATTTTCCAGACGGTTCAGCCATGGACCTTCTTAGCAGCATCCGGAGCAACCCGGAAATCAGTGACCTACCGTTTATGCTGATCTCCAGTGAAACCCGTCATAGCGAACTGGATCAGTTTAAACAGTCTGGGGTGGTTGCAATCCTACCTAAACCATTTGGGCATGATCATCTGGCGACTGCACTCAATTCAACACTGGATCTCCTCTCTTCGGATGACCTTGAACTTGAATACTATGATGCGACCTCTCTAAGAGTATTGGTCGTTGACGACAGCAGGATGGCCCGCAAGGTCGTGCGTAAGGTTTTGGAAAACCTAGGTATTGAGCAAATTACAGAAGCCGCAGACGGTTCCGAAGCAATTACCCTGTTACCTGAAGGCTTTGATCTGATTATCACAGATTACAATATGCCTGAAGTGAATGGTCTGGAACTCACAGAAGCCGTCCGCTCATCCTCTGAATACTCTCACCTTCCCATTCTGATGGTATCCAGTGAAGCAAACCAGGCCCATTTAAGTAATGTCGCCAAGGCGGGTGTAAATGCAATGACGGACAAACCGTTTGAGCCCGCAACAGTCAAAAAGCTGCTGGCAAAAATTCTCGAAGGTTAAGTAAGTAAAACGTTTTTAATAGCGTTTTGATACCTTTTGAAATATTACAAATCCGTAAAAAAAGGTGTTCACTTCTTGTTCACCGTGGTGTGACGTGTATAATGCCCGCTTTCCCACCGGCGCAGCCAACTCCTGTATCAATGACGATGCAGCGCTGCCCCATTCCAGATAGGTAATCACGTACACATGAATTCAGATGATCAGCTTTCTTTTGCTGAACTAGGCCTCGCCACACCCGTTTTAGAAGTTCTCGACGAGATCGGTTACGAAACTCCATCCCCGATTCAGGCGGCCAGTATCCCTCATCTGCTCGAAGGTAGAGACCTACTGGGTATTGCCCAGACGGGTACAGGTAAAACCGCTGCGTTTTCCCTGCCCCTGCTTTCAAGATTAAATCTGAAGAAACGTGAAACACAGCTGCTCATTCTTGCTCCAACGCGCGAACTGGCTATTCAGGTTGCTGAAGCCTGCCAGACTTATGCACGTAAGCTGAAAGACTTTCATGTGCTACCTATCTATGGTGGTCAGCCATACGATGCACAGTTGCGTCAGTTAAAACGCGGCGCTCAGGTTGTAGTAGGTACACCTGGCCGTGTCATGGACCATATGCGCCGTGGCACTTTAAAGCTAAACAACCTGCAGGCTCTCGTGCTTGATGAAGCCGACGAAATGCTGCGTATGGGCTTTATCGACGATGTAAAATGGGTTCTGGAAAATTCCCCATCTGATCGTCAGATTGCTCTGTTTTCGGCAACGATGCCAGCACAGATTAAAACGGTTGCTTCTGAACATTTGAACGACCCGGCTGAAGTCCGTATTAAAGCTAAAACAGCAACTGCTACAACCATCACGCAAAAATATCTGCGCGTGTCTGGTCATCAAAAACTGGATGGTTTGACGCGCATTCTTGAGATGCAGTCCTTTGACGCCATGCTTATTTTTGTGCGTACTAAATCTGCCACTGTTGAGCTTTCAGAAAAGCTGGCAGCACGCGGTTATGCCTGCGAAGCATTGAACGGTGATATCTCCCAGCAGCTACGTGAACGCACAATCGATAAGCTGAAAAAGGGCAAAATCGATATCCTGATTGCGACCGATGTTGTGGCACGTGGCCTGGATGTTGAACGTATCAGCCACGTTGTAAACTACGATATCCCTTACGACACCGAGTCCTATATCCACCGAATTGGCCGTACCGGTCGTGCGGGTAGAGAAGGTGAAGCAATTCTGTTTGTCTCTCCACGAGAGCAACGGATGCTTAAAGCGATTGAGCGCGCCACGCGACAAAAAATTGATGCGATGCAACTGCCATCTACGGATGATATTAACGAAAAACGTGTCCAGCGTTTTGTTGATCGTATCACCGAGACCATTGATAGCCAGGATCTTGAGTTTTACAAAAACTTACTGACCGAGTATCAACAGGAACATGATGCTGACCCACTTTTGGTCGCAGCAGCACTCGCTCAGCTGTTACAGGGTAAAACTCCTCTTCTGATGAAGGAAGAACCCAGAGCACCGCGCAGAGAAAGAAGCTCTGACGATAAAAGTCAGAACCGCCGTCAACCTAAGGCCATGTCAGCAAAGGCAAAACCTTTGAAGGACAACCCAGATGTGGATATGGCGCGCTACATGATTCGCGTCGGTTATGAACATGGGGTAGCACCAAAAAACATTGTTGGCGCGATCGCTAACGAAGCGGGTCTGGATGCTAACTTCATCGGCACAATTGATATCTTCGATGACTATGCAACTGTTGACCTGCCTTCAGGCATGCCTAAGACAGTTATGCAGCAACTAAGCAAGGCAGTTGTGTGCGGACAAAGGCTGAATCTGAAACAGCTTGATGGCGAAGCTCCCGCCAAGGGACGCGGGCCTAAGAAGGGTAAAAGAAAACCACCTTCAAACCGTAAGCCGCCAACGCGCAAGCCTAAAAATAAAGAGAGTTAAAAGAAGAAGGACAAGCCATTGCTTGTCCTTTTTTATTACTCGCTTGTCACCATAATGGCTTCAACTTCGATATCCGCACCTTTTGGAATCTGCTTCACTGCAAACGCAGCCCGAGCTGGATATGGCTCTGAGAAGTAACGTGCCATCACCTCGTTTACCTGTGCGAAGAAAACCATATCGGATAACAGAATAGTGACTTTAACCACATCCGCAAGCGTCCCACCGGAAGCTTCGGCAACAGCTTGCAGGTTTTTAAATACCTGTTCAGCCTGCGCTTCAAATGACTCTGTTACCAGTTCCATTGTTTCCGGAACCAAAGGAATCTGCCCGGACATATAGACCGTACTGCCTACACGAACAGCTTGTGAATAAGTGCCAATAGCGGAAGGTGCATTTTCTGTAGAAATGATACTTTTATTCATGATTTTCCTTAAAACCATTCAGAAAGGTAGATAGTTTTACTTTCAGCTAGTGTACACCGCTGCTGGCCGATTGCGTATAATTCTCTCTCCAACGAAAAGGTATTTTTATGCAACGTCTTGATCTTTTAATGGTTGATAAAGGGCTGGTCCGCTCCCGTACTCAGGCACAGAACCTGATTAAAAACCATAAAGTAGAAATAAAAGAAAAAGACTGTTGGCAGCTAGCAAAAAAACCTGGTGCCAAAGTTGAACTCGACACCGAAATTAAAGTTCAACAGGACGCTGCTGACCAGTTTGTTTCCCGAGGAGCGCTTAAACTTTTAAAGGCATTGGAGTTTATGCAGATTGACCTTGAGAACAAAATCGCAATCGATGTCGGTCAGTCTACTGGTGGTTTTACCGACTGTTTATTACAAAACGGAGCTGCCAAAGTTGTAGGGATTGAGGTGGGTCACGATCAATTGGCAGACTCACTCAGAGAAGATTCTAGGGTTGTCTGTTATGAAGGTATGAATGCACGTGAATTACCTGCTGATCCCCTACTTGCTCACACTCAAGGCCGAGGATTTGATCTCGCAGTTATGGACGTATCCTTCATCTCGCAAACCAAAATCTTACCCTCTCTGTCGCCTTTAATCCGGGAACAAGGTTATCTGATCTCGCTCGTAAAGCCTCAGTTTGAAGTAGGGAAATCAGGCATTGGCCGGGGCGGTATTGTCAGGGATGAAAGCCTCTATCCTCAAGTTGAGCAGCAGATCACTTCCTGTTGCAGTTCTCTGAATTTAAAGGCAATTGAATATATGGAAAGCCCGATCAAGGGTGGCGACGGTAATCGTGAATTTCTGCTTATCGCACAAAAATGCGGTTAATCTGTGGAATATGAGTAGATGATTTCTACCTTCGAACCACCATTATCATAACGTACACTTTCGCAAAGCTCTTTAACCAGGGCTATACCGCGACCAGAAAACATGTTGGTCTCCTGGGTTGTATTTTGTAAACACCAGCTTTCATAGTCAAAACCTTCACCACTGTCTTCGATCTGCACTATTAATCGTCCACCGTTCAACATACGGGTATGTTGCAGATACAGCGAAACCGTACCCGAAGTCAGCGCTTCCAGGCGGCGCTCACGTTCTGTGAAATATTCAGCAAAACCTTCAGGTGTAGACTTTAAACTGGATTCCAGCTTCAGAACGCCATGATCCAGAGCATTTACATAAAGTTCGGTCAACACACTAAAAACATTATGCCAGTGCTCGCCGTTACCTTCGGATTCCTGCAAACGGCTCAAGGCTTGTGCGACCGGATTGATTCTGGCAAGGCTTTTACCCTGCAGTTCGATGCTCCAGTTCCAAATATCCAGTTCGGACGGTTCAAGTACAGCGGGTTTAGCACCGGTAACAACAGTTTTATCCTGTTTGTTATTGACCACAACTTTACCGGGAATATCGATCAGCGAGATATCATCTTTCTGAGGATGATCCCCCACAAAAAGACTCAAGGCCGATAAGATCAGATCTACTAAATTGGTATCTTTCTCAAAAACCTGTTCACCGATTGTTTTCAGTAAACGGGCTTCACCAAACATATCTCCTTGTTCATTCTCGGCTTCCACAACTCCATCACTCTGGAGCAGAATATGGTCCTCTGCTTCAACCTTATGATGTTCAAAATGCAGATCAGAAACACTTTTGAGAATACCCAAAGGCGGGTGATTTGATGCAACCCTTGCACTCACCTTCCCTTCCGACACAATCATGATATCCGGTAACCCACCGTTCCAGATTTTGGCACTGCCATCCTGGCCTAAAGTAACCAAACCGGTCGCAAGGAACATTCCTGTAGGTAAAAGAGAATTTAATTTACGGTTGATCTGAACAATGATTTCTTCGGCATCATAACCCTTGGCAGTCATCGCTCTGAAGGTTTCGGACAGAGGTAATGCTCCAACGGTTGATGTAAGGCCATGGCCAGTGAAATCACCCAGTAACACGTTAAGGTCGCCATTCGGACGGAAAGCACTCAGTTGTACATCGCCACTGAACGTCTCTGCAGCCTGCTTGTGTATACGAATCTGATCCAAAGCAACATTGGAGGATAATACTGCGCCACTAAAGAGCTGTTCCGCCACTTCCTCTTCACGGGCTCGCAGACGGTTTAGGTGCGCTACCTGACTGTAGAGGTGTGATATACGTAGTAAGGCAACAATCTTACCTTCAAGCAATTCAAATGGGAAAGGGCGTTGAATATAGTCATCGCCTCCCGCATCAATGGCCTGCCGAATAACATCCTGACCTTCTGCTCCTGATACAAAAATAACCGGAACAAAGCGTTCACCAGCAAGCGCTTTAATTTTCCGGGTAGCCTCAATACCATCCTGACCGGGCATATTAATATCCATCAGGACCAGACTGGGTTCCAGCTCTTTATACAGTTCAACGGTTTCAAGACCGTCTTTTGCAAATGCTACAGGAATGCCAAGCTGCTCTACCATCTGCCCTAATATTTCACGATTAAGGCGCATGTCATCAGCGATCAGTACCAGCTTATTGGAGTACCCTGCATCAGGTTGAGCCGTCATAACTTACTTCTCTATAGTTACGAACTTATCAAAGTTGGCAATGGACAGGATTTTAAGAACAGATTCATTTGGTCTTGCAATAATTACCCTTCCACCCAGCTTATCTGCGTGCTCTTTCAACAGCAGGATCATGCCTAAAGCGGAGCTATCCATGTAAGTAGATTTGGACAGATCAATCTTAAAGGTTACCCCGGCTTTATCAACATTGCGGTAAGCGTCGCGAAAAGACTGATGCAGTGAATAATCGAACTGACTTGTTACAATAATGCTTACGGTTTTACCATCATCAGTAACTACTGTGGAAACTGCCATATTTATTCTCTTGGTAGATTTAAACTAATTTATACCCGACATCAAAACAGTTCTACGTCGCCTTCATCCATGTCGTTTTGTGACACAGTTCGAGTCGCATTTCGATTCTGAGCTTCTACTTTTAAAGCTTTACAACGCTGAGCACACTGATCGGCTGCTTGCGGGTTAATTTGATGCTGATGATCCATTATATTGGACAGAAGACTGGAGACTTCATTCAGAGAGTTTACATTGTGCTCCATTGAGCCCAGAGCCTGCGAAGAAATATCCTCAAACTGCAGTGAGCGTACAGCGGTATCAACAACGTTGTTTAACTGATCACCCACATGTGAAATTTCAACCACTTTGTCATTCAGGAAATTATTCATTTCTGACATATGTGTCAGCATGGTACCCATTTTTTCTTTAGTACCGATGGTATCACTCATGTCAGTGGAAGCCATGCTTCCGACTGTTTTACGCAGGACTTCGATGGTCTCTTTTGCCAGCCCTATCTCTTCACGAATCTGGTTATTTAATTCTGCTGAATTGATGGACAGGGTTCTCACTTCATCTGCCACCACGGCAAAACCTCGACCCGCCTCACCGGCACGCGCCGCCTCAATACTGGCATTCAGTGCTAACAAATTCGTCTGACTCGCCAAACCTTCTACATTTTCGATCAGCCCGAAAATACCATCCAGCTTCTCCACCATATCATCGATGTGATGCACAGTTTCCAGACTGTTTCTGCTCACATCCACCATAATGGTGATGAACTGATCCAGTGTATTACCCGTTTCATGGATAAAGTTCTGCACATTAAAACTTACATCATCAGAATCAGTATCCTGTGATTGGGAGATAATTTCCGAGGTTAACTGGATCTGCCTATTAGCTAAGTCATGCATATCATGGAAGCTACTCCCCATAAGGGCTACAGCTTCTTTAATCAATCCATCTACGCGCGAAATCTCCTGATTAACCACCACCGCATCATGAATCAGAGTGTCAGATACCTGATCCAAAGCCGCTTTCAATTCTGCAGCGCCTTCACCAGCGCCCATCAGAGAAGTATCAGATTTACTCTCGTCTGCCGGAACACCGCCCTGAGTAAAAAATTGCGAACCTATGGAGATGAATAAGACAACGATACACACAAGAGAGACGATCTGATTTATCGCAATAAACTGAGCAACAGTCAGTACTGCTGTTGCTACTAACCCTAAGGCTAACATTCCATTTTTATGGACCATATTTACAACCCTTACAAATTATTTGCCCGATAGAATCTGGATCAATCTCTCAGAAATCTTATTTAATGCTAATACTTCCTGTACCCCACCGTGTTTTACGGCCATTCCCGGCATTCCCCATACCAGGCTGGATTGCTCATCCTGTGCAATAGTGTGTACCCCCGCATCCTGAAGTCGCTTCATTGCCAATGCACCATCATCGCCCATACCGGTGAGCATAATACTAATAGCATTAGTCACTCCAGAATCCAATAAAGAATCAAACATAACTTCAACAGAAGGTTTATGTCGGTTCACAGGCTCTCGGTCATCGAGAACTCCCACCAATATATTACCTTGTTTTTTAACCTGAAAATGATGCCCACCCGGTGCAATATATACGTGGCCGGGTTTTAAGATATCACCTTCTTTTACCTGTTGAACTGATACAGCGCACTGTGTGTTCAATCGGTTTGCAAAACGTTCGCTAAAACTTGCCGGTATATGCTGGGTTACAACAATGGGAGGCAAGTTCTGCGGAAGAACCTCCAAGACATCCCTAAGTGCTTCAGTCCCCCCTGTAGATGCCCCAACCGCGATCAGTTCGTATTTTCCAGAACTGTCTACAGGTGCTGACAACACAGGCTTGGCTACATGCTCTCCAGCAGGTCGGATAAACTTAAGCTTTTTCGCAGAGGAAGCAGCTATTTTAACTTTCTGCCTTAGTTCATCCTGAAACAGTTTTAAAGCACCATCGGATTGAGACATCGTGGGTTTAGGCATGAAATCCACAGCCCCAAGTTCAAGGGCTTGCAACGTTGCCTCCGCACCTTTATGCGTAAGAGATGAAAGCATTACTACAGGCATAGGATTAAGCTTCATCAGGTTTCGCAAAAACGTTATGCCATCCATTTTTGGCATTTCGATATCCAGAGTCAGAACATCTGGGCGGAACTCTTTGATCTTATCTCTGGCGTCGTATGGATCTACAGCAGTGGCTACGACTTCGATTTCCGGGTCAGAAGAGAGAAGTTCCATCAAAACTTTTCTGACCACTGCCGAGTCATCTACGATCAATACCTTATGCTTTTCCATATATTACTTTTCCCTTTAAAACAGCTCTACATCCGAATCATCCAGATGTGAGTCCACATCCACCCTGAAGGTACGCTCTTCCTCGATGAGACGCTGATCTTCGCGATGATCAAGTTTATTCACTAACATGCGCCCTTCCAAAGGGAAATACGCTACTTTGCGTGCCCTGTCTCCACCAAGATCGGAGGATAGAAGATTTAACCCCTCATCCTTAAGGTACTGCAGAATAAAATCGATATTCTGTTGTCCAATCTGGTTAAACCCAGACCCCATCATGTCGCCGCCACCTGTGAGTTTGATCTGCAAACGGTCCCGGTGGCAGCCAAATTTCATCAATTCATTTATCAGCTGTTCCATAGCGAAAAAACCGTATCGCATGGAGCGGTTTAAATCCTCATTGCCACCGCTGCTGGGCAACATAAAATGATTCAAGCCACCATAACGGGTGACCGGGTCATGGATGCAAGCGGAGATACAGGAACCCAGTACTGTGGTAATCACCATGTCGCTATTGGAAACGTAGAACTGTCCAGGTGCGACTTTTACCGTGTATTTTTGCCAGCGTGGTTCCCAAAATGGTCGGAAACTTTCAAAGCCTTTTAATACTGTAGGTAAAGCATCCTGATTCATACTTACCCACCTACCTTGCGATAGATGGTTTTACCAACCAACTCAAAACGGCTGGCATGCCTTGCCAGAGCTTCTGAATGGCCGACAAAAAGATAACCATCGGGTTTAAGCAGGTCAGCCATCTTATTTAAGAGTTTTAATTGTGTTGGCTGATCAAAATAGATCATCACATTACGGCAGAAAATAAAATCCAGAGGGCCATCAATGGGCCAGTCACTCATTAAATTCAGGTGACCAAAGGTAAGCAGTTCTCTTAATTCTGGCTTTACCTTGACCATACCCTCATTCTTGCCTTTGCCTTTCAGGAACCAACGCCGCAACACACCCGGATCAAGAGCTTTGACACGGTCCATGGTATAAACGCCATCCTGAGCACTGGCGAGCACTTTGGAGTCAATATCTGTAGCCAGGATTTTTGCATCCCAACTGCTGGGAGTTACTCCGGCCTCGCGCAATGTCATCGCCAGACTGTAGGGTTCTTCTCCAAGAGAACAGCCTGCAGACCAGGCTCGTAACTTATGAATATTCCGGGACTTCAGATCTTTAACGATTTCTGTGGATACAAAATCAAAATGGTGGCGTTCGCGAAAAAAGGCCGTGAGGTTAGTCGTTAAGGCATTAACAAATTGAGTGAACTCCAGCGGTTCTCTTTCCAGATAAGAAAAATACTCATCAAAGCTATTGATCCTTAATTCACGTAAGCGCCTTACCAGACGGTTGTATGCCATATCCAGCTTAGAGTCGGCCAGCACAATGCCCGCATAGTCATACAGCTCAACACGCACTTTGTCGAAGTGCTTTTGAGTAAAGCTAAACTCACGATCTTTGCCTGAGTTTTCTACCATCAACTTTCCCTATCTGACTCTACAAACCGCTTTCTGAGATACATCTGAAGGAAGAGTTAAAACTCTTCCCATTCATCATCACTGCCATTTAACGAAATGATTGGCTGCGCCGTTAAGTTGGCAGGGGATTGAATACTACGCGCCTCTGGCTTCGGTGATGGCGGTGCCAGCGGTGCTGTCGGAGCAACAGTTGCAGCCATGGCTCGTAGACTACTGACACTTGATTCAGCTTCTGAATAACTGGCTTGATAGCCATTGACTGTAAATTTATCCGTTAGTAGTTGTAGCTGACGCGCCTGATCTTCCATCGAAGCTGAAGCAGCAGCCACCTCTTCTACCAAGGCTGCATTCTGCTGGGTGCCTTCGTCCATCTGACCAATGGCAATATTTACCTGTTCGATACCAATCGCCTGTTCACGACTGGCAGAAGCAATCTCGCTAATAATGCCGGATACACTATTAATTGACTCCATAATTTCAATCAGAGCCTTGCCGGATTCATCGACGAATAAACCACCCTCTTCAACTTTTTCAACACTGTCATTGATCAGTTCTTTGATCTCCTTAGCAGCGCTGGCACTTCGTTGCGCAAGGTTACGAACTTCAGCAGCAACGACTGCAAAACCACGACCTTGCTCCCCCGCTCGCGCGGCTTCAACTGCTGCGTTCAAAGCAAGGAGGTTAGTCTGGAATGCAATTTCATCAATAACTCCGATAATCTCTGCAATTTTAGTTGAGCTCTGGCGAATTTCGGCCATGGAGCTCACTACTTTATTGGAGATCTCACCACCACGGGATGCAAGTTGCTGCGCATCACTGGCCTGTTTGCTGGCTACAGATGCATTGTCCGCGTTTTGTTTAACTGTGCTGGTCATTTGCTCCATACTGGCTGCGGTTTGCTGCAAACTTGCCGCCTGAGCTTCAGTACGGGTACTGAGTGTATTGTTACCACTGGAAATCTCAGTAGCACCCGTGGTGATACTGTGACCGGCCGAGCTTATCTCTCCTACCATTGAGTTAAGGGTCTGGATAGAGGAGTTCAAAGCCGCATTCAATTCCGCAAATTCGCCGTGGAAATCTCCAGACATGCTTTGGGTAAGGTCCCCCTCAGCAATAGCACTAAGGACACGTTTCACCTCACGAAGAGGGTCCACAACAGCATCCAGCATCTGGTTAACACCCGATGCCACATTTCGCATAAAGCCATTGTAGATATCAACATCCAAACGCTGATCCAATTGACCGACTGAGGCGTTTTCAATGAGTTGCTGCACCTGATCCTGAGCAATCAACTGATCTGTTATATCGACCCACTCAACTACCGTTCCAAGGCGTTCACCGGAATCATCTACAACTGGATTAGCCGTCAGGTTGAAGCTTCGCACCCCGACTTTTATCTGACCTTTATAGGTATCGCGCAACTGCTCGAGCATATTGCGTTGATGTGCCGGGTTCTTGTTAAAGACATCAAAGTTTGAACCGACAATTTGCTCCGCATCAAAATCAGGCAGCTGTTCGCGAATATCATCCTGAGCAATACGCATCATTTTGAGCACGGAGTCATTACAGTAGATAATATCTCCGTTGTTATCGGCCATCATGACATTTGATGTCACACTATCGAGCGCTATTTTAATTCTCAGAGATGAAGCAGCGAGGGTTTTGGCTTCATTGACTTCATAACCCAGTTTCACCGCCAGCATTTTTACTGCACGGTTTAACTCACCAATCTCACCCTGCCTTTCCAGCTCTATTTCTGTCTGGTAATCGCCCTGACCAATCGCCCGCATTAATCGTTTTATCTGAGTAAGAGGATCAATCACCTGACTATTCAGGCAACTGAAAGCTCCAAACAACATAATGAGGAAAGCCAGCAAAGGCCCTATTGCCAGTGTCGCCGCGGGTAAACCCGATAAAAAGAATGCAGCATCCAGCACAACTGCTACTACCGCAGCAATGATGGCAACTTTTGTCAGTTGCTTCGCCAGATTCTTTTTCGCAACATTGTTTGGAGACGGCAAGGAAGCATCACCCTGCCTTAGTTGTGAATAAAGTTCTGTTGACTGAAGGATTTCCTGCTCTGAAGGTTTTGTTCTGACCGACATATACTCAACGATTTCCCCACCAGAAAAAATCGGGGTTACGTTGGCTTTTACCCAGTAATAATCGCCATTTTTACAGCGGTTTTTCACCAGTTTAGACCATGGTCTTCCTAACTTGAGAGTTTCCCATAGATCTTTGAATGCAGCAGGCGGCATGTCTGGGTGCCGAACAATGTTGTGATTCTGACCCACTAATTCTTCTTGGCTGAAACCACTAACCTCAACAAAAGCCGGATTCACGTATGTGATTGTGCCTTTCAGATTGGTTTTTGTAACAAGTTCCTGACCATCTTTGAGCTTTACTTCACGGTCGGTAACCGGCTCATTGATTTTCATTCTATTTCCTCCACACCCTATCTTCAGGCATCTCTGGTTTCAAACTGGTCTACAGCCAATTCTCCAGAATTCATTAATTCGTCAACATCCATCAAAACAACCATTTTCTCGCCCTGGGCAACCAAACCGGTAATGTATTCGGTGTTGATCACTCCCCCCATTTGGGGTGGAGGCTGGATTTCATCTGGATCAAGATTATAAGTTTCAGCAACAGCATCCACGATGATGCCCATAATACGTTCGGAGTCCCCACTGACCACATTGACAACAATCACAACCGTGGTTGGGCCATATGCTTGCCTTTCCAAACCAAAGCGCTCCCGCAAATCAACAATCGGAATAATTGCCCCGCGCAGGTTTAAAACACCTTTAAGATAATCCGGCATATCCGGAACTTTTGTTACAGGAGTCCAACCCCGTAGTTCCTGAACTTTGAGAATATCAATGCCGTACTCTTCACCGTTAAGGAGGAAACTGAGAAATTGCTGTCCACCAGCATTCAATCCCAGAATATTCTCCTGCCCCTGAGGATCATCACTCATTATGCAATGGCTCCCTGGCTGTTATTAAAGATCTCATTACGTTTTTTTGCTGCCGTTGCTGCTTCACGATCCAGCCCCAGCTTCATTAAGCCTGCAATATCCAGAATAAGTGCAACACTGCCATCACCCAGAATGGTGGCACCAGAAAAACCGTCAACTCTCTTGAAGTTCACTTCCAGACTTTTGATTACCACCTGTTGCTGGCCAAATAATTCATCAACAATCAGTCCTACTTTCTGTCCACCATTTTCAACAATAGCAATCAGACTATCCGCATGACCTTCTGGTTCTGGTGGTAGTTTGAACAGAGAGCGTAAATTGATGAGGGGAATGTATTCTTCCCGGAAATGCAGAAGTTTATTTTCTCCAGCAATAGAACTCATTGTATTTGTGTCTGCCAGAATGGTTTCTACAATTGAGATTAACGGGATGATGTAAGTTTCGTTATCAACCCGAATCAACTGACCATCCAGAATCGCCAGAGTCAAAGGCAAACAAACGCTGAACTTAGAACCAAACCCAGGTTCTGATTTCACTTTGACATATCCGCCCAATGACTCAATGTTTCTGCGAACCACATCCATCCCGACACCACGCCCGGAGAGGTCACTCACAGCATCTGCTGTAGAGAAACCCGGTTTGAATATAAGCTCATTGATTTCATCATCTGACAGTTGCTGGTCTGCCGTAACCAAGCCATTAGCGAGCGCTTTTTCGTAAACTTTTTGAGTATTAACGCCTCGACCATCATCAATAATATCGATGATGATATACCCCCCCTGATGGTAGGCATCCAACTGAACTTTACCGACTTCGCTCTTACCTGCGGCGAGCCGTTCTTCAGGAGTTTCCAAACCATGGTCCAGAGAGTTTCTGATTAGATGGACCATAGGGTCACCTAATTTTTCCATTACCGTTTTATCGATCTCTGTGCTTTCACCGGTAATGATCAGCTCTACCTTTTTCCCTAATTTACCACTGACATCGTGTACCAACCTCGGGAAACGGTTAAACACAAAACTAATGGGCAGCATTCGGACCCGCATAACATCTTCTTGCAGATCGCGGGTATTTCTTTCCAGCTGGTCCAATCCTGACTGCAACCGTTCCAGTTCTGAGCCTGAAACGATTTCCGACAGTTCCTCCCCCACCTGACCTAACATAGCCTGGGTTATGACCAGCTCTCCTACCCGGTTGATCAGAGCATCAACCTTATCAGTATCCACTCGGATGGAGCTGCTTTCCGCTGGTTTTGAAGCTGCTTTTTTAGCGGCAGGTTTAGCAGCAGTGACTGGGGCAGGTTTAGCTGCTTCAGGTTCTGGACTGGCAATTTGTTCCGCTGCTGTCGAAACTTGATCTATTTCCGCAGCTACAGATATTTCCTCAACTACAGGTATTTCCTCAACCGCAGCTTCAGGTTCCGAATTAGTATCGGAGAGAGGCGTAATCTCTATGGAACTAACATCTTCGACCCATTCAAACAGTTCTCTTATTTCTTCTTCAGTACAAGAAGAATTGAGAGTTAGGCTCCAGTCCAGATATAATTTTTCAGGGTCCAGTGTTGCCCAATCAGGTAGTTTCGCCAGATCAGGCTCTACCCTCAGTTCACCGTAATCCGCTAATGCCTCAAACATAAAGCTGGGTTCATTACCGGTCGATAAAAAGTCCTTTTCCGTAGTTAACCTGATACACCAGCCCTGACCATTTGAAGATACTGAGCTGACGCTCTCGCTTGTATCAGATGCTTCAGTTATGGAGGTATTCCGTTGGATTGTAAGATCACACTCATCTTCCACCCATTCAAAAATTTCCTGGATTTCCGACTCATCACAATCACTGGCAAGCTGAAGTTGCCAGTTAATAAAGATCTCTTCTGGGTTCAGAGCCGAAAGTTCTGGAAGCCTGTCGATAGCAGGTACAACTTTGAGTTCTCCCAGTTCAGCCAGCGCTTCAAACATAAATGCTGGCTCATGCCCGGCCTGAAGTAGATTCTTATTTGGGACAAAGCTAATATCCCAAACACCACTACCTGAAACCGGGTTAAGTGCGCTTTCATCGACGGCGGGAATATCTTGCGCAATTTCTTCAACTGTAGATTCAGTCGTGTTATCAACAACTGCGGTGCTTACTTCAGCAGGCTCTCCAGAAAGTGCATTTTGCAACCTATCATGTACATTCTGGATCATACTTGCATCTGCTTCAGGACCTTCCTGAGCAGCTTCTAACAACGCTTTGATGCAATCTACCGACTCAAGTAACAGATTAATAAGATCAGGGGTGACACTCTGCTGTCCACTGCGAAAAGCATCAAGCAGGGTTTCAACAATATGGGTAAAGTCCGCAACTTCTGAGAAACCGAATGTACCGGCCCCGCCCTTAATGGAGTGCGCTGCTCTGAAGATAGTATTGATCGTTTCCTCATCAGCAGAATCCAAATTTAACAGGCTGGACTCCATTACCTCCAGACCTTCGTAACTCTCTTCCAGGAAAGTTGCAACAAACTGGGACAGATCAATACTCATGTGATTTATTACCGAATTACACGTTTAATGGTACTCATCAATTTTTCTGGATTGAAGGGTTTAACCAACCAGCCAGTAGCTCCTGCTGACTTGCCTCGCTGCTTCATTTCAGGAGAACTTTCCGTAGTTAGAACCAGTACCGGAGTGAATTTATATGCTGGAAGTTTACGCAGCTCAGCACAGAAGGTAATACCATCCATTTTAGGCATATTGACATCGGTCAGTACCAAATCAAATCGTCCTGTTTTCGCTTTACCTAATGCGTCCTGCCCATCCACGGCCTCCACTACCTGATGTCCCTCTTGCTTCAGAGTGAAAGTAACCATACTTCTCAGTGAAGCGGAGTCGTCTACTACAAGAATGGATGACATTGTTATCTCCAATTAAAACTGTAATACCTGTTAACCTAAGGCCAGATATTCTGACATTCCGAGGCATTTAGATGTTGATTTGAGAGTCTCTGATGGTTCAATCCAAGAGAACTCCTGTCCTGAACTACGGACCTGAATTATAAACGCGGCGAGCATTTGAATAGCTGCAGTATCAACACGGGTAAGTGCCGCAGCATTCAAAGAAAGAGGTGGATCTTGACGAAGTAGTTCTGAAAGTCGTTTTTTCCATTCACCTACGTTTGCGATAGACAATTCTTCAGGTAGAGAAAGTTGGCTTTCGGAGCTCATCGTCTGTTCCTTACTGCAATATTTTGATTGTTTATCGATGAATGGCTAGCAGGCATCAAATAATAGTTACTAAATTCCCTTAACCGCAACAAGATGTCAAAGGTTTTTCATGCAACCAAATCATATTAAGTACTTTATTTGTATATGATATTACAATTAATTCTAAAAATTCCAAGGACTATTTCAGCCTTATTCTAAAACGCCAGAACAAACCGAACATTTGCTGTTCAGTTTCCTTATGGAACCAAACTAGGGAAACCCGCTCTAACAGCTGTAACCCAAGTTCTTAATTTAAAAAATTACACAGTTTAGAGCGAACGCCATGAAATGCTTATCGATGAAATCTATTCTACTTTTTATTGGGCTGACACTTAGCCTCCCCATGTTTGCAAACGCTGCACAAACACCGAATAAACTGGCCGTCGCGACCTTTGCCGGAGGCTGCTTCTGGTGCACAGAATCAGATTTTGAAAAACTCGACGGGGTGTTGCAGGTTATTTCCGGTTACAGCGGTGGAGAGAAAAAGAATCCAACCTATAAAGAGGTAGCCTCTGGGCAGACCAAACATACGGAAGCGATACAAGTGTATTACGACCCTGATGTCATCTCTTACGAAGGTTTACTGCACAGACTATGGAGAGTGATGAACCCGGTGGATGGGGATGGTCAATTCGTGGATCGGGGAAAACAGTATCGTCCTGCAGTTTTTTATCATAATGCTGCTCAAAAAGAAGCAATCAACAAATCCATTGCAGACCTAAAAAAGACAGGGAAGTACTCCTCCCCTCTGGCAACCGAGATCAGCCCGCTCACGAGCTTCTACCCAGCTGAAGACTACCATCAGGACTACCATACGAAAAATCCAATTCGCTACAGTTACTACCGAAATGGCTCAGGCAGAGACAGGTACCTGAATGGTGTTTGGGGTGAAAATTATAAATTTGATTATTCAGCATTCCGCAACCAGGCCTCTTTGGCAGATGAACCTGCTACCCAGTTCGTAAAACCAACGGAATATTATCTAAAATCCGCCCTATCTCCTTTGCAATATAAGGTAACTCAGGAAGATGGTACCGAAAGAGCTTTTGACAATGAGTTCTGGAACGAAAAACGGGCGGGAATTTACGTAGATATTGTCAGTGGGGAGCCACTTTTTTCATCAGCGGATAAATTCAAATCCGGTACGGGATGGCCCAGTTTTACCCAGCCTATTAAAGGCGTTTCAATTATTGAGAAAGTGGATACTTCATTCTTTATGAAAAGGGTCGAAGTGCGCAGCCCTGTTGCAGACTCCCACCTGGGGCATGTTTTCCCTGATGGACCTGCTCCTACCGGATTACGCTATTGCATAAATTCGGCTTCACTTAAATTCATTCCAAAAGAAGAGATGGCGGCACAGGGTTACGCCGCATATTTGGATTTAATTGAGTAACTGCAACTTATACAAAAGCAGCGAATATCTATTCACTTGTTGTTCGCTGCTTTCTTATTTTTTTGGTTATTCCATTCGATACATTCCGCCAGAGTAACCCCTGCACCACCAAATATATCCAGGGCACTGCCAATGGTTAGATCCACTTTCCCGGCGGAGAGTTTTTCAACCAACTGCAGATCTTCAAGAGAGCGAGCTCCACCAGCATAGGTTACCGGAATAGTGCAGTGTTGGCCTAAAAGCTCCACCAGTTCTTGATCAATACCCGACTGCAAGCCTTCGACATCTGCAGCATGGATAAGGAACTCTGCACAATGCGCACTGAGTTCGTTTAAGTTTTCAGCATTAACGGCCGTATCTGTCAAAGTCTGCCAGCGATCAGTAGCAATATTCCAGCCCTGCGCTGTTCTTCTGCAGCTGAGATCCAGAATTAGTCGATCTGAACCAGTAACTGATTTTATCTGCTCTAAACGTTTCCAGCTGAATTGACCATCCTCGAATAAGTATGAGGTAACGATGACGTGAGAGGCTCCGGCCTGCAAAAACTCTTCTGCATTTTGGTGATTAATACCACCGCCAAATTGCAAACCCTCTGGCCAGGCTGCCAAAGCAGCTAGCGCCTGTTCTTTATTGCCGGGCCCTAAAGCGATCACATGGCCACCCGTCAGATCATGCTGTTTATATAGATCTGCGTAATATGCTGCATCATGGGAACTGACGAAATTTGTGTCGGCTCCCTTATCATTCAGGCTCCCGCCAACAATCTGCTTAACCTGCCCCTGGTGCAGATCAATACAGGGTCTAAAATCAGTCACTCTTACCTACACCCTACTGTGAAATTTCCATGTAATTCTAACAGCCTTGCTTAGATAGATCAGTAAAAAGAAACAGCTCCAGGCCTTATATCCAGACTGTTTTAGAGGTTATTACGCTAAAAAACTGCTCAAAATTAAAACACTGGTAATCTTTCAAAACACACTCTACTATCTGCTTGAATAAAATAATTAAAATAAAGACCTAGAGCTGTGGAATCCTCTGTACTTTTAGCAAGACAGCCGATTTTTGACCTTAATATGAAAACCGTTGCATATGAACTTCTCTACAGAAGCTCAGACGGTGCAGGCCCGACTCTACCTTTCAACGGAACACAGGCCACCGCTAAGGTAATTCTTCACGCCTATAGCAGCATATTACAAGACGGCAAAATCAAAACCGTCCCCGCTTTCATAAACTTTAATGCGGACTGGCTTTATAACGGCAACCTACCCGAACTTGATCCTGATGCGTTTGTCCTCGAGATTCTCGAAGACGTGTCTCTTTCAGAAGAGATATTAATGCGAATGAAATCACTGGTAGATGCAGGTTACCGACTGGCTCTGGATGATTTCATCTATGATCACAGCTGGGAACCAGCACTGGAACTGGCCAAAATAGTCAAAATTGATATTCAGCAGTTATCACCTACTCAATTAATTGAACATGTAGAAGAACTTAAACTCAGAAATATCACCCTCCTCGCTGAGAAAATCGAAACCCATCAGGAATACCAATTCTGCAAAAGTCTGGGCTTTAAACTGTTTCAAGGTTATTTTTTCTGTCGACCTCAACTTATAGAGGGCTGTGAGCACAAAGCGAACAGCATGACATTGCTTAACCTGATCAACGAGCTTGAAAATCCAAAAACTGACCTGGATAAAATAGAAAGCATAGTGAGCCGCGATCCTGAGCTGGTTATTCGATTACTAAAGATTGTTAATTCAGCCCGTTTTTCACCATCACGCGAGATATCTAATATTTCAGAAGCTATCGTTGCCATAGGTTTTAACGAGCTAAAAAAATGGTCATTGCTGATCAGCATTTCCCGCATGAACACCACAGGAAATGAGCTCATAAGTGAAGTCCTGACCCGTGCTAAAGCTTGTGAACTCGCCTCTACCAAGTTCGGCATTAATCCTGCGAACGCTTTTCTGATGGGAATGCTTTCAGGCATGGATGCTTTGCTTAACCTTCCTTTAGAAGATGTCATCAATCAGCTCTGTTTAAGCGAAGAGATTTCTGACGCGCTTCTGAAATATGAAGGAAAAATGGGCAGACTTCTTGAGGAAGTGATCCACTTTATGATGGGGCAATGGACAGAGGTTGGATCAACTGAAGAGTGCGAAATAATCGCAAAAGCTTATCGTGAAAGCATCCGCTGGGCTCTTGAAACGATGCGAGATATTGAAACCTCTGCATAAGATCAGTCATCAAAAACTAAAAGCTCAAAGCTGATGGCTCCGCCCTTGAACATTGGGAGATCCAAAGGTTCCTCTCTGACCAGCTTTACTAACCCTACCCCTGGGGCATACCACTCTTTTTGGGTCATCAGGATATCCTGATATCCTAATCGCGGGTCCACGTACATACTGATTTCACCCTGCCCCGTCACCTCTACGCAGTTTTCAAAAGTGCCTGCAGGAACAGTTACCGTGACATCGATGGCTGTAATTTCGTTAGACATCATGAAACGCTTTAACCCCGGGTTCGGTAATGAGTGAAACTCCACACTTCGCAAAGTGTAGGGTTGCGTCTCAACCGTCCAGAAACGACCCACCTCCAGATCTTTGGAACCCGGAAGAATTTTACGTTCTTCAGCATCAAATCGAGGACGATGTTCTACTATGGTTCTTTTCGCAATGCGGTGGCTACCGGTATCATCCTGAAGGATATAGTAATCCGTACCATCACTGTTTTTCCTGAGATAAACAGACTCTTCAGCATACTCATCCGCTAACTTAACCGCTCCCATATTAGTAACACTGTAGCGTTTTATCTGCTGCTCACTCCCCAGCCTTTCGGTGACTTTATATTCCCAGGACATGCCTTCATCGAGAGGAAAATAGTGAGTCCCCGGATTATCAGAACCGCAGGCTGTTAACAGACAAGCCACCATCAAAACCATCAGATATCGCATTGGCTATTTCTCCGGCAGCGATGGGTCAGGTAATTTTACAAATTCCAACCCAATGTATTTCTCACCTGACCGCTTTTTCTTGGATTCAATTGCCGGTAGATCCGACTGAGGATTAGTTATACCCAATTGCAGACCACCGTTTTGTATCTCGCGAATGGCTTCAGAAACCTTACCATGTGTTTGCTGAGTATACTCCAATCGGTATGCTCTAGGTTCTTCAGCAATCTCCAGGTTTTTAAGATCTGATAACCAGATAAATATCCCACCTTTAACGCCTAATTCCTCATCCGGCTCCTCAATTACCGCATAATGAAGCAGGAAACGGTCTGGGAGATCAGCAGCCGTAGGCCAGCCTTGAGACTCTTTCCAGCCTTGATAGCTCAGCCAATAAAACCCTAATGCCACAATAACCAGTGCAACTTTGAAAACCCACGCAAGGCGACTGAAGATCAAGGTTAATAGTAAAAGCGCTGCCAGAAATACATACGCAAAACTCAGACTCAGTAAGACTTCACTCATTTGGATATAACCTTCACCAGATTTTTCTGTAACTGATTAATGTTCGTTACTTTGCCATTTGGGGTTAATGTAAATCTTACAGCGGTTTTTTCTTCACCTTCGTTCTCTAATACCGCTGTGTGGTAATGCAAGACTTTCATTACCGGATTTACCTCGGCCAGATACACTGTTACCGGGACCTGTGTCTCATTTTCGCTTTTGAAGTAGTGAACGTTGATAATGTACTCCCCCGGTGGTCGTCCTCTAATAGTCAAAACCTCCTGGTTTAGAGGATTTACAATCTCTTTGCCATTGATCACTTGAGTATCGTTCGCCAACCCCCGGTCATCACGATCAAGATGCATCAGACCATCTTGAGGGCGCTTATACCAAACCTGCTTGCCATCAGGGCCAGATGCCCAAACATCGATATCGTTCGGGTCACGATCAGGCCAGCTCACAGTAACCAGCAATTCAGCTTTAGGATCAATAATACCCGTCTTCGCAGGCGGGTTTAACAGTAACAAAGCAATAAGAAACAGAAACGTGAAGGTTAGCAGCGCATTAAAAAGCAGATCGGTGAATGGATCTATATCGGTTGTAGTACGCCGCTGAAATAATGCCATGACGAACCTTTACTCTTGAACCGGTTCATTAGCGCAAAGGTCCTGCCCGATCCCCACACCTGTGGTGACAACCTGATCAGCACATCTATCCAGCAAAAGATACTGCATACCCAGTAACATACTACTCACCAGCCCGACCATGGTCGTGTTCATTGCTACACCCATACCTTGTGTCATCTGCTGCATTAACTGTTTAATGTCAGATATATCAAGATTATCCAAACCGGAAATTGAACTGAGCATAAGCACAAAACCAATCACAGTACCCAGCAGTCCAAGCTTTATTACCATACCTGCGATAAACCAGCCCACCTGATGAGTGCCTCTCAGCCTTTCAGCCATGACTTCAGAGAGAATCACTTTATCCTGCTCAGCATCTCCTTTTTGCAGACCTTCAAGGTATTCCTGCACCAGAGATTGCCCGTTTGAGAACATTCGGATATCACAATTTTTATCTTCTTTAATACATCTATTCAGCTTTTCCGCCATCAGTAGCTGCATCGTCAGAAACCAGCTTCTGTAACCGCAATGAATGGTCGCAAAAAACAACAGTAGCAAGACAATGACACTGATCCTTGTAATATCCCGGGCCAAAATAATTTCCAGTACACCCAGGTCCCAACCAACATATACGGAAAACGCGATCAACCCAGCGAGGATCAGCCAGTACAGAAATATGCGATAGGCAGTTGATACAGACATGAAATATGTATTTTTCTCATAATTAGCTTTGTACAAACTATAAACAAGCCTGTGACCGAATGCGGTAAAAAATAACTAAAACAGAACTAAAGAAGGTTATTTCCCCCTCCCTAGGTCCAGAATGCCCCTTCTTAATGCATGAATAATCAATACAAATGCATTTTTAGTTTATCCCGCCCCTGAAATGAACAAACTCGATTATTAATAACCACACTGTAAATTCTCATCTAAAGTTAAAAAGCATTAAAGGCGCATCATAAGTGGTTTCTTTTTACCCAATCGCCGGAATCAATTGTATTTACTGAACGTGAAAATAGTACCAATAACTAATTAACAGGATTATCCACAAAACCACTGGATAACTTAGGCAGCTTTTATCTCCCCCTCACACTGGCCTGATAATTGCTGAACCCTAATACAAAGAAAACAACCACCAGGAAATTGGGTAATATTCATAATAAAGCACATAAAAAGTGCAAGAATTAAATTAGATGCCCCACTAATTGCACAATAAAAGTGCACCCCTGGATATGGAGACAAGACCGGGTATGAGTACTATTTGGGATAACTACGACTCAGATCGACATTTTGATGAGCTGATTACCGAAAAAGGTAAAGCCAGAGAACCATCAAGAAAGCTGGTAAAACACATTGCTCAGATGGAGGTGGGAGAGTTAGATAAACGCCGCCAGATGGCTGATGCCACCATTCAGGAAATGGGTATATCTTTTACTGTGTATACTGAGGAAGGCAATATTGATCGGGCGTGGCCTTTTGACATCATTCCCAGAACAATTCTTTCTCGCCAGTGGGAAGTAGCCGCAGACGGCTTACAGCAGCGTCTGAAAGCCCTGAACATGTTCATTAACGATCTTTATCATGATCAACAGATCATTAAAGACGGCATTATCCCTGAGCACATCATTACCAAATCCAAGAATTTCCGCCCTGAATGTGTAGGCATAACACCTGCACATGGCGTCTGGGCAAATATCTGCGGAACCGACCTTGTGCGGGATGCGGATGGTAAATTTTATGTCCTCGAAGATAACCTCAGGGTGCCATCCGGTGTCTCTTACATGCTGGAGAATCGTGCAATTACGAAACGAGTCCTCCCTGAAATGTTTGAGAAAGAGAACATTCTTCCAGTAGATGATTACACATCCCAGCTATTTGACATGCTTGCCAGCTTATCACCGAGAGATGTTGAAGACCCTGAAATCGTGGTAATGACTCCCGGTATATTTAATTCTGCCTATTTTGAACATGCTTTTTTGGCACAAAAGATGGGGGTTGAGCTTGTAGAAGGCGACGATCTGTTTGTCGGTGACGATGATTGCGTTTATATGAAAACCATCTCTGGCCCGGAACGTGTGGATGTAATTTACCGCCGTATTGATGATGAGTTTCTTGACCCAGAAGCATTTAACAAGGAATCGGTGTTAGGCGTACCAGGATTAATGCGAGCATGGAAAGCGGGTAACGTTGCACTGGCAAATGCTCCGGGTGCAGGTGTTGCAGACGACAAGGTTGTCTATGCCTATGTACCTCAGATCATTGAATATTATTTAAACGAAAAACCGATTCTTCCAAACGTAGAAACCTTCCTTTGCGAATACGAAGATCAACGCGAGTACGTTCTGGCAAACCTGGACAAGCTAGTGGTTAAACCCGCCAATGAATCTGGTGGATATGGCATGTTGGTTGGGCCTCACTCTACCAAAAAAGATCAGCTCAAATTTGCAGAACTGATTAAAGAAAATCCTCGCAACTACATCGCTCAACCTACTCTGAGTTTATCGACCGCCCCGACCCTCATCAGCTCTGGAAATCTTGAGCCAAGACATCTGGACTTACGGCCATTTATCCTGCAAGGCAAAGAAACTTATGTAACGACTGGTGGCCTCACCCGCGTAGCAATGAAGAAAGGCTCATTGGTTGTTAACTCTTCACAAGGTGGCGGCAGCAAAGACACCTGGATCGTTGATACGGAGGTTAAATAATTATGTTATCTCGCGTAGCTGAAAGAATTTACTGGGGTTCGCGCTATCTGGAACGTGTTGAAAACACAGCGCGATTGGTCAGTGTGTATGACAATCTGTTATTTGATCTTCCCCGAGATACCAATATAGGTTGGTATAACCTGATCGTAATCAACAGCAGCACTGAAAGCTTCAATGAACGCTACAAAGTTCAGGATGAACGCAATGTCGTAAAATTCCTGCTGGCTGACGATAGTAATACCAGCTCCATGCTTACTTCACTGAAACAGGTGAAGGAAAATATTCGTACTACCCGTGACGTAGTTCCACAGGACACCTGGGAACTGATCAACGAGCTGGACCTTTTTGCCCGTAACAACATCCGACAGGGTATTAACCGCACGGACCGACATCAGTTCCTCAATACTATTATTAAGCACTGTCAGGAGATCAATGGCTTATTCGAAAGCGCCATGAGTCGTGATGCAACTTGGCAGTTCATGATGCTGGGGCGCAATATTGAACGCGCAGATATGACCACCCGAATTCTGGATGCCGGCGCCTCGGTCATGCTGCAACCCAATGAGGGTACCAGCATTAACCTAAGCCAGGTTGTATGGGGTAATGTACTCCGTTCTCTGAGCGCTTATATGAATTACCGCAGAAGTATTCGAACTCAGGTTCAGTCAAGCAAAGTGGCACGTTTCTTATTGGAAGACCCACATTTCCCAAGGACAATCGCTTTCTGTCTGGAAGAGATTGAAAGCGCAATTCAAAAATTACCCAGACCAGAAAAAACCCTTTCTGTCTTACACGCTCTAAAAGAATTGAATTACCCTCTGGAGAATGGCAATCCTCTGAATGAAGAGTTCAGGGACTACCTGAATGACCTTCAAATACAGGTTTGTGAGCTGCATAACGAGTTCAGTGAAAACTGGTTCGCCTTTAGCGCTGAGCATGAAATCAGTTCGGAAACTGTTAAGCCCGAAGCTGCAAATTTACAGATTGCCTGTCAGGCATAACATTTTGCTAATTTTTCTGAAATAGCCGCTATAATGCGTGCATCTTCAGTAACAGGTAGTAGTTCAGTGCAGATGGAGCAATCACAGATATCAGGTCCAGAGCCAGAAGTTAACTGGAGCGCCCCTCCCGACGGGCATTTTAACGAGGCTTATGAGGGTCTAAATAAGCCCCGTTCCCACTGGGAATATCTGCTGGACAGTATTAATTCTCTTGGTTTTTCTGGCTTAGAAGATCGACATAAAAAAGCCTCAAGAATCCTTAGGGATGACGGTGCTACCTATAACCTTTCAGTTGACCCGTTAAGTGCCAAAACATGGGAATTGGACCCAATTCCCATGCTTATACCCAGCGACGACTGGGTAGAGATTGAGTCTGGCCTGATTGAACGCGCTGATTTGTTGAATCTGGTATTAAAGGATATCTATGGCCCAAGGGAGCTGATTCGGCAGTCGATAATTCCACCTGAAATAATCTATGGTCATCCCGGCTTTCTGCGCCAGTGTCAGGGGATTACAGTCCCCGGTGAACATCAGTTAACAATGCATGCCGCTGATATGGTGCGCGGCCCCGATGGCAAAATTGTAATTATTGGTGACAGAACACAGGCTCCGAGTGGTGCAGGTTATGCGCTAGAAAACCGCACGGTACTCTCACGTGTGATGCCGAGTATTTTCAGAGACAGTCAGGTACACCGTCTGGCTCTGTTCTTCCAGACATTAAGAAATACCCTTTCCTCTCTGGCGACAGAAACAGACGACCCGCAGATAGTTATTCTGACTCCCGGTGCATACAGCGAAACCTACTTTGAGCATACATACCTGTCCAATTATCTGGGCTACCCGCTGGTTCAAGGCAGCGACCTTACCGTCAGAGATGGCCAGGTCTGGCTTAAATCTCTGAATGGTCTGAGTAAAGTTGATGTAATCCTCAGGCGTGTCGATGATATTTATTGTGATCCCGTTGAACTCAAATCTGACTCATTCCTGGGTATTCCAGGGCTGGTCGAGGTAATTCGTGCCGGTAATGTAGTTGTCAGTAACCCTATAGGGTCTGGCATTCTGGAAACGCCGGCTCTGTTAAAATATCTGCCGCAGATCAGCCAACACTTTTTTGGCCGGGAGTTAACACTACCATCCGTTGGTACCTGGTGGTGCGGAGATAAAAATGATTTGGCTTATGTAAAAGCCAATCTCGACCAGTTGATCATCAAACCGGCTATGAGACAGGTCGATAACCCTAGTGTATATGGCCATTTACTCACCGCCGCGAAAAAAGCTGAGGTTCTTGCGCAAATTGAGAAAACGCCTCACCTTTACGTAGCTCAGAGTTATATTTCACCGTCGTACCTGCCTTCATGGCAAGATAATCAAATCAGTTCAAGGCCCTCCATTTTCAGAAGTTTCACTGTATCTAACCAGGCTAACAGCCAGAGCACATACTCTGTTATGGCGGGAGGGTTAACCCGGGTTGGTTTAAGCGATTCGGATACGGTAGTAACTAACCAGGCGGGCTCCCAAAGCAAAGATACCTGGATTCTGGCATCTGAACCTGAGAAACAAATCTCACTGATCGAAGAACACTCAGGCCTTAAAGACCTTGCTCACGAAAGCAATCTTCCCAGCCGAGTTGTTGAAAATCTTTTCTGGCTGGGGCGTTACGCAGAACGAGCAGAATCCACATTGCGATTAATCCGAACTATTTTCATGCAACTAAACGGCATTGAGCCTTTGCCTGAAAAATGTAAGGAGCTGTTACTCCAAGCGCTATCCACACAAACCAATTGCCTTCCTGGTTTTATGGACAAAAACCTGCTTGAAAATCCGGACCAAGAGTTGATCAATATCATTCTGGATGGCAATCGACCGGGTAGTATTAAATCCAGTCTTCTGGCGCTTCTGACCAGTTCAGAAGAAGTTAAAGAGATGCTCTCCGCAGATACACATAGAATTATTAATGACCTCAGGGACCACCTCTATGAGCTGGAACGCTCATTTATCAGTGGACTGCCTTCCGCGCCTGAAGAATCACTCGACCCTCTTGTAACTACACTACTAGCATTGTCGGGCCTCAGCCATGAAAGTATGCTCAGAGGTGTCGGTTGGAAATTCCAGGAGATAGGACGCCGGACAGAACGAACATTACAGACGGCAAAACTTCTGCAATCTTTGCTCACAGAAGCCCTCTCTGGCTCGCAGCAACAACTTATACTGGAATCCGTGCTATTGAGCGTAGAAGCATTAATCACATTCAGGAGACGCTACCGCGCTCATACTGATGTGGCGCACGGTCTGGAATTGCTTATGCTGGATGCAACAAATCCACGATCTATTTTCTATCAGTTACAAAGACTCAAAAATCATTATATGGAGCTGCCACAAGCAAATATTTCCCGCCCTAGCTTAAGCCCGGGAGAAAAACTGTTAGTGAAGTCACTAAACGACATTCAACTTGCAGACCTCGAGAAAATTGCCAAATCAGACCCTGATGCTAATTCACGAAATCTATTGAATGATCTTCTGGACGAGCTAAGCGCACAGGTCGAAGAGTTCTCGACTGTTCTCAGTGATCAATACTTTGATCATCAATCGGGACCGCAACAGCTCAGCTCAACCCAGGGAGTGGCGTTTCTATGATTTATCGCATTCGTCATATTACAAAATACAATTACAGCAGAGCCGTATCCCTTTGTTATAACCAGGCTCACCTTTTGCCCAGAGATACGGATTACCAAAGCTGTCGCAAAACCCAGGTAAACATTACACCTAAACCGGCCTACATGAGTCAGCGCGAAGATTACTTTGGGAATAACTATTTTTACTTCTCTCTGCAGAAATCACATAAGAAGTTAGTAATAGATGTCACGACGGAGATCGACACTCTGCCAGATCGCAGCTCTCTGAATCTGGACCTTGGCAACACCTGCCTTCAGGCCAGACAATTGATGGAAGATGCAAATACTCCTGAAATAAAAGAAGCCAGAGAATATCTGTTAGATTCACCAATGATAAAAGCTTCAAAGGGGTTACAGGAATACGCTCAGGAATTATTTGACGACAACCTTCCCCTACTCTCTGCAGTTCGGGCTTTGACGAGCAAGATTTTTAAAGAGTTCAAATACGATCCTGCTTCCACAACCGTTGCCACACCGCTGAATGAAGTTCTAGAAAACAAACACGGCGTGTGTCAGGACTTTGCCCATCTCGCTATTGGCTGCCTCAGATCTCTGGGATTTCCTGCCCGCTATGTCAGTGGTTATCTCGAAACCCTACCGCCACCGGGAGAAGTAAAGTTGGTAGGTGCTGATGCTTCTCACGCTTGGTTTGCCGTATTTTCGCCAGGTGAAGGCTGGTTTGAATTCGATCCAACGAACGACAATATCCCTGCTGATCAGCATATCACCACAGCCTGGGGCAGGGACTATTCCGATGTAACTCCCATGAGAGGCGTTATTTTTGATGGTGGAAACAGTCAGGAGCTTAGCGTTTCTGTCGATGTACAACGCATTCCCGATTAGCAAGCCATAGATTCATTCTATACTTGGAGTAAACAGTCCAGGTATAGAAATGAGTACTCCAACTGCATCAGCCCACCCTACTGAGTTTTGGCACAAATTAGAGGATGGTCGCATTCAGTGTGATTTATGTCCTCGTTATTGCAAGCTGAAAGAAGGCCAAAGAGGCCTGTGTTTCGTAAGAGGCTGTGAGCAAGGAGCGATACAACTCTATACTTGGGGCCGCTCCAGTGGTTTTTGTATTGACCCAATAGAAAAGAAACCCCTGAATCATTACTATCCAGGGCAGCCGATACTTTCCTTCGGAACAGCAGGATGCAACCTTAACTGCAAATTTTGCCAAAACTGGGATATGAGCAAATCACGAGAGATGGACTCGCTCTCGCAAACAGCCACCCCAGAAAAAATAGCTCATGCAGCACAGCTTAATTCATGTATTGGCGTAGCCTTCACCTATAACGACCCAGTTATTTTTATGGAATACGCTCTGGACGTCGCGGATGCCTGCCATGCACAGGACCTGAAAGCCGTAGCAGTAACTGCAGGTTATATTTGTGACCAGCCAAGGCAGCGCTTTTTCTCCAAAATCGATGCTGCCAATGTTGACCTAAAATCTTTTAATCCAAACTTTTACAAAAAGATATGCGGTGGTGCCCTGTCGCCGGTTCTGGATACTTTGCAGTTCCTAAAACACGAAACCAACACTTGGTTTGAAATCACCACACTGCTAATCCCTGGGGAGAATGACAGCCCTCAGGAAATTGAAGCCATGTGCCAATGGATAGTCAATAACCTGGGCCGCGATATCCCAATCCACTTTACTGCCTTTCACCCTGATTGGAAGATGCTCGATAAACCCAGAACACCTCCTGAAACACTCTCAAACGCCCGTGAAATAGCTTTAAAGAATGGCATCTCCTACCCTTACACGGGGAACGTTTACGACAGTAAAGGCAATAGCACCTACTGTCCGCAATGTAGTCAGCTTCTGATAGAACGCAGTTGGTATGAACTCGGGGAATGGCATATCAATAGTGACGGTTGCTGCATTAACTGTGGCAGCCGGATAGCAGGTCATTTTTCTGCTGAAGCTGGCTCCTGGGGGCAGCGCAGACAGCCTGTTCGCATAGAATAAAAAAAGCCCGTAGGTACGTCCTGCCTACGGGCTATTCCCCCGACTTCCATATCGGTCATCGTTTATCCATAAACGATGAGATGGGGCAGCTCGTTCCTTTAAGCAGAAGCAAATCCTTTGCACCCCCTTCCAGTTAAATATTGTATAAACTGCTGCGTAAATATAAATAAGAAAAATTCTTATTTTTCGATAGATTCTAAAGTAGATACCAAATCTTTAAAGGCTTCACGATTTGATTCATTCAAACCCATCAGTACTTTATGCGCTGAAATAATACGCTGCTGCATCTCTTCGACTGATTCTTGAACCAGAGGCAACTGTTTTAATTCCTGTGAAGAAGAAGGGAGTTGATCCATCAGAACGAAAACATGATCAAAACCCATAGTAAGCAGGATACGGGTTATATCTTTATTCGTAGATACAAGCGCCGGTTTTGGAAGATTAAGCTGTTTAGCCTTGACTGATAATTTGGCTATCAAGCCAAGGGTCGTACTATCAATACCCTCGACTTGAGTAAGATCGATAAGAATATCTGTGATCTCAGGATTACTCAGTGAAGAATCCAAATACGTATCCAGAGAGGAGCATAAGGTAAGTCTCACATCTCCGATAAACTTCAGAACGAAGCTACCATCAACCAGAGCTGAAAAAATTGAGCCTTCCTGCATCCTACTGCCTACTTATCGTCATAATTGCTATATCGTCTGGTGCATCTTCTATTATACAAGGAAGTAAGTTCTGTTTGATCACTTCCGGTCCTGCTCCTTTAGTCTCTAACACTGCATTGAGCAGCCTGTTCTCCATGTCATCCATGCTCTCTTCGGGTAATACCTCAAGAACGCCATCAGAAAACAGGGCAATCTCAAATTCCGAATCCAGCGTTATCTGCTTTTGCTCAAACATAGGTTCTGGAAATAGACCTACAGGCATACCTCTACCAATCAGGAATGAGGCCTCCCCTTTCTGCCTCAGTATCGGCATAGGGTGGTGTCCACCCACAGCATAGGTCAATTTTGATTCAGCCGCATCATAAAGACCCAGAAATATACTGAGGTGTTTTCCAAGCCCGGTATCCAACAGTTCGGAATTAATCCGATGAAGCGTATCTATAGGATGTAAGATATCAAAGCTTGAGCTACGCCTGAAATTTCGCAGCAACCTGTTGGTCATATTTTTCAACAGGACAGTGACCAGAGCCGAGGACGCACCATGCCCTGAAACATCGGCAAGATAGAACAGGCTACGATTACTGTCGATAGAGATTACATCCACAAAATCCCCGCTCAAATACAGCGATGGAATCACCAGAAAACGAGCATGAATGCCACCACAATGCACCTCTTTGTCTGGCAGCATATTTTGCTGGATCTGTAGCGCAGCTTGTTGATCTGCTTTAAGCTCATCCAGGCTTCTTTCCAACTCGTCTCTGTAATGAAAGTTTTTTTCTATCAGGTCTGCCTGTGATAAAAACTTACCCAGCGATTTAACAAAAACATCTGGCTCCCTATCAATACAGTCCTGAAAAAACACATCTGAAGCCCCTGCTCGAAGCGCTTGAATTACCTGATGATTAGAAGCGGAAGGTAAAATGACAATTATCGGCTTGGGAGCATGAATCTCGGATAGCTTAGTCACTTGCTCCAGAGTTATATTCTCTCCAAGACCAACAACAATTACTGAAAATTCATTTTCGCAGAGCAACTCTTCTGCATAAGCAGCGCTAAAAGCAGTTGAGATTTTGACCGGAGGTAGAGAAGCACTATTGCAGGTTTCGATTATACAATCGATAACTTCTGCAACTTGATCTACTAGTAATATTGTCTGATAGGATTGTTTCATAACTCTGCCACTAGGCAAGTGATATGAAGCATCACGTTAAAACTTCATGCCTAAACATGCAATAGAAGAACGATGATTAACAGGAAAAGAATACCAAGGGATAAGAAAGATAAGCCGAACAGGTTGATTTCAGAACCTTTTTTGAAACCAACCTGAACATAATAAGTTTAGAAGTTACTGTCATCGTAATTATCGAGATTACCATCCAGTACATCAAACTCTCTCTTCTGCAGATAAGCATCCCTGATAAATGTGTACTTATCTCCGGAAATCAGCTTTTCTGTCTCAAGAAGGTGACTGCGATTATCTATTACGCGAGTCAGGTATAAGGCATTACGGGCTCCAGTATCATCAAGATGAGACACTGGATCAACCATAGAATCCGGTATTTTACCTACCCCATCTCGCACTGAACTTGGACCAAAGAATGGCAAAACCAGATAGGGACCACTTTCAACACCCCAATAGCCAAGAGTCTGGCCAAAATCTTCATTGTTTTTCTCAATGCCCATCGGTGTAGCTACATCAATAAAACCCGCCAGGCCAAACGTTGAGTTGAAACTTACCCGGGCCAGGTCATGAACCGCATTGTCCACTTTGCCCTGCAACAGGTTATTGATCAGAGTACCAACATCAGCGAGGTTATCGAAAAAGTTGGAAACACCTTTTTCTGCCGCATCAGGCATAACCGCTTTATAACCTTGTGTAAGCGGTTTAAGTGCATAGGTATCCAAAGTATCGTTAAAGCTAAACATTGCACGGTTAAAACCTTCCCAAGGATCCACATCCACTTCCTGGGCAACAGCATTCTGGGATAACGAAGCAGCTAAAGCAGAAGCCACCAGAAAACCTTTAATCTTTTTGTTCATCAATAAATCCTTTGCACATGCACAATGGAATATCATTGTAGCGAATACGGGTACAGAAAAAAAATAAGAAAAACGCTCAATTTAAAAAAAACAGGTATATATACATTCAGAAACGAAAAAAGGCTTCCCGAAGGAAGCCTTTTTCAATTTCCAGAAGGAAATGTTGAGACTTAGAAGTCTACACGGTAACCCGCAACAGTACGATCACCATTAGAATCGTTGCTGTCGTTGTTTACGTGCTCAAGGTAAACGATGCCTTTACCCATTTTCTTAGAAACACCAACACCGAACTGTTCCAGATCAGCGCTTGAGTTGTCTTCTTCGTAGTCTGCGTAACGACCGTATACAGCTACGCCGCCTTCAGTAGTGTAACGAGCAGCCAGTTCCCAAACGTCTTCATCTGTGATGTTAGCGCCATTACCGTCTACTTCAGCAGTTTCATACTTAGCCATTACTTCAACAGCGCCAGCTTTGTACTTAGCAGAAACACCAGTTACTTCCTTGCTGTAGTCAGTAACAGTAGAAGCAGCTGTAGATGAAATTACGCCAGCATCAGATACAGAGATTGCTGCAGCAGTTTTAACATTACCTGCGTCAACATCACCATGAGAAACAGACAGAGTCAGGTTTTCAATACCAGAGTAAGTAGCCGCAACGTTGAAGCCATCTACATCATCATCCAGAACCATATCGTTGTCGTCAGTATCGCCCAACAGAACGAAACCAGCGATAACAGTCAGACCGTTCATGTTTGGTGAGATGTAAGCAACAGTGTTCTGCTGACGCTTGTGGAAAGTGTTACCCAGGTTGAAACGCTCACCGAAGCCACTAGAACCAGGGTGGAATACGTTAGTTGGAGCTTCAATCAGCAGGTAGTGTGGGTGGTACATTTTACCAATCTGAGCAGTACCCCAGTCGCCTTTAGCGCCGATGTACATCAGACGGTTACCCAGAGCCTGGCCCTGGTCAGCATCGTCTGTACCGTATACCTGAGCTTCCCAGTGGAAGAAACCTTTAGAACCTTCCATGCCCAGGTCCACATCACCTTTGATACCCATACGGCTAGATGTATCAATAACATCCAAATCGCCATCAGTGCTAGCGCCATCAGTTTGTGCAACACCCATACGGAAAGAACCGTACAGAGTAGCGTCAGCCTGAGCGACCATTGGTGCAACCATAGCACCTGCAACAGCCAAAGCAATCAGTGACTTTTTCATCAACATTTCCCCTTCAATATATTCAACATACTAGTAGTGAATTTTATTTTTTCTTGGACCGCCTGCAGCAAGCCACAGCCAAACCATGAAAAGTTATAAGCAAAAGCCCCAAAATGGAACATTTCCTCATATTCTTTATCTTCGGCAATTTTATTGCTTTCTTTATTATTCTCACCGAAAACGCACCTAAATTTACCACCTTAATTTCCATTTAAGAAGCATCTACTTCTTTTATACTGAATCTTAAGTAGTAAATTGGCGCACAAATTTAGCGCATTACAACATACCATCCATGCATGTGCAACCGCTTAACCCTATATAATCAAAGCATTTTAGTGCGACAAAGGTATTAGTACACAATTGTTTTGACCTGCGTCAAGCCAACAAATTTTGCCAGCACTGTTTAAGTCTTTTTTCCGACACCGTCATCTTAGTACCAAGCTGTTGAGCAAATAATGAGACCCTATATTCTTCAAGCATCCAGCGATAATTTTCTAACTCAACATCATAGATACCCTGTTTCAGGTTTTTATCCAGCCGCGACTTATATTGCTGGTTATGCTGCTGTAGCTGATCACTCAATAAGGTTTCCTGCCTCAAGTTTCGCCTAAACTTATTTAACCGGATCTGAATGGCTGAAAGGTAACGCGGATAATCCTGTAACCGTTCCAGGCTTATATCTGAGAGAAAACCTCGGTAAAACAGATCTGCAAGCTGCTGCTTGATATCATTCAGAACCGTCACTTCTGCCAGTTGAACCTTGCCTTTTAAAAGTTTCTGAATATCGTGATGCAACTGGGTCGTCTCACGCAATAGTTTTAAAATCATCAAGCAGGTTTCAACCAACTCCGCCTTGCATTCAGCAAGACCATTATCAAAACCAGCTTTGGTTCTGATCAACTCATTATCAAGCTGTAATATATGCCGACATGCAATCCAGAGGATCTGTTCTTCAAGCTTCTCTTTTGAGAACAGCTCCCTCCCCAGCAATAGCACCTGATTAAGCTCCGCTCCCTGAAGCTGTTTTTTGGCAAAGCGTATCTGCTCTTTAATATTCAGCAGCGCCAGACGAGTTGTACCTTTAACGGTAAGAGCCTTTGCTTCAGATGCAGAGGTACGAATACTCAAATCAACTGAATCGCCATCATCTATAAGTGCTGGATAAGCATCAACCTCCATACCTGCATATTGTGTAATCCGACAAACGGATTCTAATTCACCAAAATCCCACTCCGTTAATCCTTCTCTGCCCCAGCTCAGTTCTTTTGACTGACTCAGGTTCTGGCCTACCTCTGCAGCATACTTTTCGTTGAGTTGCTCCCAGTTCCTCGACTCTTCGATTAAGTGACCTTTTTCATCCACCAGCCGGATATTCATTAACAGATGATCAGATATATCAACGGACAAAAGATCTGATGCAGCAATCCTTATACCGGTCATTCTCAACAGATGTATCGCGAATGCCTCATACAGATCGCCCATCCCAAACTCAGCGGCCTGTATAAAAGCCTTAACAAAATTGGGAACCGGAACATAATGTTTCCTCTGTTGCTTTGGCAATCCTCTTAATATGCAGGTGCATTTTTCTTCTAACAAACCGGGCACCAGCCACTCCATCTGCTGTTTCGGTAAAGATGTTAGTAAAGGCAATGGAACCTGAATGGTCACACCGTCATCAGAACTACCCGGCTCAAAATTATAAAACAGCTTAAGCTGCGAACTATTCCAGGAAAATGTATCTGGATAATCCCGTTCTGTGACATGTTCTGTAGAGCGCTGAAGTATGTCATCTTCTTTCATCAACAGAGCATCTGCCTGATTTTGCTCTACCTCATGTCTCCATTTTTCGAACCCAGCGGCATTAACAACATGCGCTCCGTTCAGCGCTTTAAATTTAAGGCGGTAGAATTCAAACAATTGCTCTTCATCTACAAGAAGGTCTTTTCGGCGTGACTTAGCCTCAAGCTCCTCAATATCCAGCAGCAGTTTGCGGTTCTTATGAATAAACTCTGCTTTGGTATTCAACTCCCCCGCAACTAGCGCTTCTCTGATGAAGATTTCGTGTGACAAATCCATATCAATTTTGCCAAAGCTGACTCTGCGCTTTGGCACAATGATTAAGCCATAAAGAACAACCTGCTCAGTCGCAACCACTTCACCACGTTTTTTCTCCCAGTGCGGCTCACTGTAATTTTTCTTAATTAAATGCGGAGCCAGCATTTCAGCCCATGCAGGATCAATCCGCGCGATCACCCGAGCAAACAGCTGACTGGTTTCCACCAGCTCAGCAGCCATTACCCACTTAGGTGTTTTTTTATAAACCATGGAACCGGGGAAAAGGTTAAAACGACGGTTTCGGGCCCCTAGATATTCTTTCTTCTCTTGTTTAAAGCCCATGTGACTCAACAAACCCGCCAATAAGGACTTATGAATCGCCTCGTATGAAGCCGGCTCCTCACGCTCAACAAATTTTTTGTCCTGCTCCTTGAGTTCTTTGCAGATCAAATGAAGCTGGCGGTGAGTATCTCTCCACTCACGCATACGCATGTAAGATAAATAATTCTTACTGCAGTATTTTCGCAACTGGTTCTGGCTTAACTCCTGTCGTTGTTCCTCATAGAGATCCCACAGGTTTACAAATGTCAGAAAATCAGATTCTTCGTGGGCATATAAACGATGCTTTTCATCACTGGCTTGCTGTTTTTCTCTGGGCCTTTCTCTCGGGTCCTGAGTACTCAACGCGCTGACGATAATTAATACTTCACGAACACAGTTATTACGCGCAGATTCAATCACCATTCGACCTAATCTTGGATCAATCGGCAGGCGGGATAATTGACGACCTACTCGGGTTAGTCCCCGACCATTATCCACCGCTCCGAGTTCCTGCAGAAGCTTAAACCCATCATTGATAAAACGGTTATCCGGGGGATCTACAAAAGGGAATTCCGAAATATCGCCCAGCTTCAAAGCCAACATCTGCAAAATTACTGCGGCCAGATTTGTACGCCTGATCTCAGCATCTGTAAATTGAGGGCGGCTTTGAAAATCTTCTTCAGAATACAGCCGAATACAAATACCTTCAGATACTCGCCCGCAACGACCAGCACGTTGATTCGCACTTGCCTGAGCAATTGCTTCAATCGGTAAACGCTGTACTTTTGAGCGATAGCTGTAACGGCTGATTCGGGCCAGCCCTGTATCCACAACGTACTTAATACCAGGTACGGTTAGAGACGTTTCAGCAACGTTAGTGGACAGAACAACTCGCGTACCTACCGCCCCTCTGCCTCGCTGAAAAACCCGGTTCTGCTCTGCCAAAGATAACCGGGCATATAAAGGCAGCACATCAACACCCTTCAGTTGCGCCTTACGCAACTGCTCCGCGCTTTCACGAATCTCTCGTTCACCGGGTAAGAAAACCAGAATGTCACCTTGCGGTCCCTTTCCCTGCGCCCTTTCCAGATCAAGCAACTCTTCAACTGCCGCCACAACACCCTGCTGCAGATCCAGAGCTTTCTCATCTTCACCTTCCATTTCATGCAGAGGCCGGTAAAGCACGTCTACAGGATAGGTCCTACCAGACACTTCAATTATGGGCGCCTGATCAAAGTGTTTAGAAAACCGTTCAAGATCAATGGTTGCGGAAGTGATAATGACTTTCAGGTCAGGACGTTTAGGTAAAATCCTTTTGAGGTAACCCAGAAGAAAATCGATGTTCAGACTTCTTTCGTGAGCCTCATCGATGATCAGAACTTCATACTGTTCCAGAAAACGATCATGTTTGGTTTCAGCCAGCAGAATACCGTCTGTCATTAATTTGATCTGGGTAGAATCACTGACCTGGTCATGAAAACGCACCTGATATCCAACCCGCTCTCCTAGGGTGGTATTCAGCTCTTCAGCGATACGAGACGCAACCGTTCTCGCCGCCAGACGACGTGGCTGTGTATGGCCGATTAAGCCCTTACATCCCAAGCCCAGGTCTAAACAGATTTTTGGTAGCTGAGTTGTTTTACCAGAACCAGTTTCCCCTGCCAGAACAACAACCTGATTTTCTCTAATGGTCTTCGCAATCTCTTCACGTCTCATAGAGATCGGTAGATCAGGATAGTTGCAGCCTTTTGGTAATTCTTCTTTCCGGTTTACCCACTCGCAGGAGACATTAATCTCTTCGGCTAATTTGCCCAAAGCACCCTGGTCAGCATTGCCCTTAATACGATTGAGCTTACGCTTCAATTTGAATTGATCAGAGATCCGACATTGAGAAATAAGCTCTCGGAGAGAGTTCTTACTGAAATTCAAAGGAATACCTTAATGGGCAGAGGAAAACAGTGAATTTTAGTGAAACTGAAGCAACAGTTCACCCTACATTTTTCAATTTGATCTGCACTGGTCACTTTTGTGGTCTTCAACCCAACTGAAACATTTATTTAACTTTATATATGATTTTCCATATATATAATTATTCACATACCATTTAACTGTGAACACTATGAAGAAAAAAGTTCTGTTTTTATGTACTGCAAACTCTGCCCGCTCCCAAATGGCGGAAGCATTGTTAAAGCATCTGGCCTCTGATCAATTTGAGGTCATGAGTGCGGGTACTCATCCGGAAGGAATTGACCCCAGAACATTAAACATACTCAGTGAGCACGATATTGATGTCAGCGACCTGCACCCAACAGCCTTAAGCGATCTCGAGAATTTACAGTTTGATTTCGTCATAAGCCTCTGCCAGAAGGCTCATGAAGAATGCAGCAACTGGCCCGGCAACGGCGTTGTTATGGCTTGGGATTTTTCCGACCCTCGCAATAGCAAAGATCCACTCGCATTCAATAAAACACTGTTAGAGCTAAAAGACAGGATCAGGTTATTTGTACAGGTTAATCAGAAAGAGATTTCTCAATTCAACCTGATGACCCCGGTCTCATTCTTTAAGTTGTTGGCGGATGAAAACCGTTTGAAAAGCCTGCTACTGATCTCTAAAGTCGGTGAGCTCTGTGTATGTGAATTAATAGAAGCTTTGGGTGAGTCACAGCCCAAAATTTCTCGCCACCTAGCCCAACTCAGAAAAAGCGGCATCCTTCTCGACCGGCGTCAGGGTCAATGGGTGTATTACCGTCTAAACCCAGATCTGAAAAGCTGGATGCTGGAGACAATTCAATTAACCGCTCGCGATAACCAGATATTTATCTCTGAGGGCTTAAACAAACTGAATAACATGGCTAATCGCCCTGAGAATCAAACACTATGTTGCTAAATATTTACACAAAATACGAGGTTCAATATGACCATTAAAGTAGGCATTAATGGATTTGGACGCATGGGACGCTTATCCTTCCGTGCAGCCTGGAATTTCCCTGAGCTTGAGTTCATCCAGATAAATGATCCCGCTGGTAACGCCGAAACTCTTGCCCACCTGGTTAACTTCGATTCCATTCACGGTCGCTGGGAACATGATGCCAAAGCAGAAGGCACTAACATGGTCATAAACGGCCAATCCGTTACCTGCACCCAAAATACTGCCATAGCTGAAACAGACTGGTCTCAATGCGACATAGTGATTGAAGCATCCGGAATCATGAAAAGCACTGAGAAGCTACAAGCCTATCTTGATCAGGGGGTGAAACGCGTTGTAGTGACGGCACCAGTAAAAGAGGATGGCGTTCTGAATATCGTCATGGGTGTAAACCATCATCTTTATGATCGGGAGAAATACCCAATTGTGACTGCGGCGTCCTGCACCACCAATTGCCTTGCACCCGTTGTAAAAGTGATTCATGAGAAATTAGGCATTAAACATGGATCTATGACCACCATTCATGACATCACCAACACTCAGACGATTCTGGATGCCCCGCACAAAGACCTGCGTCGTGCACGTGCATGCGGTATGAGCCTGATTCCAACCACTACAGGTTCAGCGACTGCGATCACCCATATTTTCCCTGAATTAAAAGGTAAGCTGAATGGTCATGCGGTTCGGGTACCTCTGGCAAATGCCTCTCTGACAGATTGTGTTTTTGAAGTTGAGAGATCAACGACTGAAGCCGAAGTGAATGATTTACTGAAGGAAGCCTCTGAAACGTACCTCAAAGACATTCTTGGCTATGAAGAACGACCACTGGTATCCATTGATTACCGAACGGACCCGCGTTCAACCATCATTGATGCTCCCTCTACTATGGTGGTCAACGGCACACAGGTAAAACTTTACCTCTGGTACGATAATGAGTGGGGTTATGCCAACCGCACCGTCGAGCTGACTCGCATGATCGCAGAGATGGAACCCTAAAAATGCTTAATGCCCTCTCGCCAGAAATACGACAATACTTCGTCATAACAGGAAACTACTGGGCCTTTACCCTGACTGATGGCGCTCTGCGCATGTTAGTCGTGCTTTATTTTCATCAGTTGGGTTATAACCCTTTGGAAATCGCACTCTTATTTCTGTTCTACGAATTTTTTGGTGTTGTCACTAATCTGGTGGGAGGCTGGCTGGGCGCACGTATAGGTTTAAACCGGACGATGCATATTGGATTGGGGCTTCAAGTAATTGCGCTTTCCATGCTGCTGGTTCCTTCTGCTTTACTCACTGTACCCTGGGTTATGGCGGCTCAGGCTCTGTCCGGGATTGCCAAAGATCTGAACAAAATGAGTGCCAAAAGCGCCATTAAGTTACTGGTACCTGAAGACAATCAAAGCGGCCTGTACAAATGGGTAGCTCTACTGACGGGCTCTAAAAACGCTCTCAAAGGGATGGGGTTCTTTATTGGCGGCGCATTGCTAACCCTGCTGGGATTTAAAACTGCAATTTTAGTCATGGCTATTGGGCTGGCTATCGTCTGGCTTTTAAGCTTAGTTCTGCTTAAAAAAGAGATGGGCAAGGCCAAAAACAAACCAAAGTTCACTCAGATTTTCTCTAAAGACCCTGCTATCAACTACTTGTCTGCGGCCCGTATGTTTTTGTTTGGCTCCAGAGATGTCTGGTTTGTCGTTGCTCTGCCGGTATTCCTTGCTACTCAGTTGAGTTGGGATCATTGGCAGGTTGGCGGATTTTTAGCTCTGTGGATTATTGGCTATGGTATTGTGCAAACCGTTGCACCTAAGCTGACAGGCAAAAATTCCGGAATTACACCGGATGGTAAATCAGCCCTTATATGGGCAGCTATTCTCTGTGTTATCCCTGCCATTATTGCGATCTGCATCCAGTCTGGATTCTACCCCAACACAGGTCTTTTGCTCGGCTTGGTTATCTTCGGAGGAATTTTTGCGCTTAACTCCTCACTCCATAGCTATTTGATAGTCAGTTATGCAAAAGCCGATGGTGTATCCATGGATGTAGGGTTTTACTATATGGCAAATGCTATGGGCAGGCTTATAGGCACGGTATTATCCGGCTACCTGTTTCAGCAAAGTGGCATTGAAGCCTGTTTGTGGGTATCTAGCCTGTTTATTGCCATCACAGCGCTGATTTCATTAAGACTGCCACAGAATAAAAGCCTTAAATCTGAAGTTCACTAGGCGTTTGAAGATACAGCCTTCAGCTCATCTAAGGGCACAGGTTTACTGAAGTAAAAACCCTGAAGCAGATCACAACCTAAACCTTGAAGTGTTGTTGCTTGCTGCTGCGTTTCAACACCTTCAGCTACGACCGTTAACCCCAGGCTATGACCGAGTGCGATAACCGCTTTAGTGATAGCAAGATCATCAGAATCCGTATTAATATCCTGCACCAACATGCGATCAATTTTCAAAGTATTCACGTTAAAACGCTTCAAATATGCTAGCGATGAATAGCCAATTCCAAAATCATCAATGGCTATTTTCACTCCGGCTGCACGTATTTTCTCAAGTTGATCTGCGGCTGAATCAGCCTCCTGAACCAAGAACGTTTCAGTGACTTCCAATACAATATGATGGTTCGGAAATTGGCTCTGGTTAATCAACTGTAAAAGTCTGTCTACATGCTCGCCCAGCAGCTGAGCTCCTGAAATATTAATGGACAGGTTAAACGGTTTGTTCAGATACGCTGTCAGCTCTTCAGCCTGCCGCAGAGCAGTTTCCACAATCCATTCGCCCATCGGGATTATCAAGCCGGTATGCTCCGCTATAGGAATAAAATCTGCTGGGTTAATCATTCTATTATCTGGTGTGAACCAGCGTATCAATGCTTCAATACCTTCCAGTTCCTGTGTTTTCGCTGATACAAGAGGTTGGTAAAACAGTTGAAATTCCTGATTTTCAATAGCACGGTGAAGATCGCTTTCTATTGTAAAAGCTTGCTTGGCTTTTATACCCAGCTCAGGTTCATAAAAAGTAAAACCCTTCCCATGCTTCTTTGCATGGTACATAGCCGTATCAGCATTTTTTAAAAGAACCTCAGCCGACTCTCCGTCCTGAGGGTATAAAGCGATGCCAATACTGCCATCGATCTGAAACTGGTGTGATTCATATTCAAGAGGCAGTGTCAGCACCTCCAGAACCTTGCTAGCCACCTCTTCAGCCTCATCAGCATTAGCCACTAACAGAACAAACTCATCACCACCAACTCTGGCAAGTTCCGCCCTAGCCTGCACTTTATCCAGCAGGCGTTGGGAAATTGTTCTTAGTACGGTATCTCCAACTGTGTGACCAAAGGTGTCATTCAGGTTTTTAAAGCGGTTGAGATCCAGAAACAACAGCGCAAAACCAGGCTGATTCGGGGCAACCGCCTCTGTAGCCGCCTGTATCTGGTTGAACAGACTAGTTCGGTTAGAAAGACCCGTTAATGGGTCTTTATAGGCCATAAATTCAAGTTGTTGCTGCTGACTTGAGCGTTGCAGAATAATACCAATAACATACGCACCAACAGCCAACAGTTGCTTATGGAAGTTACCGGGAGTACGAATCTCAAATGAGGAAAGCGCAAAACTACCAATGGATCTTCCGTCGATATCCCTTACTGGAGTTGACCAACATGCGCAAAGACCAAAATCTTTAAATAACTCCCGGGTATCTCCACAACGCTCATCTGTTAAAGCGTCAGTGACAAAAACCTGCTCATTTTTATAAACCGCATTGCCACAGCTCCCTCCTGTGGGTCCCGGTCTGAGGCCATTGAGTCTTAGCTGGCCTTCCGGAGGTACACTTGGCGCACAGATCACATCCAACTTGCCATCGTCTTGCTGCATCATGATTGATGATACCGCATTCGGTAGCAACGACTCAGCCATTAAACAAAGTGATTCAAAGACTTCCTGCTCAGGTGAGTTGCCAGCAACCATTTCCAGAACAGAATGCTGAATTTCAAGAAGCGCCTGTTGCTCTTCAAGAGACAATTGATAATCTGGGACCGGGGATTCAAAAACAGTTAATTCTGCAGCATTCATTTGGTATACCAAACCTGTGAAACCAAGTTTTTATTATATATCATCAGGCGTCTAGTACATATTAGACGATTTTAAAATACAAGTGGATTAACAATGGTTGAAAAAAATCTATTAAATATGCTTTCTTAACTTTTGCATTTTAACTTGCTCTTCAGCGAGCAGCTTTCTTCTGATCACTTTTCCCACATTAGATTTTGGTAATTCGGATCTGAATTCCACCAAACGCGGCACCTTATAAGTCGTTAATCTTTCCCTGCAGTATTCCCTGACCTGCCTTACTGTGAGTCGCCGATTAGAGGTCACCACATAAAGCTTAATGATCTTGCCGCACTCGTCATCCGGTAAACCAATCACTGCACACTCAGCTATATCCGGATGGCTAGAGATAATATTCTCCAGTTCAGAGGGGTATACCGGAAAACCAGATACCTGAATGATATCTTTTTTACGCTCAATAATTCTCAGCGCCCCATTTTCAGATATACAACCGATATCCCCGGTTTTCAGCCACTTTTGCTCCAACTTAACCCTATGCCCCTGCACCAGATAACCGGCCATTACCTGAGGTCCATGCACATATATCTCACCGGTTTCCCCAGCAGGAAGTTCATTACCCTGATCTCCCATAATTTTCACATCGGTGAGAGACAGAGGTTTGCCTACAAGTTCACTTTCAAAATTTGCAGGATTCGACAGCGCCACTACAGGAGAGGCTTCAGTTAAACCGTAACCTTGCATAATTCGGCAGTGAGTAAGCTTATGCCACTCATCGCTTACTGCCTTCATTAGGGTGACACCGCCCGACACGGTAATCTTCAAGCTGGAAAAATCAAGGCTACGGAACTGCGGACTCTGGCATAAGGTTACAAACAGAGAATTAAGTCCGGAAAAAATAGTGAAAGGCCAGCGGTTAAGCTCATTGATAAATCCGCTGGTATCCTGAGGGTTGGTGATCAACACTATGTGAGCCCCGAAACCAGGCAGGATCAAACAGTGAAGAGCAAATGAATATATGTGATAGAGCGGCATAGGTGCTATCGCAATCTCTGCACCATTTTTTAAACTTCCATTCAAACGTTCCCGAACCTGGAAAAAGTTTGCAATCAGGTTTCGGTGAGTTATTTCTACCGCTTTAGGATTTCCTGTCGTCCCCACCGTGTATTGAATCAACGCCGGCGCTTCAGCCAGTTGTCGAGTGCTGTTCAACTGATAGCGTTCCCCTATAGTCAAAGCATCACGGAAAGAAATTGCGCATCTAACTCGGTATTTAGGAACGATTTTACGTATGATTTTTGCGGCAAAATTAATATAGATTCTGCGGGATATAGGGTGCAGATCAGCCAGCTGGCTGACCAGTGCCAGCTTGATATCCGTTGAAGGGATTATCTCTTCCAGCAATTTAGCATCATTTGCCAAAATGATAACAGCCTTTACTCCAGCGCTGCGGTATTGCTGGATTATTTCATCAACACTGTAAAGAGGATTAGTGTTAACAACGACCATGCCCGCACGCCAGATCGCCTGTACGGCAACCGGATACTGCAGAATATTAGGCAACTGCACAGCGACACGGTCACCCGGACTTAAATCGGTTGCGCTTTGCAAAAAAGCAGCAAGATTTCTGGCATGCTCATCCAACTGCTCATAAGAGATGGAGGAGCCCATATTGGTGTAAGCAGAACTAGAGTAAAAAGGCTTAATATACTCCGAAACAACCTGATCAATTCGACTATACTTCGCAATTTTTTGCTGTAGTTGTTCGGTACTGTCAGCTTCCTCTATCACCAAAAAGCTCCAATAAGATTAGGTTGGTAACCCCTTTACGAAAGTCACCAATTGGCCGGGATTAATTGTGTTCCAGCTTTCATTCTCGGTAAGCGGTACTGTCGCAATGACCGTCACAATATCATCCGGTGTTGTTTCCTTCATAAAATCAACCGTCATATCGCAATCAGTCAGGCTGGCTTCTCCAAAAGGCGCGCAGCGGGTTATCCAGGATAACTTACTGCCGCAAAACGCAAACAAAGCGGTGGACTCAGAAAGAAGCATATTGAAAACACCTAGCTCTCTAAGCTCCTCTGCCAATGTTTGGATAAATGCCGACAGTTCAGAAAGATCATCCGGCCGTTTGGGAAATTGCTTACGAATCTCACCCAGCATCCAGCAAAACGCAAATTCACTATCTGTGGTGCCTACAGGTTGGTAATAGGAAAGTTGTTTGTTGAATAACGCTTTATCTAACTGCCCGTTGTGTGCAAATGTCCAGGTGTAGCCCCAGAGTTCCCTTTGAAAAGGATGGGTATTTTCTAAAGTGACTTTGCCTACGTTTGCCTGCCGTATATGGCTAACCACAACATGGCTTTTTATCGGATGTTCTTTGACAAGATTCGCAATTCTCGAATCTACACTGGGGTTCGGATCATGAAAACAACGAACACCCTTCCCTTCATAAAACGCAATGCCCCAGCCATCTTTATGCGGCCCGGTTCCGCCACCCCTTTGCATCAAACCCGCAAAGCTAAAGCAAATATCAGTAGGCACATTGGCACTCATGCCAAGCAATTCGCACATATTAAACTAATACCTGTCTACTCACGTTTCGGAGTGACTTAATTATTTTCTGATGTTTGATCTAAAGTAATTTTGTTTGGCAGTGAATCAATAGCTTCGGAGCCCGTTTCAACAATAACGCTGTTATCCGCTAATGCTCCGACTTCCTTAATTCTGCGTTCACCAACAAAACAGCCCTGCGGATTGATGGACATCTGTTTGCTTTCAACAATCGCGCGGACCTGGCCTCCCGCCTCAATATGAAGCTCGTCACAGATCACTTCACCTTCAAGTAAACCGCAAACATCCACTGTTTTTGCCTTGATTAATCCACGCACATGACCCGCTTTACCAATGGAAATGCTATCTAAAGATGAGACGTTACCCTCAAAAGCACCATCGATATGCATTTTGCCGACGATACTCATGTCACCACAGAATTTATTGCCTTCAGCAATTATTGTGATGGCAGATCCTGCTGTTGATTTAGAGGATACATTTCGTTTAAGGATGCCCATTTGATGTCCTTCACCTTAGTAAACAAGGAATTAAAGTTTGTTATATCCCAGGAGATAAATGGTTCTGGGTTGATAGAGGTAAACAGGTGCCTGATCTCATAATGCAAGTGAGGTCCAGTGGATAACCCTGTATTACCACTCAATCCAATCAGCTGTCCTTTTCTGATGAAATCTCTGGTTTTTATTTTTACCGCATCCAGATGCGCATAGTATGTTTTGAATCCGAAATTATGCTGCAAAATAATCAATTTACCAAAACCACTACTTTTGTGGAATCCGGCAAATTCAACAACACCGTCTGCAGTTGCGTAAACCGGGGTACCTCGGTCCGCTTTAAAATCTATACCATTATGCATCACTTTTTTCTTTTTCACCGGATGGATACGATATCCAAAACGATCGCTAATCCTTCGTGCCTGCACAGGTACACCGTTAGGAATAGCATGGAGAAAATAGAGCCGCTTATTGGCTTCAACGGTCAAATCTTCAGCTCTCTCTGGCCCCATATCATCTATATGTTCCATACCAAGCAGAGTTTCTAACCCATAAAGCGAGTTATCCAGAGTTGCGTTGAGTTCCCCAATTCTAATGTTTTCTTCCTGCAGCTGATCTCGCTCGAGTTTCAAATTACTCAGAGAGGTACTCAGTTGATTTAATTCATCCTGATATAACAGCTGTGAACCTACCAATAGATCAAAACTCTCACTCAACTCCTGATGATCTTCTTCAAGATCAGACAGATCCTCAGTCTTTACTACCAATAACGCATTAGAAACAAAGAAGCTCAGTGCAGAAAGAAGCAGAAAGGCAAGCAGCACAAATTTAGCAACTTGATTAAGGGTATACTGGCGGGACCCGTAAACTGTGGTTAATGTGATAACCAGTTTGTTTCTCAAGATGACACCTACGACAACATCTAAGCAACAACTTTAATAAAAGTTCAGCATATTTCGAAAGGCCACCAATATACCCAGTTTCTTCAAATTGTCATAGTCGTTGTAGGCTTATTCAGCTTAAATTAATCTCTGTCAAACATTCAACTTATCCCAAGCACTTAGTCCTCGCCTTTTTCGCTACCACCACTTGCAGGTGCAGAAGCGAGTATGCGATCGGCCAGACGGGAGAAAGGCAAACTTTGTATCCAAACAGACCCTGTACCTTTTAGAGTCGCGAGCCATAAACCTTCACCACCGAAGATCATGGATTTAAGCCCTTTTACCATTTCAATGTTGTATTCGACCCCCTCTGTAAAACCCACCAGGCAACCTGTATCGACACGAATCGTTTCGTTATTCAGTTCTTTTCTGACCACAGTGCCGCCAGCCTGCATAAAGGCCATACCGTCACCTTGCAGTTTCTGCAGAATAAACCCTTCTCCGCCGAAAAAACCTGCGCCAATCTTTTTAGAAAAAGCGATCTCAACTTTAGTCCCCAATGCAGCACACAAGAACGCATCTTTCTGGCAGATAACCTGTTCGCCTAATTCGGCTAGGTTCAATGGCACAATAGAACCGGGGTAAGGAGCAGCGAAAGCAACACATTTTTTCCCCTGTCCTTCATTAGCAAAGTGAGTCATAAAAAGAGATTCTCCTGTCACCATGCGCTTACCAGCGGAAAAAAGTTTTCCCATAAAGCCTTGATCCGGATCAGAGCCGTCTCCCATTTTTGTTTCGAAGTTGATGCCATCTTCCATGTAATTCATCATCCCGGCTTCAGCAATCACTTTTTCACCCGGATCTAACTCCACTTCAACAATTTGAAGTGACTCACCAATTATTTTGTAATCGACTTCATGGCATCTCATCGTTTGTTCCTTTTAACTTAATCGCTTTAATTAACAATGGTGTGGTTGCTGACTGCACACATATTGAAAACAACACTACACCATAGGCTATAGACTGAATAGTAAACCAGGATTCAAGTTCAAGAGGCAAAGACAAAGCCAGAGCGATGGTGACTGCACCTCTGACTCCACCCCAATAAAGAACAACACCCTCTTTTATATTTACCCTGGTACCCGGCAGCAGATTAATTACCGGAACGGTGACTAGTAAACCAAGCGCTCTTGCAATAAGCACAGCAGCAATACCTAATAACATTGCCAACCACTGTTGTTCGAACATGCCCCATGTCACAGTAATTCCCAATAATAAAAAAATAAGCGACTCCGCCAACTGACCATTGAACTGCCATATGGAGTTTAACTTTTGTTTAATTTTCAGTTCCTGCTTACGCAACATTTCACCAAAACCTAAACCCACAACCAGAACAGCCATAACACCTGAAACATGCAAGAACGACTCCGCTAGTAAATAACTGCCGTAAGCACCGCAGATCATGATCACCATTTTCGAGAATTCGTCGTTAATCCTTGTGAATAGCGGTATCAGGCACAGCAGGATCAGCACGCCGATCAAGATTCCCCCAAAAAAGACCCAGGCAAATTTCTGCGCGGCAAAACTAAAAGAGAATATTTCACCAGGCATCATCAACAAACTACTGAACAAACCAAATAGCAAAATGGCCACGGCATCGTTAAACAGACTCTCCCCTTCTATCAGGAGGATTAACTGATCAGACACACCGACTTTCTTAAACAGGGTGATCACCGCGGCGGGATCTGTTGCGGAAAGAAGCGCCCCAGTCAGCAGCGCAGCCATCCATGGAAAATAATCTGGGTAACCAATTCCCCAAAAGATAAAACTTGCACTCAAAACAGTGGCTAACAACATCATAGGGGTCGATAAAATCAGGATTGGCAGTATTTTTTTAGTCAGGGTTCGTACATTCAAATGCAGCGCTGATTCAAAAATTAAGGCGGGCAAAAAAATATAAAAAACGATTGCGTGAAAGTGCTGCCAGCGAAGACCCGTATCGATGCCAAACGAAGTTACTAACTCAGCCCCCAGATAACCGGACAGCACCAACATCAAACTATAGGGAAGCCGGAGAAACGCTGAGAGTGGCTGCATTAATGCAGCAACCAACAACATGCCCATAAACAGCAAGATTGTACTTGAAACATCCATAGCCGTACCCCTAGAGACTTAGGCTTTTGAAGCCTTATAGGTCAGTTTAGTTCCAAGCTTGTAATACATCAGTCTAAAAAACAGACAGAAGTTAAACCAATGTATTAGGGAAAACCCTCATTTTGATTATCTTTTATTCACAAAGCGGTGATATTGTATCTAGTTCTAAATAAAACACAGTGATCCTGTGTTCCTTGGATCAATATAGATGTGGCATTTACACGCCAGTAAGCTGTTTTCTGAAGAAATTACAGGCGATGCAACACAATAATCAGGAGTCATGATTCGTGAGTAAAGAAGTTGTAGTTCTCAGTGCGGTACGTTCAGCAATTGGTGCGTTTGGCGGTAGTTTAAGCAGCATGGAACCAGCAGAATTGGCTGGTCAGGTAATGAAAGAGGCTGTAATTCGCTCTGGGGCAGACCCAGAGAAAATCAATTATGTAACAGTTGGTAACTGTATCCCTACCGAATCACGTTATGCTTATGTCGCTCGTGTTGCGGCTATCCAGGCTGGCCTGCCAATGGAATCAGTAGCGATGTCTGTAAATCGCCTGTGTAGCTCAGGTTTACAGGGCATAGTAACAACTGCACAACAGATTATGCTGGGCGATTGCGATTACGGAGTTGGCGGTGGTGTTGAAGTAATGTCTCGCGGCGCTTACCTGTCAACAGCAATGCGTTCAGGTGCCCGCATGGGTGACACCGCAATGCTTGATTCTATGGTATCAGTACTGACCGACCCGTTTGGTGCCGGTCACATGGGTATCACAGCGGAAAACCTTGCTGAGAAATGGGATATCAGTCGTGAAGAACAGGATGCATTAGCGGTTGAATCGCAACGCCGTGCAGCTGTTGCGATTGAAGAAGGTCGCTTCAAATCTCAGATTGTTCCTATCGTACAGAAAACCCGAAAAGGTGAAGTTGTATTTGATACCGACGAACATGGTAAGCCTAGCGCTACCATGGAAAGCCTGGCGAAAATGCGCCCGGCTTTCAAGAAAGACGGCACAGTGACGGCTGCTAACGCATCGGGTATCAATGACGGCGCAGCGTTCTTCGTTCTAGCATCTGCAGAAGCGGCAGAAGCAGCAGGCCAGAAACCAATCGCTAAGATCAAATCTTACGCTGTAGCGGGTGTAGCAAACGACATCATGGGGGAAGGCCCAATCCCAGCGACTAAACTTGCACTTGAAAAAGCAGGCCTGTCTCTGGACGATATGGACGTGATTGAGTCCAACGAAGCATTTGCTGCACAGGCTATAGCCGTTGCTAAAGGCCTGGGTCTGGATATGGAAAAAACTAATCCAAACGGCGGCGCGATCGCTCTGGGTCACCCAGTAGGTTGCTCAGGTGCATTCATTGCAACTAAAGCGGTGTATGAGCTTGAACGTATCGAAGGTAAGTACGCGCTGGTAACCATGTGTATCGGTGGTGGTCAGGGTATTGCGGTAATCTTCGAACGCGTATAACCGTTCCTAGTTGATAACTGTTTGAAATGCCGGGATTCTTCCCGGCATTTTTTTATCTTTTGCTTTTCCATATATAGCTCTAGTTCGGCTAAACTGAACAACAATGTTCAAGATAAGGCGGGCTGGTTATGCTTTCTGTGGGTGATCTTTTTTCCCAAGAATTTTCAAACTATTGTAAAGAAGAACTCTGGGAAGCCATCTCACATTATTACTGTATTGATGAATCAGATCTGGTTAGTCAGTTAAAACAAAATCTTCCTCAAAATGGCTCTGCACCTCTGGCAAAAAAATGGATAGATACTCTGCGGGAACGACCTGAAGATCCCTTTTCCGTAGCAGAGTTGATGACTAGATTTGGGCTGAACAGTGAAGAAGGAATTGTCCTGCTTGCTCTGGCTGAAGCACTTTTACGTATTCCGGATAGTTCAACAGCAGAAGCGTTAATCGCAGATAAACTTCTGGATCTGGACATTGGCAACCTACCTTTTGATAACCCATCTACGCACTGGTCAGATCTAAGCGCTATCTGGGGTATTGCTATTGGTCAGCAACTCATTTCTCACGACAAAGAGCCGCGTAACATTCTGGATGACCTATGGTCCAGGTTAGGAAATAAAGCGGTTCATTCTGCACTGAAGTTTGCGCTGGAACATATAGGCAAACAGTTTGTATTTGCTGAAACCGTTCATGAAGCACTCGACATCAGAACTGACTATTCTCCTGAGCAAACGGCTTTTTCTTTTGACATGCTGGGCGAAGCCGCTATATGTCAGGAAGATGTCGATTTTTATTTTAATGCCTACTTAGAGGCGATACAGGCAGCAGGAGCCCAGCAGTCTGAGCATTCCACCAGCATCTCTATCAAGCTATCCGCACTTCACCCCAGGCTTGAAAACAGCAAACTTGAGGAGGTTCACACCCACCTTTTGCACCGGTTATTTCAACTCATTGCTACTGCACGAAATCTCGACATAGCCATTACAATTGATGCCGAAGAATCTGAACGTTTAGAACTTACACTGCTAGTTTTTGAAGAACTGATTTACAGTGAACTTTGTTTAGGCTGGGGCAAACTTGGACTGGCGGTCCAAGCTTATAGTAAACGAGCATTACCGGTTTTAGGCTGGCTGCAAGCATTGGCTCATGATGCTGCGACTCCAATTCCCGTGCGTCTGGTAAAAGGCGCTTATTGGGATAGTGAGATAAAAAAGCCCAACAAACCGGATTACCCGATTACCCTGTATTTACCCAAAAAGCAGCAGCCGATCTCTCCTACACGGTCTGCAGTAGTTTTCTTCTGTCTCCGCAATCCGGTTCACTACAACCGCAATTCGCCACGCACAACGCATTAACTGTTAGTTTTATTCAACAGATTAAATCCAACAAAACTTTTGAGTTTCAGCGCCTTCATGGGATGGGTCTGGAATTATATGATGAGGTTTTAAAAAGCACTCAAAACAAATGTCGCATCTACGCCCCAATAGGAAGCCACCAGACCTTACTGCCCTACCTTGTAAGACGACTTCTGGAAAATGGTGCTAATTCCTCTTTTGTATTTCAACTGCATGATAAGTCCATCAATACAGCGCAGCTCCTGCAGTCACCCGAAAACCTGATTGAAACGCCGACCACTTCCATCCCAAAACCGACTGCGGTTTTTCAGCCGGTACGTCGCAATTCAACAGGAACAAACTTGGGTAGTTTTAAGCAAATAAGAGGTTTACAAGCCAACCTGTTAGCTAACTTAAATAAACAATGGTTTAGCCAACCTATTATTGCTGGAGAGGTGTCAGAGGGTGTTGAACTTAGCCGGGTGTACTCGCCCTATAAACTCGATGATTCACCCGGTTATAGAAGTTTTTGCTCTGCAGATCAGATCAAACAGGCCATTAACTCTGCAGACGCTTATCTTGCAGAATGGAGAGAGCAGCCGCTTAAAACACGTGCATCAATCCTGATCCGGTATGCTGAACTTCTGGAAAGCCATAAAGATGAATTCATATCTTTATGTATACGTGAAGCTGGGAAAACTCTTCAGGATGCCATTGACGAAATAAGAGAAGCGATCGACTTCTGTTACTACTATGCCAATACTGCAGAACAGAACCTTACAACAGAAGCACTGATCTCAGTAACCGGCGAAAACAATGCACTGTCCTACCGAGGGCGTGGTGTGTTTCTTTGCATCAGCCCATGGAATTTCCCCCTAGCAATATTCACCGGACAGATTGCAGCAGCATTAGTCAGCGGCAATACGGTTCTAGCCAAACCATCTTCGCACACCTCACTTATTGCATTTCGTGCAACTGAGCTATGGTTTGAGGCAGGCTTACCTGCCTTCTGTTTGCAATACATCCCTTATCAGGGTGGCCAATTATCTTCTTCATTACTGTCTGATAGCAGAATTTCCGGCGTAGCATTTACCGGATCAACATCAACGGCATACACAATAAACCAAACGCTGGCTAATCGCATAGGAGCACCCATCACATCGATGATTGCAGAAACCGGTGGCCAAAATGCAATGATTGCAGACAGCACAGCCCTGCCTGAGCAACTAATTAAGGATGTGATCCGCTCTGCCTTCAACAGTAGTGGACAACGCTGCTCTGCGCTCAGAGTGCTTTATATTCAGGAAGATTTTGCTGACCTTATTGTAACGAAACTTAAGGGGGCAATGGATGAGTTACAAATTGGAAACCCGCAAGACTTCAGTACCGATATAGGCCCGGTTATCAGTAAAAAAGCTATGGCCCAGCTTTATCAGCATATAGAACTTCAGAGAGTGAATGGAAACATCATTTATGAACTTGAGTTGGATGACCACCACAACAACGGCTATTTTGTTCCTCCCACACTGATTCGCCTACACACACTGGACGAACTTGCCACTGAGGTATTCGGGCCGGTGCTCCATATAATCCGATACTCAGCAGAAGATATAGAACGCATCATTAATGAAATCAACCGGTCCGGTTATGGACTGACACTAGGCATTCATTCCAGAAATGATCATTTTATCGAGAATATTTGTCGTAAAGCTGAAGTGGGTAATATCTACATCAATCGTGATCAGGTGGGCGCTGTAGTTGCGACTCAACCCTTCGGAGGTTTGGGCTTGTCCGGAACCGGGCCAAAAGCTGGAGGACCAAACTACCTGAAACATTTTGTGCGCGAACAGACCATTACAAAAAATATGACAGTGTCAGGTGGGAATATTGAACTTCTAAATCAAAAACTATAGGCCGGGTAAAGATGGAAGTGAAAGATACTTGCGTTTATCCAGGTCCGCCGCAATACGTTCTAAACGCTGCATCACGTTAACTGCATCAGGGTAATCTTTATGCAAAATAAGGTAGACATAGGTCTGCTTTAGTGTAGAGGAGGATAGCCCACTAATCGGGTTCTTTTGCAGCACTTCAGCAGCAGGAAATGAATAATCCAACACATATTCAGCTCTACTCTTAGCCAGCATAGCAAAAGCTGAAAAATGTGAAGGCGTAGGGTTATTTTCTATCCTGTTATCCGGATTTTTAATAACTTTCAGATACCCGGCATAACTATAACCTTCGATGGTTATAACACTCTTCCCAACCAGATCTTCCATAGAGTGGACGGGTTCAGAGCCCTTACGGTAAAAAGCCCGTATTTCAACCAGAGCAATGGGCACTTTACTCACTAAACAACACCCCTGCAGCAAAGATTCAGCATTAACCAGCATAGAGAATTTAGAGGCACCGGTTCTTAGATTAGCGAACATACGCTTGGGTGGATAATCCTGAGCATGCCAGGGAATCCCGGCTTCTGAAAACAGTTCACTTGCAAGTTTGACCAAGGGGTTTTTCAGTTTTCCAGTCTCATCTCGCTCCGTTGTCCACACAGAGACATCCGGGTAGGCATACTCCAGCTCTTCAGGCTGTGCATAGCTATGCACTGACCAAACCAGCAACAGGAGTACGCTCAGCCCTCTAACCATAGCTAGGATTACTCTTCGAACGGATTAATTCATTCAACTGCTAGCTCCGGATTAAGTTTGTAACAGGGCTGATATTCTTTGTAGTTAATCTTCATTCTACGCTGCTCTACAAAGGAAGAAAGTAATTGGTCCAGAGGATCCATAATATTTGCCTCTCCCTGAATTTCAAAAGGTCCTTTTTCTTCAATTTCCCTGATACCCATCTCTTTTACGTTCCCAGCGACGATTCCGGATAACGCACAACGTAGATTCGAAGCCAGTTCATATTCAGATTGCTCTTTAATCAGTTCAAGAGAAGCCATGTTTTCATGGGTCGGTTCAAATGGCTGCTGGAAGCTATCAGGGATATGTAGTTGCCAGTTGAAATGGAACGACTCACTAGTGGCCACACGATAACGAGTCACCTGTTCCAGACCTTCAGCCATAGCTTCAGCTACCCCATGTTCATCATCAACAATAACCTGATACAGAGATGCCGCATGATCCCCCAAAGTGTCACGAATAAAAGCATCTATCTGAGCAAAATACTCTTCACTACCTGAAGGCCCGCTCAGTACCAGCGGAAATGGCAGATTATGGTTTCGTTCATGTAAAAGAATCCCAAGAATATATAACAACTCCTCTGCGGTTCCGGCACCGCCCGGGAAAATCACAATGCCATGCCCCAATCGTACAAAGGCTTCCAATCGTTTTTCGATATCCGGCATGATTATGAGTTTATTAACAATCGGGTTGGGGCTTTCTGCCGCAATAATTCCAGGTTCCGTAATACCTACATACTGCCCATCCCTGATACGTTGTTTCGCATGAGAAATAGTCGCCCCTTTCATTGGTCCTTTCATGGCACCGGGACCGCAACCTGTGCAGATATTCAGCCCACGCAGACCCATTTCATACCCAACCTTTTTGGTGTATTCGTATTCATGCCGATCTATTGAATGACCACCCCAACACACAACCATATCGGGTTTTACATGAGGGCGGATGGCTCCAGCATGCCGCAACACATGAAACACCATATTGGTGGTGGCTTCTGATTCGTTAATCCCAGGGCAACATTGATCCAGTTCGATACCGACGTATAGAAGATCTCGCAAAACAGAGAACAGGTGTTCTCTGATCCCCGTTATGATTTCCCCATTAACGAAAGCTGTCGCAGGAGCATTGATAAGCTCCAGTTGCACACTTCGGTGTTTAGGGCTGATTCGTATATCAAATTCTTTAAACTTTTCCAGAACTTGCTTGGTACTGTCCAGCTCACTGCCGCTGTTCAAAACTGCCAGCGCACATTGTCTGAACAGTCGATATAAACCACCCTGACTGGCATCTTGTAACTGACGAACTTCATAAGGTGAAAGGGTATTAAGGCTGTCAATTGGAGTAACACTACTACTTACAAACGGCTCAGTAATCATTTGATTACCTCCATAAAATCCCTTCTGGCCCAGTTATTTCTGACGACTTAACCCACATAACTATATCCATATTGGTAAGCCTCAATGAAAAAACGAATACAACCAGAACGGCTTAGAATTTTTATTATTATCGATATTCAGACCCTGCGTGATATGCCAAAGTTCCCACATAAACTATAGCTTAGGAAGTCTGCAAGAACAAAAAAACCATATAAATCAGTGAGTAACTATAGTTCTTATAGTTGTGAAAGAATATCCTGCACAAACTCCGGAACCACATCACTGGCCGGGCCATAGATATGGTGATCAAATGCTGACTCCTTTTTGGATGGCTCCAGATTGAGTTCAACCGTAAGTGCTCCACAACTACTTGCCAGCTCCACAAATCCAGTTGCCGGATAAACATGCCCTGAAGTTCCGATTGAGATAAACAGATCACACTCTTCCAACGCACTGTAGATTGTTTCCATATGCATTGGCATCTCACCGAACCAGACAATATCCGGTCTCAGATTGCCTGAAGAACCACAACACTGGCAGATATCTTCAGGTTGAGCATCTTCAGTAATTTGATAAACCACTCCACTTTCCTGGCATCTCAGCTTGAGTAATTCACCATGCATATGGATCAGGTTTTTACTACCTGAGCGCTCATGTAAATTATCAATATTCTGAGTGACCAGCAGCACCTTCCCGGGAAATTTTTCCTCCAGCTCAGCCAGAGCCATATGAGCTGGATTGGGCTTTACCGGATCAGAAAGCAACTGATTTCGCCTGGAATTATAAAACCGATGTACCAGATGAGGATCTCTGTGGAAGGCTTCGGGCGTTGCAACATCTTCTACCCGGTGATCTTCCCACAGACCATCAGAGGCTCGGAAAGTCCGAATACCTGACTCCGCAGAGATGCCTGCACCCGTCATAAACACGATCGATTCAATCGCCATACTAACCTCTATTTAATTTGCCTCTTGTCATACTGCGGCAAGATATGTATTACTAGACTAATCTACAGATTATCTGCCAGCCTAATCTATTAGCAGCTGGTAAAAAAGAGCACTCATCTGAGTATACAAAGTGCCCCGAAAGAAAAACGGTTTTAACGACATAGTTAAGTTAAGCGCAGCACCTGATCACAGGCCTCGCTGCACTCGCCTTAGACAAACCACATCCTGGCTTGCACTCTTCCCTTCGGCTATACAAGGAACCGGCTATGACCGCCTCTAAACTCTATATTCTCGACACCAATGTTTTACTTCACGACCCGAAGTGTCTGTATGAATTCAAGGAACAGGACATCAGTATCCCGATGACTGTGCTTGAAGAGTTAGATGATATTAAAGACCGCAAGAAAAATGTTTCGCAAGAAGCACGTGCCGCCATCAGAGCTATAGACGATATTCTGAGTAAAGCTGCAGATGCGACCGAGATTACTAAAGGGGTAGATATTCACATCCCGATAACAGCCGCCAATAAGGATATGAAACTGGGACAACTGAGTATTTTCCCAGACCATGAGTTAACTGCTCGCCAGGGTTTTCTGCCTGACAATTCCAATAAAGATAATCAGATTATCAACTGTGCCCTCCATCTGCAGGCGACCAACCCTCACAGAGATATCATACTGGTTACCAAAGATATCAATATGCGGCTCAAGGCTCTGGGAGCCGGTCTGAAGCGTGTTGAAGATTACCGTACTGACCAATTGGTTTCTGATATAGATCTGCTGCCTGCAGGGCACAACGACCTAAAAGGTAACTTCTGGGAGCGGGTCGACGATGTCAGCAGCTATCAGGAAGGCAGCCATACTTACCACAAAGTGAGTCAGAGCCTTCTGCCGGAAACCTACCCTTGTGAATACCTCTATGATGAATCCGAAGAATTTGCCGCTCGTGTTTCAGCTGTAAACGATGGTCAGGTCACCTTGCTTGATCTGGGTGTTGAACGTTTGATGCAACAGAACTGCTGGGGTATTGAACCGATTAATATTTTCCAGGCGTTCGCAATGGATGCCGTGCTCGACCCGGATCTGGACCTTGTAATTCTGAACGGTGCGGCAGGTTCTGGTAAAACTCTGATAGCACTTGCCTGTGCTCTGGAAATGGTGATTGAGCAACGCCGTTATAACAAAATTATTGTGACCCGTTCTACGCCACCTGTTGCGGAAGATATTGGTTTCCTGCCTGGTACTGAAGAGGAGAAGATGACACCTTGGTTAAGTGCCATTCAGGATAACCTTGAAGCGATGCATGAGCACGATGAACGCCCGCAAAGCAGCGTTAAATACGCTATTGAAAAAGCTAACATCCAGTTCAAGTCGCTTAACTTTATTCGTGGACGTAGTATCCAGGAAGCCATTGTTCTTCTGGATGAAGCCCAAAACCTAACGCCGTCACAACTCAAAACTATTGTCACCCGTTGTGGTAAAGGCTCTAAGATCATCTGCCTGGGTAACCTAGCTCAAATCGACTCGAACTACCTGACACCACTGACTTCAGGTTTGACTTATCTGGTCGAAAGGTTCAAAGATTACGATGGTGCGGCCAACGTTCATCTGGAAGGTATATTCCGCTCCCGCTTAGCTGAATATGCCGAAGAACACCTGTAACAAACAGGCCTAACGACTAAAGTTTAATTACCACTGCAGGCCCTATGCTTTCTGGCGTAGGGCTTTTTTTAGCCGTACCTTACAGCTACTGTGCAAAAAACACACTGAACTGTTTTTAATGATCATTTATAATGCACCGCACAATGATTTTATGCAGATGAAAACTTTTCCCCTGAACAGTTTTCTTTCCCTGAGTTTATGGGAGCCCTCTTCAGCTCCCATTATTTTTTTCTAACTACATCACCTTTTGAGCTAAAATCGCTCAATGATCTCTTTTCTGAAAAAAATACCCAGCAAGATCCTGATTGGACTGGTTTATCTTTATCAATATCTGATAAGTCCGATAATAGGTCCCCGCTGCCGTTTTTATCCGACATGTTCTTCATACATGATTGAAGCCATTAAGACACACGGGCCTGTTAAAGGTACGTTCCTGGGTTTGAAAAGGATTTCTCGCTGTCATCCATACAACGACGGGGGGTATGACCCTGTACCGCCAAAAGAACAGGCTTGCGATCACGCTGACTGCAACCATCAGGAAAAAAACTGATAAAACGCTCTAACCTTGTTCTGGGCGAACTCCAAACTCACTTCGCGGAATGAAACTGTTTGACCCGGACGACACTGACTCAGTCTGAAAGCATCTGTGGTCACAACAGCCCCAAGCTTAGGATAGCCCCCCAGAGTCTGGCGGTCTTTTAGCAGAATTATTGGAAAGCCATCCGCCGGAACCTGAATAGCGCCAAAACAAATACCTTCTGAAAAAATGCCCTGCACGCTGGGATTCAAGGCTTCTCCATCCAAGCGATATCCCATACGATCACTGTCAGGTTTGATCTGGTAGTCAGACTTAAAAAACTGCTGCAGATCCTTTCTTGAAAAACTATGTTGCTGATAGCCAAGAACAACATCCACAATAGGAGAGTCAGAATAATCGGGGATAAATTCGGCAGGCACTGCCCTATTACAGCTAAAAAGATCTTCCTCGCTGGCCGCACAATTCAAGTGATCGCCGCTCTGTAAAGCCCGACCCTCAATTCCTCCCACAGACTCTCTTACCACCGTAGAACAGCTTCCGAATTGTGGTTGCAGCTCAAACCCTCCCACAATCGCCAGATAAGATCGCACGCCAGTTTTTGACCAAGAAAATGCGAGTATGTCTCCAGCTTTGACGAAATGAGATTGCCAGTTGTTTTGGGGGCGGTTGTTTATTGAAAATTGCTGTTCAGCACCGGTAACTGCGATCCAGGTATCAACCTCCGCTTGCAGCTGCATATTCCCCAGACTAACTTCAAGAAGTGCACACTGTGGTTTATTGCCAAGTAAACGATTCGCCCAGCCAGCAGCATGCTCATCCATACAGCCACCGGTTGTTAATCCTATATCCTGATAGCCAAAACGCCCCAAATCCTGAACAGTCGTCATTGCCCCGGGTTTGAGTACATGGAAACCACTCATAAACGATCTCCAAAGGCTTCATATTCAGCACGGCTGATGGGCGAAAATTTCACTCTGTCTCCCACTTTAAATAAGCAAGGCGATGCCCTTTCCGCATCAAACATCAGTAAAGGACACTGCCCTATCAACCACCAGCCACCAGGTGTTTCCTGGGGATACACAGCCGTATTCAACTCGGCAATTGCAACAGAGCCACGGGGAACGGCAGTTCTTGGAGTCGCCAAGCGCGGTACCTGTAAGCGCTCATCCAATTCCCCCAGATAACCAAAACCTGGGCTGAAACCTATAGCAAAAACAGAATACTCACGCTCACTATGGAGCTGAATAATTTCAGAAATAGATAAATTCAATCGCTGGGATAAAGCTTCCAGATCCGGTGCCAGTTCGAGGTCATAACAAACTGGCAATTCAATCCGGTTTACTTCGGGTATGCCGTTGCTCTCCACAGTCAAACCATCCAAAACAGTCCGGATACTCTGACGGATACTCTGGTCATCAGCTTTCAAAAGGTCATAGGTCAATAAGAGTGTGGTATAGGAAGGCACAAGCTCAATCAGCATAGGGTTAAGCCCCTTGCGTAAAGCCTCACAGGCCACACCAATCTTTGCAATAAGTTCCTGATCGACCTGATCGGAGAAACGCAGCAGCAGGCTATTCACGCCAGCGACTTCAATTTTATATTGCATCTACAGCCTTTCGAATATCACTGACCAACTGCACCGACTGTTCGTTATCTCCATGAACACAGAGTGTGTCAGGCTCAAGCTTGATCCGTTTACCGCTCACGCAGGTCACACTGCCATCTTCCTGCAATTGCTCTATACGACTCAAAATAGCATTTTTATCGTGAAATACTGCGCCAGGCTTTGATCGAGGTAGTAACAGGCCATCATCGTCATAAGCACGATCTGCAAAAACCTCGAATAACAGTTCTATTCCATGTTCCGCCGCTAGATTCCGATAAAAATCATTTTTGGAAGTAGCCTGCACCACCAGTTTCAAACCCTGATCAAAATCAGAAATCGTCTCCAGAATATGCGTCATCAGGGCATCATCACGCATCATATCGTTATACAAAGCACCATGGGGTTTAACATAACTGACTTCAGCACCACAGACTTGTGCCATTCCTGAGAGTGCTGAGATCTGATACAGCAAAATACCTCTTATCTCAGCTTTTGAACATTGCATACTACGACGCCCGAAACCACTCAGGTCCGGATATCCGGGATGTGCTCCTACTTCGGCTCCATGTTTTATGGCAAGTTGCAGTGTTTCTTCCATAACAACAGGGTCAGAAGCATGAAAACCACAGGCAATACTGGCCATATGAATGTGTGGCATGACCTGTTCATCCATACCCATTTTCCATGCACCAAAGCTTTCGCCTAAATCACAGTTCAATTTCATCATACTGGCCTGAGAAAAGAATTTACCCAAAGTGTACGCCATTTTGCTGTACGACCAAAAAACCTCTGCTTAATTTGTATATACACTTTAGAACTTAAACTAATCAGTTTATGATACGCCCCAGTTCTTTGAAGGCCTGAGATCTAGCTGGATTATATGTTCACACCACTCTCTGTCATTCTTTATGTCACTGTATACATGGGGCTACTGTTTGCCATTGCGCAAATAGTAGAGAAAAGAATCCAGGCCAAAGGGACCCGTTCCGGCGGCAACCGTTGGATTTATGCCCTATCTCTGGCGGTTTACCACACTTCGTGGACCTTCTATGGCAGTGTCGGCTTTGCAGCCACTTCGGGTTTTATTTATCTGGGCATCTACGGTGGTGCACTGATTGGTATTGCTTTCTGGTGGGTCACCCTAAGGCGAGCTATTCAGGCAAAAGAAACCTTCCGCATCACCAGTATTGCGGACTTTATATCTACCCGTTATAACCGATCCCAGAAAATCGCAGCTCTGGTTACCCTGATATCTCTAATCGGGATCGTGCCTTACATCGCCCTGCAATTAAAAGCGATTATCAGCTCATTTGAATTGATCACCAATACATCACATACCGCAGGTGATTATGGCTTTTCCGGCTGGTTGATCACCCTCTTTATGATCTGTTTTACGATCATTTTTGGGGTGCGAAAGCTAGACCCGACAGAGCGTCATCAGGGCATGATTGCTGCCCTTGCTGCCGAGTGTGTAGTTAAACTGGTCGCATTTATCGCCGTAGGTGTATTTGTTACTTATACCCTGTTCGATGGATTCGGTGATATTGCTCAACGTCTGAGAGAAGCAAACCTTGACCATGTCATGAGTTTCACTGCTGGTGAAAACAGTGGCCTTATGTGGGTCACCCTGATGATCCTGAGCTTCTCCGCAATACATACACTACCCAGACAGTTCCACGTCACTGTAGTGGAAAACTCCGATCGCAGTCACCTCAAAACTGCTATGTGGTTGTTCCCGCTTTATATCATTGCGATCAATATTTTTGTTGTACCTATTGCCGCTGCAGGCCTGTTGCAAGGTATTTCCCCAGCAGATGCAGACTTTTTTGTGTTGATGTTGCCACAACAGGCAGGAAGCGACGGTCTTACTATCCTGGCCTTTATCGGTGGTTTTTCTGCCGCAACTGGCATGATCATCATCACAACAATGACCCTCTCAACAATGGCATCAAACCATCTATTGCTGCCTGTTTTAGAACGTTTTTCCGCTCTTAAAGCCTATCGTATTTATCTGCTGCAACTGCGTTGGGTGTTGGTATCTCTGATCCTGCTAGGCAGCCTATGGTTTGCTCAGGAGTTTGCAGAATCCTATATTCTTGTCGCTATTGGTCTGCTCTCTTTTGTTGCAGTTCTACAGTTTTTACCATCACTTTTTGGTGGTTTGTTCTGGAAAAAGGGCAACAGCCTTGGTGCTTTTCTGGGACTGACATCTGGCTTTATTGTCTGGTGTTACAGCCTGCTGATTCCTACTTTCATTAAACATGGCTGGTTTAACGAAGCATTACTTACAGAAGGGCCATGGCAGATTATTGCTTTGCGACCTGAAGCACTGTTTGGACTTGAGGGTCTGCATCCGGTTACGCACGCCATGTTCTGGTCCATGGTGTTTAATGTCGGTTTATATATTCTCGGTTCGCTGATCTTTTCACCTAATAAATCTGAGCGTACCCTGACCACCGAATTTATCGCATCGCTTACGACCACATCATCCCGCCGGGCACGACCAACGGGGCTGGATGCTTACATATTGTTGCATCCTAAGCTGGAAGAAGCCAAAAGCCTGCTGGCGGAATACCTCAACCCCGAAAAAGCCGATCAGGCGGTCGAGAAAATCGCCGACGACCTTCAGGTTCATGATAAAGCCAAAGTCACAATCATTGAGTTGGTCGAATTCCATCGAATGGTGGAACATGTTCTAGCGGGTTCGATTGGTGCGGCCAGCGCTCATCAGGCAATTGAAAAAACTATTCGCTATAACACACGTGAAGAAGCAGACCTGAAAGCCCTGTACAGCCATATTGTCTCAGAGTTGCAAAACACCGAGAAAGAAACGGCTTCCGACGCTAACGGATCAGGTGGTTACGGTTATGGCCTTATCGAAGACCTACAAAGCCAGATTGATGAGTTGGAAGATAAAGTCAGACACCAATCATCAACCATCAATACACTGGAATCCAAACTGGATGCCCGTTACGAAGAGATATTCAAATATCGAATGGAAGCTCAGAAGGCTCGCCAGGAAAACGAAGTCTTGCAGGATGAGTTGAAAGTAATCTTAAGTAAGCAGGATTAGGTAGCAGGTTAATACCTGCTACCCAACCGATTTACTGGGCAGAAGTTGCTTTAGATGCCTGCATATCAGCCTGCGTTGCCATCTCTATCCCTTTGTCACTGAAGCTAATATCCATACTGATTTTCATATTCAGATTTTTAAGAATCTGGAACTGATCAGCAACTTCAGGAGTGGCATTCATCTCCATCAAAGGCACCAATGGAGCAAATACTCTGGAATAGTCTGCTGAAAGACTCATCACCCCGTTACTCTCCGGCTGTTCAGCCGCTAACGCATCAGCCATTTCCCGTGATTTTTCACCCGTGTACACAACCAAATGTTTACCCTTCAAAGCAAGCATAGGTTTGATCTGATCTGCTTTCGGGTTAGGAATGATAGATGACAGATCCACTGGTGAACCATCCGCAGGCAACTGAATCGAAGCCAGGTGAGGCGCGAAGGTTTTTGACAGATTGAATAAAACTTCAGGGTTATCGGCGGACAAAGTTAATAATGCATCCAGATTCTGGATATCCGGCGCCGGACCATTGAGATTAACTGAGAAGTCACTCACTGCCATCCCAACACCCTTCACTCCCTGTATCATTCCTGTAAACATTGCCAAGGCAGCAGGGTTGGATTGTGTCAGGTTATTTTTCATCTCGATAAGTGGGCCACAGCTGTATTCGGTGTTCGAAACGCTAGTCCAAATAGATGCCAACGCAGGATTAATCTTATTGGCGTCCAACCCCAAACCAAATCCGAAGACCGGAACATCTTTCAAGTAGGAAGGGATGTAACCCTGCATACTTGCCAGCGCTTTCATTACCGGGCTGTTATTACTTTCCACGATCATCGATGCTTTAACGTAACTGCGCTCTTCACTGATCTGCATATCACGCATACCGATCACTGTTTTAGGCCAGCTGGCAGCAATTTCAGCCATCTCGCGCTGACATTCCGAACTGTGTAAATCAGAAAGTTTTTGCGCCTTTTGATCATCTCCGGAAAAGCCATTAATCATTTTGGCCAATGAATTTCCATCTTTACTGGTGATCGCTGTTACCAGTTCCTGATGATCGATAAACGCGATACTGTTAGGCAGGAAATTATGCTGCTGTTGAATCGACTGAACCTTGCCAGATGCCTGTAGAGAGGAATCCGGCTGCTTTAAGCCTAAAGCAACCTCCAGATCGCTGGTTTTAACTTTATTGCCATTAATCGTGACAGTGACCCAACCATCCTGTAACGAGAGAACTAATTCAAACTTCTGTTCATTTTTAAGGGCGATATGGTAGACGCGGTAACTATGCCCGTTCAGCTGTTTAGTTTGATGCAGAAAACCGCTGTCCTGTTCTGCTTTATCAAACAGTTTTAAGATTGCTTCAGGGTCATCTGATTGGTAGCGCAATACAGGAATTGCACCCACCATAAAGAATGCACCCAGAAAGTCATCGTTCAGACCAAAGGTTTTCTGAAACTCTTCTGCCGACTGGCTTGCACTGAAATAGGATTGCAATAAGCTGGAGAAAAAAAGCCCTTGCGGATCGCCACCCTTCTCAAGCTCATAGGTAAGTTCCGGCGGCATTTTAGCCTGAGCAAAAGTTGTGTTTCTGAGGTAGTTTTTCAGCGGAAAGCTTTCCAGCTGTCCCGAAAACACTACAGTATCTGCTGGTATTGATTCCAGTAACACTTCAGCAGCATTTTGTCCTGAAGCAACTTCTGGCAATTTGCCTTCCTTTTGGCTCAACATATACCCGGCGGTACCCGCAACAACAACGGCACCTGCAATCAAAATATTACGCATTCATTCACTCCCTGGTTCTTTTCAATCGATAGTACCCTATAGAATATGTCAGTGTCTTGTTCATCCCTGAGTCGTTCTGCAACAGCTGGAGACTATACTGATGTGAGCTCCTGAATATGGAAACTGTATGAGTAAAAATTCTAAAAACTTGTCTCTGTCGTCCACGCGTGAACTGGATGAATTTATCGAGCAGATAAATAAAACTCCGGCAACCTTTAACGATAACTCAATAGGTCGGATTCTATTCGCCCTTGATGCAACAGCCAGTCGCCAGCATACCTGGGATCATGCATGCCACCTACAAAATGAAATGTTCATCGAGGCCGGAAAAGTGGGCGGGTTACAACTTAAATTATGTTATTTCCGGGGTTTTAATGAGTTTAATTTCAGTGACTGGCTCAGCAACTCGACACAATTATTAAATATCATGAACGATGTGCATTGCGCTCCAGGCCACACACAAATGGCGAAAGTTCTGGATTTAGCCTTATCAGAAACACGGGGGCGTAAAATACAAGCTGTCATATATATTGGTGACTGTATGGAGGAAAGTCTTGATCACATCTGCCAGAAAGCAGGTGAACTGGGGCTTTTAAGCACTCCTGTTTTCGTGTTTCAGGAAGGTAACGAGCTGGTAGCTAAAAGAGCTATGAAAGAGATTGCCCGCTTATCCGGTGGCGCGTACTATGCGTTTAATATGCAAAGTGCCAACCTGCTAAGGCAACTTTTAGCGGCGGTTGCGGTCTATGCTGCTGGAGGCAAAAAAGCATTACAACACTATTCCGAAGGTAAAGATCAGGCCGTTGTACACCTGCTCGAACAATTGAAGTAATCAAGGAGATAATGTGAATCCTGTCAGCCTTTTGCTGCTTGGCGTGCTTGGCTTATTAGTAATATTTTGGATCCGCTCGCTTTCACCGAAGAAACGTGGCAAAGCCGTTATTCTGATTGTATTAGTCATTATCTCCCTGTTTGTGCTTCTTATGGCTTTAACGGGCCGATTGCACTGGATAGCTGCGATTGTTGCAGGCCTACTTCCCTTCGCTCAAAAACTGTTTCCTCTAGTTCTGAGACTACTACCCTTTGTTGGTCAGGCTTATAAATATCGTCAGCAAACACGCAAAGGAAGTGGTAACCGCTCAGAAGTAAAAACCCGGATTATCACCATGCAATTGGATCATGATTCCGGAGTTATGTATGGCTCAGTCACTGAAGGTCCTTTTGCTGGACAGAACCTGGGAGACCTCTCGGAAGCTCAATTTATCGACCTGTTGCAGTATTGCAGGGAGCAGGATACTGATTCAGCGCGACTGCTGGAAGCGTATCTGGATAAACGTTTTGGTGACAGCTGGCGACAAGATGACCCAACGGGTCAGAGAGATGCGCCTTCAGCAGGCAACAGTTCGTTATCAATACAGGAGGCGTATGAGATTCTCGGATTGAAGACAGGCGCTTCGCGCGAAGAGATTATCGAAGCCCACCGCCGTCTGATGCAGAAAAACCACCCCGATAGAGGCGGCAGTGACTACCTTGCGGCTAAAATCAATCAAGCCAAAGACCTGTTATTGACGCAAACGGCTATTTAGTTTGCGAGGGTTCCGTTATCGCTGAGACAAAACCGGTACGATAAAACTTCAACCCTCTATCACCGTATAAAGAGCTGAAGCCTTTTAGTTCCAGTGCACCCGATTGAATACGCTGGAACAACAGAACTTCATTTTCCTGATTTCCGGTGACATTTGTCAGATATACAACCAGCTTTTTCTTAGGCATACGCTGCCATGTCCCCTTATGTATGACAACTGGTTGATCATTATCGTGATTTTGTATGATTCTAACCGCTCCTTCAGAGGTCAAAACCATACTGAGTGAAGCGGTGACACCACCTACAGCAGGCACGTCTGCTTTATAGATCCCAGGTAAGCTGATTAAATCGAGGTTACCTTTTCGAGCGCAGCCATCAAACAATCTACCATCCAAACGCATTTCCGCAGTGTATTCATACTCTGTATCATGGCTATCAGTACAGAGGCTACGACTGAGTTTTAAAGTGAATTGATGCTCAGCATTGCCCGCGATTTCACTACGCCATTCCAAGCCATCCGGAGTATTAACCGGTTCTACCCTGTTAAATTTCAACTTGGTTAATTTTTGAAAATCTTGCACATGAATTGAATCCTTTCGGATATCCGCTATCCAGACAGGCCTTTCACCTGCTGCTCTGAATTCATTACCCTCCAGTTCATAACTACAGGTGTTCTTGCCACCACCAATTAAATGAACCTTGTGCGCCTGCCATACAGTATCCTCAACACTAAGGTTGCCACTTATTTCCGCATAAACCACAGGTTGTCTGCTCTTCTGTAAACGCGCCTGTAAACGCCCGGTAAGATCGTGAATCGCTTCCACCTGTTGTTCAAAGCACGGCGTGAACATAAGTTTGCCATTATATAAAGATACGATTCCCCTGCGGAATTCATAGGTTTGGTAAAGATCATCGGCATCACTCAGAGTTTTACACCCTGAAATAAGCAGTGCTGCTGTTAAGGAAAGCAGAACCAACTTCCACGCTGTTTTATTATTCTTCATTAATAGGTATTGCTAGAGAGAAAAGGTACTCTGATAATAGGGGAATAAAATTATGAGGGCAAAGTCATGGCACGGCCTGCAGAGTTTGATCGCGACGAAGTCTTAGAAAGAGCTATGGATCTGTTCTGGAAGACCGGATACACCGCAACTTCCGTAACAGACTTGGTTAAGGTAACAAACCTTAAACCGGGCTCTCTTTATGGCGCATTCAATAATAAACGCGACCTGTTTCTCGCATGCATTGAAGTTTATACTCAGCGTAGCCTGGCCCTGATCTCAGATATTTTTGAACAGGCGGAAACTCCGCTAAAAGGCATAGAGTCTTTTTTCGACTTCCTTTGCCATGATCTCGAGGCCGATGAGATCGGCAAAAGCTGTTTGCTTGTGAACACCATCCTTGAACTCTCCAGTGAAGATGAAGAAATCCGCTCAATTGGAGCTCAATATCTGGATGAGATTGAAAAACTCTTTTTGACCGAGCTGACAAAAGCTCAGCAGTTAGGTGAAATCGATAAGGAAATGGATATTTCAGACATCACCACCTACTTGATGTCTTCAATTTGGGGATTGCGTGTTTTGAGCTGTAAACGACCCGATAAAAGTAAGTATCGGGCCGTTATCCAAAATACTCTTCGGGTGCTTTACACTTCCATACACTGAACCGGCATTATGCCGGTTCCGGTTCCAACTGACCTTCCTGCTCTTCAGTATCCAGCTCAGCCATGAGTTTTAAGGGATTATCTGAATTCAGGAGTTCACGACCTTTCAGGGTTGGGAACTCTACATCCAGATCCACCACACGGCCATCACGGCAAACGTTAATAATGGTATCCATACAGGAACTCAACAGTGAATACTTCTCATCTGGTGCAGCGATAATAGTCTGCAGTCCCAGATCGCTCATAAAGCCGAGAGAAGTTACCGTATTTTCGGAGTCTAGCTTGTTGAAGGCCTCGTCAAATACAGACAAACTCATACCACCCAGAGGTTGCCCATCGCTACCCTCTCTCAAACGGTATGTAGCCCCCATTGCGGCCGCGATCGCCACATAGAATGGCACTTGGTGCTCACCACCCGAACCCGTCTTGATACGCTGGCTAAGGGTGGTCTTGCGGTTCCCGTCCAGATCCTTAACTACCAGCTCGAAGTTATAGAAGTTACGGTAATCCTGCAGCAGGCTGCTTTCCCCTTCATCACGAAGTACTTCATGAATTTTAGACAACGCATCTTTATGGCGATTGTTACCCTCAAACTTGAGATCAAACAGTGAGCCTACGTTGGCGGAATCAATCTCTGTGTAAGCTTCAACCAGTTCCAGAATATCTTTCAATTCCGGATTCGGCATCATCTCAAAGCTGTACATCTCTTTATGGAAAGGACGACCTTTAAGGTGCTGATTCAGCTCACGAATCATATCTTTGATCTTGTTGATCTGATCATTCAGATGCGCAACAAAGTCTGAGCGGAAGGCTGTTTCGGCCTCCTGACGAGCGCGCTCTGCTTTCTGGCTATAGTTGGCAAGCTCCGAGTCTTTCAGAGACTGCACTGTGTTGTTTACAAAGTTCGCCAGCTCTTCATGAGTTGAATCGGGTGTTACTTTGTCCAGTTCCTGATGACTCAACCCACCGCCATGATATTTTGCACGGTACTGTGCCACACCATCGCGAACTGCATTTTTCTTTTTCTCATGCAATGAAAGCTCGGACTGGGCTTTCTTAGCAGCTTCAAAAATAATACGTTCCAGTTCGCCAGAACAGGATTCATCCAGATAGTCACGTTTTTCCTGTGCAGATTGCGCATCAAATTCTGCTTTATCTTCACATTTACTTCGTGCAACGGAATGTTCTTCCAGCTCCGAATCGAAGACTTCCAGAGCAGCAGTATCTTTAATGATAGAAGTACGGATTTTTTGCAGTTTATCCATCAGGCTCTTCTGTAGCTGCTCCGCTTCTTTCTGCTCATTAACCAGATCAGTAATACGTTGTTGAATGCCCGTATCATCCTGATTGCGCAGATCGGTAATCGCCTGACGCTGACCGTCAATCTCAGTCGTCAATTGTTCACGCTGATTCACCAGGTCAAAAACACGCTCATTGATGTTATCCAGACTGTTATGCAACGTGATCATGGCATCGCGCAGTTTTTCCAGAGCATTATGGTTTTTACCCAGCTGGGTGAACTCATTCACCATCTGGTCAACCTGCTTACCCTGAAGTGCGGCCTGATCAGAACGACGACGAATGCCCATAATCGGCTGCATCTCGTTGATCGCTGTAGTAGAGCCTTCGGTCTGCAACATGCAATCGTAGGTCAATGCTCGTTCATGCCGTAGCAGTTCAGTCTCGGTTTCAACCGCCATGACACCGCCCAGCGCACGGTTCATGAATGCACGGGCATGATCATTTTCGGTATCGATGAAATGAGCCAAAGATCCGGCTTTATAACGATTCAGCCAATCACCAGATTTGGTAGTATTAACGATTCGGCAACCTTTCAGATGACGACCTTTACGACGATAAAGTGTAATGGCTTCTTTCACTCGGTCCGGATCAACGATCAGGGCTTCCCGACGTGCTCCAAGGAAAGATTCAATCGCAATTCGCCATTTGTCATCATTGATATCAGCCAGTTCACAGATAGGTGTTGAGTTAATTCCATATTCCTGCAACAACTCCATCAGTTCGCGGGTATTCCGACGTACCGGGGCACGACCTTGTTTAAGGTCTTCAACAGCACTCTTCTGGCTCTGGATAGCAGAACGCAGCTCACTGATACGGATAACGGAGTGTTCATATCTACGCGCGACATCACGACGTACACTCTCGATCTGGAGCTTCATGTTCTCAAGAACGTTGTCGACTTCAACCGGCGATTGCGGCCATAGATCCGCCATAATGTCCTGGCCAGCGCGCCATTGCTCGACACACTGCTGCACAACCGGAATAAATTTTTCCGGAAGCAAGTCCTGATTATCAGCAAAACCGACCGTTGTACGCATTAGGCTATACACACCCTGTATACGTTCTTTAACAACGTTCACCTCATGAGTTTTTGCAGATATAGAAGATTCAAGGGCTTTCACTTTATGGGCAGAATCAGAAGTATTCAGTTCAGCTCGGGCATCTGCGAGGCTCTGCATGATCTGATTAAGATCTTCACTCTTCTGATCCAGTTCTTGCTGTAGAACTTCCTCTCTTTCCTTATTCTCTTCGAGGCGTTCTTCCGAATCTTCTTTTTTAAGGTCGGCGTTTTCAAAACGGGTTTCGTGTACAACCCACTCATACTCTGCGGCATTTTTTACATTACGATCAATGCCATTACAAAGCTCCTGAACTTTTTCCAACTCGCCGATGCGGTTAGCCACTTCTCGGGTCTTTGTTTCCATCGCACGGTATTCATCCAGAGATTTACGGAAAGCACCGACATGGACGATGTTCTCATCAAGGACAAATTCACGAATAAAACGTGTAGGGCTATCAATTGGGACGAATTTCAGGGCATTTTTAAAGTTTTTGACGAATTTATCATCATCATTCGGCATCTGTGAGTCGTAACTTAAATGACTGACTAACTCTTTAACAAAACGACTGGAGCGTTTTTCAAGAATCATATCCGGGCATTGCTTCATCAAGTTCGCCCGCACCGTTTCCCAGGATTTAGGTAAGCGCCCACCACCCTGTTTTTCGGTAAAGTCGTCCAGAGTTACAGCGCAGTCAGGCAAAATAAAGCGTCCGAGAACATCTTCATCAGCAGAGGCAGTGGAAGCACTAATCGCTACACCCACGGTTGTTTCTTTAGCGGTCTCTGTATCAAAGAAACTCAGCGCCAAGTAACAAAGTGAATCATGACGGGCAGTATTCTTCTTGCCATCATCATCCAAAAAGCCCAGACAGTATGTTCTGAGACTTCGCTCACTCTTCTCACCGGCTGAGGCGTTAAAACTTAAGTGACGCTTATTGCCGCCCATCAGAACAGTTTGAATCGCATCAAGAAGGGAGGATTTACCTGAACCATTGGGCCCCACAACAGCGACATTGCCTTTAATCGGGATTTCAACGGCACCAAGAACATACCAGTTAACGAGGATGATACGGTTTAACTGCTTCATTCTTCGATCACCTCTTCAATGACTGTTGGCTTATCTTCATTTGCACTTTCGTCCGAGTCCGTATCAGGCTCAATGCTACGTTCATCACTGGCTTCTTCGATCGATGCTTCCATCTCTTCTTCCGGATCAGAAAGAGCTTCTAGCTGGCGTATATAATCCTCTACAACCACTTGGCGAATCACCGGGTTGATCTTTAATGGAATATTTTTAGGTTCCATCTCATCCGGTTTGCCACGTTCAATCACCCCATGGCGTGAAAATAGAGAGAGAATCTCTTTTAATCGGGTTTCGTTTGGAATCTCTTTGCCAGTCAGGTTCTCATACAGCGTTAATAGATCATCGGTGCTGGTATACGCCTGTCCACCTTCAACCTCAAAGCTTTCAAGTTTCAGCTCGTATTGCTGACGAATACAAAGCAAAAGCAGTGATTCATCCAGTTTTAAGCGCATAAAACGCTCTTCACCTTTTGGAAGAATACCCATATAGGCTTCATCTGGTTGGTACACAAATGACCAACCAATCGCTTCAAAAAGGTTGGTGAAATAATCGGTGTGAGATGCGACCAGAAAATAGCTTTCCCTATGTGAGGGACGCTCGGAATAAAGGAACTGATTCGTCAGCAGTTGGTTTGCCGCACGACTGAAATCGCTCGCCTGATACTTATCACTGCGACCAATAATTTTCTGCAGATCACCTAGCATTTGAAACTTCCTTTGACTGATCTTTTCGGGTTACATAAAAATCACGGCATTCAACCATATCAGCAACACTGACATAGCTATCCTGCATGCGGATATCGTATTTATCTGTGGTTTTACGAGCTTTTTTGCCTAGTGACTTAAGGTGGCGGACATACGAGAAGCAGATGTAATCTTCTATAGATTCGATGCAGAAATCAGAAGCATTGACTGTATCCCGCCCTAATAAGTGCCGCTCGAGATAGGCTTCAATCCGATCAATTTTAACAGTCCGACGGTCTTTATGTTCTTTAAACAGTCGGCGTAACTCCAATACTTTTGGATCAATTTCCTGTTTAGTAATAACCGTCGGTTCGGCCGGTGTCCGGCGTTTCACAGGTGAACGCACACTGCCCGGAGCTATAAAACCAACACTTTCCAGATTACCTATGCGCGGGATCTCACGACCATCTTTCTGCGCGACTTCACTGATGACACGAGATAATCGCGAAGCCATACCCGGCGTGGTTTTATCCATATAACGAACGGTATCGGAAACACGCTTCTCCAGACGGTAACGGAAGTCATCAATAATTGCCAAACGCTGATCTACTGAATCAAAAATGCGAATGATACGATTGATGTGCTGATGCACTTTAGCTTCCGCTTCATGGATATCCGCTTCATACTGCTGCTGATAATGAACCGTCAGATGTTCCAGTTTTAGAGTATCAAACTGCAGTTCACGCAGCATGGTCAGAATCTGTTGACGGAAACGGAACGGGTTATTCTGAGTTTTCAGTGTTTTGTAATCGGAAACCAGGATATGTTCCACAAAACGATCAAAGAAGCTACGGACAATCTCTTGCGGATTATTGGTTTTAGAAAGATTGATCTTCAATTCACGCAGGCCCAACATCATATCCGTTAGGTGTGCACTGAAGTCCGAAGCTGTCTGAGCTGCTTCGGAAAGTGTAATACCACGCCCCTTAGGGTCATTAATAGCTGCTTCCAAAGAGCTCAATACGTTAAGTACTGCACCACCATAGCTGCGCTTTTCCAGATTAGCGATGGAAACCAGTGTTCTTAACAAAAAACTGTTTGCCGGAGATAGGAGCACATAGGTGCGATAAATTCTCTGCTCCTCTTCCAACCAGCCTGTGGCAACAAGGCGACGATAAATACGGCTGGTGTACTCCGCAGTTGAACGTGGTAGTTCCTGCTGTTCCTCTTCGGAATCGTCTTCTTCAGGTTCCCAGCGGCGAACACCAAGGCGAACGACAGCCCCTTCTATGGTAGAACGTACCAGATCTTTAGGAACAAAAGGGTCAACCAGGTCCTCATCAAAGAACAAGTCAGCCAGTGAGAGTAATACAGCCTGATAAACCAGTTTATTCTGCCCTGAGAGCGGCATAAACAAATTATCGGGGAGTTTATTGAACAGCATTAAGCGTTAATCCGCAGCAACATTTCGTCAATTTTAATGATCGATTCTAGCGGAAAAGAAGCACTGCGATAAGGGGTAAATCAGGACAATTATTCAAGGCAGATCGATTAACCCTCGCTAAGTGATTAGGGCATAAAAAAAGCACCCCGAAGGGTGCTTTGATCAGCGCCGCTCCAGCGATTTAAGCGTCGTCAACCTGGATATGGCCGTTAGTAATCAGATCACTGATGATATCGGCCTGAGTATCCAGAGCATTGGCACCAAGATCAGCAAGAGTTGTGCCTTCAAGCCTTATCTGCTCTGTGTTACCAGATAGGCCATCAGGGTTCACATCAATCACTACAGCACCGGCATCTTCAGAAACCGCGAGGAATGCAGTCAGGTCAGTACCCTCTTCACCAACCAGCAGGTCTGAAAGGTCCAGGACATCAGCTTCCCCGTTATCGTTAAAATCATTGATTTTGTCGAAATCAGGTGTTCCAACTGTGCCCTGATCTTCAGCAGTAAAGAAGAAAATATCATCACCCAATCCACCAGTAAGAATATTGTTTCCACTGGCTCCAGATATAACTTCACCGGCATCAGTTCCCCTGATATCTCCACTGCCATCCACGGTCACACTGATCTCTGCAGGTAAAGTCACATCACCATCCGAGTCAGTTGCGGTAACGTCGAATGTAACATCGGTTATTCCGGTATTACTCAAAGTACCTACAGATTGAACTACCACACCCGTAGCACCCGTTTCACCGTATACAACAACGTATGAAATAAATTCGTTGTTTTCTCCTGAAATAACTAATGACTGATTTTTCACTACGGCTAAATCAGTGTCTGAATTTATAACTTCACCTGCATCATTGTATGCTACCCAGGAAATTGTGGCGCTTTTCTGAATCCCAATTGTGATCGATGTCACGATTGGTCCATCAAACTCACCCGGGAGGGTGTAACCAAAATTATCGCCAGTAAAGTCCATTACTAATGCCTGATCCACACCAACCGCTGGCGTATCCACGCCGTAATAGTTGTTTTGTAAGTTAACATCAGCGAAGACCGTATTATCATCAGAGTGAATGTCGTCAAAATCAGCTGTAGTGAGATCAAAATCACTCAGATCACCAATTTCATAGCCGGATATCAGAACCAGGTCTACACTAGGATCCACTGCATCAGGAATAATGTACGCATCGGCTGGTCCACTACCAAATGAAGAACCCTGGCCTGCTTGCTTCTGTTCAAATGCGGCAATTAGATCCGGACCTAACAGATCAAAAGTATAAGTCTGATCAACAGGATCTATGCTCAGTTCAAATACCGGCCCTTGATCAACACCATATGTTCCCGTATGGCCTAACCAAGTATTTACATCAGTTTGCGTAAGCGTAACAGCAGCCCCATCAGTGGTCACAAGCATCGCAGTTAACGCGACAGACAATGAACCCGGACCATCAGCGCCATACGAAATATTAAATGCTCCAGTCACCTCATTACCAACAACATTGGTCATTATTGAATTCTGACTCGATGTAATAACAGGAACATCATCCACAATCGTAACAACTATATTGCCCGGTGTGGCATCGCTGTCACCCGTTGCGTCGGTGACTGACATGCTGATGGTATCCGTCAGAGCGTTCTCTCCTGAACCATCCGCATGGGTTAAAGGAGCACTCAGGGTGTAGCTGTAGTCGTAGGTCACGACATTACCCACCTGATTGATACCAGTTATGGTCAGGATGCCGGTGCCGGTATCCACTGTGTCTCCCACTGCACTGATGGTGTCTGCATTCAGGGTCAGGGTATAGTCTTCACCATTCGCATCCACGGTGAAGCTGCCTGCGGTGGTTTCACTGTCACCGCCGTGCTGTACACCGTCTGCCAGACCGTCTTCGTAAACGGTTTGGGCATCACCCACGACGTTTGGAATGTTGGTATCCTGGTCGATGCTGATCGTCAGCGTTTCTCCGGTGATATCACCATCGCTGTCTTCGACGGTGTAATCAAAGCTGTCGGTAGCACCCGGTGGCACAGAAGCCGCGGTCAATGTGTAGGTCCAGTTACCGGCTCCATCATCCGATAAGGTACCGTAAGTACCCACCAGACTGCCGCTCCAGCTCACGGTAGAGCTGTCCAGAAGATCCGCTCCGCCTTCATCATTCGTCAGGACGTTGCCGTTAACACTGTTGCCCAGACCTTCGGTGACGCTGTCACTGTCGGCTTCGGCTGCCGGGATATCGTCTGCAATAAAGACATCCAGCGTTTCATTATCACTGCTACCATCTTCATCAGTGACTACAACAGCAATACTGTCCGTGAAACCAAAGCCATCTGCGCCAGCTTGCGAGTCATTATCTACGTTATCATTCAATGTATATTCGTAGCTGATTGTTCCGCCGAACGCATCGCCAACATAGCCTGTTAACACAAGCGTGCCGAAAGACATTGCAACAGTTTGTGTACCATCAAGAGCACTCAAAGCAGACAAATTAAAATTCTGGCCGCCGATTGAAACTGTATCCAAACCATCTTTTGCTTCAAAACTGAAGGAACCACCCTGAGTCAAAGCTCCCGTATTAGGAGCTGAACCATCGGAAAGATTTACTTCGGAAACAAATTCTTCAGCCCCTTCACTGGAAAGGCCGGTGATTGAAACACCATCATCTTTACCTTCAATCGTAATAGTTAAGGTAGCTGACTGGTTTTCATTATATGTATCGGTAACAACATAACTGAAAACATCTTCCAAGGTTTCACCTTCACTCAAACCCTGAATATCATCTTCGTTATTTGATGTGAGGATATATTGATAAGAACCATCTTCATTTAGAGTTAACGTACCATACTCACCGGTAATGGTTGCGCCTGGAGCAGCCGTTTCATCCGCATCCCCAAACGAAACTACTATCAGCGCATCCCCATCTTCATCAGTATCAGCTTGTGAGGTAGGACTGAAATCACTGTCATCATGTTCACCAGCTATTACATTACCCTCAGTACTCGGGTAACCCGAATCCGGATATTGCTCATCTGTTACTGGGTAAGCATCTTCCATTACGCTATTGAAATCATCCTGAGCAACAGGCGTTGTATCGTCATCGATGATAAAAATTTGCTCTGAGTTCGCATCCGGATTGATGGTCGCGTTTTCAGCACTCAGCAGGACAATTTCAAACTGGCCATTCGCCTCATCAACATGGTCTTGAACAATCGTCACAACTACAGGTAACGACACAGTGCCGGCAGGGATAGTTACGGTAATCGGATCTAGAGTAAGGTCGTACCAGTCTTCGGGGTAATCAGCACTACCATCTGTAGAAACTGGTCTTAACTGATAGGTTACCTGGACGTCCTGATCAAATACTTTGTCCAGAACAAGATTAAATGTGATGTCACGAGTTTCTGTATCTTCACCGCTTTCAGTACCTTCAAGAACAAGAACACCCTGAGGAGAAAGCACAACATTTTCGCCCGTTTCTTCAAATGGGTTTTCAGAATCGGGATCCTCAAAGTCTACTTCTGTTGTGACATCAACCTGCACTTCGACCTGAACAGACACACTAACTACAGGCTCATCCGGAGCTTCAGGAGTAAATAGAAGCTCCTCTTCTGGCTGCTCAAAAGTATCCTGAAATCCAATAGTGTCATACCCAGCGGTTGGATCAACTTCTTCAGCGGTACGATTCACTACCACAGTAGACGAACCTTCATCACCTTCAGCCCCTGCAGCAGGTTCACCACCCGCAGCGGTTGCTTCAGTCACTTCTGTAGGATCTACACCCGCAATAATAGCTTCCTGAATGGACTGAATATCAGCAGCTGCTTCAGACAGATCAAAGTCGCCAGCCTCCTGATAGGTCTCGGTGGTTGCCAGCCAATTTTGCCCGCCTTCCAACTTAACAAGCTCACCGGAATCCATTGATATCTCGATAGCACCGCCAGGTGCAACTCTGACCATTTCATCAGAAAATACCGGATCACCAAGTGCCAATAAACGTTCAGAACCGTCTGCTTTTATAGCAAAAACTTGTCCAACCAAATGCGAAACTGTACCGATGATATTCATATCAAATCTTCCAACCGCTAATTCTATTAAACTCATTAATAGTTATAGATCTGGCAGCTGGAAACGTTATTGTACCGAGGTACAGTCGTTTGAATACTCACATCTAGGAGGAAGGCGAACTCATTTGAATTTGACAATACAAATACATCATATCCATCTGAAATATATGTATTTATCAAAAGAAAAAATACTGAAACAGGAGTGCTAATGAGGATTAGCATTCACGTTTAACGCTTAATAGTTGAATTCTTTTCTTGGCGAAAATACATGGAGAATCCAAAACTTTATGCGAGTGCTTGCTTAGATACGAAAAAGCACCCCGGAGGGTGCCTTTATTCATCTTCTTATGAGTGGTTATACCGGTTAAGAAATACCGTCATCAATGTTGCCATTCGTTAGCAATTGATCTTTCAGAAGGTCAGCTGCACTGTCGTTGGCGACATTAATGTTATCAAGGCTACTTACCTGTTTAACATCTGAAATGTCCGATGCATTAGCAACCGTAAGCTGCATATGTCCATCCACTTCTGCCGCTATCAGTTGGTTAGATCCATCCGACAGTAGATCGGAAAGATCAAGCACATCATTCTCAGCGTTAGAATCTGCAAGATCGAAGGCAAAGTCGGTTACATGGTCAGTGCCGCCATCAGCATCAGAACCACTCCAAACAAAGATATCATCACCTTCGCCACCTGTAAGGATGTCATTACCTTGGCCGCCTTCTAATGTATCGTCATACAAATTATTAGCAGTTCCTACACTTGAGTTCCCTGCACCCGGTTCGTAAATACCGTTTACTGAAATACTATCGCTAAAAGTTACTTCAAAAGGAATATCATTAGTTCCAAACTCATCACCAGTATTAAATCCAGTATCCGTATCAATACCAAACCGAATGGTATTTCCCTCTACAAAAGCATTAGGAGCAAACTCAATTTCTAGTACGGTTGAATCTCCACTAGTCACTGTTGTGATATCAAACAAATCAATATCAGATTCATCGCCTATTTGAAAAGCCTTACTTCCAGACCCTATTTGATCAAAAAAACCTGAGCCTGTGATATCTATACTTATCTTCGTAATAAATAGCCCCGTACCCTGGGCAAAAGTAAAGCCAAACTGGTTATTGTCGCTAGAATAAGTGTCTCCAGCTTTCACATCCGCAATGATACTACGGTAAACACTCGAACTAGCGCCATCCCCACCAAACAAAGAGTCATCACCAGCCCCCCCTATGAGCTTCTCACTGTCTGTACCACCAATGATAATCTCATCCAAATAACCGCCTTCCAATATATTACCTGAAACCTGATTCACTGATACCTGACCATCGCTTGAAGAGCCCCCGGCAGTATTCGTATAGCTAAAATGACCACCTTGTGTACCCGTATCCACAAAGGTAACGGTGTTATTGGCATTATCAGTAACCGCACCACTCACACTGTTATCTACAGCAGTTAGTGTCTGTGCATCGCTATCTGGCCCCGAATCATTCACCAGCAGTGTCCAATCAGGAATTTCAATAGTGTCCTGATTCGTGATTACAAAGTCGTCTCGCACAACCATAGGCCCTTCAAGTGGGTCAACACTGAGTGTGAGCGTACTGGAGGCAGTATCACCATCACTATCAGTAATGGTATACCCAAAAACCTCCTGCATTTCGGTAACCAGATCATCTGGGGGGAGATATTCATACATCCCAGTATCCATATAAACCTTAAGAGAGGCCCCTTCAACAGTAGTTATTAACCATTCATTAAGGTCATCATTAAAGGCCCCGTTGCTGGTACCACCAGATACGGTCGAGGAATCTGTCGCCGCATCATAACTGTAGATTACTCCATCAACTGTAACAGATTGAACCCAACCTCCATCGGCACCGACAACCCCAGGCACACCGCCATTTAGCAACAAACCAGAGAGAGGAGGAACTTCCACTGTACTCACAAGAACTGCTTCCAACTCAGAGAGGTCAGTCACTACGGTGACATCAATATCACTTCCACTACCAGTTCTTCCATCACCTCGACCGTCATAAGCAATTGGCTCAAGGTTAAGCTCATTTACACCAGACCCCATACCCAAAGCATAAGAAAGGAAACCATTATCAGTTACATATGATTCCCAAGCCGCTTGATCAACAGTACCACCAACATTCGGATTACCATCGGACATGAAGTATGAGATTTTCTGAGCATCCGCAATCATGCCGGATGAATTTGAATTATAGCTAGCGATCAAATCATTTAGGGCGTCCACATAATTAGTGGTACCCCCTGCATTTAACTCAAGAAGAATGGCCTTTGCCTCAGAAACAGTTACCCAGCCTCCTGAGAGATCATTACCTTCGGATGAGAAACTAATAACGTTAACTTTCACATCCCCATATGCATCGTAACGATCCAACAATTCGAGCCCGGCTTTGACCATAACCTCTAGGCGAGTCATGCCTTGGAAGCTTGATTGGTTATTCATACTCCCAGAAACATCAAGCACCAACATTAAGTTCGTATCAACAGCCTGAGTTATCTGCCCGCTATTGGTTGCAGGCGTTGCAGATGGAACGTCATCTACAATCTGAGCAGACAGAGTGCCAGTTGTGGAGTCCCCATCAGAATCTTCAAGGTACACACTGAGGCTTTCAAAGAAGGAGTTTTCACCCTGCGCAGAATCATGGCTTTCATTCTCGTTCAGAGTGTATGTATAGCTGACAATACCAGTTGAAGCGTCATAACCAGAAATGGTGAAAGTATGGCCTTCAGGAGTAATAATATTGATACCATCACCCTGATAAGTGCCATTCTGAATCACATTCAGACTACCAACAGTCAGAGTCTCAACACCGTCAGCCGCAGCAATTGTGAAAGTACCTGCCTGAGTTACTGAATCGCTACCATCAGAACCATTTGGAAGATCGTCTTCATCAACTACAACATCTCCACCTTGTGCTTCCGGAGTCAGGTCAGTAATTACAGGGGCGTAATCAACCACCACAGATGTAGATCCTGCAGTAACCAACTCCTCGTATTCACTACCACCAGTAAATGAAGCAATAGAATTATCAATAGAGGTTTGTGTGGTTATTTCAGAGTCAGAATAAGTTACAACGACCTGTCCTGAAACTGCGCCTGCCGATACGGTTACCTGAATTGGGTCACCACTGCCATCCGGATTTGTCAGCGTAAAGACCAGATCAGCATCCGGATCAATACTGCCAGGAGTACCGCTCAAGGTGACAGTGTATGTAATAGAACCACCGGTTTCCGCTATCTCAGAAGTACTGGTTGTCAGGGTTGCTGTTACCGTATCTTCTGTGTCACTGATCACGGTTTCAACCGCGCTGCCGTCGTAGGTTAGATCTTCCAGTGCACCCGGGGTACCGGCATTGGCTTCAGCTGCGCTGACAATGCTGTTCGTGACGGTTTCACCGTCCAGATACACATCATCACCCTGAACTGCGGTGAATGTAGATGCTGATGGATCGCCCGCTGGGATCACGATCACTTCACCGTTATCCAACGTTACGGTGATGTCGTTATTCGCAACGCCACCGCTCAAAGTGACGGTGTATTCAATACCTGTCGCATCGCCTTCGGACAGACTTGGTGTCGCACTCAGGCTTACAGTGACGGTGTCTTCTGTGTCACTGATCACGGTTTCAACCGCGCTGCCGTCGTAGGTTAGATCTTCCAGTGCACCCGGTGTACCGGCATTGGCTTCAGCTGCGCTGACAATGCTGTTCGTGACGGTTTCACCGTCCAGATACACATCATCACCCTGAACTGCGGTGAATGTAGATGCTGATGGATCGCCCGCTGGGATCACGATCACTTCACCGTTATCCAACGTTACGGTGATGTCGTTATTCGCAACGCCACCGCTCAAAGTGACGGTGTATTCAATACCTGTCGCATCGCCTTCGGACAGACTTGGTGTCGCACTCAGGCTGATGTTTATAGTGTCTATAGTATCCAAAATAACTACAGAAGCTGTGTCAGAAGTATCCAGGCTTTCATAGTTACCACCATCCGTAGTTAAAATACTAACGGGGAATTCTTCACCATCAAGATAGATATCATCTTCGTTATTAATCTCAACCTCTGTTGAGCCCGAAGTCTGCCCTGTCAAAATTGTGATCGTATCTCCAGTCGACAGAGTGATAGTCAGATCAGTTAGAGGTGCATTATCAACAGTCGCTGTTATGGTAGCTGTACCATCACCTTCATTAACCACACTACCTTCGAGTGTTACCTTAGAAGCCGGTGCTAATAAGATTTGCAACTCGCTCGGAAGTTCTGAAGGTGCATCAAAAATACCAACTGTCTCGTAGCCAGCAGTAGGATCAACTTCTTCGCGCGTAGCTTCAACCTGCACAAAAGATGAGCCTTCATTTCCGTCTGCTTCGCCCTCACCACCGGCAGCAGTCTCTTCAGCTACTTCAGTAGGGTCAGCACCGGCAAGGATCGCTTCCTGAATGGATTGCACATCAGCAATAGCTTCTGTTGTATCGAAATCATCAGACTCTTGGAAGGTGTCAGCAGTCGCTAACCAACTTTGCCCCCCTTCAAGATTCACAGGTTCACCACTTTCCATCTTGATCTCAAGTGAACCATCTGGTGATACTCGAATGAGCTCATCTGCCTGAACCTCATCACCGATAGATAAAACTCGTTCAGAACCATCTGCTTTTACAGCGATTGCTCTACCAATCAGTTGCGATACTGTGCCTATAGCGCTCATTTATATTCCCTGTAACTTGCTGATTTCTTTTTGACTTTGTCCTTTATATACCAACTTTAAAACAAAAACATTGTACTCTGGTACAGGTACTAGCTTCTTTAACGTTGTAAATGTTTCAATACCAAAATTACCGGAACGACTTCACTCTTTTTTTAAAATTGGTCAACTATCAACCAACCCGTTAATTCTTTTGAAAAACCACCTAAAAATACCTTGACGATATTGCGCTACGTCATTAAGATACGCCGCACTTTTGAGGCTATTCCCCGATAGCTCAGTTGGTAGAGCAGTAGACTGTTAATCTATTGGTCGCTGGTTCGAGTCCAGCTCGGGGAGCCAACACCTCAGAAGCTCAACTGAAGATCCCTGATAGCTCAGTTGGTAGAGCAGTAGACTGTTAATCTATTGGTCGCTGGTTCGAGTCCAGCTCAGGGAGCCATCTGAAAAGATGAACGTCGGAGTGTAGCGCAGCTTGGTAGCGCATCTGGTTTGGGACCAGAGGGTCGTAGGTTCGAATCCTATCACTCCGACCACTTTCTTTTAATGGCTTGCTTTATATGTCGGAGTGTAGCGCAGCTTGGTAGCGCATCTGGTTTGGGACCAGAGGGTCGTAGGTTCGAATCCTATCACTCCGACCACTTCCCCCCTTTAAATTACTCGCCACTATTAGCATGGATTGCAACAATGGCTACGAACAGTAAAGCGAAGAAGATGCCGCAGAACACAATCTGCTTGCGTACTAGAAGGCTGGAAAGATCTAGATTATCTCTCAGTAGACATGCCGTTGTCCCTACCGTTATTGAAAATAGTAAATGCGATCGTAAAGAGAAACTTACTTCTTTAGTTGGCAAGATCAGATACGCCCAGAATCGAGCCCAGAAACTTTCTAATCGCTCTCAATCAGACATGAATTATGACGACAAACCCATTTGGGAAGTCGATTGAAATAGAATAGGTTTCAATTCTTGGCAACTGAATTGCAAACAGCTCTTTAGACACTCAGCAGGATTTCCCTAACCGGCACCTCGAAGATCTCATACAAGTACGCTACTGATTCATCTAGCAACATTTACTTCATGGTCATCAAGAACTCCACATCCGGTCATCTCTCTGAAGAATGGAGTGCATACAACGATGCTAAAGCCTTATTCCCTATCGAACCATTATCTTCTGTGACACTCTGCACACTATACAAAACAATCCCCGAAGCGTCCCGATGACAATCCGCTACATTCCCAATTAAAGCTTAAAGGAAATGGCTTCACCGGTTAGAAAAATCCCTCTCCTATAATCCCCCATTAAGCCGAGTAGCCCGGCAATATACAGGGTTATAGAACCTAAAAATCAGCCTTTTGTATAAGGAATTAGAGCTTGAACAAACTTGAATTTACGCTAATATTTTCATGTGCCCGAAAGCCCATGGCATCAGTTTCCTGGTAAAGCGCCACAGTGCGGATTAGATCAGGTGACAGAGCTGCTGGGATTCGGGCCTTTAATTTTTTACCGCTTGGAAACCTTTCATTTTTTCTTCGAACAAATCCAACGCAATAAAGACAGGCTGATCGGAAGAACGACGACCATTTGGACGAGGCGGGATATATCGACCATTCAGCTCAAACTGTTTACGCATTTCTGTGTTTGATCTGCGATCATATATTGTCTTACGTCTTTCCTGGCCCTGATACTGAGAAAATTGATACTTTTTCCACCATTCCTCAGCATCAACCAATGTATGCAGAAACGGGCTAACCTGCCGCTCATCCTCGACCCAAAAAAGCACTACACCTTCATCTCGCAGATCTTTGATAAGCTGCATATTATTAATGCCCATATTAATTGTTTATTTAGTATAAATCATAACCACTGATTCATTATGAGCATAAATACTACATATTGTGAACACTTGTGACAAAAATTCATTTTAAAACAATACTATACCTTTTCCAGACTGAAGAACTGCGTCAGAACCGAAGTTAGTGCCTCAATATCCTTAACACCTGCCATCTCCCTGATTGAATGCATGGCAAACTGCGGCACTCCTATATCCAGCGTTTTCACACCAAGTTCTGCCGCTGTGATGGGTCCGATAGTACTTCCGCAAGCCATATCACTTCTTACAACAAAAGCCTGCACCGGCACTTCAACCTCGCGCGCTAACTTCCTAAATAATGAAGCGGTTTCACTATTCGATGCATATCTTTGGTTAGCATTGATTTTAATCACCGGACCCGCATTGATAATCGGCCCATGATTGGCATCATGTTTTTCAGAATAATTAGGGTGAATACCGTGGGCATTATCTGCGGAAATCATCATGGAACGAGCATACATTCTGACGCGTTTTTCATTGTCTGGGATTAGACGTTCAAGAACCTGAGAAAGCATGGGCCCCTGAGCACCAGCAGCACTCATACTTCCGACTTCTTCGTGATCGTTACATACCAACAAAGCGCCCTGCTTTGATTCAGCCGTAATGAGTGCATCTAACCCCATGTAACAACTCAGCAAATTATCCAGACGCGCAGAAGTCAGAAACTCGCCATTCATACCCATCTCAGCAGGAGCCTGGGTGTCATAAAGGGAAATCTCATAGTCTAGAATTTCGTCGATTGATTCATCACATTCTGTTTTCAGTTGTTCTAACAGCACCTGCCTGAAATCGAGTTTTTCTTCCGACTGCCCTAATATCACCGGTAAATCTGTCTGTGCATTAATTGTTCGGTTTTTATTCGCTTCCCGGTCCAGATGAATTGCAAGACTTGGAATAATAGCCATTGGTTTTTTGAAATCGACCAAACCGTGCTTCAGATCACCGCTTGCATCCAAGAAGCTGACACGCCCAGCCATAGATAGGTCGCGATCAAACCAAGGGTTAAGCAACACACCACCATATACCTCCACTCCCAACTGGCTGTAGTTATGACGGTGTATGTCAGGCTGAGGCTTAACCTTCAAACACGGCGAATCAGTATGTGCCCCAACCATCCTTAAACCAGACTCATCCAGCGCTCCCTTTTCAGGCATAACCCAAGCAACAATAGAAGAATCATTACGCGTCGTATAATAGCGACCGCCTTGCTTCACTTCCCAGCTATCCGCTTCATCGAGAAATTGAAAATCGGCTTTATTCAGCCGGTTCGCCATCTCTTGTACTGCATGAAAAGGCGTAGTTGATTCGGTTAGAAATGCCTTCAGGTCAGCAATCATTTCACTCATAAATTTTCCTATTTTTCAGCAGCCACAAAATCGATTAATTCAACTTTAAAGATCAATGTAGAGTTGGCAGGGATCTCTTCTGATGGGCTGAGAGCACCATAAGCCAGTTCAGGGGGGATATAGAGCATCCAAACAGCGCCTTTATTCATTAAACCAACGCCTTCGGTCCACCCTTTAATCACGCGATTTAGGGGAAACATCGCTGGTTCTCCGCGCTTATATGAACTATCAAAAACGTGGTTATCTACTCTTAGGCCTTCATAATGCACTGTCACATGATCAGTATGTGAAGGAGATTCACCCTCCCCTTCAACCAAAACTTTATACTGCAAACCGCTGGCGGTTACTTTAATTCCTGGCTCTTTAGCATTGCTCGCTAAAAACGCGTCGCCGATTTTTCTGACTTCATCATTTAATGCTTTTTCGATCAAATCTTGCCTGAATTTCTCTTCTTCCGGGTTATCTCCACATCCAGATATAACCACAGAAATTGACAGCAACATTAGAAGTGAAACCCATTTCATTACTTTACCCTGACTTGTTATTGATGATTCGTTCTTCAAGCTTTTGATTTTACAATAGAGGTAAGCCTGTCTACACTCTGGAAGCTCACTGTTTGTAAAGCTAAACGTTATCACAACTTTTCATGCAATTTGTTTTTACTTAGCTTTATGGAACTCTTTACCCAGTTCTCGGTCTTAACCGAATAACGTTTATTGATTAGAATTTAATATGTCCAGATCTTCTGTAATAAAGACACTACTGGTTTCCACTTTATCATTACTCATATCTCATACTGCCTTTGCGGTTAGTACCTCCCTCGCTGCCGAGCCGATACATAAAAATACCCTTCATGAGATAACCGAATCACTGAATTTACGCCATTATAAAGACCTCATGCTGGACGATGATCTGTCCAGCCAAATTCTTGACCAGTATCTTAAAGATCTTGATCCGGCACGCAGTTATTTTCTGAGTAGCGACGTTGCAGAGTTCAATCAATATCGTTTTTCACTGGATGACCAGATTCAAGAAGGCGATCTGGAAACCGCTTACTCTATATTCAACCGTTTCCACGAAAGATTAGAAGAAAGAATCAACTACTCCATCAATCTACTTGAAAGCGATAAAGAGTTTGATTTCTCATTACCCGAGTCTCTGGATACAGACAGAGAAGACGCTCCATGGATGACCTCCGAAGAAGAGATGAACGACCTTTGGCGCCGCAGAATCAAAAGCTCACTGCTCAACCTCAAGCTTGCCGACAAAGACATCAAGGAAGCCAGGGAATTATTGATTAAGCGCTATCAGAACCAGCTTAACAGAGCCGCCCAGGTAAACAGTGAAGATGTTTTTCAAATGTTTACTAATGCATATACCAAACAATATGACCCCCATACCGTGTATATGTCTCCAAGGAAGTCGGAAAATTTTAAAATTAATATGAGCCTGTCATTTGAAGGAATAGGTGCCGTATTACAAACTGAAAACGAATTCACTCAGATTGTACGCCTGATTCCCGGCGGACCAGCTGAAAAGACCGGCGGACTGAAAGCAACCGACCGCATTATCGGTGTCGGCCAAGGAGCGGAAGGCGAAATTGAAGATGTTGTTGGCTGGAGGCTCGAAGATGTCGTTGACCTGATACGCGGCCCTAAAAGCACCACTGTTCGCCTCGAAATAAGAGGTGCCGAGCAGGACGACGCACCCAGCAAGATTGTCGATATTATTCGCAACAAAATAGAGCTGGAAGAACAAGCTGCGCAAAAGAAAATTCTTGAACTTGACCATCTGGGACGAAAGTTCCGTCTCGGTGTGATAGAAATCCCAGCGTTCTACATCAATTTTGATGCCCTTCAGAGTGGTGATGAAAACTATAAAAGCACATCCCGGGACGTAGCTGCGCTGATCGAAGAGCTAAATGAAGAAGGCATTGATGGTCTCATCGTTGATCTTCGTAATAATGGTGGCGGCTCTTTAAGAGAAGCCAATGACACTGTCGGCCTATTTATCAAACACGGACCCACGGTTCAGATAAAAGACTCAACAGGCCGAGTTGATATCCTCCGCGACCGCAGTTCAGAAGTTGCATACAGTGGTCCTTTAGCCGTTCTTGTTAACCGCTTATCGGCCTCAGCTTCAGAAATTTTTGCGGGTGCTATTCAGGATTATAACCGCGGCATAGTGATCGGGGGGCAGACATTTGGTAAAGGTACAGTACAAACCTTATTGCCACTCAGTCACGGACAGTTAAAGCTTACTCAGGCTAAGTTTTACCGCATCTCTGGTGGTAGCACACAACACAAAGGCGTGTTGCCAGATATCTATTTCCCAACCCTTTACGACCCTGAAGTCATTGGTGAAAGCGCTCTGGATAACGCACTTGCATGGGATACGGTAAAAACCGCAAGGCATGGTAATTATCCAGCATTTGATCAATTCATTAATCAGGTTGATACGCGCTATAAAGAACGTACGCTCAACGATCCAGACTTTATCTTTATGCGAGAACAGGTTGAATACGTAAGTGAAGCACGGAATGAGGACAGCGCCATTCCGTTGCAGGAAGAACAACTTAAAGTAGAACGGGAAAAAGCCAAAAAATGGCAAATCGATGCAGAAAACCGCAGACGTGCATTGAAAAACCTGCAACCGATTACCGAACTTTCTGAACTTGATGAAGAAAGAGAAAAGGATTCGGAAGGCAAACCAATCAATCCCGAAACTGCAGCAATGCTGAAAGAAAGTGGACGCATCCTGCTGGATGCAATCATTATGCAGTTACAGTATTCTGCTGTCAGTTCTGAGAAACAATAACAGTCATTTCCTGCTTATGGTTGGGTAAAGCAAGATGAAAAAGTTTGCAATTTTAGGCATTGTGGTACCAGTGATTATCGCGATTCTTGGCGTTGGGGGCTTTTTCATCTACCAAGAGATGCAGGGCCAACACCAGGAAAACCTCAAAGATCTCGAAAAGTTTGGCTTCGCGGTTCTTCCAAATACTACCTATACAGAAAGTAAGGGCGCCTTAGGGCAAAACCAACTCCCTGCCACCTTTGCTCAGGAAAAACTCACCCCTACCCAGAAAGTCATTCAAGGGCTGATGGATGACAACGAGCAACTCATCGAAGAACAGCGCCAGTTACAGGGTGAGATTGATGCCCTGAAAGCGCAGGTTGCTGAACTGGAAAATTACAAAAGGCTGAACGAACACTTTGCTCCGTTAACCATCGCCGAAGAGATCAAAGCTGTAGAAAAACAGATAAAAAACTTATTGATCGATATGCCTGATGCCCGACGTTTCAACAAGCTTCAGGTCAATGCTATGTCCGCATCTGTCGGCAATGAATATAAGAAGTTTATCGGTAATAAACGCATCATTCTTTCCGATAAAGAGCGGGAAGACTTTATCAAGCAGTACATGCCTGAATATGCCTTTTGTGTAGGTGACGGTATCGAAATAGCCGCCAACTCGCCACGGGAAGAACGAGCAATTACCAGCTACTTCAGGGAACAAAATGATCAGGTTTTAACATCCGATCTCAAAACTGATCTGGAAACCGTAGTTAAACCCTGCCAAACAGCTCTCTACTCACGCCTCGCCAACTACGATAAACCCATATAAACTGGACACAAATTAAACAAAAAGACTGTTTTCACCTATTTATTCCTGTATAATGCGCGCTCATTTTCTCTCGAATTGAGTGTTGCTCCGGATTAACTGCTCAGTTCAAGAATATTAAAAACTGACCCTGCAAACCGGAAATGCAGGCTGCTGCTTAGTCACTCCTCTGTGACCAACAGCTCCTAAAATAGGACATATTCAATGAGCGAAAGCTTTGCTGATCTGTTTGAAGAATCCCTTGTATCCCTAGACATGACTCCAGGCAAACTGGTAACTGGTGAAGTTGTTGATATCGACAGCGACTGGGTTACTGTTCACGCCGGCCTGAAATCTGAAGCAATCATCCCACGTTCTCAGTTCCTGAACGACGCTAACGAACTCGAAATCCAGATTGGTGACGAAGTTAAAGTTGCTCTGGAAGCGGTTGAAGATGGCTTCGGTGAAACTCGTCTGTCTCGTGAGAAAGCGAAACGCGCTGAAGCTTGGGAAGTTCTGCAGGCTAAATTTGAAGCTGAAGAAACCGTTACAGGTTGCATCAGCGGCAAAGTTAAAGGTGGCTTCACTGTTAGCATCAACAACATTCAGGGCTTCCTGCCAGGTTCACTGGTAGACGTTCGCCCAGTACGTGATGTTGACCACCTTGAAGGTAAAGAGCTGGAATTCAAACTGATCAAACTGGACCAGAAGCGTAACAACATTGTTGTTTCTCGCCGTGCAGTTCTTCAGGAAGCAAACAGCGCACAACGTGATGAGCTGCTGGCTACTCTTGAAGAAGGTCAGGAAGTTAAAGGTTTCGTTAAGAACCTGACTAACTACGGTGCATTCATCGATCTTGGCGGTGTTGACGGTCTTCTGCATATCACTGATATGGCTTGGAAACGTATTTCTCACCCATCTGAGATGCTGAACCCAGGTGATGAAATCACTGTTAAGATCATCAAATTCGACAAAGAATCTGGTCGTATTTCTCTGGGTCTGAAACAGCTGTCTATTGACCCATGGGCTCTGATCAAAGAACGTTACCCAGCGGGCGCTAAGTGCCAGGCACGTATCACTAACCTGACTGACTACGGCTGCTTCGCATCTATCGAAGACGGTGTTGAAGGTCTGGTACACGTTTCCGAAATGTCCTGGACTAACAAGAACATCCACCCATCCAAAGTTGTAAACATTGGTGATGAAGTAGAAGTGATGATTCTTGACGTTGACGAAGAACGTCGTCGTATTTCTCTGGGTATCAAACAGTGCACAGGTAATCCTTGGGTTACTTTCGCTGAGCAGTTTGCTGCGAACGATAAAGTTACTGGTACTATTAAAACTATCACTGACTTCGGTATCTTCGTTGGCCTGCAGGACGAGCTGGACGGTCTGGTTCACATGTCCGATATCACTTGGGAAGCTGATGCTGAAGCAGCTCTGCGCCAGTTCAAGAAAGGCGAAGAAGTTGAAGCAGTTATCCTGTCTATCGACGCTGAGAAAGAGCGTATCTCTCTGGGCATCAAACAGCTGGAAAGCGATCCATTCGCTGAATATGCTGCAGCAAACGACAAGAACTCTATCGTAACAGGTAAAGTAATCTCTGTTGATGCTAAAGCCGCTGTAATTGAACTGGCAGAAGGCATCGAAGGTACTCTGAAAGTATCTGAGATCTCTGTAGATCGCATTGAAGACGCATCATCTGTACTGAATGTAGGTGATGAAGTTGAAGCTAAGATTACGAACATTGACCGTCGTAACCGCGCAATCAACCTGTCTATCAAAGCGAAAGAGCAGGCTGAAGAGAAAGCTGCTATCTCCGCAGTTCGCAATGCTGAAGTTGAAGTATCCGGTCCGACTACTATCGGTGACCTGATCAAAGCACAGCTGGATAACCAGTAAGCTCCTGTCTTAATTTAAAGACTTCTAAAGCCGCCTCCCTTTCTGGGAAGGCGGCTTTTTTGTTTCTTACCCCCCAAAAAATCCATTTCATGTATTCTGGGCACATATATTGCAGTGCACAATACCGTATTTAATTGTAGTACTAGCAACCAATCATGATTTCAGGGAGGTATGATCATGCTGGATAATTTATGGCTACTCATATCTGCACTGCTTGTATTTGTTATGCAGATCGGTTTTCTATGTCTTGAGAGCGGACGGACACGCAGTAAAAACAGCATCAACGTTGCGGCTAAGAACATCTCAGACTTTATTCTATCCACTTCTCTCTTTTGGCTTGTAGGGTTTGGGTTGATGTTTGGCTCCGGATTTGCCGGGCTAATGGGTACCGATAACTTTGTTTTTGGCGAACAAAACACTGCGTCTCAAATGTCGTTTTTTCTGTTTCAATTGATGTTTTGCGGCACCACAGCAACGCTCACATCTGGTGCAACAGCTGAAAGAATGACCTTTATTGGGTACATTTTCATTACCGCTGTTCTCTGTTTATTTATTTATCCTTTAACGGGTCACTGGGCTTGGGCAAGCCTTTATGACTCAAATAATCCCGGCTGGTTAGAAACAATCGGATTTGTCGATTTTGCTGGAGCAACAGTTGTTCACTCAGTCGGTAGCTGGGTCGCACTTGCCGCAGTTCTGATCATTGGGCCGAGAATTGGGCGTTACGATAAGAATTGTGCATTCCCATCCGGAAGCAACCTTCCTATGGCAACCATGGGCACTTTGCTGATCTGGTTAGGTTGGTTTGGGTTCAATGGTGGTAGCGCTTTAACCATGAATGGACAAGTTCCCACAATCCTGCTCAATACCTGCCTGGGAGCAGTATGGGGCGGACTTATCGCTTCCACCCTCCACTACTTAGAAAATAAATTTATCGATGTCAGTTACATACTGAATGGTATTATTGCTGGCCTAGTCAGTGTCACAGCCGCGTGCCATGCCGTGAGCCCTGTTTCAGCAGCGGTGATTGGAATGGTTGCAGGAGTCATCCTTTACTACGGCACCAAGTGGATTGATAAAGTACAAATCGACGATGCCCTTTACGTCATCCCAGCACACCTTTTTGCCGGGATCTGGGGCACCGTAGCTTTCGCCTTATTCGCAAAATCTGAATACTTCGCAGAAGGAATCAGCCGTCCAGAACAGCTTGGGATACAGTTATTTGGTATTGCTGTAATAGGCCTCTACAGCTTTATCGTCAGCTATATTCTACTGCTGGTTCTGAACATGTTTATTCCTCTCAGAGTCAGTGCAAAAGCAGAGATTCAGGGCCTTAACATTACAGAACATAATGCTTCAACCGAACTTATAGACCTGCTCAGTGATATGGAAAAGCAGCAGGACCTTGGCAACTTTGCTACTCCAGTAAATGAAGAACCCTTTACAGAAGTAGGGCAGATCGCAAAGAAATATAATGAGGTTATCACCCGCATTAATGATCAAATGCAACAACGCGAAATTGCTATTGACCGCTTCCAGGCAAGTGAGCGTAGAAAAAGCGCAATTCTCGATTCCTCTATGGACTGCATCATTGCCATTGACTGGCTGGGCCGTATTATCGAGTTCAACCCTTCAGCCGAGCGAACTTTAGGCTGCCTAAAAAATCAGGCTCGAGGGCAGAGGTTTTTTGACTACTTTGTTCTTGAAGAAGACCAGACTGAGTTTGAGAACAGCCTAAGGCACAGCTTTAGCGCTGCTAATGGCCTAATCATTAACCGCAGAAACAGAGTCCAACTGCAAAGAATTTCAGGACACCAGTTCCCTGCGGAAGTGACTATCACCAGTTCCGGCGCGGATGAAATTGCCAGAACTGAGTTTACGCTGCATATCCGCGATGTAACTCGGGATCAGAAGCTGCAATCACGCCTGACATTTCTGGCCTATAAAGACCCCCTCACCCACCTTTCCAACAGGACCCACCTGATGAAAAGACTGGAAGAAGAGATCAATATTGCCCAGAGGGAAGGAGCAACTGTAGCCCTCCTATTTATGGATCTCGACCAGTTTAAAAAAATCAATGATACCCTTGGCCATAAAGCAGGTGATGAACTGCTGTGTGAAGTAGCCCACAGGCTCAACAGCGTCTCGCGAGATGAAGACATTATTTCCCGCTGGGGCGGTGACGAGTTTATTGTCGTTCTTAGCGGTTCGCTCACAGAACAGATCATAAGCAACAAAGCTCAGAAGATTCTGGAAATAATGCGTCAACCGGTGGAAATTTCCGGCAAACAGTTCAGCATTCCAACCAGTATAGGTATCTCGCTCTCAGTTGGAGGCTCTTCTGAATCAGATCAGTTGATTCAAGAGGCAGATATTGCCATGTATTCAGCCAAATCCAGTGGCCGTGATAACTTTAAGGTCTTCGAACCTTACATGGCAGAAAATACAACTAAAGCGGTGACCTACGAGAGGATGATCAAAAGGGCATTGCTGAATCAGCAATTCCATCTGGTTTATCAACCCAAAGTTAAAAATCCCCATGATCAGATCATCGCTCTGGAAGCACTGATTCGCTGGAATCACCCAGAGCAGGGCCCAATCTCTCCTGCTGAGTTCATTCCGGTAGCGGAAGAGAGCGGCCTGATCATTCCTATAGGCGAGATGGTTATAGCCGGGACCCTCAAGCAACTTGCTGACTGGCGTGCCCAGGGGCTGGAAATACTGCCTGTTTCGGTCAACGTTTCTGGAAATCATTTAATATCTGATGAACTTGTCCCTTTTATCAAACAGCAGTTAATCCTGAACTCTATTCCAGGCAGGCTCTTAGAAATCGAAATCACTGAAGGTGTATTGATACAGGATATTGAACGCTGCATTGAAGTCATGGAGGAACTAAAACGTTTAGAAATCAGCATCTCTATTGATGACTTTGGCACCGGCTACTCCTCCCTTAATTACCTGAAGAGATTACCGCTGGACATTCTTAAGATTGATCAATCTTTTGTTGAAGAGTGTGCCAGTAAAGAGGAAGACGGCGAAATATGTGCAACCATCATCAACCTAGCCAGAAGCCTTAATTTAAACACAGTAGCAGAAGGAGTTGAGACTCGGGATCAGCTAGAAACCCTGACCTCTATGGGCTGCAATGTATTCCAGGGGTATTATTTCTATAAACCGCTGAGAGCTGAAGAGATCGGAAACCTACTGACCAAAACCTCTGACTCAAAAGTGATTGCTATAGCTGACATTCAAGCTCTAGCAGCGAAATGAATTCATTCGATAATGTAATCAACAAAGTCTTCTTCTTTGATCTCATTATCCTTAACTTCATACCAGTTCAGAACTGAAGCACCCGCCTCAATAACGGTATTCTGCTCCCCTGTGAGCAGGGGGTGCCAGTCTGGCAGGTCTTTACCTTCGTAGATTAAGCGATAAGCACAGGTAGGTGGCAACCAATGAAACTCATCAACATCTTTTGGGGTTAGCTTGACGCAATCAGGGACTAAACTGCAACGCTCTTCATATTTAGTGCATCTGCAGGTTTCAAAGTCCAAGAGGTGACAAACCACAGAGGTGTAGAACACCTCTTGGGTATCTTCATCTTCAAGCTTATGCAGGCAACATAAGGCACAACCATCACAAAGAGATTCCCATTCTTTCTGAGTCATCTCCTGAAGGTCCTTACTCCGCCAGAAAACCTCGTGAGCAGGCATTAACGCACACCTGTTTCCGGGCGATCCTTATGTAGATCCAACATATAATCTTCTTTTGGTGGTGGCATTTGCAGGTAATAGCCTTTTTCATCAATCTCGGCCAAAACTTTATCCGCCTCAACACGGGCAAGTTTCCGGTCAGCTTTCAAAGGCATATCCATTATATGCTTCGGTGAACCAAACATTTCCAATAGTGCTTCCGGCACTTTGCTTAGCTGGTCACGCTTATCAACATAAAGATACATCTCATCTTTACGTGGACTCAGATAAACAGAACAAATTTTCATCGGTTAAGCACCTTTCTTTCTCTTCATTTCAATTTCTTCAAGTTGATCTAACAATAGATGACCAATCAACTCCTGTCTCCAACGAGACATTTTTTCAGGCAGAATGTATTCGCCGCTCTCCAATCCCGATCGCACCAACTGCTCAAGCTCTTTGCGCCTCAACATTATTTCTGGTGCCACTTCATATTCTTCAGCCTTGCGTCTGGCGATAGCTTTAAGTCGCTTAAGGTGAGGATTCCAGAAAAAATGCAACGGTCTCGGAATCGGCTCTGGATGGTTTTGTTCCGCACTTTCCTCAGCATTTTTAAGAAAAGCCAGAATTGTCTCGCCATCAAGCCTTAATATACGCTTCTTAACTTCATCAAGCTGCGAAAGCTCACCTATTGAACGAGGCCAGCGCTCAATAATCTGCAGTAGGGCCTGATTTCTCAGGATTCTATTCCTTGGCACATCCCTCTTCCTGGCCTGTTGTTCACGCCAGGCTGTAAGGTCCCTTAGCGCAGCCAGTTTGTGGTCCGGTATCCGCCACATCTGAGTAAAACGCTGGTAGTAAGACAAACCTTCTTCATCATCTATCACAGAATCAGCCAACAGCGCCTGATTCTCCTGCTCACTCCAGGATTCTTTCCCCTGCTGGACAAGCAACTCTTTCTGTATGGCATAGATTGCTGGAAGGTACGCCACATCCAGTGCGGCATAACGCTCCTGGCTTTGAGTTAAGGGTCTCTGTAACCAATCTGAGGTGGTTTCATGCTTTTCCATCTGCACGTTGAGATGGTTTTCCAGCATACGCTGAAGCCCCATAGAAAAGCCCCAGTTAATCAACGCTGCTCCCAACTGAGTATCATATAAAGGCTCAGGGACCGCTCCCAGTGACTTATTAAACAGCTCCAGGTCCTCGGTTGATGCGTGCATCACTTTGAGGACGGAAGTGTTTCCGAACAGCTCAGTCAAAGACGAAAAGTCTTCAATCTCCAGAGGATCAATCAAATAACACGACTGATCATCCGCAACCTGAATCAATCCTGGAATAGGATAAAAGGTCTCAACCCGCAGAAACTCTGTATCAATTGCGATCAGAGGCAATTCCTGCCACTTCGCACAGTATTCTTTGAGTTGCTCGGATTCTGTTATCCAGATTGGGTTATCTGCTGTAGCAGCAAGTCGCTGCCAGCCATAAGGCTGATTATCAATGGTCATACTTTCCTCAAACCAGTGAGCGACGCCCGGCAAGGGCATGCGCGAGAGTACCACCGTCGACAAATTCCAACTCACCACCTACAGGTACGCCATGAGCAATACGGCTGACTTTGATATCCAAATCATTTACCTGCGCTGCGATGAAGTGGGCTGTAGCTTCACCTTCAACTGTAGGATTGGTTGCCAGAATCAACTCTTTGACATTGGCAGATTTAAGACGCTCCAGTAACAGATCGATGCCAAGATCTTCAGGCCCAACACCATCAATAGGAGAAAGATGACCGGACAATACAAAATACAAACCGTTAAAGCCGCCAGTCTGCTCAACAGCCAGAACATCTACCGGGGATTCCAACACACAAAGCAACGACTCATCCCGGTTGTGGGAGTTACAGATGTCGCATAACTCAGCTTCAGATAATGTTCTGCATTGACTGCAATGACCAATTTCATCTACTGCTTTTTGCAAAGCATCAGCGAGACTCAGAGCACCCTCTTTGTCGCGTTCGAGCAGATGGAACGCCATACGCTGAGCAGACTTAGGCCCCACTCCGGGTAAACACCTCAGAGCAGATATGAGCTGCTGTAATAAAGGACTGAAAGACATTTAAGGTAGAGTCTAGAACGGCATATTAAATCCCGGTGGCATACCCATACCGCCGGTAACTTCTGCCATTTTTTCCTGGGTATAAGATTCAATCTTTCTAACTGCATCATTTACAGCTGCGGCAATCAGATCTTCAAGAATCTCTTTATCTTCTTCCATCAGGCTGTCATCAATATTGATACTCTTCACGTCATGACGACCGTTCATAACAACTTTTACAAGTCCTGCTCCGGATTCACCCGTTTGCTCAGCCAGAGCGATTTGCTCTTGTGCTTTCTGCAGGTTTTCCTGCATTTTCTGAGCCTGCTTCATCAGGTTGCCCATGCCACCTTTCATAATAATACCTCTACCTAAAACTAATCGATGGGTGTCACAGATGACAGTTCAATCTGTGCATCAAAAATTTCTTGCAACATCAATACATGTTCATCATTTCGCATCGTTTCCAGAGCCAGTGCCTGACGCTCCTCACGTTTCCTCGCCATGTATTGCGCAGGGGTTTCCTGCTGCTGCTTACCAAGTTTAAATTCTACCTTAACTGGAGATTGGAAATAATCATTTAACGCATCACTGATCCGCTGCTGTTGCGTTTCATTCAGCATTGCAGATTGTGAACTTTCATAAAACAGTACGATTTCCTGCCCACTTACTTCTTCCAACGAGAGATGAGTGGCAAGACTCTCTGTCATACCCGATAAACCAACACTACGGCTAATATGCACCCAGTTTTCAGGTTTAAGTTCAGCGATGTCTCTGGTGCAGGTTTCTACCGCAACAAAAATTTTCCCTGAACCTGAAATATCATTCGCAATAGCATCCGGCTTGCGTTCTGCCGATGGTACCGGGGGCACATCTATAACCTTCTTCTGCACGCCAACACTCTCAGAAAAGGTATCTACCGGAGCATTTTTAACAGGTTCAGTTGGAGCTACAGTGGGCGGTGACACCTCGGCAGATGAAGTCTGAGGGAAGTCATCCTGAATACTCTCATAATCGCCCATATCCCAGGGAGGAGGCTCCTCCCCCATTCCTTGAGCATCAGACTTTTTTGCTGGAGGTACCTCATGCGTATCAGGTACTACTTCCGAAACAGCCTGGGTTTCCGGTTGAGGGGAAACAGGTTCTACAAATTCAGGCTGAGGGGGTGTTTCTGCTATCGGCGGCTCCGGTTCTGAAGCTACTGGAGAAGAAATCACCTCCTGCGTTGTAGATTCCTGTAAACCAGCCGTACCATGTTGAATACTGATATCACGCGGTTTAGCGCCAGCAGGACGGAAAGCCAGCATTCTCAGTAGCACCATCTCCAAGCCTTCACGAGGATCTGGGACAAAGGGCAGATCTTTTCGACCCATCAGAGCAACCTGATAGTAAAGCTGGACATCTTCTGCGGTTAAAACACCTGCCAGCTCAGTCACCTGAACCTTATCGCCCATGCTGTTATCAACAGCTTCAGGTAAGGTCTGAGCAATCGCAATACGATGCAGAACACTGATCAAATCACCCAGGACCGTATTATAGTCGGGCGAGAATCGAGAAAGATCCGCTACCGCAGACAACAATGCCTTCGCATCACCAGAAGCCAGAGCATACAGCATTTTATAAACCAGGCGCTGATCGATGGTACCAAGCATTGAACGCACATCACGCTCATTGATTTCTCCAGCACCAAAGGCAATAGCCTGATCAGTTAAGCTCATGGCATCACGCATGGAGCCATCAGCTGACCTCGCAAGCAACCACAGTGCCGGCTCCTCAAAGCTGATATTTTCTGCATTCAGGACAAAACTAAGATGGTCCACAATACGTTCAGGAATCAGATTCTTAAGGTTGAACTGTAAACAACGGGAAAGAATTGTAATCGGTAATTTTTGCGGATCGGTTGTCGCCAGCAAAAACTTTACATGTGGAGGCGGTTCTTCCAAAGTTTTAAGTAACGCATTAAAAGAATGCGTTGATAACATGTGAACTTCGTCAATCAGATAAACTTTGTAACGACCGTGCGTAGGCGCATATTGCACGTTTTCCATCAGCTCACGGGTATCTTCCACCTTGGTTCTGGAAGCCGCATCAACCTCAATAAGATCAACAAAGCGCCCTTCAGCAATTTCGCGGCATGCTGAACATTCCCCACAAGGAGTGGATGAAACACCGGTTTCACAGTTGAGTGATTTAGCGAATAATCGCGCTATAGATGTCTTACCAACCCCTCGAGTACCCGTAAAAAGGTAGGCGTGATGTAATCGATCATCATCCAGTGCATTCACAAGAGCTTTCAGGACATGTTCCTGTCCTACCATTTCCTGGAATTTTGCGGGGCGCCACTTACGTGCAAGAACCTGATAACTCATCTATTTTTTTACAGCGTTCATCTGAAAATTGATGACCTATGCTAACTGTTGCGGTGCTTTTTCTCCAGTAAAACCTGTGCCGTAAATCAAGCTGGCACGTAAGCTTAAGAAATTAATTCCCCGCTGCTGAAAGCAGTTTTTATGCAATACACGCCCTTAAATATCCAGCACCCTCGCGATAATCGTTTTTTAAGTTTAAAATAACTCAGATTGGATATTATTTAACCGAGAATTCATGTTTAAGAAGAAAGCAACAAAGTCAGAGATACGCAATCAGCTACAGGCTGAGGTATCCATGTTTCTTCAAAACGGCGGTTCAATCCAACAGGTTGAAATGGGGGCTTCCGGACTGGTTGACGGCAAATACAGCTCGTTGAAAAGCAGCTTTGAAAAAACTGCTCCACAATCGCGCACTCCTGTGCACGGTTTACTAGCCACTATTGATAATCGCAAAAAACGTAATCAGCCCACATCTGCTGCCAAATCTAAGAAACGCCCCACACAGAAAGTGATCTACGATGACTTTGGTGAGCCCGTGCGTACAGTTTGGGTTGAAGAATAATTTCTCCAGCCAGCTTCAGGTTCCATAGCATAAACTTACATGGGATAATTCAACGCTTATCCCGAATATATCCAGACTATTTTTTACCATTGGTTGCATAATCCTGATATGACTACACTGACAATTACCCGCCCCGATGACTGGCACATTCACCTACGTGATGGCGCCTCACTTAAAGATACTGTAAGAGACGTAAGCCGTTATATGGGACGGGCGATCATCATGCCTAATCTGGTCCCACCTGTAACCAACACAGAAGAAGCACTTGCGTATCGCGAGCGTATTCAGTCACATAACAGTAACAGCAGTTTCGATCCACTGATGGTGCTCTATTTGACTGACAACACCTCTCCTGAGGAAATCAGAAAAGCCAAAGCGACCGGAAAAATTTATGCGGCCAAGCTTTACCCTGCGGGCGCAACCACTAATTCCGATTCAGGCGTGACTTCCGTAAAAAACATCTACCCAGCACTAAAAGCCATGCAGGAAGAAGGCATGCTACTGCTGGTTCATGGAGAGGTAACGGATTCAGAAATCGATATTTTTGACCGAGAAAAGATCTTTATCGAAAATATTTTGAAAAATGTAGTAAATGATTTCCCAAACCTGAAAATCGTTCTGGAACATATCACCACTAAAGACGCGGCTGAATTTGTAGCCTCAACAGGTGAGAACGTGGCTGCTACCATTACAGCCCACCATCTGATGTTTAACCGCAACCATATGCTGGCTGGGGGCATTCGTCCTCATTACTACTGTTTACCCATACTGAAACGTAATACTCATCAGGAAGCTTTGATTAAAGCCGCAACTTCAGGGAATAAAAAATTCTTTTTGGGTACAGACTCTGCGCCCCATATGAAGCACGCCAAAGAAGCCGCTTGTGGTTGTGCAGGATCATATACAGCTCACGCAGCGATTGAACTGTACGCTGAAGTTTTTGAAGAAGCCAATGCTCTGGATAAACTCGAAGCTTTCGCCAGCTTCAATGGCCCGGACTTTTATGGGTTACCAAGAAACACTGACACCATTACTCTGGTTAAGGAAAGCTGGGAAGTACCTGAATCCTACGAATTGGGAGATTCAGTTGTTGTTCCAATCAAAGCCGGTGACAAGATCAGCTGGAAAGTAAAATAAATACCAAGCAAAAAAAAGCCCGCTAAACAGCGGGCTTAATTCTAGTATGTATCAATCAAGGAGCAATACTTAGAACTCGAAAGTCTTGCTGATTGCGAACGTTACAGTATCGCCATCACCCAGATCGTCGTCAGCATCGATGTATGCTACAGACAGATCCAGACCTTCGTAAGTAGTACCGTAACCCAACTCTACATAGTCACCGTCATAGTCTTCACCAAACGAACCATAAGTCAGGTAAGCACCTTCATATTCGCCAGTCAGGGCCATGAAAGTGTAGTCAGCTTCTGGAGTACCAGATGGCTGATCTTCAGTACCAAAAGTAACTTCCAGGCTCAGGAACTCATAACCGAAGTTAAAGTTAAGTTCATGAAAATCAACATCTGATTCAGTGTAGAAGTAACCTGCATAACCAACGCTATAAGAAACGTCGCCCATTTCACCAGCGTAACCACCGTAGATATCGTACTCTACGTCATCATCAGTTACGTCAGCAGCCCACAGACCTACATAGATGCCATTGTCAGCTTCGTAATCTACTCCACCCATCATACTTGCACCATCAGTAGTCTGATCGACACCACGGAAGTAGTAATCGCTCATAGCACCAACGTTAGCTGTAAGACCAGCCTGTGCAACAACAGAAGCAGAAAGAAGACCAGCAGCAATCAGCGCCTTAGTCATAGGTTTAATCATCTTTTATTCCCCCTCGGATAAAAATTAAAATACGACGATTTACACCATACAAAGCACACGCAATGCCAACTTGGATATTTCTTTATTTATCAATAACTTACATATATCACAAACAATCCTACTTTAAACTTTATTACTATAGTGAAATAAAATGCACCAAATTAGAACACCAAAATACCGAACCGCACCAAAAAACCGCAATACAACTGTAATATAAGGATTTTTTGAACTTTCCGAGGTAATCCATGCACCTATATGTTTAACAACACACGAAAACATTAAGAGGTTTAGGCATGAGAATAGTAATAATCACTACGGGTTACTTTAGGAGTGGTAATTAAAACTTCCAAACGATCTAGTTTTAGGACTCCAAAGCAAAGAAAATCTGACTGTTAACCGAGTGTTTATGCTAAATAGTCACAGAATTCCTACCTACAGAAGTGCTCTATATAGTCAATGAATACAATCAAAAACATCTACAAAAACGAGGGTTCAGAAACTGTGGAATTTAGTTTCCAAATACATTCCGGTAAAAAGGTGCCAACGCTGGAACTAAAGAAATTCTATAAAAAAAATGGTCATAAAGGACGCATTGAAGTGGGAGATACCTGTGCATGGTTATCTACAAACCACTCAATTGTTGCTGCGTTGCGATTATCACCCTCCCACACTTCACAAGGAGACTATCTATTACTAAGGAGTCTATGGGTTGCAAAAGAATTAAGAGGCCAATCCCTTGGGAGTAACCTACTCAAACAGGTTACCCGTTATTTGCATGAAAACAGGATGTCTTGCTATTGCTTAACCTATCCTCATTTAAACGCTTTTTATCTATCAAACGGTTTTATTGCCATATCGGATGATGAAGCCCCAACCACACTGGCTCAGAGGTTTAAACGCTATAAAAAAAGAGGGGATCGCTTCATTATCATGAAATTGAAGCCGAAATAGGCAAACCTTTTTAAAGCCAGCGTCGCACGCGAGCACAATATTCCAAGTAATGTTTACCAAACTTAGCGGTTAGATATCTTTCTTCTTTCAAGATGACAAAACGCTGCAAAACAAATGTAGCCGGGATAGTACTAAGCATTACCCATAAGCTATTAAGTGAAACACCTAAACCTATTGTGAATAGAATAAATGCTAGGTAGATAGGGTTACGGCTATAACGAAACAAACCAGATAAAATTAAACTTTGAGCTGGCCTCCATGGCTCAATGTGAGTTTTAGCTTTGAGAAACTGTATAGCTGCAGTAATTGCCAATACGAAAGCAAAACCACAAAGCCCCCAACCTACATACATCAAATCCCCCAGAACAATTAACGATGTGGGCCACATATATTCCCCCACAAGGGCCAGAAGAATAAACACCACAAATATGAGTGGTGGAGGTATTTTTACCGCTGGACCTTTATCACTTTCATGCGGCATTTAGATTTACTCTCATAACTTCCAAATCACTCACTAAAGAAGATCCCATATCTTTGAATTAACATAATCCTAGCAGCTAATCCCTTTACTTTGACACCAACCTGTCAAAAAACCGGACTCAATCCTGTGCCAACTGACACGCTCCGAAAAGTGGTTTTGTTGATCAACGATCCAATCTAAGCCAAGGAGCCTTTTCTCTTGGTGATGAGAGCAAATCCCTAGGGGATAGAAATGCACCCACGATATCCTATGTTTCTTTTATTCCTAAATTCCACAAGAACAGCAAAGGCGAAAATATTAGCGTTCAGTTATGGGGTGGCCCGGCATCTACACTTGAAGACCAGGCTGGCGGCCCACCTTATTCAGGACGGGTCAATTCATATAAAAAAGGCCACAAATTGTGGCCTTTTTATCTACTTACGCGCCATATACGCCTTCCAACCGCCAAAATCGGTAATATCTTCAGCCCCCTCAATCCCATAAGGTTCACAGATAAAACCACTGACCATATTGCCATCGGCTACTTTCACTTTACCTATGCCCAAGGGAGCTGGAATACCATTAACAAAACTTCCGAACTGATCTGCAGGCATGGACCAGACCTCCACATCAATCGCGGCTCCTGTTGATTCATCCATAATCAACCCCGGTCTGAATGGCGGCCCTCCAGCCAGCGCATACATTTTGTAAACAGGCGCGGTCTGCGTGACAGACTTGAGAGTGGCTCCACGCTCGACTAACTGCCAGTTGAGCGGGCAACCTGTAAGGTGAGCCCCGCACACTAATACATCTATAGTATCTGGACTTTCAACCAATGCTATATCTGTCAGAGGTTGAGGTATATTCGAAGCTCCGACATTCAGTGCAAACAATGCTTGGAAGCGCTTAGCAATGGATAATAAGCCACGATCACTAAATGCAGCCCCAACAAGAGTCACACCAAAAGGTAATCCATTTGTGGCGATCTGAGTGGGTACAGCGATCGATGCCATATCCAAAAGGTTCATATAGTTAGTATAAAAACCCAACTGACTGTTTCTGAGAATCGGTTCCGCCAGCATCTCTTCAATGGTAAAGCAACGACCCGCAGTGGGAGTTAAGAGACAATCAATGTTAGCAAGTTGCTGATCACACACCTGTTTAAGCGCATTTAGACGATACTGAGCTTTAAACAACTCAGTCGCTTTAGGCTCCCCGCCTGGAGCAATGATTTCACGCACTACAGGGAAAATAGCTTCTGGGTTTTCATTAATGAGAGGCTGTGTAGCTATATAGCGCTCTGATACCCAAGGACCTTCATACAGTAGGCGTGCTGCCTCATCAAAAGGCTGATAATCGATCTCTACAAACTCAACATCATTTGCTTTTAACTGCTCTAGAGTTGCTGCGTAAGCCTCCACATAGGCCTCATCTCCAAAAAAATTGAGCTGGGCTTCTGGAATGACACCGATCGTTAATTTACCGCTACGTTTACCGTATGCTCGCTGCTGATTTGGGAAAGGGTTCTGTCTGCTATAACCATCTTCAGCATCAAAACCTTCCGCGACACTCAAAACCAGATTGGCATCATCGCTGTCGTAAGCAAAAATAGTCATACAATCGAGGCTTTTGCACGCTGGTAACATACCTGTAGCCGAAAGCAGCCCCCTAGAAGGCTTTAACCCAATCAGGTTATTAAAACATGCAGGCACCCGCCCAGAGCCTGCAGTGTCTGTTCCAAAACTAAAACTCGCCAGTCCCAACCCGACAGATACAGCTGATCCGGCACTGGAACCGCCGCTGACATATTCTGGATTAAAAGAGTTTTTACAAGCTCCGTAGGGTGAACGTGTACCATTCAAACCGGTCGCAAATTGATCCAGATTAGTTTTACCAACTGGAATCGCGCCAGCATCAATTAATTGCTGAACCACGGTCGCGGACTTCTCAGGTGTATAGGCAAACTCTGGGCAAGCCGCTGTCGTCGGAATGCCTGCCAAATCGATATTATCCTTGATCGCAAACGGTATCCCCCACAATGGCAAAGACTTATCTTTGCTTTCCAATGCAGAGAAAAAGGGCTCAAGCTCATCATCTGTTAGCAGATGAATCCAGATATTATGATCGGAATGTAATTCTGAGCGTTGAGCGATATCTTTCAACACCTGCCGAGGAGTCAGTTCACCGTCTGCGTATGCCTTGTGTAAACAGGAGATGGTCATACTGTATGGAAATTGATCTTTCATTAACTTACACCTCTTCTATAACGACCAGAGCCTGGCCGGCACTGACACGTTGCCCATTACTCAGCAGCAGATGCGACACTGTTCCTGAGGATGTCGCGTAAACTGGAATCTCCATTTTCATAGATTCCAGCACCATCAGACATTGCCCAGCTTCAACCTTCTGCCCAACCTCAATCTCAGTCTGCCAAACACTGCCGGAGACGGGACTGTCGATAACCAAACTCTCTTCAGGCCAGCAGTGTTCGCTCTGGCTTTCTTCCTCTTCTACCACTTCAAAATTGAACTGGCCCGTCGCATGCCAGTTGGCCAGTTCATCCTCAAATGCTCCTTCTCGCATAGATCTGAATTGTTCGATATCACTATCGTTTTCCTGCAGGAAGGCTTGATACTCGGACAAGGAGAAATGGCTTTCCTCAACTTTTAATGGATAACGCCCTTGAGGGAAGTCTTTGCGAATATCACTTAGCTCCTCGTTCGATACCTCATAGAACCTGATCTGGTCAAAGAAACGCAGAAGCCAGGGTTTCTCAAACTCAACCGTCTGACGATAGCGGTTCCACATTTGCAAGGTGCGCCCCACAAACTGATATCCCCCGGGACCTTCCATGCCATAAACACAGAGATATGAACCACCGATACCAACGGAATTTTCCGCGGTCCAGGTACGTGCTGGGTTGTATTTGGTGGTAACTAAGCGATGACGAGGGTCTACTGGAGTTGCCACAGGGGCACCCAGATACACATCCCCTAACCCCATAACCAGGTATGAGGCATCAAAGACAATCTGTTTCACATCTTCAATGCTGTCCAACCCGTTTATGCGTCGAATAAATTCCAGGTTACTTGGACACCATGGCGCATCTTTACGAACCGATTGATCGTATTTTTCTATCGCAACTCTGCAAGCCTCATCATCCCAGGACAGAGGGATATGCACGATGCGCGAAGGCACCTGCAAGCGGTCTATTTTGCTTACCAGTTCCCGCTCACCATTCTGTAGATGCTCAAGCAAGCGTTGATAGCTAATTAACTGACTGTCGTAATGAACCTGAAGTGAGCGAATACCCGGGGTCAGCTCTTGAATACCGGCCAGTAAATTTTCCTGAAGCCACTGCATCAAGGCATGGGCACGGAAGCGTAGGGATATATCCAAAACCTGCTCACCATACTCCACTAACATAAAGTGATCACCTGCGGCACGGTAAACCACATCTACGCCAAAATTATCCTGACTAAGTTGGTCCAAAATTGGAGTTTCGGGTTTAACAGATTCGATGATCAGCGGTTCAGCTTCCAACTGACTAACACTATTCTTTAATGCCTTTTCCATCTGCACAGCTGTTTCTATAGAAACAGGCACAAAACGGATTTTATCCCCTGCACGTAACTGCCCCAATTTCCACAAATCAGCCTGAACCACTGTTGCAGGACAAACAAAACCGCCTAGTGAAGGGCCGTCTGGTCCAAGGATAACCGGCATATCACCGGTAAAGTCCACCGTACCAAATGCATAAGCATTGTCATGAATATTGGATGGATGAAGCCCAGCCTCACCACCGTTTTTACGTGCCCATTCGGGCTTGGGTCCGATCAGGCGAATGCCCGTTCTGCTGGAGTTATAATGAACCTCCCAGTCTGAATCAAAAAAGGTTTCTATATCCTGATTTGTGAAAAAATCGGGTGATCCGTGGGGACCATAGATAACCCTGAGTTCCCAATTATGGGTAATTTCAGGTTTTAAACCTTCGTCCAACTTAACTGCTAAAACCGGCTCAAAAGAATCTTTTACTCTTAAGACATCACCCGCTCGAAGCGCGCGACCATTATGACCGCCAAACTGACCGAGTGTGAAGGTCGAGCGTGAACCCAAGTATTCTGGGCAGTCCACGCCGCCTCTGACACACAGGTAGCTGCGAGCACCTTCTGCTTTAATGCGACCCAACTTCAGGGTTTGTCCGGGCGCTACATTGATCACTGTCCACAGCGAGATGATTTCTCCATCAAGCTCAGCATCAATCTCAGCTCCGGAAAGAACAATCTGGGTTGCGCTACTGAATGTCAGCGTCGGCCCCTGCATCGTCATTTCAAGGCCTGCTGCGGCCTCATCATTATCCAATAAACGATTAGCCAACCGGAATGAATAACTGTCAAACGGACCGGAAGGTGGGACCCCTACGTCCCAAAACCCCTGCCGGGCCGGATAGTCTTGAATAGTGGTTTGAGTCCCCCCCTGCACCACATCAATGCGTGCCGGACAATAGCTCAAATCATTCAGATAACGTGTGGTAACTTTGCCTTCCAATAGAACCGGATCTTTGCAAAGCAGTGTCAGATAATGGAGATTAGTTTCACTACCGTAAAGTCGTGTCTCAGAGAGTACGGTATGCAGTTTATTGAATGCTGTTGATCGGTCTTCTGCATGGACGATCACTTTCGCAAGCATAGGATCAAAATATGGTGGCACCTCGATCCCTGATTCGATCCAATGATCTATTCGAATCCCCTCCCCTTTTGGAAAAGAAACATCCGTAAGAAGATCAGCACAAGGCTGAAAATCGCGATAAGGATCTTCTGCATAGATACGTACTTGTACTGCATGCCCCTTTGGCTCCAGATTGCTGCGTTGAGCCTGAAGATCAACTTCCTCTCCTGCAGCAAGGCTGACCATCCACTCCACAAGATCGACGCCGTAAACCTCTTCAGTCACACCGTGTTCCACCTGAAGGCGCGTATTCACTTCCAGAAAATAGAATTTTTCTGTGTCGGCATCGAAAATAAACTCAACCGTGCCAGCATTGCGATAACTGACACTGGACAGCAATGCCTCTGCGGTCTGATGCAATTTTTTACGCACCTCATCACTCAGGTTCGGTGCCGGGCACTCTTCAACGACCTTCTGGTTACGTCTTTGACTGGAACAGTCACGCTCTCCCACCGCCAGTGCCTGCCCTTGCCCATCGGCAAAAACCTGTACCTCAATATGACGAGCACGATCGATGAATTTTTCTATAAAAACGCCATCATCAGCAAAGTTATTCGCCCCAAGGCGTTTTACCGAATCAAAAGCGGCAATAATTTCTTCGGTTGAATGGCACAGCTGCATCCCAATCCCGCCACCACCAGCGGTGCTCTTTAGCATGACCGGGTAACCGATTTTCTCAGCCTCAAAGATAGCTTCATTCAGGTCTTTCAGTAAGTCTGTGCCAGGTGTTAAAGGTACTTGTGCTTTTTCCGCTAGTTCTCGCGCTTTATGCTTAAGACCAAACACTTCCATCTGCTCTGGTGTTGGGCCGATAAACGCTATACCTTCAGCCTCGCAACGGCGTACAAATGCTGCATTTTCACTTAAGAACCCATACCCCGGATGAATTGCTTCCGCGCCGCTTTTTTTAGCAATCGCTATGATTTTATCCACATCCAAATAGGTTTCTGCAGCAGCGCCTTCCCCCAGACAGTAGGCCTCATCGGCATGCCTCACATGCAGGCTATTGGCATCACTTTCTGCATACACGGCTACCGCACTGATATTCATTTTTTTTAACGTACGGGTAATCCGGGTGGCAATTGCACCTCGGTTAGCAATAAGGACTTTTGAAAACATGATCACCTTGGCCGGGTCGTCCCGGTGATAGATACAACAGTGGTCGTCCACTGAGGTGTTCAGATCAGCATTAACGCTGTCTTATTCTGCAGCCCATACCAGGCATTCAACTGGTGTTGGGTTATAGCCATTGCAGGGATTGTTTAACTGTGGGCAGTTAGAAACCAGCACGATGACATCCATTTCAGCTTTAAGCTCGACATATTTTCCTGGAGCAGAAATACCATCTTCAAAGGTAAGACCACCTTCTGTGGTCACAGGAACGTTCATAAAGAAGTTGATGTTATGGCTGATATCCCGTTTGCTGATTCCGTATTCGGGGTGCTCAGCAATGGCCAGCATCCAGCTATCACGGCAAGCGTGCATACAACGTTTTTCCAGATCGTAACGCACGGTATTGCTTTCCGTTGCGCAAGCACCACCGAGAGTGTCATGACGACCACAGGTATCTGCAACTATTTCCAACATCACATTATTTTCATTGGAACGCAGCTTTGATCCTGACGTGAGATAAACGTTGCCCTGCTCACGGATTGTATCTGTAGCACTGTAGCGTTCCGCAGGGTTATCTGCGTTATAAAACAGAGTATCTGCCGCCTGATTTCCTTCAAGATCCAGAATACGCAGAGTTTCACCTGTCTTCAGTACCTTAAAAAAGTAATCTCCTGCATCTACTGTATCGCTGCTGATTGCATTTTCGGGCTTAAGGTTAGATTCCTGTAACATTTCTTAGCCTCCCAGTCCGATGTGATAAAGTGCGTTATTCTCAAAACCCCGACCATTTTCTGGTCTGAAGTTTTTACAGAAGTCATCTTCCATAACGGTTTCAGCCACGCCAAGTTCAACCTGAACCCTGGTGTCTGGATAGCTAGCAGAGTTATCCAGAGGGTGTGGGCAGGTATGAAGCAGTACCAGAGTATCCATCTCAAAGCGTAAAGTTACACTGTCACCTTGTTTACTGTGCTTACCATCCAGTGATAAACCTCCCTGCTCATCCACCACCACCTTGCTGAACCAATTTAAATTAGCCGCCATATCAGCCGCCGAAAGACCATATTTAGCAAGTTCTACGAGGAACGCATCAAGACCATTTTGATGCCACTCATTGCGGTCATTCTGATAATCTCTAGCTCCCCATTTTTCAGCAATATGGTTCGCATGGGAGTTCCCGGAAACGGTTTCATGCCAACCTAAGCTATCCTCAACAACAGAGGCAAAGATGCGCCCCATATCGGAGTAAAGACAATTACCTTTTGTTAGCTTAAAAGTATGTTGACACTTTAAGGTGTCGGGGGCGTTGTAGCGCTCCAACAGGTTTTCCGGGTTATAAAACAACATGCCCACATTGGCACCACCCTTAAGGTCAGTCAGCCGCATGATGCTGCCGCGACGAACGCGAAGCGACCAATGCGAGCCAGCTGACATTTCAGTTGAATAGTCGATTGAACGGATATATTCGCTCATCTCTGACTCCATAGTTACCCCACCATTTCAGGCACTGGCCTGAGGTGGTCATCGATTTGTTGATAGACGGATTGATCCATCTGCCCCACTGGCAGATCGTATGTAATCCCTGCCCCGTAACGGTGAGGTGCTTGTGGATCATGTCTTAATTTGTCAAATACCCACAGGCGGGTTCCCAGATAGAATCCCTCTTTCAAGTCATGGGTGACCATAAACACCGTCAGCTTGTGTTCTTTCCAGAGGTTGAGAACCAATTCGTGCATATCTGCCCGAATACCCGGGTCAAGCGCACCAAAAGGCTCGTCCAGTAGCAGAATACGAGGCTTACCCAGTAATGCTTGAGCAATAGCAAGTCGTTGTTTCATACCACCGGAGAGTTCATGCGGATATTTGTTCAAAGCATGACTCAGCCCTACCTGCTCTAACATCGCTTCTGCTTCTTCACGGGCTGCCCGTTTAGCCGACCCGAACAGATAACCTGTAATTCCGGGACGTTCAAAGCCACGTGTCGCCATAACGTTTTCAAGTACGGTCATATGTGGAAATACAGAATACTGCTGGAACACAATACCCCGATCTGAACCGGGCTCTGAAGGTATAGGCTCACCGTCCAGAAGTATTTCCCCTTTGCTCGTTTGAACCGTTCCCAGCAGCATGTTCAGAAAAGTACTTTTGCCGCAACCAGAGGTGCCCACGAGGGTGACAAACTCACCTTCTTGAACGGAAATATTAAGGCGTTCCAGAACAATATTGTCGCCATATTGTTTCCAGACATTATTTACCTCAATCATGGGTTTTTCTGGTGTGCATACAGTTTCGATACTGTTCATTACTTACCCCCTTGCGAATGCCATGGGAACAATCGCTTGTTCATTTCTCGAAGTAACACGTCAATGAAAAAAGCGAGAATCGTTATCCAAGCCACATACGGCAGAATGACATCCATTGCCATATAACGACGCACAAGGAAGATTCGATAACCAAGTCCATCAGTAGCGGCTACCGCTTCAGCAGCGATCAGGAACAACCATCCAGCACCCAGTGATAGGCGGACCGCATCTATCAGTTTGGGAGTAATCTGCGGTAACAGAACCCGAATCATGATCTGGGAGGTATTAGCCCCAAGAGTCTGGGCTTTAACCAACTGTTCAAACGGAATTTCCTGCGTTCGTCGTTGGATATCCCGGGCAATAAAAGGTGTTATGCCAATGGCAATGAGCACTACTTTCGATAATTCACCAAGGCCAAATACGATAAACAGCACCGGTAATATGGCCAAGGGTGGAATCAGTGACACAACTGTTAGCAAGGGCGATAGCCATGCGGTAAACAGTGGCAACGCTCCGGTTAGCAAGCCTATCAGCAGTCCTAAAGATGCCGCGATCAATACACCCAAACCTAATCGAGTCAGACTGCTTGCCGTATCCTGCCAGAACAGATATTCGCCTGTACGCTTACTGGGTTCCAGTGCCATGCGCTCCAGCCCTTCACCTATCTGGGTGAAACTGGGCAAAAGTTTATCGTTCGGGTTCACTTCAAGTCGTGCTTCAGAACCGACCATATAAAGAATCAGCAGAAGCAGAAATGGAGCCACACCCAGAAAGATCTTCAGCGATTGTCCCGGCGTTTGGTTAATGAGCTTTTTCATATAGCCCTCTCAAATCTTTGAGTTATGTAGCTATTGAACTCAAAAGCTTTCTGTACAGCCGGCACGTAATAAGAACATGCCGACGCACAGAGTATTACCGCTTAGAGTTTGCCGTCTGCAGCCATCTGCATATAGGTAGGGTCAAAACGGAACTTCACATTGGAAGCATCACCAAAAGTACCGGCTGGCATTTCAATGCCTATATAACCAGCATCAGGTGCACCATCGCCCAGAAGGCCATGTTTGAAAGAGAACTTAGCAACGTTCTCCATAGTGGATACCAGCTTTTCGCTGTTTGTCAGAGAAAGAGCATCAGCTGGTGTATAAAACATTTCAGTACTTGCTAACTGAGCTTCATAACCCGCCAGATCAGTACCTGAAGCTTCTGCCATATAAGTTTTAGCTGAAACACCCATATCACCTTCGCTGCTCATGTTGCCCATGATTTCATACCATGCACCTACAAGCGCTTTACCCAGTTTAGGGTTAGCTTTAAGGGTTTCAGTATTGATGACCAGTAGGTCAATAATTTCACCAGGGATTTTAGAAGAATCGAATACTTTTGTGCTATTAGGCATAGATTCGATTTCACTTAACAGCGGGTTCCATGTTGAAACAGCTGTCACATCATCTGTGCCGTAAACTGCAACCATATCTGCATCAGATGTATTCACCACTGTCAGGTCTTTTTCACTCATACCCTCACTTTCAAGCGCACGTGCTAACAGATAATGGGAAACACTCAATTCAACTAGGTTTACATTTTGTCCTTTAAGATCAGCTACTGATGATTTGCCTTTAAGTACAATACCATCGTTACCATTGGAGAAATCACCCACAACCAGAGCTGTGCTATCAACACCACCCGCAGCAGGAATTGTCAGCGCATCCATATTGGTCATTGTGCAGGCATCAAATTCACCAGCGCTATACTGATTGATTGACTCGATGTAATCGTTAATCTGTACGACTTCGATATCGATACCGTATTTGTCACCCCATTTCTTTACGATGCCCTGTTCAGCACCATAAGCCCATGGCATCCAGCCAACATAAATTGACCAACAAACCTTAAAAGAATCTGCCGCTTGAGTAAGCGGACTAAGTGAAAGAGCAAGAATTAAAGCAGCAATGCGTTTCATGAAGAACCTCTCAGTTGCATCTGATTTACACGGAGCACCCTTGGCATTAACGACCAATAGTCTCCCGGGCTTTTATCCCGCCGTGTAACCTATGCCTTTACTCTGAAAGGTGGAGGTCGAATGCTCTCGGACCAGTCATCAATGCTCACTTCTCTTGTCTTTTGTTGAGCCTGATCGGAACCCTAGCGTTCTATTTATTACCTGATTGTTGCGTCCTTAATGACAAGGGTACGGACACAAAAGCAAATACAAACTTAGTGCCAAAACTAAAATAACTATAAATTTCAAACAATTAACCAAATAAGACCCAATAAAAATATTTTTTCGCCCTATTTTTTTGCACCCTCATATTGCAGCGCAAAAATAAAAAGCACCAACTTGAAACATAAACCCATAATCCAAATGTTCGATATAAAAATGATCTCTAACAATTCAACAAACAACGATTATTGAAGAGTGCAGACCGCTCAATTTATTGATATAACGAATAAGACTCGAGAAAAAATTGTGATCTTGTGTATGTAATTTCTGAACAGGAAAATGCCATGAATTTAGCTGAGAACGTTTGTAATATCGTGCTATTTGGCGGTTTGGGAGATCTCGCACAAAGAAAGCTTTTCCCTGCCCTTTATCAGCTAGACTGCGCTAACCTGTTATCACCGGACACACTCATTTACGGTCTTGCCCGAGATACCTCTGGTAAAAAAGCGCTCGATGTTACTGAACAAAATTTAAGGAATTACACTGCTGACGATGAATTATCCGAGAAGAAACTCAGTGAATTTCTGGAGAAGCTGCGGTTTTTAAGTTTTGACTTTAACGATCATGAAGAATATTCGAAGCTGAGTACCGAACTCGACATTAATGCCAATGCTGACCGTCTGTTTTATTTTTCAACACCAGCATCCATCTATGGAACCATTTGCGAAGGTCTCAGTGCAGGAGGTTGTCTGAATTCATCCAGCCGAGTTGTGTTGGAAAAGCCCATTGGACACAGCTTTGATTCATCCCTCACCGTAAACTCCGAAGTAGCCAAATACTTTGACGAGTCTCAGATTTACCGAATAGACCATTATTTAGGTAAAGAGACCGTACAAAACCTTATTGCACTTCGTTTCGCTAACAACCTGTTTGGCAGCCAATGGAATCAGAATTTCATCTCATATATTGAAATTACCATAGCCGAAAAAGTTGGTATTGAGGGCCGCTGGGGGTATTTTGACAAATACGGTCAACTGCGAGACATGCTGCAAAATCACTTGTTACAACTGTTGTGTTTAGTGGCCATGGACCCGCCATCAGACCTGAGTTCTGATGCAATTCGTAACGAAAAAGTAAAAGTTCTAAAAGCACTCCGCCCAATCACTGAAGAGATGCTGGATTCCCATCTTGTACATGGTCAGTACATGGAGGGTTATATCGACGGAGATCCCGTTCCGGGTTACCTCGAAGAAGATGGGGCCAATACAGAAAGCTCCACTGAAACGTTCATCGCACTTAAAGCCGAAGTAGAAAATTGGCGTTGGGCTGGCGTACCGTTTTATCTCAGAACAGGAAAGAGGATGCCGGAAAAGCTTACTCAGATTACTGTTCATTTCAGACAGCAACCCCACTACATATTTGACCCGGAACAACGGTCACTGGCAGAAAATGCTCTGATGATCAAAGTCCAGCCCGATGAAGGAATTTCTTTACAGGTGTTAAGCAAGGAACAAGGACTTAACAGCGGCATGAAACTCCGAAAAGCCCCTCTGCACCTCTCATTTTCAGACGCTTTCAGCATGGACAGAGTGCCTGATGCCTATGAAAGGCTGTTACTTGAAGCCATAAATGCCAACCAAAACCTTTTTGTCAGAAGTGACGAAATTGAATACGCCTGGAAATGGTGCGACCAAATAATTTCTCATCTGGAGAATCGAGTGCCCCCTATGCCTTACCCGGCCGGATGCTGGGGTCCAGAAAAAATTTACTACATGATCGAAGCTGACAAAAAACGGTGGCATGAACAACCTTGATTTTGACTTGCCTTCCTATGTGCATATCAAGGTCTTCGATAATACTGGACAACAAACTCCATTCTGCTCAAGGAAATACATGACCTTTTGGGAATCGTAAATGGGGCTGGATTTATTGGTTACAGCTTTTCGCTGTAACCACCCTTCGGGCTTCGCGCTAACGCACTCGATTGTGATTGCTGCGCAATCGCTGAACCAAGGAATCAAAGGAACACATTCAGCTCTAGCAGAAAATAAAAAAGGCCATCCATTCGGATGACCTTTTTTATTTTAAATCTGGTAGCGGGGGCTGGATTTGAACCAACGACCTTCGGGTTATGAGACTGATAAACAAAATACCATATCTTTGGTAGTATTTTTGTCTAAATATGCGTCATTAGGCTTAAATATTGGTAGTATCGAATGATACTTCAGGGTGAATAATGACGTTTAAGAATGGATCTGAACACTTCAAATTGCCACAAGCAGGAAAATCAAAGCAGTTCAAAGACGACCTTAAGGCTACATCGAGATAGCCTGATTCTAGCCGCTACTGATCTTGGCATTCAAGATCCTATTGAGATTATCGCTGAAACCCTCGATTTAGAAGAAGGGGTCACCAGCTCAATCCGCAACCGTAATTCGCCTGTTGGGATTCAAGCACTTTCAGACCTATCTTTCCTTCTTCATGAAAAGACTACACAAAGCATTCTCCATCAGTGGATGGATGAAGAATGGGTTACTGATTTACTTTCGATTAAAACCACAGAAATTGACAATCTTCTCGACCCTGACATCCGTTTCGGTATTAGTACTTCGCCAAAGAAGTTTCCAAAAAGCCATAGCCTTGTGGCACTGCTCGTTCAGGACTTCCCAGAAAATGATTCCCCACCCTTAAAGCATTTTAAATCTCAACTTCGTTTATGGATCATCATTCAGTCTCTTATAAGAGCTGAAGAGCACAAATGCTTCGCAGATCAAAATATACAAACCGTAGCTTTCTACATCGCAAATAGAACTCATGGCAAGAAGGATGGTTGGGGGTTGATTGATGAATTACATCTTCATGCCACTCCCCTTCTTCAGAAAACTGACAATTCCTTCTCAGCCTTTACCAATGCAATAGCTATCGCCTCAGGTTACATTGAAGACCTGAATGACTCTGAAGCACGGTTTATAAAAGCACTCATTGCAATTTCATATGGAATAATTAAACCCACTCGTGACCAGCCCCCACAATCAAAATGGATCTCCGATACCAATAAGCTAGTTTCAAGTGGTGTTAAAGAATTTGTCAGTCACAGCCAGGAAGAAAAGCCAGAAGACAACATTCAACTTGATGAGGAATTTGATCAAGTTCTTCAAAGTGCCGACCCAAACCAAACGTATTGCGAGCAAATCTTATCGAGTCTGAGTGTCCTCCGGCAAACAGCAGAACAATCACAGTTTTTACCCTATGGAACCGAAAAGCCGGCACCTTTTGAAGTAACGTCGCTCATAGAGTGGATTGAAACCAATCTACATGCGGACCAAGAGATAGATAGGCTAGGAAGCGCACTCATTGTAGTTGGGCTATTAACTTCCAACACCACAGAACAATTAACAGCTACCCCTTTCTATGATCCAGGTAATAAAGGTTGGTGGCTGGACCATGAACTCCAAACCCTGCGGAAAGCAGCTCCGAGAAGGCGCTCGTCCTGGTCGCCTACCTCCGAGGAAATGGTGTGGGTTGAACCATCATCAAGTGAATTACGTGTCACCTTAGATCCTGTTATTGCCAATAACTTGAAAGAGGTATTTGCTAAAACTCCATCCCCTAGCCAATTGGGAGCATTGTGGTTTACCGTCTCACCTGAAGCCACATTAGAACAATGGTTTTTGAAGCAGATGTCTGACACTGGCAGCAGACTTCGATCGGGGATGCTCCCTAGAATCATCCAGCAGGAATTTTTTAACCAGACCGGTCTATTCGCCCTAACACGGCTACTGACTGCTCAACACAATTCGGCGCTCCCTAGCTCTTGTTCCTACGTAACATCACAAGAGCAAGATCTTGAAAACATCTGGCAATCTACTTTTCTTTCGAAATATGCCACCATAGAGGCAGAGACCCCAACTGCCTATGCAATAGGTAGTCGATTAGTACTCATTGAAAACAAGATTGCAAATGAGGTGTCTGCAGCAATAGAGAAAATCGAAAGTCTCCGTAGCGGAAACCCTATTCTCTTCCATAATGCATATACAGCCTATTGCATCATGGAACTCTTTGCAGGTACAGGAAGCAGACCCACCAAGTCACCCTTTCAGTCAATCAATGACTTTAACTTTAACGAGCTTCTCGTATGTATTGATGACAAATCTGATAGTGAGGTTCATGGCACCAGACTAGTACCGCTTCCAGAAAAAGTGGTTGAGCTCATCACGCAAGGATACTTACCCCATCTAAAAGTGTTGAGTGGTTTTCTAAAAGAAACAAGGCCTGAGCTCGCAAGGTCTATTGAGACATTGAGTTGCCCAGAAACAGTTTCAACTATCCCTCTATTTTTCTTTCTATCTGAAAGCGGTGATCTTCAACATGTCACTCCCTCATCTGAACATTTCAGGGATCTATTCCAGTGGACATTGCCTTCTAACCTTTTCCGTCATTTTTATATCCAGAAATTACAGAAATCAGGGGTTGATAGCGAAATTATTGAGGGCTGGTGTGGGCATATAGAACACGGCATTGCTTCTTATGGGGATCTCTCTGAAAGATGCTGGACAGATGATGTAAGTTTACACCGCCCAAAGATTCAGAATTTACTTTTTGATCTCAAGTTCAGATTTATAAAAGGCCTTGACCCTAGCTCCCCCAACAACATCACATTCAAATCAAGCACACAGGATTCAGAGGCATTAAATCAACAAATATTTGGGCGCGAATTACGTAGACTAGAGCGTGCTGAGAAAATTGAATCCGCCAAAAATGAAACACAGCAGTGTATTGATAAATTCGTTGCGAAGACTGGAATCGAAACCCTCACAGATGAGCAAATAGATGACCTTGTTGATTTAGTCACCTCTTCGGGAAGGCGGAACAATACATTAAAACCTTTGGCAGCGTATCGCTTTGAATATTTATTCGAGTGGCTGAACGAAACTCAACTAAATGAAACGAGACCCCAGATACGGGTTAACAAGCATGTTCGACGCTTTAATGCTCCGCACAACCCATTTAATACTGAGACCCCACGCTCATTAGAGATTGATCAAAAACTGAAGCAATCTTGTGCCCAAATTCTGGATTCAACATATCCATCTCAAATCGGCCACCTCTCAGCATTACAAATTGCCGCAATAGCCCTTTGTATTGAAAATCGAATCGCTTACTTCCAACTTCTACATGATGTATCCGAGGGCCGAAATTTCCGCGTATTACGATTTAGAGGACAATGCTATATCGAATACAGTGAAGCATTAGTCACCAATGATATTTACTGCCCTGTTCAACGGCACGCTATTAAATCTAAACTCGCGGCCTTACTGGACCGGGGACTAGAAATCCACAAAAGCAGAAAATCGAACAGTAAAGGTTTACCCAAACCACTTCAGAGTCTTTCTGCTCTACTCAGTGAAACACCTACACCGAGCTTTTCAGAACTGCTCTCCATGGTCGCAAAGTATATAGACCAATCCAATTCCGTGAATCTCCCGGGTTATATAGCAGGGGCTTTAAGCGGAAGGGTCCCGACGACGAGCTTGCACTTGTGTGACTGGTTGAGAATAGAACATGGTGTTAGCTTTGACCTGTCTTCACTCAACCATTTTTCATTACCTATTCCTGAAACATCGGTTAAACCAGAGTCTGGAGCTGCGCTAGAAGCTTTATTGGATAAGGCAGAAAAAGACAATGAGCAAAATACCACCCAATCCCATAAAGGTGCCCAAGACATAGCCAAAACCTATACCCGCAAGGTGTATGAGCTTCTGAGTACCTATACAAAAAGCGAGAGCAAGAAAATCGCTTCCCAGGTCCGCCAACTTCATCTGACTATGCCAGTTTCACCAAGCAACACCTTGATCGCGCTTAGTGAGTGGATAGCACACAGAATTGATACAGGCCTTTCAAATAAAGATGAACCACTGAGTCAGAGCAGTATTCAAACGTATTACTCTACTCTATCCAATGCATTTGCTGAATTCGGTTATCAGGTAGATCTACATACCCTAGACTCCGATGACTTCACGAGCTTTTATTATGACTTGCTTAGCTCAAGAAAAACCAATCACCCTAAATCGCTGTCTTATTTCAAAGACCGCTTAGTTGAATTTCACAACTTTGCTGTATCTGCCTATCTGCTACCCCCGCCTAACTGGGATGAGTTAGGCATAGAGGTAAGTGGAAGAAGCGTGAGCCCTGGCTATGTTACTGAAGCTGAATACCTCAAAACCCTTGATTACATACAGAACGATGACGGGCTGAACCATCAAATAGAAAAAGACTTCGCTTGCTTCATTACTCTATTGTGTTTCCGATACGGTTTACGAAGAAAAGAGGCGATGTTGATTCGCCGAAAAGACATCCAGGTAATAGACGGTGATTTCTATGTTTATGTACAAGGCTATCGGGGCCATAGCTTAAAATCAAAATCTAGCCGAAGACTTGTTCCTCCCTTAAACCTGTTAAGTAATCACGAAAAAATCATCATTGAAGCTGTGTTTAATCACTACCAAATGCGTGTAGGAGCAGAGCACTCAAAAGCACTGATTCGTATTTTTGATGTAGCAACCCTAGAAAAAACATTTACTCTAGTGCCTACCACAATCATCAACACGTTAAGAGCAGTAACCACCAATGCCTCGATGGTTCTACATCACCTGCGGCACTCTTTTCTTAATAGGGTTTTGGCTACTTCCCTTGATCTTAGATCCATCATTGCACCTCATGATCCTTCCGGTAATAGCCAGTTAATGAGGAAAATTATTCTCGGCCCACAAAATGGCGTGTCACGACGCTTTCCTATCGCATTGGCCAGGTTAATGGGACATTTCTCATCGGTAACCACTTTTCGTTCCTACTGCCACCTACTCACAGACATCATTGATCATAAGGTCGGCGGGTTCGAAAAAACCTATCAAAAATTGAAGAACACTATTCAACTGGATGATTGCAAACTCATCACTCAAAAAGACCGGAAGGTAGCCCCTATCCCAGTACACCATTATGAAAAACTTACAGTCCCATCACTCGTCAATCTGATGGAATATGTCGGCAAAGGAGTTTCGCCAAAACATGCCATTCGGGATCTGAACCTACCTCCTTCTATAGAAAGCCCGTTTATTGATGTTATTAAAGCTGCGGCTCGAACCATATGGTTCAAGCTTTATGAAAATGGTCAGGTAAAGGGTGAGAAAGCTCCTTCCTTACTACTTACCCGTATCAGTAGACCGGCGTGGGAACGAATGACGACTTATGCATCTTTGATGCGTCCTATATCACCTTTTCAAGGACCTGATCTACTACGGCTCCCTCAACTGGTGGGTCAAACTCGACAAATCATCATGCAGAAAGAATGTGATTTCAGTTTAGTGAAACAGGTGCTAGATGAGTTCAAAATCCCGTCTGACCGTTACCAAGTCTTGCAAAGAGGCGATGATCAGAGCCAGCGAATTTTGGCAGACAAGTTTGGCTTTGAGATCTCTGCCCGGAACTCAGACTCCAGTAAATCATTACTCATTGATAACTTCAGGGATCCAAAAGTTCTTTACGATAGAAATTATTTAGTTCTGGAGCTAGAAAGAGGAAAAGACGGGCCACTACGAAACCGAGCCGATTTCATTGTGGCCTTCCTAGCAATAGGATTATTAAACGCATTAAAACAGCCCCCAGATAATCAGGCAGTTGGCTGATACAATCAACCTTTACCACAAAGAAAAAGGTATGCGGGGAATCACATACTCTCCTATCAGGTGAACGTAAAGCCTCTTTTCACAGTAGGAATCCATCATCCGGCTCACTGATATGCTGAATGGTCCACTCCCCTTTCTTACGCTTCCCATTTTCTACCACATCATCTTGTTTTTTTAACAGAAACTTATATGGGGAATCACTACCAAGAGCTTCATATAACTGAGCCCAGTGGCGCCCTGGCTTAAACTTAACGGCCTGATGATTACTTTCCTCAGGTCCGACAAATTCATAGTCTAATTTGCATGATTCATTGCCTTTGTTGAGCATCACGACACGGGCATGACCCTCGTACTCATCACTGCCAATATTTTCAGGCTTAAATGAAGCAAAACCATCTTTAATCCTACCAAGTTCAGCACCTGATTCTTGAGTCAAAACAATAGGGAAAGTAATTTTCTTGCCTCCCCTGTTCGAGAGGAATTCCTGCTGATGTTTGACCAGAATTGAAAGGTCCCGGGGATCATCTATTGCCTTCAATCCGGTATTGTTATTCAACTCTCCTTCAGAAATAAGCGATGTAAAGTGAGATACAATATTACGAAGCTCATTAACATGGGCCTCATTTAAATCAACCCCTACCGCTTCGATCTTCTTCTGAGGAAACAGATCTCTTTTCGGACTAACAATTTTGATGTGACTATTTATCTTGAAACTATCTGAGTATTTGACTTTTACTAGCTCCTGCAAAAGGGACTCTACCCCCTTCCCTACAGCATCTGTATTTGCTTCCATAGCTTGTTGATTTTTAGGACCCAGCTCCCAATTCCCTTCTACCGGATCATGTACAGCAAACTTTGTAGAACTGACTATGCAAATCGGTATGGTTTCTGAAACACGGGGATCGAAATTTTCCTGCTTTTCTTTCATGTAAACCTCATAAGTTTTGATTGAGGCTCCCTATTATGATCAGAATTTCTGGACTGATAGTCGCGCCATTTGCATTTTTCGTGTGAATGACACGGTTTTTTATCAAAATAGGGAAGCTTCTGCATACTTCTAACTAGAAACACCTGTTCAATGAGGTTTGTATGATGGCGTAAGGTTTACTCCCCCTTGATCCGTACCTACAAACCATCCCCGCTCCAACCCAGCATCGATAGCTGACTGTCCCCACACCTCGATAAGAAACGAATGACACTGATCGATAAGCTCAATAGGTTCAGAATGAATGCTAGGCTGAAAATCAGGATATACCTCGCCAATAGCCGATGATAAATAGAGAGCCACGTCCTGATCTTCCCCGCCACCCTGAACGTAGAGTTGCAAATGCACTTCATCGATTACACCGTTTACCTGCTTGGTACAATGGTTAAACATATAGCTGACACGCGCTTCTTCAAGCATGTCTTGACCAACTGAAACAAATGTCGATACAAGGTTTTTCTCGGTTTCAATTAGGTTAAGTTTTAACATTATTCATCTCCGTTATATTCTAAATAACTCGAGCACTAAACAGATCAATATCTGGATCGCTCAGCTAAGTCCTTATTGCATAACTGCACATTGGACAAGTCTTATTATCCCCGCTTTGGAAGAGGTCATCGTCGCTCTGCATGAAGGATTTAGTACCGCAGGGCGTCAACAACACCTTCCATTCTTCCTTTAGAGGAATAAATCAAAGCCATGCCACATCATTTCTAGTTTGTTCACAGATCAGATTACAAACCTCAAAGAAAGGATTAGTCGTGCTAGGAGTACAAAACTGCCGCCCGAAATGGGCAAATGCTGTTTTGAGGTTACGCTTGATATCCATTACTGAAATTCTCTTACAGATTGTGAAGTTCAGATATATTTTACCGAGACCAGAAAAAGGCATTCCCACGTCAGATGCACGAAAAGTGTGATCCAGCTGGTTTACTAGCGAAAGTCTCATTCCAGTTAAAAAATTAATATAAGAATGTTATTACGATTTTTTAAAACACTAGCTCGCTCGTTTCTGTGTTTTAGAGAAACGAGGCGACAACTTGATGTTTGAGCGTAGTTTAGAAGGGAGTTATGGGCAGAAAACCGACAAAAGTAAACTAAAGTATCCTCCTGATGCTTTGACCCAGACAGTCCTTTAATACAGAATCACTGCTGAAAATTTGATCGTTACCATTAAGTAAGGAAGCTTTATGAAGTTAACAATTCCATCCTTGGGATTGGCTGTCAGCTTGTTAGCTGGTTGTCAAACAATGTCTTTACCCTCGTCCCTTTCATTGCCCACTAGCAGTAATTCTAAGTCTGAAATCGGAGCTAGGGGCTTCAATGATGGTGGCATCCATCAGAGTACCTTCTTTAATCAGGACACCAGCTTCGCTGAGCCAAGTGCTGACTTCTTCGAATATCTGGCGCGCCAAACCATGCCGTTCCAGCAGGTGGCGAAAGTTCATAATCGTGGTGTGATCGGGAATGGAGCCCATTGACGATAGACCAGCAAACATTCGCATCGGTGCAGTGTCAGTAAGCGCATCCTCCATAGCAGGATCGCTCATGTTATACCAGTGCTGCATACAGTGAATGCGCAGCATTGTCTCCAGCGGATAAGGACGACGACCATTGCCAGCTTTAGGATAGTGAGGCTCAATCACCGCGACCAAGCGAGTCCAGGGGATCAGATTATCCATGCGGAGAAGAAACTTCTCTTTGCGAGTTTGGCGGCGCTTATTGTTGAACTCGCTATCAGCGAAGGAGAGTTGGTGATCCATGAGAAGCCCTCTGCACATCAAAGTACGGATTGTCTCATGCTAAGGGACTTATTCGCAGTTACCCTAAAGAACTCGGGGGATTCAGGATAATGACATTAATATAACTTTGCTCATATACCATGACAGTCATTTATTGAAATGAGTTTCTAGTAACTCATTAAATTTCATGGGTTTTCCGTAAAAATAGCCTTGAATGAAATCACAACCATTACTTGCTAAAAAATCTGATTGTGACTTTTGCTCAATTCCTTCTGCTACAGTCTTGAGGCCTAAGCGATGCGACATGGCTATTATGGCTTGAACCAAATCTTGTATCTTGCCATCACTTTCAATCCCTTGCATAAACGAACGATCAATTTTGAGGGTATTAATTGGGTATTTATGTAGATATGAGAGTGAAGAAAAACCTGTTCCGAAATCATCAATCGAAAGGGATACCCCTATTTCTTGTAATTTTTCCATTTGCCATAGAATCATCTCATCATCATCGAGCATAAGCCTTTCAGTTATTTCGAGTACTATTTGGGAAGGTGATATACCTGATTCTGAAAGAGCTTTTTGAATTTTCGGGATGAGTCTTCCTGTCTGGAATTGGTAACTGGAAACATTCACCGAAATGGAGAAGTCAGCCTTTAATTCTTGCGGTAATTCTCCTGCTTTAGTGCAAGCTTCATTTAAAACCCATGTTCCAATCTCTTCTATTACACCCAACTCTTCAGCTATTGGAATAAACTCGTCAGGTCTCACAGCCCCCAATTCGCTGTTTTCCCATCGGATAAGTGCTTCACAACCAACAATCTTCAGTGTTTCAGCATTTACTATTGGCTGATAATTCAGAGTGAACTCGTTATTTGAGCAAGCCCTTCTTAGCGCGTTTTCAACTTTATGCCTACGCGAAGCATCGTCGTGCATCTGCTGAGTATAAAATTGGTATCGATTACGCCCAGCCTCTTTGGCTTTGTACATTGCGTTATCCGCGTTACGAAGTAACGTTTTGGTCGTGCTGCCATCATCTGGATAAAAAGTAATACCAATACTTGCAGATATAAAAAGCTCGTGTGAATCTAGTGTGAATGGCTCCGAAAATATCCTTGTCACTTTACGAGCTACGCTCTCTACTTCTTCGAGTTTAGTTACATCAGGAATAATAACCGCGAACTCATCGCCTCCTAACCTGGAAGCTATATCTGTTCTTCGCATTTGTTGATTTAGACGCAGCGCCGCCTCTTGCAGTAATCGATCTCCAAATGCGTGTCCAAGAGAATCATTGACCTGTTTAAATCGATCCAGGTCAATAAATAGGAGAGCGACTTGCTTTTCATATCTTTCAGCATGGAGAATGGCTCTCTGAAAGTAGTCTTGCATCAAATGACGGTTCGCCAGTCCAGTCAACGAATCGTAGTTGGCTTGATAAGTGATTTTCTCTTCTTGTTCTTTCCTTAACGTAATATCGTTAAATAAAGCGACATAACCTATCAACTTTGATTCATCATCATACATAGATGAAATGGATAGCCACTGAGGGTAGACCTCTCCGTTCTTTCGTTTATTTTTGATTTCACCTGCCCAACGGCCATGATCCGCAAGTGATTGATAGATACTCTTATAGAAATATTTATCATGAAGATTTGACTTCAGGATAGCGGGCTGTTTCCCAATAACATCGTCATCACTGAATCCAGTGATGTCTGTAAAAGCTTTATTAACTTTAATAATTTTGTTCTTAAAGTCAGTAACCATGACACCTTCGCTGGCGGTCTCAAGAACTGTAGAAGACAACTGGAGTTCTAATTCTCTTTTTTTCCTCTCAGATATATCTCGATCAACCCCACGATAACCCTTAAATGCACCGTCACTATCATAAATCGGAACACCACTTGTACTCACATACACATGCTCACCAGAGTGGGTCACCAAGTTATTTTCAAGATCTTTAAAGCTAATTCTTTGCTCCCAGATCGGCTTAAAGATTTTCGCTACCCTATCTCCTTCATCCTTGGTCATGAAGTCGAAAGGTTTTTTCCCAAGCATTTCTTTGGATTGAAAACCCAAAATCCCATCTCTGGAGGTTTCTGCAAGTGTATATTCCAGGTCTGTGTTTATTTCCCAAATGAAATCTGTAGAACATCGAATTAGATCTGTGAGTGCTTTCTCCTTTTCCTTAATGAGTCTATAAGCACCTAGCCTGTCGTACTCAGCTTCTATGCGACTTCTTACAAGCTCAAAAAAACTTTGGACTGTTTTCTGATCATCTAAAGGCTTGCTGTCTAAAACCACTAACAGCCCTATTGGTTCACCAGACATTGAATACAGGGGGGAACCCATATAGCTTTCCACGCCCTCTCTTGAAGAAGAATATCTTTAGGGTAAAGCTTTTGGATATTAGATGGATAAAAGCAGGTTTCATTGCTAATAACATCATGGCAAGGCGTATCAGCTAGACCATATTCAATGTTTTCTGTAATACATCCGTTAGCAAACACTGATAAGGTTTTTACAGCGGTTTTTGATTCTATAATTTCGCCAATAAATGCGTAATCCACGTCTAACGAAGTGGCTATAAATTCGACGACCGCATCAAAATAATCTTGGCCTATTTTGGAAGATGTAAGCTCTGACAATCTTGCCAGATACTTTGTCAGTTCTGAATTTCCCACGTTACTTCATTACCAATTGCACTTCTTGGGCAGATCGACAGTATTCGATATTCTCCAAGAGCACTATATTACTTATGTCGATTCAATCCACTGTAAAAATTCAGAGTATCCTGAAGTTCTAAGAAAGAATCGGTCATCATTGAGCTAAGCTTAACAACAGCACCTAGCTTAGTGGATTTCAAAATCACTCCATCAATTCTCCACTGTAACCGTTTGAGCTTTAGCGGGTCATTTCCACTGCTGATGGCTTCGTTTATTAACTGATCTCGATACTCGTTAAACTCTTTTTCACCTTCGTTAAGCTTAGTTCTTAATTCATCCGATAAATCACTACACATTTCTAGCTCCTATCACCTAAAACCGCTCACTCAGAACGCGAGAAGCCAAACACAACAAATTGATACAGTTTGGCTTCTGTATCATTTAAATTTCCCTATTAAATTGCTTGTAGCATCGATTTCAGGTCTGACACTAGGCCGATTAACTCCTTAGAGGAATCTTTCATATGTTTCGAAATATCAAAGTTTTGAGAGGCTATCTGACGTATAGAGTTAATATTCTTACTCACCTCTTCGGCTACAGCGCTCTGTTCTTCGGAGGCAGCTGCCACTTGTGTACTACTATCAGTGATAGAGTGCATGGCACCGTTCACATTTTCAAAAGAGGCACCTACATTTTCAGCTCGCTCGATGTTGGATGATGCTTGTTCACTGCACTTTTCCATCGCTGCCGAGGTCTGTTCAACCTGTTTCTGGATAGCATCTATTGTGTCTCTGATTTCGCTCGTAGACTCTTGGGTACGTTGAGCCAAAGTCCTGACTTCATCCGCCACAACTGAGAAGCCCCTACCCTGATCGCCAGCACGAGCTGCCTCTATAGCAGCGTTCAGAGCAAGTAGATTTGTTTGTTCCGCAATTTCATTGATGATATTAACAACCTGCTCGACTGCTTTTGCCTTATTGTTGAGTTCATCAGAAGCGTTACCAGCAAGTTTGACCTCATTAACTAAATCTCTGATGCCATCCACCATTTCTGCAACAATCATTTTTCCCGACTGTGCAAGTTGAGCCGTATCGTTTGTAGCCTCGGATGTTTGAGATGTATTTTGCGCGATCTCATGTGCCGTAGCTGACATTTCAGTCGCTGCACTAGCTAACATGTCAGCCTCAGTATTTTGTATTTCAATACCTTCCGTAGTCTGCTGAATGGATCGAGAAGTTTCCGACATAAATTGATCCAGGGTCTGAATACTGTCCTCTACCCGACCAATCACTGTTCTTAATCTTGCATCCATCATATTTAAAGTAAGTTCAGCAGATCCTATTTCATTCATTGATCCAGAAATAACATATTTAGCTAATGGGTTCTTATAAGTAGCCTCAGCCGTTTTCCTCACTTTTTTTAATGGGTTAAGTAGCCATGCTACGTAGCCAAACAGCGCTGATTGACAAACTAAAACACCAATAATTTGTTGATAAAGATCTGGTAGAAAATATAGGGAGAGTAATGACGCAATCAAAGAAAAGAAAAAGGCAATCTGTACACGCCCTAGGATACTGCCATCATTTATTTTAATTTCTTTGGTTTTGAGCTTTTTATAAACAGTTTCAGCTCTTTGTATTTGCTCATCGGTAGGCCTAGTCCTTACTGATTGATAACCAACCTTTTCACCATTTTTACCAAATAATGGTGTGACATAGGCTTTTACCCAGTAATGATCACCATTTTTACAACGGTTTTTTACCATCCCCATCCAGGGTTTAGTGTCTTTAGCATGCCCCCAAAGGTCACCAAATGCTGCAGGAGGCATATCAGGATGTCTGACTATGTTATGCGGTCTACCTACCAGCTCCTCAAGTGTAAATCCTGCAATTTCACAAAATTCTGGATTGGCATAAGTGATATTCCCTTGAAGGTCAGTAGTAGAAATAAGCCTTACGTCGTGAGAATACTTTCTCTCTCTGTTAGTTACATGCATACCTTAACTCCATACAAACCGATTGGTCTGACATTGCAAATTTCATTCCCAAAGCAACTAACCTTTAGTAGCAGGATAAATAAATTTTATTTTTCTGTTTGAAAACAGAAAGATAATCGGACTGATTTAGTGAATAAGTGATCTCAATTTGAAACTAGTCAGTATCAGCACTAACTTTATGGAGCAGAACGCACCAAAGAAGGGCGATATTAATTTATGGGTATTTTATAGCTTGACCGCATTTTCAGAGAGCAAAAAGCTTTTCAGTGGTAATGGTTCAACAGAAAATCATAAATCGCGGGTGCTAGAATGGCCTTATTTCAATGAGCTAGATCACTCTTCAATTTGGATGGTAACCAATATTTCAAAGTGAATCAGCCTCGACCTGATCTGGTAAATCTAAAGGACATAAGGGAGGTGGAACCACACTCTACAGGCTGTTATTCGTTTTAAGAGTGTGTTCGAACCGCGAGCCATTCAGTTAACTCATTGAAAGGCATGGGTTTGGCGTAATAGAAGCCTTGAATAAGGTTACATCCTATGTTCTGCATAAACTTCTTTTGTTCTTCAGTTTCTACGCCTTCAGCAACAACCTGAAGGTTAAGCTTATCTCCCAGAATTTTGATTGTTGATGCAAAATCTCCCCCTTCAAACCCCCCTTGGTTTTTCTGAATTTCACTAATAAAAACCTTGTCGATTTTAAGGAAATTGATGGGTAAAGTTTTTAAGTAACTTAGAGAAGAGTAACCTGTTCCAAAATCATCTAATGATGATTTCACTCCCATATCTTGAAGCTCTTTTAGATGGTTTTACCCCGATAACTCGGACAGTCAGTTAAGAGCGTTTTGAGTCAGCTTACGCTTTTTCCTCTGGTTATAAAATCGTTCGATATAATCAAATACATCTGACCTTGCTTCAGATCGAGTTCGGTAATTTCTTCTGTTTACACGTTCTCTTTTTAGCAAACCGAAGAAACTTTCTGCTGCCGCATTATCATAGCAGCTGCCTACTGCGCTCATACTTGAGATCACATTATGATCAGACAGGAATCTCTGGTACTCATAACTTGTGAACTGAGAGCCACGATCTGAGTGCAATACAACGGGATTGGAATGATCTTTCTGCCATAACGCCATCAGCACTGCCTGGATTACCAGTTGCTTCTCCATTGTTTGGCTCATAGACCAACCTACGACGACCCCGTGATACAAATCAATCACAACAGCTAGATACAACCACCCCTCTCTTGTTGGGATGTAGGTTATATCGGTTACCCATTTCACATTAGGCTGCTCTGCCGTGAAATCTCTTTCTAAGTGATTAAGTACATAGTCAGGACGCTCTCCAGACTTCTTCTTACGCCATCGCTTAATCGACGGTATTCCAAGCAGGTTATTAGCCTTCATCAGTCTTGCAACACGATTGAGGCTGCAGCGTTCGCCCTCATACTGGAGTTCTTCCCAGATGCGAGGGCTACCAAATACACCATCGCTTGCCTGATGGAGCTGGTGTATCCTGCGACTTAAACGCGCATTATCCTGATGCCTCTGGCTTGGCTCACGGGTACGCCAGTCGTAATAACCGCTGGCAGATACCTTCAGTAGACGGCACATCATTCGTACAGGGAATGCATCGCGGCAGCGTTCAATCATGTGGTACTTCACTTGGGTTGTTTGGCGAAGTACGCTGCTGTAGATTCAAGCAATCATCGCAACACCCTTTTCAATCATGTGAGATGGGGTCTTAAATTTCAATGTCTTTCTCGGGCGCTCATTTAGCTCAGTTGCAACTTCGTTAAGGCGTTCTTGCGTATGTGGTGACAAGTCTGTCTTTTTCGGAAAGTACTGTCTTATCAGGCTGTTGGTATTCTCATTTGTACCACGTTGCCACGGACATTGAGGGTCACAGAAGTAAACCGGTATCCCTATCTCTTTGGTTAAATCGGCGTGCTTAGCAAGTTCCATCCCCCGATCCCAAGTCAAAGACTTCCTATATTGCACGGGCATTTGATCGAATGTGGTAAGCAGAGCCTGGTGAACTGATTCAGCGTCTTTACCGGCGAGTTTGAGGATGATGGTAAAGCGAGATTTTCTATCAACTAGAGTGGCTATATGCGTGTTCTTCGAGCCTGATACTAAATCACCTTCCCAGTGGCCAACAGACTTCCTATTCTCAATATTCTTAGAACGCTCATGAATCGATACACCGTTAACAATGTTAGTGAAGCTTCTATCCCCACTTCGGCGGTGGTGTCTGCTATGCCGCATTGGCCTTTTTCGACGGAGGTACTGAGTGAAGGAGTGGTGAATAACCCCTTTGGAGCGGACGTATATTGATTTATAGATTGTCTCGTGCGAGACCTGCATAGACTTTCTGCGAGAGTGCTCTACACGTAACCAACCAGAGATTTGTTCTGGGGACCATTTCAACTCAAGCTTCGATATAACAATTTGTCTCAACTCCGAGTTAAGTTCCAGAACACCTAGCTTAGGTCGCTTGGCCATTCGCTTCGCACGATTATCCGCATCAACAGCCTTGTAATAGCGTCGCCCACGATTACGAGCGACTTCTCTTGAGATAGTTGATGGTGAACGGTTGAGCATACGGGCTATCGCTCTGAGCGACATTTTTTCTGATAGGGCGACCCTGATTTCTTCTCGTTCCGATAGCGTTAAGTGCTGGGTATTTCGCTTTCGAGGTTTTGGCTTGATACCACCCGAATCTCGTAATGCAGTGAAAACCGTTCCAGGAGCAGCTTCCAGTACTCTGCCAATGTCACTGAAGCCTGTACCTTGTTTCCAAAGTTTGAAGATCAGTTCTTTCTCGCCCTGTGTAAAAGTTCGCTTTGGTCGTTTCATCAAAAGTACTCATGCAAATCAGTATATTAATTAAACTGTTGCAATGATCCATTGAATCCACAGTAGCCTTTTTTAAAATGGC
>JBOEHA010000025.1:0-299081 GCA_050633685.1 Neptuniibacter sp. | reverse complement strand
CGGTGAACCCGTCGGTGACGATCACATCGGCGCGGTTGCCCGGAATATCGCCGCCTTCGACAAAGCCGACAAATTCGAAGCCGCCGGTCTCGGCAAAGCGGGTCATCAGCGCATGGGCTTCTTTCAACTCGCTGCGGCCCTTGTGCTCTTCTGTGCCCACATTCAGCAGCCCGATGCGCGGCTTGACCAGCGCCAGGCCGTTGCGCGCATAGGAGGCACCCATCAGCGCATATTGCAACAGGTCCTGATCATCGGCGCGCACATCCGCGCCCACGTCCAGCATGACATTGAACCCTTGGGGGTTGCGCGAGGGCCAGAGAATGGCAATTGCCGGTCGGTTGACGCCGGGCAGGCGGCGCAGGCGGATCGTGGAAAGCGCCATCAGCGCCCCGGTATTGCCGCAGGAAACCGCCGCATGGGCGGTGCCGTCCCGCACGGCCTCGACGGCGGCCCACATCGACGTGCCCTTGCCGTGGCGCACCACATGGCTGGGCTTGTCTTCCATCGTCACAATGTCGGCCACGTCGTTGAACGTCACCCGTCCGGCCAATTCGCGCCGCTTGCGCACCAAAGGTTCCAACGCGTCCCTTGGCCCGTGCAGTACGAATCCGATGTCCGGGTTCTTGTCCGCGGACAGCGCCATACCGGCCACGACAGATGCCGCACCCGAATCGCCCCCCATGGCGTCCACGGAAATGATGATGGAGGCGCCCGACGGCGCCGGACCTGCAGGTTGGGCGCTGTCAGGCTGATGGGTCATAAATTCAGACCGCGCGCCCGGCGCGTCCCGCTCTTAGGCCGCGTCTTCGTCAAGCTCGATTTCATCGACCTGTGCAACGACTTCCTTGTCGTCGTAGTGGCCGCAAGCCGGGCAGACGTGATGCGGGCGCTTCAGTTCACCGCAGCTGGGGCATTCGCCCGGATTTGCGGCGGTCAGTGCGTCATGCGCGCGGCGATTGTTGCGGCGCGATTTCGATACCTTGTTCTGTTGGACAGCCATGTCTCAACCTTTGTCTGCTGAGGGGCGCGAAACGCGGCCCCGTGTGTTATGAACGATGCGTCTTACCAGGCGGTTTCGATGCGTGTAGGGCGCGGCCCCGGCAAAGTCCAACCTTAAATCCGATGAGCGCGCGAAAATACTGTGTTTCGACTTTGGCGCAAGTGGTTTTTCTATCCCTTGGTTTCGTCGTCCGGAGTCTTGGCCAGCGAATCCCGCAAACCGGCCAATCCGGCAAAGGGGCGGGCGTCTTCGTCGCGCATTGGCGCCACGTCGGGCGCGGCAAAAACCGCTTCGCCCAGATCGGCATCGGGCGCGCGCGGATAGTCGGGCAGGGCCAGCGACAGCGCCTCGATCATGACCCTTGCCGGATCAATTTCGGACCCGAGCGGCTCGCGGGCGTCATCCTCGGGCATTTCGGTTTCATCCTCTGTCGCTGGGTCCATACCGGCGACAAACAACCGCGCGACCGGCAGATCCAACCGTGTGGTCACCGGCGCCAGCGTGACGACGCAGGGCTGCACGACCGTCGCGCCGAGCGTCGCGCTCAAATGCCAGTCCTTTTCGCCCTGCGCCGCGATCCGCCCGGCAAAGGACAGCTTGCGCAGCCCCAGCAGGCCAAGTTCGCTGGCAATCGACGCGAGTGTTCCGGCATCGGGTCTCAGGGAGAATTCGTGGCCGCGGGCCGGGTCCAGATCGCCGACACGAAGGGCAGCAGGCAGGGAGGGTCGATCACTCATGGCGCTTTCGTTTCTTGAACCGGCGGGCCGGAGACGATAATCGGGGTAGAACCGGGATAGGGGCCACCCGGAGCCAAGGCAAGAGGGCAGAGATGACAAACACCGCGCCACTTCGCACTACGTTGCGCCGGATCGGGCTCGTTGCCGTTCTGGCCATGACCATGTCGGCCTGCGTCGCGATCTACCGCGATCATGGCTACGTGCCAAACGAAACCGATCTCGCCGCGATCACGCCGGGCCGCGATACGCGCGAAAGCGTGCGCGCTGCCGTCGGCACGCCCGGCGCGTCGGGTGTCCTGAACGAGGGCGGGTACTACTATGTTGCCACCCGGATGCGCCACTACGGCGGATTCGAGCCCAAGCCGGTCTCCCGCGAATTGGTCGCGATCAGCTTCAACGGGCGCGGCGTGGTCAGCGGCATCGAACGTTTCGGGCTTCAGGATGGCCGGGTGATCCCGCTGGAGCGGCGCGTGACCGACAATGGCGCACAGGACAAAACCTTCCTGCGTCAGCTTCTGGGCAATCTGGGCCGGATCGGGCCGGGACAAATCCTCGACAACTGAACCGGTGTCTTGTGCGGTTCACATCGCGCGCCTAGGTATGATTCCAGCATCGCTCGGGATCGCCCTATGACCTTCGCTGACACCAACCTGCTTTTGCGCAAGGGGCGCTATGCCGCCAGCATTGCCGCGGGTTCGGACGATCTGGCCGCGGCGCGGGCGTTGCGGACGCTGGCCTTTGGCACTTCCGAAATTGACGCCGACATCTTTGATGCGCGCTGTGCGCATGTGCTGGTGCGCGATGAAGCCGATGGCATGCTGGTGTGCTGCTTTCGCATGCAACTGCTCGAAGGGGGCGGTGAAATCGCCCGCAGCTATGCCGCGCAATACTACGATCTGACCGCCCTTGGCGGGTTTTCCGGGCGGATGGTCGAACTGGGCCGATTCTGTATCCACCCGGATCGGCAGGACGGCGATATTCTGCGCGTGGCCTGGGGCGCGATGACCGCCTTTGTCGATGCCAATGACGTTCAGATGCTGTTTGGCTGTTCTTCCTTTGCGGGCACGGAAACGGAGCGCTACCTGGACGCCTTTGCCATGCTCAAGGCGCGCCACCTCGCGCCGCGTCGCTGGGGTGTGCGGGTCAAGGCGCCCAATGTGTTCCGCTATGCCGCCCGGTTGCGCCGACGCCCGGATATGAAAAAGGCGCTGCGCCTGATGCCGCCGTTGCTCCGCACCTACCTGATGATGGGGGGCTGGGTGTCCGATCATGCAGTGGTGGATCGGCAGATGAACACGCTGCATGTCTTTACCGGCCTCGAGATCGGCGCGATCCCGGCGGCGCGCAAGCGATTGCTCCGGGCGGTGGCGGGGCGCGCGTAAGGTTGGTTGACGGGCGCGCCCGCGCGGTTTAGCCGGGCGCTCATGGCCCGTGCTCCCTTGCTTCAGCTTTCCGGCGTTACCCTCGGCTACGGGGGAAACCCGCTGTTTTCCAATCTCGATCTGGCGATTCATCCGGGCGACCGTCTGGCGCTGGTGGGGCGGAACGGATCGGGCAAATCCACCCTGCTGAAGGTCATGGCCGGTCTGGTCGAAGCGGATGCGGGCGAGGTGATTGTGCCGCCGGGGCGCAGCGTCGGCTACATGGATCAGGACCCGGACATGGCGGGCTGTGTGACATTGGGGGATTTTGCCGCACGTGGGTTGGAACCGGGCGAGATGTACCGCGTCGAGCGCGCTGCCGAGGGCCTGAAATTCGCACCCGAAACGCCGGTTGCCACCGCATCGGGCGGCGAGCGGCGCCGCGCCGCGCTGGCCGGGTTGATGGCGCGGGCCCCTGATCTGATGTTGCTGGACGAGCCGACCAACCATCTGGATATCGAGGCGATTACCTGGCTGGAAGAAGAATTGAAGGCGACCCGCGCCGCCTTTGTCCTGATTTCGCACGACCGTCGGTTTTTACGTGAACTTTCTCGCGCAACCCTTTGGTTGGACAGAGGAGTTGTGCGTCGGCAAGACAAGGGATTCGAGGCTTTCGAAGCCTGGCGCGATACCACCTGGGCCGAGGAGGACGAGGCGCGCCACAAGCTGAATCGCAAGATCAAGGCCGAAGCTCGCTGGGCCGTCGAGGGGATCAGCGCCCGGCGCAAACGCAATCAGGGGCGCATGCGCGCGCTGCAATCCCTGCGTGCTGAACGGGCCGAGCAAATCCGCCGACAGGGCGCTGCCGGGCTGGCGCTGGACGGGGGGCCACGCTCGGGCAAGAAGGTGATTATCGCCGAAGGGCTGAGCAAATCCTATGATGACCGCGCCATCGTTCGGGACCTCTCTCTGACGCTGGAACGCGGCGACCGGGTTGCCTTTGTCGGGCCAAACGGTGTTGGCAAAACCACGCTGCTCAAGCTGCTGCTGGGGCAGGAAACGCCGGACAAGGGCAGCGTGCGCCATGGGACCAACCTCGAAATTGCTGTTTTCGATCAGGCACGTGCGCAGCTCGATCCCGATCAAAGCCTGTGGGATGCGCTGACCGGCGAGCCGGACATGCGGGTTTCCGGGCAATCCGATCAGGTCATGGTACGTGGCACGCCGCGTCATGTGGTCGGGTATCTAAAGGAGTTCCTGTTTGACGAATCCCAGGCCCGCGCGCCGGTGCGGGCCCTGTCGGGGGGAGAAAAGGCGCGGCTGCTGTTGGCCCGGCTGATGGCCCGTCAAAGCAATGTTCTGGTGCTGGATGAACCGACCAACGATCTGGATATTGAAACTCTGGAATTGCTTGAAGAGATAATCCTCAATTTTGATGGAACTATCCTTCTTGTTAGCCATGACCGAACCTTTCTGGATAGCGTAGTTACCAGTACTTTGGTGTTTGAGAGCCCGGGTGAACTGAAAGAATATGTGGGTGGTTACCAGGACTGGTTGAGACAAAGATCTTCTCAGAATGTATCTGTAAAGAAAGCAAGCCAGAAATCTGAGCCAGAACAGAGCAAGGAAGGTGTTCAGGCAACTGGGGGGGCTAAACCCAAAAAGCTGAGTTATAAGCTGCAACGTGAACTGGAAATGCTACCTGCTCAGATGGAAGAGATGGAGAGTTCAATCGAAGCATTGCAGGGTGAAACAAGCGCCCCGGATTTTTATCAGCAGGATCATGAAACTGTGGCCGCGAAACTGGCTGATTTGGGTGAGCTAGAGCAACAGTTGGAAGCCCTGATGGAACGCTGGGTTGAGCTGGAGGCTATGCAGGAAGCCTAGGCTTCCTGCTCTTCATGAACTCTCACTGCCAGTACATCGCAGTGGGCTCCGTGCAAAACGCCATTTGCGGTAGATCCAAGCAGTAACGACAAGCCGTGACGGCCATGGCTACCGACGATGATCAGATCAACATCATTTTCATCTGCGACCCGATGAATCTCGGTTTCGGTATGCCCGGTAATCACCAGTTGTTGTGCAACAGGGTAGTTGATCTCTTTGGCATAGTTTTCCAGCTTCTGGCCCGCATGGGCGTCTAGCTGATCCTGAATCGTAGACAAATCCACCGGAACATCACCTCCGTAAGCGAAGCTCAGGGGTTCAATAACGTGGATAAGAGACAATTCAGCCTGGTTAGCCTCTGCGATTGATTTTGCTTTTTCTTTAAGCTGCTCAGACTCTTCTGACAGATCAAGTGCCAGAAGAATTTTCTTATATGTGCTCATCTTGGATCCCCATTTTGTTTTCTGTCCAGAAATGCACTCTGTTTTTCTTCTATCAAGAGATTAGCATAGCGCGGTGAAGGTGGCAGTCTGGTAAACTTCGGCAGTGATTTGCGTCAACAAATAATTGGAGTTTTTCTATGAAGTGGATGATTATCATTTTGATCATGATGTCCTTGGTTGGTTCAATGATGTGGGTAATGCCAACTAAGCGTCAGAAGTATCAGGCCGCTCTTAGATTGAAAGCGAAAGCACTGGGTTACCAAGTACAGCTGGAAAGGCTGACCGCGCCACGGGCGAAAGGGGAGGTGGAAGCGGAAGCCAGAGATATGACGGCTTACCGTCTGATTCGTCAGGGTTTAAGCAAACAAGAAAAAAATGCTTTTAATAGTTGGCAGATTTTTCGAGTTAGCTCTATAGCGGATATAGGTTTGCCACAGGGCTGGAGTTGGAGGCATGGGGAGAAAACTCTGAGTAATTCTCAGCTTGAAGAGCTTAATTCAATTATTGAAAAACTCCCTGACGGTGTGTTTTCTCTTGAATCCTCTCCGGTTTATATTGGCGCTTATTGGGATGAAAACGGTGGCGATGAAGTTCTGGAACAACTAAAAGAGTTGTTGGAAACCTTTATTGAGAAGAGGTTTTAGCATCTATGGAAATGTTAAAACCTGGGCGCTATCGACATTACAAAGGTGCAGAATACGAAGTTATTCAGCAGGCGCGTCACTCAGAAACTGAAGAATGGCATGTTGTATACAGGCAATGTTATGGCGATGAAAGTGTCTGGATTCGACCTTTATCCATGTTTACGGAAACAGTCTTAGTCGATGGTCAACCCGTTAATCGCTTTCAATATATAGGCTGAAATTAAAGGAATCGATCCAACGAATCTGCAAGGGTTCCCTGCGATTTGCTCTTTTAGGCTGAATCGCTTCAATTTGGCTGTTAACAATATCAAGACGAGACTTTTTGTTGTGCTGGGGAATGTTGGCCCGAACCAGCAAAGCTTTTGCATGACGGAAATGTGAAACGGCTGTCATGAGATCTTCCGAAGCCAGAAACTTTTCACCCTGAGCAATATGGGCATCTGCAACTACGGTAATACGTAGCCAGTAAAGTTCTTGTTGGTAACTTCTGGCCAGAGTTAAGGTGATTTTTCCGCCTTTAGCCAGTTGTAAAACCAGTTTTTCCGAGAAGTTAATATAAATCTGCGCTCTTTTGAGTGATTTGTCGCTATCAAATACGTTGGCAGAGGGCTGGGCCTGGTCAGCAGTATCTTTCTGTTTTGATAAAGAGTGGAAAAGTTCTGAATCAGGTGCAAGCATCGCAACTTCTTCAAGAAGTGAGGTCGCGTGCTCATTAATTTTGTTTATGATTTCCGGCTTGCAGTTGGCTTCCCGCAGAACTGAGATCGCCTGTAGTATGTGCTCTGCTTGGCCCTTCAACCAGATTAGACGCTTTTCTTTGGCGTCTTCCTGATGCTCACGGGTCGTAATGATAAAATTGACTGTGAGGGCAATCAGACCGACTACAGCAATTAGCACTACATATAAAATATTATCGCTCAACTTCTAGCCCGCATTTATGTCAGTTAAACCTTTGTTAAATTTAACGATTATTTTGACCTTAATAGAACGAATCGTAAAGAAAATGTTGTACATGAATGGGGGGGCGTACTAAATTGTTGCTTGACCCCGGTAGTATCAACACTATATATATGCTCCCAATTCAATCTCTTAATCATAGCCATATAGAGAATTAAGACAGTTTTTGTACTGAACCCGTATTAAGAAACAGCGTAAATGTTCAGTCTGCCTCTATTATAGCCACCACGGAAAAGAAGGACTCTATGGGAAAGTCTCTTGTTATCGTTGAGTCACCTGCTAAAGCAAAAACGATCAACAAATATTTGGGTAACCAGTTTGTGGTTAAGTCAAGTGTTGGCCATATTCGTGATTTGCCTACCAGTGGAAGTACAAAAAAGTCTGATCCAAAGGAAAGGGCTCGCCAGGCAGCGATTACTCGAAAAATGTCGCCAGATGAAAAGGCGGCTCATAAAAAGAAGAAAGCCAGAACACAACTTATTGGGCGTATGGGTATTGACCCTGATAAGGGTTGGGAACCACATTACGAAGTTTTGCCTGGTAAAGAAAAAGTCGTAGATGAATTAAAGCGACTGGCCAAAGACGCTGATGCCATATATCTCGCAACCGATTTGGACCGCGAAGGGGAAGCAATTGCGTGGCATTTACGAGAAGCGATTGGTGGCGATGATGAGCGCTACTGCCGAGTTGTTTTTAATGAGATCACTAAAAAAGCGATCACAGAAGCGTTTGATCATCCATCCGCTCTGGATATGGATAGGGTTAATGCCCAGCAGGCAAGACGGTTTCTTGACCGTGTTGTAGGTTATATGGTCTCACCTCTACTTTGGGAAAAAGTAGCAAGGGGATTGTCTGCAGGTCGAGTTCAATCAGTTGCAGTAAAGTTGATTGTTGAACGTGAAAAAGAGATTCGGGCTTTTGTTCCAGAGGAGTTCTGGGAAGTACAAGCAGAGACACTGACTAAAGCTAAAGATGCGCTGAATCTTCAGGTCCATCGTGTTGATGGCGAATCTTTCCGCCCAGGTTCTGAAGCAGAGACAAAGGCGCACCTTGAGCAGCTTCGATCTACTTCATTGGAAGTGATCAGCAGAAAAGATCGTCCGACTACGAGTAAACCGTCGGCACCGTTTATCACATCGACTCTTCAGCAAGCCGCAAGTACCCGTCTCGGCTTCGGGGTGAAAAAGACCATGATGCTTGCCCAGCGTTTGTACGAAGCGGGTTACATCACATATATGCGTACCGATTCGACCAATCTGAGTGCGGAAGCGGTAGAAAATTGCAGATCCTATATTTCTGATAATTTCGGTAATAAATACCTTCCTGAAACTGCGAACTCATATAGCAGTAAAGAGGGGGCTCAGGAGGCGCACGAGGCAATAAGGCCTTCTGAAGTGACGGTGGAAGCTACATCACTTAAAGGGATGGATCGTGATGGCGAACGTCTGTATGAACTGATCAGACGCCAATTCCTTGCCTGCCAGATGACACCCGCTCAATTCCTGAGTACACGAGTTACTGTTTCTGCTGGTAACTACGAACTGGTGACTAAAGGCCGGATACTTAAATTTGATGGTTATACCCGGGTAATGCCGGCCAAAGGTAAAGGCGAAGAAGATATTATTCTGCCGGATGTTAAAGCCGGAGATACACTCGAATTGGTAGAGTTCAAGCCAAAACAACACTTTACCAAGCCTGCTCCAAGGTACACGGAAGCAAGTCTGGTAAAAGAGCTTGAGAAGAAAGGTATCGGTCGTCCATCCACCTATGCTGCGATCATTTCAACGATCCAGGATCGTGGTTATGTGCAAGTTCAGAATCGCCGTTTCTACGCTCAGAAAATGGGCGACATAGTAACTGAGCGATTGGGTGAGAATTTTGCAGACCTAATGGATTACAGTTTTACTGCCAGAATGGAAGAAAGTCTGGATGATGTGGCGGAAGGTTCTGCCGATTGGAAAGCTCTTCTGGATCAGTTTTATGCGGATTTTTCAGGGAAACTTGAAGAGGCTCAGGGCGATGAAAATGGTATGCGCCCTAATTCTCCTACTGAAACTGACATAGCATGTCCGGATTGCAGTAGACCTATGATGATTCGTACCGCAAGTACAGGTGTATTCTTAGGATGTTCTGGCTACAGTCTGCCGCCTAAAGAGCGCTGTAAGTGCACAATTAACCTAGTGTCCGGTGATGAGGTGGTGAGCGTAGATGGTGATGATGAAGAAGAGTCACGTATCCTGCGTAATAAGCACCGCTGTTCAATTTGTAGCTCTGCGATGGATTCGTATCTGATTGATGAAAAACGCAAGTTGCATGTATGCGGTAACAATCCGGATTGTTCAGGTTTTGAAGTAGAAAAAGGTGAATACCGGATCAAAGGGTATGATGGCCCGGTTCTGGAATGTGATAAGTGCTCAGCTGAAATGCAGTTGAAGACCGGCCGCTTTGGAAAATACTTCGGTTGCACAGAGTGCAGTAATACTCGCAAACTCTTGAAAAACGGTGAGCCAGCGCCACCAAAAATGGACCCTGTTCCAATGCCTGAATTGCAGTGTGAGAAGGTTGAGGATACTTACATACTGCGAGATGGTGCTTCAGGACTGTTCCTTGCGGCAAGTCAGTTCCCGCGTAATCGAGAAACTCGTGCTCCTAAGATTGTGGAATTACTGCCACATCAGAAGGAGATTGATCCAAAATATGAGTTCCTTTTCAGTGCTCCAAGAGAGGATTCAGAAGGTAATCCAAGTATTGTTCGTTACAGTCGAAAAACCAAGGAGCAATACGTTATGACCGAGGCCAATGGTAAAGCAAGCGGATGGCGGGCATTCTATAAAGATGGATCCTGGGTGGAAGAAAATACCCGGAAGAAATCAAAAAAATAGTTGGAGAAACTATGAGTTCCGTCTATCTGGCACGTACAAACCAGAAACTGAATTTTAGTCGTATCCATCTTGATCAATTAAAACTTGCTCAAGACGATACGAGCTGGAATAAACATGCGCTAATTGAGTCATTTAATGAGTCAGTTCTGTTTCATATGGCATCCGCTTATGATGCTTTTTTACGTGAAATAGCTGAAAGGTACAGTGTTGATACTGAGAAGCTTGATGGCTATAGATCGTTGGCTGCTGAGTTGGAAACCACGGGCGTTGAAAGCCCTGAACTCAATGAATTGAGTATTCTGGAAAATGATGATTGTAGCTGGTTACATAAGCTAGTGGCTGCATATGAAGCTTGTTGGCATGGGTCAGATAAAAAAAGTGCAGTAACAGAGACCAGCAGCCTTTCGGAAATTCATGTACTTCAGGTCAATCCTGATCATGCGGAAGATGCTGAAATTATTGTTGAATACGAAACTTGGTTTGTCTCGTTGTCAGAGCTGATCAATCGCCTTCGTGAAGGTATGCAGGAGTGGTAAATTAAGTGTCAGATTTGAGATCAGAAATGGTACTGGAGATTGTTGAGCTGGAAGAGGGTGAACTGGCCATACGTAACCCTGATAGCCAGGCTACAGAACCTATGATTAAAGTTAATTTTTCTGAAGAGATTAAAGAAAAATTAAATGATCAGTATCTGGATGTAGCAAGAGTAATGCTCACAGCCGGTATTCAAATGATGGCAGATACAGGCCTGGATCTTTCTGATCAAATTGAAACTGTTGAGGAAGAACCGATAATTCACTAAGTGACATTATTGTTACTCATTCCATAAAAAAGGCCGAATCTATCGGCCTTTTTTTATGAAATAGAGGTTAACTGTGTTGACGTCTGCGGATCACAATGCCGTGGCTTTGTCCTTTAGTTGCAGCGCCCTCAAGATCATTAAGTTGCTCATCGCTGAGATAGCCAGGCCAGGAAATTACAGCGTGGCTTGTACCGGTACTCAGCGCTTGTTTCGCTAACTCAAAAGTACTGTGCTTACTGTTCGGGTTTAAGAGGATGACTTTTTGTAGATCAATACCTGACTCAAGTAAGAGCTGCTTCGGGAGCAGAACAGGTGGCGCGATCCAGACAAACCAGCGATTGTCATTACTTAGTTGGGCCAGTAATGGCATCAGCATGGGAATGCTGTTGAAATCATCATTTTGAACGATAATTTCAGTTACTGTGCCAGCAAGTTTATTAGTGCTGGTATCAACAGTAAGAAACGGGTCGGATGAAGTATGAATCTGCCCGAATGTTGTGTGACGGTTTGCCTGAAGTGCCAACATGATTAGTTACCTCTGCGGATAACCCCGACGCCTAAACCTTCAATTGCCAGCTGTTCTTCGCGGAGGTCAACCACTATAGGTTCAAACTCCTCATTTTCAGCTATCAGGTAGACAAGGTTTCCTTCTTTTTTAAAGCGTTTAACTGTCACCTCATCTTCAAGGCGAGCAACAATAATTTCTCCGTCCTTAGCTGTTTGGCATTGGTGTACTGCCAAAAGGTCACCATCCATGATGCCTACGTTTTTCATACTGGTGCCTTTTACTCGCAGCAGATAATCTGCTTTTGGGTAAAAGAAATCAGAAGATATGGTGCAGTGGTCCTCTACATGCTCTTGAGCAAGTATCGGTTCACCTGCAGCAACCTGCCCAACAACGGGTAGGCCAAGATCCTCTTCCAGTTCAGGTACTCGAATGCCTCTCGAGGTGCCTGGGATAATTTCTATAGCGCCTTTTCTGGCCAGTGCCTTTAGGTGCTCTTCAGCTGCATTAGCAGATCGAAATCCAAGGTCTCTGGCTATATCCGCACGAGTCGGTGGGTAGCCAGTGTCTCCAATATGACGCTTAATGCAGTCAAGAACTTCTGTTTGTCGTTTAGTCAGCTTCATGATCATGTCTGTTTGTTTATACAGTATGTGTATTTTTATACAGTATTTTGAGTTTGTAAAGAAAAATATGTTTTTTTATACAGTGTTTTGTGTAGTTGCTTGATTAGGCCTGTTAGAATTGTTGGTATAAATATTTGGGATTTTTATTTTGCTTGATAAAGAACTAAAGCAGACTATTCAGGGCGCTTATTCCACTTTCCTGGATAAGCGTGGTCTAAAAGCTCGTTATGGCCAGAAGATGATGGTTGCTGAGATAGCACGCTCTTTGGCATCGATTCCTTTTAATTCTGACGGTTATCGTGAAGGTACCAGCCATATCTGTGTTACAGAAGCCGGTACTGGTACAGGCAAAACGATCGCTTATCTTTTAGCTTCTGTCCCCATTGCGCAACAACGTAATAAGAAAATTGTTGTATCCACTGCGACTGTTGCCTTGCAGGAACAACTTATTCTCAAAGACCTCCCTCAACTGATCAGTGATGCAGGAATTAATCTGACTTATGGTTTAGCTAAGGGTAGGGGGCGATATTTCTGCATCTCTAATGCTGAAAAAGTCCTGCAGCAACAAGATGAGCTTGGTCAGATTGCTCTTTATGAAGATGAAGCGTCTCAGAAGTTGGGTCACGTGCAGGTCGAGGAGATAAAGTCCCTCCTCAGTGAATACGCATCCGGACAATGGGATGGTGATCGAGATGCATTGCCTAATACTGTTTCTGACTCTATATGGCGTTTGAGTACCAGTGACCATTTACAATGTACGAACAGGCGTTGCAGTAATTTTTCAATTTGTCCTTTCTTTAAAGCACGTCAGGAGCTGGAAAAGTGGGATCTGGTTGTAGCCAATCACGACCTGGTTCTCGCCGACCTGTCCTTAGGAGGCGGCGCTATTCTCCCCGCCCCTGAAGACACTATTTATATTTTCGATGAAGGCCATCACCTGGGTACAAAAACGACTGGCCATTTCTCCTACAGTATGAGAGTAAAGTCCAGTCAAAGATGGTTAGCTAAAGCTTCACGTACTCTGAACAAGCTTCTAAATGATGCTTCTGAACATGTCGTTTTACGTTCTTTTATAGAAAAGCTGGCGACCCCCTTCTCTGAAATGGAGGATACGCTTACTGAATTTAATCAGTTACTACAGCAGCTTTTGCAGGATCGGCTTGATAAAACCGACCGCTATCGGTTTGCTCAAGGGGTTGTTCCGGAATCTATACAATTACTGATGCATGATCTTGCTACTACGTCAGAGCGGGTGGTACTCAAAATTGAGCAGATAGTTGATCTGCTTAAAGAGGCTATGGACGGTGAAATAGCAGACCTGCCAAAAGAAACGGGCGAACTCTGGTATCCTCAGATTGGTATTTTACTTTCCAGAATACAAGGTATGTACTGGCTTGCGCGTTCATATTCCATATCAGATGCTGACGGAAAACTTCCAACGGCTCGTTGGATAAAGCGTATCGACAGTAGTGAAGGAATAGATCTTGAGTGTCAAAGTAGCCCTGTTTCTGCTGCAGAGACTCTTCAAGAGCATCTTTGGGACCATTGTTATGGTGCTGTTATTACTTCTGCTACTTTAACTGCCGTTGGTCGATTTGATCGTCTTTATTCCGATTTAGGTCTACCAGGGGACAGCCCTTGCTCTATTCACATGAGCCCGTTTGATTACAGCAATAATGCCGAACTCATTGTGCCTGCGATGCGATCTGACCCGGGTAATCAGGCTCTGCATAATCAGGAATTATCTGAGTATTTATTGCAAACGATACCGCAAGAACAATCCTGTCTGGTGTTATTCAGTTCCTGGAAGCAGATGAGGTATGTTCTTGAGCAGATGCCTGATAAGATGGTCGCCGAAATTCTGGTTCAGGGTGATTTAGCCAAGCATGAAATTTTGCGGCGGCACCGTGAACGTATTGATAATAAGCAGCCAAGTGTAATTTTTGGCTTAGCGTCGTTTGCTGAAGGTGTTGATCTACCGGGTGATTATTTAACCCATGTGGTGATCACGAAGTTACCATTCAGCGTGCCTGATGATCCAGTGGATGCAACCTATACCGAGTGGATCGAAACGCAGGGGAGGAATGCATTTGAGGAATGGGTCATTCCAATGGCATCTATGCGTTTAACCCAGGCGACAGGAAGGTTGCTGAGAACTGAGAGTGATCGCGGCAAGATAACTTTGTTGGATCGACGCTGTATAACTCGTCGTTATGGCAAGCAGCTGTTGGCAGCGCTACCCCCATACAGACGTAAATTTTCTTAGGAAGTATTGCTTTGAGTACTGAAAACAACGTGGAAACGTCAGAAGTAAATAACAATAAATCGAGTTCTTCGCGTAAACCTCAACGACGTCGTCGTTACTCTAGTAGTCGTAAGAACACATCTTGGAATCCAGAAGATTTTGTCGTTCCTGTGGTAGAAGGGAAAGCTCGCTTTCACGATTTTAATCTGCCTGACAATGTTATGAGAGCAGTAGCCGATCTGAAGTTTCAGTATTGCACTGAGATTCAGGCGGAAACAATACCGGCTGCTTTAGACGGCAAAGATATCATTGGTAAAGCACAAACCGGTACAGGTAAAACTGCTGCCTTTCTAATGGGTATAGTGACTGACCTTATTGATTATCCTCTTGATGAAAAGTTGAACCTTGGCGAGCCAAGAGCATTAATTGTAGCGCCGACCCGAGAACTTGCGTTACAGATTGCTGAAGATGCAAAAGGTCTCGCAAAGTACACAAACCTTCATATTGTCAGTCTTGTGGGTGGCATGGATTATGAAAAACAGCGTCAGCAACTGAAAAAGAAACCAGTAGATATTCTGGTCGCAACTCCAGGGCGTTTAATCGACTTTATCAACCGCAAAGATGTTGATTTGTGGAACGTAGAAGTACTTGTTCTGGATGAGGCCGATCGCATGCTCAGCATGGGTTTCATTCCTGATGTCAGAACCATCGTTCGCAATACTCCGCGTAAAGGAACTGACCGTCAAACACTGTTATACAGCGCCACCTTTACGGATGATATTTTGAATCTGGCTGAACAGTGGACATTGAATGCGGTTCAGATTGAGATCGCTCCTGAGATTAAAACCACGGACAATGTTACTCAGCAGGTTTACCTGGTTTCAGGAGAGGAAAAATATCGCCTGTTACGAAACTATATGGACAAGGATCATGCTGAAAAGGTCATTGTCTTCGGAAATCGTCGTGATGAGACGCGTAAGCTTGCCGAGCGTTTGAGTAAAGATGGTATTAAAGCTGCGCTTATGTCTGGTGAGATAGCTCAACAGAAACGAGTAAAAACACTGGAAGATTTCCGCAGCGGAAAAATCCAGGTTCTGGTAGCGACGGATGTGGCGGGTCGAGGGATTCACATTGATGGCGTAACTCACGTCTTTAACTATCAATTGCCAGAAGATCCAGATGATTATGTTCATCGCATAGGACGTACTGGACGTGCTGGGGCTACGGGTACTTCTATTTGCTTTGCCTGTGAAGATGATTCATTCCTTATTCCAGAGATCGAAGCTGAAACCGGCGTAAAACTGGAATGTGTACACCCTGATGCTGAATTGCTCAAAGAACCTGAATTGCATCAGCCTTTAATAGAAAAAGAGGAAGCTGTCTCCACTGAAGCAACTGAAGAAGTTTCTGATGTTAAAGAGAAGGAAGTAGAAGCGGATGAGCAATCAGGATCGACACAAAACTAAACGGCTCGCTAATATTGTAGGTATTGTTTTTAGTGCTGTCATTGCGGCTCTGGGTGTTGCCGGTTTTCAGCGCACTCAGGACCCGTTGCAATTAGTGCTGTTTCTATTTCTGGCAGTATTGGGTTATCTGATCGTTATCGTACTTTTTAAAGGCATCAATAAGGTTTTAGACAGCCTGGATGACTCTGCAAAATAATTTAGTTGGTATTTCGGGGATCTTATGTCTGTTGTAGGCAAAGTGGCCGTCTTGGGGGGCGGTAGTTTTGGTACAGTTATCGCTAACATGGTTGCAGAGAATGGCCATCCGGTTTCTCTCTGGTTAAGGGATGCGGAAAGGGCTGATCAGCTAAATACAAAGCATGAAAACAGCCGATATCTTCCAGGATATAAGCTGTCTGAGAACCTATTTGCTTCCAGCTGTTTGGAAGATGTGTTGACTGATGCAGATATCGTATTTGTTTCTATCCCAAGCCAGTCATTCCGGCAGGTGGTTCAGCAGGCTAAACCCTATTTGAAAGCCGATCAGATGCTGGTCAGTACGACTAAGGGCATTGAAGCACAAACATTCAGTTTGATGAGTGAAATCATCAGAGAGGAATTGCCAGAATCTCGCATTGGTGTTTTAAGCGGCCCTAATCTGGCAAAAGAAGTTGCCAATCACCACCTGACGGCGACCGTCATCGCAAGTGACGATGCAGAGTTAAGAAGCTCTGTTCAGTCCATTCTCCATTCCAGTTACTTCCGTGTTTACGCCAGTTCTGATACTTACGGTGTTGAACTGGGAGGAACCTTAAAAAATATCTATGCAATCGCTGCCGGTCTCAGTTCGGCATTAGGTATGGGTGAAAATACCAAAAGTATGCTCATGACCCGAAGTTTGGCCGAGATGAGTCGTTTCGCGGTGTGTATGGGAGCTAATCCAATGACTTTTATTGGTCTTGCTGGTGTAGGTGATCTCATCGTGACCTGCATGTCCCCTTTGAGTCGTAACTACCGGGTTGGTTATGCTCTTGGCGAAGGAAAAACTCTTGAGCAAGCTGTTGAATCCCTTGGTCAAGTGGCTGAAGGGGTAAACACAATTAAACATGTACGTGAAAAAGCCGCGGAAATGCAAGTGTATATGCCGCTCGTTGCTGGCCTGTATGAAGTTGTGTTTAACCAAGCGCCTGTAGCTGACGTGGTGAAAATGCTGATGATGAATGAGCAAAGTACTGACGTTGAGTTTGTACTTCCCCGAGGCGATCTATGAAGTTTTTCCTGATGCGTCATGGTGAAGCAGAGGCTTTTGCTAAAACGGATCGGGATCGAAAACTTACTGATCAGGGTGAATCTTTGATCAGAGAGAGAATAACAGCTCTAAGGGCATCCCTCTGTGATATTGATTGTATTGTCCATAGCCCTTATATCAGAGCGCACCAGACTGCGTATATTGTTGCTCAGCTAATAGGAATTGATAGAATAAAATGCTCTGAGCTTTGGATTCCTGAAGGCGGAGCTGATGAGGCATTGAGCTCAGTTGAAAGCTTCATTAATTCAACTCCCTTGTTTGTAACTCACATGCCGTTAATTTCTCAGGTTGAAGCGCTTTGCGTTGGAGAACCTAGATACCCATCTCCCTTTGGTTGCGGAGAAATATCACAAATAAGCGCAGATTGGCCAGCGGTTGGTTTGGGTTATTCCAAGCGTCTGTGATTATTTACATTATCTGCTCTATTTTTGTGTCGTTTCTTTCAAATCAATTTGCTGTTTGATATATAGCAGTTTTTGATTGGACTCATAAGTGTTCAGAGCCTCTTGAAGTTTCTGGTCTCGTTTTTCTGTTTCACCCAGTATGTTATATGCATTAATTAGCTCAATGTAATACATTAGAGCTGGGTTTGTCTCTAACAACAACTCCGTATAATTAATAAGCTCCAGTACTGGTAACGCTTCCTTGTTTTTAAGGCCTTCAAGCATTTGATGGCGGTATAAGAGATACAGTGCGTGCTGCCTAAAATAATAGGAGCTTACCGGTGCGTTTAAATATTGCTGTTGAGTATTACGACTTGCGGCATATTTGACTAAATGTGCGTTAGCGATTTGGGCTTGAATTAAAAACCAACTTCCTATGATGGCTACAGACATAAATGTTATTGGAATTAAGCGGTTTGCGGCTAAAGATAAGCCAGTGGTTGGCGTTTTTTTCTTGCAGTGTAAGTGTGTAATAAATAGTAAAAAAAGTAATAACAACCAGTGTGTATTTGAGGTGTAAAAGGGTAATTCGACCTGGCTGTGTAATGCTATTGGAATCAAGAGGGCTGCGTAACCCGAACCTCTTTGCCATCCTACTCGTATCAATTGTAGAAAAGTTACAATAGCAGCAACAAGAATACCTGTTAGAGATATGAGCCCCCCTTCAACAAGCCACAAAAAAAGCTCATTGTGAGGATGACTAAACCTTGGTGCTTTTCCTAAGTGTAGAATATTCTCTTGCTGATAGGTTCTGCGTTTATCCTGAAATACTTTCTGGAAGCTACCCAAACCATGTCCTGTAATTGGGGACTCAAGAAACAGATCCCAGGAAATTTTATAAACTTTCCAACGTACATCTGCTTCCATGCCTCCGAGTGCGCGGTCAAACTTAGCTGATGATTTTAGCAACCCACTGGATTGTGAAGCTGCTCCTACGGCTGTGAAAAGGATGATGATAAAAAAGATGCCTTTGTGTAACTGCAATAACCTCCATCTTCCCATTATTAGGATAGATAAAGCGATAAAAGCACCTAATAAACCTACTCTGGAACCTGACGCTGCTATTAGATAACTGGCTGAAAAAGCGCTAAAACACAGGGCAACTTTTACTACAAATCCTGTCGACTTTATAGTTGGCCGGCTGATGAGGTAATAGACGAGTACCAATAAAGTGGCCATCAGAGATGCCTGAATATTGACCTGCTGGAATATGCCTATAGGTGTTCCGTCACCACCTCTGGGTATAAATGAGTATATTTCACCAATACCGTGTACCTGGAAAATTCCATAGGTTGCCGCGATCATTCCCATTGCTAACAAGACATAAAGACTCTGGTCAATCTGCTTAGGTGTCGCTTTAAACTGAAAAAGGGCTAAAAAGAACAGATAGCCCCCGGTAATTACACATAGTCTTGTCAGCCATTCTGTAGAATTGGTTGTATCAACTAGAAAGCCGGTGGTGATTGCCCCTATAGGCAGCATAGCTAGCCCAAACCAATATTTAGGCAAGGTAATCGAGCGCGTTCGATAGATCAGGAGGGACGCTGCTGCAATTATCCAGACAGCAACAACCCATACAGAGCTGTTATAGGGTAGATAGAGGCCTTCGCCGCCAAAATTTGGTTGGTAGTAAAAAGGTGCGATAACAAACTGTAAAACGAGTAATAAAAAAAACAAATTTTGCGATGTAAACTTTGAGTTTTGAGTGGGGCTCTCGATATTACTCATTACAGGGCCTTAATTAAGGATATTTAGCTGGAATAATAGCGTATCAAAACACTATAGTACCTAATAAATATTCTGAAATTTCAGCGAATTAGGATAGAGGATGTCATTCATCACCGCATATCTGGTATCCATACCTGGATATACTATAGCGATTCAAGAATTTGGTGATCCGGAAGGGACCCCTGTTATAGCGCTGCATGGCTGGCTGGATAACTCTGAAAGTTTTTATGCAATTGGAGAACATTTAGCTGGAATTAAGCTTATCTCGCTGGATTTAGTGGGTCATGGAAAATCATCTTTCAGGCCAAAAGGGATGCCTTATCATATCTGGGATAATGTTACAGACCTTGAGGCGGTTGTTTCTGAGCTAAATCTTCAACAACTCAACCTGCTAGGACATTCGATGGGAGCCAGTATTGCGATGTTGTTTGCTGGTGCTTTTCCAAACATGGTAAATAACTTGATGTGTATCGAAGGGCTGGTTCCGTTACATTACGATGCCGAGCAGTTACCAAATGATTTATCTGCGGCGATAACCAAACGCAAAAAAATGGCAGGTAAAGCATACCGATCTTATACAAGTCGAAAAGAAGCAATGCTCGCTAGAATGAATGGCCGATGGCCGGTTTCTGAAAGGGCGGCAAAAAAACTACTTGAGAGGGGGTTGGTCAAAAAAAATGAAGGTTATTGCTGGAGTCATGATCCTGCTCTGTTAATGCCTTCACTTGTACGTTTTTGTCCTACTCAGATTCGTTCATTCATTCGATCTGTTACAGCGAATACTACAGTTGTTAAGGGGACAAACGGTGCTTCCCAATTAATGGATGGCTGGGTTGAAGAACTAAACACAGTTGATTTTTTGGAGATGGAAGGTGGACACCATTTACATATGGAGCCACATGCGGCCAAGGAAATTGCTACTATTATAAACACTTGGGCTCAGTAATGCGGTAGAAGGAATTTATATGTTTAAGCGTTTCAGTATGTTGTTAGCTCTTTGTGTTCCCATATCTGTGTTTGCTGCCGATGATATTAGTAACTCGCGTGATTATAAAAAATTTCAGCGCTTTCCTTCTTCCAGTATTGTCCAGTACAAACAATCTGAGACCCGAGATTACCGTCTCATTCTTGGCGGTCTCGAAAAGATTGACGGAGCACTAAGGGCTGAAAAAGAGCAGCGAATAGCGGGGCAACTGACACAGATTACCTATCGTATTCCTGAGAACCATTCTGCAAAAGAGGCATTTGAATACTTCTATGCTCAGATCATCGATCAGGGGGGTGAGAAACTGTTCAAATGCACTGGACGGGATTGTGGTAGCAGTAATCAATGGGCAAATAATATATTCCGTTACTTCAGATTATATGGAGTCGACAACACCCAGAGCTTCTCCAGCCTGCAATTGGCGGATAGCTATATATCGCTATATTCGGTGAAACGGGGAAATAAGCGTGTATATCTGCGGCTGGATATAATTGAAAGCGCAGCATTAAAAGCTGAGTCTCAGCTGACAGAGACTGGACAGATCAACAGAGAAATAACATCCGACAATGATTTTGGTGCACTGGTTAAATTCTTAAAACAGAAACCGGAAAGTATTCTATGGATCGTTGCTTATGACTTTAATTCAGGTACAAAGCAGCAACAAATTAATCGTTCAGAAGAACGTGCAAATCAATTTAAAGATAAGCTTATAGCTGCTGGAGTGGATGGCTCAAAAGTTTACTTGCATGCCGCAGGTTCGTTCATACTTGGGAAGCAAACTGAACGGGGTACCAAGCTGATGGTCTATAGTGAGAACAGAGTGGAGTAAACTCATGGAGTTTTACTATGACGACAGTTTCTCTGGTACTGGGTAGTGGTGGTGCACGTGGTTATGCTCACATAGGAGCCATTGAAGAGATCGAAAGAAGAGGCTATGAAATAGTCGCTATTTCAGGAAGTTCCATAGGTGCGCTAATAGGCGGTATGTATGCTGCTGGACGTTTGGCTGAGTACCGTGACTGGGTTAAAAGTTTAAGCTGGATCAAAGTGGTTCGTCTGTTGGATTTTACTCTTTCCAAAGGTGCTATCCGTGGAGATAAGATCTTTGTGCAATTGGCAGAGATTCTTGGGAACCCGCAGATTCAGGATTTACCGATTGATTACACTGCTGTCGTGGCGGACCTTGCGAGACAAAAAGAGGTCTGGTACCAGAAAGGTCCGCTTTTAGATGCCATTCGTGCATCTGTTGCTGTTCCCGGTTTGTTTACCCCGGTTATAAAAGGGGCGAGTGTGCTGGTGGATGGCGGTGTACTGAACCCTTTACCCATTATCCCCGTCGTCTCCTCACAGGCAGATCTGATTATTGCTGTGGATCTGAACACAGGAGATGTCAATCACAGCCACCTTAAACTACCCAGTAATAAATATCTGCGTCGCAGCGGCATGAGCGATGAGTGGAATATGCCTGATGTTGACACGAGTAGTGCTGAAAATGATTCTAAAGAGCAGAATGAGATCGGCGGCAGAATGGATATTCTTCTTAATTCTGTTGAGGCTATGCAGGCAAGTTTGACCGAATATAAAATTGCGGGTTATCCCCCCGATCTGGTCGTCAGAATACCTAAAGATTTATGCAGTTTTTATGATTTTCACCGTGCTGCAGAAACAATTGAATATGGCAGATTGGCTACCCGGGAAAAGCTTGAGGCTTTAGAACAGGGCGACACAATCAACTGATCTACTTTATTTTCTGCAGTAAAACATACAATGCACCTGTGCCACCGTCTTTAGGTTGAGCGGAACAGAATGCTAAAACACCGTTGAGTCTTTGCAGCCATTCATTAACATAGGATTTAATCAAAGCTTGCTGACTTTCTGATGTATGCGCTTTGCCGTGAACTACCAGAACACAGCGGTTTTGATCACGGCGCGCTTCATAAATGAACTTACTGAGCATGTCCCGAGCCTGATCAACGGTGTATCCGTGCAGATCGAGACCTTGTTCCCAGGGGATGTGGCCCTGTTTCAGGCGTTTTAAAAGACTGAATTGTATCCCCGGGTTGGCAAATACCAGTTCTTCATTGGATTCCACCAAAGATACGGCTTCATCGGATAAACCATCCACAACTTTTTCTTCAACTTCTGTTGCAGCCTGGCGCCTGTATAGGGCGTTGTCTTTGTTTTTCTTAATATGATTTCTTTGCAGGTCCGCTTTATCGTGTTCATGCCGGGTAACACCTTGCATAGCCTCGGTAAAGGATATGTCTTCTGCTGAGTCTTTCTGGTCTTTCATGGAGTTCCCGGATGATATCAATTAACATTGCGCCTTTAAATTTATCAAATTATCGGTCCTGACTGAATGAAAAAAACAGTATCTACACCGAGTTCTGTTGCCACTCAACTTGATACTCTCCGAGATTATATCCGTTTTGCCATGAGTCAATTTGGTGAGAATAGTATCTATTTTGGTCATGGTACCGACAACGCTTGGGATGAAGCGACCCAATTGGTGCTGGCTGCGGTGTATTTACCCTGGGATGTAAATCCTGCAGTCTTAGATGGCAGATTGACGGATGCTGAAAAATATCGTGTTCTTGAATTTATCAAACTCAGAGTAGAGGATCGTAAACCTCTGCCTTATATCACAGGTGAATCCTGGTTTTGTCAGTTACCGTTTTACGTGGATGAGCGAGTGTTGATTCCTCGCTCCCCGATAGCAGAACTAATAGAAAATCAGTTTTCCCCCTGGTTGCGTGAGGGGCCTGTAGATCGAGTACTGGATCTTTGCACCGGGAGTGGGTGTATAGGCATTGCCTGCGCTTATGCATTCCCTGAAGCTGAAGTGGATCTGGCTGATATATCATCCGATGCAATTGAGGTTGCGCGTAAAAACATTTCTAAGCATGAGATGACAGAGCGAATACAAGCAATAGAAAGTGATCTGTTTAGCAACCTTAAGGGTAGAAGGTATGATCTGATTGTAAGCAATCCGCCCTATGTAGACGAAAATGACCTCAACTCAATGCCGAAAGAATACGAGCATGAGCCTGCACTGGCACTGGGTTCAGGTCCGGATGGATTGGATATTACCCGACAGATTCTTCGGCAAGCGAATGATTTCCTTACTGATGATGGCCTGTTGATAGTTGAAGTGGGGAACAGTGAAGTTCATATGATGCAGCAGTACCCACAACTGCCAGTAGTTTGGTTAGAGTTTGAGCGCGGTGGTAATGGTGTTTTTGCCATTACAGCGCAAGAACTTAGCCAATACAGAGATCAGATTTAATTTGTTATAATTCCCGCCCTTAATTTTTAGAGATTGGATGGATTACTGCGATGTCAGGAAATAGTTACGGTAAGCTCTTCACAGTAACTACCTTTGGCGAAAGCCACGGTAAAGCTTTGGGTTGCATAGTGGACGGTTGCCCTCCAGGCATTGAACTCTCTGAAGAAGACCTACAGCGAGATCTTGATCGCAGAAAGCCGGGTACTTCTCGTCATACAACTCAGCGCCGTGAAGCGGATCAAGTAGAGATTTTGTCCGGTGTCTTTGAAGGAAAAACAACCGGTACGCCAATCGGCCTGTTAATCAAAAATACCGATCAGCGCTCTAAAGATTACTCCAACATCGAAGAAACATTCCGTCCTGCACACGCTGATTATGTGTATACACACAAATATGGTTTCCGTGATTACCGGGGCGGTGGTCGTTCATCCGCGCGTGAAACTGCAATGCGTGTTGCCGCAGGTGCCATTGCCAAGAAATTCCTCGCTGCAAAAGGAGTTGAGGTGAGAGGTTACCTGTCCCAGCTAGGCCCAATCAAAATTGATGAAGCTAACTTTGACTGGTCTCAGGTATCTGAGAATCCATTCTTTAGCCCGGATGCTGCTTCTGTTCCAAAAATGGAAGAGTACATGGATGACCTGCGCAAAGAGGGTAACTCCATCGGTGCGAAAATTAGTGTCGTGGCTTCTGGTGTTCCTGTGGGTCTGGGAGAACCGATTTTTGATCGCCTGGATGCGGAACTGGCGCACGCACTGATGAGCATTAATGCAGTGAAGGGCGTTGAGATCGGTGATGGTTTCGCGTGTGTTGAACAGAAGGGCACAGAGCATCGCGATGAGATGACACCAGAGGGCTTCCTGTCAAACCACGCTGGTGGCATTTTGGGCGGTATATCAACAGGTCAGGATATCTCAGCCCATATTGCGCTGAAACCGACTTCCAGCCTGCGTTTGCCGGGCCGAAGCATCAATAGCCGCGGTGAAGAGATCGAAGTAGTGACCAAAGGTCGCCATGATCCATGTGTAGGTATTCGAGCAACACCCATTGCTGAAGCTATGATGGCGATTGTCTTGATGGATCACCTGCTGCGTCACAGAGGCCAGAATGCCGATGTGGAGTGTGATGTTCCAGTAATCGTCTAATATCATTCTTAAAGGCACAGAGGGTGGATTCTGTGCCTTTAACTCTTCATTCTTCTATCCGCCTGCTGCTAAACTGCAGATATGGTTATAACTGAATTCCCATTATCTTTGTTTATCTTGCTGCTTACCGGTGTGCTGGTGGGTACAGGCTTTTCTTCTCCGGTAAATGCCGAAATCCGCAAAATAGTGCATCCGGATGGCCGGGTTGAATACACAAACCTCTCGGATAAGCAGAGAAAAATACACTACACCAATCAGAAGAAAAGCTCCGTCCAGAACGTCTATAAGTATCGAAATCAAGAGGGTGTGATTGCCTTTTCAGATCAGCGCCCACCGGATATTACCTTTGAACTTCTAAGATTTGACTGTTATGCCTGCGGTGTTGATTCAACGGTGGACTGGCACTCAACGCCACTCAACATGAAAGATTACAAGGTGACTGTTCAACTGATGTCAGAGAAGTATGAAGTGCCTGCGGCTTTGGTTAGAGCGGTAATTCACGCGGAGTCTGCGTATCAGGTTGATGCAGTGTCAAAAGCCGGTGCGCAGGGATTAATGCAATTGATGCCAGAAACTGCAGAAGAGTTAGGTGTCACCAAGCCTTTTAGCGCTGTTCAGAATATTGAAGGCGGGACAAAATATCTGGCTTTTTTACTGGAACATTTTTCCGGTGATGAACGTCTGGCTACGGCTGCCTACAATGCAGGACCTGGGGCAGTCACCCGCTATAAAGGGGTTCCACCCTATGCGGAAACTGAGGCCTATGTTGAGCGTGTAGCAATATTGCGCAATCGCTACGCAGATCAACTTTAGGCAATTTTGGCATCCTGAGCATAATATTCGCAGCTCAGACTTACCGCCTGGGTTACCCCAAACAGTGGATGTGGAATAGGGGATACTGCCAGCACAATATCTACAGCAGGCAATGGTGGCATGTTCTCTTTTTCCAACGGATACAACCCTTCAGTCAGGCTTGATGAAGCCAGAGTCCCCAGTCCCAAACCTCGCTTAAGCAGTGTTTTTAAGGTTGCAGAACTGGAGCTGGTGCAGATTAGGTCATGAAGCCTGCCCATCTTATCTAAACCATCGATTGCAGCGGTATGAAACTTACAATCTTCGTCATAGAGCACCAGAGGGATGGTTTCTTTCTCTACAAGCTCTGGAAAGCCTCCGTGAACCCACAAGCCTTTGTCGTGACGTAAGATATACCCTTCCTCCTTATCTGGAGCGCGGGTAAGTATGGCAAGGTCTATATCACCATTATCTAGATATTCACGTAGTTTAGTGCTGCTGTCGCATAACACCTTTAAATGCAGAGTAGGGTACTGAGCGTGGATGATCTCCAGCAGGTCAGCCAATACCGAATCGACATAGTCATCCGGGCAGCCGATAGTTAAAGGCCTGTGATTTTGGAGTGTAGAAAATTCCCCTACGGCTTCGTCATGTAAAGAGACTATTTTGCGAGCATAACTGACGAGCTTTTTGCCCTTTTCAGTTAAGAGAAGGTTTCGGCCCTCTTTTATAAACAGAGAATGGCCTAAATCCTCTTCCAGCTTCTTCATCTGCATGCTGATTGCGCCCTGAGTACGATGAATCTGCTTAGCCGCACGGGTAAAGCTTCCGGTGTCAACAAAAGCTACAAAGCTTCTTAAGGCGTCCAGGTCCATATGTTTCTCCAAATGATCAGCGCTGCTAATAGGTGCTATCAAAATTAATCGTTAGTCCTCCCATTAGCAAGTATGGAAAATGGAATAAGTTGTTTATCTTAAAGGAATTCAGAAATGGAACTGATCATCGGTAACAAAAATTATTCCTCCTGGTCCCTGCGTGGCTGGTTGATGCTTGAGGCGTTTAATTTAAAGTTTAAGGAGACAAAACTTCAGTTGTTTACAGAGGATTTTTACAGCTCTTTAAGCGCCCATGAAGCGGCGGACAAAGTGCCTGTACTTATCGATGGTGATGTTACCGTTTGGGATTCACTGGCTATCTGTGAGTACGTGAGTGAGCGTCACTTAAACGGTAAAGGCTGGCCTGAAGATTATGCTGATCGCGCAATAGCCCGCTCAATCAGTAATGAAATGCACTCAGGCTTTTTTGGCGTAAGAAATGAGATGCCAATGAACTGCCGGGCTAAACGCCGGGTTGAGCTATCAGAACAGGCTAAGAAAGATATCGCACGCATTGATCAGCTATGGTCCTCTTTACGAAAAACTCATGCAGAAAAAGGACCATGGCTATTTGGTGAGTTCTCAATTGCGGATGTAATGTACGCGCCTGTGGCACTGCGTTTCAGAACTTACGGAATCAAAGTTTCAGAAGAAAGCCAGGCCTATTGTGATGCTGTATACAGTCACCCGGCTATACAGTTATGGGTAAAAGGTGCCTTGCTGGAAACTGAAATTGTGGAGGAAGACGAAGCGGGAGAAGAGGTAAATTAATCACTCGAAAGTGGGCATTTCCTATCTGTTAAAAATCCAGATTTACATATGTTAAGGGATAGGGCACTGCTCCGATTGGAGCAGTGCTGGGTATGGAGCTGGTTTGATCAGTGTTCCAAAATCTGACTTAAGAACAACTGCAAGCGATCTGTTTGCGGGTTGTTGAAAATCTCTTCAGGCGTGTTCTCTTCAACAATTTCACCTGCATCCATAAAGATAACCCGGTCGGCTACCTTCTTAGCAAAACCCATCTCGTGGGTTACACAGAGCATGGTCATGCCTTCCTCGGCAAGTTCAACCATTACGTCCAGTACTTCTTTGATCATCTCTGGGTCGAGAGCTGACGTTGGCTCATCAAACAGCATAATCTCAGGGTTCATACACAGAGAGCGGGCGATCGCCACACGCTGTTGCTGACCACCGGATAGCTGGCCTGGAAACTTGTAGGCCTGATCTGGAATCTTAACGCGCTCCAGATATTTCATTGCTGTGGCTTCCGCTTCCTTCTTCGGCTTTTTCTGAACCCAGATAGGCCCCAGAGTCAGGTTTTCCAGAATCGTCAGGTGAGGGAAAAGGTTGAAGTGCTGGAACACCATACCCACTTCCTTACGGATCGCTTCGATGTTCTTTACATCTTCGATCATCTCAACGTCATTCACCACCAGAGAGCCTCTCTGGAACTCTTCAAGACGGTTGATGCAACGGATCATGGTTGATTTTCCGGATCCTGAAGGGCCGCAGATGACGATCTTCTCGCCTTTTTTAACCTGCAGGTTAATATCTTTTAGTACATGAAAATCGCCATACCATTTGTTGAGATCCTTAATGGCAATAATGTCCTGACTCTCAGCAGTTGATTTCTCGTGTTCAATACTCACAAGGAACTCCTATTAATTCTTATGGCTGGTGTCTAATTTACGTTCGATGGAAGAACTGATCATGGACATGCTGAAACAGCAGATCCAGAACACCAGTGCTACAAACAGATAACCTTCGGTTGAGTGACCGCCTAACCAGTTGGAGTTAGTCAGTGCGGTTTGAGTGGTACTCAGCATCTCGAAGATACCGATGATCAACAAGAAGGTTGTGTTTTTAAACAACATGACAAAGGTTGCCAGAATGTTTGGCATTGAAACCTTGATTACCTGAGGCAGGATAATCAGCAGTGTTTTCTGCCAGTAACCCAGTCCCAGTGAATCAGCCGCTTCATACTGACCTTTAGGCACCGCCTGGAATCCTCCTCGGAATACCTCGGCCATATAACCGGCCATAAACAGCGTCAACACGATCCATACACGTAATAACTTGTCTACGTTGGTTCCTTCCGGGAAGAACAGTGGCAGCATTACAGAACCCATAAAGAACAGGGCCAGTACAGGTACACCACGGAAAAACTCAATTAGGATGACACAGACACTCTTCATAAACGGCATGTCTGAGCGGCGTCCCAGAGCCCACAAGAAACTCAGAGGGAAGGCGATGATGATACTCGCTGCCGCCATCAATACGTTGAGTGCAAAACCGCCCCAATAATCTGTTGCAACATACTCCAGCCCAATCAGGCTGCCATCCAGAATGATGATCCAAATAAATGGCAGGATAAGAAAAGCCGGAATTCCGAGTTTATTTCTGGAGTCTTTAGGCAGAAGGTAAGACGCTGCTATGATCGCGATCAAAGAGATCAAACAGATGAAAATACGCCAAATCTCTTCTGTAGGGTAACTGCCAAAGAAGAACTGCTTCGACCAGGCACTGACAAATACCCAGCATGCTCCTTCTTTCGTACAGTCAGCCTGTGTCGTTCCGCTCCAATTAGCAGACAGAAACAACCAATCGATCAGCGGTGGTAGCAGGTTTGCCAGAAGCCCAATAATGATTAAGGTGGTTAATGAATTACCTATGGAGGAAAAGAGGTTGTCTTTAACCCAAGGGATTAGTCCGACTGTGTCTTTCGGAGCAGGCTGTGATGGTAAAGGTTTAAATTCTCTCATTGATAATCTCCTTTACCTTTCAACCAATGCAACGCTTTTATTAAAGCGATTCATAACAAACGAAATGGTCATATTGACTGCAAAGTATACGGCCATTGTCATAAACACGATCTCAATCGCCTGTCCTGTCTGGTTGAGTGTAGTCCCCACAAAGACGGTGAACAGATCCGGGTAACCAATGGCGGTTGCCAGTGTGGAGTTCTTTACCAGACTTTGATACTCACTGTTAAGAAGAGGAACAATTACACGCATTGCCTGAGGCACAATGATCAATTGCATGATCCGGCTTTCTTTCAAACCAAGGCTTCGAGCGGCTTCAGTTTGACCATGAGGGACAGCCTGAATACCTGCGCGAACGGCTTCAGCAATGAAGGCACCCGTATAGATTGATAGAGCTACAGTCAGTGCCATTAACTCTGGAATCACTGTGATCCCGCCGCGGAAGTTAAAGCCTTTGAGAGCTGGATAGTCCCAGGCAAATGGAAATCCAGTGACGATCAAAGCCATCAGAGGTAATCCAAAGAGAATGGCAAGGCTTGTACTTAATACCGGGTATTGTTGACCTGTTCGCTCCTGACGTTTTTTGGCCCAGCCTTTGAGGTAAAACACCCCTGCAATCGCTGCAATAATTGCTGCGTAAACCAGCGTTGCCCCGGATTCAGGAATTAGACTCGGTAGATATAAGCCACGGACATTCAGAAATATTGCTTCTCCGAGACTTAAACTCTGGCGTGCGCTTGGTAATGCAGCCAACACGGCGAAGTACCAGAAAAAGACTTGCAGGAGCAGGGGAATATTACGGAAGATCTCAATATAGATAACTGCTATTTTTCGGACCAGCAGGTTATGGGAAAAGTGCGCAACACCCATAACAAACCCGATGATTGTGGACAAAATGATACCGAGAGTACCGACGAGAATTGTGTTTAATAATCCGACAAGAAACGTTCTGCCGTAAGTATGAGTAGCGTCATAAGGGATTAGTGACATTAAAATGTCAAAGCCAGCGGTAGTAAATAAAAAATCGTAACCGCTTTTAATGCCGCGAGCTTCCATGTTTGCAAGCGTATTACTCACGATTCCATAGAAAAAATAAACCAGACCGATCAGTAACAAAACCTGATATATGATCGAGCGGTTTCTCGGATTATTAAAGAAAGAGGGTGAACTTTTAACCTGAGGTTTAACAGACATAAATTCTTTCTTCAGTGAATTAAAGTTAAAAACAACTGAGGGGCTATAAAGCCCCTCAGTGTTAGATTTTAGCGTACTGGAGAAGAGTACATGATACCGCCTTTATTCCACTGCGCGTTCAGGCCGCGAGCGATTTTCAGCGGAGAACCCTGGCCAACATTACGCTCAAAGCTTTCAGCATAGTTACCTACTTGCTTAACGATGTTGTAACCCCAGTCAGCAGAGATGCCCAGTTTCTCACCTGCATCGCCTTCAGTACCCATCAGACGTTTCTGGTTCGGGTTACCTTCCATTTTCGCTTTGTCTGCGCCAGCACTGTCAATGCCCAGGAACTCAGCTTCAACCATTGCCATCAAAGACCAACGAACAATGTTAAACCACGCATCATCACCCTGACGAACTACAGGGCCTAGAGGCTCTTTAGAAATTACTTCAGGAAGAACCATTGCAGAAGAAGGATCTTTCAGACCGATACGCAGTGCGTAAAGCTGAGACTGGTCAGAAGTCAGTACATCACAACGGCCACTTTCGAAGCCTGCACGAGTCTGGTCTGAAGTATCAAAAGTGATCGCAGTGTAACCAATGCCGTTAGCACGGAAATAATCGGCAAGGTTCAATTCTGTCGTGGTACCTGCCTGTATACATACAGCTGCACCATCTAATTCGAGTGCACTTTTCACACCCAGATTTTTAGAAACCATGAAACCCTGACCGTCATAATAGTTAACTCCGGCAAAGTTCAAACCCAGAGACGTGTCCCTTGTGTGAGTCCATGTTGTATTACGTGACAGGATATCAATCTCGCCCGATTGCAGTGCAGTGAAACGCTCTTTGGCTGTCAGTGGCTTATACTGAACTTTTCCAGCATCACCCAGAACGGCAGCCGCGACTGCTCGACATACGTCAACATCCAGGCCACTCCATTTACCATTTTCGTCTTTTTGGGAAAAACCCGCCAGGCCGGTACTTACACCACAGGATACGCTTCCGCGTTTTTGAACATCTTCTAAGGTACCTGCTTGGGCACCGAATGCCAGGCCAAGAGATAAACCAGCGGCAATTACAGAAGTAAGTCGTTTCATTTCAGTTCTCCGTCACATTGTATGGGCGATGATGCCTTTTCGTTTTTTTGTTCTAAATTCTTGTGCATCGTTTTAATAAAACTTAATCATAAGCAGAATACATACCAAGGCTTATTTGAAATAGGACTTTGGTATAAAGAGCTTTAGGGGGGCAATGATCACAATAACTGGAATTGCGTTTCCCTATAGATATTTTCAGTTTCTGATACCCTTTTCAAGGTAGTACAAAAGCCTGAATATATCTGGAATTAAGTTCTTTTCGAGCTGTAGCAGTATTCAAATGACTTGAACACCCACTAAATTTCAATGGGAGGCTCAGGCATACTGATCCATGCTGGTGAGAAAGGAGAGGGGATGTGGATCCCTTTTTTACTATTGGCATATTATTGTTACACATTGTTATTTTTATATAAGTGATTAAATTCATTCTATTGGATAATCCTTAGGTTATTGCGCTTTTATTGCTTTATAAATGGATTTATCCTCCAAAAAAGTCCCGTTAAGCGGAGGATTTTCCTGTCTTGGGTTTTTCTGGAAATATGTAAAAATTCTCTACTGGTAATTTTCCATTCTCTCTGGGGACTGGTTCGTAAGCCTTTTGGACGATGTGAACCTATAACAATTTGCGTGAAGTGAAACGTTTACCAAGTCATATATGTTGAGTGATTTTTTCTTTAGCGGTTAATATTGGCTCAATTTCTTCAGTGTGTTGGAGAAACGTGCGCAATGATGGGGCTATAGATTTGAAAACTGCACCATTTTTTTAGATCTGAACCACAACTTATTCTGTGGTGAGTTTGTATTCCTGAACTCCAGTTATAGATGAATCGCACTTTTATGCTTCATAAAAGTCACATCTGCATGGTTTTAATGAAACAATCAAACCTATTAATCCATATATGCATTACAAAGGCTCAAACAAAATCTGCTCCGGGTTTATGTGAGGACTTAATAGAAATACATCAGCTCATAGCCTTTCACTGATTTGCACCAAGTCAGTTCTTTATTAAGAAATCCGGCTTAAAAATTGAACAATTTCATCAGCATATGCTATACCAAGGTATCTTTTTAAAAGCAGTGGTGTTTGCGCTATGCCATTATGGGTCACCAAGGATAAGGTTTGGGCCTTATGTAAAGGTTTAGTGTTGTGTAGTCTTCTGATGTTGGGTTTTCTTAAAGCTCTACCTGTCGGGGCTACTCAACACTCACCGTACATTTCTGACTTATCAAAACAATTACAATCTCAACTAGAGCTTTCAAAGGAAGAGAATGAATGGCTTCAGGCTCATCCTGTTATTAAAGTTGGAGTTGATTCTGGCTATGCGCCCTATAGCTTTCAGGATCCGGAAGGGCAGTACACCGGTGTTGCTGTCGATTATCTGAGCCTGCTTTCTGAAGTTCTGGGTATAAGGTTTGAGATTGTTGAAGGCTTAAGTTGGTCAGAAATTATCTCAGGTGCGAAATCCCGGAGTCTGGATGTTGTCGCAACGGCAGTGATTACCCCGGAGAGGGAAGAGTTTCTTGAATTTTCACAGATCTACCTACCTACACCCCTGGTGATTATGACCCGGACCGAGGGGAGTTCAATCACTTCGGCAGAACACCTTACTGGAAAGAGGATTGCTTTAGTTGAGGGGTATTCTTCCTCTGAGCGGGTAATGAATGAATACCCGGGTATTAAGACAACAATGGTTGCTACGCCATATGAAGGACTGAGTTTGTTATCTACAGGTAAAGTAGATGCTTACGTGGGGGTTTTGGGGGTTAACTTTTATCTCACGCGGAAATATGGATTCACTAATCTTAAGATAGCCAGTAGATATGACACGACAGCTAACGGTCAGAGGTTCGCTGTTCGTAAAGACTGGAAAATTTTTCGTGGCATCGTAAACAAAGCTCTTAACTTGATGAGCCTCAGAGATCATAACCAGTTAATGAGGAATTGGATTCCAATTGATTTAACGGGGTTGGCGCTCGACTACACCGCAAGTCCCCCTTTGGTGCTTAGCGCTGAAGAACGGCAATGGTTGTCAGACCATTCAGAGATCAGTATCGGGGCGATGAATGCCTGGCCCCCAATGGATTATATTGATACAGAGGGAAATGCCGTTGGTATTGGTGCCAAATTTATTGAAGCGTTGAATAGACGTTTGGAAGGCCGCTTAAATATAGTTTCTGGTGAGTGGTCTGGAATATATAAGTCAGTGCAGGATAAAAAGCTGGATGCATTGATAGGGATTACACCTCGGGAAAATCGCGAACCGTTTTTTAATTTCACAAAACCCTATTTAACTGTTCCGCATGTCATCTTTGCTCGACGTGGTACAGAATACTTATCTGATCTTTCTGCTTTAAATGGCAAAACTATTGCCCTTGAGAAGGGTTTTTTCTTAAAAGAAGTTATCCGACAAAATTATCCTCTCATTAATGTCACCGAATACCCAAGTACCAGCACGGCTCTGGGAGCTGTTGTGAAAGGCAGCGCGGATGCATACATCGGTAATAGAGCTGTTGCCATGTATGTCATTCACAATGAGTTGATATCTAATTTGGAAGAGCATGGGCGAATAAGGGATAGTGCTTCAATTAATGCCATAGGCGTTCGTAAAGATCAGCCTATTCTGCGGAATGTCCTACAAAAGGCCCTAGATAATATTACCGTCAAAGAAAGGCTGGCCATTTTACAGGATTGGGTCGAGCCGTCACCGCTGGGCAATATACAGTCAATAGAGCTGACTATTGATGAGTGGGATTGGTTAGACAAACATCCAGTGATCAAGGTGGCGGGTCAACCAAACTGGTTACCGGTCGAATTTAAAGATAAAGATGGGCAATACAAAGGGATTGCTCCTGAATATCTGGACCTTATGTCCGGGTTACTGGGTGTTCGATTTGAATATAACCAGAATGGCTCCTCACAAAGAGAGCTTCTGGAAAAGAAACAAGTGGATATTGTCTCAGCAAGTACGCGTACTGATTCCCAGATAAATGGCTGGCAGTTCAGTGAGTCTTACCTGACCTTGCCTGCCATGATCTTTACCCGTGACCACATTGCATTTGTGTCCGGGTTACAGGATCTTCAGGGTAAAAAGGTCGCAACTGTCTCTGGTCGAGGTATTACTCAACGCTTACAAAAAGAAAGTGTAGGTTTAGACCTTATCGAGTTTGATACGGCAGAAAGTGCTTTAACTGCGCTGCAGAACAGAGATGTAGATGCCTACGTCGGCAGTATTTTGATGACCAGTCCGTTATTGAGGCGATTGGGGTATTCAAATATTCATGTTTCCGGGCAAACCCCCTTCTTAATTGATCTTGGAGTTTCATACAGAGACGATTGGCCGGAGCTTGGCAAAATACTTAATAAAGCTATCTCTCAAATTAGTGAAGCTCAGAAAACCAATATCGCCGCCCAATGGATTGGTGTGAAAATTAAAGAGGCACCTGATTACACCCGGTATTGGCAATTGCTGTTTGTTGCCTTAATCATCATTGCTGCATTTATTATCTGGAATCGTTATCTGCAAAGACTGAATGCGGAAAAGAGCCAGGAAATTCGCCAGCAGAATATAAGTTTGTTAAAAAGCCAGAAAGGTTTGGCTGAGGCGCAACGGGTAGCTCACCTGGGTAGTTGGTCATGGGATCTTAATTCGAATCTGTTCTCCTGGTCCGATGAGTTGTATAGGTTGATGAATATTGATCGGACCAGAGATGTGGGGTTTGACGAGTTTATTATGGCCATACACCCGTCGGACAGAGAGTTTGTTGAGGAGATACTTCGTTACAGCAGAGACAACAAAGAAGCTGTTCAGTTTCAGCACAGAACCTTACTTCCTGATGGAACAATTTGTCATTTCGAACAACATACGGATGTAAGCCATGAGAGTCCAGGTCATGATTATTCCTTAACTGGCACAGTGTTAGATATTTCAGCCAGAAAAAAAGCTGAACAGGAAATACAGAAGCTCTCACATGCATTTGAAAACAGCCCCATTTCTATTGCCATCACAGACGAGGTCGGCATCCTTGAATATGTGAACCCATACTTCACGGAAATGACAGGTTACACATTTGATGAAGTGCATGGGAAACCGATCGAAATCATTCCTGGCACTAAGGGGCAATCTGAAACGGATATCTCGTCGGATCTATGGGAGGCCATAAACTCGGGTAAAGTCTGGCGAGGTGAAAGCCGCAGTACCAGAAAAAGTGGAGAGCATTACTGGGAGAGTATTACGGTTGCACCGGTTCTGAATGATGTCGGTGAATTTACCAATATTTTGATTCTGAAGCAGGATATAACTCAGCAGAAAGAGATCAAATCTCAGCTGTTTAAAAAAACCAATTTCAGCGACCTCACGAAACAACCGAACAGAGAATTCATTCTTGCACAGAGCGACCTGAAACTTCAGGAAAAGGTGCCGGTGGCATTCATGCTCATCGACATGCTTAATGTTAAAAGAATCAACGATACTCTTGGTGTGGGCGCCGGCGATGAAATAATATCGCAAGCTGCCGAAAGGTTGGATACCTTTGTATCCCCAACTTTGACGGTTGCTCATCTGGGGGGCGGAGAGTTTCTGATTCTGGTTGAATCGCCGAGAAAAACCCTGATTGAACATATGGTTCAACGTTTAAATGCTGAGTTCAAAAAAGTCTTTTTGATTGGAGGGCAGAGTGTACATCAGCCGATTAGTGTGGGTATTTCGCTCTACCCAGAAGACGCGCAATCCTCTCAGCAGCTTCTTTCAAATGCTCATACAGCCGTAACCCATGCAAAACGAAATGGCAGCTTTTCTCATGCCTATTATTCTGAACGTTACAGTCAGGATGCCCAGAATTCTTTATACATTGAAAGCTTACTGTTACAGGCAATTCCTAAAAATGAACTACAGGTTTATTTTCAGCCAAAGGTCGATTCATTAGGGAATTTCAGAGGTGCGGAAGCACTGGTGCGTTGGTTTAACGAAGAATTAGGCACTATCTCTCCAGGCAGGTTTATTCCGATTGCGGAACAAAGTGACATTATTCTGGACCTGGGTCGCTGGGTGATAGAACAAAGTTGTGCTTTCGCTTCTGAATGGCGTGAGGAAGTAGGCGAAGGGTACAGCGTTTCTATCAACCTTTCTCCTAAGCAGTTTTATGAGGAGGGGATTGTCGATTTCATAGCACAGTGCATTGAACGCTATGGTTTGAAAGGTCCGCAGGTGGAAATTGAAGTTACGGAAGGTTTGTTCATGGAAGGCGAAGAGTTTATTCGTGAACAGATAGTAGCTTTAAAATCGCTAGGTGTCAGTCTCGCAATGGATGACTTTGGTACCGGCTATTCTTCCTTGCAATATCTAAGAAGTTATCCTTTTGATACGTTAAAAATAGATCGCTCTTTTGTGATGGAGCTGCCTGATTCCGGAGGGGATGCGAATCTGGTTCGAGCGATAATAAAAATGGGTAAAGCGCTTGGATTGAGGACAGTGGCTGAGGGTGTAGAGTCTATTGACCAAGCGGACTTCCTCCGTCGAGAAGGTTGTGATCTGATCCAGGGGTTTCTATTTGCTAAGCCAATGCCCGCAGACGAATTAGTGGAGTGGTTGAGAATGAACCAAGTGCGTATTAGTTAACGATAACTACAAATATACTGCGCTTATCAAAACAGAAATATTCACTTTGTTTTTCCAGATATCCATTGTATAAATGCGCGCCTGTTGTTTTGAATATAATCTGCCTTGGGCAGTTTGATGGGCTTACCACTATGACGACTTCTTATAAAGAAACTCTCCACAATGGTTATGGGCAAGAATTTGATGTTGAAGAGGTGCTCTTTGAGCAGCAAACCGATTCCTGGCACCTGATCATTTTCAAAAACCCAATTTATGGCACTGTAATGGCTCTGGATGGGATTATTCAGACCACTGAAAGAGATGAGTTTGTTTACCATGAAATGCTTACGCATGTTCCTATCATTGCCCACGGAGAGGCAAAACGGGTATTGATCATTGGGGGCGGTGACGGCGGTATCCTCAGAGAAGTCTGTCGTCATTCATCAGTCGAGCATGTTACACAGGTTGAGATCGATCAAGCTGTAATTGATATGTGTACAGAGTACCTACCCGCTCATTCTGATGGTGCCTTTGACGACCCTCGTGCAAAAATTGTGATCGCAGATGGTGTCGAGTTTGTGCACCAGACTGATGAGAAATTTGATGTAATTATTTCTGACTGCACCGATCCGGTAGGACCCGGTGAGGTATTGTTTTCAAGTCGTTTCTACGAAGGTTGTAAAAACCTTTTAAATGAAGGCGGTGTCTTTGTTGCACAAAACGGCGTACCGTTCCTGCAACAGGATGAGGTAATTACAACTAAGCGTCGTTTGAGCCCATATTTTAAAGATCAGAGCTTTTATACCGTAGCAGTACCAACTTATATTGGTGGGTCGATGACTCTGGCTTGGGGAAGTGATAACAGCGACCTGAGACAGTTAACTTTAGATGAGCTGGAACAGCGCTTTAAAGCGAGTGCAATCACTACGCGATACTACAACCCTCAAATTCATGCTGGTTGCTTTGGTCTTCCCCAATATTTGATAAAAGCTTTAGAAAGCGCTTAACGATAAAGTTAAATGAGCCGGTCTTTGAGCCGGCTTTTTTGTTTTTGATAGTCACACAGTTCCAGTTGTGTCTTAATTCTGATCATGACCCAAATAGATTCTTACGTTCGCCTGTCAGGTTTTTATTTCTTCTACTTTGCTCTGTTAGGAGCATTGGTACCTTACTGGAGTTTGTACCTGAAATCCTATCAATTTGATGCGGTTACTATTGGCAGTTTGATGGCTGTGTTGCAGCTATCAAGAATTGTTGCTCCAAATTTATGGGGGTGGTTAGCCGATCGAAATGGCAAGCGGGTAGAGATTGTACGCTTGGGTGCCCTGATGACCTGCATTTTGTTTCTGGGTATCTTCTGGCAGGAGACTGCGCTTGGAATAGGCCTGGTTATGCTGGGTTTTAGCTTCTTTTGGAATGCAGTGTTACCTCAGTTTGAAGTAATAACCTTAAAGCAGCTGGGAGAACAACAGGAAAAATACAGTCGTATCCGTTTATGGGGCTCAATCGGATTTATAGTAACGGTTGCGGGCGTTGGTGCATTACTCGACTTTATCAGCATCCGATGGTTGCCCTTTTTAATGCTGTTGCTAATGGTATGTATCTGGGTCAGTACTTTGCTCGTGAATACTAAAACTGACTTCGTAACTGCACAAAAGGAAGATTCAGCGACCGATGGGTTTCTGTCCTTATTGCTTCGTCCTCAAGTATTAGCTTTTTTTGTTATCTGCTTTCTGGTTCAGTTTGGACATGGGGCCTATTACACTTTTTACAGCGTACTGATGGAGGAAGTGGGATACAGTCGAACGGAAATAGGTTTGCTCTGGGCGATAGGGGTTATCGCAGAAGTCATTCTCTTCGTCTATATGCATTGGATGATTAAGCGCTGGGGCTTACGTTTGATCATGATAGTCAGTCTTGCTTTATGTGTGCTTAGATGGCTGATAATAGGAGGCATACCCGATAATTTGCCGGTGATGTTATTTGCACAAATTCTCCATGCTGCAACATTCGGGGCATTGCATGCTGTAGGTATAGCTTTAGTTCATCATTATTTCTCCGACTCCACTTACGGACAAGGGCAGGCGCTTTTTTCCAGTGTTGGGTTTGGCCTAGGTGGTGCTTTAGGAGCATTTGTTAGTGGACTGATGTGGGATGGTCTGGGTGCATTTGGTACTTTTGCAGTATCAGCGTTTGCGAGTTTTGCTGCTATCTTATTGGCACTTTACTGGATACATCCGGAAAAAGTGCAGCAAAACAATTGATCTGAGTATTTTGCACTGCCACAGTTTTGCTATAGGATTAGAATATTATTTACCCGAAAGAGGAGTCAGGGTATGAAGTTCAAGATCGATATTGATATGAGTCCTGAAGAGTTACGTAAAGTTCTGGGTTTGCCAGATGTGCAGAAATTTCAGCAGGATATGATGGATAAGATCACTGAACAGATGGAAGCAGGTGTAGAAGGATATGACCCTCTGACACTGTTTAAACCCTATCTCACGAGTGGCCTGGGTTCTATGGAGGCGCTGCAAAAACTCATGATGGGATTGATGACTACTGGGCTAAATAGTACGGATAATAAAAATGACTGATCGCGGAACAGGTCAGGTATAACCAATGGAAAGTAATGAGAGAGATAGTACGTTGCGAATTCTAAGAAAATATACAAACCGACGCTTGTACGATACTTCACGCAGCTGTTATGTGACTCTTGATGATGTCAAACAGCTGGTACTTAATGGCGAAGCTTTTAAGGTTGAAGACTCTAAAACAGGGAATGATCTTACCCGCAACATCCTGTTACAGATTATCAGTGAACAGGAAGCACAAGGTCATGGAACATTATTGACCAACCAGGTTCTGCAGCAGTTAATTCGATTCTATGGGGACAGCATGCAGGGCATGATGAGCCAGTATTTGGAGCAAAGTATTGCTTCCTTTCTGGAACATCAGGATCGCATTCGCGACCAGATGCAGACTATGATTGGTGCAGCAAACCCATTGACTATGATGAATCGTATAGCGGATCAGAATATGCAGATGTGGGGTATGTTTAAGCCGGGTGAAGAACCTGAGCAGCCGCCAGAAAAGCCGGAAGAAAAGAGTTAAAAAAAGGCCGCATTATGCGGCCTTTTTTATTTCTGACTAATTTTTCATGTCGGGCATATTTCGCCCATAAAATATTTCATCCATCTCTTTATTAAGACGCTCAGAAATCTGCTTCACCTGATCTTCAGACAGCTCTTCTTTTGTTGTCCCGAATAGGTAGGTGTTCAGATCCAGATCTTTTAATTTCATCTTGGTATGAAAAATATTTTCCTGATAAACATTTACATCCAGCATCTGATATTGGTCATGAATATCTTCGGTAAAGAAATTCTGGATCGAGTTGATGTCATGATCGATATAATGCTTTACCCCATGGATATCACGGGTAAAACCTCTCACACGGTAATCAACGGTAACGATGTCCGATTCAAGACGGTGAATAAGATAATTCAAAGCTTTCAGAGGTGAGATAATGCCGCAGGTTGAAACCTCGATATCAGCCCTGAAAGTACAGATCCCATCATCCGGATGCGCTTCAGGATAGGTGTGAACGCAGATGTGGCTTTTATCCAGGTGGGCAACCACTGAGTCCGGCATTGGACCTGGCTTTTCTGTGGTATCCACATTATCCGAATCTTTGACCGGTTCTTCGGCAACCAGAATCGTTACACTTGCCCCTTGAGGGTCGTAATCCTGGCGAGCTACATTGAGTATATTGGCCCCAATGATTTCGCAGCACTCACTCAGAATTTCAGTCAAGCGGTCTGCATTGTACTGTTCGTCAATGTACTCAATGTATTCAGCTTTCTGCTCCGGTGTTTGGGCGTAGCAGACATCATAAATACAAAAGCTCAGGCTTTTGGTCAGGTTGTTGAAACCCTGTAGCTTGATTTTTCCATTGGTTGGCAAGGTCGTGAACTCCACTCAAAATCTGAGGCGCGATTTTATTCGACAACTTTGCCAGTAGGAAGCAAAAAATCACTCTTTTGAATGAATTTTTTGAATGTTGGTTAGAAGGATTTAGTTATCCCTATCGGTTAACCATTGCACAATAGCCGGTGAAACCTGCTTTTGGGACTTGCCCGAAACAAAGACACCTATATGCCCGGCTTTGACCTCCATCTCCTGGTAGTCTTTACTGGTAACTAGTTCTTTCAGGGCGGTTGAGGCTTTAGGTGGAACCAGGTGGTCATAAGTTCCATAGATATTAAGCACCGGGTTTTTGATATTGGCTAAATCAACCCGTTTATTGCCAATTTCTGCTTCGGCTTTGATTAGCTTGTTTTGCTGGAAAAACTGGGAGATAAACTGTTTAAACGCCTCACCGGCCTGATCAGGGCTATCGTAAATCCACTTTTCCATGCGTAGAAAGCTTAATGCGCTTTCTTTATTTTCCAGTTGGTTTGGCATTCCCAGGTTTTTCTGAACCCCCAAACGCATAGGCATCAGGGAATTATAAGAATCGTTCAACATGCTTCCGGGTATGTTGCCATAAGTTTCTACTGCAAGGTCGACATCAACATATTTGGCTAAGTGGTATAGCAAGTTGTCATCGGTCTGGAAATCTACCGGTGTCACCATTGTGATCAGATTTTTAATCTTTTCCGGATTCAGAGCTGTATAGCATAGACTGAATGTTCCACCCTGACAGATTCCTAACAGGTTTGTCTGGTTAGAGTTCGAATGATCCAGGACCTCGTTAACACAGTTATTTAGGTACTCATTGATGTAATCATCCAGATCAAGATAGCGGTCTGCCGCGTCTGGATATCCCCAGTCAATCAGGTAGATATCCAATCCCAGTTCCATTAGTCGTTGTAGCATTGACCTTTGCGATTCCAGATCAATCATGTAAGGACGGTTAACTAAGGCATAACAGATGAGCAGTGGGGTTTTGCAGCTTTTTTTGCCGGGGGCTTGGTAATAACGAAGGCGCAGTTTGTCCTGAGTATAGATAACATCGTATGGAGTTGAGTCCACATCGACTTCTTGTAACTGAACAAGCGTGTTGTAGCTTTTTAAAAGCTTGCGGTTGAACTCAAAAAGTTCGTCAGTGACTGTGGTTGGGTCAAGATCAAAACCGTTCATAGCATCTTATCCCTGATTGGCTTTTTTGAGTTTGGTCACTTCACGTTTTAGGGAGGTGATCTCTTTTTTCAGGTCAGCTATCAGTGAAGTTACGGATTCAGCCTGTAATAACTCCACTTGTTTTTTCAGCGCTTGCAGATCTCTGTTACTGCTACGCATCTCCTTGCGAAGCTGGTGCTGCCTTTTCAAGGCGGTATCCAGGCCGCTGCGAGTGGCTAAGCCGACCGTTTGAAAATGGACATCCCTGACATCCTGAGCAAACTTTCTTAATCGCATTAGCGCATTGCTGATGCGGCCATGTGAGCGCTGGTACTCATCGGTGAAAACAGTTTTAGAATATGCGGATTCGTAGGCATCCACCCATATTTCATGTAACTGCTCTAAGCTGGAAACTTTCTCTTCTGCGTTGGAAATGCAATTGAGCATTTGTTGTGAAGCATTCTGATTAATTGAACCGTAATGCGCTACGTATTCCTGTAATGCTTCCTGATATTCAATTGTGAGCTTCATTGCCTCACGGGTCTGTTGTTGTGTTTCCTGATTTCCACCTATAACCGGTGTTTCGAGCAAACTTTTAAAACCGCTGATGAAAGGGTTTTCAAAAAGAAGGTCATCACTGAAGCTATGAGTTTTAAACAGAGAGGCAAATTGCTCCGGTATCTGCCATTGCTGCATAAGCATTTCACCGGTTTGTTTCTGCATATAGTTCTGGAATTGCTGAACGGCATCGTTGAGCTGCTGTTCTTCACCGGTTCTATAATGTCTTAGAAGATCTTCGCCATACTGGGTGAAGTGGCGAGATTGAGCGCCCAGAATATCCAGTAACTGAGAAAACTGTTGCGGTGCTTCCTGATTAAGTTTTTTGTGGGCGTGGGATAAAAACTCAGCCCATTCTTCCGGGGATTGTACTTCAGAGGGTGCAGACGAAATTTTATTCCAGTAGGCTTTTTGCGCTTCCAGAAGTGAATCTATGGATAAGTCATTTTTTTCCATCTGCTGGTGGTCTCATTCCAGTATGTTTCATCAGTCTTTTATTAAGTTCATGTTATTACATCCGGCTCAATCTTACATCCTACTTTCTGGCACTCTTAAGAATCTCGGCTAAATGGTTAGCGGCTTTAGAAAGCGTTCGGTTGCGGTGGAAAATAATGCCTAGGTTTCGATGAACAGGTTCTGAATCTACAACTTTTAATACCTTTAAATCGCCCACCAGGCTTTCCGGTAACAAGCTCCAGCCAAGCCCAATACTGACCATCATATGAATAGTATCAAGATAATTTGTCGACATGGTTACATTCAATGAAAGATCATGTTGATCAAATAACTGCTCGACCAGAGATCGGGTGAAGGTATTTGCACCTGGAAGGATGGCATTGTATGCAGTTAATTCAGCGAGCGTTATTTCGTTGCTGGTGGCGAGAGGATGGTCTTCAGAAACTACGTATTGTAGTAGGTCATCCCAGATGATTTCTGAGTGAATGTTTTCATCCGGATCAGGAGAAAGTGTAATCAAAGCCAGTTCAAGATCGCCTTTAAGGACGCCTTCATAGGCAACTTCTGATTCTTCGAAGCGGAGATCCAGTTCCACATCAGGACACTCTTCACTGAACCTTCTCAAATAATTGGGTAAACGGTGAAGGCTTATATGGTGGCTGGCGGCAAAGGAAAGAGTTCCCATAATCTCACCGCTGGAAATGTTGTTGATGGCGCGCTTGGCATCATCAAATTGCAAAAGAATATCTCGGGCGCGAGGCAGTAATTCATTTCCGGCTTCTGTAACTGAAATACTCCGGCCAATACGATCAAACAGTTTGCTGCCCAATTGTTCCTCTAGCAGAGCAATCCGTTTGCTCACAGCTGATTGGGTAAGGTATAGCTGAGAGGCAGCTTTTGAAAAAGAGCCTGATTCAGCTACCGCAAGAAATGCTTGTAGGGTACTGGTGTCCATTTTTTACCTTAAAACACGTATTTATTCGATTAATTCTAATTATTCCTAAATGGAATGCAAATCATAAAAAATATGAATTTGAGTTGTTGGTTGTGCTGAACTAGGATTGCATCATCAAAACTAACCTGAGTTGTTTGAAACAGGTTAAGAATAAGAATGGTGAGGTAGTTCCCGTGGCTGGAAAAACGTTATACGACAAACTGTTCGAATCGCATCTGGTTCGTACCAACGAAGACGGCAGTTCTTTAATTTATATTGACCGTCAGGTTCTGCATGAAGTGACTTCTCCGCAGGCATTTGAAGGTCTGCGCCTCGCAGGTCGTCAGCCTTGGCGTATCGATGCAAATATTGCAACACCGGATCACAATGTACCTACTACTGAACGCTCTGGCGGCGTTGATCAGATTGTAGACCCGGTTTCCAAAATTCAGGTTAAAACACTGGATGAGAACTGCGATGAGTTCGGCATTCTCGAATTTAAAATGAATGACCAGCGTCAGGGTATTGTGCATGTAATGGCTCCAGAGCAGGGTGCTATTCTTCCGGGCGTTACAGCAGTGTGCGGTGATTCTCATACGGCTACGCTCGGTGCGTTAGGTGCATTGGCCCACGGTGTGGGTACGTCTGAAGTAGAGCATGTTTTGGCAACGCAGTGTCTGATCACCAAGAAAATGAAAAACATGCTGGTGCGTGTGGATGGTGAGCTTGGCATTGGCGTGACGCCAAAAGATGTGATTTTGCATGTTATTGGTGTGATCGGTACTGCGGGCGGCACAGGCTACGCGATTGAGTTCGGCGGTGATGTATTCCGAAACATGTCGATGGAAGGCCGTATGACTGTTTGTAATATGGCGATTGAGGCCGGAGCACGTGTAGGCCTTGTTTCAGTGGATCAGATTACTCTGGATTACGTTAAAGGCCGTACCTTTGCACCTAAGGGTGATCAATGGGATATGGCTGTCGATGCTTGGAAGGATCTGGTTTCAGATACTGATGCTGAATTTGACGAAGTGGTTATCATTAATGGTGCAGATATTGAGCCGCAAGTGACCTGGGGTACATCGCCAGAGATGGTTGTGGGGGTATCAGGCCAAGTGCCAAATCCAGCTAAAGAAAGTGATCAGGTTAAGGTTGATGGTATCAATCGCGCCCTAGAATATATGGGCTTGGCAGCCGATCAACAGATTACCGATATCAAACTGGATCGGGTGTTTATTGGTTCGTGTACTAACTCGCGTATTGAAGACCTCCGTGATGCTGCAAAAGTTGTTGAAGGCCGTAAAGTGGCAGGCAACATCATTCAGGCATTGGTTGTACCGGGTTCCGGGTTGGTGAAAGAGCAGGCTGAGCAAGAGGGCCTGGATAAGATCTTTACTGAAGCGGGCCTGGAGTGGCGAGAGCCAGGGTGTTCCATGTGTCTGGCAATGAACCCGGATAAATTGGGCAACGGCGAGCACTGTGCATCTACATCGAATCGTAACTTCGAAGGCCGTCAGGGTTTTGGTGGTCGAACTCATCTGGTAAGTCCGGCAATGGCAGCTGCTGCTGCGGTGACTGGGCACTTTATCGATGTTCGTGAGTTGATTAAATAAGGTATCGGAGAGCGAAATGAATAAGTTTACGTTGCACACAGGTATCGCGGCTCCAATGGATCGTGCCAACATCGATACTGATATGATCATCCCAAAGCAGTTTTTGAAATCGATCAAGCGTTCCGGTTTTGGTAAAAACCTGTTTGATGAATTGCGCTATCTGGATGAAGGTCAGCCGGATCAGGAATGCACAGGTCGTCCTTTGAATGAAGAGTTTGTTCTTAACCAAGCGCGCTACAAAGGTACAAGTGTGCTGTTAGCGCGTGAGAACTTTGGTTGTGGTTCCAGTCGTGAGCATGCTCCATGGGCGTTGGAAGATTTTGGTATCCGCTCTGTGATTGCGCCTAGTTTTGCTGAGATCTTCTATAACAACTGTTTTAAAAATGGCTTGTTACCCATTGTGCTGAGCGATGAACAGGTTGATCAGTTGTTTAAAGAAACGTCAGCAGAAGAAGGTTATGAATTAACTATTGATCTTGAAAAGCAGTTGGTTGTAACCCCGTCGGGTGAAGAGATGGCTTTTGAGATTGATGGTTTTCGTAAGCACTGTTTGCTGAACGGTCTGGATGATATTGGTCTGACTTTGCAGCACGCTGATGAGATTAAGGCTTACGAAGAACAGCGTCGCCAATCAGCACCATGGTTGTTTGACGCTATTAAATAAAATTAAGCACAGGCAGTTTTTTACGACTGCCTGCCAAGAGTAAAGGTTTTCGAAATGTCTAAAAATGTATTGATGTTGCCGGGTGATGGCATTGGACCAGAAATTGTCGCTGAAGCGCGTCGAGTTTTGGATCTGGTAAACGAGCAGGATGATCTGGGTCTTGAGTTTACTGAAGCTCATGTTGGTGGTGCGGCAATCGACGCAACAGGTGTACCTCTGCCAGAAGAAACTCTGGAAGCTGCTAAGGCTTCCGATGCTATTCTGCTGGGTGCAGTGGGTGGTCCTCAGTGGGATACCAACCCTGATTTTCAGATTCGTCCAGAGAAAGGTCTTTTGGGTATTCGTGCTAACCTGGGGCTTTTCGGTAACCTGCGCCCTGCGATTTTGTATCCGCAGCTGGCTGATGCATCTACGCTTAAGCCGGAAATCGTTGCCGGTCTGGATATCCTGATCGTACGTGAACTGACCGGTGGTATCTACTTCGGTCAGCCCCGAGGTGTGCGTGAAAAAGAAGGTGGCATTCGTGAAGGTTACAACACCTACGTTTACGACGAGAATGAGATCCGTCGCATTGGACGTGTAGCGTTTGAAGCAGCAATGGCTCGTGATAAACGTCTTTGTTCAGTAGATAAAGCCAACGTTCTGGAAGTAACTGTTCTGTGGCGCGAGATCATGGAAGAGCTTTCTAACGAATACCCAGAAGTTGAACTGTCTCACATGTACGTTGATAACGCTGCTATGCAGCTGGTACGTGCGCCTAAGCAGTTTGATGTGATGGTCACTGGAAATATGTTCGGTGATATTTTGTCTGACGCTGCGGCGATGCTGACAGGTTCCATCGGTATGCTGCCATCTGCTTCTCTGGATGAAGACGGCAAAGGCATGTACGAGCCATGCCATGGTTCTGCACCGGATATCGCGGGTCAGGGTATTGCAAATCCATTGGCAACTATTCTTTCCGCTGCGATGATGCTGCGTTATTCATTGGGTGCTGGTGAAACTGCTGATCGTATCGAAGCAGCTGTTAGTAAAGTGTTGGATCAGAACCTGCGTACTGCAGATATCTGGTCTGAAGGCATGCAAAAAGTATCTACTTCAGAAATGGGCGATGCGGTCGTTGCGGCTCTGAGTTAAGAGCGTCTGTTTTTAGATATTTAGCGATTGGGCTAATAGCCTGAATCGTCATTTTGTAGCATAATATGCACCCTGGTCGGCGCCTGTTTGTAGTTAAGAAACAACAGGTGCCGACTTTGTGTTTTTAACATCCGAGTTTTTGGTGATTTTAATGAAACGTGTAGGTTTTGTTGGCTGGCGTGGAATGGTGGGTTCCGTGCTGATGCAACGCATGATGGAAGAGCGTGATTTCGATCATATCGAAGAGCCGGTCTTCTTCACCACATCCCAGGTAGGTCAGGCGGGTCCGGATATCGGTAAAGATATTCCAGCGCTAAAAGATGCGACATCCATTGAAGAATTGAAGCAGATGGATGCCATTATTTCCTGTCAGGGTGGTGACTACACGAAACAGGTTTATGCAGATCTGCGTGCCGCAGGTTGGGATGGTTACTGGATTGATGCTGCATCCTCTTTGCGTATGGATGATAGCGCGATCATCGTACTTGATCCGGTAAACATGAATGTGATCAAAGATGGTCTATCCAACGGTATCAAAACCTATGTTGGTGGTAACTGCACAGTTTCACTGATGTTGATGGGCCTTGGCGGTCTGTTTAATGCGGGTCATATCGAGTGGATGACTTCCATGACATATCAGGCGGCTTCTGGTGGCGGCGCGCGTCATATGCGTGAACTGATCTCGCAGATGGGTATTATCAAAGAATCCGTTGCTGATGATCTGGCTAACCCAGCGTCCGCTATTCTGGATATCGATCGTCAGGTTGCAGAAACAATTCGCAGTGATGCAATGCCGGTTGATAACTTTGGTGTTCCGCTAGCAGGTTCTTTGATTCCTTGGATCGACACAAAACTGGATAACGGTCAGAGCCGTGAAGAGTGGAAAGCATACGCTGAGACCAACAAGATTCTGGGTCTGGGCGATAACCCGATTCCAATTGATGGTACTTGCGTACGTATTGGTGCAATGCGTTGTCACAGTCAGGCATTCACAATTAAGCTGAAGCAGAACGTACCTATGGATGAGATTGAGTCCATGCTGGCTGAAGCAAACGACTGGGTTAAAGTGATTCCTAATGAACGTGACATCACAGCTCAGGAACTAACTCCAGCTAAAATTACTGGCACTCTGAATGTTCCTGTTGGCCGTCTGCGTAAGATGAATTTGGGTGATGAATACCTGAATGCATTCAGCGTGGGAGACCAGTTGCTGTGGGGTGCTGCAGAACCACTGCGTCGTATGCTGAGAATTCTGTTGGAAAAATAGTCCGTCAGAAAAGTTTGACTAGTTATAGCAGCCCGACATTGTCGGGCTGATTTGTTTTTAGGGGTATAGGCATGAATCAGGGTATTAATCTCGCAGTTGTTGGTGCAACGGGCTTAGTGGGCGAAGCCATTGTGGAAATTCTAGAACAGAAAGAGTTACCGCTTGAAGGGATCACACTGCTGGATTCTGATGAGGGTGTGGGCACAACTTTACAATTTAACGATAAGTCTTGTCGCGTGGAATCAGTGAGTGATTTTGACTTCTCAGAGGTGCAGATCGCGCTGTTTTCTGGTTCGGATGAGTTATCTGAAGAATATGCTCAAGTCGCTGCGGATCACGGGTGCATTGTAGTTGATTGCAGTCGTGTATTTAGTGAAGAGTACGATGTTCCTATGGTTGTTGCTACCGTTAATCCTGAGCAGATTTCTGAGTACTCGAACCGGGGGATTATATCGACTCCATCACCTGCTTCGGTACCTTTGCTAACAGCAATTGCTCCAATCCACAGGCAGGCTGCAATCAAGCGTATTAATGTAGCAACCTATCAGGCGGTTTCTTCTGCTGGAAAGCCTGGAGTTGAAGAGTTAGCCGGGCAAACTGCGCGGTTGCTTAACGGGCAAACTCCCGAGTCCTCTGTATTTGATAGGCAGGTTGCTTTTAATGCATTGCCATTAGTTGGAAGTTTGCTTGAGAACGGATATAGCTCCGAAGAAATGAGTATTGTCTTGAGTGTCCAGAAAGTTCTGGGTAATGATGGCCTAATGGTGAATCCAACCTGTGTTCAGGTCCCTGTATTTTTTGGTCATGGGGAAGCGGTTCATATTGAGTGTTGGGATCCGATCAGTGCAGAGGAAGTTAAAGAGCTCTTTTCCTACAATCAAGGTATACAGCTTATTGACGAAGGTGAATGTGCCACAGCCGTTACGGATGCAGCTAAAAATGATGAAGTTTTCATTAGTCGGATAAGAGAAGATATCTCTTGTGAAAACGCACTGGATTTATGGTTGGTGGCTGATAACGTAAAGCAAAGTGCAGCTTTAAATTGTGTGCAAATAGCTGAAGTTTTGGTTAACCAATACCTTTAAATCAATTATTGCTAAATAAATTTAAACTGTTGTTTGTATTTCCTTGACCCATAAGTGGATTATAAACAATACTGTAAATTGATTTTGGAATCGTAACTCCCTGAATTTATGCTGAGTTTAGGGTGTAGGGGAACAAGGAAACTAAGATGTTGCGTAAACTCGCCGTCAGCCTTGCTGTAGCAGGGATAATTAGTGCATCCAACGCCAATGCACTTGGTCTGGGTGAAATTAAGGTCACTTCAGCACTCAATGAGCCATTGAAGGCTGAGATCAAACTTCTTCAAGTTCGAAAACTTAATCCTCTCCAAATACAGCCCAGAATGGCAAACATTGATGAGTTTGCCTTGGCAGGCTTGAATAAAGCCGGCTTTCTCTCTGATGTAAACTTCCAGGTTAAGGTTAACCCGGACGGCACCGGGACTATTTATCTGAATTCCAATCGGCCGGTTCGAGAGCCTTTTCTGAATTTTCTGGTAGAGGTGAACTGGCCAAATGGTCGTATGGTCCGGGAATACACGTTATTACTTGACCCGCCTGTTTTTGATCCAACCCCCGTTCGAAAGACTGTACAGCCCACGACCTCTTCGCAGGTATCTCCGAGAGTGCAGCCGCCAGCGCCTAAAGCATCAGCAGCTGTAGTGAATGCATCCCAGACGGGTTCCGACAAAATCTTTGTAGATACCAAAGACACTCTCTGGGCTTTGGCAATTGATAATAGACCCAGTTCGCAAGTTTCCGTAAAGCAGATGATGATCGCTTTACAGAAAAAGAATCCACATGCTTTTATCAATAACAACATCAATGCCTTAAAGGCAGGTGTGGTGCTTGATATCCCCAGTCTTGACGAAATACAGCAATTAAACGGTCAGGAAGCCGCTCGGGAAGTTGTCAGGCAAACAGCTCAATGGAAAGCCAATCGCGGAAAAACTGAAGCGCCTGCGCCAATGGAGGCCTCTGTAAAAAAGTCTTCAACTGGAGAACAACCTGAACCTTCTCCAAAGGAAGAAACTGAAGCTGAGCTGAAAATTGTTACCCCAAAAGATCAATTGGAGCCTGAAGAGGGCTTGATGACTGATCAAGCAGGTGATGACAAGGCAGATGCAACACCAGATGAATCTATGGCTGAACAGGATTCAACTGAAGCGTCAGTTGAAGAGCCGGTTTCGGAAGAGCTGGAAAATGAACTTCTGGCAAAAAACCAAGAACTCGAAGAAAAGCTCAATCAGTCTCTGGAAGATGTAGATAAAATTACCAGAGAAAATGAAGATCTGAATGAGCGCATGGATGGCATCCAGTATGAGCTTGAAAAGCTGCGCGAAATGCTGGAACTTAAAGACAAAGACCTTGCTGCTCTTCAGGGACAAATTGAGGCAGCAAAAGCAGAGCCTCCACCTCCACCTCCAGAAAAGAGTTTTCTTGATAAAATTCTGCAATCGCCTGCGATTCTCGGAGGAATTGGTGCTGCTCTGATTGCACTTCTGGCTGGTTTGTTCTTCTTCCTGAGAAAAGGTAAGAAGGATGAAGAACCAGAAGAGAAAGCGGAAGAAACTCCAGCGGCACCTGCTCCGGTTGTTGACGAGCCAGAAACCGAAGCGACTGATGAAGCGGAAGAAACGGCGGAAGAAGTAGCGGAAGAAGCCGAACTTGAAGAACCTTCTGATCTTGATGATCTGGATATTGGCGAAGAAGATGATCTTCTCCAGGATTCTGATCTTGACCTGAATGATGATGACCTGTCCGATCTTGATGATCTAGATTTGGATATGGATCTTGATCTCGAAGAAGATCCAGTGGATGTTCTGGATCAGGTTGAGGCTGCTGAAGAAATTAACGAAGACGAGCTTCTGGATAATGATGAGTTCGACCTTGGTTTAGATGAAGATATTGAAGAGGATCTGGAAGTCAGTGATGAGCTGGATTCAATCCTTTCAGAAGATGAAGGTTCAGCAGAAGAAACAGCGGAAGAGATTGATAATGAATTAGATTCCATTCTTGCCGAAGGTGATGAATCGGCTGAGGATGAGTTGTCCGAACTCACAGATGATGATTTAGATGTGGATTTGGATGACCTTGCTTTTGATCTCGAAGAGGTTAAGGAAGAGGCACCTGAAGAACCTGAAGCTAAGGAAGATGAAGGTGAATTAGACTTTATCCTTTCTGAAACAGAAACAGAAACAGAAACAGAGCCTGTTGAGGATGAGCTGGAGGCCCTGCTTGAGAATGATGAGGACTTGGATCTTGATTTCTCTGAATTGTCTGAGCCTGCTGAAGATATTGAAGACTTTTCCGAATTAAGTTCGGATTCTGAAGAAGTAGGTGATATTACTCCTGAGGCAGAGGCAGAGGCAGAGGCAGAGGCAGAACCTGAGCTTGAAACAGATACAGTTGCTGAAGAGGTAGATGAGGATGCTCTAGATGCACTTCTCAATGAAGATGAAATCTCTGAAGCAGTAGTTTCTGATGAAGCGGATGAGGAAGAATCTCTGGACGAGTTGGCAGCAATGATTGCTGATGCCGATGCTGAGCCTGAGTCACAAACTCTGGAATTAGATGCCGTTGATGAGGGTGAGGAATTTGATGAGATAGACTCTGATCCCGACTTAGATGCTCTGCTTGCAGAAGTCGATGATGAAATTGAAGCGTCTATGGATGCTGCGGCTGAGGAAGAAGCCTCATCTTCAGAACCTGAAGCGGAGCTTTCAGATGAAGATCTGGATCTCGATTTAGGGCTGGATACTGATTTTGATCTAACCGATATTGCTGAAGAGCCAGAGCCAGAGCCAGAGCCAGAGCCAGAGCCAGAGCCAGAGCCAGAGCCAGAGCCAGAGCCAGAGCCAGAGCCAGAGCCAGAGCCAGTTAGCTCTGAATCGGCTGAGAGTGATCTGGACGCAATGCTGGATGAAATTGGTATGGATCTAGAGGAAGAGGATCTTACCGATACCGGAGCAGGTGTGGATGATCTTGAGTCCTCAATAGCTCACGATTTGGATGCCGATCTGGATTCTGAATTGAATGCTTTATTGACCAGTGTTGATAATGACATCGAGTTGGAAGAGAGTTCAGATGATGAGCTTGATTCCATGGAAGATGACTTTGATGAACTTGCTGGTCTGAATCTGCTGGAAGGCGCAGACGAAGTTGAAACTAAACTTGATCTCGCCAGGGCTTACATGGATATGGAAGACTTTGATGGTGCAAAAGATATTCTTCAAGAGATTGTTGCTGAAGGTAGTGACGAGCAGAAAGCTGAAGCGGAATCTTTGATACAGTCCATGAATAAAAGTTAACTATGCAAGAAAAAAGTAGTTCTGAGCCGCAAGGTTCACCGACAGGGGCGATTTCGATCGCCCCTTATCGTTACGCTTTATGTGTCGAATATTCGGGAGCCGCCTACAGGGGGTGGCAGATCCAGAAAGAAGGCGGTGTTAGTAGCATCCAGGAGGAGGTTGAAAAAGCCTTATCCAAAATTGCTAATACACAGGTTTCTGTAATTTGTGCTGGGCGAACGGATGCTGGTGTCAATGCGACGTACCAGATCATTCATTTTGAAAGCCCCGTGCAGCGTAATGAGAGAGCATGGGTCCTGGGAACAAACAGTCATCTGCCTGATGATATTGCTATCCAGTGGGCAAAAGAGGTGCCTGATACCTTTCATGCTCGTTTCTCGGCAACTGAACGGCGTTATCGTTACCTTATCTATTGCAATCCGGTAAAACCTGCAATTCTTCCCAAGGGCGTAACCTGGACATATAAGACTCTTGATATCCAGAAGATGCAGGCAGCGGCAGAGCATCTTATTGGCGAACACGACTTCACTTCCTATCGTGCTGTTGCCTGTCAGGCCCACAGTCCCGTAAGAACGGTTAAGCAGCTGGATATCTATCGTTCGGGTAATTTGATTGTTCTGGATGTCAGGGCTAATGCGTTTTTACATCATATGATCCGTAATTTTGCCGGTGTACTAATGACAATAGGCTGCGGCGAAGCAGAACCGATCTGGGCCAAAGAGGTGCTTGATGCAAAGGATCGCAGGCAAGGAGGGGTTACAGCACCGCCCTTTGGCTTGTATTTTGTTGATGCCAGATACCCTGAAGAGTTTGAACTGCCTAAATCGCAATTAGGACCTTTTTTCCTTGCCTAGCTGACTGACTTAATGCGCTCCAATCTGATAATATTCAGCCTTCGGTTTAATCTCTAGTGAAATTTCGTTCAGTGAACAGAACCCGCGTTAAAATCTGTGGTATTACACAACTGGAAGATGCTAAGTCCGCAATTGCTTCGGGGGCTGATGCTCTTGGCTTCGTGTTCTATGCTCCCAGTCCGCGTTATATCACACCGGATAAGGCTGCAGAGATTATTCGTCAACTTCCGGCATTTGTTACAACCACTGCTCTGTTTGTGAATGAAACACAAGAGAATGTTGATCGGATTTTACGCGAGACTCGTATTGATCTTTTACAGTTTCATGGAGATGAATCACCGGAATTCTGTAATCAGTTTGTTCGTCCTTACATTAAAGCGCTTCGAATGAAGCCTGATCTGGACTTAACTGTAGAAGCAAAAAAATACTCATCTGCACAGGCCCTTTTGCTGGATGCATACAGGCCTGGTATTCCAGGTGGAACTGGTGAAGTATTTGATTGGGATAGAATACCTGCTAAACACCCCGCAGAAATTATTCTTGCTGGTGGCTTAACAGCAGACAATGTGGCGCAAGCCATATTAGCAGTAGCTCCATACGCAATAGATGTCAGCGGTGGAGTAGAGAAAAGTAAAGGCATTAAAGATGCCGATAAAGTTGAAAAGTTTATAAATGAGGTAACCCGTGCCAACTAATATAGATCTTAAAGCACTTTCTCAGTTGCCCGACAGTAAAGGCCACTTTGGCCCTTACGGAGGCCGTTTCGTATCTGAAACTCTTATGGCTGCACTTAAGCAGTTAGAGGAAACCTACGAGAAATTGTGGCGAGATCCGGCTTTCCAGGAAGAGTTCGATCATGACCTTGCCCATTATGTTGGACGTCCGTCACCTTTGTATTTTGCGAAACACCTTACAGATATGGTTGGCGGCGCTCGGATCTACCTAAAACGTGAAGATTTGAACCATACAGGGGCCCATAAAGTTAACAACACAATTGGTCAGGCCTTGTTGGCGAAATATACGGGTAAACCTCGAGTGATCGCCGAAACGGGAGCCGGTCAGCACGGTGTTGCAACTGCTACAGTAGCCGCTCGCCTTGGCCTTGAGTGTCAGGTGTATATGGGGGCAGAGGACGTACAGCGTCAGGCCTTGAATGTATACCGCATGAAATTGCTTGGGGCAGAAGTTATTGCAGTTGAATCTGGCACTCGTACACTGAAAGATGCCATGAATGAAGCGATGCGCGACTGGGTAACCAACGTCGATAACACCTTCTACATCATTGGCACGGCAGCAGGCCCACACCCTTATCCAAAACTGGTTCGTGATTTCCAGTGTATTATTGGACGTGAAGCGCGAGAGCAGTGCCTTGAGCAAACCGGTCGTTTACCAGATGCACTTGTAGCCTGTGTAGGTGGTGGGTCCAATGCTATTGGTCTGTTTCACCCATTCATTGAAGATGAAAATGTCAAAATGTATGGCGTAGAAGCCGGGGGGTATGGCGTAGAAACTGGCCATCATGCGGCACCATTATCGGCAGGTGAGCCGGGTGTTCTGCATGGTAATCGTACCTACCTGATGTCTGATGAAGCAGGGCAGATTATCGGCACGCATTCAGTATCAGCGGGTCTTGATTATCCAGGTGTAGGGCCAGAACATTCCTACCTGAAAGACACTGGTCGTGCCAACTATGTTGACGCTACTGATGAAGAAGCGATGGATGCATTCCGTACTTTGACACGTGTTGAGGGTATAATGCCTGCGCTTGAATCAAGTCATGCTGTCGCTTATGCCATGAAACTGGCAAAAGAGATGGATAAAGATCAGACCATTATTGTTAATCTTTCTGGTCGTGGTGATAAAGATATTCATACGGTCGCACAGATCGATGGAATTAACGTTTGATTTGTGCGGGGAAAAACAAATGAGTCGAATTTCTAGCAGCTTTGAAAAGCTGAACGCGGAAGGCCGCAAGGCGCTTATTCCATATGTCACTGCGGGTGATTGCAGTCCAGAAGTTACTGTTCCTCTGATGCATGCATTAGTGGAATCAGGTGCTGATATTATTGAATTAGGTGTACCTTTTTCAGATCCAATGGCAGACGGTCCAGTGATCCAATTGGCGTGTGAACGTGCATTGGCTCATGGTGTACGCTTGTCAGATGTTCTGGATATGGTGAAGGAATTTCGTAATCAGGATACACAAACTCCGGTGGTGTTGATGGGCTACTTAAACCCTATTGAAGTTATGGGTTACGAGAGTTTTGCCGCATCAGCAAGTGAAGCCGGTGTTGACGGAGTATTAACTGTTGATCTGCCTCCTGAAGAATCTGAAGAATTTAATCAGATCATGAAAGGGCATGGTATTGATACAATCTACCTTGTGGCACCAACCACGGAGGAGGAGCGGGTTAAATACATTTGTGAGAATGGCAGTGGTTACCTGTATTATGTATCCGTTAAAGGTGTAACAGGTTCAGCTGCTTTGGATGTTAAATCTGTTTCCGATAAACTAGAAATCGTACGAAAATACACGGACCTTCCAGTAGGGGTTGGGTTTGGTATTAAAGATGCGGATTCCGCTGCGGCAGTGGCTAAAGTCGCTGATGGTGTTATCGTCGGTAGTGTACTGGTAAATACAATTGCAGATCTGGTGAAGGATAAAGCTCAGATTGCTCCTAAGGTTTCTGCAATTATTAATAATATGCGAACAGCAATGGACAGCTAATAGGGTTGATAAGCAATGGGTAACTGGCTGGAAAAAATTGTTCCGTCTCTGGCAAAAGCAGATAAAAAACGTTCAAATATTCCTGAAGGGCTTTGGAAAAAATGCCCTAAATGTGAATCGGTTCTTTACCGACCTGAGTTGGAAAAGAACCTGAACGTTTGTCCTAAATGTGATCACCACATGCGTTTGCATGCGCGCCCGAGACTTGAGTTGTTTCTTGACGAGGGCAGTCGCAGAGAGATTGCTCAGGACGTTGAGCCAATTGATCGCCTGAAATTTAAAGATTCAAAGAAATACAAAGACCGTTTGGCTGCTGCGCAGAAAGGCACCGGTGAGAAAGATGCCTTGATCGCAATGCGCGGTGAGTTAGAAGGCATGCCTGTTGTCGCAGTTGCCTTTGAATTCAGCTTTATGGGCGGTTCTATGGGTGCTGTGGTTGGTGAGCGCTTTGTACGTGCTGCAAATATCGCTTTAGAAGAGAATATCCCGCTTATCTGTTTCTCCGCTTCTGGTGGTGCTCGTATGCAGGAAGCTTTGTTCTCTTTGTTCCAGATGGCAAAAACCAGCGCAATCCTTGAAAAATTACGTTTGCAGGGTACGCCTTACATTTCGGTTCTTACCGACCCTGTATATGGTGGTGTATCTGCTTCTTTGGCTATGTTGGGTGACCTTAACATTGCTGAGCCAAAAGCATTGGTTGGCTTTGCTGGACCAAGAGTTATTGAGCAGACAGTGCGTGAAAAACTACCTGAAGGCTTTCAGCGCAGTGAATTCCTGCTGGAACACGGCCAAGTCGATATGATTATTGCGCGTGGTGAGATGCGTAGCCGTTTGTCACGTATCTTGCGTAAAATGACTCATATCAAACCGGTACCCGTGCTGGAACCAACGGAAACAGATGTTGTTTCCGAAGAAGAGATACCGGCAGCTCCAAACGCTGAGTAATTCCAACTCTGAATAAATGGCCGACGTGAAAACGCCGGCCTTTTTTGTTTAAGTCTCATGTTGCAACCAAATTGTAAAAACAGTTTAGATGATTGGCTCAGTTGGATGGAATCTTGCCATCCATCAGAAATTGAATTGGGTCTGGATCGTATCCGTAAGGTGGCAGACAATCTATCGATAGATCTTTCTGGGTCAACGGTTGTCACAGTTGCTGGTACTAACGGCAAGGGCTCCACAATCAGTTACCTGCAAAGTATCTATCTTCAAGCGGGTTATTCTGTTGGAGCCTTCACATCACCTCACTTTCTAGAATACAACGAACGGGTAAAGATCAATGGCCGCTGTGCTTCTGATCAGCAGCTTTGTGAAGTCTTCAATCGTATCAATCAGGCTCGTGGTGAAATTCCATTAACTTACTTTGAGTTTGGCACGCTGGCTGCTTTGTTGGTGTTTGCTGATGAAACACCGGATCTTGTACTTCTGGAAGTTGGGTTAGGTGGACGACTTGATGCTGTGAATATTATTGATGCAGATATTTCGATTGTCACGACCGTTGCATTGGATCATACCGATTGGTTGGGTGATAACAGAGAAGATATTGGCTTCGAAAAAGCCGGGGTGTTCAGAGCGGGCAGACCGGCCATTTGTGGTGATCTTAATCCACCTGATTCTATTGCTAAAACTGCACGGGAACTGAAAGCGAAACTGTTTCAGTCCGGACAGGAGTATTCATTCCTTGAAGTAGATAATAGCTGGCATTGGAAAGGTGTCTCTTCTCAAGGACTGGCGGTGGAGGTTGAGTCTATCCCTTTGCCCAGTTTACCACTTCCTAATGCTGCTACTGCATTACAGGTCTGTCAGTTTATACCTCTTGAGGTTAGCTTTGAGCAGTTGAAGCAAGGTATAAGCAGCGCCAGACTGACAGGAAGAATGCAAAAAATCACCCAAACAGGTGTTAATTATTTCCTTGATGTTGCACATAATCCGGAAGCTGCGGAGCATTTAAATAAACAGCTAAGTCAGCTCAATGGGGCTAAGTGGTTAGTTCTTGGGATGCTTGCTGATAAAGACTGTCAGTCCGTTGTAAGAACGTTAGAGTCATGCTTTGAGCGTATTTATCTGGTTACACTGGAAACTGCGAGGGGTTTAACGGGTGACGACTTACAGGGTTTCTTTTCCGAAGAGTCTGATACCAGAGTAAGGCAATCAGTTACAGACGCTATTGGGGAAATTAAAACAGCCAATAATGTCCCAGAGAATGTTATTATCGCAGGATCGTTTTTCACAGTCGCAGAAGCGCTTAATGAATTGGAAATGGATCCAGCCTGATGCAACCGAAAATTAAATATCGTCTTATCGGTCTAGCGGTCATTCTCATCTCTGCGGCCATCGTATTTCCGGTTTTCTTTGACGGTGAAGGTTATAAGGAAAGGCATTTAAAATCGGCTATTCCTGATGGGCCAGAACGCCCTGAAATTGTTCGAATCCAACCGGTTAATAAGCCTTTACCAGACACTTCGACACCCGCAGAACCGTCTAAACCAGTAGTTCTACCTCAACCAGAAGAAAAGGTTAAGAAGGTAATAGAGAAGACGGTGGCTGAAAATAAAATTGAGATAGGTATTCACAAGGATCAGCCCGTTCTGGATCAGCAGGGGGTTCCTGTTGCCTGGACATTACAACTGGCGAGTTTTAAATCTGAAGATAACGCTAAGGGTTTAAGAAAACAGCTGATAGAGAACGGTTACAAAGTGTTTACCCGCAAACAGGGTGAGCTGGTTAAAGTTTATGTCGGACCTGAGTTTCAGAAGACGCGCCTGGAGTCATTGCAGGCCAGGTTGAAGCAGGATTTTGGCTTAAACGGAATCATCGTAAGATTCACAACGCAGTAACATTGCCGGGATGAGTCTGGTAGAATGCGCGAAATTTTCAAAGGCTTAAAAAATGAATTGGGCTGATTGGACTATTTTGGGAATTATAGGTATCTCGAGCCTGATCAGTTTGAGAAGGGGCTTTGCTAAAGAGGCCTTATCGTTACTGACCTGGGTTACGGCTTTTGTTGTTGCCCGGATCTTTTCTCAGCCTCTTTCAGTCGTTCTGGAACCCTATATTGAAACACCCTCCGTTAGGGTGAGCGCCGCATTTGCTATTCTATTCATAGCGATTCTGGTTCTGGGCGCTTTGATAAACAAATTAGTAAGCACACTGGTAGATGCTACCGGGTTAACCGGAACAGACCGGGTCTTAGGTATGGGCTTTGGTGCTGCGAGAGGTGGCTTGGTTGTAGTCGTGATCGTGGTGCTTATAGGCATGAGTCCGGCGGTAAATGATCTATGGTATAGGGAATCACAACTGATTCCGCATTTTGCCATGATGGAAGCCTGGACAAAGGATATTGCAAGCGATATTGGACGCTTGATCTGGAATGCGGGACGCTAAGAATTCTTAAGTTTGCACTTTGAGGTGGGTTTAAATGTGCGGCATTGTTGGCATTGTAGCCAAATCATACGTCAATCAGACAATCTTTGATGCTCTGACAGTTTTACAGCATCGTGGGCAGGATGCAGCGGGTATGGTTACTTGTGAAGGAAATCGTTTTTTCCTACGCAAAGATAACGGCCTGGTAAATGAAGTTTTCCGTACTCGCCATATGAAAAGGCTGGCCGGAAATCTCGGAATTGGGCATGTTCGTTATCCTACTGCGGGTAGCTCTAGTTCAGCTGAGGCACAGCCGTTCTACGTGAATTCACCTTATGGTATTGCTCTTGCGCATAATGGTAATTTGACCAACGCAGATGAGCTGGCTGAAAGCATGCTGCGCTCTGACCTGAGGCATATCAACACAACGTCTGATTCAGAAGTGCTTCTGAATATTGTGGCTCACGAATTACAGCTTCAGGGTAAATTACAGCCTCAGGCTGATGATATCTTTGAATCGGTTCGTCGCGTGCATGAACGTTGTAAAGGCGGTTATGCTGCTGTGGCGATGATTACTGGTTATGGCATGCTGGCTTTCAGAGATCCTAACGGTATCCGTCCACTGGTTTACGGTAAGCGTGAAACAGAGAACGGCACTGAATACATGGTGGCGTCCGAGAGTGTCGCACTGGATATTTCAGGTTTTGAGATCGTTCGTGATATTGCTCCGGGTGAAGCCATTTATATTGATATGGATGGCAATGTATCCACACAACAGTGCGCTGACAAAACACAGTTGGCTCCATGTTTGTTTGAGTATGTTTATCTGGCCCGTCCGGATTCGATTATGGATGAGGTTAATGTCCATAAAGCACGTATGCGTATGGGTAAAAAGCTCGCGGCTAAAGTTCTGAAAGAGCGTCCAGATCATGATATTGACGTTGTTATTCCAATTCCTGATACCAGCCGTACTTCAGCGATGGAGATGGCCAAGGATCTTGGAGTGACATACCGTGAAGGCTTTATCAAAAATCGTTATATCGGACGAACCTTTATCATGCCAGGGCAGACTCTGCGTAAGAAGTCCGTTCGCCGCAAACTGAATCCAATCGGACTTGAGTTTAAAGATAAAGTTGTAATGTTGGTGGATGATTCCATTGTTCGTGGTACAACATCCAGCCAGATCGTTCAGATGGCACGAGATGTAGGTGCTAAAAAGGTTTATTTTGCATCTGCCGCTCCGGCGGTTAAATATCCAAATGTATATGGCATTGATATGCCTGCCGCTGAAGAACTGATCGCCCACGGTCGTACTGACGATGAAGTCGGTAAAGAGATCGGTTGCGACTGGATGATCTATCAGGACCTTCAGGACCTAAAAGATTCAGTTTCTGAGGGTAATGAAGAGATTAAAGCATTCGATACCTGCGTATTCGATGGTCAGTATGTTTCAGGCGACATAGATGAAAGCTATCTTGAACGTTTGAAGCAAGCTCGCAATGATGCAGCTAAAGGTAAGAAAAAGAAGGTGGGAAGTAATGAATCTTCCAACCTCTACAGTAAGATCAATTAAGGAAAGCCGCTGATGTCTATATCGGATTATGAACGTTCTGAGCGTATTCAGTTTGACCCTGAAGGGTATGAGCTGTCTACTCTGGCAGTTCGATCTGGTCAGCACCGTTCCTTAGAGGGTGAGCACAGTGACCCGATCTATCCAACATCGAGTTTTGTGTTTTCCAGTGCCCGAGAGGCTGCGGCTCGCTTTGGTGGTGAAGAGGAGGGTAACATCTACTCCCGCTTTACCAACCCGACTGTACAATTCTTTGAAGAAAGAATTGCCGCGATGGAAGGTGGAGAACGTGCAGTTGCCACCGCCTCAGGCATGGCCGCAATCCTGAGTACATGCTTGTCCCTGATGCAGAATGGGGACCATGTGGTTTGTTCTCGAAGCGTATTTGGATCTACGGTTTCACTGTTTGAAAAATATCTTTCCAGAACCGGTATTTCTACAACATTTGTTGATCCAACCAATATCCAGAGCTGGGAAGAAGCGATACTCCCTGAAACTAAAATGTTGTTTCTTGAGACGCCTTCAAATCCACTGGCTGAACTGACCGATGTCGAAGCGCTCTCTGTAGTAGCTAAAAAACATGATCTGCTCCTGGTGGTGGATAATTGTTTTTGTACGCCTGTATTGCAGCAACCGCTTAAACAAGGTGCGGATATTATTATCCATTCAGCAACTAAGTATCTGGATGGTCAGGGCCGCTGTGTAGGTGGTGTTGTAGTTGGTAATGATAAGCACATGGAAGAAGTGTTTGGTTTTATCCGCACAGGTGGTGCTTGCCTGAGCCCGTTTAATGCCTGGGTATTCCTAAAAGGTTTGGAAACACTGAAACTGAGAATGGACGCCCATTGTCGGAACGCTATGGAAATGGCGCAATGGCTGGAACAGCAGGATGGAATAGAAAGAGTCTTTTATTCTGGTTTGGAAAGTCACGCTCAACATGAATTGGCAAAGCGTCAGCAAAAGGGATTTGGTGGTGTTCTTTCCTTTGAAGTAGCCGGTGGGAAGGACGCTGCTTGGCGTTTTATTGATGCCACAAAGATGGTTTCTATCACAGGTAACCTGGGTGATGTTAAGACAACCATTACCCATCCAGCGACGACTACTCATGGAAGGATGACACCGGAAGCTCGTGCAGAAGCGGGTGTACATGACAACCTGATTCGTTTATCTGTGGGTATTGAAGATCTCGAAGATATTAAAGCGGATATGTTGCTTGGTTTGTCTGCAATAAGCTGAGTGGCATTCACTAATGGATTTTGACAAAGGCCGATATTTATCGGCCTTTTTTTGTATGCATTTAAAAAAGATGTTTGACCCCTTCCCAGCATAACTTACAGCCAGTAAGAAATAGAAACAGGTAACATAGTTGATAAAACAACTGTGCATTGATGCGGTGATGCAGATAAATACCTAGTTTGACCCCAATGGGTGCTAGGGGGATTAATACCAAAGAGGTCATCAGATTGCCTGCGGGTAACAGGTCAAGCATTGAATAGGGTAAAAGTTTCAGGTAGTTCACTGTCGCAAAGAAAATTATCGTTGTGCCCGCATAGATTGTTTTATCAAGCTGTTGAGGTAATAGATAAAAATTTAAGGGTGGGCCTCCGGCATGTACGCTGAAACTGGTGAAACCTGCCAGTGTACCGAGCAGCAAGCCTTTGCGTGTTTTTCTGGGTTCAGGTTTGGGGGTGATTCTGCTTAGTGTTTGCCAAACCCAATGAAGGCTGAACAAAACAGCCAGAAGGCCGATCATCAATAGCAGTAATGACTCAGAGAGTTGGTGAAAACTTAAAGCTCCTAGGACAATACCAAATGCTGCCGCAGGAAGAAGAATCATTAGGTTCTTTTTATCCACGCTGTTTCTGAACCCCCATAGGGCGAAAAGATCCATCACACATAATATGGGAAGCATGATGGCCGCTGCTTGAGTTGGTGGTACTGTTAAAGCCAGCATAGGTACCGCGATCAACCCCAGACCGCCGCCAAACCCTCCCTTGGATATGCCAACAATCAATACAGCAGGCACGGCAAACAGATAAAACAGAGGGTCAGTTATCAAGGTGAGTATTTCCCGATGTGGAAGTCAGAATCAGATATTTCTATCTTAAATTACAGTTTTAGTCGTTATGTTGCCAACTGAAATTCAGCTTCAGTTTCATAGATTGCCCCAGATTTTTTTAAGTAGCTACTTTTTAGTTGAAATGAGTCAATTGACCAACGGCATTTGAATCCAAAAGCATGGGTGCTTAAGTGTTCCATAAAATCAGCATTGATCTTTTGGGTTCGGCCAAGAGTAATATGGGGTATGAACTTTCTTCTCTCCAGACTGAGATCCAACTCTTCTAATTTTTGCCGTAATTTCTTTTGCAGTAGCTGCAGGCGGTCATTGTCTTCAATACCAAGCCAAATTGCCCCTGATTTAAAGTAACCGATCTCACGGGTCTCTAAACTAAAAGCTGGAAGCTCAATTTCCGCAATTTTTTGAACCAGATCATCTAAAGGAATATTTTTCTGAGCCCCGATAAAAACCAGGGTTAAGTGCAACTGCTCGGGGGGCGTCCAACGGATATGAGGGTATTCATCAAGGTAGAGGGACTCAATTTGAATTTTTATCTCTTCGGGTAGGTCAATTGCGAGAAATAAACGCATATTAAATGGACCAATTCATAAGGTTGCTGATTTATAATAGCCGCTTTTCGAATCTGGTTCGATTCAGGTCTTTATACATTGAAAATTATTCTGGCTCCGATGGAAGGTGTTGTAGATTACACCATGCGCGACTTGCTAACTCAGGTGGGTGGTATTGATCATTGCGTTACAGAGTTTCTACGAGTCAGTGACCGCGTGTTGCCGGCAAAAGTGTTTCGCCGTATGTGCCCGGAATTAATGAACGGAGGCAAGACGCCCGCAGGGGTTCCAGTAATATTGCAGCTTTTAGGCAGTGATCCATCTGTGTTGGCAGGGAACGCCCGCAAAGGCGCTAAGCTTGGCGCGCCTGGGATTGACCTGAATTTCGGCTGTCCAGCGAAAACAGTGAATAAAAGCAAAGGTGGCGCCGTTTTGCTTGATACTCCTGAACTGATTCATGAAATAGTCAAAGCCGTGCGCCAAGCTGTACCTCAAGATGTACCTGTGTCCGCGAAAATGCGTTTAGGGAATAAAGATAAAGAGTTAGCCATTGAAAATGCCCATGCTATAGCTGAGGCAGGAGCGGATTCTTTAGCTGTTCATGCCCGGACTAAGTTAGAAGGCTATAAACCGCCTGCGCACTGGGAATGGATTTCACGTATCCGTGAGGCGGTTGAGCTTCCTGTTATAGCCAATGGGGAAGTATGGAATTGGCAGGACTATATACGTTGCAAGGAGCTAAGCGGGTGCTCTGATGTAATGATCGGTCGAGGACTTGTTGCACGGCCTGATTTGGCTAAAGCTTTGAAAAATCAAATGGTTAATAGGGAGAGTGCTTCTCTTGAATGGCAGCATGTGCTTAAGTTGGTGCTTCTGTATCTGAACCGTATAGAACAGAACCTATCAGCCAAATACGTACATGGCCGTCTTAAACAATGGCTGTTTCACCTGCAACGTGAATATGTAGAAGCCAGTGTTGCATTTGAAAAAGTCAAAACTATCCGGGAACCCTCTCAACTTAGGATTGCCTTAACTGAATAATTTTCTGTGCGTATGCATTATCGAAAATAGTCCCGAGTGTTTTAGAGAAAAATACAGGATTTATGGCTCAGCCCCACCACGAAATTAATGGGAAACATAAAATATCCGGCTAAGTTCACTCTCGTAAATGTATTAGAGCATCTTATATTGTGGATAAAGAAGAACAGGCAGCTAAGAATACATCCTCTTTAGCAACAGATATGGAAAGGTCTGCCACACAGCTGGAACAAACCCTTTTAAAATTTTCAGTATCTTAATGAGTTAAATTCAAGCCCGCGTTAGCGGGCTTTTTATTTTCTGCGTTTCTACTTTCTCTATCTGAGCTAATATTTATGTAACAGATGAGGTTGTTATGAATGTTCGGAAAGCGGCAGTAGCTAACCAGTTCTATCCGGGTAAACCGGAGGATTTAAGTCAGCAGTTAGAGGAGCTTTTTGCTCCATTCAAAACAGAAAAGAAATGTAGATGTATTGCCTCAATCACGCCACATGCGGGATATATATATTCAGGCAGTACGGCTGCAGAAGCCTTTGCAAAGATTGATTTTGACGGTTTTGATAGCCTTCTACTGATGGGACCCGCCCATAGAGTGTCCCTTAGTGGATTGGCTGTACCCAGCAGTACTATGTTTGCAACCCCAATGGGAAATTACCCACTCGCGACTGATTTGATCAAACAATTAGTTGCAACTGGATTTGCCATATACGATGACAATGCCCATTTAAATGAGCATTCGCTCGAGGTCCAGATTCCTTTTTTACAGCACCTCGGTGTTGAAACTCCTCTGATTCCGGTGGTAGTAGGGTGGTCATCGCCTCGATCTGTTGCAAAGGTGATTGAGTTTGTTGCCTCTCGTTCCAATACATTGGTCATGGTGAGTTCAGACTTGAGTCACTTTCATACATATCCAGAAGCGAAGAAAATTGATCAACAAACTACTGACAGAATTCTGAATATGGAAGCGGATATACAACCGGAAGAAGCCTGTGGCTGCACTGCAATTAATGGCCTTTTGTATTGGTTAAAAGAGAGTGGGAGTTCAATTCAAACGGTCAGTCAGTGTAACTCAGGTGACACAGCGGGTGATAAGCAAAGGGTGGTGGGATATGCCTCATACCTCGTTTACTAATGAACAAAAACAGCAGCTTCTGGATCTTGCTTATACGGCAATAAAGTCTCGTTTTGATCCGCGTACTGCTCTTAAACCAATAGAAGAATCCTGGATGACCCCGCTACGGGCAACATTCGTAACTTTAAAAATTAACAGTGTGTTACGCGGGTGTATTGGCAGTATTAATCCGGTTCGATCCTTGCTGGAAGATATCTGGCATAACGCTCAGGCCGCAGCATTTCAGGACCCGCGATTTCCGCCATTGAGTGAAAATGAAATTGAAAAAATCAGTATTGAACTTTCGGTACTGAGCGAAGTTCAGGTTTTATCGGTCGCTACCGAAACTGAACTGCTGCAAGTGATCAGGCCAGGGGTTGATGGTTTGATTATTGAAGATGGCCACCGCAAAGCTACCTTTCTTCCAGCGGTGTGGGAACAGTTGCCAGATGCTCAGCAGTTCCTCAATCAGTTAAGGCTAAAAGCTGGTATGCCCGATGGGTATTGGTCAGAGACGTTACAGTGTTCAATATATCAGGCTGAAAAAATTGATTAGAGATATGCGATGCCGAATTCAAAACAGTTCATAGATTTCTTAATTGAGATGCTGGGGGCCGGGATTTCCGCCAGAAAAATGTTCGGTGGTCATGGTTTTTTTAAAGATGGGTTAATGTTTGCGTTGGTAGTTGATGACCAGCTTTATTTTAAAGCGGATGAAACCTTGGCTGAGCAGTTCTGTCATTTAGGTTTAACACGCTTTAGTTATAAAAGGCGGGATAAAACCTGTTTTATCAATTACTACCAAGCTCCAGAAATTTGCATGGAAGACCCAGATGAAATGCGTAACTGGGCTGACTCGGCATTTAAGGTGGCAAGAGTAGCAGAAAAATGAATTTATACGATCTCTCAGGCTCGGGAACAGGATCCGAAAAATTCGACCAGTTGCTCTCTCTGGAAGGGGTGAGAATTGAGCGGATTATCTCTCATGGTCAAAGTACCCCGGCTGGTCAGTGGTACGATCAGAGTTGGGATGAATGGGTTTTATTAATATCTGGAAAGGCTGGTTTGTTGGTGGGGGATTGTTCCGACATCGTCGAACTCAAACCCGGAGATCACATGCTCTTAGCTGCCCATCAACGGCACCGTGTAGAGTGGACTGACCCCGAACAGCCGACGATTTGGCTGGCTGTTCATATAGGCCCTTAGACTCTTCTAAGGAGAGCTTCCATGAAAATTAACGACCGTATATTTGTCCAGAAAACGGATATAACGCAGCTTTCTGTTGAAGCAATTGTGAATGCTGCAAACAACTCTCTGTTAGGTGGGGGAGGTGTTGATGGTGCTATCCACAGGGTGGCAGGAATCGAACTCCTGGAGGAGTGTCGGGGGTTAAACGGATGTGAGACCGGTGAAGCTAAACTGACCAGAGGGTACAACCTTAAAGCAAAATGGGTAATCCATACCGTGGGGCCTATCTGGCAGGGGGGCTGTGAACAGGAAGCAGAGACACTGGCTCGTTGTTATGAATCTTGTATAGAAATAGCCGTCCAAAACTCAATTTCTACAATCGCATTTCCAGCTATCAGTTGTGGTGTCTACGGTTATCCAGCTGATAAAGCAGTTGCCATAGCTGTTTCAGTGACCGCCCGGAAGCTCGAAGTGTCTCCTGGAATCAAACAACTGTGTTTCTGTGTTTTTAGCGATGAAATGTTCAGGCTTTACAGTCAGGCCCTTGAAGATCTGGTTGCAGGATCTAGGTTGTGAAGCTACCGCCAATTAATCCAGTAACTGTATTCAATTCTATTTGAGTTATTCAGAGTGTTTTTAAATTGCTCACTGGGTTCAGTTTTACATTGAACACCTGTGAACTCGGGTTCAGCCCAACCTGTCATTCCGCCCATATATTCCCGCTTATATCCCCAATTCCCACAGGAAAGAACGTTGTCATATTGTCTGTCACGTTCACAAACGCTGCATGTCTCAAATTGTACGTTAATATCCTCTCCTTCAATGCCATAAGAATCGGATACGTAGGGAGTATCGTAGATAGCGACTGTTGATGCTCTCACAGGACGTCCTCGCCAGGGTTTATCGTCATCATCAGCAGGTGTTTGATGCACACCGTAACCGTGCTCTAGTGGAGCGCTATCATAAAAAGGGTCTAGAAAATGGTCAGGGACATCTATCTGAAGAGGTTTTTCGCCAGTAAATAGCCGGGTATTGGTTTTACGGATTTGAATGATGCGGTAACGGTCGCAATGAGCAATATTTTGTCCCTCTAGGTGACCAGAGACGTTGTTGATCAAATGAATTTCCAGGCCTACTCCTGTAGCGTTGTCTCTGGGGATATAGCTCGCGTCGCTGCGCCCGCTGTGATACCACTCCCTGGAGAATACAAGGAGTCCAATGGGTTCTTTCTGGTAGGTAACCGGGCATATTTTACCCACTTCCAGATCAGCCGCGTTAGCAGGCTTTACAGAGGCCAAACAGAATATGAACAGAAATATGTATTGTTTCATCGGTTTTCCTTTCCGGTGAAATGTATATACAAAGTATAGTTATTGCTCGTGCTTTATTTCTGTTTTTCGATGAACCTTTTATGACACAAGAAAGGAGTCAGCATGTTAGAAGCTGGTAAAATTAATTACATTGAACTGCCCGCAAAAGATCTAAATCAGGTTAAACGCTTCTATAACGAGCTTTTTGGTTGGACCTTTACTGATTACGGGCCGGAGTACACTGCTTTTTCAGATTCAGGTCTTGAGGGTGGTTTTTATCTTGCCGATCGACGAAATCGCGTGTCAGATGGAAGTGCTCTGGTGGTTTTGTATAGCGATAATCTGGAGAGGGAAAAGCAGAAAATCATTAATGAAGGGGCTGAGATATCAGTCGATATTTTTTCCTTTCCGGGCGGGAGACGGTTTCATTTCCTCGATCCTAACGGTAATGAGTTGGCGATCTGGTCTGAAAAATAATCTTTTTAGATAAGTTTTTGCTATTTGATACCTTTTTGTAAGTAAAGATTGGTCACAAAATCATCATGCTGATGTATAATTTTGCCCCAATTTTTTTGACTCTGAGTACAGCAGAGCACAAGACAGGTTTTTGAAAGAAGATGCATACAGTTGAGAAGATCGGCGGCACTTCCATGAGTCGCTTCGAGGAATTGATGGATACCATTCTGGTCGGTAAGCGATCTACCCCGGAAGAGCTGTATAACCGAATTTTTGTAGTATCTGCGTACGGTGGTATTACCAACTATCTTCTTGAACATAAGAAAACTGGTGAACCTGGTGTTTATGCACGCTTTGCCAATGCCGAGAGTGAAGAGGCCTGGGTTGAAGAGTTAAATAAGGTTCAGGCGCGAATGGAAGAGATCAATGCAGAACTTTTCCCTGATGCTGATTTTGAACGTACAGCCGCAGATACTTTTGTCATTGAGCGTCTTAATGATGTTCGTGATTGTATGAAGAGCCTTCACCACCTGTGTACATATGGTCACTTCCAGTTGGAAGAACACCTGATGAAAGTACGTGAGATGTTAGCGTCAATTGGTGAAGCGCACAGTGCTTACAATTCTGTTCTTGCGCTGCGTAAAGCGGGTATCAATGCCCGCTTTGTTGATCTGACTGGCTGGCATATGGATCAGCCATTACCGTTTGAAGAGATGATCAAACTGCAGTTTCAGGATGTAGATATCGCTTCAGAAATGGTTATTGCAACAGGTTATACCCATTGTGAAGAAGGTCTGATGAAAACCTTTGATCGTGGTTATAGCGAGATGACGTTCAGCATGATCGCCACCGTAACGGGAGCTGACGAGGCGATCATCCATAAGGAATATCACCTGAGTTCGGCAGATCCAATGCTGGTGGGCACTGATAACGTCGTTACCATTGGTTCTACTAACTATGACGTGGCGGATCAGCTGTCCAATCTTGGGATGGAAGCGATTCACCCTAAAGCGGCTAAAGGCCTGCGTCGAAATGGCGTCAAATTGCGAATTAAAAACGCATTTGAACCAGAGCATGAAGGTACGGTTATCTGCCAGAACTATCACAGCGAAACACCACGCGTGGAGATTGTTGCTGGTCGTAAAGATGTGTTCGGTATCGAGATCTTCGATCAGGAGATGTTGGGTGACGCCGAATATGACATTGAAATTTCCAAGCTGCTGTCCCAGTTGAAACTGTATGTGATTAATAAAGATGCTGACGCAAACAGTATCACTTATTATGTTGGCGGCTCTCGTAAAATGGTTAACCGTGCTGCAAGGCTGATGGAAGAGATGTACCCTGAAGGTCAGATCCGTTTGCACAATCTTGCCATTGTGTCTGCTATCGGTTCCCACATGAAAGTTAAAGGTATCTTAGCTCGCACTGTGTCATCACTTGCAGAAGCCGGTATCAACGTTATGGCGTTACACCAGTCTATCCGTCAGGTGGAGATGCAGTGTGTTGTATCAGAAGATGATTATGAAAAAGCGATCATCGCTCTGCATGCTGCACTGATTGAGAATGGTAATCAAGATGTTGATTCTGCAGCCTGACACCTGATCTTAGGAAATAAAAATAGGCCCGTTAAAGCGGGCCTTTTTTATGAGCGACAGAGATTGCCTAGGTCTGGGTTATTTACGTATGCCTTGAATGTTCAATTCAAGATATACAGTTTCAGCCGCTGGCCCAAGATTATAGGTCATACCAAAATCTTTAGGTTTGATGGCTGTTGTACCAGAAAAACCGGCACGGTAACCACCCCAGGGGTCAGTACCTTCGCCCACTTTTTCCACCTCAATGCTAATCTCCTGAGTGGTGCCATAAAGAGTCAACATTCCTTTCATTACACCACCATTTTCAGCCGGAGTGAATGAAGTGCTTTTGAAAGAAGCGTTGGTAAATTCATCTGTATTCAGATATTTTTCACCTCGAAGGTGCTTATCTCGCTCAGCATGGTTGGAATCAATTGAGCTGACATCTACTTCCACATTCACACTGGATGCTGCAGGGTTGTCTGCGTCGTAACTGAACGTGCCTTCAAAATCATTAAAACGGCCTTTTAGCCAGCTTGTCCCCAGATGACCTGTTTTGAATTCGATGGATGCATGTGAGCCTTCCGTATCGATAATGTAATCAGCCGCATAAACCGGACTGATGGTAAACAGGGCTGCAAGAGCACATCCTTGAATAGTATTAATTTTCATTGGTTTTCTCTCTCATCGCTAACATGCGTTTAAGTGTTGGGTCTTTATCAATAAAGTGGTGTTTCAGAGCAGCCCCGGCATGAAGGGCTGCCAGAACCATAAGCAAAGTCGTAACAATAAAATGGATATCTCCAGCTATATCTTCCTGCTGCTCAAAAGCAAAGGGCAGGGCTGGAATTTCAAGCATATTAAATACAGCAATGGCAGAACCATCCGCTGTGGAAATCATAAAACCAGAACACAGAGCAGCAAATAACAACAGATATAAAAATATGTGAGTTAACTTTGCTGCCAAATGCATAAGTTTGGGCTGCGGCAAAGGCCTTGGTTGTTTATTCCATACCCGCCAGATTAATCTCACAATCAGGAATACCGCGACGATAATACCAACACTTTTATGCCACATAGGCACCGTTCTGTAGGCTGGGTCGTAGTAATCCAGTGATTCTATATACAAGCCAAGAGGGTAGAGCCCCAAAATGGCCAAGGCCATAAACCAGTGAAGCAGCACTGCAACCCAACCGTAGCAGTCATCGTTATTTAAAATGTATTTATGCACAGCCAGCTCTCATCTATCTGAATAAACAATTATTCATTTTTTCTGACGGATTACATCCTGCTTTACTCAAATTTACAGTGCAGTAACAGCAGTATGGATCTGGGTCATGCTGAATAAGTCTAAACAAGGGGAGGATTGTTAAAGAAAGGGTCGATATGAAAAGTGCTGCTCACGTGCCAGCTGATTTCACTATATAGCAATTGAGGTACATCGAAGCATTTCAGACTGTACCTCATATCAGTGGACTTACTGAAACTCTCCTTCCATCATCTGCATAGCTTCGTTGCTCCATCTAAGAGCCTCGGCATAGGAACTTGAATAGATCTCCCTGACTTCAATTGGCATCTCAACACTTGGATGACCCACCATATACAGATTGATGACATGTAATAGTTTCCCGGCCGGTCCCTCATACGCGCTAATTGCATCTTTAATCTCTTCAGATACAGGAAGTTGGGATAACAGAGTGCTTTGATCTATTTCAAGTAGTGCGTCGAGCATCGATAGAATGCCGCAAATAAAGGCGAGGTCATAATCTACCTCTTGAGTGCGATAGGCTACAAACTCGCACATCCGTGCGGTGATCAGAATCTGGCGTACTAGTTCTGTAGGGCGCTGAGAGCTGCTGGAAAGGGCTAGCAAGGTTGCCCATTTATTGATCTCATTCATACCCAGAGCAACCACCGCCTGGGTCAGGCTTTCTATCTGATTCGGCAGGTTGTACTTGGCTGAATTCACTATTTTTAATAGTTTGAATGTTAATTGTGGATCTCTGGCCATAATATCTGCCAGTACATCAGGGCTGACATCACTGTCTTGTAACGCAGCCAGAAGGTGAATAACTACGGACTGGCTGGAAGTTAACTTTTTACCTTCTACGATGGTTGGGTTTGCTAGAAATGGGCCCTGGAAAAGACGGAAACCCATCTGACTTAACTGTTCAAACTGTTCCTGACTTTCAAGATTGTCTGCAAGGCAGGTGACTTTGTATTTAGCCAGCGAACTCAGGATTTTTTGAATTTCAGTATCTGAGTGCTTTGATACATCCACTCGTACAATATCCGCCAGCCGCAGTAGGTCATCATAATTATCGTCAAAAACGAAATCATCCAGTACCAGTCGAAAACCGGCTTCAACATAAGAAATTACTTTATCAAACAACTCTGGTGACAGTGTGTTCTGACTTAGATTAATTACTAGGTTGTGACGTGATAAAGCGGGTAGAGCGCCACTGCGTATAAAGTTTTCAGAAACATTCAGGAAAGCCGGCAGGGCTTTGAGGGCTCCTGAGTGATAAATACTGGTGAAATTGGTAATGAAAGCATTGCACTCCTCCTGATCCCCTGTAAGAAACTTTTCAATCCCCGCTTGTTGGTCGGACATGTAGAGCAGTTCATATGCAACGACATTGAGGTGCTTGTCGAAAATAGGTTGGCGTGCCAAGCCGAGTGGGTCGCTGATATTTTCCATTATTATTTCATCTTCCTGAAACCGTTACATGCAATCTAAGCAAGGAATGCCAAGACTGCAATAGTGGATGAGTCTGAATAACTCGGCAAGTTGGATTTTATGGTCTTCATAATGACTTAATGGAAGGGTAGAATGCTACTTTAGTATTATTTATTCATTTTGGGCACAGACATGCGCAATCACGTATTGAGAAACGAAATCTCTCAGGAAGTTCACGCAAGACCCTTTCAAAAGTTATATCCAGAAATGGGGGTTGTGCATGTAGCAGCAACTTGCGATGCTGAGGATCGTGTTGCCCTGCAAGACTCTTTATCAAAAGTGATGCTTGAAAACAGCATCCCTTTACCAGATGACTTATCCAGATTCTTTCATGCTTCAGGCGAAACGATGGCGGTTCGTTATGAACCTCATAACGAATTCTATACGTTAACACTCTATCAACTGGATGAACGTTCTACCGGCCGATTACACCCATATTGGAAAAACTTCCCCGGCGCCATGCTATGTGGTGTTGAAATTCTTTTCGAAGATCAGAGCGCTGGGGTACCAAACCCGAAAGATTATTTTAGTAACAGACAAGTTTCCGGTTCGTTGGTAATGGGTGGGGCCGCAAAAGTCTGGACTGATTTCTATCCTGCTGGAGAAGATGGCCTGGTCAGAATTCTCGTTCAGAATGTCTCCCTTCTATCCTTTCAGGCCGGACGATTAATCCAGCGTTTATGTGAAATAGAAACATACCGCCACACGGCTTTGCTGGCATTACCTGACGCTAAAGCGGTGATGCCACAGTTAACTGAAATGGATAAGCAGTTAGCAAAAATCACCCATGAAATTGCCAGCAGTTCTAATTCTCAGGACTTATTGACAGAACTAATGTTATTGGCAGCAAGATTGGAAGAATTGTCTGCTGATACTGCAAACCGTTTTTCAGCCAGTGAGGCGTATTTCACCGTATTAGATAATCGCATTACCGAATTACGTGAGGCACGAGTCGAAGGGTTACAAACTATGGCGCAGTTTGTAGAACGGCGTTTAGATCCCGCAAGAAAAACTTGCCGTTCTGCTAAAGAACGTATCGAACGTCTCTCAATTCGAATCGCTCGGGCAACAGAATTAATACGTTCACAGGTTGATCTATCAATCGAACAACAAAACCAGCAGCTGTTGTCCGGCTTGAATGACCGTTCACGTCGTCAGCTACGTCTACAGGCTAAATTAGAAAGTTTCACCATTATCGTGGTGACATACTATGCTTTCGATCTACTGGAACGTTCGATAAGGAACTCAATAACTATTGATAGTTTAAGGGATGATATCCTTTGGTGGGTTAGTGTATCTGTTCCCTTGATTGCTGGTGTCTTGTGGTTGTATGTCAGGCGCCTGCTAAAAGATTATGGCGAAGATTAAGGGATGCTTTAATCTGTTTGCATCTTAATACAGCACTGGTATACTTCGCGCCTGCCTTGGACACAGCTCCAGGGTGACGCTCTTTAGAGCGATGTTATGGTGACTCTGCTGGTCCTTCCGCAATGATAAACCGTGAACCTGGTCAGGCCCGGAAGGGAGCAGCCACAGCGGTGGATTCATGTGCCGGAATGTGGCTGGTGGAGTCACCCCCAGTTTCTTCCGGATTTCTATATTTATTCAGCCTTCTTTAACCGGCTAACTTTCGCTTCTGAATAATCCTGATCAACTTTTATGTGTTGATCGCAGCATCTTCTTCCTGGTGTAGAAGGTATGATACGAGAGTAAGCAATCTCTGAATCACTGTATATGGCACGGGTATTGTGCCGCCGGTCCAGCTTAGATTTACGCCTTTCCATCCCTTTATAGTTCGTGAAGTGTTGCTCAGTGAACCATTCTTTGGCGTGTTCCAGGGTGGGAAGTTTAGGGCTTACAACTTTACGGTTGTCGACCCAGAAGTAAACGAATTGATAATCTTGAAAATCCTTCACAAGTGTATACATCTTTTCACTTCTCGTTCGCTAAAAATTGAGTTCGACCTAGTGAATAAGGTCACATAGCTCAGTAACCAGAAATCTCACCAGTCTTTTCATTATTGTTACCCAATTCAAGTTTCATGAGTGAAGCTTGAGGACCTTCAGTATAGTTCAGTGAATAAGGTACTGTGTTCCCATTCCCGCGTTTTTAATGGTTGCTGTATTTATTTTCAATTTAAGCATGATTTGTTGAAAAATACCTTTTGTATCGCTTCGTTCTGTCGAGTGCATAATGCTGTTAAATGGTGCATTTGCTTGCTTTTAGGGCGTGTTTTTTTTGCTTATAACCATATGATATTAATGGTTAAATTTTATTATTGGGTGTTGCTTTTTAAAAAGAGGCTGTATTTGAGAGTTATTTGCTACGCTGCACTGAAAGTTATTCATTGTTTTGTATTTGGCATGTATTTTGAGTGCTCATTGAATAATTTTCATAGAAGAGTTTGGGGGTAAAGATTGTATGTCTGTAGTGGAACCATCCAGAACTGCTGAAACTGTTGTCAACTATCGCCGAGCGCTAAAGTACTGCCATCACTATAAAAGCTTTGATGAAGACTTGAGCAAACTGAATAGATTCTGGGATTCCATTTCAACCATTGGTTCGATTAATCAGGACCTTTTGCAAGGTCACGGTACACCACTGCTGGAGTCAATGCGGGAGACCCGGAGTAACTTTACTTCGCTGCAGGAGCGTCTGTTGCAAAGTTTAGTTGGTGAAACCATTGCAAAGGCAAAGAGCGAATTATCTTTTTTCGCCCAAAACACAATTGATATTCTTATCAGAAATCTGTTTGAGAGAACCGCGGATGTTGGCTTTTTAGCAGTAGATGAAATTGTCAGAGACTTTCTTCATAGTGAAGAAGTTAGTGTTGAGCAGATGCGGCAACGGTTACAGGCTTATACTCAGAAATACAGTGTCTATGACGAAATCCTGATTCTTGATCAACAAGGGAAAGTTAAATCCCAACTGAACAGTTCCAATCAAATTGAAATCCCGGACAATCCCTTATTAAGGCAGATTGATCAAGCGGATGAGTATTTCGAATTTTACGGTTACAGTAGTTTCTATCCTCAGCGGAGCAAGAGCCACATTTTTGCCAGTCGTATTTATACTGGGCAGGGAGAGGGGAAGCAGCATATTGGCTATCTGGTTATGTTTTTTCGCTTTGAGGATGAGCTGTCCAGAATCTATCAGCAGATGCTGAAAGGTGGAGATACGATTACGTTACTACTGGTGGATGAAAACAACTCGGTCATCTCTTCCAGCAATCCCAGTTTGTTATCGGTCGGTGAAAAAGTAGACGGGTTTAACGGTACATTAGACCGTCCAATCATGCTTAAAAATCAGGAATACCTGAGTGTTTCTTTACCATCAACGGGTTATCAGGGTTATATGGGGCTGGATTGGACTGCCAGAGCATTAATGCCAGTCAGCAAGGCTCTTGATGTACCGTTGCAGAAAAAGCGTCAGAATGGCTCTGGTGATGAGATCGTGCTTTCCTCAAGCCTGAGTCAGATCTATCAGGAATCCCATAATATCAATCGTAAGTTACGAATTGTCACCATCAACGGTAAGAGTCTGGCTGCACGGCTGGAAGTCAGAACCTTTGTCCCTATTCTTGAAAAAATTCAGGATGTTGGCAATGAGATGACCGGCATTATTTCAGACTCTATTGGCATGCTTAGTCAGACGGTGATGGGGGCTGTGTTATCCGATTGCCGGCTCTACTCCGGACTGGCGATTGATATCATGGACCGCAATTTATACGAAAGAGCAAACGATTGTCGCTGGTGGGCTTTAGCGCCAACATTCATTGAAGAGTTGGAGAACGCTGTAAAAGGTGATGTCGACTCGCAGCAAAAGCTTGAAAGTACACTGAAATATATCAATGAACTGTATACCGTTTATACCAATATTATTGTTTTTGGGTTGAATGGGGAGGTTATCGCCTGTTCTCAGGAGTCGGAAACAAACCCGTTAAGCGGAACCTTGCTTTCAGATAAAAAGCTTATTGCTGATACTTCTATGATTTCGAACCCTCAGTCCTACGCTGTTTCAGATTTCTGCCCAACGCCTGAATATTCAGGCAAATCAACTTATATCTACAGTGCTGCAATTCGAAATGAATCGGGCTTACCTAAGGCGGGGGTAGGTGTTGTTTTTGATTCGGAACCTGAGTTTCAAGCGATGCTGGAGTCAGCATTACCGCGTGATAGCTTTGGGAATCCAATCCCTGGGTCCGGAGGGCTGTTTGTCACACCCGATGGCCTGGTTATCAGTACAACAAGCACTGAATACAGAGTTGGCGAACGTATTAACTTACCGTTACAAATTACCAGACTAAGAAATGGGCAGAGTTACGAAGGTGTAGTGAATTTAGGTGCACGCCAGTTATTGTTAGGCGCTACTGCTTCATCGGGTTACAGGGAATATAAAACGACAGGGGATTATGAAAACCCAGTGATAGCTGTGATATATGTGGACCCGGTGGAAACTGCCTGAGGTGAGTTTAATGTTTGGTTAGCAGGTAGGCTCCTGCACCGAGCATCAGTGAGCCAGCGCTCTGGTTCATTCTTTGCGCTGAACGTTCAGATTGAAGATATGTGCGAGCTTTGCTGGCGAACAGCGCGATTAGCATCAAGCCCAGCATCAAAGCGATTAATGTCAGGACGGACGCCAGCAGAATGTCATATGTACTCAGGGTTGTCAGGTCCATAAACGTTGGTAGAAAAGCGATATAAAACAAAATAACTTTAGGGTTAGAGGCGGAGATCAGAAATCCCTGTAAGAACCCCGCCGCCATCATTTTCCGGTCTGGTTTTTGTTGGCTAACTTCTGAATTAATCGGGGTGTTCCACATTTTCCAGCCAAGGTAAATCAGATAACCCGCCCCTATAATGCGTATTACAGTAAAAAGCTCACTCCAACTGGTCGCTATCACCGCGAGCCCGAAGCACGCTGCCACCAGATAACAGATGTCACTAATGGTCATCCCCAATGCAAGCATAAAGCAGTCACCCGCACCTTTAGACAGAGCACGTGCAAGAATTGCGAGTACGCCGGGTCCTGGAGTGATTCCAAAAATAAAGATGGCGACAAAAAAAGAAAGAGCGCTTTCGAACGACATTTTGTATTTCGATCAAATAGAAAGGTGAAAAGTGAAGGGTTAGGTGCCTAGCAGGTTCAATACAATACCACGGGAAGCATTTGCCTGCGCCTGAATAGCGATGCCGACTTCCTGTTGGATAAGCGCGTTAGTTCGCTCAGATACGGCTAAAGCGTAGTCTGTATCTCCAATTCTGGACGCAGCTGCCGCTTCATTAACTGTGTTGCCACTCAAACGGTCTATGGTGCTGTCTAATCTGTTTTGTGCTGCGCCAAACTCACCTGAGACGGTACTAATAAAATCCTGTGCCTGATCCAGAATATTCAACGAATCTGGTGAGGTAATGTCCAGCGAGAATAACCCAAGATCATTTAACTGTGACTCCACATCAAAAGTACCTACCTGTTGAGTCTCGCCAGAATCCGCTCCGGTCTGAAGTTGTAACTCACCTTCTTCAGTGAGTAAGGACTGGCCATTAAAAGTAGCCTGTCCCAACGAATCCTGGATACCTTCGAGTAGGGCGTCCGCCTGATTCTGAAGTGTAGCTCGATCCTGATCGTTTAAAATCCCATTCTGGGCTTGAATGGAGAGTTCACGGATCTGTTGCAATGAGTCTGTAACCTGGCTGATTCCGCCTTCTGCGATCTGGATCGCTGAAACACCATCAAGACTGTTACGGATGGCGGTATTGTTACCTAGAATCTGGCTTTGAAAATCTATCAGAACTTGTAAACCAGCAGGATCTACAGCGGCATCGTTGATGCGCTGGCCGGACGAAAGCTGTTTCTGGTTATCTTCAATTCTGTTTTGAAGTAGATTAAATGCAGAAACGTTGCTGGAAATTGAAGGGTTAAGCTCAATAGCCATCACAGACTCCTCTAGGTACCTGAGGAATTATAGCTTGAATGCGGCAAGTCTGGTTGAATTTTGTTCAAAAAGATAAAAAAAAGGCGCATTAGCTGCGCCGCCAAATCTTGCATTGGAATATACGGACGAGTGCCACCTGACACCCATGCAGCTGATGGTAAGAAGCAGACCCGCAGCCAGCATCCATAATATTACTAATTCTTGTAGTGAAATACTCTCACTAAGTTGGATTTTTTCTACACCTATGGTCGCTATATCCAGCCAAGCAGTTTCCACCATAGGTAGTCCAGTGGTAGCAGAATCAAAACAGTGAGCAGGGAGAGTATCAGGCAAATTTTTGCTGCATGATGCAAAGGTATACCCGCGATCGGCATCGCCATCATCAGTGGTACTGACTGATAAGTGAATAAGATAGTTGAGAAACCAAATACCTGAGTCATCAGCACCGCTTCTAAGCTGAAACCCGTCAGCTCACTTATTTGCCCAGCCAGAGGAGTCATTGTTGCAGGAACGCCCGCAAGCGTTGCAACTACACCGGTGAACATCCCGGTAAGGGATAATGAGAAAAAGTTAATCAGGTCATGCCCGTAACTCAGTGGTAACCAGTTAAGAACTCTTTCACCCGCAAGTGTACTTATCTGACTGTAATTGATAAGGCTAGCGATGCTAAGTAGACCGGCAACGACGAGAATGGAACTGATATTAATTTTTTCATTAAAGCTCTTCGTGGAAACCATACCTACGCCCGGTAACAATAAAAGTGTAGCGGCAGCCAGCCCGATCCATGCCGTTGATATATGGTGGATGGAGTCGGTCATCCAGAACGCCAGCGTTGTCACCATGATTAGCAGCAGCCGAGACTCAGTCTTACTCAGTATGGGCTGATTACTCTGTTCTGAATTTCTCTTAGGCGTATCCGGGTACAGTTTAAGAATGATAAAGATAATCAGGATAGACTTGAGCAGACCTAAAACAGGGAAATGCAGCATCAGGTATTCGGCAAATTTAGGCGTCCAGCCGTGAATGGTTTCCGCTGAACCAATCATGATCATATTTGGGATGTTCGCTGGAAGAATGGCAAAGGTTGGGAGGTGACAACCAAATGCTGCGGCCATCAGTATACCGATCTGACCATTACTGCCTTTCTCAAATCCACAGCTTCGGGCGATAGCCAGTGCTATAGGAATGAACAGAACAACACGGCCGACAGAGGATGGCATAACAAAACCAAGTACCACCCCCATAAAAACAATGCCAGAAATTAGCTTGGTATAGCTGCTGTCCAAATGCCGGGTAAAGCGGTTAGAGATGCGCTGCGCCAGCCCGGTTTCATTTATTGCAATGCCGATAACCAGGCCAGAAAAGATCAGCCAGCATGCGGTAGAGGTCAGACCGGAAAATACGACCTCAGCCGGTGCCACTGCCAGCAACATGGACAAAACCATAATCAATAATGCGCTGACGAAATCTGGTAAAGCGCCCGTTGCAAACAGGACCATGCCCGACATGATCAATAGGGCGGAATAAACCTGTTTAGGGCTAAGTAATTCGATTGCCGGGCTAAACAGCAAAGTTGCCGATAAAAGTGGAATTAGAATCAGTGCTATCAACTGGGAGCGGTTAAATTGGATCTGCATAAAGGGCTCCTGATAAATGAGTCTGGATATTTTGCCAAGAGTGGTTTAGGTTTTAAGTCGATAAAATGACAAAAAATGTAGAAAATAAGACATTATGATTGAGCAAGCGTTAACTCCGCGTAAACGAATGCGCTCCACATTAGGTTTAAAACTGGATCCAACCCGGCCCATTCTGGGCTTGCATGATCTAATCATGGCCGATCTGGAGTTTGACTTTCATGCCCATCCAAGAGGGCAATTGGCTTACGCCTCTTCCGGTATAATCAAAGTGTATACAGATAACGGTTGTTGGATTGTTCCTCCCTCCCAGGCGGTATGGATACCGGGTGAGATGAATCATTCAATCATTCCTGAGGTCCGGGCTGAGATTCGGCATCTTTTTGTTGATCCATCATGTCTGGAGCGTTTTCCGAACCAATGCAGTGTGGTTGAAGTTTCTCCTCTGCTGCGAGAACTTATCTTACGGGTGGCTGACTTTGGCGATGAGTATGAGGCAGACAGCCCTGCCAGTCGGATATGCTCTGTTATTCTTGATGAACTCCAGGCCCTGAAACCGTCATTATTGCACCTGCCTTTAGCGAATGACCGGAGATTACAAAGAGTTATCCAGGCGATGACTGAGAAACCTGAAGCGGAAACAGGATTAGCTTATTGGGCGCAGTATGTTGGAGCCAGTGAGCGTACCTTAAGCCGTTTGTTTGTGAAAGAAACCGGCATGTCTTTTCAGCAATGGCGCAAACAGTTGCTATTGCATGAGGCAATTGATCAGTTAGGGCGAGGGGAATCAGTGTTAAATGTGGCACTAGAGCTGGGATACAGCAGCCCCAGTGCATTTGTAGCTATGTTCAAAAAAGCCTTAGGCAAAACGCCGGGGCAGTACTTTAAAGATACGGTTAGCTGACATCCATTTTGAAAATATCTGGATGGCCCTCAAGGGTATCAACCAGTAATTTCATCTCTTCCGGGGTTCCGATAGTAATACGTAGATAGTTATCGATGCCGGGTTTGCTGAAGTAGCGGACCAGAATTTTCTTGCTTCTTAAATAGCCCATCAACTCAGCCGCTTCTAGAAAACGGTGGCGACTGAACAGAAAGTTTGTTTTAGAAGGCAAACTGATAAATCCCAGTTCTGCCATCCGTTCAACCGTCCATTCACGGGTATCAATGATCTGTTGTGTGGTTTCATTGAAATATTCAATATCCTCAACCGCTGCTACAGCTGACTCTATTGCGAGCATGTCCAGTGGGTAGGAGTTAAAACTATTTTTAACCATCTCCAGACCGGTAATCAGATCTTCGTGACCAATGGCATAACCTACGCGCATTCCCGCCAGTGAACGGGATTTGGAGAAGGTTTGAATCACCAGAAGGTTAGGGTACTTGTGGGTAAGATCTACTGCGGATTCCGCTCCAAAATCGACATAAGCTTCGTCAACAACCACGACGCTTTCAGTGTTACGTTGCAGCAGGGCCTCAATGTCACCCAGTCCGACCGCACGGCTTGTTGGCGCATTGGGGTTGGCAAAAATAATGCCGCCATTGGACTCAGAATAATCTTCCAGATTTAAGGCAAACTCTTCACCTAAAGCCACCTGTTTGGATTGAATATCAAACAGATCGCAATACACCGGATAAAAACTATAGGTGAACTCAGGCATCAGGAGGGGGAGATCATTACGGAAAAACGCCGCAAATGTATGAGCAAGGACCTCATCTGAACCGTTACCTACAAAAACATTCTCACGCCCAACTTTAAAATGGCCCGCTAATGCATCCTTCAGTTTGCTGCAATCCGGGTCTGAGTACAGACGCAAACGGTCAGTATCAAATTCAGTAATCACAGCTGCCGCTTTCGGGGAAGGCGGGTAGGGATTCTCATTGGTATTTAACTTGGTGATGCCACTTTCTTTTGGCTGCTCACCAGGAACATAAGGGGTCAGACGCTGGATCGCGTCACTCCAGTATTTGCTCATGTTGTTATCCGATACATTCATTAATCGCGGTTTCAAAACCGGGCGAAAAGCATATCAGATATCGTTATTTTCGGTAAGCAAATACAGAGTATTAGAGGACAAGAAGGGGTTAATGAGTGTCCAGTTCTTTGCCATGAAAGCGTTTAATGAAGGAAGCCGTGACAGTATCCATTGTGTTTATATGGTTATGGAACCAGCTCACCATCGTATTGGAGAGGTAATGATAGAGGTGTTCTACATCTCCTGTGTTATTCCAGTGCTCCAGCTCTTTCTGCATTTCCATGATTACACGTTTATGTTCACCTTTGTGGCAATCATAGGGTGGAAAACCACAAAGAATCATCTCAACTTCTTCTCGGGAGAAATGTTCAATATTGTGTTGAATCAACGCATTAAAAGCATCAGATATTCTCTCTGACTCGCGGTCTTTAGCCAGTGATATTAATTCGTTCATCAAATCCACAGCAGTGTGGTGATCATCATTCATGAAACCTACTGCAACTTGTGGAATTGTGTCCTTATTAAATTGAGACATTCCCTGATCCTCACTTGTTAGTCGGGCAACTATAACAATATGTAGTTGGAATGTTCTTGATTAGAGTCAATAACAGGTATTAAAAATACATTTTTTGAGTTTGTTAATTTAATAAGACGTAAATTAAAAAGGAGGCATGAAGCCTCCTTAAATTTTCAGAACGTTTTCTTAGCCCTGAATTTGGATTTTGCGTGGTTTCATGGCTTCAGGTATCTCACGCATGAGGTCGATATGTAAAAGTCCATTTTCCATGGATGCAGTAATCACTTTTACATGGTCAGCTAACTGGAAGCGGCGTTCAAAATTGCGCGCAGCAATACCCTGATACAGATATTTACGATCCTGTGGCTGTTCCGATTTCTGGCCGGTAACAACCAGGGTGCCACTTTCACTTTGGATATTCAGTTCATCGTTCTCAAACCCAGCGACAGCCATTGTAATTCGATATTCATTCTCACCCAGTAACTCAATATTATATGGGGGAAATGAAGGCTGGTTGTCATTGCGGTTAGCGTTATCCAGCATATTCGCCAGACGGTCGAAGCCGATTGCAGAACGGTACAGTGGGGAAAGATCAAATTCACGCATGGTGTATATCCTCATCAAGCAATATATCTAAATTTAAGTGTTGCCCCTCTCTTGAGCGGGCAGTTAACCAGCCTCTTTTGAGCACTGGTTAACTATTTAGATAGTGTCGCTTAATCAGTTTTCAACACCTGAATTGAAAAAAATTAACTTTCAGGGTCAACGTTGAAGCGTTCAACATCGTTGGTAATATCAACATCAACACTCTTAGTTGGGATGCGGTAATCGTGTACACGTTCCCAGCCTTCGCTGTCTGGAGCACGTTCCCATACGGTGCCTGCATTATAGGTCACCAGATCGGTCATAGATGGGTCCAGACGACACATCTTTTCTACTGGAACTGGCACAAGGTTCGACAGCTCATCCTCCAGAAACTCTTCTGTTTCATAGCCTGTGAACATACGCCACCCCGTATCATTCAGATGTTCGGGGACCGTTTTGTACATAAAACGAATAGGCAGCTTTTCATCAAAGCAAAGTTTGGACACCAATGCCAGAAAGCCGTTTTTGGTCTGATTTGTTTCTGTTTCTTTGGTTTTAGGTGTATCAACGTCAACTGATTTCATAGTAATCCGTGCGTGTTCTGAATATATAAGCAGTGGGGATTTTAAACCCTGAACCGATGACCTGCCAGTGATTAAAAGGTAAGAGAGCTTTCTTGGTGATAAGAGAGTAAAATGCCGCGCTTCGATAAAACGATGCTGGTAAGCATCAAATGCAGGAACCTATATGTCTCAAGGTAAAAAATACAGCTCCCGAGTTACTGAAAATGCAGGTGTCTGGAACGCGGAAATTCTCCGTCAGGCGAGTAACAAAAAAGTCGTAGTATCAAAACGCCAGGATAATTTTGCCAGCGAAGATGAAGCAAAAAGCTGGGCAGATAAAGAACTGGAGCAGTTCTTACAGCAGCAGGTAGAGCGTAATAAGCGTAAAGCTGAGAAACGTGTGCAAAGAGAAGAGAAGCAAAATCTAGAAGAGGGCGAATAAGCCCCACACCTTTGTGCTTAAGGTGCGGGGTAATACTTGCTTACTTGAATACTTGTTTCAGTAACTCTGTTGTCCGTGCAGTCGGGTTTTCACGAATTTTCTTCTCTTCGGCTGCCAACATGGTAAACAGACCGTTCAAAGCTTCTTCAGTTACATAGTTATCCAGATCGACGTCGATCTTGTCTCCTACGTATGGAATATCTTTAGCCTCGCTGGCCAGCTCACCATAGTAACGGGTAGCACCGACCTGGTTCAGAGACTCTTTTACGCTTGGCTGAAAGAGTGAGCGCAGCTTATCGCTGGTTTTTTCTTTGAAATACTGGGTTGCAGCATCGTCCGAACCTTCGTAGATCTTTTTAGCGTCATCGATGCTCATCTGTTTAATCGCATCTACAATCAGGGCAGTTGCCTGTGGTGCGGCCTCTTCGGCTGCACGGTTCATGCTCTCTTCAAACTGATCAACCTGACTTTCCAGACCGTATTTGCGAAGCAAAGACGCGACTTTATCGATTGTGCCTGGTAATGGAATACGAATATCCTGGTTGTCCAAATACCCCCCGGGTTGACTGATCTCTTCAATGGCGCGTTTGCTGCCAACTTCCAAGGCTTCTTTCAAACCATTGATCAGGGTTGTTGTGTCCAGATTGGTTGTTTTTCCGGAAGAGCCGGAACTACCTACAGCATCCATAACCTGCTTTTGAAGATCTTCATCCTGTACCGCTTCTTTCAGAAGATCTCCCCAGCCTGCATATACAGAGGATGTAGAGATAGAAGCACAAAGAACTGTGGTAATGAAAACTCTTTTATTCATGTTAATTTTCCGTGAGTTTAACGTGATTCAAAGCTTATCAAAGAAACTTGAATCAATCCTTAATATTGGAAATTTCATAAAAAGATAGAATGTTTTTTAGATGAATTAGTTGCCTGTATTACTCGGTGGAATCGGCGAAAAAAGTATAGCCGCCACCGGCTTTTTTAGCTTTGTACATCGCAATATCTGAGTGGCTTAAAAGGGTATGTGCTTCAATGTCATAAGAATCTTCTAGGCAGGCAATACCAATACTTAAGCCAACAGGTAAAAAGGTATCTTCATACATGACGGGTTCAAGTATATGAGATTGTAATTTCTGGACGATAATAATCAGGTCGTCCCGATCTTTATATTCTTCTATCAGAAAAATAAATTCGTCACCGCCCATGCGGAAAGCATAATCCCCACCACGGAAGGCGTTCAGAAAGCGATCACCAATGGTTTTTAAAATTGCATCACCGGCAGCATGGCCGTATTCATCATTCACCTTTTTAAAACCATCCAGATCGATCATCAGAATGGCAAAATTATGCTGATGCCGCTGCGCTTGTTTGAAACGCTGTTGGTAGGTATCCATAAATTGTAAACGGTTGCCTAAACCTGTCAGGCTATCTGTATGGGCTATAAAATCGAGTCGTCTGTTGGCTTCCAATAATTCCTGAGTACGTTGTTCTACCTTGTGTTCCAGAGTTGAGGTTAATGCCTGTAATTCTGAATTTGTTCTCCAAAGAGAACTTTGGCTGGCGGCCAATTTGTTTATCAGGTCGTTAAACGCCTTCGCAACAACTCCAATTTCATCTTTCCTGTCGGCAAGTTGGTCCCGGCTATAACTGATATGCAAAATATCCGTATTTTGAATATGAGTAACCAGCTGAGTAATTGGAAAAACCAAATTTTTTTGCAGGAAATAAATGACTAAAAGAATGCCTGCACAGGTAATTACAAGCCCGTAAACCGTTACTGACGCGATCAAATCAATCACCAGTTTTGTTTCAAAGTGGTGGTCTACGGCAATCACTATCGTTGTATCAATGCCTGAAGGGTGGTTCATTCTTCTAAAAATAAGATGATCATTTTTCACCTCTTCTGAAGAGGTTAGAAGAGATCGTGGTATGTCGTCTGGGAAATCACCGGCGTCATAAAGAACTTTTTGTTCAGATACCAATGCGATATAAGCTAAGCCTTGCCTGTTAGCGAGTGTTGCCTGGCAGAGCTTTTCATATCCCATTAATTCATCAGGGTATAATCCAAGCTGAAAGAGTTTGCCGGTTTGTAGGGCAAGTTGTTCGGCAGCGGTTTCAGCTTCCTGATGGTACAGCTTGTTATAGCGTTCATACATCTCTAAAGATAAGAAGATCAACATAACAAGCAATATCAGCGAGAGTCCACCAATAAACAGGGCGAATATTTTGAACCTAAGGGAACTTAACATCAGCGTTCCCAGGCGTAGTCTTTTTTCACCGTACTGTTGAGAAGGAGGTTAACGTCTACCTCAATACCAAGTGCTTTAGCCCTGGCTATATTCAACATAGGCTGCCCTTTTGTACTTTGGCTAATACCAATAGAATCAGGGGATACCTTTTCCTTGAGCATTTTTCGGGCCATTTGCCCTGCAATCAGTCCTTGTTCATAGCCTGATACTGCTACAACACATAATGTGCCGCGATCAACACGGGATTCCCAAAATGAGAAATCAGGGACTGTACTGTTTTCAGCTGTCCATTTAAGAATGTCCTGATAATCCACATTCTTGCCACTTTCATCTTTTATATTAAATATACCGAGCAGGGCAATTGCATCAACACTGCCCTGTAATTCTTTGATGCTGGATTTATATTGATCAAGAGTGTTGACCAACAACCAGTCTGAGACGGTTACCCCAGGGATCTGCTTCAGGTTTGCTCTCATGCGTGACATCACGCCTTTCCATGTGGGATCAGAGTCTACAATTACGGCAAGCTTTTTAGTGTCAGGAACGATCTGCTTGAGATAATTTAGAGTCGGAACAAAATGTTCGTACTCCATTACTCCCGTAACGTTTTTGGCCCCCACAAACCCATACTCTGATGGATCGCGGTTTACACCACTGAAGACAATAGGAAGGGACGTATTTACGTAGTGCTCTGCAACATATTTTTGAGCATTGTCATCATTGGTGTAGAGAAGATCGGGCTTCCAATCTTTGATGATTTGATTCGCACTACTTACTTTTTGCGCAATCTCTTCTGTTCTGCTTTTACGTTTCGTATCCAACTCAACGATCTTGTATTCGACATTAAGATCACCCACCCCATCTTTAAATCCTTTTAGTTGTTCTATATTCCATTTCCAGGATTGGTGATAACTCATTACGTGAAGGATTCTGTGGGAAGGCTCTTCTGCAATCGTTGCTAAAGGGAAAACCGTACAGACTATCAGCACAAGGCTGATACGGATTACTTTAGTTAACATGGCTACGCTCTATTAAAGTCTAAAGACTCATTAAATATAGCATAGGGTTCTGAGAGCAGATTGGTACTTTAGAGCGTTTATGTTGATCTGGATTAAAACTTGGGTTTAGCGCGAAGGGTGGTGCTTAAGTATCTCAATTCAGCACTGTTTTCTCTTATTTAAAAGCCAGAGCATGATTGCGGCACCCACACCAGAAGTTCCGAGTACCATGGTCATAATCATGATTTGATAACGCACAGCGACCAGAGGTGAAACTCCAGAAAGTATCTGTCCGGTCATCATGCCGGGGAGGGCAACCAATCCTACAGCGAGTAGACTGTTAACTTGCGGAATCATAGCTGCATGAAACGCAGTAAGGCGGGCTTGCTCCGAAGATTGACCGTTTTTAAGTTCGGAATGGTAGCGCTCTGCAGCCAGGCTGATGGCGTTCATAGTATTGGCAAAGTACATACCGGCAAGTGGAATCAGCAGTTGAGGATGGAACCAGCTTTCGGCATTCAATACGAACACAATAGAGATAAACAGATGTAAAAAAACTGAGCTTCCAAGAGCTATGATAGCAGGCAGCAAAATACCAGAGTGCTCTTTTACAGGTCGGATAGATATCCATGCGGCGATAACCATCATCATGGAGACAATAATCCAACTGATCCAGGGGGATGGGTTTTCAAAAATACTGACCAGTACATAACCCACGGCAATTAACTGAACTGCCATTCTGGCAGCTGCGAACAGTATTTCGCTGGGTTTACCCTGCCATGAGACATAGATAACGCATACCAAAATGACTGGTATCAGGCACCAAAGAAGATCGATCCAACTAATGATTGTCACTTTAAACCTTATAGTGGTGAATGGCCTATGAACAATTCAAGAGCTTAGCAGATTATCAGGTTGGATTAGATCAATTGATTACTGGCGGAAACAAAAACGGCCCTGACAGGGCCGTTAAAGGAAGGGGGGTATTACTAAGCTTGTTTTCTCTGGCGACGTCTGAATAACCCAAACGCAGCTAGTGCAGAGAGGAACAGAGGAATTGCTGCTGGAACGGGAACAGGTGATAGCTTCTCAACACCATAAAGGTTCATATGAGAAAGGTCTCCTGCTTGGCAAAGAGCATTTATAAACTCCCATTCGCCTGATGTGGTTCCTGCAACGAGCTGGTAAACAAACCAGTCATGACTGGTACTTTGGTAACTCTTTGTCTTCTTACCTTTTTTGCCTTTCTTTTTGCTTTTCAGTTTTCCAGAGCCTGTGCCAAATTTAAACCCGATGGCGCCAGCTGAATATGTATCCCAGAAAGTAGCATCAATGCTAAAGGTACCCGTCGCCTTGCTTTTAGTTTTGGTTAGCTCGGTGTACTGAAGGTTGAATGGATTAGTATCGTCCGTTTTACCCGCAGAAACAAAAGAACTGCCAACATTAAGCAAAAAAGGATCGTTTTTGGGATTACCAGTCAGATTTCCAGGTCCTGCCGCCAGACAGCTGGAAACAACTGCACTATCCATATTCATGTGATTTTTCGTAGAGTCCAAACACATTACTGGAGCAGAAGCTGCGTTAGCTGTAAAAGAACAGATCTGTAAAAAGAATCCAAAAGCAATTATTTTTTTCAACATACTTGTTTATTCCTGGCTGTTTTCCCAGATATTGTCTGCATTGAGTTTTTATATCCTTAACAACTCAGTACAGTTGAATATTTCCTCTCTTTAGAAGATCATGCATAAAATGCGCCTTGTTTTTTAACATATTGATAATATTGGTTGTTTTTTGGTTTTTGTGCCTTTTGTCGATGCTGGAAAGAATGTTTGTAAAAAAAATCGACGGAATTAAATCGGTTTTTACAGATTTGTGTCGGTTTTACTTACAAGTGTGTTAATCGGTTTTTCAATAGTTAGCTAAAAAGTTTTCTCTGGAGGGTTTTGAAAATGCAGCGGTATTACCAGCCCCATAAGCGTATTGAAGGGGGCTACGAGAATCGGACTGGTAATACTGGAACTGCAACTGTTAATGGCACCTAGCCATGTATAGAAAAGATCATTTATAGTGAGCGTTTTGTATTAACTCTAAGGCCGTTTTTCGGTTCTCTCCGGCTTGGGCAACAGGGAGGGTATCTTCCTCAAAACGTCCCCACTTTGCTACTTCTCGTGCGGGGTACACCTTCGGATTAACGGGGTATTCCATACTCAGGTTTGCATAGCTTACTTGCGGTTGTTTAGTTGTTAGCCATTCCAGAAAATCGATCGCCTGGAGTTTATTGGATGAATTGGCTGTAACAGCTGCGGCAGTAACATTCATATGTACACCAGAACCATTTTGATCAGCCCAGAATAGCCTAAGGTTTGTTTCCGGTTGTTCCCGTTTTAAACGCGCGTAGTAATAAGAGTTGATGATGCCTACATCACACCCGCCCTTGGTAATAGCTTCGAAGATCTGCATATCATCTTGCATAGGTGGTACAGCCAGATTGTTAACCCAGCCCTCTACAATGGTTTGCGTTTTTTCTACTCCATGGTTTGCGATCAGCATGGCAATTAGTGACAAGCTGTAATCTACAGAAGATGTCGTAAGGCAAAGGCGGCCTTGCCACTTTTTATCCGCAAGATCTGCGTAACCCATGAGATCAGATTCACTAACCTTTTCCGTATTGTAAATAATGGTGCGTGCGCGTTTAGAAAAGGAAAACCAGTCGTTCTTAGGGGATTTAAGATGTTCAGGTACATTCCGTTCCAGTATTCTGGAGGGAACTGTAGCAAAGAGCCCTTTTTTAGAACCGCTCCAGAAGTAACTTGCACCCGTTCCCAGAATTATATCGGCCTTATTGCCTTGACCTTCTATCTCTAATCTTGAAAGCAGAGCTGGCATCGGCCCCACTATAAAACTGATAGCAACTCCGCTCTCTCTGGAATATTCATCAAATAAGGGTTTTACAAAACTGGCATTTTTTGAGGAGTAAATTACCAGTTCATCTGCAGCATGAACTTTTGGCAGAAATGGCATCATAGATGTCAGAAAAATCAAACAGGTTATAAATCTCATACAGATGACCTTTAACATAATAAGTATTGAAAACTGGCTTCAGGAAGGGACTGCCCATTGACGAATCAGGTTATGATAAATCCCGCTGAGCTTAACGACCTCAGGATGCGCTGCACCTAATTCAGCAGTTAATTTCTGAATGGATTGATCCAGTTCAAACAAGGTTTCGCGCTCCTGAATATTGGACACCATGCTTTGAATCCAGAAAAAAGAGGCAACCCGTGTTCCCTTTGTTACAGGTGAAACCTGATGCAGGCTGGTGGAAGGATAAAGCACCATGTCACCGGCAGGCAGTTTGACAGTTTGCGTACCGTACTGAGTTTCAATGGTCAGCTCTCCGCCTTCATATTCATCGGGATCGGCAAGAAACAGAGTCGCAGACAGATCCGTTCTTAACGTCATATGAGTGCCGGGAATCTGCATCAGTGAACCATCTATATGGGCACCGTAGGTTTCGTTTTCGCTATAGCGGTTAAATTTTGGTGGGTAGATGCGGTCGGGCAAAGCTGCGGACACAAAAGTCGGGGTTTTTGCCAGTACCCTGAGAATATGGTTTCCCAGACTGATAGCAGGTTCCTGAGTGTCATCAAGCTGTTGGTTTTTCTTTACATTGCGAGCGATAGAACCGGCTGTGTTAATACCGTCCTGCCAGTCAGCGTTGTCTAAATGTTCTCTGAACTGACGAACCTCATCCGCAGATAGCACATTTGGAATGGTAATCAGCATTTGTTTATCGCTCCCTGCTTTTATGTAGTTCAGACTTTTTAATCTCATCAATATTGCTGCAACCGGCCATTGCCATTGTGAGTTCCAGCTCTTCGCGCAGAAGTTTGATCATATGTGCAACACCCAGAGCCCCGGCAACGCTTAAAGCATAAACCTGTAAACGACCGATCAGGACTGCGTCTGCACCTAAGGCGATGGCTTTGAAAATATCCGCCCCCGAGCGGATACCACTGTCCAGAAAGACTGGAAACTTGTCGCCCACTGCTCTTCGGATTGAGGGTAAAACGGACAGGCTGGCGGGTGCACCATCCAGTGTTCTTCCCCCATGGTTGGAGACGATGATTCCGGCAGCGCCCATTGCCTTGAGTTCTGTCGCATCATCCGGATGCATTACGCCTTTAATGATGACCGGAACCGGGCTTTGTTTAATCAGTTCCTGTAATTTTTCTTTAGAAGGTGCGTTCTGCGCATAGCTGCCGAATATATGGTTTTGTCCTTGCTTCACTTTTGACTCAGCAAACGGCTGCTGGTGAACGATGTTTGCAGCAACAATCTCCTCAGGCATTTGGAAACCTGCCCGGATAGCTCTCATGCTGGGTGCCTGAACGGCAGCATCAACGGTGACAACAATGGCCTTAAAACCTGCTTTGATTGCACGGTCGATCAGGGCTTGGGTGTCTTCTTCGCGATGTTGAAAATACAGCTGGAACCAGCGCTCTGGTCCGGCACATTCAGCAATCTGCTCAAGCGGAACTGAAGACAGGGTACTTGCCACCATACAACTATCAGTCGATTCTGCTGCATAGGCGGTAGCGATCTCTGCCTGAGAGTGGGCAAGTGACTGATAGGCTAGCGGGGCAAGGAAGATGGGATGTTTAAATTGCTGCCCTAAAATGGTCGTTTCGGTGGTGCCACTGCTGACATCTTGCAATACCCTGGGCGTAATAGAAAAATCTGAAAAAACCTTAACATTACGCTGCAATGTTACGTCATGACCGCTACCACCGGAAATGTAGGCGAGTTTATCCTTTGGAATAAAGTTGGGTGCCAGCCATTCATAGTCCTGAGCACAAACAACTTCAATAGGTATGTGATTCAGTGAGGCTAAGATTTTTTCAGATCTATCCATATCAATGTACTAATTATTTAAAAGGAGCGGGGCAGTAGGCTGCCCCTAGGCGATCGATGCTACTAGGGGAGCACCGACCGTTTTCTGGAGAACTTTTTGTGACAAAAATCCTGAATTAGAAGTTGTACTCTAAAGTCAGCTCTGCGTTTCTACGATCACCAATGTAGGTGAAAGAACCTGAACGGTAAGCAGCCAGGTAGTAATCTTCATCAAAGACATTACCTACGTTGAGACGCAGTAACATGTCACGATTCACTTTGTATGTAGCGAAAGCGTCGAAGACTGTGTACTCAGGTACGCCCAACTCCTCGTTTGCAGCGCTGTCTGGCTGTCCAGTGAAACGTGCACCTTCGTAAGTCGCACCACCGCCAAAGGCAAACTTAGGCGTAGCTTGGTAACGTAGCTGAACACTTGCAGATTTATCAGCAAAGTTAGCTAGCGTCTTGCCAACGTTTTCTTCATCGTAGGATTCCAAAACTTTAGCGTTCATGAAGGTTACGCCCGCTTGGATGCTGAGTTTTTCTGTAATGTTACCTGTCAGACCAAACTCGACGCCGTTTACTCGGTTTTTACCGGTGTTCAGAGTGCCGTTTGTGTCGTAACCTGTGCCGTCGCCCTGTTCATAGACATCTTTTTTAGTTGTGTGGAACACCGCTGCAGTAGCCAGGAATTTATCATCATTAAAACGCCATTTTGTGCCAAGTTCCCAGCTTTCTGTGGTTTCAGGGTCACCCATTCTGTCTGGGTTGTCGCTGTCAATACACAGGCCACCATAGCCACAGGATGTGCCTACATCAGACTCACCGCCGTTAATGTTACTGGCAGTGGAGTAGCTGGCATAAACGTTCGCTTTTGGTGTGATTTTGACACTTGCACCTACGTGACCATTCACAGTGCTGTCGGTATTGGCATAGTCGGTTGCTTCAGTATCACCCCGACCAAATGCTGAAAGTGAGTAATCGTAGTAGTCATAACGCAACCCGCCAAATACAGTCCATTTTTCGTTCAGGTCAACGGTATCCATCGCGGACAGGGATGTTGTTTTAACATTCCAGTCTGAATCCCAGTCACTCTTGGCAACATCACGTTTTAGAAGAGAGTTGATGCTCGAAATATTGTTGCCGTCAGCATCTGTAAAGCAGTAACTTTCGCCAACACCACGGCGTCCTGCTGCCCAGCAATTACGGGTTCCAGTCGCCTCATTTTCATAGGTACCGTTGAGTACGGTTTGATCCGTATAACTTAGGCTAAATACCATTTCATGATTGAGGCCTCCCAATTCCTGATTGGTCAGAAGGTTTAATTGATTAGCGAAGTACTCCACTTCTTGCCAACCCTGATGGGTCGAACCCGTGATAGTTGAGTAACCATTAGTGTCTGCCAGGGCATCCGCTTCACTGTTGTAACCTGTCGTGCCACTGGTGCCGGTCATCAGATAACCATTATCTGTGGTGCCGTAGCGTGACAGGTTAACGATTCGAGTTTGTGGGCTGATTTCGTAACCGATTCGCAAGGTAGCGGTATCAACCTGCGACTCCAGGAAGTCTTCATCCTGTAGGTAGACCGGAACACCTTTGACAACCTCGCCGCTGTCGCGATCAATATAGGTACCCAGGTCTGGCTTTTCATCACCCTGGAAATGGTAATAATCCGCTGTAATTTCCAGCTCGTCAGTAGGCTGGTGGGAGATAGAAAAAGCTGCACCTTTTCGCTCACGTTCGCCCGGAGAACGATCAGGAACATCTTCAGCTGCATGTAGAATATTGGCGCGGATTGCCGTGTCGTAATTGATAACCTGGTTGGTATCCAGAGTCACACGGTGATGACTGTCAGTGCCTATACCCGCTGATACTTTGGAAAAGTCGTATTCAGTGCTTGCACGTTTAGTTGCTGAGTTTACTGCACCGCCTGTAGTACCGCGCCCCGCGAATGTAGCGCTTGGGCCTTTACTGATTTCAACCTGTTCAGACGCAAAGCTTTCACGTACTGTCATTCCTGGATCACGCAGTCCATCAACAAAAACATCACTGCGGGCTTCATAACCACGGATGATATAACGGTCACCAAAGGCGTTACCGTTCTCACCTGTACCCAGTGTGATGCCTGGCTGTGCATCCAGAATCTCACGAAGATCACTACGACCGGATTCTTTAATCTGAGTGCCCGTCAGTACAGTAATTGTCTGCGGTGTTTCTGCCAGTGGTTTCGTGCGTCGTGGGTCAGACAGGGTTTCGGCCAGATAAGGTGAGCCTGGAACTGCATACGGGTTAGTGTCTGGAGTAACAGATTCTTCTACCTTAAGCTTATTCAGCTCAATGCTGTTTTCTTCTGCAGTCGCAACACCGGTAACCAAAGCACCTGAGATGGCTAGAGCAAGGGTGCTTGGTGCAAAACCTACGGCTTTATTTAGCTGTCGCAGGCTGTGAGTTGGTTGCCATACTTTGTTTCTTTTCATTGTCGTTCCTTTAAAACATTTTACGCGTTGGGTTTAACGAAAATTCAACAGGAAGCGTCAGATCCAAGCTGTTCTCACCTAACGTGCTTGGTATGCGTGGGAAGGGCGCTGCCCTCAGTAGCATTTCTAAAGCTTCCTTATCCAGGCGCTCATCTCCTGAACTGGTAACAATGGCTGAGTGCTTAACTCTGCCATTTTGTTGAATTATGAATTTCACAGTTGCCGTGCCCGTCACCCCTTCTTTTCTGGCACTACGGGGGTAACGTTTAAATTTGGCAATTCGGGCTAATACCTGGCTTAGATAACTCTGCCGTGCCGCAGGATTGCCGCCGGTTTCTACTCGCTCACCTATGCCAGTGGCCAATGTGGTTTGATTTGAAGAGGCAGAGTCCGATGTCTTCATCTCATTCGGTTGTGATTCCATCGGTTTGCTTATGGCCTGATCATTTTTCTTGTGCGGTTGAGGTTTAACCTCTTTCTTTACCGCAGGTTTGGGTTCAACCTGTTGCTCTGGCTCTGGCTCTGGCTCTGGCTCTGGCTCTGGCTCTGGCTCTGGCTCTGGCTCTGGCTCAGATTCAATCTCTTGCTGAGTTTCGACTTGTTTGGGGGGAACCTCATTAATCGGGTTTTCAATCAATTCATCGTTTACTTCAGCGGCCTCAGTAAAGCTTCCTGCGAGACCCACGCTGAATAGAAGCCCATCCTGTCCTTCTGCAATAGCTCCGGCACTCAGTTCGTTGGAGAGAAAAGGGCTAAGAGCCGCAAGATGAATCAGAAATGCCGCGCTGGTACTGATAACAACATGCTTAGTCGTAATCATGGTTGCTGTACCGTAGCAATTTGCAGGCGTTTGATACCCAGTTGGCGGGTACTTTTAAGAACCGGGTCCAGAGAACTGGCTGGAAGGTCCCGATGCACATGCAGTGTAATAATCGACTCACTCGATAAGGTCAGCAGTTGCAGCGCTTTTGTCAAAGAGACGTCAGTTTCTTGCCCATTTAGAACATAACTTCCGTTTGCCAGGATCTGAATATCGACATCCTGTGTTTCCAGATCCTTTTCACTGCTGGATTGGGGAATCTGGAGTTGCTCATTCCTGGCTTCTATATGTCCCGCGATCATAAAAAAGATCAGCAGCAGAAAAACGATATTAATCGCTGGAATCATACTGTCATCCAGAGAGTTTCGAGACCGGTTTGGTGTAGGTGTTAGGGTTAATCTCATGGTGATACCGACTCGCTCAGACTGAGATCGCTAATGCCGTAGGTTTTTGCCATATCAAGCATCTTAATGATCTCCTGCACCTTGATATGGTTCAGGTATGCAAGATAAATCTTGTCACCAGACTTGGCGTAAGCCTGTAACTCATTGTTTAGGGCCGCTGAGTTAATCGGGTACTCATAACCTTTGATGCGGACAACACCGGGCTCTGTAATCAGTACTTTGACCGTCGTACTTTCCTGATTTGCCTGACCTCCAGAAGAAGCGCTGACAGAGATCTCTTTAGTACGGTTAAAAGTTGAAGAGAGCATAAAAAACAGTAATAGGATGAACACCACATCAATCAGTGGTGTCAGACTTATCAATTGTTTTGGTCTCCGATAAGTCTCAAGCAGCACAGTGACTTACTCCGGTAAGAGTAGGAGACGCTTTTTGCGCTTTGTTGTGAGTTACTACCTGAGTAACTGAGTCATTCAGAAGATGTGTTACACGTTCTACTTTACGGTCAAGCCAGCTATGAATAGCCGCAACTGGAATGGCAACCGCAAGGCCAGCCGCTGTGGTTAACAAGGCCTGCCAGATACCACCTGATAGAACGGAAGGGTCAACTTGATTGCCTGCCGCTTCCATCTGTTTAAATGCTACGATCATACCCAATACGGTGCCCATCAAACCCAGTAATGGGCTCAGGCTTGCGATAACTTCCAGAGGTCGTAGCAAAGATCGAAGTTGATGAGTCAGTTGGTTCGCCTGACGGCTTAGTTCTTCCTGTAGAGTCGCAGGTGGTTTTTCCTGACATAAACCATCCATTGCCAACAAGACAATTCTGGAGACTGGTTTACGGGCATTAAGGCTTTCTCTGGCAGATTGGGTATCGCCCTGATTCCAAAACTTAAGGCTTTTATGAACATCGCCTAGGCTTTCTGGACGCAGCAAGGCAAATTGCCAGAGTTTTAGCAGAATAATGCTTAACGCAAATACTGAAAGGGCGGACAAAATCCATACCACTGGGCCACCAATCTGTATCAATTCAATTGCCTGTTCCAGAGCCGTGTTTAACTCAGGTGCTGTAGCAATAGACTCAGCGATATCGCCTGATGTCGATGCGGAAAATCCTTCTGCCCCGGAAGCATTTATCGCTTCAGTTAAAGAGCCTTGTTGTTCGTTGATGCCATTGCTAAGCGTCAGGTTGTCTGTTGTTGCAGTCATCTCCCCGGATGTAATTACACCCTCTGTACTGTTTTCAGAAGCGGGGATCTCATTAATGGGGTGATTGGTTTCTGTTTGGGTATTCAAAGTTTATTCCTGAATATAAGAACACAAAGAAAGTTAATAATCATTTGCATTTACTATATAATTAACGGAACTTTACGTTTACGGATGTTAAAAAAGCGTTAATTTTTGTTGCGGTGCTAAAAACTAATGCGTTTGAAATCCAGACCTGCGTTTAGCCAATACTTTTAAAGTGATAAGCAGAGGGGAAGAGATGCTCAGCGTTTTACTGGTCGAAGATAATCGTGACCTTGCTCTGTCATTGGTCGAGCATTTGGAAATAGAAAAAATTATCTGTGACTATGCTGTTAACGGCATTGATGGACAGACTCTTCTGGAAAACAATCGTTATGACGTAGTCATTCTGGATATCAACATGCCTGGAATGGATGGTTTAGCTCTGTGTGAAGCCCTGCGAAGCAATGGCAATGATACCCCGGTTATGATTATTACAGCCCGGGATACACTGGAAAACAAGCTTGAAGGCTTCGCTGCGGGCGCCGATGATTATCTGGTCAAACCCTTTGAGGTACCTGAGCTGATTGTCAGGCTCGGTGTTTTAGCAAAACGCCGTAGTGGTCAGGTTTCTACTTTGAATGTCGGGCCATTCAGCTTAAATATCAATCAGCGTAGCGGTCACCTTCATGGGCATCCGGTAAAGCTGACCCCCATATTGTTCAAATTACTTGAAGTACTGTTGAGAGCCAGCCCAAACCCCGTGTCACAGGAGGCATTGATCAAAGCGGTGTGGGGTGATGATTTGCCAGACAGTAATAAACTCCGGGTGCATATCCATAATTTGCGAAAATTGCTGGGTTCAGGCGATGCCGAGCACATGTTACAAACTGTGCCGGGTTACGGCTTTTGTTTTAAAGAATAACGACCAGAGCATGAGTCAGCTGTAACTATGGCGATCAAAAAGAATCTTAAACGTTACATTTTTATAAGAATATCCTGCCTGGCATTTGGGATGTCGTTGCTGCTGTCATATCAAGGCACGCAATCTTTTTTACATGGATTAGATGTACAGATCGCCTGGCATATGAGAACGGTAGCTGAGCAGGGGAGCACAACCGGGCATATGCTTAATCAGGCATTAGGCTACGATGTTGAATCAAACTGGGAGTCCCTGCCTGAACAGGTAAAGCGTGTTTTTTCCAAACCGCCGGAACAACCCCGTAAACTCCATAAGTATTTTGAAAATTGGTGGTATTTTGCACCTCCGGAAACCGGCTATTTTGTAATGATGGTTTATAACCAAAAAGGTGAACGACGCTATATTTCCCACGTTCGTGAATTCAGAAAACAACTGCAAGTAGGAGCAAACGCGGCAAAAAAAGAATTTAGAATTGACCCCATGATTAAGATTGCTCTATGGGGGCTTGGAGCTATGCTGGTTTTTCTGGCGGCTTTGTACTGGACCTTCAGAAGTCTCAGCAAACCTGCCCGAGATCTATACCGGTGGGCCAGCGAGTTAAAAGTTGAGACCTCTAAACAACCAATACCGGATTTTCATTATCAGGAGTTGGATGACCTAGCAGAGATTATTAGAACGAGCATGGCAAACTCAGGTAAAGCTCTGGAACGGGAAAAAGAGTTTTTAGGTTACGCCAGCCACGAACTCAGAACACCCCTGACTTCACTTAGAAGCAATGTGACTTTGCTGGATAAAATTTTCCCTGCATCTACTCCCCGGGAAAGGGCGGTAAGGGACCGTATCCTCAGATCAAGCTTGGCAATGAAGGGCATAACTGAAACGCTATTATGGCTAAATCGTAATGATCAGGAGCCTCTTCCGTACACGGATGTTGATATAGCAGAAACTATTAATAATGCGGTTTCTGAGTTGCAGTTTTTATTAGAAAACAAGGACGTTCAGGTTAAGGTAAATACAAGCTCGCATGTTTGCTCCCTACCTGAAGCTGCTTTTTTGATAATGGTGACAAACGTTATAAGAAATGCTTTTCAGCATACGGACTCAGGTGAAGTGCAGATCTTTCAAGCAGGTTCTGAGTTATGTGTCACCAATAGCTTAAATAGCTCTAAAGGTTTGCATGGTACGGGGTTTGGATTAGGGTTGAAGCTGATCCAGAAAATAGCCCAGCGCTTTAACTGGGAACTTAAAATCTGGAAATCCGACAGTGTCTATAAAATAGTAATAACACTTGCTTAGCTTTAGCTCTTTTTACCCTCTATATCCTGCTTACCCATTTGAAAAATAAGGGTAATAGCGTGTTTTGTACCATTAATTATAAAAATCACCTGTTTTGTTTAAAAAACAGTTTAATTGTTTGCTTTTTAAACATGTTTTGTTTATACATTTTTAAGGGCCGTATAAATAAAAGCAAAAATAAAACAAGTGAGCGTATAAAAATGAAAAAATCAGTAGCACTTCTTTCGGGTCTGCTTGTGACGTCAATGGTCTGTGCTGGTCCAGGTGATGGTGTAAGCTTTCCGGAAAATTATAAAACTAATTACACACAGTACCACTCGCTAAACCGTACACAGAATGCTGACCAGTACATTCGTTTATACATCAATGATCAGGGCTTAAGCGGAACTGAAGAAAGTGGTCAGCTTCCTTATGGTTCCAAGATTGTTGCTGAAATCTATAAAGTCAAAAAAGATGCCGATGGTAACGTTTTGACCACTCAGTTAGGGCAGCGCATCCCCACTAAACTGGCCGCTCTTGCCGTGATGGAACGTCGTGAAGGTGCAGCAGCAGAATACCCGCAAGGTCTGGGCAATGACGACTGGGATTTTGCCGTATTTAAAACCACTGGCGAACGGGCTAAAAAAGATCTAACAGCTTGCGCGGCCTGCCATGCACCGCTGACAGGTACTAAGCACCTGTTCTCTTATGAGAGCATCATTGCGGAACAAGCCCTTAAGTAAGTATTTTTTACTGCTCTGATGAATAGAAAACCGAATTGGAAGCAGTTCGGTTTTTTTTGGCTGTAAGTCATGAAAATCAGGAATAGCGGGGCTATTTATTCTGTTGCAATATAATTTCTTATGATCTGATCACGTTCACCGGTATTAATCAGTTTATCCAGTGCAAGTTGCAAGCGATTCACTATGTCATCAGGGGTGTCTTTGTTCAACGCAAGGTAGTAATCACGCTGGTACAATAGGAAGGCGGTTTCAATATTTGAGATTTTAAAATCCATTTGTTTTATCTGGTACATAAGATCCAATTCATCACCTGGTATCAGTTCTACACGATTGGCATAGAGCATAGGGATCAGTTGGTCTGAATAGCTGACCTGAACATAATGATCTGGAGAAATGCCAAGCTCTTGTAGGTAAGACTGAACGGCACCACCACGGAGAACTGCCGATTTATAACGTTGAATATCTTCTGCTGAGTTAATGGATATGTCGGTTCTTTTTTTTAATTTATATAAGTAAACCCTGCCATTAAGAATTGGGCCAACCCATTTGAACAAGTCTTCCCTTTCGTTTGTGCGGGCGACGGTATACATCAGTGAAAGTGGTGTTCGTTGGGTTGTGGCTAAGCCGCGTTTCCAAGGTAGGATTTTAATAGAGAAATTAAACCCGGCACTTTGCAGAGTTTTTTTTACAATGTCGGTACTGATGCCTGTTATTAATCCGTTTTCCTGGAAGTTATAAGGAGCCCATTCATCCGTGAATACAGACAGGTCTTCTGCCTTTGCTGGTGAGATTATACAAAGTAAAGATAGGACAATGACCAATCGAGAGTTCATACATTATCCTTTTAAAGAAGCCATAGGCACTATGGAAGGAATCAATAACATAAGGATATCTCATGCAGGCGGTTGTTCAATTTTTTCTAAAAATTAGCCTTACTTTTTAAAAGTCATTCAATGAAAGTTGCTGAAACTTAATCACTCGTTGTTGTTTTGACAGGCGGCCCCTAAGAAACTGCAAGGCAGTGTTCCTGATTATTCCTGTACTTTATGCCTTCGGCTTACACGTCCGGCATAACACAACGCGCCCGACCACTATTTTTAGCCTCGTACATCCGTTTGTCCGCCAGTTCAATCAGTTCTGGCCAATCAGGGGTTTGATCCACAATTCTCTCTGCTAGTCCGATACTGGCGGTGAGTGGTTCGCCATCTGGCCGATCACCCAGCCAGTTGTGCGTGATACGGTCAATCACGTGCTGGGTACCCGCAACATCTGCACCATTGAGAATCAGCAAAAATTCTTCACCACCCCAGCGAATAACAACATCTCCTCGTCTCAGGGATTTTGACAGGTGGTGAGCCGCCTGACGTAAAGCTGCATCTCCTGCATCATGACCGTAGTCGTCGTTGATTGCTTTAAAGCGATCCAGGTCTGCGAAGGCAATGGCAAAAGGGGTTTCGTGCCGTGCCGAAATATGGAAATACAGATCCAGAATCTCTTCACCGGATCTACGGGTAAATGCCCCTGTGAGGGTGTCCAGAGAGACTTTGTTAACAATCATGATCATGTAATGGATCTGGATCATGCCGGAGATGATATACACCCCGGCAATCAGCACCATCACCCACAAGCTTGCCAGAAAATGATCCCAACTAAAGGTATCAGACAGATGTAACCCGAAAGCTAAGCTCAGACCGATCGGGCAAAGTAGTAGCAGTGATTCAATAAGTGCCAGTGGGAATACACTCAAGCCCGCCATCACTATCAAAGGTAATGACGAATATATCTGCAATGAGATCCCCGCCCAGCCTGTGAATTCCTGCGTATTAAACATGGATTGTGAAAAAAGATAGAACCCCAGTGGATTCAGCAGCATGCAGAATAAGAACAGAAAGGCCACAGGCAGGTTATGGGGAACGCGCCATGTTATCGACAACAAAACAAAAATACTGATAACTCCTATGCGAAGGAGTATCAAACTGTTCCATACGTCATAGGTGAACACGGCATAATCAATAAAAATCCAGATAAAGTTAATCAGTGCGAAACCCGCAGAGATTAATCTAACTCGGTTAATTATTGTGTCCGCGCGATGACGACTGACATGGAGATCGTGGGAGAGGGGTATTAGTAGTTCTTTCAGGTGATTCCAGGTGAATTGGTTGCCGTCTTTAAACGGGCGAAACTCGGATATATGAGGAAGGTTCATAACTGCATCTATTGTTTTTTAAGTCATTATAGCTGGCTATGAAACACTTTGAATTGAGCTTCCATACCTAATGACTAAATTTAATTTTTTATGGAATCGAAATTAAGGTTGTTAAATTAGCATGGTAGACAATAACAACAGGGAAAATTGTCTATACTGGGAAAACTAAAATTATTAAAGATTGTATGTATAAGGAACATGGTATGTCACAAGATAAGTATCGGCTCGTAACGCGAAGTGACTTTGATGGTTTGGTTTGTGCGGTGTTACTGAAACATCTGGATCTGATCGATGACATTAAGTTTGTGCATCCTAAAGATATGCAGGATGGAACAATAGAGATTTCATCCCGAGATATTACAACCAACCTGCCATACGTGGAATCAGCTTATATATCGTTTGATCACCACCTGTCGGAAACTATTCGCAATACTGGTCAACGTGATAACCATATCATCGATCCTGATGCGCCTTCAGCTGCGCGAGTAGTCTGGAAGCACTACGGCGGTCATGATGCTTTCCCAGAGTCATGGGATGAGATGATGGAAGCGGTGGATAAAGGGGATTCTGCTCAGTATAACCAGGAAGAGGTCCTCAACCCGAAAGACTGGGAACTGCTGAACTTCTTGATGGATGCTCGTACAGGGTTGGGCCGTTTCCGTGAGTTCCGCATCTCCAACTACAATCTGATGATGGATTTAATCGATTACTGTAAAAACCATACGATTGAACAGATTCTGCAACTACCAGACGTGAAAGAGCGTGTTGAGCTTTACTTTGAGCAGGAAGCGAAGTTTAAAGATCAGATTCAACGTTGTTCCACCGTGCACGGAAACCTGATTGTTCTGGATTTGAGAAACGAAGAAACTATCTATGCAGGCAACCGGTTCGTAATCTACGCCATGTATCCACAGTGCAATATCTCCATCCATGTACTGTGGGGCTTAAAACAGCAGAACACAGTATTCGCGACTGGTAAATCTATCTTCGATCGCGGCTCCAAAACTAATGTGGGTGAATTGATGCTGAAATATGGCGGCGGTGGACACCATGCGGCAGGTACCTGTCAGGTAGAAAACGACGTAGCTGAAGAAAAATTGCAGGAGTTGATTACTCAGATTACAGCCGATGGCTGAGTGAATCAGTTATAGAAAGCATAAAAAACCGAACCTAATCAGTTCGGTTTTTTAGTTTCAGTACCTTTTAATTGCTTTGGTCAGGGTTGGGAAAAGCCACACTGACTTTAATTAGCCGATTTACATGCCGATCAACAAGATCCTGAAAACTGTTGGTTTGTTCAATCCGTTCCATCCCGGCTCGGGTGAAGTGTTGTTCGGTAAAGTTATGCTTAGCCAACAACGGATTGGTATAAATCTGAGTGATGGCATCATAAGCCACCATAGTGGTTTGCAGTTCGCCAGTCAGGGTTTTACCTGTGGATTTTTCTGCAAACAGACCTACAGTCAGCTCTAACCGGTCTATGTTGACGTAAAGTTTTTCCAGCTTTTTTGCCAGCGCTTTATCATCGGTCAGTTCTTCAAACGAAGTTAAGCGCTTCAGCTCAAAGTGCTCCCGATATTTGTTATAGGTATTAAATCCCCAGGCACGGCCTTTCTCGATCATCTGCCGCTCAGCGGGCAGCATGAAGTTTGGCACGCCACCTAAAGAGATTGTCCCCGCAATCTGTTGACTGGCGGCTTCGAGGATATTGGCCAAACCCTCATGCTCAATAAAGCCATGGTTCTGACGGAAGGCCTGAGCACCGCCCTGATACTCGAAGTGATCTGGAATGAGCCCGTGCCAGCGATAGAGCAGGTTAAACTCGGCAGCAATCCATGGAGCGCGATACCATTTCTGCTTTTCAACAAAGGCAGGGTCGCATCGCAGAACATCCAGCCCGGCAATATGATTCACATAGTCCTCAATGACTAGTTTCATCAGAATCACAGTGTTAATAATCCGGGCTGTATGGAACAGGCGGGCATCATCCCAATCAGAGAAGTTTTGCTTCAGCATGTCACAGATACTGTTGTGCTCGCGCAGGAACAGGGTACCGATAACATTATGCCCAAGGATGGCGTTGCTTCTCTCCAACCCAGTGGCAAACAGTTTGGCTTTTTGTTCTTCAGATAAAGGATTGCGAGAAGTTGAACCGTAGATGGCTTCAAAGGTTGCAAAGTTCTTAATGTAAGGCAGCTCTTTGTAGCACTCCTTAACCTGCCATTTACCCTCAGCATCCAGTTCACCCAGTGTGTCGGGTAACTCTTCACCATTAACTATGCGGCTTCTTAACTTGCCATCCACACCACTGCGTAGAGCGTTACAGGAAATCTCATCCGCCCCGTAAATCTGGCACAGATCTATATTATGGTTAGAGGTGGTTTTGTTCGGGTCCAGAGAATCAGAGCGGAAGAAGCCATCTGTGAACCACTGAGCAAAAAACATAAAAAATACGCTGGAACGATCCGTCTCCATCTCCCCGTGACGTTGGAACAAATGCGTGACTTCACCAAACGGGTATTGCTCGCTGGCTTCGTTATCCGGCAGGGAATCAATATAACCCTGTGGTGCGGGTTGCAGGTGCAGATCAAAATAACGCTTGTTGGTTACCCCTTCCCAGGTCAGATAATCCGCTGCTGCACGGGCAGGTATAGGTGTCTTGTCTGCTTCAGGCATCGCGAGATGATCTCTCCAGAGGCTATAAGCATTAGGCCGTGGCGTGGTTGTCGAGGCCAGAAAATTGGTCGCAAGGCGGTTTATAAATCGAGCCAGCCAGGGAAAATTCTTTCTGATCCAACGGATTTTTTTCGTATCAAGGTAATCAAGTGCAGCACTGGCGAGGGAAATAAACACATTCCTTATGTTGGTCTTATTTTTAGAAAGAGAACTCAGCTGAAGTAACTCCTTTATACTTTTTTGTAGCTGAGCGCTGGTTATTAAAACACCAGTTTGAATTTGTCACAACCTAGTAAAAGGCAGTGGCGAGTGGCGAGAACGCTGCTTTGCAGCTGCTAGGGGCGAGGAAAAGCATTTAGCTATCAGCCCTTGATGCTTTGATCTTATCCTGATGCTAGACTGACCAAAGAAACAGATGGAGGAATTATGTCCGCTGCATTTGAAAGAGTGATTGATGAGATTGAAGAGCTTTCCCAAGAGGAAAAAGCTCTGGTTGCTCATCGCCTGCTTGAGTCGCTCGATACTAAACAAGAACAAGGCGCAGAACAGGCATGGAAAGACCTGTCAGACCAACGCCTTAAATCAATGAAATCCGGGGAAGTGCAAGGTGTAGCCTGGAAATCGGTTAAAAAACATATAACGTCTGGCTAAGCACAGATAAAGGACTAGGATGTCAGAACTGCTCTTTCACCCGGATGTGAGTGCAGAGATCAAAGCCGCATACCAGTGGTATGAAAACTAATCGAAGGGACTTGGTAAACATCTTCTAACTGAATTTAATCAGCCTCTTAAGCTTATTTCTCTATATCCTTTCGGCATAGATAGGTACTATCTTTGAATAGTTGGGAAGGAATCTAGGTAAGGGGAAGGAAGGAGTAACTGATTGTCTATTCTGGATATTTATTCTATTGACGCGCGATGTGAGTTTGAGAAAGGATTTCTTATGCCTTTCATTTGCAGAGCAAATAGCTGCTTTTATTATGCGAAAGGTTCGAACACTCAGCCGAAGGGACTTATTAATGAGTGGGTTTGCGCATCCTTGGCCAAGAGATTTGGATTGCCCGTTCCTCATTTTTGTTTACTAAGATTAGATTCCTGTCTAAAAGAGCTAGTAAATAGTGAATGGGTTCAAGACTTAGAGTTTGAGTATTTATTTGGATCTAAATCAGTCGCTCCCTGTGAGAAAATCACAGTTTCTGATATTGATAATTATACGCCTGAGTTAAAGAGAGATATTTTAGTCTTTGATGCTTGGATTTTAAATAATGATAGGATGTTGACTGACTCTGGAGGTAATCCTAACTTATTGATTACTTTGCCAAATTTAGATCTCAAAGTGATTGATCATAATTTAGCTTTCGATACAGAGTTTAATCAAAAGGATCTTCGTAATTTACATGTGTTTTCTAAAGTTTTAGAGACGTATCCGATACAATTACCAGAACAAGCTGATTATTGTGAACGGTTTGAGTCAGTAATGGATGGGTTTGATGAGATAATTGATCAGATTCCTAATGAGTGGATAGAATCTCTGTCTTGTTCGGGAGAATATCTGTCAGAAATAAAAAGTATACTGAACAATTATAAAAATGAGAGTTATTGGGGGTGGCTGACATGAAGAAGTTTGCATGCCAGTACAAGGTTATTAGGTTTGCGCCTTTTGCAGAAACGGGAGAGTTTGCCAACATTGGTGTAGCCCTTCTTTGTCCTGCGACTCGTGAATTTATGTATCAGCTTGCTCCTAAGAGATTTGGGCGAATTACAAGTTTTTTCGAAGGGATGGATTCTGCGGTTTATCGTTCTACTATCGAGCATTTAGGTAAGGAGCTTAATCGATTTCAGAGTTTAGTATCTATTGATACACATGAGGGTTTGGTTAAGCAGCTGTTTGAAGATTTGCTTAGGGAAAAAGGTTCAATCCTTCGTTTCTCTGATACAGGAGTACTCCTTACTGAAAATATGGACAAAGCTTTAGACGAACTCTATGGATTTCATGTTGGGCGAAGGTTCATTACCAGAAGTCATCGAGAGCAAGAGATGGTGAAAAGGCTTCGGGCAAGCCTACAACAATTTGATCTTCAGAAAGTGTTCAAAAAACAAAATTTGACTGATGGATTGCATGAGGCCAATTTCCCATTTGTCCGTGGCACAGTTGATAGTCCTTTAGCAGCAATAAAGCCTCTCGCTTTTGACCAAGCGGCCAAAAAAGGCGTAGTAGAGAATGCAGATCAATGGTTTGCTAAATTGAGGAGTTTGGTGGAGGCAAATGTTATTGCACCTGAAAGGGTCTTAATCAGCATGGCTGACCCCGTTTTAAAAGATCCAACTGATAATAACTTAGTGATTCGTTACCTTGGTCAAATACGTAAGGAGCTTTGTCGATTAGGAGTGAATGCGGTCCATGTAGATGATAATTCTGCGGTTGACGGTTTTCTTAGAAGGCAGGCAGAGGGTAAGGTTTAATTATTACTGATTTAATTTGATTCTCACTTGATAAAAAACGAACTGTTACAGTTCGTTTTTTGCTTTTGCTCGCCACTAGCAGCTGCGAAGCAGCGTTCTCGCTACTCGCCGCTGTTATGAACCAGAAGAAGGTTTAACCTTCTTCTGGTTCATAACCTAAGTTAGGCGCTAACCACCGTTCAGCTTCCTTCATCTCCATACCTTTACGTTTGGCATAGCTTTCCACCTGGTCTTCGCTGATTTTCGCAACACCAAAGTATTGTGAATCAGGGTGGCTGAAGTAGAAGCCGCTTACCGCTGCGGTTGGCAGCATTGCGTAAGCATCGGTCAGGGTCATGCCGGCGTTGTTTTCAACGTCCAGTAGTTCCCAGAGCAGACCTTTTTCGGTGTGTTCAGGGCAAGCCGGGTAACCCGGAGCAGGGCGGATGCCTTTGTATTTTTCGGCAATGAGTTCGTCGTTGCTAAGCTGTTCGTCAGTCGCGTAGCCCCAGATCTCTTTGCGCACCTTATCGTGCATCATTTCTGCCAGAGCTTCAGCGAAGCGGTCTGCCAGAGCTTTTACCATGATTGAGTTGTAGTCGTCGTGGTCGGCTTCGTATTGAGCGACCAGTTCATCACAACCGTGACCTGCTGTAACGGCAAAGGCTCCTAGGTAATCGCCTTTGCCACTGTCTTTAGGCGCTACGAAGTCTGCAAGGCACATATGGGCTTTACCTGCGACTTTTTCAGTCTGTTGGCGCAGGTGATGCAGTTCCATCAGCACTTCGCTGCGGCTCTCATCGGTGTACAGTTCAATATCGTCATGGTCGACGGTATTTGCCGGGAAAATACCCACAACCGCTTTGGCCGTAAGAAGTTTCTCGTCCACTAGTTTCTTCAGCATGACTTTTGCGTCAGCAAACAGTTTGGTGGCTTCTTCACCGATGATCTCATCGGTCAGGATGCGCGGGTAACGACCGGCTAGCTCCCAGGAGTGGAAGAATGGGGTCCAGTCGAAGTATTCCTCAATGTCACTGAGGGATATGTCGTCAAATACGTGGATACCTGGTTTTAGCGGCGCTGGTGGGGTGTAGTTATCCCACTCAATCTGGAATTTATTGGCACGGGCAGCGTCAAGTGTGACTCGGCGTTTATCGGTCATGCGAGCGGCGTGACGTTCACGTACCGCTTCGTATTCTTCCTGAATCTCTTTAACGTAGGCATTTTTCTTTTCACCTAACAGATTCGAGGCTACGTTCACTGCACGTGAGGCGTTGGTGACATGCACCACCTGATCGCGGTGGAAGCCGGGATCAATTTTGACTGCGGTATGGGCTTTAGAGGTTGTTGCACCGCCAATCAGCAATGGGATATTAAATTCCTGACGCTCCATCTCTTTGGCAACGTGCACCATCTCATCCAGAGACGGTGTGATAAGACCAGACAGGCCGATAAGGTCTGCATTCTCTTCACGTGCCGTTCTCAGAATCGTTTCTGCAGACACCATTACGCCCAGATCGATAATCTCGTAGTTATTACATTGTAGGACAACGCCGACAATGTTTTTACCAATGTCGTGTACGTCGCCTTTAACCGTAGCCAGTACAATCTTGCCGTTAGTCTGGCTCGCACCGTCTTTCTCTTCTTCGATAAACGGCATCAGGTAGGCAACGGCTTTTTTCATAACTCGGGCCGATTTAACTACCTGCGGCAGGAACATCTTACCGGCACCGAACAGGTCACCGACCACGCTCATGCCGTCCATTAACGGACCTTCGATTACATGTAGAGGACGATCATGGTTCTGACGAGCTTCTTCAGTATCGTCTTCGATAAATTCGGTAATGCCTTTAACCAGTGCGTGTTCGAGGCGTTTGTTGACTTCCCAGCTGCGCCATTCCTGAGTTTTTTCTTCGACCTGTGCGCCATCGCCACGGTATTTCTCGGCAATATCCAGTAGTCTTTCGGTGCCATCTTCGCGGGTGTTTTGAATAACGTCTTCAACCGCCAGACGCAGTTCTTCTGGGAGGTCATCATAGATCGCCAACTGACCAGCGTTCACGATGCCCATATCCATGCCTTGTTGGATGGCGTGGTATAGGAATACGCAATGGATCGCTTCACGCACCGGGTTGTTACCACGGAAGGAGAAGGAAACGTTGGAAACACCACCGGAGATCTTGGCATAGGGCAGGTTCTTTTTGATCCAACCCGTTGCCTGAATAAAGTCTACAGCGTAGTTATTGTGCTCTTCGATACCGGTGGCTACGGCGAAAATGTTCGGGTCGAAGATGATATCTTCTGGTGGATAACCGACCTTATCGACCAGAACCCGGTAGGAGCGTTCACAGATCTCGATTTTACGTTTATAAGTGTCGGCCTGACCGTCTTCGTCAAAGGCCATGATCACCACCGCAGCACCGTAACGACGAAGTTTCTTAGCTTGTTCGATGAAGTTATCTTCACCTTCTTTAAGGCTGATGGAGTTGACCACGCCTTTACCCTGAATGCATTGCAGACCTGCTTCGATGACATCCCACTTGGATGAGTCGATCATGATTGGTACGCAGGCGATATCTGGCTCAGAAGCAATCAGGTTCAGAAATTTAACCATGGCTGCATGGGCATCCAGCATGCCTTCGTCCATGTTGATGTCGATGATCTGGGCACCGTTTTCAACCTGCTGGCGTGCTACATCCAGTGCAGTTTCGTAATCTTGTTCTTTGATCAGGCGCTTGAACATTGCCGAACCGGTGACGTTGGTTCGCTCACCCACGTTTACAAACAGGGTTTCTGCACCGATGTTCATCGGTTCCAGACCGGAGAGGCGACATTCAACCGGAATATCAGGAATCTTTCGCGGCTGAGCTTTATCAGCCGCTTCGCGCATCGCTGTAATATGTGCAGGTGTGGTACCGCAACAGCCGCCGATGATGTTCAGAAAACCGGATTGCGCCCATTCGCTGATCTCTTCCGCCATCTGTTCCGGGGTTTCATCATAACCACCAAAGGCATTTGGCAGGCCCGCGTTCGGGTGTGCAGAGACATAGGTGTCTGCAATGCGGGACATCTCTTCCACATACTGACGCAGCTCTTTTGGGCCTAAGGCACAGTTCAAACCCACTGAAATTGGTTTAGCGTGACGAACAGAGTTCCAGAAGGCTTCAGTCGTCTGGCCGGAAAGCGTACGACCCGAGGCATCGGTAATGGTGCCGGAGATCATTACCGGCAGGCGGGTGTTGTTTTCTTCAAAGTATGTTTCAACCGCATAAATCGCTGCTTTCGCGTTCAGCGTATCGAAGATGGTTTCGATCAGGATGATATCGGAGCCACCTTCAATTAAACCATCCAGTGATTCTGTATAGGCTTCAACCAGCTCGTTGAAGCTAACGTTGCGGTAGGCCGGGTCATTTACATCCGGTGAAATGGAACAGGTACGGTTTGTTGGGCCCAGCACCCCAGCGACATAACGAGGGCGGTCGGGCGTGTCAGCCGTCACTTCATCACAGGCCTGACGAGCCAGCTTAGCTGCTTCCACATTGATTTCACGGCTGAAGGATTCCATCTCGTAATCGGCCATGGCGATCTGAGTGGCGTTGAAGGTGTTGGTCTCGACAATATCGGCACCGGCCAGCAGATACTCTTTGTGAATCGCCTTGATGATGTCCGGTTTGGTCAGCACCAATAGGTCGTTATTGCCCTTGACCTCAATGTGCCAGTCAGCAAAACGCTCGCCTCGGTAATCCGCTTCATCCAGTTTGTAATCCTGAATCATGGTGCCCATACCGCCATCGAGAATCATGATGCGGTTATTTAGGCTATCGGAAAGGATTTCGGTAAGCGTTTTATCGGACACAGCAATCTACCTGACTATCAGCTGAAAATAAAAAAGAGGCGTATTGTAAATCAAATGTTTACTGAAGTGTGTGAGGAAAGTTAATAAGGCAATGAAGATGGTTCAATTTGAGTGTTACGTAGCTCTTAACCCCATTCCTTGTGCTAAAGGATAGGAATAATCCCCTTAAAATTCGGAATCAGAGTGGTAGAATGGGCCGCTTTTGTGACGGTGTATACGCATTTCACAATTCTATGGTTAATTTTTTCGGCAAAATCTAGTATTATTGCGCCGCAAAAAAGCTGGGTGCATAAATCCAGCGAATAAAAACAGAGGCCATAGCGGGTTACAACTCCGTGAATGGTGGCGTTACGTGTCTTTCTTACTGAGACCATCGGTACAGAAGGATAGTGGGGAAAACCGGGTAATCCCTGGTAAAGATGAGCAAACGCAGGTTTTATTTTATGCTGCAGACAATGTTGAAGTGCAAGCTACATCGAGTAACAGTTACACACGCAGAACTTCATTATGAAGGTTCCTGTGCAATTGATGGTGTACTGCTTGATAAATCAGGTATTCGTGAATACGAACTGATTCACATTTACAATATTAACAATGGTGAACGTTTTACCACGTACGCTATTCGTGCCGAAGAAAACAGCGGGATTATTTCCGTTAACGGTGCGGCTGCCCATAAGGCAAGCAAAGGTGATCTATTGATCATTGCTTCTTATGTTCAGCTTGATGAAAAAGAAGTTGACGAACACCAGCCAACGCTTTGCTATTTTGAAAATGCAAAAGCCGATGGTGGCGTAGGTGCAACCGACGAAGAACTTCATCAGCGTAATGTTCTGACGGGTGTGAAACAGGCTATTCCTGTTCAACCTAAAGACATTTAACGTTTAAGAATTACTGAAAAAGCCACCCAAACGGGTGGCTTTTTTTATCCTTACCGGTTGCTGAAACCAACTCTATATTTGCCTGGTTAACTGAATGCTTCTGTCAATTTAAGGTAGCTTTCATAGCGGATCTGGAAACTATAGGTGACCGCTACGGCGAGCACCTCATCGACACCATAACACTCAGCCTGCGCTTCCAGTTGTTCTTTGCATTGCACAGGGGTTCCGGTGACCATACTGTTGCGGGTCACATCAAAATATTCCTGATCAGATAGCCTCAGTTTTTTATACAGATCCAGGCATTCTTCCGGCGGCTTAATTCCTTCACGGATACCGTGCGGATGGGCTTGTACTTTCCAATAGGTGTGGGAGGCCGCCAGTAACTCTGCTTCTTCTTGTGTATCGGTACAGATAACGGCACTGGAGATCGTGGCCTGAGGGTTTCCATCTTTGAAGCCGAGCGTGAACGAAACATTTTCGGAAACGCAGAATGATGTCTGCGGGACGTTCATGGATACAGTCAGTACAAACCCTAATCCAAGCTGCGCTGACAGTTCAATGTTGCTGTCGCTGGACCTAGTGTCCAAGTCTGAAGACTGAGAGTGCCTGCCTTTCGGTGTTACTTTCAGACCTAAGAAGGGGGGGGGGGGCTGGTAAAGAGGGTCTATCTGCAAACTTGTTTAGCATTTCGAACGTGTAGTGAAAATTTTGCGGATCCCCCGGAGTTCTCGGCTGTAGTGAGATATGATGACACCGTCGCTATAATGCAGAAGATAGAAGTGGAGCGGGCTTCCTTTTCCACCTAGCTGGTTCGTTGAGATTAATAATTAGACGAACTTCCCGCCTGTGCCTTGCAAGCGCTGGGTATAGCAGGTAAATTGGCGCGCAAAGTTTGTTGATTAATTTACTCATTAGGAGTCGCGCGTGGAACTCGCATGTCTTGACCTTGAAGGTGTACTGATCCCGGAAATCTGGATCGCTTTTGCTGAAGAAACTGGTATTGAAGAGCTGAAAGCGACGACGCGTGATATTCCATGTTACGACGAGCTGATGCAGCAGCGTCTGCGCATTTTGGATGAGCATGGCCTGAAATTGCCACAGATTCAGGAAACCATCAGCAAGCTGGAACCTCTGGAAGGTGCCGTTGAGTTTGTTAACTGGCTACGTGAGCGTTTTCAGGTTGTCATCCTGTCAGACACATTCTACGAATTCTCACAGCCTCTGATGCGTCAACTGGGTTTCCCAACCCTGTTGTGTCACAAGCTGGAAGTAAACGAAGAAGGTCGTATCACAGATTACACACTGCGTCAGAAAGATCCCAAGCGTCAGTCGGTACGTGCATTTCAGCTGCTGAACTACCGCGTGATCTCTGCGGGCGATTCTTACAACGATACGACCATGCTGAAGCAGGCGGAAGCGGGTATTCTTTTCCACGCTCCAGACAATGTAATCGCTGAGTTCCCACAGTTCCCGGCAGTACACACATACGAAGATCTGAAGAAAGAGTTCATTAAAGCGAGTAACCGCGACCTGGCTCTGTAATCTTCAATGGATTCAAGAAAAAAGCGATCCCTTAGGGCATCGCTTTTTTTGTGAGTACGACTTGGATTTTACTGACTTCATAGCCCATACCCAGATAAAACTGACGGGCTTCTGCACGTATTTCATTAGCACGAACACGCACAGTGTCAGCATACTGAAATAACCACTCTTCAGCGGCATTGACCAAGCCTTTTCCGAGCCCGAAACCACGCATTTCCTCAAGAACAACAAGGCTGACAATTTCCCCTTGAATCCCTTCTGCTAAACGCACATCTACAATGGCTGCAGCACAACCTAAGACCTTGTTATTTCTTTCTGCGACAAATACCTCACCTCCCGAATTGCGTAGGGCTTGAATATTGCCTAAAAGGGAATGTTCGGAATGGATATAACCTAACTGTTCCATTAGTGGAATAAGAGCTGGCAAATCATCAGTTTTGAATGTACGGAATATAAGGCTCATCTGTTCACTATAGTTCATCAGGAGGAGCGTTTTCATCACATTTTTTGCATTTCAGCTCAAACCCCAGCATGTCGTCACGGCCTTCTTTAGTGATTACCCACGGGCGGCTGGTCCATGGAGGGTTATGGCGAACATGTTGGAAATGACCGCAGTTAAGTTCAGCTACCCAGTGATCTTCCTCATCTTTATGATATCCAGTGATAGGCTGCTTCATAAGGCTGACTGCTTCATAAGGTAAGGGCTACGGCTACATAGGAACAGGTTAGTCCCTATCACCCCAGATCTTCTTGGCCGCTTCGGCAGCCCGTAGTTTGTCTTTTTTGCTCATGCGTTTGCCTTTCACTGGGGCTTTGCCTTTCTGTTCCCGAACGTCCAAAGGGACGAAACTGTCGCGTTCAAAGCCTTCGATCTGCTCTCGAGGAAGTTTCTGTTTGATACGCTTTTCAATCACTTTAAAGTGGCTGTCACTTTCATGATCGATAAACGACAAGGCCAGACCTACTTCTCCGGCACGACCAGTACGGCCGATACGGTGCACGTAATCTGAAGGTGAACGGGGCAGGTCATAGTTCAGTACGCAGGGCAGATTCGGGATGTCGATACCGCGTGCCGCAAGGTCGGTGGCTACCAGAATACGGCACTTACCGGATTTGAAATCGGTCAGCGCGCCACTGCGTTCGCCCTGAGTCAGATCACCATGCAGCGCGTTGGCAGGAATATCCGCACGGGCAAGTTTCAGAATGACATTGTTAGCGGTACGTTTACTGGCCACAAAGATCAGTACCTGTTTCCAGTTTTCTGTTTTAAGCAGATGTTTCAGCAGCATGGTGCGATTGGTACGGTCCACCTCAATGGCGCGCTGTTCCAGTTGTTCTGGAATGGTGGCTTCCTGTTTGATGGATATCTCTACCGGATCGATCAGAATCTCTTCAGTCAGTGCACGAACACCTTGAGGGAACGTCGCCGAAAACAGGAGATTTTGTCGCTGTTCTGGCAACTCATCCAGAATGTCGTCCAGCTCATCGGCAAAGCCCAGATCCAGCATCCGGTCCGCTTCATCCAGAACCAGAGTGTGGACTGCGCGAAGATCAATGGCATTGCGTTTAAACAGATCAATCAGCCGTCCCGGCGTCGCGACCACAATATCGCAACCGCCACGCATGGCCTGCATCTGGGTATTGATCGACACACCACCATATACCGCCAGCGATTTGAACTTGCGAGGGAAGTATTTTGCGTACTGTTGTACAGCTTCTTCAACCTGAACCGCCAGCTCACGGGTTGGCACCAATACCAGAACATGAACCAGGTTACCCCGTGTTGGCATACCCTTTATTATCCGCTCCAGAATGGGCAGTACAAAACCTGCCGTTTTACCGGACCCAGTCTCTGCTGCGGCCAGAAGGTCACGGCCTTCCAATGAAGGTGGAATCGCCTTTTCCTGTACAGGTGTTGGCTGTTCATAACCCAGATCAGACAGGGCATCTAACAAAAAGCCGGAAAGGCCGAGGTCGGAAAATGACATAAAAAGGTGAGTGCTCAGTGGTCTTGGAATAAAGCTGCGTATTGTACGTGAATTGGCAGGGAATAGCGGCCTGTTTATAAACGTAGTTTCACTACAGAGTAATTCATGTAATCTGAAGCACCTCTGCTTGCATAAGTGGGTGCGCCTGAATGGCAATTTAAAGCTAATAATCTGTTTATATGAGATGTAATCATGAAAGCATTATTGCTAGTCGCCCATGGGAGCTTGAGAGCATAATCCAATGATGAGGTCATAAGGTTGGCGGCTAAATTGAAAGAGGGAAGCCGTGATGATTGTGAGATCGTTTATTCCGCGTTTTAAGAACTCGCAGAACCTTCTATCCCAGATGGAATTGATAAATGTACCATGGCTGGGGCCGCTTCAATTGTGGTTCTGCCGTATTTTCTGAATTTTGGGCGGCACGTTACGGAGGATATCCCGAATATTGTGCCCCGAACACCGTCAGCTCACCCAGATGTTGAGGTTCACGTTGCCTCTCATTTAGGGGCTTCTGATCTCATGATCGATCTGGTGATGATGGTTTCCAAGAAGTGCCAACAGTCTAAAGGTTGATAACTGCTTAAGCGCAGGGTAATAAAACAGACTTACCCCTGTGTTTCAGCAGTGTTATACTCATCCCTCACTTATCTTATCAGCAGGGGGCGTTTTCATGATTGTTATCCGTATTTCACAGGCCCGTGTTCAGGCTTAACGCGCTTTTCTGATCTGTTTTAGTAGGACTTGTAAGCGCCTACGCTCAATACCCGGTCTGTATCCGGGGTTCCGTTGAATCCCGATAGTTTCGGCATGTCCATTATGGCGCGTGCTGCTTCTTAATGCATGTTTGGGATAACAGCAATGCAGATTCAAAACCTTCATGACTTAGGCTGGAGCCATTTCTTCCAGTCACAGCTCGATTTAGATTTATTAACCACACAACTGCCTTTTCGCGTATTTTCTGTTCACCGCAACCTGATTGAGTGCGTTGGGTTAGATACAGAATACAACGTAAAGCAGGTTCAGTTATCAACCTACCCATGGCGAAATGAACGTCCAGAAGACCATCCCACCGTAGGGGATTGGCTGATGCTTGATCACGCATTTGAACCTCAGAAACTGGTAGCACGTAAAACCCGCATCCAACGTAGAGCTGCCGGTAAAAATGCGTTAGTTCAGATGATTGCAGCCAATATCGATACATTGTTTATCACCACTTCGTGTAATGATGATTTTAACCTTAATCGGATAGAGCGTTATCTGTCGATTGCGGCGGAATCGGGGGTACATTGTGTATTGGTGCTGACTAAAGTTGATCTGTGCGACGACACCTCCGTGTATACACATGAGCTGGCGGCCAGTCATCCGGATCTTGCAGTAGAGCTAGTAGATGCGACTAGTGCTGTATCAATCAGCACCTTGGAAAAATGGATTGGTGCGGGTCAGACCGTTGCCTTAGTGGGCTCATCAGGGGTCGGTAAATCTACCATCACCAATGGCCTGATGGGCAGTGAAGATCAATTCACCGCAGCGATCCGCAGCAGCGACAGTAAAGGTCGGCATACCACCACATCAAGGAGCTTGCACTGCCTGCCGTCAGGCGGTTTGCTGCTGGATACACCTGGAATGCGAGAGTTGCAGATTGTAGATAGCGAAGAAGGGATAAAAAATACTTTTAATGATATCAACGAACTGGCGCAGGGCTGCCGTTTTAAGAACTGTCAGCATAACGGCGAACCTGGGTGCGCTGTTGTTAACGCGGTCAACACGGGAATTCTTGATCAAAGACGGTTAGAAAATTATCAGAAACTGCTGGCAGAACAGCTGCGAAACAGTGCAACGATCGCAGAACGACGTCAGGCTGATAAAGCCTTAGGGCGCTTTTACAAGGACGCACTACAAAGTGCTAAACGCTTCAAATCGAGGGAGTAGAAAAATACAGAGGGCTAACAATTAAAGGTCGGTACAAAATAATTTGCACCGATCTTTTTACCGTTCTTGATTCATTGCTGTAAATTGGTTTCTGATCTTCTCAATCCGTTTTCGGTTCACGCCAAAATCTGAATGGCCCACTCTGGATGCTGAGCGAACATGGATCACTGTTTCATCCGGTGTTATTTCCAGTATCAGAAACTCAACATCGTCGACAAAACGTAAAAAAAGGGAAACAAACTCCGCTCTGATATAGTTTTCTTCAGTCTGCGTAACGGTGGTTCTAGCCGACTCACTTAGGATCTTCAAAAGTGTGTTTTTTGCGGTTGATCTCGAACCTGTCGCTTTAATTGGCTCAATAAAATGTGCTTCGTCCTCAGAATGACTGCTTACGCAGTTAGGTGAAGAAGGGCATGGCTGTAACTGACCGTTCTCAACCCCTAATCTTGGCATTGTTCCAGAGCATCCGCTTAAAAGTAATAGACACAGTAAAGCGGTGAGGTTTGGTTTTTTCAAGGGGGTTTTCCAAGGTGTATGTTAGTTTTTTCTGAAAAACGCTATTAAAGGATACAAAAGCTGACCCCATACTGTTTTGGGTACCGGTTTCGTTGTCCCGTATTCAAAAGGCCAGTGCTTTGAGGGCATATGATATGTGCCAAACAAACGATCAAATATAACGGTATGCGCACAATAGTTTGTATCGATTGCAGAGGCATCGGAAGCATGATGCCAGTGGTGATATTGTGGCGTTACAAAAACATATTTTAACGGGCCAAAAGGCAGCCTTGTATTACAGTGAATTAATACAGCGTGTAAGGCAGCAAAAACAACGTAAACGTTGAGAGCTTCAGGAGAGAAACCGAATAGATACAGAGGGATCATCACGGTTGCTCGTTCAAGAAATACTTGTACTACATGTCCACGAGAACCGGCTAACCAATCTAAGCGCTCTACAGAATGGTGGACGGCATGGACGGGCCAAATAGCTGTGATTTCATGGTAAGCACGGTGTTCCCAATACAAGACAAAATCGGCAGCAATAATAATCAATACAACCTGAACCCAGATCGGTATAGCAGATACAAACCCCTGTAAATCGGCGCTTACAAGCCAATCAAAGTGGCTGACATGATAATTGGCGAAAATAATAATTGCGGAGATGGCGAGGTGGTTAAAACAAAAATAGAACAGATCTACATCCCACTCTGGGCGAAGAATGCCTTGGTTTTTGTATTTAGGCAGAACAACTTCAAGCGTTGTAAAGATAACTACTGAACCTAGAAAAGCTAAAATAAGCCAATCAACTCCTAGTGATAAACGAACAGGTTCAACGTCGCCTACAGGAATTTGGTATCCCCCTAAAAGGAACGCGGTTCCGGTTAAGCCAATTCCCCAAAAGGCATATTTACGGTACTTTCCCCGATTTAAAAAAGAAGCTAACGCACCTAAAAAAAGAGAAAAATACATACCGTACATCAATATTCTTTGCAGTGTTTCTGCATCGTATACTTGTCGTAATTCCATGGTGGTTAAATAGGATGGGTATAAAAAAGCCAACACTGCCAGAAAACTACATATCCCTAGTATTAAGGATAGCGCGGCGCTGAGTTTACCTTCGCCAATGCGGAATTCTTGATTTCCTTTCCCTGCATCAAGACGAGTTTTGTATTCATATTGGTTCATTTTCCGTGATCCAAATTTATATTGATAAAAGACGTACTTCTTCTAATTAAATTAAGACAAAAGGCTGGAGTTCTATATTGTGTATCCCAGTCTCTCACATTATTATTTTTTTCATATACACCCGCATATCGTCACGATCATACTCGAGCCATCCGAGATGACGGTATAAAGAGATATTTTCTGTTAGTAAAACATGAGTGGCTAAGCGTACCTCTAGGTAACCTAGCTCAATGGCCTTTGATTCTGCAAATTTGATCAGCTCCCTGCCAAAGCCTCGTCCCTGAACGCAGGGATGAACGGATAGGTTGGCAATTGATAAATAGGTTGCCTCACACATTAATATGATCCCACCGACAACCTGACCCTCGGTCTCAAGCACCCAGACGGGGTATTGCTTGATTTCATGGGAGTAATCGACGTCCATGGGAGGTAGGTGCTTACCCTGCATCCGATCAAGGTAAGCAGCGTAGGCCTGTTGCATACAGTCCTCTAGACCCTGAGAATCGGTTGCTTCTGCCTTCCTTATTTTCACGGGGGTGCCTGTTTGGGTTGTTGGGTTAGGGGGAAATCTAGTCTGAACAAGTTGGATTATCGATACGTAAACCACTCTAATCAATCAGTTTCAGATTAGCCTGTTTTTCAATGTCATCCGTCAGGTCAGCATCAAAAGAGACTCCTTGAAAACGCCATGTATTGCCAGGTTTATAGACCTTAATTTCGAAGCGTAATGGCTGCCTTTCGTAACCCACCAAATAGATTAGATGTGCATAGTGCGTACCTACTTTTTCTTCTGAAATCAGCTCATGGAAAAGGTACTTTCCGACCAAACCGTCTAGACTTTTTAACTGGGATTTCAGGTTGATTACCTGATCCGAATTTTTGCTGACCCAACGGTTTGTGTTGTATAAAAAATCAATCGCTTTCTCCGTTTCACCCGTTTTGATGTAGCTAAAGAAGTGTTCGGGTATTGAGCCATAACCTGAAGCAACTGAATAACCCGGTAGGGTGAGAAAAATAAGCATGAGTAGTTTTTTCATTATGATTCCTTTTTAGTACTTAAATCCTTTGCGTCGTTTGTTTTAGGTGGTTTTTCTTACGCCTTTTGAAAGTGGATCTTTCGTTTTTTCGACGAGTGTGTAAATTCTTGAGCTTAGGATCATTAAACAGCAACCCCTTAGAATTATTTCTTCTTTCGCAGTTTGTCTAAGTGCTTTAAGGCTTTCTTGTGACCATTGTTCACGGCTTTAAGATACCATTTTTCTGCTTCGATCAGATCCACATGTCCCGCCATTCCATAGTGATAAACATAACCAAGGTTGAAATAGGTTCTGACGTAGCCCTGATCAGCAGATTTTAACAGCCACTTCAATCCTTCTTCTTTACGGCCTTTACCACCCCAGCCTTTGATCAGAAAAAAACCCAGGTTATTTTGGGCTTTATCAAGTCCCAGTTCAGCTGCTTGAGTGAGATAGGTTTCTGACTTTTTGAAGTCCTTGGTGATGCTGCCGCATCCATGTCCGTAAATTTTTCCAAGTTCGTTTATAGCCTCTACGCTGCCTAAGTCTGCGGCCCTGATAAACCAGCGGACAGATTCTCTACAATCTCGTTGAGCATCACGGACTTCCCGATAGTATCGCCCTAGTTTATAGGCTGCATTGGGCGAACTAGCCGTTGCATCAGCCTTCTGAAGTTTTTCGATCATTCCATCATTGGATAGGGATAACTGCGAATAGAGGGCGAATGCTATGATAAAAAGTGTGCGATAGATAATCATCCGTGATTCCTTGTCGTTCCCCGTGGGGGCAGTTAGTGAACGTGCGTAACGCTATAAGTGTCTAGGGTACTTTGGGCCTGTCGTACCAGTTTTTTGCACTATAGCGCACCTATTTACATAGTTTATATAGGAAGTATTCTGAAAAATGAGTGCCTTTTTTAGCTGAAGAGCGGGTATAGAAGGTGAGGCTATCGCTCAGTATTTGCTTGATCGGATATTAATGTCTGGAGCGTTTTTCGCTCAATGTCTGCTATTCTGAGCGGTAAGCGCTCAATTTAAGGGCTTCTTTTTATGAATTCACATGAGTTACGAGGCTTCCCAGTGTGGCTTCGATCTTGCAAATCATTACCACTGGTTGCGTACATTGCCGGGTAATTACGCATAATTCATCACTGATAAAGTGAAAGTTGAAGGGGTACATTCATGGTTCGCCATCGCTTTTCTTCAAAGTATTTGCTGTTGTCATTGGTGGTCGCTTTGGTTCCACTGATCAGCTTTTCTGTCCTGTATAACTCCTACTTCGTCCAGTTGGTCTCTCAACTCTCCGATGAACAGCTAGCGACTCATCTTGCCGCTACGCAAAATGAAATACAGGTGTTCTTACGTGAAAGGCGATATGAACTCGACGCTTTGGCCGATCAGTTTGAAGATCCTGAGTTGTTTGAAATTGATGGTCGGGGGTTACTCTCTTCAGAGGTTGAGGATTTGCTACGCCTACAGACAGATCCACGTTCTGTGTACGGTATCGCTTTTTTTGATGCAGATGGACAACTAACCTGGACGTTTCCACAGGGGATTATTGCAAAAGATAACGAAGGCTACAGTGCTTTTGAAGGGGTGGATATCTCGGACCCGTCGCCGCATAGCTGGGAGCAACCTTCATGGTTGTTGATGAAGAAAAAAGTGGAATTTCATGGCATTGGTAACCAGGCTCCAACCATTGGTTTGATCATACGCTTCAGTTCAATTACAGAGATACTCAGTGGCCTGAACCAGGCGGGGGCCTATAAGCCCATTTTAAGCGTTGGTAATAAACAACATTATGATGTGGTAGGTCAGCCAGTAGAGTTAAGTGAGTCGAGTTATCAGCAGCCCTTGCTTTCTCATTGGGCCTTGCACCTGGTTCAGAACCAAGGATTAGTGACTAGTCCCTTGGAACAGATGAGGTTCTGGTTGATTATCTTAGTAATCTGCACTATTGCCGGATTGTTGCTTCTGCATATTAGTATTTCTCGCCGTTTGGGTAAGCAAGTCGATACGATTGTGTCCAGCGTAGAGAGAGTTGCCTTAGGTGATCTTGAGACACCAATTGGCCAAACCAATAGCGCTGAAATGAGCCGGTTAACGGATGCAATAGAAAGTATGCGTCATCAACTCAAGGCTTTTATCACTTCCACACTTGAAATAGAGCGGCGGGCCTCTTTAGGCCAGTTGGCAGCGGGTGTTGCGCACGATATCAGAAATCCTCTTACGACGATTCGCACCACCATTGTCGCACTGGTTAAACGGGAAAAGGATCAAGATAACCGCGATATGCTCGTCATGCTTGAAGGGGAGATTGATCGGGTTAATGATGTGATCGAGAACCTGCTGAACTTCGCTCGCCCCAGAGATCCACATGGAGAACGTATTTTCTTGCAAGCGTCGTTGGATAGCCTGAAATCTCTGGTGAATGCGTCGGCTCGAGAACAGGGGATTAGCATCTCAATCGATTGCTCAGACACGCTATTTGTTTGGGCCGATCCTGTCCACCTAAGGCAGGTATTAATGAATTTGGTTCTTAACTCTATTCAAGCGATGGGAGTTAAGGGGGATCTGTTACAGATCCGGTGTGCACAAGCTCAGAACCATGTTGAACTGCTACTCAGTGATAATGGGCCGGGAATACCTGAAGATGTTTTGCCGCATATTGCTGAGCCTTTCTTTACAACTAAATCTGTGGGTACGGGTCTTGGACTTGCGATTTGTCATGTGTTGGTGAAAAAGAATCAAGGTGAACTGCATTTTGAAAGCCAATCTGGTCACGGAACGCAAGTGACGCTGAAGCTCCCATTCGCTGAGAAGGAAAACTTAGATGCATAAAACGATTTCCGTCCTCATGATTGATGATGAACGCAATTTGGTTCGTAGTTTAGGTTTTTCCCTTAAGGACGAACAGATTGAGGTTATGGGGGCATTTACGGGAGAAGAGGGGATACAAAAAGCGTCTTCAGAATCGCCGGATGTTGTGTTACTTGATTTGGGATTGCCCGATTGCTCAGGATTGGATCTCTTGCCCCGATTGAAGAGCATCAATCCAAATCTACCGATCATAATGATCTCTGCCCATGGAGATACACGTGCTGCGGTGAAGGCGGTAAAAGAGGGAGCGATAGATTATGTGACAAAACCTTTTGATCTGGATGAGTTGATTTTGCTCATCAGACGAAGTGCTGATCAGGCTAAGCTGTTACAAGAGTTGCATTTTCTTCGAGAACTGAATACCAGTACTCGTCATTTAGTGGGCAGTAGTTCGGTGATGGAAAAATTGAGAAATGTACTTGCTCAGGTTGGCCGAAGTTCCGGTAAAACGGTATTGATCACTGGGCCTTCGGGTACAGGTAAAGCCTTAATTGCCAGAGCGCTTCATGACACCCGTTTTGATGATGCACCTTTTATTGAAATTAATTGTGCGACGCTACCAGAACAGCTAATTGAAGCTGAGTTGTTTGGTGCTGAGCGGGGTGCTTATACGGGTGCAAATCAGCGGCGTACAGGGTTGATCGATCTTGCGGATGGCGGGACACTGTTTTTGGATGAAATTGGTGAATTACCCCTCAACCTTCAGGCTAAATTATTAAGTTTTTTAGAAAACCGGAGTTATCGTCCGATTGGTGGTGGCCGAGAGCGACACGCAGAAGTGTTCGTAATTGCTGCTACAAACCGAGCTCTAAAAGCTGAGGTGGAACAGGGCAATTTTCGAGAGGACCTGTTCTACCGTTTAAATGTCTTACCACTGGAAGCCCCTCCACTGAATACTCGTAAAGAAGATATTCCTATGTTGGTTCAACATTTTAGCCTCAGTTTTGCTCGTCAAGAGGGGGGAGAGGCGACCAATTGGGATTCAGATACCGTACAGTGGTTAGTGAATTATCGATGGCCGGGCAATGTTCGCGAGCTTAAGAATTTGGTTGAGAGGTTGAGCATCCTGTATCCGGGGGAGAACATTCGGCCCGAGATGTTACCGGAAGAATATCGCTCTAATGAGAACGAAGGTACAACAGAAGAAAAAAACTATGTAGTGGCTGTGGAGGATCGAGAGCGGCAGCTCATTCTGAACGCTTTGAAAGAAACCGGAGGTCGCAAAGGTTTGGCGGCTGAAAAGCTGGGTATTTCCAGGCATGCACTTAAAAGGCGAATTCAACGCTTACAGTTAGAGGAGGATTTATGGTGAGACTAATTGTCATTGTTCTTTTCCTCTGTAGTCTGCCTATCCAGGCGTCAGAAATAGAACTGGGTACATCACGCGATCAAGCAGATGTTACCGTAGGTTGTTTATTCCCATTAGGTGGGCGCGGCGGGTTATATGGGCAAGACAGTGCGGTAGGTATTCAACTGGCATTTGAATGGTTGAAACAGCAGAAACAAGATTATCCCAAACTTAGAGTATTAATTACTGACAGCCGTTCTAAAGCCTCTAAAGCGGCCAGATTGGTACGCGATTTTGTGCGTACTGAACATGCGCGATTTATCTGTGGTGTTGTGAATTCATCTATAGCAATTCAAGTAGCGGAAGTAGCTGAACAAGAGAAAGTGTTTTTTATTGGTACAGACCATGCTTCTTCCCGATTAACTGGTCCAAATGTGTCGCCTTACTATTTTAGGGTGAACAACAATACCGAGCAGTCTATGCGTGCTGCTGCGAGTTATATAAAAGAGAAATTTGGTGCCTTGGTGCAGGAAAGGCCCTTAAAAATTTCCTATCTTGGGCCCGATTATGATTATGGGTATAAAGCTTGGAGTGATTTACGCCAAGCTTTGGAAAAGGAAGGGGTTGATTATGAGATTATCACCGCTCTATGGCCCAGGCTTTATGAACCGGATTACTCTCATTTCCTACAGGCGCTTTTGGAAAAACCAACCGATCTAGTCGTCAATTCCCTGTGGGGGGGGGACTTAGTAGCTTTTGTGCAGCAAGCGAATAAAACGCGATTATTTGAACATGCACGTTTTGCAAATTTTGATGCCGGGGGTAATTATGAGGTGCTCGCTGCATTAGGTAAAGATATGCCCTCAGGGCTCATTTTAGCGTCGAGGCATCATAATAATTGGCCTGACACCCAATATAATCGTTGGTTTGTTGATCGTTTTTACCAGCTTAGCGGGCGTTATCCTTCTTATGCAGCCGAGGGTGCTTTTTCGGGTATCGTGGCGATTGCGGAAGTGATGCGTGAGGTGGGCTTAGATGCCAGTGATTATGAGATTCGACAGGCGTTGGGGCATTTGAAAATTTCACTACCCGAAGATCCTGAGCATTTCACTTCATATATGGACCCAGAATCACATCAGTTACAGCAGGTGATCGCGATTGGTGAAACCACACCGAATAATAATTTCCCTCCAGCGGCGCAAATGTTATCAAATTGGCGCATCTATCAATTAGCCCCACTGCACATCGAGCCCGAATAAGTGTGTTGTTGAGCGCTTACCGATCAGTACTTTCGATCAAAGTGGATCGGTAAGCGCTCATTACTATATTTTTAAAACTTTTTTCGTTGTTTTTCTGTAATTAAAACAAATAGTTATGTTGATTATTTTGGTTTGGCATAGCCGTTGCTCTAAGTCTTATTAGCCAACACATGATTGGCGATCAAAATAAAAATTTAGAGGCTAAAACAATGTTACATAAGATCGCAAAGCCTACCTGCGTAGCAGGCCTGATTATTGCCGCAACAGCGATGCAGCCTGCACTTGCTGCAGATGAATACAAATTAGGATTAGTTACTTTTCTTTCCGGTGGTGCAGCCGGGCCTTTTGGTGTGCCAGCTAAGAATGCAGCCGACCTCACTTTAGAAACGTTGAACAAAGGCATGTTGCCAGCGCCATATAACACTAAGGGGATCAATGGAAAAAGCATTTCACCAGTCTATGTCGATGAGGCGGGTGGTGCTACTAAACAGTCTGCCGAGTTTCGTAACTTAGTTGAGCGCAAAGGGGTTGATTCGGTTATTGGTTATATCTCTTCTGGTGATTGTTTAGCTATACCCGCTGTGGCCGAACAGTTAAAGACGCTCACTGTATTGTTTGATTGTGGCACACCTAGAGTATTTGAAGATCGTGACTACAAATATGTTTTCCGTACCGGTCCAACAGCGACCATGGACAATGTAGCTGCGGCTTACTACATCAAAGACAGTATGGGTAAATTGGATCAGGTTTCTGGTATTAATCAAAACTACTCATTCGGCCATGAATCTTGGGATGATTTCCTAGGTTCGTTAAAACATATTTCACCTGAAGTGGATGTGACGACAGAGCAGTTCCCTAAAATCTATGCGGGCCAGTATGGGGCTGAAATCTCATCGCTTATGGTGAATTCTGCCGAAGTCATCCATTCCTCATTCTGGGGTGGTGATATGGAAGCCTTTTTATTACAAGGGTCAGCTCGCGGTTTGTTTGATGATCAAACAGTTGTACTGACCACCGGTGAAAGTGCAATGTATCGCCTATCAGATCAAATTCCTGAAGGTACGGTATTAGGAGCACGCGGCCCGTTTGGTGTTTACGCGCCAGATAATGAACTTAACCATTGGTTCCGCGCGGCTTACATTGAGCGCTTTGGCACCCCACCAACTTATCCTGCCTACAAGATGGTTCAAGCCATTCTTGGTTTGAAACTGGCCACCGAAAAAGCCGCAGCTAAGAGTGATGGACAACCTTCTACTGAAGAAGTAGCGAGTGCTTTCGAATATCTTGAGTACGAAGGCCCGGCAGGCAAAGTTTCTATGAACCGAGGCAAAGGGCACCAGGCCACCATGGAGATGGTGTATGGCCGTTACGCATTAGTGGAGGGCAAGCCTGCACTGACAGATGTGCGTCGTTACGCCGCTGATTGTGTCAATCCGCCAGAAGGTACCAAAGGGATAGATTGGATTAAAGACGGCATGCCAAGTACGCATTGTAACTAATGCTCATTCAGCGCTGGGGCAATACCCAGCGCGTCTCTACAACAGTACATACGAGACAGATTCTATGAAACTCCTAATAGCGATGCTGATGGATGGTGTCATCTATGCCTCCTGGCTGTTTGTGATCGCGGCGGGGCTGACACTGATTTACGGTGTTATGAAAATTTTAAATATGGCCCACGGCAGCTTTTATGCCATAGGGGCTTATGCCGGCGCATCTTTAGTCGGATTCTATTTCGCAGGTGGCTATCCACCGTGGGGTGGGTACCTTTTGCTGCTCGGGGCAGCTTTATTAAGTGGGGTGATTGTTGGGCTTTTGATTGAGCGGGGTATTTTACGCTTAATGTACGGGCGAGACGAAGTCGTCATGATTCTCGTCACCTATGCACTTCTCTTGATCTTAGAGGACGTGATCAAGTTGATTTGGGGAGTGGATGCCTATTTTGCGTATCAGCCCTATACCTTACTCGGGCGTACCAAACTTGAAGGTTTGTCCTTCGCTAATTACGACTTAGTACTGGTAGCTGTGTCTGCCAGTATTGGCTTTATGCTCTGGTGGGGGCTTAACCGCACGCGCCAAGGAAAGCTGCTTCAAGCGGTTATCCATAGTCGTGATACGGCTGCTTTCTTGGGCATCAATGTCACACGCATGTTTACGGTTACCTTCGTCATCGGTGCGGTATTAGGTGCGTTGGCAGGTTCACTCACTGCACCGGGCATCTCCGTTATGCCGGGTATCGGTGTTGAGGTCATTGTTCTGGCGTTTGCGGTCGTTGTGATTGGTGGTCTGGGCAGTGTCGGTGGTGCCTTAGTCGGTGCATTAATTGTGGGTATGGCAAGAGCCATGTCTGTACACCTTTATCCCGATGCTGAACTTTTTGTCATCTATGGCGTGATGGCCTTGGTGCTGGCATTCCGACCGCAGGGCTTATTTGCCATAGCAACCGCGAGGAAAATCTAACATGAGATATGTAAATGTATTTCTGCCTGTAAGCATCGTTGTCATGCTGATAGCAGGTTTGCTTATGCCAGGGTGGTTAAGTTTTTTATTAACCTTGGCTATGGCAAAAGGCTTAGTCGTGCTCGGTTTACTGCTGCTTATGCGTGCAGGGTTGGTGTCATTTGGTCAGGGGCTTTATTACTGTTTAGGCGCTTATGTGGTTGGGATTGGAGGTAGTCACTTTGAAACCCAAGATGCCTTGTTGCTCTTAATTATGGGGGTACTTGTATGTGTGGGCTGCGCGGCAGTCATTGGATTGTTGCTGTGTCGTTATCGAGACATTTTCTTTGCCATGTTCTCAATGGCTTTCTCAATGATTCTGTACGGAGTGCTGGTTAAAAGCACCTCGTTTGGTTCATCGGATGGTTTCAATGTGGCACCGCCAACCCTTTTGGGTTGGGCGCCACCTGAAGGGAATCTTCAGATACTGTCTTATGGATTAGCCGTGATTGCGACGGTGGCCACGGGCTTTTTTATCTGGCGTTACTTGCGCTCGCCCATGGGTTATGCCGGTGAAGCCGTGCGTGAAAATGAGATTCGAGTGGAATATCTGGGTATCTCTGTTCAACGTGTTATCTACATCAAATACATCATAGCGGCCGCGATGGCGGGTTTAGGGGGGGGGATTACCGCATTGGCTGCGGGTCATATCGACCCTGAAATGGCTTATTGGACCACCTCAGGTGAGTTTGTCTTTATCGCGTTGATGGGGGGGACCGGTCATGTGGTTGCGCCATTGCTGGGTGCTGTGATGTTCGAGCTTTTACGTACCTATGCGTTTCAAATATCTCCTTATACATGGCAAATGATTTTAGGTATCGCGTTGTTGGCGATCATTCTGTACCTACCAAAAGGTATTTGGTCGTTGGTTGATCGAGTCAGAGGGAGGGAGTCAGCATGAGTGCTTTATTAGAAACCCGAGCTTTAGCCCGTAATTTTGGGGCAGTAACTGCCGCAGCTGACATTAATGTCGCCATTAATGCCGGAGAAATTGTTGGGGTTATTGGTTCCAACGGTGCAGGTAAAACTACCTTTATTAATATGGTGACAGGGTATTTACCCCCAAGCAGTGGCGAGATACTGCTTCATGGTAACAGTATCGTAGGTAAAGCCCCTCGTCAGGTGATGAGGTCTGGTATATGCCGTTCTTTTCAAGTGGCGCAGCTGTTCCCGAATTTGAGCATGCTGGAAAACGTGCTCATTGCCATTGGTTTAGTGGAGGACGTGCGATTATCGCTGTTTAAACCGCTGAAAACGGAAGCGCGTATCGCTCAAGCAGAGACTTTACTTCACGAATACAACATTCAAGAGTACAAGGATGAAAAGGTTGTGACACTCCCGCAAGGGGTGAGAAAACTATTAGATATCGCGTTAGCAATGCTGGGCAAACCAGAGCTTTTATTGCTGGATGAGCCGACATCAGGGGTGGCAATCGACGATAAGTTCGAGCTGATGGATACCGTGATGCAAGCGGTAAGGAAATCGGGTGCGGCGGTATTGTTTGTTGAGCATGACATGGAAGTTATTGCGCGTTACGCCACACGCTTGATGGCTTTTTATGATGGTCGTGTATTAGCAGACGGCCCAACAGCCAATGTGATGAAAGATGACAAAGTACAAGAGTTAGTCACCGGCCATCATCTAGATATCGATTACTCACAGGAGGTGCGCCATGCTTAAACTGGATGCGATTAATACTGAGATAGCGGGTACGCCTATTTTGCGAGATGCAACTTTGCATGTACCAAAAGGCACCATGGTGGGTCTTATTGGACGTAATGGCGCGGGTAAAACCACGTTAATGCGTACAGTGATGGGCTTACTTGAGCCGCAAAGTGGCAGTCTAAGTATCAAAGGCCAAGATCTAACAGCTGAAGCCCCCCATCTACGCGCAAATTTAAAAGTGGGGTACATGCCAGAAGATCGTCAATTGGTGCCTACCTTATCCGTTGAAGAAAATATCCTTATCCCTGCTTGGGCAACACAGATACCTGAGGTCGATGCACGGTTGGCATGGGTATACGAACTCATGCCGGAAGTAGAAGGTTTTGCTGAACGTAAAGCTCTGCAACTGTCTGGGGGTCAGCAAAAGCTTGTTGCCCTCGCACGTGCATTAATTGTGGGTACTGACCTTTTGTTATTGGATGAACCCTTCGAAGGCGTCGCGCCTGCATTATCAAGGCGACTAGCCAGTGTGCTCAATACGCTGAAAGATGAAGGTATGTCGGTGTTGTTGTCTGAATCTGACTATAGCCACTCAGCAGACCTGGTTGATCAGGTTTACTCAATTGAACGTGGTTCTGTGAGCCTATCTGAAGTTCCTAAAGGAGAAGCTGCATGAGTGCATTTTCGTTTTATGCATCCCACGGTATTGTTTGTCAGCCGGGTGCCTCGAAGCAATTGGTTCAGCAATGCGAGGACCTTCAATGTAATAAAGTTCTCATTGTGACTGATCCAGGAATAGTGAAGGTCGGTTTGCTTGAACCTGTCGTTAAGGCTTTACAGCATGGGGGTATCCTCGTTGAAGTATTTGATCAGGTACAAGCGGATCCAGCCCAGTCAATCGTTGAATCGGCAACCCGGTTAGCCATTGAAAAAGAAGTGGAAGGGATCATTGGTTTAGGGGGCGGTTCGTCACTCGATGTCGCTAAACTGGTGGCTTTGCTGGCGAAAGGTGAAGAACGACTGGAGCAAGTGTATGGCGTCAATTTGGTGAAAGGGCAACGGTTGCCTTTGATTCAAATTCCCACAACAGCGGGTACGGGGTCTGAAGTCACGGCGGTAGCGATTATTACCGTGGGTGAGACAGAGAAAAAGGGAGTTGTCTCGCACCGCTTATTGCCGGATTACGCCATCCTGGATGCGGAGCTCACCGTGGGTTTACCGCCAATGATCACCGCAACAACGGGCATTGATGCGATGGTCCATGCGATTGAGGCATACACCTCGGTTAATCCAAATCATAACCCGGTTTCGGACCTGTACGCGCGTGAAGCACTGGTGCTTTTAGGCAGTAACATCAGCTCGGCGGTAACGGAGGGGGCTGACTTAAGGGTCCGTTCAGATATGTTATTGGGTTCTATGTTAGCAGGGCAGGCATTTGCAAATTCTCCTGTGGCCGCAGTGCATGCGCTGGCTTATCCATTAGGGGGAATCTATCACTTATCTCATGGCCTAACGAATGCCTTAGTACTGCCTCATGTCATGAGGTTTAACCAGCAGCAGTGTGCGGTTCAATATGCTGAATTAGCACCATTGGTTTTTCCTGAACTCATAGACATAACAGACGTCAATAAACGTTCTACCGCCTTTATTGATGAACTTGATCGCCTCAACCGCGAATTAGTGCAAAAGACGCGGTTAAGAGACTACAACATAGCTGAAAGTGACCTGCCTATGCTTGCCTCAGAGGCCATGAAGCAAACGCGATTATTGGTGAATAACCCACGAGAAGTGACTGAAGCTAATGCTTTAGCCATATACCAAGCTGCGTGGTAGAGCGGGCTTGATAGGTAACCTTATTGACAATAATAGGTATGAACATGCAGTTAAATGATATGACCCTTCAGAAGACTGACGCTTTTATAAAAGGGGAGTGGTGTAAGGCTAAAAGTCATAGAACATTTTCGGTGACGGATCCTGCAACAGGACATGTTTTGGCCGATGTTGCCGATGTCGGGGCCCAGGAAACAGAAAACGCCATTAGTGCGGCGTACGAAGCACAAAAGCAATGGAAGCTTACAACAGGTAAGGAACGTGCAGCTATTTTACGGCATTGGTATGAACTGATCATTGAGGCTCAAGATGACTTAGCCGTGCTTATGACATCAGAACAAGGTAAGCCGCTTGCTGAAGCCAGAGGTGAAGTGGTCTATGGTGCTTCATTTGTTGAATGGTTTAGTGAAGAAGCAAAACGAGTCTATGGTGATGTCATTCCAGCACATGGCCGTGACAAGCGCTTAATTGTTGTTAAGCAGCCGATAGGGGTTGTTGCAGCGATCACACCATGGAATTTTCCTATTGCCATGATCACACGTAAAGTTGCGCCAGCTTTAGCAGCGGGTTGCAGTGTTGTGATCAAACCCTCCGAGCTGACCCCTTTATGTGCGCTAGCGCTTGCAGAACTTGCCCAGAGAGCAGGCGTGCCTGATGGGGTTGTTAATGTTGTGACATCAGCAAATGCACCGGAGATTGGCAAAATATTTTGTGAAGACTCCCGTGTGAGAAAGCTTTCATTTACCGGTTCGACTGCCGTGGGTAAGTTACTAGCCCAGCAGTGCGGCGCACAGGTTAAAAAAGTGTCTTTGGAGCTAGGAGGCAATGCGCCTTTTATTGTCTTTGATGATGCTAATTTAGATGCGGCGGTTAATGGTGCCATTGTGTCTAAATTTCGTAATGCGGGTCAGACATGTGTCTGTACTAACCGAATATTTGTTCAGCGTGCTATTTATGATGACTTTGCGAATAAGCTTAAAGTTGCAGTTGAATCCCTTCGGGTCGGCAATGGCTTTGAGCAAGGCGTCAGTATTGGTCCTCTTATTGATGAACGTGCTCTGACAAAAGTAGAGAGCCTAGTGGCTGATGCTACTTCGAATGGGGCAAGAGTGATCTTTGGCGGAAAGGCAGGTGATCAGTTGCAAAATACCTACCTGCCAACCGTGTTAATCGGTGTGAATAATCAAATGCGTATAGCAAAAGAGGAGATTTTTGGGCCAGTGGCTACGTTAATTCCTTTTGATAAAGAGGAAGACGTTGTCGCTATGGCTAATGACACTCCTTATGGGCTTGCTGCGTATTTTTATTCTAGAGATATTGGCCGTGTATGGCGAGTATCAGAAGCGCTTGAGTATGGCATGGTGGGTATTAATGAAGGGCTTATTTCTACTGAAGTTGCTCCTTTTGGTGGGATAAAAGAATCAGGCTTAGGTCGAGAAGGTTCAAAATATGGCATCGATGAATATTTAGAAATTAAGTACTTGTGCCAAGGAGGGTTATCCGAATAAGACCTTAATTGAGCGCTCTCGTCGGTTTGCCCTACATCACATGTAGGGCTTTTTTATTTATATCAATAAGGTACCTTTCAATGATCTCCCAGGCGGGTTCGCCTTTGGCTCGCAGGTCTGCCGGCACTTCCGGGCCAAAATCACCTGCTAACGCTTGCTGGTATGAGTGAAGGTTCATACAGTGTGTGAACCAGTCGGCTACACGTGGGCAGTCACTGTACATTCCCTGCCCGCCAAATAGATGGATGGCTTGGAAGTAATGGGCTTGCTACAAAGGCGTGACAGAATTTATTTTTGATGGTGGTGTTTTTAAACTGATGAAGCTAAGGATATATGTTTGTTTTTGAAGTGGGGCTAAATCAAATAAGTGGCGGAGTTACCCTGTTTGAATCATCAAATGATTAAACATCTCAAGGTTTGGTGAAGAGTTGAATAAATGATTGAGCAGGGCTTTGATTCATTTGACCGTTAAGGGAGGAATTCCCGATGGGTATCTTGTTCATTTCTCTTAAATAGATGCTCGCCCTGAAGGGTAAATAATATATAAACAGACAGAGGTAGGTTGGGTCTGCTATAACAAGGGCGCGACCTATTGTTAATCACTTCGATTTGACCAAACGGATCTGCTTCACGGACACATTCTATGCAAAAAGTTGCACTCTTTGTTGATGTACAAAATGTTTATTACACAACCAGACAAACCTTTGGAAGGAATTTCGATTACAACGAATTTTGGCGCAAAGTAACAACCGACAGAGAAGTCATTCATGCCTTTGCGTATGCAATCGATCGGGGTGATGAAAAACAGAAGCAGTTTCAGAACATTCTAAGAGCAATTGGTTTTGAGGTGAAACTTAAACCGTTTATTCAGCGTTCTGATGGTTCTGCAAAAGGCGACTGGGATGTGGGGATTACTATTGATGCAATGGATTACTCCACAGAAGCAGATGTGATTGTACTGGTATCCGGCGATGGCGATTTTGATATGTTAGTAGAGAAGCTTCGCCTGGAGAAAGGAAAACATGTGGAGGTTTACGGTGTACGTGAATTAACAGCCACGTCTCTTATTAACGCATCAAGTAGGTATTACCCAATTCAGGGTGATCTGCTTTTGGGTTCATAACAGCCTTACCTTGATCAGTTAAGCCTATCCAAACGGATAACTTTTACTGACAGGTGCTTTCTGTGTGAATAGATTATTCTGATAGGAGTGTCTGCCTGATTATAATCATCCAGTAGTGTGATTGGTTTGCCTAGGTCCAGTGATTCCTGAACAGCAAACGCTGGGGGGAGCAGCAGGTCTCTAACCCGTAGTTGTCAATTTTTGCTGCCGCAAACACACTGTTCAGCTTTCATTAGAAAGCTAGTTCTAACATTGAAGGTTTGTAGTAAATCGTGAAATTCCAAGAATTACTCGTCTGGAGACCATGCTATGCACTCATTGTATACAGCAGTGATACAGTATGAATGTTGGCTGTTTTCCAAACAAATTTGCAGCACTTATAGAGTTATAAGTTGCCCAGCGCGAACCGGTTATTCATTCTATTTAATCGTTGAGCTAACTTAAGAACGATCTGGTCTTTGAGTTTTTCTCGTAACTCAATCGGTAACTCATCCAAGAGCTCCTGATTGATTACCAGAGCCGAGCTTTTGGTTGTAGAAACAACACTGGCAGTTCTGGGCTCATTGGTTAGGAATGAAATCTCACCGACAACCTCTCCAGCTTTGAGCTGAGTGATAATCTGTTTTTGGGCACCTTTAATGATATTGACCTGACCGCTCAGTAGAATGAAAAAACGTTTATCCAAAGAGCCTTCATCGGTCAGGTAATCGTCCGTATCATACAATACAAAGCACCAGTTAAAGCCCGACAACACTTCTTTCTCTTTGCTGGATAAATCATCAAATAAAGAGACCTTGTCCAGGATGTCTATTGCTTTTTCTTTCGATAAAAATTTGTTAATCGCCATCTGTTCTATTCTTCCAACTGCCTACTTAGTTAGGAATAGTCTCTTCAAGACACTGTAGCAAGTTATTAACCTTGCTGAAGGTTTCTTCGTATTCATTCTTTATATCGGAATCGGCAACGATCCCTCCACCGGCCCAACAGAATACCTTCTCCTGTTCACAGAGAAGGGTGCGGATTGTGATGCTGGTGTCCATTCGGCCACAAAAGCTTATATAGCCTATTGAACCGCAATAGATAGAACGTTTATGCGGCTCCAGTTCTTCAATGATCTCCATCGCCCTGATTTTTGGTGCTCCGGTGATCGATCCACCTGGGAAGCAGTGTTTAAGCAAGCCTATAGGGGAGTGGTCATCGGCCAGTTTCCCGGTGACTGTACTGACTTTATGATGGACGTTGGCATAACTTTCAATGTTAAACAGCTTTGGTACTTTTACGCTGTTTAATTCACAGACTTTACTCAGGTCGTTTCGAAGCAAATCAACAATCATCAGGTTTTCAGCACGATCTTTTTCCGATTGGCTGAGCTCATATTTAAGGGCGGCATCTTTTTCCGGGTCATCGGAGCGTGGACGCGTGCCTTTAATCGGTTTGGTTGTGACTACATTCTGCTTCGTCTCTAAGAACTGCTCAGGAGATAACGAGAGAATCTGTTGTTGTGGCGAATCCAAAAACGCAGAGTAGGGGGTTGGGGCTACTTTTCTCAGTTGCGTGTACGCCTGCCAGCTGTCGCCGGTAAATTCACTGTGAAAGCGTTGCGCAAAATTAACCTGATAACAATCGCCTGCGTGAATATAGTCATCCACGGTTTGCAGCTTTGTGCTGTATTCCCCTTCAGTGAGGTTTGCCCTGAACGGAGTCTTTAGGTTGAAATTGGTTGTACTAATATCCGTTGGTGTCAGAAGCAGTGATTCAATTTCAACCAGCCTCTCTTCGGTGACCTGAGGGGTTGAAACCAATGTGGCGGTTTCTGTGTGATGATCAACGATCAAAGCCCAGAGGTAGATACCGGCTCTGAGGTCAGGAAGTTGGCTATAGTGTTCAGCTTTTTCCGGTAACTGTTCTGTTGCACGTCCTAAGTCATAGTTGAAATGACCAATGACCCCTCCCTGAAAAGGAAGGTTAGGATCTTCTGAGAGCTCAATTTTGTATTTATCGTAGATATTCTGTAGAGCATCAAACGGATTGGTTGCGCTGTCGGCCTGCAGCTCAAGCAGCTCAATAGGTTGTGCGCTCAGAATATCAAATCGACCCCAGGGGCAGCTTGGTCTACCGCTGTCCAGAAAAACCGCATGCCCCAGATGGCGTAGACGTTCAAAGTACGTTTCGCTGTTGGACAGATATGGAAGTAAACGTTGGTTGATCAAAATTAGATCTGCTACCAGTTTTGCAATATTAAGGGCGCATTGTATTTAAGGTATGTAAAACTGTCTATGGAAACAGTAAGAAAGCTGTGCGACCAAAGATTGTCGACAAAATGCATTTATCCGGATGTAAATAGGCTAAGATTAACCACTGAAAGCGTGGCCGTAGAGAAAAGTCAGTAATAATGAACCATCCATTCTCAGTAGAAAAACGCGAGTTTCATCTACCAGATCAACATATTGTTTATCGACTGTACCGAAATCCCGAGATTCTCAGTGATCGTCGATTAGTTCTTCTGCATGGTGCCGGTGTTGCCGGTGTAGACACCTGGGATGCCATCATTGCCTTTTTAACTCAATGGTCTGAGGTGCTTGTTCCAGATCAAAGGGGCATGGGTGACACTCACTTCCCGGATGGTAAGGAGCACCCCTTCACCGCCCACGAGATGGTCGCGGATCTGAATGCATTGGTGGACCATCTAGGCTGGTGGACCTTTGATCTTGGAGGCTATTCGATGGGTGGTTTGGTCTCTTTGATCTTCAAACAACAGCATCCTGACCGAGTGGGTAAGCAGTTTTTACTGGAATCGGCTGTACTTGACCGCCCCTGCTGGGATACCACGATTGAGCTTCGGCACCAGTTCTCCCAAGCCTCTGTGCATTTAAGACAGAGCGCTGATGTTGACACTGGGATCATCAATTTCTTAGATGCAATTGCTCCAAACCGCCGAGTTTCACCTCAGGTAGAAAAGCTAACCGTGGATCGCCTGGCACAACGCCCTGAAGGTTTCGCTAACGCGCTTGAGTCAGTTACTCAGGCGATTAAAGAGATCAACCGAGACGAGTTGGTTGCGGCACAGGGTGATGTCACCAGTTTTATCGGCGGACATAGTGTCGATCTGATGCATCAATATCAGCGGGAACTTGCTGAGCGTTTACCCAACTGGCACTACTTTATGGTGTCCGGCACCGACCATTCTTTACCGTTTCAGAAACCGCGCCAAATTGGCAAAACCATGAACGGAGAGATGCAGCGCTTCTTAGCTAAATAGAGATAAAAAGAAATAAGTGCTTTTCCTTAAACTTTTGTATTGTGTTGACAATTTATTGCATATTTCGAGTTGACTGCGTGTTTTTGCAGTAGTATCTTGGCTCAAGTTCGAAATTGTCGACAATCTTGGAGTTTTGATTGTTATGACAGACATAGCAGATAGTAAAGTGTTTCAAACCGAAACACGTACCTTGGCAGACCAAGTCTGTGAGCAAATTGTGACAGCGATTGTGGTGGGTGATATCCCTCCTGGCCAGAAAATCAGTGAGCCTGAATTGGCGCGCACATATGGCATCAGTCGCGGCCCGTTAAGGGAAGCAATGCGCCGCTTGGAAGCTCTGCGTTTGGTTGAACGTAAACCACACGTAGGGGCAAGGGTTGTTCAATTGTCGGCAAAAGAGCTGGTTGAAATCTACCGTGTTCGCGAAGCGTTAGAAGGAATGGCATGTCGTCTTGCAGCAGAATTTATGCCGCAGGATGAGATCGATAGCCTCCGACAGCTTCTCGATGAGCACGAGCAGACAATCGCCCAACTCGACGGACGTTCGTACTTTCAAAAAGAGGGTGATCTTGATTTTCACTATCGAATTGTTCGAGGCTGCAGAAATTCAAAGCTTTTAGAATTCCTCGGTGGTGACCTGTATCACTTAGTACGTATGTACAGATATCAGTTCAGTGTCTCCAGTTCGCGACCCAAACGGGCGTTAAAGGAGCATCGCCAGATCATTGATGCCATAGAAGCACGGGATCCAGAATTGGCAGAGATGCTCATGCGACGCCACATTGGCGCAGCGCGAAAAAATATTGAAGATAAACTGAACGCAGCGACCGAAACCAGAGGTGAATAACATGTCCAACAACCTGTCTGCCGGTGCACGTTTTCGTAAAGCACTTGTTGAAACTCAGCCACTACAAATCGTAGGTACTACTAACGCTTATCATGCCATGATGGCTGAACGTGTAGGCCATAAGGCTATCTATCTGTCTGGCGGTGGAGTTGCTAACCACTCTTACGGTCTGCCAGATCTGGGTATGACTTCTATGAATGATGTTCTGGAAGACGTACGCCGTATTTCAAGTGCCGTGGAAACGCCTTTGTTGGTAGATATCGACACAGGTTGGGGTGGTGCATTTAACATCGCACGTGCGATTAAAGAGATGACTAAAGCCGGTGCGGCTGCCGTTCACCTGGAAGATCAGGTTGCGCAGAAGCGTTGTGGCCACCGTCCTAATAAAGAGATCGTTTCTCTTGAAGAGATGGTTGATCGTGTAAAAGCGGCGGCGGATGCAAAAACTGATGATGATTTCTTCATCATTGCGCGTACCGATGCGTTCCAGATGGAAGGACTGAATGCGGCGGTCGATCGCGCTCAGGCATGTCTGGAAGCGGGTGCTGATGGCATCTTTGCAGAAGCCGTACACACTCTGGAAGATTACAAAGCCTTTGCAGATGGCATCAATGGGGCGCACCTGCTGGCAAATATTACAGAATTTGGGGCGACACCACTGTTTAATACAGCCGAACTGGCTGAAAACGGTGCATCTATGGTGTTGTACCCATTGTCCGCATTCCGTGCTGCTAACAAAGCTGCATTGAATGTATATGAGCATATTTTGAAAGATGGTGATCAGAAAGCTGTTGTAGATTCAATGCAAACACGTATGGAACTCTATGATTTCCTAAACTATCACGACTTCGAGCAGAAGCTGGATGCCCTATTCGCAGAAGGCAAAAACAAATAATTAATCTGCTCAAGTAAAAGCGTAAAAATATAAAAGATAAATTAAGTGGGCCGGTGTTGTGGAATGAGAGCCCACACAGACAAAAACGGGAGCACATTATGGTCGATAAAAAACTGGGTGGGGCGGGTCTACGAGGTCAGTCCGCAGGTGAAACCGCACTGTGCACTGTAGGTAAAACCGGCGCAGGTCTGACCTACCGTGGCTATGACATCAAAGAACTGGCTGACAAGGCTCAGTTTGAAGAAGTTGCTTATCTGCTGCTCTATGGAAAGTTGCCAAATCAGGCCGAACTGGATGCTTATAAGGCCAAGCTGAAAGGCTTGCGTGGATTACCGGAAGCGTTAAAAGCGGTTCTGGAACAGATCCCTGCGGATGCACATCCAATGGATGTTATGCGTACAGGTTGTTCAATGCTGGGCAACTTGGAAACAGAACAGGATTTCTCTGAACAGCACGATCACATCGATCGCATGCTGGCTGTTTTCCCGGGCATGATTAACTACTGGTACAACTACAGCCACAATGGCGTACGTGTGAATGTTGAAACAGACGCTGATTCGATTGCTGAGCAGTTCCTGTGGACGCTGCATAATGAAAAACCTGAACCGCTGCACGTTCAGGTCATGCATGCGTCACTGATTCTGTACGCTGAGCATGAGTTTAATGCGTCTACGTTCAGTGCACGTGTTTGTGCATCAACGCTGTCTGACATTCACAGTTGTGTAACCGGAGCCATCGGTACTTTACGTGGTCCACTTCACGGTGGAGCAAATGAAGCAGCAATGGATATGATCGAGAACTGGCGTTCTGCTGATGAAGCCGAAGCTGAGATCATGGGCATGCTGGAACGTAAAGATAAGATCATGGGTTTTGGTCATGCGATCTACCGTGAATCTGATCCACGTAACGCCATCATTAAAGAATGGTCTAAGAAATTGTCAGACCAGGTTGGTGATGAGTACCTGTACGAAGTATCTGAGCGTGTTGAAGCGGTGATGTGGCGTGAAAAGAAATTGTTCTGTAACGCGGACTTTTTCCATGCATCGGCTTACAACTTCATGGGCATACCTACGAAGCTGTTTACGCCAATCTTTGTCTGTTCTCGTGCGGCGGGCTGGACTGCTCACGTTATGGAACAGCGCGCTAACAACCGCATCATTCGTCCTTCTGCTGATTACACAGGCCCAGAGACATCTGTTTGGGTTGAAATCTCAGAACGTCCTTAATTGTGCCGATCAGGGAGGCGTGCTTTTCGCTCTCCCTCATTTGAACTAAAAGAATTACAGGTGTTATATGAACACTGAATACCGTAAGCAATTATCAGGTGCTGGCGTAGACTACTTTGACACGCGTGCTGCTGTTGAAGCGATTCAGCCAGGCTCCTATTCAAAACTGCCATACACGTCTCGTGTACTGGCTGAGCAGTTGGTTCGCCGTTGTGAACCAACTACACTGACAGACTGCCTTAAGCAGTTGATTGAAACCAAGCGTACACTGGACTTTCCATGGTACCCAGCGCGTGTTGTATGTCATGACATTCTTGGTCAGACTGCATTAGTCGACCTTGCAGGTCTGCGTGACGCAATTGCTGACCAGGGCGGCGATCCTTCAAAGGTTAATCCGGTTGTACCTACACAGTTGATCGTTGACCATTCATTAGCTGTAGAAGCGCCAGGTTTCGATCCAGACGCATTTGAAAAAAACCGTGCGATTGAAGATCGTCGTAACGAAGACCGTTTCCACTTTATCGAATGGTGTAAAACTGCGTTTGATAACGTCGATGTGATTCCAGCCGGTAACGGCATCATGCACCAGATCAACCTGGAGAAGATGTCTCCCGTGATCCAGAACCGCGATGGTGTAGCTTATCCTGATACCTGTGTGGGTACTGATTCCCACACGCCGCACGTTGATGCACTGGGTGTTATCGCGATTGGTGTTGGTGGTCTGGAAGCAGAAACTGTCATGCTGGGTCTGCCATCCATGATGCGCCTTCCGGACATTGTGGGTGTGAAGATTGTTGGTGAGCGCCAGCCGGGCATCACTGCGACGGATATTGCTTTGGCAATGACTGAATTCCTGCGTAACGAGAAAGTTGTCTCTGCGTACCTTGAATTCTTTGGCCCGGGTGCATCGACACTGTCAATCGGTGACCGTGCAACGCTGTCCAACATGACGCCGGAATACGGCGCGTCTGCAGGTATGTTCTACATCGATGAGCAAACCATTGATTACCTGAAGCTAACGGGTCGTGAACCTGAGCAGGTTGCTCTGGTTGAACAGTATGCTAAAGAGACTGGCCTGTGGGCTGACGATCTGATTGATGCCGAGTACGAGCGTGTACTTGAATTTGATCTGTCTACGGTTGTGCGTAACATGGCTGGTCCTTCTAACCCGCATCGTCGTCTGCCAACCTCGGCTCTGAATGAGCGTGGTATTGCTGGTGAAGAGATGCTGGCGGCTGCTCAAGCAGAAGAAGCAGAAGGTCTGATGCCAGATGGTGCAGTTATCATCGCTGCAATTACTTCTTGTACTAACACGTCTAACCCTCGCAACGTTGTTGCAGCTGGCTTGGTGGCTAAGAAAGCAAACGAGTTAGGTCTGGTACGTAAACCTTGGGTTAAGTCCTCTTTTGCTCCGGGTTCTAAAGTTGCGAAACTGTATCTTGAAGAAGCGGGTCTGTTACCAGAACTGGAAAAATTGGGCTTTGGTATCGTGGCTTACGCGTGTACGACATGTAACGGTATGTCCGGTGCGCTTGATCCAGTTATCGAAAAAGAAGTGGTTGACCGCGATCTTTACGCTACCGCAGTCTTGTCTGGTAACCGTAATTTCGATGGCCGTATCCATCCACATGCTAAACAGGCATTCCTGGCGTCACCGCCACTGGTTGTCGCGTACGCTATTGCAGGTACGGTTCGTTTCGATATCGAGACCGATGTACTAGGTAAAGATCAGAACGGTAATCCGATTACACTGAAAGATATCTGGCCAAGCGATGAAGAAATTGATGCATTGGTAGAGAAGAGCGTTAAGCCTGAACAGTTTAATCAGATCTACATCCCAATGTTTGATCTGGGTGATGTTGAGCGTGCTGATAGCCCACTGTACGACTGGCGTGAAATGTCTACTTACATCCGTCGTCCTCCATATTGGGAAGGTGCATTGGCAGGTGAACGTACCATGAAAGGTATGCGTCCTCTGGCGGTTTTGGGTGACAATATCACTACCGACCATTTGTCTCCGTCTAACGCGATTCAGGCGTCCAGTGCGGCAGGTGAATACTGCGCGAAAATGGGTCTGCCAGAAGAAGATTTCAACTCCTACGCAACTCACCGTGGTGACCACCTGACTGCACAGCGTGCAACCTTCGCTAACCCGAAACTGTTGAACGAAATGTGCCGTGACGGAAATGGCGACATTAAACAGGGGTCTCTGGCACGTATTGAGCCAGAAGGCACGGAAAGCCGTATGTGGGAAGCGATTGAAACCTACATGCAGCGCAAGCAGAACCTGATCATTGTTGCCGGTGCTGACTACGGTCAGGGTTCATCTCGTGACTGGGCGGCTAAAGGTGTTCGTCTGGCCGGTGTTGAAACCATCGTTGCTGAAGGTTTCGAGCGTATTCACCGTACTAACTTAGTTGGTATGGGCGTATTACCGGTTCAGTTTAAAGACGGTGACACGCGGAATACTTACGCAATCGACGGTACAGAGACATTTGATATCGAGGGTGATATCTCACCACGCTGTGATCTGACTCTGATCATCAACCGTGCTAACGGCGAGAAGGTTGAAGTCCCTGTAACCTGTCGTCTGGATACTGCTGCTGAAGTGCATGTTTACAAAGCGGGTGGTGTTCTACAGCGCTTTGCTAAGGACTTCCTGGAAGGCAGTTAATAGCAAGAACCGATAGGCGTTGCTTGCAACCCCGTCACCCCGCAAGGCTCACGCGGGGTGACACCCATCTAACCGAAAGGTTAAAAAGTCGAGCAGGCAACGCCCATCACCTTCGAAAGTTTTTACTCACGATTGCTAGATAGAGCAACCCGCGCTGAAAAGCGGGTCAGCTTTAGCTGTCGTTACTAAACATTTTCTTAACCGTGGTGTTTCAACCCTCAACATACTGTAAGCCCCACACAATAAGAAAGGATAGAAAGATGTCGAACGTACCACAGATTAAAATCCCTGCGACTTATATTCGCGGTGGAACCAGTAAAGGTGTTTTCTTCCGTCGTCAGGACCTGCCGGAAGCGGCGCAGGAACCCGGTGAAGCACGTGACAAAATCCTTATGCGTGTAATCGGTAGCCCAGATCCTTACGGCCAGCAGATCGATGGTATGGGTGGTGCGACATCAAGTACATCTAAAACAGTTATTTTGGATAAAAGCTCAGAACCTGATCACGATGTGGATTACTTGTTTGGTCAGGTAGCGATTAACAAAGCGTTCGTAGACTGGTCTGGTAACTGCGGCAACCTGACAGCTGCTGTTGGTGCTTTTGCGATCAGTGGTGGTCTGGTTGATCCGGAACGCATCCCTGAAAATGGCATCTGCATTGTACGTATCTGGCAGAAAAATATTAAGAAAACCATCATTGCCCACGTACCGATCACCAACGGTGAGGTACAGGAAACTGGTGATTTCGAGCTGGACGGCGTGACATTCCCGGCGGCTGAAGTGGTCATTGAGTTTATGGACCCGGCCGATGGAGAAGGTTCCATGTTCCCTACGGGTAATCTGGTTGATGATATGGAGGTTCCAGGTGTTGGTACTTTCAAAGCGACCTTTATCAATGCAGGTATCCCTACCATCTTCGTAAATGCGGATGAAATTGGTTACAAAGGTACCGAACTTCAGAAAGATGTTAACGGTAATGCTGATGAGCTGGCGCGTTTTGAAACTATGCGTGCACATGGTGCGGTACAGATGGGCCTGATCAGCGATATCTCAGAAGCAGTAGCACGTCAGCACACGCCTAAGATCGCTTTTGTTGCCCCTGCAACTGACTATGAAGCATCCAGTGGCAAACAGATTACATCAAACGACATCGACGTGTGTGTCCGTGCGTTGTCCATGGGTAAACTGCACCATGCCATGATGGGCACCGCTTCTGTGGCTATCGCAACAGCCGCTGCGGTTCCTGGCACATTGGTTAACCTGGCAGCAGGTGGGGGCGAGCGTGACGCAGTAACTTTCGGGCATCCGTCTGGTACATTGCGTGTGGGTGCTGCAGCAGAAGAAGTGAATGGTGACTGGACTGCGAAAAAAGCAGTGATGAGTCGAAGTGCGCGTGTCGTTATGGAAGGTAATGTGCGCATTCCAGGAGATACTTTTTGATGCCCAATCCAACACGGTTGGATATCTAAGAGTTGGAGAGCAGTAAGTGTGAGGGTTTTCCTATCAGAACATTCACACTGCTCTTCTTTAAACCCCACGCTTATGCGTGGGTTTTTTTTGTCTGATTATTGCTGAAACTAAGTTTGTGAAACTTCATAAACTGCCCAGATTTGGCAATGCGAGGCATGGTCATCATCAGGGTACTCTACCCTTAACCGGTCTCTGATATGCTTGGCATCATCAAAAGAATTGAGTAATCCATTAGGCATCAAATTTTGGTTGATAAAGCTCAGGCCATCCTTTCCCCAGTTTGTCAGTAGTGAGTTTGCACAGTAACGGTCCAGAATGTCATAACCTAGCAGGTTTTCATTCTTTTCAACGGCTCTTTCTAGCTCGATTTCAACGCCAAGAACGCGTGCAACTGGATATCTGCTAGCGACGGCAAAAGCGTAATCAGAGTCCGTGATCAAATTAAGTTTGAAATCTTCATTAACGCAGTGCTGCCAGTCTTCAGCTGTACGTGCCTCAAACAGGTCAGGTTGAAGGAAGCTATCCAGCGAATCCAGTGACGTAAATGAGAGCTTCCGCCAACTGAGGTACTTTTCCCATTCTGGACGGTCTGTTGAAATAGGCTGAACTACTTTGTAATACATTCATTGCTTCCCAAGTAATGATGACCGAGAAAATGTTCAGTAAGCTTTACTTTAATCTTTTAATAAGTAATTCCCACCTCCCCAATTGAACCGAGTTAGGAAAGTTGACGGCAGGAAGCGATGCTTTTTGTTGATAACTTAAGTCTAAATACAATTGCTTTGCGGCTTGATTTTCTGCGGCAACGATAAGGCTCATGGTCTTTACCTGAGCGTCTTTTGCCTGTTTTTCAGCCTCCAGGATCAGGGCTTTGGCAATGCCTAAGCCTCGATATTGTTCCATTGTGGCTAGTGCATTGATATACCAGCTGCCAGGGGCTTTAGCTTCTAATTCTATCAGCGGCCGAACTACAGCAGGATAGTCGTTCAAATCACCGGGGTCATAGGGGTTATCTAATTGATAGGCGATGATCATTCCTGCAACTTCTTGTTCAAGGCGGACCACTTTGGCATTTTTGTAACTGAATCCACCGTCCTCTCGGGCGGCTCGTTGTGTACCAACCTCAAGCGCCGTTTCTTTCCCTGTAATCATTTCAGACCATAGGAATTCTGGAATGCCTTCACCCGCAAGGTTGATCAAATAGGCTAAATTTGCAGCATCTTCAGGGGTGGCCTTTGATATTTTCATAGTAATGTCCTGATGCTCATTAACGTTGGTGATTGTAAAAATGTAACTTATGCCGGACAAAAGGTCGGTAGGGCGATATAATCCATTTTAAATATATGGTTTATAGTTAAACTTTGCTGAAAGAGCAAAACGGTTTGGAAAAGGATACTTCTATTTGGATCAACTGACGATTTCAACTGCAAACCTTCATCTATATGAACGGTTGGAGGCTGTTCTGACTGGTGAATTTCAAGTGATCGCATCGGCGCATTTTCGTGCACCGGATCTGAGCCAGACGAACATAGTGGATGTGGATCTTCTGGATCAGATACCTGCCGTGCAACTCGAAAACATTTTGGCTGCGGATAACCCTGTTATTCTGACCTGGCAGGGTGAGGAACAGGATTACCGGCAATACGCTTTTGAGCAGGGATTTGATGATTTCCTGGCCCCTCCGTTCTTTCATAATGTGGTGACCAGCAAACTACGCATTCATCAGAGCTTGGCAAGGTTGCAGCAATCGGGTGATGTCATCAGCCTGGATGATAAAACCAGCAAACAAAGTTATGAATGTGAGCATGATCATGACTTTCAGGTGATTCAGGATGCGGCTATTTTAAGTTTGGCAACCATTGCGCGTATTAGGGATCATTCAACGGGTAATCATATCCTACGAACTCAGCATTACGTTAAGGCGTTGGCAGAGTACCTCAAAACAAAAGAACCCTACAAAACTGAATTAGACCGGAATACCATTGAGCTGTTTTATAAAACGGCTGCCTTGCACGATATAGGGAAGGTAGGCATTCCAGACAAGATATTACAAAAACCTTCAACACTTGATGACGAAGAGTATGAGCTGATGAAGCAGCATACGATTCTTGGATATAAAGCGATTCGTTCAGCTGAGTTGTTGGTCCAGAGAGAAGTGGGAGGGCAAGCTGCACGGTTTCTAACCATAGCTAAGCAAGTGACCCTTAGCCATCATGAACGCTGGGATGGGCAGGGTTACCCTCAAGGTCTTAAAGGTGATGAAATACCGATTGTCGCACGTCTTATGGCAGTGGCCGATGTTTATGATGCAATGATCTCAAGACGCCCCTATAAGGGGGCGTTGAATCACGATAATGCGTCTGAAGCCATTATCACGGGAGCGGGCTCTCATTTCGATCCGTTGGTGGTCGAAGCGTTTGTCGCTCTACAGGAAACTTTTCAGCATATTTCAGGGAAGCTTGAAGACCATTTTCCGTCTGAAGCGGATCTGAGCCTACATTCGATGGCTGATCTTATTAAAGAACTGGATGCTAAGGCTGAGTAGTTATACGTGCTTCTCTAAGGATGGATCGACTTTGCCATTCCGTGGCATCCACAAAATAGCCCAATGAGTTTTCATTGGGCTTTTTTGTGGATTTCAGATTTTTGTATCGCGTCAGGTGGTGGCTTTCTGCGCTTTTTGTTTTGACAACAGGAATGAAAAGACCCCAGAAGAGAAGATAATCATCAGCCCCATGGCACTGATCAAATCTGGCCATTCATTGAATACGAAAATGCCTAATGCGGTTGCTGCGATCAGTTGTGAATAGACAAATGGGGCAACGATGCTGGCCTCCAGATGCCGGCTTGCTTCAATAATGATCAGGTTGCCAATCGCAGAAGCGAGTGAGCTGATCAATACCAGTCCAATCAGATTCGCATCAAATTGATCGGGTATTGTGGTGACCGCAACAGGGGTCAGAACAATACTGCCGACCAGTAATGTGGAGAGTAAGATCAATCTTGGCCTGTAACTGCCCGCCAGCCAGCGATTGCAGACCAACATACAGCCGTAACAGGTTCCAGCCAATAGCGCATAAAATGTGCCGCTGTCCATATTAACACCGGGCTTAACGACCATTGATACACCAATGAAGCCAATGAAAAGCATCAGCGAACGTGGCAGGTTTATCGTCTCTTTGAGTACCACGGCAGCAAGAAAGTAGGCGACAATAGGCCCGACAAAGAAAATGCCGAATACGTCTGCGATGGGTTTGGTTTTTAAGGCCGTTAAAATGCTAAAAATTGCACAACAAAAAAGTGCTGCACGAATGAGTAATTTCCAGTGGTAGAGGAGTTTTATTTCCTTCACCCGCAATCCTGAAAGAGGCAGCATCAGGATGAAACCTACCAGTAACCGACTCCAGGCAATAAAGAGGGGGTCCTCGCCTTGAATGCCAAGCATTTTTCCTGCCGTATCGCCAACGGGGATTAGGGATAAACCGATCAACAGCACACCCAATAGCAGCCATCTTCGTTGTGAAGTCATTCGTGACAGATTCCTGATGTGATTGTTTGAACTGAAGAACAGGCTAGCTTATCGGAGGCGTTCCAAGTGAACCAAAGAGCATTACGCATTCTAATCGGTCATTAATTTCAGGTTAGTGATTTTTGACAACAAAAAAGCCCGGTGATCACTCACCGGGCTTTTAAACTTATGAGCTAACTAATTAGATTACTTAGCTTCTTTCTTAGCTTTTGCGTCCGCAATGACAGTTTCAGATACTGAGCTTGGGCAAGCGGCGTAGTGAGAGAACTCCATAGAGAACTGACCACGGCCAGATGTCATTGTACGTAGGTGTCCGATGTAACCGAACATTTCAGACAGTGGAACGTCTGCTTTAATACGTACACCAGAACCTGCAGAATCCTGACCAGAGATCATGCCGCGACGACGGTTAAGGTCACCGATAACATCACCTACGTGATCTTCAGGCGTGAACACGTCAACTTTCATGATTGGTTCAAGAAGCTGTGCGCCTGCTTTCGGGATAGACTGGCGGAATGCGCCTTTTGCAGCGATTTCGAATGCTACAGCAGAGGAGTCAACCGCGTGGAAGCCGCCGTCGAACAGTTCGATTTCAACGTCCAGTACAGGGAAGCCTGCAAGAACACCTTCATCCATCATGCCCGCGAAGCCTTTCTCGATCGCTGGGAAGAATTCTTTCGGTACGTTACCGCCGACAACCGTCGAAGAGAATGTGAAGCCTGAGTTTGGCTCACCTGGCTTGATACGGTAGTCAATCTTACCGAATTGACCAGAACCACCAGACTGTTTCTTATGCGTGTAAGAATCTTCAACTTCTTTCGTGATTGTCTCACGGTAAGCTACTTGTGGCTCACCAACAATCAGGTCTACACCGTATGTACGCTTCAGGATATCTACTTTGATGTCCAGGTGAAGCTCACCCATACCACGTAGGATAGTTTGACCACTGTCTTCATCTGTGTGAACCAGGAACGTTGGATCTTCTGCAACCATTTTACCAATGGCCAGACCCATCTTCTCAGCACCGCCTTTGTCTTTAGGCTCAACGGCGATAGAGATTACAGGCTCAGGGAATACCATCGCTTCCAGAGTACATTCATGCTTAGGATCACACAGCGTGTGACCTGTTTGTACGTTTTTCATACCAACGATAGCGATGATGTCGCCCGCTTGAGCGGAGTCTAGCTCGTTACGCTCATCGGCTTCCATTTCACACATACGACCAACACGTTCAGTTTTACCTGTGAACGAGTTAAGAATTGTGTCACCTTTCTTCAGTACACCCGAGTAAACTCGAACGAATGTCAGAGCGCCGAAGCGGTCGTCCATGATTTTGAATGCCAGTGCACGGAATGGCTCATCAACAGATACAGTAGCAACTTCGCCTGTAGGCTCGCCCACTTCATCTGTTAGATCTTGTGGCACAACTTCTGTAGGTGATGGCAGGTAATCAACAACGGCATCAAGGATAAGCTGGATACCTTTGTTCTTAAATGCAGAACCACAGTAAGTTGGGAAGAAGGCCAGTTCAAGTGTACCTTTGCGGATGCAACGCTTGATCTCTTCAGTGGTAGGCTGTTCACCTTCCATGTAAGCCATCATTAGGTCGTCATCTTGCTCAACCGCTGTTTCGATCAGCTGTTCGTGGTACATGTCAACATCTTCAACCATGTCGGCAGGTACGTCTTCAACTTTGTAGTTTTCTGGAAGACCAGAATCATCCCAGACGTAAGCTTTCTTAGAAAGAATATCGACAACACCTACGAAGTCATCTTCACGGCCAATTGGCAGTGTCATTACCAGAGGCTTAGCCGCCAGTACGTTTTCAATCTGGTCAACAACTTTCAGGAAGTCAGCGCCCAGACGGTCTAGCTTGTTTACGAAGATGATACGGGATACGCCGGATTCATCTGCATAACGCCAGTTAGTTTCTGATTGCGGTTCAACACCACCAGAACCACAGAAAACGCCGATACCACCATCCAATACTTTCAAAGAACGATAAACTTCAACAGTGAAGTCAACGTGCCCAGGAGTATCGATTACGTTCATACGGTGACCGTCCCAGAAAGTGGTGATCGCCGCTGACTGGATAGTAATACCGCGCTCAGCTTCCTGTTCCATGAAGTCAGTAGTAGATTCACCATCGTGAACCTCACCAGTCTTATGGATTTTACCCGTAAGCTTTAGGATACGTTCTGTTGTAGTGGTTTTACCCGCATCAACGTGCGCGAAGATACCAATGTTTCTGTATTTGGATAAATCTGTCATTTCTTTACTCGACTAAGTGAGGTCCTAAAATTGCGCGACATTATACAGGCTTTTTTATGACATTTAGAAGATAAATTACAATGAAATTACGCTTTTTTTTGGATTTTTGGTTGAATGATGAGTTTGAGAGTTCTTTTGGCTGTTGTAACCAATTGGGAGGTTGTTTCAGGAGTAGTGGTTTGAAGTAAAAAATCTTTTTAAATTAATTGGTTATAAGGGCTATAAAAACGGTAGTAAGATTACAGTGTTTCTATTAATAATAATCATGCCTCAATTAAGTCGTTCAGGATAATTCAGTAAATGGATCTTTTCTCCAGTCAAACTCTGATCACTTTTATTATCGCAACAGTGTTGCTGGGATTTACCCCAGGTCCAGATAATATTTTTGTTCTCATCCAATCAGCTCTTTATGGGAGGAAGGCGGGGATCATTGTAACGCTGGGATTATGCACCGGATTAGTCGGACATACCCTTGCGGTTACTCTGGGGCTGGCGGCTATATTTAAAGTCAGTGTTATGGCTTTTACAGCCTTAAAAGTGCTTGGGGCAGGTTATTTAATCTATCTGGCTTGGCGGGCTTTCACTGCGTCTTGCGAAACTATTGATGGCGGCGGAAGTCCCAGGTTGTCTCATTGGCAACTATATAAACGCGGCGTGTTGATGAGTTCGACTAATCCTAAGCTGGCAATATTCTTTCTAGCATTTTTGCCTCAGTTTGCCGATCCGAGTCAAGGCTCACTCAGCTTGCAGTTAATGTCTTTAGGTGGCGTTTTTATTTTCTTTAGCTTCTGGGTTATGACTTTGTTCGCAATTTTGTCAGGCAGTATCAGTGAGCAGATTAAACGCTCAGACAGTACCCAAAAGTGGATTAACAGACTCGCAGGCACAGTGTTCGTTGCACTGGCTTTACGGCTTCTTGCAACCGGTCAATCGGATTAAACCAATTCATTGATGAAGACGGGTGCAAGGCCAGAGATGGGCGGCTATAATGCTGCCTCTTTTTTAGTAGCAAGTAGCAACGGGTCTTCATTTCATGGATGCACTGGTAGAGATTAAACAGTTCTTAGCATGTGAAACGCCGGATTCCTGGATTCAGGCAGCACTGCAGAATCAGGATATTCTTCTGATCGATCATGCCCATTGTGAAAAGAAAGCAGCCTCAACTGCGATGCGCCTGATGTTTCGGTACGTTGATCGTATTGATCTGTTGAATAAAATGTCTCGTTTAGCGCGTGAAGAGTTGATTCATTTTGAGCAGGTGCTGGCTATTATGCAGGATAGAGGCGTGGTTTATGATCATATGTCTCCAGCACGTTATGCTGGCGGTATGCGTAAGCATATTCGTACATCTGAGCCGGGACATCTGATTGATTTGTTGATTGTGGGTGCCTTTATTGAAGCGCGTTCCTGTGAGCGCTTTGCTAAGCTGGCTCCTTTTCTGGATGAGGAATTAGCGAAGTTCTATCGTTCGCTGCTGAAATCTGAAGGTCGCCATTATCAGGATTACCTGGGATTAGCTGAAGAATATGCGGGTGAGCCTATTGAGGATCGTGTGGCTTTGTTCAGGGAAGTTGAACGTGAATTGATCGAATCTCCTGATGACGAGTTCCGCTTTCACAGTGGCGCACCGACATTTGTTGCCGCTTAATCTCTATAGATATCTTTGCCTGTTCAGGCGTATGACTCGATAGGAAAGTTGATAAGATCGTAGCCGTGCTCATCAACTTTCAGATACCAACCGAGTGTGTCCCAGTCACCTAATACAATCCGTGTGACCGGCTTATTTTCGATCTCATTTTGATGAATGCAGGGTCTGTGGGTATGACCATGAATCATCAGAGATACGCCACTGGTTTTGAACAGTCCAGCCACAGCATCTGGATTTACATCGGTAATGTATTCTGATTTTTCTGCAGTGCGTTCTTTACTGGCGTCACGAAGTTGCTTGGCGATTGCCAGACGCTCTTGCAGTGGTTTTCCCAGAAACTCTGCCTGCCAATGGGGATTGCGTACCATGGTTCTGAACTGCATATATTCTGTATCATCAGTACACAATTGATCGCCGTGAGAAATCACTGCTTTACCGACAGGCAGTTCAACAGTCAGCTCTTCGGGAAGCAAGATCGCATCAATGCTCTGAGCAAATTGTTCCCCCACCAGAAAATCACGATTCCCATGCTGGAAATATATCTTACAACCTTTATCGCTGAGCTGTTTTAAGGCTTCAAATACGGGTTCCAGCGTCGGAGTGGGGGTGTCGTCACCAATCCAGGCCTCAAAAATATCACCCAGTAGGAATAACTCGGAGGCATTCTGGAATGTGGTATTGATAAGACGTGAAAACGCCCGGGTAAGATCCGGGCGTTCGGGTTTCAGATGTAGATCTGAGACAAAAAATACAGTCATTAACTTAATTATTCGTCGTTGCTTTCTGTTTCCGTATCATCTGCAACGATCTCGGCAGACTCGATGATCACGTCTTCTGCTGGTACGTCCTGATGACCGGCGCGCATAGTAGTTGAAACGCCTTTGATTTTGTTGACCACATCCTTGCCATCAACCACTTTACCGAATACGGCATAACCCCAGCCTTCTGTGGTTTTAGCAGTGTGATCCAGGAAAGTGTTTTCGGATACGTTAATAAAAAACTGTGCGGAGGCACTATGTGGGTCCATGGTTCTGGCCATAGCCACCGTGCATGTTGAATTGGAAAGACCGTTATCCGCTTCATTTTCAATCGGATCACGTGTTTCCTTTTGAACCATACCGGGCTCAAAACCACCACCCTGAATCATAAAGCCATTGATGACGCGGTGAAAAATTACGCCATCGTAAAAACCTTCTTTTACATATTGTTCAAAATTAGCAGCTGTAGCAGGGGCTTTTTCAAAATCCAGCTCAATAGAAATATCACCGAAATTCGTATGGAGAATAATCATTGTTGTAATGTCCATTTCTTCGCCTTTGACCGCGACATTATACTCAAGTCTTAGCGAAACGCATCCCCCAGATACGACTTAAGATGTGAGATTATTAATCGAAGTATTTACTTCTCATCAGGATGATTTCCACCGATGTGAAGGAAGGTCATAATTTTTGTTACTGCGAATGTGTAAAAACTGACATTTCTTTACTGCATCCGTTTATAATGTCGCCAGATTTTTTATGTACCCTGCCGGATTGATAAGACGTTTTATATGAGTAACCCAGAGAGCAGCAAGCCAACGAACTTTATTCATCAGATCATTGAACAGGACCTGGAGAACGGAATTAATGAGGGTAAAGTGGTTACCCGTTTCCCACCAGAGCCGAACGGTTATCTGCATATAGGTCACGCTAAGTCGATCTGTCTTAACTTTGGCACTGCTGAAAAATACAACGGCGAGTGCAACCTGCGTTTCGATGACACAAACCCATCGAAAGAGGAGCAGGAGTACGTAGATGCGATCAAAGAAGACGTTGAATGGTTAGGGTTCAAATGGGCAGGTGATGTGAAATATGCATCAGACTATTTTGATACCTTCTATGAATGGGCGCAGCACCTTATCCGTAATGGTAACGCTTACGTTTGTGATCTTAGTCCTGAAGAAGCAAAAGAGTACCGAGGTTGGGCTACAGAGCCAGGCAAAGATAGCCCATATCGTGACCGTTCTGTTGAAGAGAGTCTGGATCTTCTGGAACGCATGAAAAACGGCGAATTCGATGAAGGCAGTCGTGTGTTACGTGCCAAGATCGATATGTCATCTCCAAACATGAATCTGCGTGATCCGATTCTTTATCGTATACGCAAGGAGTCGCATCACCAGACTGGTGATAAGTGGTGTATCTACCCAAGCTACGACTTTGCACATGGTCAGGAAGATGCAATTGAAGGTGTGACTTACTCTATATGTACTCTGGAGTTTGCAGACCATCGCCCACTGTATGAATGGTTTATTGAGAATCTGCCAGTACCTTCTAAACCACGTCAGTATGAGTTTGGCCGTCTCAACCTTAATTATACGATCACCAGTAAGCGTAAGCTGAAGCAGCTGGTCGATGAAAATCATGTAAATGGCTGGAATGATCCACGTATGCCTACGATCTCTGGCCTGCGTCGTCGTGGATACACTCCACAAGCGGTGCGTAACTTCTGCGACAGTCTGGCGGTATCGAAAACTGATGGCACAGTTGATATGGCTCAGTTTGAATTCTTTGTCCGAGAAGATCTGGATAAAAACGCTCCTCGTGCTATGTGTGTTGTTCGCCCGTTGAAGGTGACCATCACCAATTACGAGGAAGGTAAAGAAGAGTGGTTTGAGCTGCCTAAGCATCCTAAGGATGAAACTATGGGCACGCGCAAAGTACCTTTCACTAAGAATATTCTGATTGAGCAGGATGATTTTGCTGAAGTACCTCCGCGTAAGTGGAAACGTCTGACCCAAGGTGTGGCAGTTCGTCTGCGTGGTTCCTATGTAATTACCTGTGATGAAGTAATTAAGGATGAAGCGGGTAATGTGGTTGAGCTCAAATGCTCATATGACCCTGCAACGAATGGCGCTAACCCAGAAGGTTATAAAGCCAAAGGTGTGGTTCATTGGGTATCGGCTGATAACTCTGTTCCATGTGAAGTGCGTGAATACGATCGTTTGTTCACAGAAGCAAACCCGGACGGCGATAAAGAGCGTGATTTCCTTGAGTTCATTAATCCGGAATCATTGGTTGTACAAACAGAAAGCCGCTGCGAAGTTGGATTGGCAGAGGCTGAAGTACAAAGCGGTTATCAGTTTGAACGTACCGGTTATTTCTGTATTGATTCAGACTCAAGCGCAGAGAAACTAGTATTCAACCGTACCGTAACCCTGCGAGATTCCTGGGGTAAATAATCTCCCGGTTTAGATTCAAAAACGGCCTCAATTGAGGCCGTTTTTTTATGGCTGAGTAGCTATCAAACAATCAGTAGGTTCAGAAATAACCCGCCGACAAGTAAAAGCACAAATAAGCTGAGAGCCATAATAATCGGGCGAATCCCTGCTTCTTTAATCAGGGCTAACCGGGTTTGGATTCCCAAAGCCGCCATGGCGAGAGCCAGCAGGTACTGACTCAGGTAAGACGCGCTTTGCAATATAAATTCAGGAAGCGTGAACACAGAATTTAAACCCGCCATAAATATAAAACCAAAAATAAACCACGGCATTACGGCTATGAGATTCACCTTCTCATCGGATTTACTCTGCCTGGTCATATAAGTACACAGAATAAGAATAAAAGGTGCTAACAGCATAACTCTAATCAGTTTGGTAACAACTGCATTATTCAGAGCTTGTGCGCTGATTGATTCTCCCGCAGCTACGGCTTGCGCTACTTCGTGCACGGTACTGCCAATATAGATGCCAAAGGCTTGCTCTGACATCAGGCTGTGGGGAAATATCACCGGGTAGGCAAACATCGCCAGAGTGCCAAAAACTACCACCGTGGCAACCGCAATCGTGACTTGTTGCTGGCGGGCTTTGATCGCTGAGTCTGTCGCGAGTATGGCTGCAGCGCCACATATAGCGCTACCTGCAGAAATTAGTATGGCGGTATCTACTGGCAGTTTCAGAATACGGATACCCAGCCAGAGTCCGCTACCAATAACAGCGCAGATCACGATGATATTAAGTAATAATGTTTCCAGTCCCACCCCAGCAATCTGTTGAAAACTTAGGTTGAGGCCGAACAGAATAATCCCGATGCGCAGGCAGTTTTTCTGGCAGAAACGGGTAACGCTATGATCCAGATCGGTTCCATCTGCCGTGAACAGATGCCCAGCTAACATGCCTAGGATAATTGCCAGGGGAAGAGCGCTGAGGCCCAGGCTGGTGAAAGTGTCAAATTGGGAGAGCAGGACAGCAGATAGTGCGATTAGAGGTAGAAGGAGTAACCGAGACATATCTTTTGCCCTGAGTGTTAAAGAATGCGGGCATTGTCTATGCAAACTAATGATAAGTATAATGGATATAATTAATGCATATTATTAGAAAAACCGAACAGGAAAGAGATGAGCTTATCCATCCGTCAATTAAAGATCTTTGAATCTACGGCCCGTCTGGAAAGGCTGACCCTGGCTGCAGAAGAGCAGGCGCTGAGCCAGTCCGCGGCTAGTCAGGCACTTAAAGAACTGGAGCAGAGTATTGGTTGTTCACTCTTTACCCGTGTTGGCAGAGAGTTGCAGATCACCGATTATGGTTTGGACCTCCTGCCCAAAGTACGGCAGATCATTCTCTTGCTCGATGAAATTCAGCACCCCGTAAGAGGGGATGGTGAACTAAGGGGGACATTGAGGATCGCAGCCAGCGTCACTATCGCTTGTTATCTTCTTCCTCAGCTCACTGCAAAGTTTACAGCCAGCCACCCTGAAATTACGCCCGATATCCTGATTGGGAACACGGGAGAAGTTATTACCCGGCTTGAAAAAGGTCAGGCGCAGATCGGGCTTATCGAAGGACCTGCTTCACCTGCAAAACTTAAACTGACTCCTTGGCTGCAAGATGATCTCGCGCTGTTCTGTAGTCCGGAGCATCCCTTGGCCAAACAAGGCTCCATCTCTTTGGAAGAGCTACCAAAATACCGCTGGATTCTCCGGGAGTCTGGTTCAGGAACCCGGAATGTTTTTGATCAGTCGGTGCAAAAGGCGGGCGGCTATATAGAAAATTCCATGGCTTTGAATCGACAGGAAGCGATCAAGCAATCAGTTAAATCTGATTTGGGTATAGGGTGTTTATCGCGACTTTGTATTTGGGAAGATATACAGGCGGGGCAGTTGATTGAACTTAAATCATCATTGGATTTAAGCCGACGTTTCTCCATTGTTTCACACACCACAAACAATCCTCTGGTGGAGGCCTTTGTAACTGAATTACTCAACCAGAGTAGAACCTCCTGATCTTTTATGGCGCTATGAGTTTTATGCCAGCACCGCGTCCTTGCAAGAAGTTAAAAGCTTCTCTGCATACTCTTCATCATTAATCGCTCTGGATATAGCTATAGCACCAATCATTAAAACGGCTTTTTGCATGGCCTCTTTTTCACTTGAAAGGGCTTCTTCATTTGCCTGATTGATACTTTTAACGAATCCTTTAAGTACCTGGGTGTATGTGCTGCGAACCTGTTCATCACGTTGATTAATGTCTGTTGTGAGAAATGCCAGAGGGCAGCGGAACTCTTCGCCTTTACGGTGAGTGAGACTCAGGTATTGTTCGATCAAATGACTGTAACCGACTTCAGTACTGCGTTTAATACGCTGCTGAGAGTCAATTGCTGCAGCCATAATGGCTTCAGCATAAAGCTCACCTTTTGATGAAAAGTGATTGTAGAAGGCACCTCGTGTCATCCCCGCATGTTGCATAACATCATCAATTCCGACGTTATCAAACCCATCACGAGTAAAGAGTTCTGCTGCACTGCTGAGGATATTTGCGCGCGATTTTTGCTTCTGTTCAGAGGACCATCCCATGTTGCACCTTTAAATAATTAAAATATGTTCTTGAACATATTGTGCTAAAGACTAAGTTAAAAGCAACTTTTAAACATAACGGGATAGCAAAATGGATGCTCAGTTAAAAATCTTGGGGCCAGAGTTCAGTACCTTTGTCCGCAGTGTGATGATCGCCTGTGAAGAGAAAGGTCTTAGTTACCGCTACGGTATGAAGGTTAATGATCAACAAGTGAAACTGGGTGACGAGACCCATCTCAAATACCACCCCTATGGGAAGATCCCGGTGTTTATTCTTGAGGATGGCCGTTCCATATGTGAAACCGCCGCAATTATCAGGTTTATTGATAATGAGTATCCGGGCTATGAGCTTTTCCCTACGGGTTTATTTGCTCGTGCTCAGGTCGATCAGTGGGCAAATCTCATTGGGATATACATAGATCAGGCGTTTGTTCGTAAGTTTCTATTGGAATTTCTCTTCCCTAAAGGAGAAGACGGCTCTGTGAGAATGGATAAGGTCGAGGCGGCTATACCTGAGGTAAACAGAGCGATAGCTACGCTGACCAAACAACTAGATGGGCAGGACTATATGTGTGGTGATCAGTTTAGTGCTGCGGATATCATGCTAGCACCTATGCTGGATTATCTGGCAAGGCATCCAAAAGGTGCGGAATTGTTAGCAGAAGAGGTGAAATTACTGGCATACCTTGAACGAGTACGCCAGCGTCCTTCATGTCAGAAAGTCCTTATCTGACTATAAGCTTTACTCAGAACAACAGGGCTCGGAGATAATCTCGACCTTATCTTCTTTTACTGCATGGAAGAAGCAGTTGGGACGTTCAGTATGACACGCCGGGCCAAGTTGGTTGACTAAACAGAGTAGGGTGTCGCCATCACAGTCGATACGCATCTCAACAAGTTTCTGAACATGACCAGAGCTTTCACCTTTGCGCCAATAGGTTTGGCGTGAACGGGACCAGTAACAAACCTGTCCTGTTTTCAGCGTCTCTTCGATTGATGCCCGGTTCATCCATGCCATCATGAGAACTTCGCCAGTATCTTTCTGCTGTGCAATGGCTGGTATCAGACCATCATCGTTAAATCTTAAGTTATCCAGTGCCGCAGTCAGTTCGATGCTGGAGCCTTTAGCGGCGGATTCGAGATCGTAGTAAAAGTTATTTTTCATCAGAATATTCGGTCCAGAAGAATCTGCGGCATCATATCATGCTGGTCAGTGGAAAATCATTTTGAATTTTTCAGCATATTCCTAATCCAACATACAGTTGATACATTGAGGAAACTGCTGTGATTTCACGTGCAAGCTGGCTGGCTTTTTTTACAACTGTACTGGTGACAATTCTCTGTCTGAAAAGCTGTAGTTTGTTTGCTGGCCCCGATAATGGTTTTGATCTGTCCAATTCTACAGTTCCAAAACAACTGGTCCTGCCGATTGGTGTTGCGCGGGATGTTATTGGGGAGGTGCTTAATGCTAAACCAGGCAGTTAGGGTCTGCAGTGCATGCCTACGACTTCGTTTGTTATACCTTCCACCCAGTAACCTCTGTATATGAAGTTCAAAAGCTCTCTAAAGATATGTAGATTGGTTTGGAAAGCGTTTAACGCATGGTTAAACTAGTTTTAATTTACGCTTAGTACAGTAGCATCGACGATGACGCCCACAGATTCATTGCCTTTTATTATTGCCGGTCCAATTCTCCGAAGGGTGCAACCAGATCAGATGGTAATCTGGCTGGTGACATCTTCTCCGCTTAACGCTGATCTGAGTATATTCGAAGGTCAGAAAACTCTCATTCAGGTAGATTGTGCCAATTGTCTGGAAGCAGTACAGGTTGGTACACATGCCTATGTGAATCTAATTAATTTCAGACCTGGGCAAAACTTACCCGTAGATACCTGGCTGAATTATGAACTCAGTTGTGATGTTAAGGGGCAGAAACAAAACCTTCAGCAGTTGCTTCCACATCTGATCTACTCGGGAGAAGAACGTCCGGGGTTTGTGATCAAAACCAAGATCGATCAAATCCTGCATGGTTCCTGTCGTAAACCACATCATGTAGGGCCGGATGCTCTGCTGCAGGTAGACAAGGTTCTTGCAGAGAGCTGTAATCAACCGCAATCTCGCCCCGCACTTTTAATGATGACCGGGGATCAGATTTATGCAGATGATGTGGCAGGTCCTATGCTTTCTGCTATCCATCAGGTGGTTCAACTTTTAGGGTTAACGTCGGAGCAGTTGGAAGGCGCTACTGTGAGCGATTGTAAAACCTTGTACCAGCACTCCGATTGTTATTATCAGCGGGAAAACCTGCTTCCACAGACTCAGGATAATCGTGAATTACGAGACCGTTTCTTCGCGGGCGCACGCAAGCCGATTTTTACTGCAGATACGGCCCATAATCATTTAATTACCTTTGCAGAAGTCATGGCTATGTATCTGCTGGTCTGGTCTCCACAGCTTTGGTCTTTTATACACCTCGGCATTCAGGATGTGGATGATGAACATGCGGATCGCTACCTGGATGAACAGAAACAGATCGAATCTTTTGCCAAAGGGCTGGATAAAGTTCAACGCAGTCTGGCGCATATCCCCGTGTATATGATCTTTGATGATCACGATGTTACCGATGACTGGAATCTTACCCGGGGTTGGGAAGAGGCGGCTTATAGTCATCCATTCTCGCGTCGTATCATTGGTAATGCTTTGATGGGTTACTGGTTGTGTCAGGGCTGGGGCAATGCTCCCGAGAGTTTCCCTACTGAGTGGCAAAAGCGACTGAAAGAGTTTTATCCTGAATTTGATCTGCAAGAGCATGACGAGATGATCACGGCTCTGCTTGAGTTTGAACGCTGGCACTACAGTTTGCCGACGCAACCAAAGGTGGTAGTTCTGGATACACGAACCCAGCGCTGGTGGTCTGAAAGCAGTGGCGCAAAACCTTCGGGTCTGATGGATTGGGAGGTGCTTTCCGATATGCAAACTGAATTGATGGGAGAGCCGGCGGTGATTATGGTTTCACCGGCACCAATCTTTGGTATGAAGCTGATTGAAACCGTGCAAAGGGTCTTCACTTTCTTCGGCCATGCTTTAACAGTGGATGCAGAGAACTGGATGGCACATAAAGGTTCGGCCAATGTAATCCTGAATATATTCCGGCATCGAAAGACTCCTCAGAACTTTGTGATTCTTTCCGGCGATGTGCACTTTTCATTTGCCTATGATGTAAAACTGCGTTTCAGGAAAAACAGTCCGGATATCTGGCAGATCACCTGCAGTGGTTTTAAAAATGAGTTCCCGGAAAAGTTACTGAGTGTATTTGATCGTTTAAATCGTTGGTTATATGGGGTGAAGTCCCCGCTGAATTTCTTAACTAAACGCCGCAGCATGAAAATCATTCCCCGAATTCCCAAGGGCTTTGAAGAGCAACGTTCTCTTAACAGCAGTGGTGTTGGCAGGGTACTGCTTGATGAAAATGGTAAACCTGAAAAAATCAGCGTGCTGACAGCTCAGGGGCAAGAGATTGAATTCCCGGAAAGAACAGACCTCTGAAACCAACAAAAAACCCGAAGTCAGTGCTCCGGGTTTAAAGAAGGGGAATAAGTCTGGATATGGTTAAGCGGCAGCCTGCTGGTCTTTATGCTCAGGATGCGTTGCAATAAAGTGCTGCAGAACTTTCTGCAGAACCTCTGCATGAGCATAGTTGCGATCCCGTTGGGCTTTCTCAATATCATCCATGATAATTTTTCGTATTTTCTGATCACCGTCGTGAGTCAGAATGTAGTGGCCTAAAGCCATAGCAATCATTGGGTCCATATGTTCATGTTCCGCAATTGCATCAACTTCATCTGCTGTCAGATCACTCAGCTCTAAACATTCTTCGTAGGTTAGCATCTCTCTTCCTCGCGCCTCTTTCTGTGCGTTTTTTATTATTACGGGTTTTCGTCACTCAAATACCCCGGCATTTACCTAACCGGTAAGATTGAGTGTAGAAGAGATAATTTCTATTCTCTAATACCTTTGTAGGATAAATATTCACCTAAATATCAGGATTGATGAATTTAATTCTTGCTGCATGTGCGAAATGTGATTTTGATTCATGATGACATTTTGTCTCTACTCATCACATCATTCTCTAATCGCTGACAGCTTAAGCGGAAGAACTGGAATATTTTGGTCGAAGTTAATGTAAGGAGCTGGGTGAAAGGAGTTTAGCGTTTTTCTGTGCTGGCGCTTAGGTTTCCAATAGGGAACTAGTTTTGATTATAGGAAAAGTTATAACTAGTCTGAAGTTAGACTGGCTGGTGGGCGAGGAAAAAACAATCAGGTTTCGGATATTAATAAACAGGTAGTTGTCATAGTTATATGCGGTGATGTAACAGCAAATAATAAGAAATAGAGAGCCAGATAAATTATCAGGAGGCTCTCAAAGGCTGTGGAGGTGGTGGAATGCTTTTAAGTATTTTTGATCTTTTTAAAGTTGGTATAGGCCCTTCAAGTTCACACACCGTTGGACCAATGGTTGCGGCAAATCGGTTTCTCATTGAGCTAGAAGAGCGTGGACTCTTACACAAGGTTAACTCTGTAAAAGTAGGTTTGTTTGGTTCCCTCGCTATGACAGGTAAAGGTCATGCTACCGATGTTGCAGTGATGATCGGCCTTATGGGTGAACAACCTGACCGGGTTGATGTAGATAAGGTACCTGAATATATCAACGGAATTAAAGGTACTGGCCACCTTACTCTGGCGGGCAAGCATGTCATAGAATTTCATACGGATACTGACGTACTTTTTCACATTGGACAGTCTCTGCCAAAGCACCCAAATGGGATGCATTTTAAAGCCAGTGATGCGGCAGGCATCATTCTTCATGACAATATCTATTATTCAGTAGGTGGAGGTTTTGTACTAAGCGATGCAGAGGCCGGACAGGATAAAACTGAGCAGGAGCCTGAACCAAAACTTCTTTTCCATTTTGATAGTGGCGCAGAGTTAATAGAGATCTGTGAGAAAGAGGGCAAAAGTATTGCCGAGATTGTGCTTGCCAATGAGCTGATCTGGCACGAGAAGGAGGAACTGGAAGATAAGCTCTGGAAAATATGGCAGGTGATGGACGGCTCTATCAAACGTGGATGTATTGAACGGGGAGAGCTTCCGGGTGGTCTGCATATTAAACGTCGTGCTCATGAGCTTTTTGAAGAGCTTAAATCCAGCCCCGAAGCCTCCTTCAAAGATCAGCTTACGGTATTGGATTGGGTCAATCTATTTGCCATTGCCGTGAATGAAGAGAATGCAGCAGGTGGGCGCGTAGTCACTGCTCCAACTAATGGTGCGGCAGGAGTTATTCCTGCGGTATTAGCCTACTACGACCGGTTTGTACCAGGTTCAAGCAAACAAGGAGTTTTTGATTTTCTGGCTACCGCTGCTGCAATTGGAATGTTGTATAAAAAGAATGCTTCTATCTCTGCAGCAGAAGTCGGTTGTCAGGGGGAGATAGGTGTAGCCTGTTCCATGGCAGCTGGTGCTCTTTGTGCAGTAATGGGTGGTACCAATCAGCAGATTGAAAATGCTGCAGAGATTGGCATGGAGCATAATCTGGGGCTAACCTGTGACCCTATAGGCGGTTTGGTTCAGGTGCCATGTATTGAACGAAATACAATGGGTGCGGTTAAGGCCATTAATGCAGCACGCCTTGCTCTACGTGGTGATGGGGCACACCATGTCTCTCTGGATTCTGTAATTGAGACCATGCGACAGACGGGCCTCGATATGCAGGATAAGTATAAAGAAACCTCTCAAGGTGGTCTGGCTGTGAATGTCGTAGCTTGTTAACTGAAAGCCACTGAATCGTCGTAATAACACGAGAAAAATCCTCTTGAGTCATTGATCTGTCTGTATTGATGGATTACCAATTCATCAACTCATGGTGAATATGGCTTATTTCTTATAAATATAGGGCGTTAGCGGGGTTACTGTTATCGAACATTTGTCGCGCTTAATAAGAAACATTGAATCCTTCGGCTCAATCCTTGTCTATGCTTAAAACCATTGCTATCAAGGAGCGGAATGATGCAGATCTACACTGGAATGGTCGAAGGGCTTTATATTGGACAACCTAAACCAATAGGTCCTGAAGGTGCTCCAACGGGTATCTTCAAAGTACCGGTTGAGTCCTGTTTGCTGACGGAGATGGGATTGGAGGGTGATACTCAGGTTGATCGTCGAGTTCATGGCGGTCTGGAAAAAGCGCTCTATCATTTCCCCGCGCAAAACTATGCAGTACTGAAACAGGCACTGAGTCATATCGAAAGTAGTTTTGTACCCGGCAGTATCGGTGAGAATCTTTCATCCAGTGCCGTGGATGATCAGACCGTGCACATTGGCGATACGATCAAAATAGGTGAGGCTCTGGTACAGGTATCACAACCGCGTAGGCCTTGCTGGAAAGTGAATCACAAATACAGTAACGGCCATATGGCGCCTTTACTGATGTCCCAGGCGATTTCAGGTTGGTATTACCGGGTGTTGGAAACCGGCATGATTTCAGTGGGTGACTCTTTTGAGCTGGTGGATCGGCTTGAAAACAGTGTTCCGGTGGCTGAGGTATGGAAGGTCTTTCTGGAAAAGTTGCAATCGAGAATGCCTCCAGAAGCTTTTAATACAGATATTGTGGGGCTTTCACCCGAATGGAAATTTGATTGAATAAGAGTTGTGTGCGAACAAGTTCGATCTGAACCGGTTAAATCGCTATAGTAGCGCGGCATAGGCGTTCAGTAGAGACAGATATTTTAGTGATTGCAGAAGCTCATAAACATTTACCGATTGCGCAATTTCTTGCACAAATTTCCCAATCCCTTTCAAAGCAGAATAATCTGGTCCTGCAGGCTGAACCCGGCGCTGGTAAGTCAACCGCGCTGCCTCTGAGTCTGATTGAATCAGAGTGGCTGGATGGCCGAAAAATCATCATGCTGGAGCCGCGCCGAGTAGCGGCTAAGTCGATTGCCCATTATCTGGCTAGTTTGCTGGGTGAAAGGGTTGGGCAGCGGATCGGTTATCAGATTAAAAACGAACGCAAAATTTCCAGTGAAACTATTTTAGAGATTGTAACGGAAGGGATTCTGACCCGCCGTTTGCAAAATGATCCTGAGCTTGAAGATGTAGCACTGATCATATTCGATGAGTTTCATGAGCGCTCATTACATGGTGATCTATCGTTGTTGCTGTCACTGGAAGTACAGCAAACGATTCGGGAAGACCTGAAGCTGCTGGTAATGTCTGCCACCATCGATACTCAGATGATTTCAAACTACCTGGGCGGAGCAGCAATAATCGAATGCCCGGGACGTACTTTTCCTGTTGATCTGTCCTATCGTGCGGCAAGTCAGCAACGGTTGAGTGATCAGGTGACTCAGGCCCTGAACAGTGTTATGGGTCAATCTGCAACCGGTGATGTGTTGGTATTTCTGCCGGGACAGGCAGACATTAAACGTTGTATTGAGGCAGCTCAACCCATCCTGAATGACCCAAACTGGCTACTGTTACCGCTTTACGGTGGTTTGTCTTTAGCGCAGCAGGAGCAGGCGCTGGTACCTGACCCTGCCGGAAAACGTCGGGTTGTGTTTACTACCAATATTGCCGAGACCAGTCTCACCATTGAAGGTGTGACTACCGTGATCGACAGCGGTTTGGAAAAAGAGCTTCTGTATGACCCTGCCAGTGGTATGACCCGGCTGGAAACGGTGTATATATCCAAAGCATCCGCAGAACAAAGAGCCGGGCGTGCAGGGCGTACCCAGGCGGGTGAATGTATTCGCCTCTGGGGCGAAGATAAACAACGTTCATTACGAGAGTTTCAGACTGAAGAGATTATCTCTGCGGATCTGACTGGCCTGCTTATGGAACTATGTCAGTGGGGTTCATCCGATTTTTCTGAGATCAACTGGCTGACACCTCCACCCCGTACACACTACGATTCTGCCAAAGCGATGCTTACCTCTCTGGGGATGTTGGAAGAGGGTGGACTTACCGAGCTTGGTAACCGGGCGGTCTCTATAGGCTTGTCACCAAGACTGGCCGCTATGTTGTTGCAGGCAGAAGGTGTTCTGGAACAAAGCATTGCCTGTGATCTGGCAGCTCTTTTGGCTGATCGCGATATTTTTCAGCATTCCGCACATCAAAGATCCGGTGTAGATATTACAGAGCGTTTGCTGGCAGTTCAGGATTACCGTATCGACAGGAAGGCCGCCCTAAAAAACTACCCAATTAAACGGGCGGCTATGGAGCAGCTTCTGGTCAGTGCGAAAACTTATCGTCGAACGCTCAAGCTGGATAAAGAACTAGCAGGGTTCACCTTAGGCGAACTTCAGAGTTTAGTAGGTAAGCTGCTGCTCTTTGCCTACCCAGACCGCCTCGCCAAACAAAGAGGCAATACCGAGGGGCGCTACCAACTTGCCAACGGTCGTGGTGTTTTTCTGTTTGATGACGACCCTCTGTGGGGGCGAGAGTGGCTGGTGGTGGCGGATTGTGATGCCCAGAAGAAAGAAGGGCGTATCTATAATGCAGCGGAGATCAGTTTCGATACCATTGAGACGGCTCTTAAAGACCGCATTCACTCCGAAGAAAGCTACAGCTTTGATAAAGATAAACAGAAAATCCGTGGCAGTCGCTCACTTAAATATGCCGCATTAGTACTGAAAAGCACGGTGCTTACTGATGTACCTAAAGAGCAGTTTCAGGAATGTCTTAAACAGGTGCTTAAGCAAACTGGGCTGAGTCTTCTGAAATGGACAGATAAATGTGAAGCGCTTATCTCCCGTGTCCAGTGGCTGGGTGAGCATATGGACAGTTTTCCAGACATATCAAAAGCCAGCCTCGCGGATACAGTCGATAAATGGCTACTGCCTTATCTCACTAGTGTGAACTCCATTGCCGAGCTTAAGCGGGTGAATATTTATGACCTGTTACTGGGAATGCTAACCTGGGATGAGCAACAGCTGCTCGATAAAGAAGCACCAACCCACTACAAAGCCCCCAGTGGTAAAACAGTTCCAATCACCTACGACCCGCAACAGGGACCGATTGTTTCCGTGCAACTTCAGGAACTGTTCGGCGAGGTCGATACGCCAATGATTGCCGGGGGCAGGGTTGCTATTCGTTTTGAATTACTTTCACCAGCACGAAGGCCAATCCAGACCACCAGTGATCTGGGTAACTTCTGGAATACCTCCTATTTTGAAGTCGCCAAAGAGATGCGTGGCAAATATCCTAAACACCGCTGGCCGGAAGAGCCATTGCTTGAGAAGGCTGGACGTTCCATAAAACGAAAACCGAAGTCGGAACTCTAAGAATAAGAGCCTCATTAAGAGGCTCGTTTTCCTGCTTAATTTTCCAGTGATTTGTGCAGTTCTTGCTGAGTTGCCAGATCAATATATCGATCCAGATCTCTTTGCGTTAAATACTCCGGATAGTGATAGGCCTGACAGTTAAAACAGTTATTACCTTGATCATCCCAATATTCTGAATAGACAAAGATACAGCGCTCGATAACCTGATCCTGTGCTTTACGTTTGCCTTCAACAAACCAGATGGAAAGCGGCTTAAGGGTGGTTTTGTGAGTACGGTTAAACCGTTTGCAGGGCAGGGTAATTTGCTCTGGAAAGAGTTCAGTAACGTTAAGTGAATGTGCTTCGAACATGAGTTGCTCCCATAATTTCATGAGAGCTGACGTTGGAGGTCTACCTGATTTATTGTCGGTATCGACCACATCGCTGGTTTCAGCAACCACCTTGCCCAGGTTGGCAGGTTGGTGAGGACGTCAGCCCTACTCTTGATGTTGATTTTGAGGTTGTTAAGTTAGCTTAACGTGTTGGTTGTTTCAATATTTTTAGTTGTTTTATGGTTTGCTTTTCGCCTTTGTCGGGCGAGATAAGGGGAGTTGCTATCAATCCCCGGCAGCCCCTGCTTCTTGCCGGACTGCGTCCGGTTCCCTGTGTTTCTCACTTTAAACAGCGAGCTTGTAAACTCGGTAGCTTCGCTACCTCAAACAAACAAGCTCTTTATCCTGTTTCAAGTTGGGATACTCGGTTGCGCAGAAGGGGAAATGTTCGTGCCAAAGAGTGCTTATGAACAGAATTTGCTTTTCGATAATGGCTGCGTTAATAAGTTCAAATCTAATATAGGGATGTGGGGGGTGATGTCGGCTTCCCGTTAATAATAGGCTAAGGGAAATTATGGATACAAATACCATAGTAGTTCATTGTGCGTTGGCGATTTCACTATTCTTCATTACAAACTGGATAGGAAGGCATTCATTACATGCTGGTTACATCCAAATGTCTGTTTTGGTTAAAGCTGATGAAGCTCCTGCTTTTAACTTTCTGTATAGAGCTTTTTCTCCAATAGCTTTTATAACCATAGTGGCAGCTATTTTTTATTCTGTGAATCTAGATAGATATGTTCTTGATATCTATATGGTTGTCATTTATTACTTCGCTTTTAGGATTGTTTTTAGTGTTATTACTGGACGAACACTACTATTAAATTGGCTAACTCAAATTGCCTATGTGGCGGTATCAATTCCTGTCGCATTTTATATATATGAAAAGCTGATTATTCATAAAGAGTTTCTTTTTCCGAGCACAAAAGAACTGGGTAGTGCTATCTGGTTAGCGATTTTGGCTTACATTTATCAAACTTTTAATAAAGTAAGTTTATCTGATATTCGTACCAAAAAAAGGAAAGAAAATTATCTTGATAACCGATTTCTAAACTATAAAAAAAAATACGGATCAATAATCTCCAAAGCAACTAACGATATTGAACAAGAAATGTTGATATATGCGATCTTGATTTATGAGGCCTTCAACCGACCAAAAGTTTATCGTTTAATTGAAAATATATTGTTCCATCTTGGACTAGCGAAAACCCTTGGGGTTATGCAGGTAACAACTGATAAGTATATCAATGATGCCGAAAGCGTGAGGTTAGGTGCAAATAAGTTAATTTCAGATCATGTGAAGGCTAAGATGATGATTGAGTCAGAAGGAAACAAAGTTTATAGGTTGTTGTTGCGCAGAAAAGTCATTGGTTTATATAACCCAGATGATGATTATGTTTCTGAAGTAGATGGAATTTATCTCGAGTTATTAGCCCGATATGCTCCTAATGCGCCAAGGGATTGGGATTAGTCATAGGGTCGCTGAATAACAATCGTAATTTGTACATTCATTCTGGCACCAATTTACCCTTCTGTGCAGCCGAGTATCGCAGCTTGGGCCAGATTTAAGAGCTTGTTTGTTTGAGGTAGCGAAGCTGCCGAGTTTACAAGCTCGCTGGGCCAAGTGAGAAACGTAGGGCAGCTGGCGTATCCAATCAAAAAGTAGGGGTGCTTTAGTTAGTATAGAAAGTGGTTGTTAGGGTGTTTGCCAAAACAAACACCCTGACTCGCCGAAAAGGCGAAACAGGAACTAAGCACCCGAAGGGGAGTAAGGGATAAGCTCATGAACATCCGCCAATCTTTAGAAACCGAAAAAGAACAACTCAGAAAACTCCACCTGGAAACCTTCGGAGAGGAAGAAGGCGACTCCGTCTCAACCCTAACAATCCAACTCCTCGAAGATCCAACCGCCCAACCATTACTTAGCCTAATCGCCGAACTAAATAACCAAATCCTTGGGCATGTCCTCTTTACCAAAGTATCCATCGAAGGTGATCCAGCCCAAGGCGGTTACATCCTCGCGCCACTGGCGGTAAGCCAGGAATACCAACGATCTGGCATTGGCAAAAAGCTGATCCAAACCGGTCTGGATAAACTAAAAGAGCAGGGTGCCGAATTCGTTCTGGTGCTGGGTGATCCGGCCTACTACTCACTCTTAGATTTCCACACAAACCACCAAATCAAACCGCCTTACGAACTTCCTTATCCAGAAGCCTGGATGGCTCAAGAACTGAAACCGGGAGTACTGGAAAATATCTCTGGAACTGTTCGTTGTGCAGATGCGTTAAACGAGCAAGGTTACTGGTAGAAAATGATCCTATCTCCCTTCAATAGTCGGGAACTTTAATTTTTTTCAGGTTTGTTACTTCAAACCTTGTCTAAACTAAGTTGTATGAAAAATGATCTATTTTTCTGTGGCTGCGTATCAGCTAATGATGGAGAAAACTGACTAATCGCAAAATAAAAAGCCTGAGAGGTAATCATTATGTTGCTGAGTCATGTACCCGGAATGTTTACCCATCCTGATACAGAATGGGAACTGATCAAAAAAGAACACGCAGAGCCAGGTCGTATATATATGACCTACATATGTATTCTCGCCCTGATTGGGCCGGTATGCGCTTTCATCTCTACTACCCAGTTTGGTTGGAGAGTAGGTGATGGCGAATTGATCAAGCTGACAACCATGAGCTCAATACAATTGAATGTGCTGACTTACGTTGCCATTCTGGTAGGGGTTTTTGGTCTTGGCTGGATGATCGACTGGATGTCCAAAACTTACGGTAGTGGTCATGATGAACACGCCGCCAATGGTATTGCCTTGGCTGCTTATGCATGTACACCATTGTTCCTGGTAGGTTTTGTATCTCTTTATCCAGTACCTTGGGTTAACATGCTGGCTTATCTGGCAGCAGCGGCATATACAGGTTATCTGATCTATGATGGATTGCCTCATGTGTTGGGTATAACCAAAGAGCGTGCCTTTATGTTCTGCGGTGCAATCCTAGCTGTTGGACTGGTTTATCTGGTCATCACACGAGTGGGTACAGTTATCATCTGGAGTTTAGGTTTCGCACCTGTATTTGTTTCCGGCTGATAGCTAACAGAGATGTTTATATCGCTTATACGATAATATCCGATCAACATCGGAATGAGGCCTGAGCAGAGCTCGGGCCTTTTTAATGGCTGTAAGTATCGGCGGTTAGTCAGCGGAGCGAAAAGGCAGGTAGGTTTTTAAATGTTCTATCTGTTGTTCCATAGCCTCTGATTCTTCATCAATAAATCGTTGAAGCGCTTGATTAAACCCAACCTCTTTAACCCAGTGGGCTGACCATGTAGGTACAGGCTCAAAACCGCGCTGGATCTTATGCTCTCCCTGCGCACCTGAATCAAAACGTTCTAATTGATTTTCTATGCAGTAATCAATGCCTTGGTAATAACAGGTTTCAAAATGCAGGCTGTCGAACTCTTCCAGACATCCCCAGTATCTGCCGTAGAGGGTTTTAGAGTCTTTCAAAGAGAGGGCACCTGCCACAGCTTGATCACCACTGTAAGCCATAACCAGTAGTATGTTTTCTGGCATCAAATCTCTTAGCAAATAGAAAAATTTCTTGGTGAGATAGGCTTCCCGCCCTCGCTTAAGGTAGGTAATGCGATAGAAATCGTAAAAGGTTTCCAGTTCTTGATCGGTTATATCCTGGCCTTCGATTTTTCTATGGCTGATACCATGATCAATTACTTTCTGCCGTTCCTTGCGAACGTTTTTTCGTTTTCTGGATGTGAATTGTTCAAGAAAATGGGCAAAGTCGTTGTATTCGCGGTTAAACCATTGGTACTGACAGCCCTTTCTAATCATTAACTCAGGGTGTTTTATGCTGGCGATCTCTTTATCTTCCGGGAAAAGGAAGTGCCATGAATTAGCTTTTACCTGATTGCAAAGTTGCGGCAGCATCTGCTGAATTATGTTTAGCAATGGCGCCGGATCTTGCAGCGTAAGCAAGCGTTGGCCCATTACGGGGGAGTAGGGAATGGCGCTTACCAGCTTAGGGTAATATTCTAATCCGTGGCGGTGGTAGGCATCTGCCCAGGCCCAGTCAAATACGTACTCGCCGTAAGAGTGATTCTTCAGATAAAGAGGCATATAACCGAGCGTGTTATTTTCGTCCCTTAGTTCCAGATGGAGAGGTTGCCAGCCGGTGTCCGCTGTAACACTGCCTGATTCTTCCATGGCATAAAGAAATTCGTAGCGACTGAATGGGTAGTCATTAGCGCGCTGGCTGTTCCATTTTTCAGCCCCTATTTCTTTGATTTCATGGAAAAGTTTTATCTCTGGCATGTCGCAGGAAATCTCTTGAACTGCTATGTTGTAAGTAAATATGAGTGTTAATGTAACCTGTTTTTATGGGTTGCTGAAGTTGTGTACGTACAGGAGTAGGGAAATGGATGAGTTGGAGCTGGAATTTGAACTTCACCCTCAACTGGCCGCTGACTGCATTGTTTTAGGTGATTTTCCGGTGTGTCGGTTATTGCTGATGAATGACACAAATTACCCTTGGTTTATTCTTGTGCCACGTCGGGCCGGAGCGACTGAGATTTATCATCTGTCGGAACAAGATCAGTGTGCAGTGATTAAAGAATCCTCATATCTGTCCTCAAACCTTGCAGATACTTTTGCCGCGAGAAAAATGAACGTGGCTTCTCTCGGCAATATGGTGCCACAACTGCACATTCATCACATTGTCCGTTATGAAAATGATCCCGCCTGGCCCGGGCCTATCTGGGGTAAGGTGCCGGCTGTTCCTTTCACGCAGGAGCAGATTCATGATGTGCGTCATAAACTCGAAGCACTAATGTCTGGTGAGGTGGATTTTACCCCTGAACCATGAATTGAAACTCCTATTTAGAGCCGGGTTTCCGGCAAAATAACCAAGATAAAAATCTTTCAGGCTCCAAAGCTCTTTGGAGCCTGTTCTCATGTGATAATTCAGGTATAATTCGCCGCTTTAATTTAGCGACATTCGAGTAGTTTTCGCATGCCTATCTTCGATTTTCAGTGTCAAAGCTGCGGTCACGAGTTTGAAAAGCTTGTGCTTAAGAGTGACGCACCTGCTCCAACGTGTGTTTCATGCTCAAGTGAAGATGTGACTAAACAAATATCTGCACCGGGTTTTCGCTTATCCGGCTCAGGTTGGTACGAAACAGATTTTAAGACCGGCAAGAAGAAAAATCTGGCTGGTGAGTCCGGTTCATCCTCAACAGATTGAGTGTTAAGCCGGAACGTTTGTAAATATTCAATGACCGTCTGGTATTGCCAGACAGAGACAGTAAACAGGAACAGTAAATTATGCGCAGTCATTATTGCGGCGATCTCAGAAAAGAGCATATTGGCGAAGACATTACCCTGTGTGGTTGGGTACATCGTCGTCGTGACCACGGTGGTGTTATCTTCCTGGATGTGCGTGACCGTGAAGGTCTGGCACAGGTTGTATTTGATCCAGATCGTGAAGAGAGCTTCGCGCTGGCGGACAGCTGCCGTAATGAGTTCGTTATTGAGATTAAGGGTACTGTGCGTAGCCGTCCTGAAGGTACAATTAATTCTGAAATGCCAACAGGTGAAATTGAAGTTCTGGGTAAAGAACTGGTTATTCTGAATAAATCAGAAACACCTCCGTTCCAGTTGGATGAGCACCAGAGCGTTGGCGAAGATGTACGTCTGCGTAACCGTTTCATCGATCTGCGCCGTCCAGAAATGCAGGATAAACTGCGTTTCCGTTCGAAAGTGTCTAATGCTATCCGTAACTACCTGGATGACAATGGCTTCCTGGATATTGAAACACCTATCTTGAACCGTGCGACACCTGAAGGTGCGCGTGACTATCTGGTTCCAAGCCGTGTCCATGAAGGTCATTTCTTTGCACTGCCTCAGTCACCTCAGCTGTTCAAACAGTTGTTGATGGTTTCTGGATTCGACCGTTATTACCAGATCGCTAAATGTTTCCGTGACGAAGATCTGCGTGCAGATCGTCAGCCTGAATTTACTCAGATCGATATCGAAACTTCGTTTATGGACGAAGAGGGCATCATGGGTCTGACTGAAGAAATGATCCGTAAGTTGTTCCTGGAGCTTAAAGGTATCGACCTGGGTGACTTCCCGCGTATGCCATACTCCGAAGCGATGCTGCGTTATGGTTCTGATAAACCGGATCTGCGTTATCCAATGGAATTGGTAGATGTCGCTGATCTGATGGCTGATATCGAATTTAAAGTATTTGCGGGTCCTGCTAACGATCCTAAGTGCCGTGTTACTGCACTGAAAGTTCCTGGTGGCGCTAAGCTGACGCGTAGGAACATCGATGATTACACTAAGTACGTTAGCATCTACGGTGCTAAAGGTCTGGCGTGGATCAAGGTTAACGAGATCGAAAACGGCGTTAACGGTCTACAGTCTCCAATCATCAAGTTCCTGGGTGATGAAGTCACTATGGCGATCATGGATCGTCTGGGTGCAGAAAACGGTGACATCGTATTCTTCGGTGCTGATAAAGCGAAGATCGTTTCTGAAGCTCTGGGCGCACTGCGTATCAAAGTGGGTGAAGATCTTGAAATGTCTCAGGCTGAGTGGGCTCCACTTTGGGTTGTTGATTTCCCAATGTTCGAAGAAACTGACAGTGGTCTGACTGCTCTGCACCATCCATTTACTGCGCCAAGCTGTTCTGCTGAAGAGCTGAAAGCTGATCCGGTCAACTGCCTGTCTCGTGCCTATGACATGGTTTTGAACGGTTGTGAGCTGGGCGGTGGTTCTGTTCGTATCCACGATCAGGAGATGCAGTCTGTTGTTCTGGAAATTCTGGGTATCTCTGAAGAGGAAGCTCAGGATAAGTTTGGCTTCCTGCTGAACGCTCTGCAGTATGGTGCGCCTCCACACGGTGGTTTGGCATTTGGTCTGGACCGTCTGATCATGCTGATGACAGGCACTGATTCTATCCGTGAAGTTATTGCTTTCCCGAAAACTCAGAGTGCATCTTGTATGATGACTGAAGCACCGGGTGAAGTAAGTGCTGCACAGTTACGTGAACTGAACATCAAACTGCGTAAGACTCCTTAATCACTTAAGGAAAACTTATCTTGTTGTAAAAAGCTGCCTTAGGGCGGCTTTTTTGTTTATATAAGCTAAGGAACATACGAACAAGTTCCAAATATCTCTTCGCAGGTTATCTAACAAAAACAATTAAGGGGTTTTTCTATGGCTGGTCATTCTAAGTTTGCGAATATCAAACACCGTAAAGCGGCACAGGATGCTAAGCGTGGGAAAATTTTCACCAAGCTGATCCGTGAGCTGGTAGTGGCGGCGAAGGAAGGCGGCGGGAACCCGGATGATAATCCTCGCCTACGTGCTGCTGTAGATAAAAGCCTCGGCGCTAACATGAAGCGCGATACGATTGAAAAAGCGATACAGCGTGGAGCGGGTGGCGCAGAAGGTGAGCATTATGATGAGCTGACCTACGAAGGTTATGGCTCTAATGGTGTGGCAATTCTGGTTGAGTGTATGACGGATAACGTCAACCGAACCGTTGCAGCTGTTCGAGCTGCCTTCAATAAATACAATGGAAATTTGGGTACCAGCGGTTCGGTTGCTTATCTGTTCGATAAAAAGGGCCAGATCACTTTTACAGATATTGATGAAGAAATCATTATGGATGCAGCATTAGAAGCAGGAGCAGATGATGTTGTAGCCAATGAAGATTGTTCTGTTGATGTCTTTACGGATTGGCATGACTTTTTGGATGTTAAGCAGGGTTTAGCTGATGCAGGCCTGGAGCCGGTGCATGCTGAGATTGCCATGATTCCATCCACTACGGTTGAGCTGGATGTGGAAACCGGTCGCAAGATCATGAAATTGATAGATGTGCTGGATGATCTCGATGATTCCCAGAACGTTTACCATAATGCCATTATTCCTGAAGAAGCGATGGAAGGCTGATTGAGTTTAAATTTATTTTAAAAGCCGAGGCATAATCCTTGGCTTTCTTATTTCTGGCCTGAAAATTATGTTCTTTGTCATTGCTGTGCTGGCTGGAATCTACTTTATTCCAGCAGCAATAATTTCGTTTATAAATACTTTTTAATCGTTAATGACTACTGTATGCTTGCCTGTATAAATAAACAGTAATTTGTGTTGGTTGAATGCTGATATTAGGAATAGACCCTGGCTCTCGTGTAACCGGTTACGGCGTAATTAATTGCGTTGGGAGTAAGAACGAATATATTGCCAGTGGTTGTATCCGCATCAAAGGCCAAGAGCTTCCAGAACGTTTGCAACAGGTATATGCCGGTGTTACAGAGGTTATAGAGCGTTACTGCCCCCAGGAGTTTGCCATTGAGCAAGTGTTTATGGCTCGTAATGCCGATTCAGCGCTTAAGCTTGGACAGGCGCGGGGTGTAGCTATTGTTGCAGGCACTAATGCTGAACTGCCCGTATATGAATATGCTGCCCGTAAAGTAAAGCAGTCAGTGGTGGGTAAGGGCTCAGCAGATAAAAGCCAGGTTCAACACATGGTTGCTCATATTCTTAAATTACCAGGACTGCCGCAGGCGGATGCCGCTGATGCTTTGGCGATTGCTCTCTGTCACGCCCATACCCGCAATAGTTTAATCAAAACGGCTGGATCAATGTCTTCCCGTAACGCAACTTGGAGGGGGCAAAAATTACCATGACCGATATGAGCTATGCAGACTTTATCTACATTGCTGAGCTGGTAGGTGTTGCAGTATTTGCTACGGCAGGTGCCTTGGCCGCAGAAGGTAAACGCCTTGATATCCTCGGTGTAGTAGTTCTTGCGATTGTAACGGCGCTGGGAGGCGGAACCATTCGTGATATCACATTGGATATCCATCCCGTGGTATGGATAGCCGATACCGCGTTTCTGTGGACGGCAATAGTGTTTGCAGTCGTCACTTTTTTTGTGAGTCGATATATCCAGTATCCGCGTAGGTTGTTGTTAGTACTTGATGCTATGGGTTTGGCTCTTTTTGCCATTCTTGGTGGGGAAAAAGCGATGTCGTTAGGTCTGCCGCCTCTGATTGTTGTGATGATGGCCGTCATCACCGGTTGTGCGGGTGGTATGATTCGTGACCTTCTCACCGGGCAGATCCCGCTTATTTTGCAGAAAGACGCAGAGTTGTATGCAACCTGTGCGCTGGTTGGTGCTGTCTTTTATCTGGTATTTGAGCCCTATATGCCAGGGCAGATGCTGGCCCTGTTATCAATGATGATTATTTTTATACTGAGAATGGCGGCGATGTTTGCTGATCTCCGATTACCGGAATTTATAGTGGCCGGACATAAACTGGAAAAGATTAAAAAGGAAAAGCGAAAGTGATTGGTCGATTAAAAGGCGAACTCATTGAGAAACAACCACCCCAGTTGGTTATTGATGTAAATGGTATCGGATACGAGGTTGAGGCCTCGATGAATACCTTTTATAGGCTGCCTGAAACAGGACAACAGATAACGCTTTTTACCCATTTTGTGGTCCGTGAAGATGCCCAGCTGCTTTATGGGTTTTATGATCGTGAGGAGCGATCACTGTTCCGTACCCTGATCAAAGCTAACGGAGTAGGGCCTAAACTAGCTATCACTATATTGTCTGGTATTTCCACGGCGGAATTTGTTCGTTGTGTAAATGATGGTGATACAGCGACTCTGGTGAAGTTGCCCGGAGTAGGCAAGAAAACTGCTGAGCGTCTAATTGTTGAGATGAAAGATAAAATCAAGGCACTGGGTCTTGAACCTGCGTCGGATTTCCACCTTTCTGCTGCCGATGGGCCAGATATGGCCTCTATGGAGCCTGTAGTTGATAATCGTGCAGAAGCTGAAAGTGCACTAGTCGCACTGGGTTATAAACCTGTACAGGCAACAAAAGCGATCGCACAGGCGCATAAAACCGCCGGTTCTGATGCCAGTAGCGAAGAATTGATCCGTGTAGCATTGCGGTCAATGGTTGGGTAAACAGAATGATAGAAGCTGATAGATTTATAAGTCCACAAAGCAGTCCGGTCGAAGAGGCACAGGATAGAGCTATCCGTCCGAAAGATCTGGCAGATTATGTTGGGCAGCCTGTTGTCCGAGAGCAGATGGAGATATTCATTCAGGCTGCAAAAATGCGTGCTGAAGCTCTCGATCATACGCTTATATTTGGTCCTCCTGGTTTAGGTAAAACCACTTTGGCAAACATTATCGCCAATGAAATGGGCTCAGAGATCAAAACCACATCGGGTCCCGTATTGGAAAAAGCAGGTGATCTGGCAGCTTTGCTCACCAATCTTGAGCCCAATGATGTGCTGTTTATTGACGAGATTCATCGCCTGAGCCCGAATGTAGAAGAAGTGCTTTACCCAGCAATGGAAGACTACCAGCTGGATATTATGATCGGTGAAGGCCCTGCTGCACGTTCAATCAAATTGGAACTGCCGCCTTTTACTCTGGTGGGCGCAACGACCCGTGCAGGTTTGTTGACCTCGCCTTTACGTGACCGATTCGGGATTGTGCAGCGTCTAGAGTTCTATAACGTTGATGACCTGACCTCAATTGTTTCCCGCTCTGCAAACCTGTCCGGCACACAAATTGATGAGCATGGTGCTCGAGAGGTTGCCAAGCGCTCCCGGGGAACTCCGCGTATTGCTAATCGTCTTTTACGCCGAGCCCGTGATTATGCAGAAGTTAAAGGTGACGGCATGATCAACGATAATATTGCCGATCTTGCCTTAAACATGCTCAATGTTGATCATCACGGTTTTGATCACTTGGACCGACGCATGTTATTAACAATGATTGAAAAATTTGGTGGCGGACCTGTTGGGGTGGAGAGCCTGGCAGCTGCGATCAGTGAGGAGAGGGATACGATCGAGGATGTTCTGGAGCCGTATCTGATTCAGCAGGGTTTTGTCATGCGTACCCCGCGTGGCAGGGTAGTCACAGATCATGCCTATCGCCACTTTGGAATTGATAAACCTGACCCAGAACAATAAACCATAAAAATAATAGGTTTTTTTCCGCTTACTGATCCTGATCAAAACAAAAAACCAGATTTACTGTCTAATATGCCCGTAACTCAGAAAATAAAATAACGGGTAAACCCATGACGGCGAGTTTAAGCCTTACTGAAGTGTCAGCTTTTAAAGTTGAGCTGCAACGCCTCCTAGAGCAGTTACAGGAAGAGGTTGCTGAAGACATTTCAAATAAATATAAATCTGATGAAGCGGGAGTGCATGTACACGATGTAGGTGATGATGCCGAGGCTTCTGTTGAGCTTATGATGAATATGGGTACTCTGGCCCATCACAGTGAAGAATTAGCGGAGTGCATCTCTGCACTTAAACGGATTGAAGCGGGCGATTTTGGCTTCTGTATTGAATGTGCTGAAGAAATCGAACTTAGTCGTTTAAAAGCCTGCCCAACTGCCGCGCGCTGTATTCGCTGTCAGTCTATCCATGAATCAGGTATGCAGCAAAGCGCCTGATTAGATTTCCCTTCCTTTCCAGGGATTTTTTCACCGGCCTCAAGGGCCGGTTTTTTCTTGTATTAATCCTCTCGACTGTTATTGTTGACGCTTATTTTTTATGTGAATTTGATCTGAACTTTTTGGCAATTTTCGGATCACATTCCTGTTAAATTTTCTAAAGTTGAGCTGAGGATTGTTTCTGTGGCAGAAAAAATGTCGATCTGGAGTTTGGTTGCCAACGCCAGTCTTGTAGTACAGCTGGTAATGGTATTGTTACTGCTGGCTTCTGTACTTTCCTGGATTATGATTTTTCAGCGCCATTTTGTTTTAACCAAAGCACGCAAGAGCCTCAGGAAATTTGAAGATCGATTCTGGTCCGGCGTTGACCTGGGGCAGTTGTTCAGGGATATCAATCACACTCCCAATGAAGATTGTGGTGCAGAAAATATCTTCAGAGCAGGGATTAAAGAATACTCACGAATGACACAGCAGCCGGGATATGACCCGGATGCAGTTATGGAAGCTATACAGCGTAGTATGCGTGTTGCCCTGGCTCGTGAAGAAGACAAGCTTGAAACCCATCTGCCGTTTCTGGCTACAGTAGGATCTACCAGTCCGTATATCGGCCTATTTGGCACGGTGTGGGGCATTATGAACTCTTTCCGCGGCCTTGCGAATGTTCATCAGGCTACTCTTGCATCAGTTGCACCGGGTATTTCCGAAGCTCTGATAGCAACAGCTATAGGGCTGTTTGCCGCTATCCCGGCGGTAATAGCTTACAACCGTTATTCCGCAAAAGTTGAATACCTGTTGGGTAACTATGAAACCTTTGCAGATGAATTCTCATCGATTCTGCATCGTCGTATGCATTCAGCATCTCACTGATCCTGAGGTGACTATCTGATGATCAGGCGACACAAAAAGAAGCGTAAACTCAATTCAGATATCAATGTTGTTCCATACATTGATGTCATGATGGTTCTGTTGGTTATCTTTATGATTACTGCGCCAATGCTAACTCAGGGTGTCAACGTTGAGTTACCTAAGGCATCTGCTGAACCTGTTGATGATAAAGACAATGAACCGGTGATTGTCACGGTTGATGCAGAAGGGCAGTACTATATCGATGTAGGTGGTGATCCAGAAACCCCGATTACGGCAGAAGTTGTAGGGGAAAGAGTTGGAAAAATACTCGCTGCAAACCCGGATAAGATGCTTCTGGTACGTGGCGATAAAAATGTAAATTATGACAAAGTTGTCCACCTTATGGTGTTACTGCAACAAGCAGGAGCTCCTAGTGTGGGGCTGGTAACAGAGTAGGTCCGGGTGTTGCGTTCAGGAAGTTATATTTTACCTACTCTGCTTGCTGTCTTTTTGCATGTGGTTGTTGTTGCATTATTGGGGAACAGTTGGTTCGAGCATGAAGAGGCCAGTAAAAAAGTGCCAAGACATGTTCAAGCTCGCATAGTAGATCTGACATCTCATAAGGCACTGAAAAAAGAAGCTGCAGAAGCTAAGGCCAGACAAAAAGCTGAACAGCGTCGAAAAGCAGAAGCTGAAAAGAAACAAATTGCTGATAAAAAACGTAAGGCGGCTGAAGAAAAACGTAAGGCAGCCGAAAAGAAACGACAACAAGATATCGCTAAGAAAAAAGCAGCTGATAAAAAACGCCAGCAGGAGTTAGCCAAAAAGAAAAAGGTAGAAGCTGACAAAAAGCGGCAGGCTGAAATTAAAAAACAGAATGAGATTGCACGCAAAAAAGCTGCTGCCGAGAAACAACGAAAAGCGGAAGCAGATAAGCAACGCAAGGCAGAAGATGACAAGGCTAAACGCCTTGCTGAAGCAAAACGCCGTTTAGAAGCAGAGAAACAAGCAAAGGCTGAGGCCGAAGCGGAACAGGCAAGAAACAAAGCGTTAGCTCAGTCTATTGCGGATGAGGAAGCCGCATTACGTTCCGAACAGGAGCGTGCAGCAGCGATGCAATACAAAGTTTATATTCGAAAATTAGTCGAGAGCCAGTGGAGAAGGCCTCCTAACGCTAGAAATGAAATGGTTGCTTCAGTTCAGGTGACTTTGATACCCACGGGTGATGTTGTTGATGTTTTTGTGACTAAATCAAGTGGCCATCCGTTATATGATGAAAGTGTAGTTAGGGCTGTTAAACGTGTTGGGCGTTTTGAAGAATTGCAAAAATTAGATCAGCATGTTTTTAACCGTTTTTACAGAAAGTTTGTTTTAGAGTTTAGTCCTAGCGATTTAAGAAATTGATAATGCTGCGATGTAAAGCAGAGTGGGGAATGGCGTGAAAAAGCTTGTTAAGGTTTTTTGTTTTTTACTTTTTAGTGGTTTAACAACGTCTGTTTGGTCTGAAAGTGGTGATTTGACTATAGAAATCACTCAAGGGGTTGATGAGCCTACTCCGGTAGCTGTTGTTCCTTTTGCCTGGGGTGGAAGTGCTGCATTAAGTGAAGACATTGCAGCCGTTGTATCAGCAGATCTGGGGCGAACGGGTATTTTTTCCATGATGGATCGAAAAAATATGCTCAGTTTTCCAACTCAGGAAAATCAGGTGTTTTATCGAGACTGGAGAGCGGGTAAGCAGGATTACCTTCTTATTGGTCGCCAGATTCCCCTTCAAGGAAACCAGTTAAAAGTTGAGTTTGAACTGTACGATGTAGTAAGAGCCACAAAACTGTTAAACGGTAATGCGGTTGGCAGTATGGATAAAATGCGTAGCATCGCGCACTATATTGCTGATGAAGTTTATGAAAAACTAACCGGTATTCGCGGCGCATTTTCTACAAAAATTGTTTACGTGACAGCGAAGCAGCAGGGTAATGGCAAAGGCACCTTCCGTTTGAAGATGGCTGATTCTGATGGTTATAACCCCATTACGATCTTAGAAAGGAAAGAGCCGATCATGTCTCCTTCCTGGTCAAAAGATGCATCAAAGCTTGCGTATGTATCCTTTGAAAGTGGTAAGCCTGCTATCTATATTCAGCACCTGGCAACCGGTAAACGCCAGCGTTTGCAGTCTTTCCGTGGTTTGAATGGTGCGCCAACCTGGTCGCCTGATGGTAACCGTCTGGCTTTAGTGTTATCTAAAGATGGTAATCCTGAAGTTTATGTACTGGATCTACGCTCTTATAATTTAACCCGAATTACTCACCATTATGGCATTGATACTGAGCCTAGCTGGTCTCCTGACGGCCAGTCCCTGGTCTTTACATCTGACCGTGGAGGACAACCTCAGATTTATAAGATCCATCTTCCGACCCGTAAACTGGAGCGTGTAACCTATGAAGGGAATTACAATGCCCGTGCACGTATGACACAGGATGGGCGTTTTCTGGCTATGGTTCACAGAGGGGCAGATAATATTTTCCATATAGCTGTACAGGATCTTAAAACCGGCCGTCTCGATATTCTTACTGATACGTTTCTGGATGAGTCTCCAACCATTGCACCTAATGGTAGCATGATCCTCTATGCGACCCAGAAAGGTGTACGAGGTGTGCTGGGTGGAGTAACACTGGATGGTAATGTTAGATTCATTTTGCCATCGGCAAGTGGGGATGTCAGGGAGCCTGCGTGGAGTCCCTACTTGAAATAAAACCGTATAAACATTAACTTATGTTCAGTTTTGGACATGGCGGCTTAAACTAAATAAAAAATTTGCCGGAAATCCGGTAATTACAGGAGTGATCAATGAGAGCTTACAATGTAACGAAAGCAGTAGCACTGGCTTTGTCAGTAGCATGGGTGGCTGGTTGTAGTACATCTGGTTCATCTACTGATACAAGTTCAACTGCAACTGAAACGGATAGCAGTGCAGCTCAGGCTGTAAGCGTTGATTCCGGTGTTTCAGTATCTTATGAAGATGTAGCTAATCTGCAGACTGTTTTCTACTTCGACTTTGATAAAGCCGTTGTGAAAGCTCAGGGTTTTGCTGACCTTGAGAAACATGCTCAATATCTTGCTACAAACCCAACTGCTCAGGTAGTTCTGGAAGGTCATGCTGATGAGCGTGGTACTCGTGAATACAACATGGCACTGGGTGAGCGTCGTGCAAAAGCTGTTTCCCGTTTCTTACAGGTAAATGGTGTTTCTGCTGCTCAGGTTGAGACTGTGAGCTTCGGTGAAGAGAAGCCTGCAATGCTGGGTCACAGCGAATCCAGCTGGAGCCAAAACCGTCGCGTTGAGCTGAAATACGTAGCTCGTTAATCAGTGATGGCTTTGCATAGTAAAATTGCAGTTACAACGCTGGTACTTGCTATAAGTACCAGTGCTGTAGCTGAAGATGTTCCTGTGATTGAGTTGGGCGTAAACAGTGATAACACTGGAACTGCCCCTGCTCGTATTCAATACAATAATGCGTCTTCCAGCAGCAGTGAACTGTTGATGATTGTGCAGCAGCTCCAGGATGAAGTACGCGCATTGCGCGGGCGGTTGGAGCAGCAGAGTTATAAACTCAAGCAGATGGAACGTCAGCAACTGGATCGTTACAGGGACCTTGATCGCAGAATTAATGGTCTTTCCAGTGGAGCGACTATTACTAATACTGCGGCTGATCCGCAACCAACCCCTTCAGTGAATTCTGTTCCCAAAACAGAACCGCCAGCAATGGTGCAGCCTGATTCAGTTCCAAGCGATTCTAAGGCTTATCGTGAGGCGTTTGGTCTGGTTCTACAAAGGAACTACCCTGAGGCGACTGAAGCATTCAAATCTTTTATTAGTACCTATCCCCAAAGTGCTCGTTTACCTAACGCCTATTATTGGCTAGGTGAAATTTATCTGGCTGAACAAAAGCCAGAACAGGCTCGTGAGCCGTTCGTAAATGTACTGACGAAATTCCCTAAACATAGCAAAGCACCAGATGCTGCATATAAATTAGGGGTTGTTTACGATCAGTTGGGTGATCAGGCTAAGTCCAGAGAATATCTGGATATGGTAATAAATAAGTACCCTGACTCTGCCGCTGTTAAGTTAGCAACAGAGTTCAAACGCGCACAGTAAATTTTGGAAAAATCATGTCTGCCCCTGCTGTAAAAAAAGCCGTGGTGTTGCTTTCTGGTGGTCTGGATTCAGCAACCGCATTGGCAATCGCTCTTGATCAAGGTTATCAGTGTTTTGTCCTGAGTTTTGATTACGGGCAACGTTCCCTGACTGAGTTAAACGCCGCAAAACAAATTGCGCAAAATATGGGTGTAGCGGAACACCGTGTGATCCGCTTACATTTGGAAGATTTTGGCGGTTCGGCACTGACAGACCACAGTATTGATGTGCCGGAAGAGGAAACCGAGGATATTCCGGTAACCTATGTTCCTGCCCGCAACACTGTTTTCATGTCTTTGGCACTCGGCTGGGCGGAAGTGCTGGAAGCAGATTCAATTTTTATCGGTGTTAATGCCGTGGATTACTCTGGTTATCCTGATTGTCGACCAGAATATATTGCTGCATTTGAAAATATGGCCAATCTAGCCACAAAGCGAGGCGTTCAGGGCCAGCCGATTAGTATTGAAACGCCATTAATTGCGTTGACTAAAGAGCAGATTATTCAAACTGGAGATAAGTTGGGTGTTGATTACAGCCTGACTGTCTCTTGCTATCAGGCTGATGACCAGGGGCGCGCTTGCGGGCATTGTGATAGTTGCCGTCTTAGAACTCAGGGTTTTGTGGATGCAGATATAGCAGATCCGACTCGCTATCAGTGAAGGAGGTGATTTTTTGCTCTGAAGCAAAGAAGCGCTGCCCTATCTTACCGCGCTGCAACACTATGGTATAATCCCCACCCTTCAATTTTGATTATTCAGAGATCTTTTTTTGCTGGCTAATGGTGAGAAGCCAGCAGAAATGCTGAGTTAACGAGATAAACATTACATGTTGAGCAAACAGGATATTTCAGATCGCATCCTAATTCAGGAGCACTTTGCGAAAGAACATCTTCCTCTGGATATGACCATAGAACAGGTTGCAGATTACAGAGAAAGAATTAAGCGCCTTTTAAAAGAAAAGGATGCCTGTCTTGTCGCCCATTACTACACTTCTGCTGTGCTACAACAGTTAGCTGATGAAACGGGTGGATGTGTTTCTGATTCACTGGAAATGGCTCGCTTTGGTAATGCTCATTCTGCCAGCACTTTAGTTGTCGCCGGTGTTAAATTCATGGGCGAGACAGCAAAAATCCTGACTCCAGAGAAGCGGGTTTTAATGCCAACAATTGAAGCGACCTGTTCTCTTGATATAGGTTGTCCGATAGATGAATTTTCTGCATTTTGTGATGCACATCCAGATCATGAAGTGGTCGTTTATGCCAATACCTCTGCTGCGGTTAAAGCCAGAGCTGATTGGGTGGTAACTTCAAGTATTGCTCTTCAGGTTGCTGAGCACCTAGCAGAGCAGGGTAAGAAAATCATTTGGGCGCCGGATAAGCATCTGGGGGATTACGTCAGACGTGAAACGGGTGTAGAGATGCTCATGTGGGATGGTTCCTGCATCGTGCATGAAGAATTCAAAGCGAAAGGTATTCTTGATCTGAAGAAGGTTTACCCGGACGCCGCTGTGTTAGTGCACCCTGAATCACCTGAGTCTGTAGTTGAGTTAGCCGATGCTGTTGGTTCAACCACACAAATTATTAAAGCGGCTCAGGATCTACCCAACAAACAGTTTATCGTGGCTACGGATAAGGCCATTTTCTACAAAATGCAGCTGGCAGCACCAGGGAAAGAGTTTATAGAAGCGCCTACAGGTGGTTCTGGCGCAACTTGCAGAAGCTGTGCACATTGTCCTTGGATGGCCATGAATGGTCTTGAGAGTGTTCTGCATGCTCTTGAAACGGGCAAGGATGAAATCCATGTGGATGATGCGCTGATTACAGAGGCTCGTAAACCGTTGCAGAGAATGCTGGATTTTTCGGCCAGTCTGAAGTCCTGATTTAAACAGCCCGCGGATGCGGGCTGTTTTGTTTTTAGCCTTAACTCAGTATCTCAAATCCAGAGACTTTCGAATCTTGACGGCATCTTTTTTACGTTGCTGTAAACGAGCTTTATTATTATCACTGAGGCCTGGCTCTTTCAGAGCGTAATCGATCTGTTTGATTGCACGATCAACATTTGCGGTAAGTAAAAAATATTCTATTCGTGCTTCATGTACGCCAATAATGTTCCCTTCCAGACCATAAGATTCTGCCAGAAGGTACCAGGCACGGCTGTCGTTCGGCTGGTTTTGAACAATCTTTTTATAAATTTCAGATGCTTTTTCGGGGCGGTTGGAGTGTAAATACACATCTGCAATCAAGTAGCTGATGGCATGGTTACCTGGATATAGAGAGTGCAAAGTTTTTAACTGTTTTAAAGCATCTGCATAGTTTTCTTCAGCGGTTGCCAGCTCAGCTTTTAACAAGCGAGCGCTCAATCTGTTAGAAAATGTATCTGAGAAGCTATTAATTTCATTCCTGGCTAACTCAAACTTGCCTAATTTAATGGCGGTATAAGCAATAGAGTAGAGAAGATCATCAGTAATCGCTTCATCTTTGAAGGCTTGATAGCGTTTAAGTAACTGGCCTTTGTCTTTAGCGTAATTGGCCTGAACCCGGGCACGAATCAGGTTGAAATCAAATGTGTTCTTTAGGGATGACACTCCAGAAAATTGCTCTGCACGATTTAAAGCGTCAGATATTCTGGCTTGTGTGACCGGGTGAGTTAAGAGGAATTCAGGGGGAACGCGGCTGAATCGGGCGGATTCCTGCAGGCGTTTGAACATCTCCGACATAGCAAAGGGTGAATATCCGGCAGAGGTTAAAGTTTGCATGCCAATATAATCGGCTTCGCGTTCGTTCTGGCGGCTGAAAGATAGTTTGGATGAAATAGACGCAGCCATTGATGACTGGATTGCTGCCACACCTGCTTCTGGATCAGCTGCAGCGATCAGAAGGCTGCCGAGCATGGATGCCAGGAAAAAAGGTCGGTTACGACGCTGTTCTTCCAGCTGGGCAGCAAAATGACGTTGGCTCAGGTGGGCAAGTTCATGAGCCATTACCGATGCCAGTTGTCCTTCAGATTGAGCAGTTAGGATCAAACCTGTATGCACCCCGATGATGCCACCCGGTGCGGCGAAAGCATTTACGGTAGGGTTGTCGAGCACAACGATCTCAAGTCTGCGGTCCTGTAACTGACTATGAGAAACCAGACTCCAGGTCAGGTCTTCCACATACTGGCTGACTAAAGCATCGTCATAAATTCGGGCCTGACCGCGGAGTAATCGAGCCCATGCCCTACCAAGAGTGTATTCCTGTTGTAATGTAATAATGCTATACCCACTACCCCCGAGGTCAGGGAGCTTTGACTCCGCTCTTAGAATGGGTGCAGAGAGAAGTAGTGTTAGCAATATACAAATGACAGATCTTGTGAGTTGCATGTATGTTTCCGAAAAAGCCCGTGCTAAAGCAAAGAGTTATGTTATATAGTGCTGAACATTAGCAATAACAGCAATTAAAGAATCAGTTAAGTTACGTAAATGCCCGAAAATAATTACGATGATCTGCTTGATGCCTCAGGCCTGAACTGTCCTTTGCCACTGCTTAAAGCAAAGCAGGCATTAAATAAGATGCAAGTTGGAGCGGTACTTAAAGTCATCGCAACAGACAGTGGTTCGATTCGTGATTTTAAAGCATACGCAGAGCAGTCTGACCATGAATTATTACAATCGTTCACTGATCAGGAGCCATATGTCTATCTCATCAGGCGTGGCTAAGTAAGGAAAAGAAATGCGCAAAATTTTCAGCAAGTGGATTGATCGTTACTTCTCTGATGAAGAGGCGCTGTTGCTGTTTTTCCTGTTGGCAGGTTCATTGGTAATTATCCTTACACTGGGAAAAGCTCTGGCTCCGGTTTTTGCGGGCATCATCCTGGCTTTTTTGATGCAGGGTGGGGTGAATCGTTTAAGGCAGATTAATATTCCTCATCTTCTGTCAGTTATTTTGGTATTCCTGGCATTTGTGGGGGGGCTTGCCTCATTGATTCTGATTGTAATGCCTTTGGCCTGGAAACAGAGTGTTAACCTGTTTAATGAGTTGCCGGGCATCATGTCAGAAATTCAGTCGGTACTCCTTTTGTTGCCACAGCAATATCCAGAGTTTATTTCGGAAGAACGTGTCCTGGAGCTCATCGATCTTGCTGCAACTGAGCTGTCTAAAATGGGGCAGTTGATTGTCACCTTTTCCCTTAATTCAATCACCAGTGTGTTAGCGCTTTTGATCTATCTGGTTCTGGTACCTATTTTAGTGTTCTTTTTCCTAAAAGATGGTGCGTCTATTACACGTTGGTGGGTATCATTTTTACCAGAAAAGCGGGATATGATGAGTCAGGTCTGGAATGAGATGGATGACCAGATAGCGAATTATATCCGCGGTAAGGCTATCGAAATTATTGTGGTCGGTGTTGTGACCTACATTACCTTTTTCTTTCTGGGCATTAATTATGCCGCTTTATTAGGTATTCTGGTTGGTTTATCTGTGTTGATTCCCTATATAGGAGCGGCACTTGTCACTCTGCCAGTAGCTTTGATCGGTTTTTTCCAATGGGGTTGGGGCAATGAGTTTATGTACCTGATGATAGCTTATGCGATTATTCAGGCATTGGATGGCAATGTGCTCGTGCCATTGTTGTTTTCTGAAGCTGTAAACTTACACCCGGTGGCAATCATTGTGGCGGTTTTGGTATTTGGTGGGATTTGGGGGTTCTGGGGTGTTTTCTTCGCGATACCACTTGCTACCTTGTTTAAGGCTATAGTCAGTGCATGGCCGAAAGCTAAGCAGGTCGTACAGGAAGAGAGCAGCGTATAGCTGCTCTCTATAAAAGTTACAGAGTTTGAGCAGCTTCCAGTACTTCTTCAACGTGGCCTTTAACCTTAACTCCGCGCCATTCTTTTCTTAAGATGCCTTCTGCATCAATCAAAAAAGTAGAGCGCTCAATACCCATATATTCGCGGCCATAGTTTTTCTTCAATTTAATAACATCAAAAAGCTTACAAAGTTCTTCTTCGGGATCACTGATCAGCTCAAACGGAAATGATTGTTTAGCTTTGAAGTTTTCATGAGCACGCAGGCTATCTCTGGATACACCAAAAATAACAGTATTTGCTGCTTCAAATTCAGAGGTGGAATCGCGAAAATTCTGCCCTTCTGTTGTGCAACCAGGGGTGCTGTCTTTAGGGTAAAAATAGATTACAACATTTTTTCCAGCCAGCTCTTTAGATGAAACTGTGAGTTCACTGGTGGCCTGAGCTGTAAAAGAAGGCACTTTTTTGTCAATTGATACGCTGCTCATAGTAAATCCTTAGTGATGAAGCTACTCAACAAAGTGGAAAATCGTATAGAATAAGATCCCTTTATACGATACCAGATATCGTTCAGATTATAAGGTCAGCTTGTTTAGGCTGATATTGATGTTTTACCCGGGTTTTCAGTTCAATAAAGATTGAAACCTTATACATATCTTCACGGAGAAAAAGATGATTACTGGCAGCAGCGTTGCTCTTGTTACACCAATGCATTCTAACGGCGAAGTCGATTGGGAAAACCTCGACAAACTGGTAGAGATGCATCTGGATAAGGGCACGGATTCTATTGTCGCTGTGGGCACTACTGGTGAATCTGCGACACTTAACTGTGAGGAACATTGTCAGGTCATCAAACGTGTTGTCGAAAAAGTGGCGGGTAAGATTCCAGTTATTGCAGGAACGGGCGCAAATTCTACTACGGAAGCTATTGAGCTGACTGCTGAAGCGAAATCAGTTGGCGCAGATGCCTGCCTGCTGGTAACGCCTTACTACAATAAGCCTACTCAGGAAGGTTTATATCAACACTATAAAGCGATAGCTGAAGCTGTTGATATTCCACAGATTCTTTATAACGTACCTGGGCGTACCGCCTGTGACATGCAACCAGAAACGGCTTTGAGACTCGCTGAAGTCCCAAATATTGTGGGTATTAAAGAAGCTACTGGTGATATCGAGCGTGCGAAAGAATTAATTGCTAAAGCCCCTGAGGGTTTTGCTATTTATTCTGGTGATGATGAAACGGCTGTTGAGCTTATGCTGGCTGGCGGTCACGGTAATATTTCGGTAACTGCCAATATTGCACCGGCTCAGATGGCTGAGCTTTGCTCCTTGGCTATGAATGGTGAAGCGGACAAAGCCCGTAATCTGAACCAAAGCCTGATGCAGTTACACAACAGCATGTTTGTAGAAGCCAATCCAATTCCCGTTAAATGGGCAATGGCAGAGATGGGCTGGATGGGTTATGGTATTCGCCTTCCACTTACAGTGTTGGCAGATGAATATCATGCGACTGTACGTGAAGCCATGAAAAGCTGTGAATTGATCTAAGCGACCTTTAATAATGAAAAAAGTTTTTTGTCTACCGGTTTTGGCTGGGCTATTAGTATCCGGTTGTAGTGTCCTTGATGACAACCCTATTTATGGTGAAAAGGGGGTTATCAGGGACAGAAGTCAGGATTATGAACTGGCTGAAAAAAGTGAACGCTTAAAAATCCCTGAGCACCTGAATGCTAAAAAGACCCAGGATAGTCTTACTGTTCCAGAAGTGGGGCAGGTAGCAACGGCACGCACAGGTGAGTTTGTTGTTCCAAGGCCTGAGTTTTTCTACGCTGAAGCGGGTAGTGAATCAGTCAGCCTGAAACGCCAGAACGGTGAAAAGCTTATTGTTGTTGATGAAGGCATTGCAAGTGTCTGGGTCAAGTTGCAGGAGTTCTGGCAGTTTAATGGCATTGACCTGAGCAAGTCCGATCCGCAGACCGCTAAAATGGAAACTCAGTGGATTGTACAAGAGGCCAAAGAATTCAGTTTCATTGATACCTGGGTTAAACGTCTGACGTTCCAGGATATCCCTGGTGCTACCAAGGATAAACTGCAGGTGAGTCTACGCCCTGTTGATGGCGACAGTGGCAGAACCTCCATCGCGATGAAGCACGTAAGGCTTGCAGCTGACGAAGAAGTATCCCAGATCAATTGGGGAACTCAGGCCCGTGATGTAAGTTACAAATCAGACATGATGTTTGAGATGTTGCGTTATCTGGGTAAAGCAACAGGTGAGCGCGATGCTCAAACCCTATTGGCCTTCAAGGATAAGCAACGTTCAGGTACCCAGCTTGGTCGGGATTCTCGTGGCAACCCAGTGTTAAAACTGGATACCGATGTTGATACCGCCTGGGCAGAAGTCAGTAATGCATTAGATCGTGCGGATATGGATGTGGGTACTCGTGCTCAGTCCACAGGCTATTTTTATATGACCTACACAACATCAACACCGTTTGAAGATGTTGAAGAGATGGGTTTCTTCGAATGGCTGCACTCTGATCGTGGTGATATAAAGCTTGATACTAGCGCCATCTCCGAAGCCTTAGGCTTTGCTGAAGGGGATACAGGTGGTATTAGCTATACTTCTGGCAAAACAGCTGAGAAATTTGCTCTGAAAGGTAGTGATGCCGATGGTGATCTGAGTGACGCCACTGATAAAGCGAACACCAAAGGTTATAAAATCTGGTTTGGTGGTAAGCCAATTTATGTCTTTGGTGGCGATAGTGAAGGTATCTTCAATGCCAACACGGGTAAATTTGAGCACACTGGTCAGTATCAGTTGAAGCTGATCCGTACTCGTTTAGGTGTTTTCCTCAGTGTATTAACCAATGAAGGAGCTTCTGCGCCTGCGATTGTAGCGGAAGAAATTCTTTGGGAAATTAAAGAACACCTGCCAACTACGTAATAATTATTCAAAATACAAAAGGGCCGAAAGGCCCTTTTTTGTTATGGAGCCAAGCTAATGCGAGCAGTGATACTGGACCTTGAAGGACTTGAATCCTTTTGTCTGAATCCTATCAGAGATCAACTTGATGAACTTGTCACCTACAACCTGACGCCACGAGAACAGGTTTCTGAGCGCATTTCCGGCTTTGATATTGTCATTACCAATAAAACACCCCTAAGCAGAGAGAGTATTCTTGGTGCTGACAAACTTAAATACATCTGTGTTGTCGCTACAGGTACCAACGTGGTTGATAAGGCAGCGGCTAAAGAAGCAGGAATCCCCGTTTCAAATTGTGTGGCGTATGGGGTGAACTCAGTTGTGCAGCATGTGTGGTCATTAATTCTGATGCTGCATACTAATCTTTTGGCGTATCACAATGATGTGCAAAACGGTCGTTGGCAAAAGTCGGGGCAGTTTTGTTTTTTGGATTATCCGATTACTGAACTCAGTGAGCGTAATCTCGGTATTATCGGTTATGGTAATCTGGGACAAGGTGTAGCGAGGATTGCCGAGTCATTTGGAATGAACGTACTGATGTGTCAGCGTATTGGTGGTGAGGCTTCTCCGGAGCGTTTGCCCTTTGATGAATTTATCCAACAAGCGGATGTAATCAGTCTTCACTGTCCATTGACCAATGAAACATCGGATTTGTTTACCTTTGAAACCTTCCAAAAAATGAAACCTCATGCCTTTCTTATCAATGCAGCCAGAGGTGGGATAGTGAATGAGGCGGATCTTGCAAAGGCACTTAGGGAGGGCGAAATCGCAGGGGCTGCAACGGATGTTCTTACAAATGAGCCACCCAAAGATGGGAATGTCTTGTTAGATCCTACTATTCCGAATTTGATCGTAACCCCACATATTGCCTGGGGTAGTGTTGAGGCTCGTCAGAGAATTATTGAGCAGACGGCAGAAAATATCTCTGAATTCCGGGCTGGAAAGTTAATAAGAACGGTTTGATTGGGTAATCAGAAGGGACAGGGCGCATAAAAATCAACCCACTCGGTTGTCGCCGGGTGAGGAAACCCAAGATGCTCGGCATGCAGCAGTAATCGGTCTGACGCTGCAACTTGTTCAGGTTCAGCATAAAACCGATCCCCAATGATAGGATGACCCATAGACTGCATATGTACTCTGAGTTGATGAGACCTGCCTGTAATCGGAGTCAGTTCTAGCCGGGTTCCAAGAGCCATTGTTTCAATTTTACGCCAGTGGGTGAGTGCGGCTTTGCCTTGTTCGAAGTCGACAATTTGTAAGGGGCGGTTTTCCCAGTCGCAGCGCAAAGGAAGCTCAACACTGCCTTTGTTTTCTGTTAGCTCACCCGCAACAATTGCCTGATATCGTTTGCTGGTATCACGGTTTTGGAAGGCGATACTTAATGCCCGTTGAGTTTCCAGATTGAGTGCTAAAACCATTAATCCAGAAGTAGCGTAATCAAGACGGTGCACAATGCGTGCAGTTGGAAGCTGTTGTTGAACTCTTCTCCATACACAGTCTTGTTTCTCCGGACCTTTACCCGGAACCGATAACATATCAGCGGGTTTGTTGATGATGACCAGTGAGTCATCTGAATAAATAATTTCAGGCATCTTATTTAACAAACAGCATCATTGATTCGACATGGGAGGTGTGGGGAAACATGTCCATTACACAGAAACGTTCTGCTTTGTAACCTTGTTTTACTAATTCTGCGGCATCACGAGCGAGAGCAGCAGGGTTACATGAAATATACAGAATCATCTCTGGCTGGTGGAGATCAAACTGCTTGATGATTTCCAATGCCCCAGTGCGAGGTGGGTCCAGAATAATTTTGTTGAAACCCTGTTTATACCAGGGCAGGGCCGTAAGATCCTTACTGAGATCCGCGCGATAAAACTGACAATTCTTAAGCTGATTCTTTTCTGCATTCAGGGTGGCTCTTGAAACCATCTCTTCAACACCCTCCACGCCGACTATAGACTCAACATATTGAGCTACTGGTAAAGTAAAGTTACCAATGCCGCAAAACAGATCCAATACACGGTCATTAGCGTCCAAATTAAGCCACTCAATGGAACGCTCAATCATCTTCTCATTGACGACTGCGTTTACCTGAATAAAGTCACCGGGTTCGAACCGAATATCCGTATTCGTACAGGCAACGTTGTAACTTAATTCCGGATTATCTGAACAGCATTCGAGTGAACTGCCATTATCCAGAAAAAGACTGAAGTTGTGCTTTTCTGCCAATAGCTTCAGGGATTGCTGCAGCTCTTCACTTATTGTTTTTTTTATACGGATGGTCAATGCACCTTGATTGTCTGCAAGGCTTAATTCCGCATGGGTAATCGTTTTGAAGTTATCTTCCCTCTCCAGAATAGAGGGTAATTCACTTATGATATTGTTTAATGGCTCCGCCAGAACCGGGCAATGTTGTATTGCTGTTAGCTTATTACTTCCGCGTCGACGAAATCCAACAATAGCGCTGCCATCGCGAGATAATTGGTTGATACCAATCCGGCAGCTGCGGCGATATAGCCAGGCAGGGCTGGTGAGAGGTTCGGTAATGCTTTCAGGTTCCACACCGCCCAGTCGTTTAAGTTGATCAAGAACAAGAAGTTGTTTGGTCTCAATCTGACGATCATGATTCAGGTGTTGAAGGTCGCAGCCACCGCACTGACCATAATGTCCACACTGAGGTTCTACCCTGTCGGGTGAGGCGATTAATATCTCAGTGCAGATTGCTTCATCGTAACGACGATGCTGCTGGGTGATGGAAAAGCTAACCTTTTCTCCTGGTAAGGCCCCTTCAATAAAAAGGGTTTTACCATCGACCTTAGCGATTCCACGCCCCTCATGGCTTAACCTGTCAATTGATATTGAGTCTGGATAATCCTTGGAGCTTTTCTTTGCGGACTTGGCTTTAGGCCTTTGCGAAAACAGGCTGCTTTTTCTTTTCATCGCTACACCATTAAATTAGTGGTGCGAGTTTAGCAGAAAACAGACCCTTTCTTGCTGGAATTTTTAATTATAAGTAGCTGTAGAGCGTGTGAATTCATTAAACTGTAGGCATAGGAATTTAGGTAGGGTTTAGCGCCCTATAGTAACAGCGAAGGTAATAGCATCAGATGATTAAAGAGCACGATTTTGCCCCTTTTGTTCGAATCCTGGGTAAAGGTAAAAGTGGCACCCGGTCTCTTACACGGGAAGAAGCTGAAACCGCCATGGGCATGATATTGGATGACAAAGTGAGGCCTGAGCAATTGGGTGCCTTCCTGATGTTATTACGTGTGAAAGAGGAAGCTCCCGAAGAACTGGCAGGTTTTGCGGATGCGGTCAGGCAGCGTTATGACTCGGACCTGAAGCTCCATGTTGATCTCGACTGGTCTACTTATGCAGGGAAAAAGCGCAGACATACCTGGTATCTGTTAGTCGCTCTGTGTCTGGCTTCCCATGGTTATAAAATCTTCATGCATGGCTCCCGGGGCCACACTCCTGGACGTATTTATGTTGAAGATATGCTCGAGATGTTTGGTTTGCAGGCGGCAGCATCATGGCAGCAAACTGCCGATGAGCTTCAACGCTGTGGATTTGCATACATGTCCGTTGATCACTTCTGCCCACCTTTAGGTGAGATTATTCAGTTGCGCCCGATTCTGGGATTGCGCTCACCGGTGCATACGCTCTGCCGTATGCTTAATCCGGCACATGCACCTGCAAGCATCGATGGGGTGTTCCATCCCCCTTATGGGCCAATGCATCAGAAAGCAGCTAAATTGTTAGGTATACAGAGAAACCTGACAATGAAAGGTGACGGTGGTGAAGCTGAAATCAGACCGGATTCAGAGTGTATGCTGCAATGGGTCATTGATGGTGAGCTTTCCGAATATGAGTGGCCTCGAGTAGTCGAGAAACGGTTTGTTAAGGAAGATGAGCTACCTCCTGAAGCATTGTTAAAATTGTGGCAGGGGGAGACTCATCATGAGTATGGTTACCAGGCGATAGTTTCTACGCTGGCAGTCACTCTCAGGCTGATGGGAGATACTGGCGATAACCAGGAGTTACTCAACAAAGCTGAGCAACTCTGGAATTCTAGAAAGATCGATGCGTTTGGTTAACTAATCTCTACGGAGCTTGTCTGATACAGCAATAGGTGATGGGAAATTAAAGATCACCACATAGCTGGATAACAAGAAGGTGAGGATAGCTGTAGCCTGGATCACATGCGATGCTTCCTCACCAATCATTGCTGCGCCCGCGGCAATATAGGCAATGAGCAGAGAGAATTCACTGATTTGCCCAAGTCTGAACCCTACCTCCCAGCCTAACTGCGGTGATTCGCTGATTCTGCTGAGTAAGAAACGGAAAATAACAGGTTTTAGGCCCAGTACGAGAAGTGCAAGAATGATTGCCGGAACTGCGATTAAACCTACGAGCGATAAATTGAAGCTTGCTCCAATTGAGAAGAAAAACAGGATTAGGAAAAAATCCCTGAGGGGTTTTAAGCTGGTTGCAATGTACTGAGATATGGGGCTGGTAGCGACAGATACTCCGGCCACAAACGCACCGATTTCAGCAGACAATCCTGCAAGACTGGCTATCTCAGCAAGGCCGAGGCACCAGCCAATGGCCAACAGAAAAATATACTCGTGGAAACGATCAAATTTCTGAATTAGTTTCAGAAGGACATATTTAACAAAGACAAAAGCACCGCCAATGATCAACGGTAGAGCTACAAACGTAGTAGCAAACTGTACCATCGCATCACTACTTGTACCTGTCTGATTTGCACCACTGTACAAGAATAGAAGTACCAGAATTGCAATTATATCCTGCAAAAGTAACAAACCCACAACCAGTTCGCCGGTATGGCGGTGGTGGAGCACTGTAGTAGGCAGAAGCTTGATGCCAATAATCGTACTGGAGAACATGACAGCGATGCCGATGATCATGTTTTCTGTTTGAGTGTAGCCGAACAGATAACCCACGGCATAACCAATCATAAAGAACAAAATCGAGCTGACTATGGCTACTAAAGTGGCTTTTTTCAGCATATGCAATAGGTGGGACGGTTGCATATCAAGCCCAAGTAGGAAGAGCAGAAATATGATTCCGATATGTGATATATCAGAAAGCAACTCGGTATCTGACACCATGCTCATACCGTAAGGTCCAAGAATTGCACCCAGAACAATATATGCCACCAACAGCGGTTGCCGGGTGTACAGAGCTACTGAAGCAAAGGCGGCTGCACCAGTAAATATAAGAAAAAAAGAGAAAACCAGAGATTGTTCCAAGTGACCTGTTCCCAGTATTTATACTCATTACAAAATACCAAGAAGATCATCGTCATTCTAGAAGGGATATCAGATTTCTAATCGTAACCAGCTTCTTTGCTTCCAAATGGTAATAAAAACTATTGAAGAAAGAGTGCGATGGATCAGTTGAACGATCCAAATACCGAGTATGCCAAAACCCAGATAGGAACCAATAAACCAAGCTAGAGGGAGATAAAATAACCACTGGCTGGTACCGGTAATGATTAACACATTGCGGCTGTCACCAACACCCAGTAAAGATTGTGCTAACACAATGGCTGCAGCATCCAGAATAATAGCTATGGCCGTTAGTTGCAGAGGAAGAATGGCACTGGCAATTAACTGTTCAGATTGCAGGAAAATACTCAGAATAAGATCCGGCGTAATCAGCAAAGGAATACTCAGTATTGAAATTGAGAACATCGCTACAGCAATCACATCCCAACCATACTGTGATGCAACCTCGGGTTTTCTTTCTCCTAGTGCATGGCTTACCAGAGTGGTAGAAGCAACACCAAAGCCAACGGCTGGCAGTATTAAGAATAATGAAAGGTTGATAAGCACATGGGCTACGGCCTGATCGGCGGTACCTATCTGGCTGATAATCCACATCAGCACACATATGGCGAGTGAAAACAAAACCTGCTGTAAAGAATTGGGTACGGCCAGGCGCAGCAAACCGTTTAGCGGGAGTTGTTTGATATTCCACAGATGTAGATCTTTGCCCTGGGCATCATTGTAAACCAGCCAGCCATTCAGAAATGCACCGGCAAAAAGGGCAATGGCTGTACCCAGACCGGCACCTGGAGCTCCCAAGCGAGGTAAACCCAGATGGCCGAAGATCAAACAGTAGCTGACGACGATATTCAGTAGGTGAGTAAAGAGCAAAACCTTAAAATAGGTTGCTGGTCTTTGTGTGCCATTCCACCAACCTCTAAAAGAAAGATTAAGTGCAATGGCGAGCATCGCTGCGGTACGGTAATCAAAATACCCTGCGGCGATGTTTTGAACCGAGTCATTACTGGTCATTGTTGCGACAATGGCATCAGAAAAGAGGATAAATATACAGCTGATCGGCAACGCGAAAATGAAAGCAATTCCAATACCGAGGGTAACCGGTTGTAGGCTATGGCTACTGAGCCCTTCACCCTGTCTCCGAGCAACCAGAGTCTGAACCGCTGAAGAAAGGCCTAAAATCAGGCTGATAGCAACAAAATTGGCATAACTGCCCACTCCTACACCAGCAAGAGAGGCTTCACCCAGCTGTCCCACTAATGCTGCATCTATCAGATTAAGAACACTTTGCGATAGCATGCCACCTATAATTGGCAGACCTAAGGCAAAAATAGTTCTGTATCTGTGCAGTAACGGCATTGGGATCGCTCAGAAAAATTGAACGCGGATTCTATCAGAACTTTGATATCTTGGTGAGTAAGGAAAAGGTGTAGGTTTAGTTTGTGAGTTTGGAAATTTATAGCCCTGAATTAAAGATCCAGATCAATTGTCATTGTTTAATAACTGAGCAATTTACTCGGGATTTGAACGAGTGTATCCTATAGCCTCAAGAACGAGTTTGCATACAGGGCATCGTATGAACATTACTGTTACAGAAACAGCAGAAGATTATTTATTAGAACTATTAGAAAAACAGGACGTGGAGGGTATGGCTGTTCGCATGTTTGTGACCCAGCCGGGAACTTCCTATGCGGAAACCTGCCTTGCATATTGCCGTCCGGACGAAGTAATTGAGGATGATGTCATCCTTACACTTACTAAGCTTCGCTTTTATATAGAAAAGAACAGCGTGCCATATCTTGAAGAAGCTCATGTGGATTTTGCCAAAGACCGCATGGGTGGCCAGCTCACAATTAAAGCGCCAAATTCTAAAGTACCAAAGGTTTCTGCTGACAGTCCTATGGATGAGCAGATTAATTACATCCTTTATTCTGAGATTAACCCTGGCCTGGCTTCGCACGGTGGTGAAGTTAAACTGGTTGAGTTGGTAGAAGAAGATGAAGGCTATGTAGCCGTATTGCAGTTTGGTGGTGGTTGTCAGGGTTGCAGCGCGGTAGATATGACTCTGAAAGATGGCGTTGAAGCAACTCTGGTCGAAAAAGTTCAGGGGCTGGCTGGCGTTAAGGATGTCACCGATCATACCGTTAGGGAAAACGCGTACTTTAAATAGTTTTATTTGAAAAAGAGGGGGAGAATCCCCCTTTTCGATTGTCTGAATTTCCAGATACTGCTATAAGCTAAAAGTACGCGGATATTTCATTCCTCAGAAACGTGGCTTTTCTTTCAAGCTATTGGTTGCAATTGATTTATTCATCCCCATGTAATCAGAATCGCGTTTTTAATATTTTCCCGCAGGACACCGCGGATCTGCTTTACGAGGCTTATGCATCATGACTCAATATGACGAATCTCAAATTCAGAAATTTGAGCTGCCAGTTTTACCGCTCAGGGATGTGGTGGTTTACCCGCATATGGTTATCCCTTTGTTTGTGGGTAGAGAGAAATCTATTGAGGCGCTTGAAGCCGCAATGTCTGGCGACAAAGAGATTTTGCTTGTCGCACAAAAGAATGCTTCTGATGATGAACCCAATGCTGATGATCTGTTTGCAGTAGGTACAGTTGCCAGCGTTTTGCAGATGCTCAAACTCCCAGATGGTACTGTTAAGGTGCTGGTTGAAGGGGACTACAGAGCAACGATTCATGACCTGAGTGAAGAGGATGGTTTCTTCACGGCTGAAGCGTCAGTTTTACTGATAGAGGAACTGACTGATGCCGAAAATGAATTGTATAAGAGAACGGTTCTGGAACAGTTTGAACGCTTCGTTCAGGTAAATAAAAAAATACCATCTGAAGTCCTTTCCTCACTACAGAATATCGATGATGTGGGTCGCCTGGCAGATACAATTGCAGCCCACATGTCACTCAAGCTTGAAGAGAAACAACAGATTTTGGAGATGCTTAGTAACAAAGAGCGTCTTGAACATCTGATGGCTCTTATGGAGTCTGAAATTGACCTGGTCGAAGTTGAAAAACGTATCCGTGGCCGGGTTAAAAAGCAGATGGAAAAGAGCCAGCGTGAGTATTATCTCAACGAACAGATGAAAGCGATCCAAAAAGAGTTGGGTGATCTGGATGAGTCCGGCACCAATGATATGGATGAGCTGAAAAAACGTATTGCTGATGCGAAAATGCCTCAGGAAGCGTTCGATAAAACCATGGCTGAATACAACAAGCTTAAGATGATGTCACCAATGTCAGCTGAAGCAACTGTTGTGCGTGGTTACATCGACTGGATGCTGCAGATCCCCTGGTCTAAACGCTCTAAAGTACGTCATGATATGAAACGTGCTGAAAAAGTCTTGAATCAGGACCATTTTGGTCTGGAAGAGGTTAAAGACCGTATCCTTGAGTATCTGGCTGTCCAGAAACGAGTTAAGAAACTTAAAGGTCCTATTCTTTGTTTAGTCGGTCCTCCAGGTGTAGGTAAAACTTCACTGGGGCGCTCTATCGCTCGTGCTACCAATCGAGAATATGTCCGTATGGCTTTAGGTGGGGTACGTGACGAAGCGGAAATTCGCGGTCATCGCCGAACTTACATTGGTTCTATGCCGGGCAAACTGCTGCAAAAAATGGCTAAAGCTGGCGTGAAAAACCCTCTGTTTCTGTTGGATGAAATTGACAAAATGGGCATGGATCAGCGCGGGGATCCTGCTTCAGCACTCCTTGAAGTGCTTGACCCGGAACAGAACAATAGTTTCAACGATCATTATTTGGAAGTGGATTATGACCTTTCAGATGTAATGTTTGTTTGTACTTCAAACTCAATGAATATTCCTGGTCCACTTCTGGATCGTATGGAAATTATCCGTATTCCAGGTTATACCGAAGACGAAAAACTGAACATCGCGCGTAACTATCTGGTTGAAAAACAGTTCAAAAATAATGGACTGAAGAAAGACGAAGTTACAATTACCGATGATGCAATTATCGGCCTAGTGCGTTATTACACCCGTGAAGCTGGTGTTCGTGGTCTGGAAAGAGAGATTGCTAAACTGTGCCGTAAAGTGGTGAAAGAACTTGCCCTGCAAGCTGATATCGATAAGCCAGTGGTTATTGATGAGACGAAGTTGGAGCATTACAGCGGAGTACGCAAACATAACTTCGGAATTGCGGAAGAACAGGATCAGGTCGGTCTGGTAACAGGTCTTGCCTGGACTCAGGTAGGCGGCGATATTCTCAGTATTGAGACTGCTGTAGTGCCGGGTAAAGGACGTCAGGTTACAACAGGTAGTCTTGGCGATGTGATGAAAGAATCAATCCAGGCGGCGCTTACAGTCGTTCGAAATCGTTCAGAAGCTTTGGGTATCCCTAATAACTTTCATGAGAAGCAGGATATTCATATTCACGTACCTGAAGGCGCGACACCTAAAGATGGGCCGAGTGCGGGTATTGGTATGTGTACTGCTTTAGTATCAGTTCTTACGAGTATTCCTGTAAAAGCAGATGTCGCAATGACCGGTGAAATTACCCTTCGCGGACAAGTTTTACCCATCGGTGGGTTGAAAGAAAAACTGCTTGCAGCGCACCGTGGTGGCATTAAAACGGTAATTATCCCTCAGGAAAATGAGCGTGATTTAAAAGAAATTCCAGACAATATCAAAGCAGATCTCGATATTAAGGCGGTTAAATGGATAGATGAGGTGTTGGACATCGCACTCAAGTATCCACCAAAGCCACTGGAGAAAGACGGTGAAGAGGTTGTGTCATCAAAAGAAAAAGCCTCAAAAACTGAGCAAGAGCAAATAAAGCCACATTAGAATTCATCAGGGGTAGAAAGGTGTTGATGTTGTCTTGACACCCCTTTCTACCACTTGGTATAAATGCCTGACCATCTTGCTGGGCATGGATAACGGAACAACTTAATAATTTCAAAAATAATGATCTATTAAAGGGGAACAACGTGAATAAGTCTGAACTGATTGACGCTATCGCAGCTTCAGCCGACATTCCTAAAGCAGCCGCAGGTCGCGCGCTTGATGCTACTCTGGAAGCGGTAACTGGTGCTCTACAGAATGGAGATTCTGTGGCACTTGTAGGTTTCGGTACATTTTCTGTAAAAGAGCGTGCAGCTCGTACAGGTCGTAACCCGCAGACAGGCAAACCAATTGAGATTGCCGCTGCAACACTGCCTACATTCAAGCCTGGTAAGGCTCTGAAAGACGCAGTAAACAAGTAAGATCTGATCGCGTCACGATCTTGCTTTACGGGAGTGGTAGTTCTTTGAACTACCCGACTGTCTATAGGGGGAAAGGCAGTCACGGGTTCGAGTCCCGCATGGAGCGGTAGTTCAGTTGGTTAGAATACCTGCCTGTCACGCAGGGGGTCGCGGGTTCGAGTCCCGTCCGTTCCGCCAAATTAAGAAGTATTTGCTCCAATTACAGGTAAAAGACTTCGAAGTTATGTAAAGGCGCATTCTTAGGAGAATGCGCCTTTTTTGTGTGTAAAAAAGGCCAGGGGTCAAGAGGCATAATGCTACAGTCCATTCGTGATAACTCACAAGGTATCGTCGCTAAAATCATTGTTGGTTTGATTGCAATTACCTTTGCATTATTTGGTGTTGAATCGCTTGTAAGTTTAACGGCCAGCAGTAATGCACCGGCGACAGTCAATGGCACAGAAATTTCTCAGCAGGAGTTGCACCAGGCGGTTCAACTTCAGCGCAGACAGATGCTGAATCAGATGGGGGACAATGCAGACCCATCATTATTGGATGATAATCTGATCAGCAACATGGTTATAGATAGCCTGATTGAACAACACATTCTGGTTCAATCAGCAGAAGAGCAGGGACTGGTTTTTTCTGACTATATGATTGATCAGATGATTCTGGCTACTAAAGAATTCCAGCAAGACGGCAAATTCAGCCGTGATCAGTTTGAAATTACTCTACGTAATGCCGGCATGACTCCTCTGTCATTCCGTAATCTGATACGTAAAGAGAAACTTGCTGAGCAGGAGCGTATCGCTTATATGCTGTCAGCGTTCACGCTTACTAATGAACTCCAGGCGGTTGCCAGTCTGGATAGTCAGAAACGTGATATCCGTTATTTCACTATCGATGCAGCACCTGTTCGTAACAGCATTACAGTTTCTGATCAGGAACTTGACGATTACTACCAGAACAACAGTAATCAATTCATGACGGAAGAGCAGGTAGCAATTGAATACCTTTTACTGGACCGTGTTGAGCTGGAAAAAAATATTGAAGTGACTGTCGATGAACTTGAAACAGCCTACCAGACAATGGCTGATAACTATCAAGCTCAGGAACAGAGACATGCTGCACATATTCTGATTGAAGTCAGCGAAGAGCAGGATGATGCAGCTGCAAAATCTAAAATCGAAGAAATTGCTGCAAAAATAGCCGCAGGTGATAGCTTTGAAGCTTTGGCTCAGGCCGAATCCAATGATCCATTGTCTGCTGAGATGGGTGGTGATTTAGGCGTTAACGAAAAAGGTGTGTTCTCACCAGAGTTTGAAGATACTCTTGATGCTCTTGAGAAAGGAGCGGTCTCGGCTCCGGTTAAGACTGAGTTCGGATACCACCTGATCAAACTGATCGATATCGTTGATAGCAAAGTTCCTTCTTTTGCAGAAGTTAAAGAAGAGTTACGTGCGGATATTCTTAAGCAGAAGTCTGAAGAAGAATATGTTGTTCAGCTTGAGCAACTGGCTGATATCTCTTTTTCTTCCGGTGACCTGGCAGAACCTTCTGAAGTACTGGGGATGGAAATTCAGAAAACGGGTCTCTTCAGCCGCTCTGGAAATGAAGATTTTGTAACTTCTAATCCTAAGGTTTTGGCTGTTGCCTTCGACGCTGAGTTGATTAACGAAGGTTTGAATAGCACGCCGGTAGAACTTGATTCTGGTCGTTCACTGGTACTGCGTGTTGTTAATCACGAGTTACCAAGAGAAAAAACTCGTGATGAGGTAGCGGAAGAGATCAAGGCAATTTTACTGGAATCTTCTGTGGTTGATCAGTTGGCTACAGTTGCTTCCGAAGCTCTTAGTGAATTGAAACAGGGTGCAACTCTTGACTCTGTGAGCGCAGGAGCAGAGGTCGTCAGTGTAGAAGCTTTAGCACGCCGTTCGGCTACAACGCCAAAAGAAATTATCGAAGCCGCATTTAAAATGCCAAAACCAGAATCAGGCTCAAGCTTTGAGACTGTGAGTCTGTTAGACGGCAGCATGGCAATTATTGCATTGGATAAAGTCATTGCTGAAACACCGCAATTGGCTGCAGAAGAACAACAGATGATGAAAATGGTTCTGGGCAATCGCCAAGGTCAAAATGATTATCAGGCCCATCTTAATCAACTTCGGAGTAAAGCCGAGATTGAAAAGCTTTAAATAAAAAAAACCACCTTCGGGTGGTTTTTTTTGGTTCATGCAGCGGCTGTTATTTCCTCATCATGTTTTATTGGCTTTGCCTCGACCGTCGAGAACACCTTAGTTAGCTTTGGGTCTGTTAATTGGCTTGTTGGGGTAATTGTTCTTCGCTTCCATGGGATAAATCCGAAATACCAACAACGCCAGAAATTCACACTTGCCTGCGGGTTTTCGTTGAGTAGTTGTTCAAAGGTCTGAACTTTGCCAATCTCAACACCTAAAGCTTCTTTGAAAGTTAGATAGACAAATTTTGAACAAAACTGTCGATTGGAATCGAAATTAAAACCAAGGTGATAAAAATGTCCCATGCGTTTTGCCGCTGTCTGTTTAAGCTGTTGAATTTGTGCTGGCGACAGTGATTGATTCAGGCGTTTGATGCATACCTGTGAATTCATCGTCCTTACCAGAAACTTTCGAAGCGGACAGCGCTTTACGGTAGGAACCGCGCTTTCAAGAACAAACCATTGTTCCTCTTCTTTGATAACGAAACCTACATGGGAAGTCCAACTACCAGACCCTTGTGCAACTTGTCTGTATAAAGGGCTGTTAATTGAAATAAAAATAATGTCGCCTTCTTTAAGGTCCTGAGTGACCTGCGTCTCAAGCTGATCAAGTTCGAACTTATTCATAACATCTCCGATGCATAGGTTATCTTGTTGCTAAAAGTATTAAGTAAAAGCATCACCAGACCCATCTGACTCAATAAAGTTGAAAAATTTAATACTTTCAGGAGAAGATTTTGTTTATTTAGACAGATTGTGGATTCTTAGCAAATCTGAAATCAGCTACATAGGTTTCCTATGAGCCATTTGATTTGTTTAACCAGTTTCTTAAATAATTCGGAGTCAATCGCGGCATTGATCTTTCTCAAGAACTCTAAATAGCCTTTAGGTATACTGACTACTTTGAGATTAGCCTTAAGAAATTAAAGATGAATACTCGCTACGATATTGTGATTGTCGGTGGTGGCATGGTTGGTGCCGCTATTGCTTGCGCTTTGGGGGGCAGTCAGCTCTCTGTTGCTGTTCTGGAAAATAGTTATCCAGCAGAGTTTGAACCGGATCAACCTAATGATCTGCGTGTATCTGCTATTAGTGTTGCTTCTCAGAATATTCTACAAATGGTTGGTGCCTGGGAAGGAATTCAAAGTCGAAGGAGTTGTCCTTACCGCCGAATGAAGGTTTGGGAATCCAGCGAAGAGCGAGCGGTAACTGAATTTGATTCCGATAATATAGGCCATGAATATCTTGGGCATATCATTGAAAACAGAATTGTACAGTTATCTCTGCTGGAAAGGTTAAAGGCCTTCGATAATATTGATTTGATTTGCCCGGCTAATATCACCGATATCGACTATTCTCCCGGCAGTAGCATTCTGAAATTGGATGACGGCAAAGAGGTAATTGCCCGATTGCTGATTGCAGCAGACGGTGGCGAGTCCAAGGTCAGGCAAGCAGCGGGTATCGGGGTTCATAAATGGGATTATGAGCAACATGCACTGGTCGCCTCAGTCACCACCGCATATCCACAACAGGATATTACCTGGCAGCAATTTACACCGACAGGGCCTTTGGCTTTCTTGCCGCTGTGTGGCAATAACGCATCACTAGTTTGGTACAACACTCCTGATAACGTTAATCGATTGATGTCCTTGGATGATGATACTTTCATGCATGAGTTGGTAGAAACATTCCCGGAATGTCTGGGTAATATTGAGAGCTTACTGACGCGGGGGTCGTTCCCGTTGAGGAGGCAGCATGCACAAAATTATGTTGCCGAAGGCGTTGCATTAGCCGGTGATTCTGCTCATATGATCCATCCTCTAGCGGGGCAGGGTGTGAATATAGGTCTACTCGATGCAGCTGCTTTAGCTGAAGTGATTTTATCGGCGGAAAGAGAAGGGCGGGATTATGTTTCTCTATCTGTTCTTAAGGATTACGAAAAACAGAGACGTATGCATAATCTGGTGATGATGCAGACTATGGATGCTTTTTATCGTGTATTTAGTAACGAAAACCTCCCACTCAAGCTGGTTCGTAACATTGGATTAGGCCTGGCGGGTAAATTTAAACCTGCTCAGAATAAAGTAATGCAGTTTGCTATGGGATTGGAAGGCCCGTTGCCATCTCTGGCCAAGTTACAACCAATCTGATTATATGAGATGTTAAGGTTACAACAGGCATAAAAAAGCCGGTCTGGGAGACCGGCAAAAGGATAAGGCTTGGTGATTAAACCAGCCAGAGTAGAGAAGCTTGATCGTATACAAGCTTATACGAAATTCGAATTACTCAGCAGCAGCGGCAGGTTTAGCAGCAGGCTTACGTTTAGCCGGTGCTTTTTTTGCTGGCGCTTTTTTTGCTGGTGCAGCTGCTTTAGGAGCTTCTGCTTCAACAGTTGGAACAACCGCTGCAGTAGCTTCTGCAGTTTCAGTCAGGAATTTGTTGAAGTCAGCAACGTATGGAATTTCGCCGATTTCTGACAAGCTTTTTTCAACGATTCCAGAGATTTCAACTTTTGCATCATTCAGTGCAGCCATTTCTTTTTCAGCAACTTCAGTCATTTTACCTTCAAGGTCTTTGAAGAATTTAACTTGAAGTTCAACGGCTTCTTTAGGCTCTTTAACTTCAGACAGCGCTTTCAGTTGAGCTACGCTAGAGTCAACGAAATCTGTTACATATTCAGACTGAAGAGCAAAAAGGGTTTCCAGAGCTTTTTTGTTGATTTCTGCAACATCGATTGCTGGCTGGATTTTTTCCTGAACGTCTTTCATCAGATCTTCGTACATTTGGCATTACCTCTGAGAGTCTTAAAGTTTTTGTGCGATGCAACATTTTCCTTAAATATAGTGGTTAATTATTGACCTGTCAATATTTTTTTGTGCATCGCACAAAAATGTTGTCGGATATTCACAAATATATAAATATCTATATAAATCAGTAGATTAAGAATGTACCCAGTTTTTTGGCTTCTAACTCCTAAGATGAATAATTAAGACAATTTAAACACTCAGCGACTGTTGTCCGCAGGCCGTCTCTATATAAGCGGAATTAAAACTCCGGGAACGTTGGTCATCCTATCTAATAGTTATTACAATCGAGTTCTTTCACGCAACTGCTAGACACAGGAAAATCCAGATCCATGACTGAAGCTGCCATTGCTGCACATCCCTCTTTTGATTTCGTCAGGACGGAGAAAATCGATTCTCTGGGTATAGAGGTTTCTGAGTATCGACACAAGAAAACGGAACTTACCCATTACCATATCGCGTCTGATCACAGTGAAAATGTATTTTTGGTTGGCCTGCGTACCGTACCTGAAGATTCAAAAGGTGTGGCACATATTCTTGAGCATACAGCTCTATGTGGTAGTGAACGCTTTCCTGTTCGTGATCCATTCTTCATGATGACAAGGCGCTCGCTGAATACCTTCATGAATGCGATGACCAGCAGTGACTGGACCTCATATCCATTTGCCAGTCAGAACCGTAAAGACTTTTTTAATCTACTGAATGTTTATCTGGATGCGGTGTTTTTCAGTCGTCTTGACCAGTTAGACTTTGAACAGGAAGGTCACAGAATAGAGTTCTCTGAGCCGGAAAATCCAGAGTCTGATCTTGAATACAAAGGTGTTGTATTTAATGAGATGAAAGGGGCGATGAGTTCCCCTGTTTCACGTTTATGGCAAACCGTTACTAAATACCTCTTCCCAACCACTACCTACCATCACAACAGTGGTGGCGAGCCTGAGTCGATTCCAGATCTGAGTTATGAAGAATTGCTGGAGTTTTACCGTACTCATTATCATCCTTCAAATGCGGTCATTATGACCTTTGGTGATATTCCAGCTGAAGAATTACAGTCTTATTTTGAGGAGAAGGCTCTTTCACGTTTTGAGAAACTCGACGAGTCTATCGAGATCCACGATGAGAAACGTTATTTCTCACCACTGCGTGTAGAAGAGGGCTATGACTTAGACCAGGACGACTTGTCCGGGAAAACGCATCATGTGCTGGCATGGCTAATGGGACACTCTAGTGACCTTGAAGAACAGCTTAAAGCTCATCTCGTCTCACGTGTGTTACTGGACAACAGTGCATCGCCTTTACGTCATGCGCTTGAATCGACCGAGCTGGGTAGTGCTCCTTCACCTTTATGTGGTCTGGAAGACTCAAATCGTGAAATGAGTTTCATGTGCGGCATTGAAGGCAGTGAACCTGAATCTGCTGACGCTTTTGAAAAGCTGGTTTTGGATGTGTTAGAAAAAGTCGCATCTGAAGGCGTGCCGCAATCCATGCTGGAAGCCCAGTTACATCAACTGGAACTTCAGCAACGTGAGATTAATGGTGATGGTTATCCGTATGGGTTAAGTCTCATCATGTCCTCTCTGGGGGCTGCTGTTAATGACGGTGATCCTATCGCTTTACTGAATCTGGATCCTGTATTGGATAAATTGCGTGAAGAGATTAAACAGCCGGATTTCGTACAGAAAATGGTACGGGAGCTGTTGGATAATAATCACCGTGTCAGAGTAACTTTACGCCCGGATGGTAAGTTAGCTGAGCGCAGAGATGCCGCAGAGAAAGAGCAGCTAGCAAAAATTAAGGCGTCTCTTAATGACCAGGAAAAACAGCAGATCATTGATCGGGCTGTGGCTCTTCAGGAACGCCAGAATCAGGAAGATGATGAATCTATTCTTCCAAAAGTGACCCTTCAGGACGTACCTGAAGATATGAATATTCCAGAGCCTGAGCAAACGCAATCTTCAATACCATTTACGCGTTATGATCGTGGTACTAATGGCCTTGTGTATCAGCAAGTGATTATGGATCTACCTGCACTCACTGAGCAGGAAAACCACCTTATGCCTCTGTATAGCAGTTTATTAACAGAACTGGGCTGTGGTGAACGTACCTATCAGGAAAATCAGCAATACCAGACCGAAGTTACCGGTGGTATTCATGCCTTCTCCAGCGTTCGTGGTGCTCCGGAAGACGAACAGTCAGTGAAGGGCTTTTTCACTCTTTCTGGCAAAGCACTGGTTTCTAAACAGCATGAACTAACGGCTCTTTTGAAAGAAACTGTTGAGAAAGTTCGGTTTGATGAAACAGCTCGAATTAAGGAAGTTGTTTCCCAGATCCGTACGCGTAAAGAACAGAGTATTACCGGTTCAGGCCATGCTTTGGCGATGATGGCTGCGGCTGCCAAAATGAGTCCGTCTGCCGCTTTAACGCAGTCAACAAAAGGCCTGGAATCGATTAAGTTCTTCAAAGACCTGGATGATAATCTGGCTGCTGACTCTGCACTGCAGGAACTTTCAGATCAGCTTGTTACTTTGCATGAAAAAATTAAGCAGGCCCCTCGTCAGTTCCTGATGGTCGCAGAAGAGGAGCATCAGGCAGATTTGCAAGCAGAGCTGGAAAGCAACTGGAAGCCGACAGAGAGCAATACAGAGCTTTTCTCACTGCCATCTTTACGTGGGCATGTAAAACAAGCCTGGACGACCAGTACACAGGTTAACTTCTGTGCCAAAGTTTTCCCCACGGTTCCTGTTGAGCATCCAGACTCTGCAGCTCTTACAATCCTTGGTGATTTCCTGAGAAATGGTTATTTACACCGAGCCATTCGTGAGAGGGGAGGTGCATACGGCTCAGGAGCAGGTCAGGACTCAGCAGATGCTGCGTTCAGGTTCTTCTCTTACCGTGATCCGCGTCTTGAGGAAACCCTTGAAGATTTTGATGCTTCAGTTAAATGGCTATTGGATAATGACCATGACGATCAAAAACTAGAAGAAGCGATTCTTGGGGTTGTAAGTTCCATTGATAAGCCCGGCTCCCCAGCGGGTGAGGCGAAACAGGCCTTCCATAGTATCTTGTTTGGACGTACTCCAGAACAACGTAAAGCGTTCCGTTCAAGAGTCTTACAGGTCACTATTGATGACCTTAAGCGTGTTGCTGAAACTTATCTTCTTAACAAAGAATCCAGTATTGCGGTTGTGACCAGTCAGGCCCAGGCTCAAACTCTGAATTCTGACTATGAAATCATTGAAATATAAACCCCACACTACTTAAGAGCCCCGAGAGGGGCTTTTTTATTTCAGGCATATGAACAGCAATCTATATCAAGCTGCGCTATTTATCGTCCTTTCAGAGCTGTTTCTGGTCTGTTCGGGCATGGTTGTAAAACAGATTACGGGGCAATTACCCACCGAGGTCATCGTTTTCGCCCGGAACTTGTTCGGTCTTGCCTTGTTACTGCCATGGCTACTTCGTAATGGTTTTTCAGCCATTAAAACCGACTATCTTCGTTATCACATTATGCGTGCAGTAGTAGGTGTAACCGCGATGATGTGCCTCTATTATTCATGGGGGCATTTACCGCTGGCAGAAGCTGCAATGATTAAACAAACCGCACCATTTTTTATACCGCTTTTTGCTTTTTTGTGGCTGGGTGAGAAAGTCGGTTTTGCGGTTAAACTAGCTATTGTTACAGGCTTTTGTGGCGTGCTTCTAATTCTTAACCCGACTCAGGGTGAACTGAACTTTTCAGTGATTATTGCGTTGTTTGGAGCGATGTTGGGTGCATTGGCGAAAGTTGTGATTCGGCGTATGAGTGGTACAGAATCACCTCAACGAATAGTGTTTTATTTTGCATTGATCAGCGCCTGTTTGTCGTTTATCCCCGCTGCCCTTAACTGGGTTACGCCTAATTTGGAACAGCTGCTTTGGCTGGTGTTAATGGCAATTACATCTACTGTCGCACAACTGCTTTTAAGTCGCGGTTATGGCATGGCCCCTGCCGGGCAACTTGGTCCATACACCTATGCTTCGGTTGCGTTTGCTGCGCTGTTTGGTTGGATTATCTGGGAAGAAGTTCTGGGGTTAAACAGTTGGTTAGGTTTGATATTGATCTTTGGAGCGGGGGTGATGTCACTCTCTGGAAAGAAAAAACATTAGGACCAATCCCCATCACTATAACAGCTTTTGTATTGGCTGAAAGAGCAAAAAACAGGGAGTTCGTCTGAAATCATCTTTTATTTCAAATTTGAAAGAAAATCCTTGAAATCCAGCCACGGAATGGTACTACTGTAGATGTAAGGAAAGTAAATAAGAGTAATAAAACCACTTTCCAAATTATGATCCCTACGCATTAAGGATTTGCCATGAACATCAAAATCACTCACCGTAATGCAAAAGTTTCCGATAGTGTTAAAGACAAAGTAGAAGGCTGGTTAAACGCAAGCCAGGAGCGCTACGAAGTAATCACTAGTGCGAATATAATTCTTGAGAGTACTGACCGGCAAGATATGGCTGAGGCTTCAATTCATATAGCGGGTAAAGATATTTTCGCAAAAGCAGAAGCCGATAATTTATATGCTGCTCTGGATGCCCTGGCCGATAAAATTGATCGCCAGCTGGATAAAATCCATCAGAAACATATTAGTAAGAAGGGCACACAACGTCCTGTAGTTGAAGAGCCTGTAGAAGAACCTGTATTAGAAGATCCTGAGCTCAGCCCAGTCTGAGTTAGAATTTCACAAAAAGCCCGGTTTTTTAGCCGGGCTTTTTCGTGCCAGAAAACATCTGACTTATAATGCTTTAGATCTAAACTATGGGGGGAGTAGTAGTATTTTTACTTTTTCGCCTTTAATGCATCTACTTGAGTGGCTTTAATTAGATATAAAGTCTATATCTAAATAAAAACAGGAATCCCCTTTGTTCAAAACATCTATCCAGATATGGGTGGTGGCAGTATTCCTAGGGCAAAAGGTAAATGATGTATGCCGTGGTTTAAACGCAAAAATAATAATAAAACCAATCCAATTGACGAACAGCCGATCAAGGTTCAATCCATAAGCAGTCGTGAAATTAGTCAGGAGAAACTTTCAGCGCTGACATTCGCTAATGCTTCGATTTCCCTGGTTGTTGTTTTTGTGTCTCCTCATCTGGAATTTGAAAGCACTCTTCGTCAGATAAAGTCAGCACTCCCTGAAGCGGATAAAGTGATTGGCGTGATGACGGCAGGAGAACTCAGCTCCTGTGATGGTGGGTTATATCACCAGGCAGGGGATCACTGGGATCATATTGTGATTCAAAGTTACAGCAGTGAGGTGTTTGCTCAGGTTTCTGTGAGTACGATCCCGCTCTTTTGTGAAGATATCCGTTCCGGCAACGTGACTTTGAGCCGTAAACAGCGTGTGGAAAAATTCAGCTCAGAATTTAAACGCTTAACACCCCCCTTCAACGTCAACTATCAGGATACTTTGGCTCTGACATTTTTTGATGGTTTATCTGCGAGTGAAAACTTTTTCATGCAGGGACTGTATGAAAGTGGCCGTTTCCCATGTTACTTCATCGGTGGTTCGGCAGGCGGTAAGCTGGATTTCCAGCAGGCCTTGGTTTACGACGGTGATAAGGTCGCGCACAACCAGGCGGTTGTGATCTTCATAAAACTGGCTAAAGATATTCAGTACGGAATTTTCAAAGCTCATAACTTTGAGAAAACCAATGCTTCCTTTGTCATTGCCGAATCTGATGTCCATACCCGTGTGGTGAAATCTGCATTCAAAACCGGCAGCCATGAACTCATGTCATTGGTTGACCTTCTGTGTGAACATTTCCGTTGTTCACCTTCTGGGCTGGGAGATGCATTAGTCGGCTATTCTTTTGCAGTGGAGATCGGCAATGAAATGTTCATTCGTTCCATCGCAGGTATCAATGAAGAAGACGGGAGTATTGGATTCTTTTGTGATTTAGAGTTTGGCGATAAACTCCACCTTGTTAAAGCTAAAGACTTTGCTCAAAGCACCAGTCAGTCCTTCCGTGAGTTTCTGCAGGGCAAACCGTCGAAACCGATTGCTATGCTGGCAAATGATTGTGTACTCCGTCGCTTAAATAATGCAGCAAACCTTTCTCGTGTGCATGATTTTACGGACATGGCTGTAGCAGGTTATTCCACATTTGGTGAGCTGCTGGGTGTGCATATGAACCAGACACTTACCGCACTGTTTCTGTTTAAATCTGCCGAAGGTGAAGCCTTCTCAGATGAATATGCAGATAACTTCCCAATGCACTACAGCGATTTCCGGCAGTATTTCCTGAATTCTCGAATCAACAGTCTCGAACAGATGAATCAGTTACAGACTCATCTTGTAGATTGCATGGGAGCGTATCGGCCATTACTTCGTAAGATGGTAGAGAGTTTTGGTTTAGTGGCTGACTATGCTCAGACAACAGGCACGGTCCTAAACGATATACAGGATAGTTTTCTTGGCTTCACTCAGGATATAGAGAATCAGAGTGGTGAGCGTCAAGCCTTGCATAGTAAGGTTGAAGATCTGAAGCATAATTCCGAAGAGGTCCTTTCAATCCTGAATGTGATTTCAGGTATTGCTGACCAGACTAACTTACTAGCGCTTAATGCTGCTATAGAAGCGGCCAGGGCGGGTGAAGCAGGTCGAGGCTTTGCCGTGGTGGCAGACGAAGTAAGGCAGCTCTCTTACAATACTCAGCAAAGTCTGGATCAGACTGGTGAAACGGTTCATGCTGTAACGGGTTCGATTAAATCCATACGTGAAACAATCACTTCAACCGAATCGTTCATGACTAAAATTTCCGAGGATTCGATTACTCTTAGTCAGGAGATGCAAAGTCTGGTTGAATCATCCAGTCAGGCCTCTGATCAGGTTCAGGAAAGTATCAGCTATATAGCGGATGTAGAATCTGAAATGGGGAACATCGATCGCGAAGTAGAAGCTATTGAGCGGTTACGTGTATTGGATACTTCACGGTAATTGTTTCAGCGCTTCGACCCAGCTATTTTAGGTAGATAAAGTAAATGGAGAGAAGCGTAATGCCTCAACCTGTGACAATCAGTGAAGTCCTGATCGAGGATAAACAGCAGATTCTTAAAATGTGGGAGGCTCTGACACTGGAGCTTCCAGAACATCATTTCAAACCTTTTGGTGAACCCGTTTTAGCTGAAAGGTCCCAAATGCTGTCCGACATGTTTAATAACTCGTTGGGTGCAGCTTCAGCTGTTGTATTAAAAATTGGCAGTGAGCGTTGTTTGGGGACAATCTCAGCAGTTCTAAACAAACAATCAGGCTTTGTGCATGAAAACAGCGGGGTGATTTTTAATCTCTGGATTGAACCTGATTACAGGCGACTGGGGTATGCAACAGATCTGGTATCTCAGGCGAAAAAGTGGTTAAAAGAGCAGGGAGCAACCACTGCTCAGGTTGGCTGGCATCCAGAAAATGAGGTTGCAGACAGGTTCTGGAAAAAGCAGGGTTTTCGAAATTATGAAGTAATCGCTGCGACTCATCTCTAACCTGTATGAATGCAAAGCGATATACATATGATTTACAAATAATATCGTCTGTATATTAGTATTTGCTTTAAGATCAAATGTTTCATATTTATTTCACAAAAATTACAAAAAAACGCTGTTTTTGTACTTACTCTTCGTCATAAATCGTTCATAATCCGCGCGCCTGAACACCGAAGTGTTCAACAAAACCTCATTTCCGAAAGGTGCGTTGTATGGTTTCAACTGGTAATCCATTTCTGCAGATGTTTGCCCGCTCTCCATTCAAACCGATGCAGGAACATATCGCTAAGGCACAGGAATGTGCAGTCGAACTGATCCCTTTTTTTGAAGCTGTGATTGCTGAAAACTGGGAGACAGCTGCAACCGTTCAGAACCGAATTGCGGTTCTTGAAGGTGAAGCTGACGCTATGAAAAAAGAGATACGTCAGAACCTTCCAAAAAGTATTTTTCTGCCTGTACCGAGAACGGACCTTCTCGAAGTCGTACGTATGCAAGATAAAATTGCTAACCGCGCCAAGGATATCGCTGGTTTGATGCTAGGGCGTGAAATGCAAATCCCGGCAGTGATTCAGAATCCAATTCAGGAGCTGTTACGTGCGGCTCTTAAAACATCCGAACAAGCACTGACTGCTCTGAACGAACTGGACGAACTGGTGAACAGTGGTTTTGGTGGTCATGAAATTGATGTTATCGAAAAAATGCTGACAGAGCTGGACGTGCTTGAGCACTCAGCTGATGAGTTTGAACGTGAAATTCGTTCCGAACTGTTTGCGGTTGAGAAAGAACTGCATCCTGTGGATGTGATGTTCCTCTATCAGGTTATCGGTTTGATCGGTGATCTGGCAAATTGTTCTCAGCAAGTGGGTAGCCGCCTGCAGTTGCTTGTTGCTCGTTAATTTTTCTCGGGATTAGTTTTATGGAAATTATTGCTCAATACGGCCAGATTATTGTCATTCTGGCGTGCGTATTTGGTTTCTTTATGGCCTGGGGCGTTGGTGCAAACGATGTTGCAAACGCTATGGGTACGTCAGTGGGTTCCAAGGCACTGACATTAAAACAGGCGATCATGATCGCCATCATCTTCGAATTTATGGGCGCCTATCTGGCGGGTGGTGCGGTTACTTCCACTATCCGTAAGGGCATCATCGATCCTGCATTGCTAAGTGGCACACCTGAACTGTTAGTGTTCGGCATGATGTCCGCTTTGCTGGCCGCAGGTATCTGGTTGTTGGTCGCGACTCATTTTGGCTGGCCGGTATCAACTACACACTCCATTGTGGGTGCGATTGTTGGTTTCGCCGCCGTGGGTATTTCTGCGGATGCAGTGAACTGGGGCAAAGTTAGTAAGATTGTAGCCAGCTGGGTTGTTTCACCCGTCACAGCCGGTTTAATCGCATTTTTCCTCTTCCGGAGTGTCCAGAAGCTCATACTGGATACAGATAACCCATTTGAGAACGCTAAGAAGTACATCCCGTTTTATATCTTTATGGTGGGTTTCATCATCGCAATGGTGACCTTTACCAAAGGTCTGAAACATGTGGGTCTGGATATGAGCTGGGGTGAAAGTGCACTGGCTTCTGTAGGTATCGGTATCATCACTATGTTGATTGGTATGCGTATGCAAAAGCGCATTCACCAAGATCCAGATGCAGATCGTGAACATCATTTTACCAGCGTAGAAAAACTGTTCGGTATCCTGATGATGTTCACTGCCTGCGCAATGGCCTTTGCTCACGGCTCGAACGACGTAGCTAACGCTGTGGGTCCTCTTGCCGCTGTTGTAGGTGTGGTTAGTGCGGGTGGTGAAGTGGCGCAGAAAACTGCTATGCCTGCGTGGATTCTGTTGCTGGGTGGTGGCGGTATCGTCGCTGGTCTGGTTATGTACGGCCACAAGGTTATCGCAACCGTTGGTACCAACATTACTGAACTGACTCCTAGTCGTGGTTTTGCTGCAACTCTGGCGGCTGCGACCACAGTGGTTGTAGCGTCTGGTACTGGCTTACCTATCTCCACAACTCACACTCTTGTAGGTGCTGTATTGGGTGTAGGTCTAGCCCGAGGTATGGCGGCTCTGAATATGCGTATGATCGGTACGATCTTTGTTTCCTGGGTCGTAACCCTACCGGCCGGTGCTGGTCTGGCAATTATCTTCTTCTTTATGTTTAAAGGCATGTTCTCCTGATACATAGCCTCAATTGCATAGCGTTATAGAAAAAGCCCCTGAAGAAATTCAGGGGCTTTTTTGTGGGTATTCGAAATAGTGACAACTTACCTGAGCTGATTCGCTTTGCGATATTGCCCCTGATAATCAAAAATACGTTCCTGAACTTGCCAGTAATGTTTCTGCTTTCTGGCGACTACAAAGTCAGGGCAGGGCAGCAATGATTGCTGACGGATTGCTTCTTCTGCTGAATTGAACACGGTGGGGGTTTGCCCCGTTCCGGCCCTACGACCGAAGAGCTGATTAAACACTTTACGCTGAGCTGGCTTAGCAAAATTAAATGACTCTTTTAACTCCTCGCCGTCCTCGCTGTGGTAACAGATCTGAAGTTTGCTTTCAGTACTTGAGAGACTGATTCCTGCACAGCGAATCACCATCGCATCCTTTAGCTTTAAGGCGTTTCTTAGCTGATCATCAGGATCAATGATGGCTTGCTGGCACTTATGACAATTTCGGGCAGCAATATCATTTTCAGCATTACAGTGAGGGCATTCTTTAAAACGGAAGCGGTAATCGCACTGCTCGGTACTGTTCTCACCGATTGTATCTTCATCGACAGCATCTTCTAGCAATCCCTGGCAGCGTCTGCCGTAATGCTCTGTAACATTGCCCTCACTATCGGTTTTGCCCCAGAAAATATTGGCAAAACCACAGCTTGGACAAAATACCTGAACCGGTTGCGAATCCGGATTGGGTTTCTTTTCACCGACTTCGGGGTGATGAAGATTAAAACTGTTTCCGGCGTAATCAATAACCAGACAGTTCTCTTTACCTTCAGACAATCTCAAGCCGCGCCCTACAACCTGCTGATACAAACTGACAGACTGAGTCGGACGTAAAATCGCTATAAAATCGACATGAGGAGCGTCAAAGCCAGTAGTGAGAACGGATACATTGACCAGATATTTGAGTTCACCGGCTTTAAACTGAGCGATTAACTCATCGCGTACGCTTTGCTCGGTATCACCTGTGACAAGTGCTGTTTCTGTTTCCGGCAAATACCCAAAGATCTCTCTAGCGTGTTTTACCGTGGCTGCAAATATCATCACTGCTTTACGTTGTTCAGCAAGCTGTACCACCTGTTCGATAATGGAGCGGGTAACGCGGGTATGCCGACTTAAAAGCTGGTTGACGTCTTTTTCAGAATATTCACCAAAACGATTCTCCTTCAGCACTGAAAAATCATATTGATCAATAGCAGCATCCACCAGATCAGGTTTAGTCAGATAACCCCGGTTAATCATAAAGCTCAAAGGCAGTTCATAGATGCAGTGTTTAAAAGGTTTCTCCTGCTCACTGCGTACAAATCCTCGATAGTGATATCGATAGATCCAACCCATGCCTAAACGGTAAGGGGTAGCTGTAAGACCCAGTACTTTCAGGTTTTGGTTCTGCTCACGTAAAAGCTGAATAATCTTTTGATACTGACCGTCTTCACTGTCATTAACCCGATGACATTCATCGAGGATTAGAAGGGAATACTGATCTTTAAACTGCTCTAAATTGGCCGCAACCGACTGCACACTGGCGAAGGTAACCTGATGCTGGTTCTCTTTTCTGTTTAATCCGGCTGCAAAGATTCCGCCGGTTAATCCATAGCTTTGATATTTGGCATGGTTTTGTTCAACCAGCTCTTTAACATGGGCCAGAACCAGAATTTTTCTCCGCGCAAGACTTGCTAGCTCTGCTATTACCAGGCTTTTTCCAGCCCCGGTTGGCAGCACAATGACGGCTGCATCGTCCGATTTACGGAAGTGCTTCAGGGTCGCATCAACGGCTTCTTGTTGGTAAGGACGGAGAGAGTATGGAGAAGGCATTACATCTGTGATGACAGTTATCGGTAGGGCGTTATTGTAAGCTGTTTGCAGAGAAGTTGTCTTCTCAAAACGCCATGGGGTTTAGTAAGCTAATCTCTTCTTCTGACTCAGGTTACATCTTATGACAGTCTTTCGAACGGCTACTGCTGCGGATATACCCGTGTTGTGTGATCTTCTGGCTGAACTCTTTGCCCAGGAAGTTGAGTTTTCTCCCGATCCATCTAAACAAGCATCAGCATTGCAAGTGATTCTGGATAATCCGAATGTCGGTTGTTTATTTGTTGCGGAGAAAGGTGATCAGGTAGTTGCTATGGTGAATATACTTTTCACGGTTTCTACTGCGTTAGGAGCGACCGTAGCCATTCTTGAAGATGTTGTTGTGGCTGAAGGGTTCAGGGGCGATAAAATCGGTTCAGGTTTGCTCGGTCATGTATTCAAGGTGCTGGAAGAACAAGGCATCAAGCGGATCAGTTTGCTGACGGACTCAGATAATCTAAAAGCACAAAGCTTCTATCAACAACTGGGTTTTGAACACTCCAACATGAAAACCCTACGCAAGTTTCTTTGATTCTCATCTTGCCGAACTTTGTACATCCCTTGGTGAATCGCCAAAGAAACGTTTGAACTCACGACTGAACTGCGATGGGCTGTTATAACCCACCTGATAAGAGGCTTCACTGGCGGGGTTGCCACTCAACAGCAGTGAATGAGCTTTGTGCAAACGTAGAGATTTTACAAACTGCATGGGCGACATAGAGGTTATCTGTTTAAAGCGGTCATGCAGAGTAGAAGGGCTCATACCGGCAAATTTGGCAATAGTTTCAACATCCAGCGGCGTGTGAAAGTTTTCTTCAATGAACTGAATTACAGGGGCGATTTTATTGGAGCCTGCATGGTTAGCCACACAGTTTCTGAGAATATCACCATTAGGGCCTTTCAGAACTTCGTAAAAAATCTCACGTTTTAAACTTGGTGCCAGAACCTTACGGTCCATCTCATTTTCAAGGCAATCCAGCAAGCGGATCAGACAATCATTCAAGTGGTCGGTTACTTTTGTGGATACAGCGACCTCGTTATTTGCATCATTTACAGCAAAGGCCTGATCCATATCGATCAAAAGTTGCCCAATAAGATAGCTATCTATTTGCAGGCTGAGTCCAAGATAGGGAGCATCATCCGAGGCGTCCAGAACCTCCGCTTCAACCGGAATGGTTAAGGAGTTGATCAGATAGTTATCTGAGTCATAGCTGCAGGTAACATCACCGTAGTGCATTTTCTTTTGCCCCTGAGCCACCAGACAGATGGCAGGATGGTAGACAACCGGCCGGCGATTAATGCAGATTATCTGAACGATAAAGTTTCAGCCCAGAGATGCTGGTTTCGGTGATTCCGTCGTCATGACAGTTGTTATCAATTGCTTTTGCCAGGTTTGATTTATTGGACACCGTGAATCGCCTCCTTAAAAACACTCATAGGATTATGGCACTGTAATCCGGAATTTCTCCACTTATTCGCTGACTTTCGTAGTTTTGTGCAAGTAGTTCGTAGGATCGCAATAACCCTGATCCGGTTATCGGAACCATAGTTATATAACTTTTGCACAGAAGCTCGGAAAGAGCCCGGAGGAATGAGTCATGTCAGTCACCCTCAATGTCAATGGACTGGACTATGTTGTAGATGCGGATCCCGATACACCATTGTTATGGGCGTTACGCGATCATATTGAATTAACCGGTACTAAGTTTGGATGTGGTATCGCTATGTGTGGAGCATGCACCGTGCATGTGGATGGCAGCCCAATCAGATCCTGTTCAACACCGATTGCCGCTGTAGGTGGCAAAGCGATCACTACGATTGAAGGTGTTGAATCCAAAACAGCCAAAGCGGTTCAGGACGCCTGGACTGAACTTCAGGTACCTCAGTGTGGTTATTGCCAGTCGGGTCAGATTATGTCGGCAACGGCTTTGCTCGAATCCAACCCGAATCCAACCGATGCGGACATTGATGCCGCTATGCAGGGTAACGTCTGTCGCTGCGCAACCTATGTGCGGATCCGTTCAGCCATTAAATCTGCAGCTAAAGCTATAGGGTGATCAGCATGTTTAATCGAATGAAAAAAGATCAGGCTTTAGCCACAACCAGCCGCAGAACATTTTTGAAGCTGATGGCCGGAACTGGTGCAGGTTTAACTCTGGGTGTTTCAGTACCTGTACTGGCTACGGAAAGCCCCAAAGCTTCTATTAATGAGATGGGACAATTCCAGCCCAATGCCTTCGTAAAAATCGATAACGCGGGCAAAGTTCATGTCGTCATGAAACACCTTGAGATGGGGCAGGGTACCTACACAGGTTTAGCGACACTGGTGGCTGAAGAACTGGATGCAAACTGGGATGATGTCATAGCAGAAGGCGCACCGGCAGATGCTGCTAAGTATAAAAATCTGTTCTGGGGTGCCCAAGGCACAGGCGGGAGTTCAGCAATCGCCAACTCCTTTGAACAGATGCGCATTGCAGGTGCTACCGCCAAAGCCATGTTGGTTGCGGCTGCGGCTCAGAGCTGGAAGCTACCCACATCAGAGATCAGGGTTGAGAATGGCATTGTCAGTCATGCTTCTGGTAAACAAGCAGGTTTTGGTGAACTGGCTGAGTTAGCTGCAAAACAGCCTGTTCCGGCTTATGAAGAGCTCGAACTTAAGAGTCCTAAGAATTTCCGCTATATCGGTCGCAATTTGTCACGTAAAGATGTTGGCAAAACAGACGGTAGTGCCATTTACACTCAGGATATAAAACTTGAAGGCATGCTCACTGCAATGGTGGCGCATCCGCCTCGTTTTGGAGCAAAACTCGTTTCATTTGATGCTTCAAAAGCGAAACAGGTTAAAGGGGTTGCTGACGTTATCGCGATCCCAAACGGTGTTGCAGTGCTGGCAAAGGACTACTGGAGTGCTAAAAAAGGTCGTGATCAGCTGAAGATCAACTGGGATGAGTCAGCCGCATTTAAGAAAGGTAGCGATGAAATCATGGCTGATTTCAAAAAACTGGCTAAAACACCGGGGCTGTCTGCAAGAAATGATGGTGACAGTGCAGAGGCAATCGCTAATGCCGAGACCCTGATTGAAGCTGAATTTAAATTCCCGTATCTGGCCCATTCAGCAATGGAGCCGATGAATTGTGTGGCTCAGGTAAATGCCGATGGTTGTGAACTCTGGAATGGTGAACAGCTGCATACCGGTGATCAGCACGCGGTTGCCGGTTTACTGGGCCTGAAACCGGAACAGGTAAAAATCAATATGCTGTTTGCGGGTGGCAGTTTCGGCCGCCGTGCGAATCCTCATTCCGATTACGTTCTGGAAACCGTGAATATAGCCAAGGCGAAACCTGGCGTGCCGGTTAAGTTGGTCTGGTCCCGTGAAGATGATACTCAGGTGGGTTACTACCGCCCGATGTATTTCCATAAGGTCAGAGGTGCGCTGGATAAAGAGGGCAACCTGATAGCCTGGGAGCAGCGGATTGTGGGTCAGTCTATTGCCGAAGGCACCGCTTTTGAGGGGTTTCTGGTTAAAGATGGTATAGATAAAACCTCGGTAGAAGGGGCGGCTACACTGCCTTACCAAATCCCGAATATGCATGTAGACCTGCACACCGTGAAACTTCCCGTAACCGTGCAATGGTGGCGTTCGGTAGGTCACACGCATACTGCGTTTTCTACAGAAGTGTTCTTTGATCGATTAGCAAAAGCCGCGGGTAAAGACCCGGTTGAGTGGCGCTTACAATTGCTGAAAGATCATCCTCGCCATGCAGGGGTTTTGAAGCTAGCTGCAGAAAAAGCAGGCTGGGGCAAAAAACTCCCGGAAGGCCATGCAATGGGTGTGGCAGTGCATGAATCTTTCAGCAGTTATGTGGCTGAAATTGCCGAAGTTTCTCTGCAACCAGATGGTTACAAAGTTGAGAAGGTAGTCTGTGCAGTGGACTGTGGTTTTGCCGTGAACCCGGACATCATCAAATCACAAATGGAGAGTGGTATTGGATATGGTTTATCTCCAACCATGATGAGTAAGATCACTCTCGAAGAGGGCAAAGTCGTCCAGTCCAATTTTAATGATTACGAGGTCCTGAGAATTCACCAGATGCCTGAGATCGAAGTGCATATCGTGCCTTCGGCAGAAGCGCCAACCGGTGTAGGTGAGTCAGGTACACCGCCTATCGCTCCGGCAGTTGCCAACGCGCTCTTTGCTTTAACCGGGCAGGAGTTTGATCAATTACCGCTGCAAGTAGATAAAAGCTAAACGGAAATATAAGGGCCTGGATTCCAGGCTCTTATTCCTCCGAACAGGAGAAGATTATGGCGAATCAACTATCTGCTTTATTGGAGCATTGGTACCCACAACGGGATGGCTGTGACTGGGTGCTTGGTACAGTCTATAAAACAGAAGGTCCTTGTTATCGTAAAGCCGGGGCGATGATGTTATTTAACAGCCTTGGACAGCAGTTCGGTATGCTAAGCGGTGGCTGTCTGGAATCAGATATTCAGACTCACGCCCGTAAGGTGATGCAAACCGGACAGTCCATATCTTTGTGTTACGACGGCAGTGATGAAGACGACCTCGCCTTCCATCTGGGCATTGGCTGTGGTGGCACGGTTTATATCATGCTGCACCCGGTTAACGCTGCGAACAACTATCAGGATCTGGAAGTATTAAAAGACGCTTTAAGTCAAAGGCAGACAGTCCGTTATTGTCAGCAGATACCTCAACATCTTTCTGAATCTACAGTGCAATCCATCTGTAAACTGAATAGTGACAACCCGTCTGATATCACGCAGCAGGCGACGATTAACAGCTTTGAGAATGTCATCAAACCCGATCCTCATCTGTTAATCGCGGGTGGCGGTGTTGATGCAAGGCCGGTTGTTGCAATGGCTAAACAGCTGGGTTGGACTGTTAGCGTATGGGACCCGCGCCCGGCAAACGCTCGTCGCGAATTTTTTATGGAGGCGGATTACCTGCTAAATAATAAAGCAGAGCAGCTAGCGCAGTTTGTAGAAACCGAAAGTGTTGATATGGCAGTGGTGATGAGCCATAACGTCGAACTGGATGCTGCCGCTCTGGCAGCACTTAATGGTTCAGGCATTCACTTTATGGCGTTGCTGGGGCCGGTAAACCGTAAGGAAAAAGTGTTAATGCAGGCAGGTTTAACAGAAGAGGGGTTACTACAGTCTCTGTCTGGCCCTGCGGGCTTTGATATTGGCGGTGAACTGCCAGAGAGTATAGCGCTCTCTATGCTCTCTGAATGCCATCAGAGACACTACAAACTTCAGAGCGAGCATGCAAAACCACAGGGTCATGCTCCAGTAAGCCAGGAACAGGCAGCCTGATGCTTAGCATTGTAATTATGGCTGCGGGCGAAAGCCGTCGGTTTGAAGGCTGTAAGCTCCTGGCCCATGTAGGTGTCGTACCTATGCTGCACAGAACCACCATGGTTGCCCGTGAATTAGTAGACTCTCCCACGCAGATCTCTGCTGTAACTGGCGCATGGCATGAAGAGATTCAAAAGGCGCAGGATAAAGGAGAAATTGTCGATGTTGCGCTACTTTATAACCCTAAGTGGGAACAGGGGCTGGGAAATTCTATCGCCTATGCAGTGCAGCAACTCCCGGCTGAAACCGATCAACTTCTGATTCTGTTAGCGGATCAGGTCGCGATCAAAGCAAAAGAACTTGAGAACCTGTTAAAGGCTGCTGAAGACTCTGATATTGCCTGTGCTTTCTATTCGGGTAAACGCGGAGTACCTGCTGTTTTTAGCCGTACAATGTTTCCCATGCTTGCGCAGTTAAGTGGCGACAGGGGCGCGAAAGAGCTGCTGAATAGAGATGATTTAAAAGTAACGGCACTGCCAATGAACAGTGCGTCAATCGATATTGATACAGAGGATGAGCTACAGAGTTTACAGCTGCGGTTACTTTTCTGATTCAATGCCAAACAGATTAAGTAAACTCTTCAATTAAGCCCTCTACAGAATCCTTAATAGCCCCCGCATTACCAGAAGCGACTGAAGCCGCAAAGGCCACAGTTTTAGTCGCAATATTTATCGCTTTACTGACGGAGTTAATGTTTTCCATTGCGCCATCCAGAACTTCTGTAGCGCTCTTAATCTGGGCAATAGGTTCTGCAAGGTTATCAGTGGCTATTTCTATTGCAGCTGCCGTCATATCTGACGAGTAATTTAGCAGCGTCCATTCCATACCTTCAATACGGGACCGTTCCTCTTCGCTTAACTGATCCCAGTTTTCAAAGCGGTAATCACCCAAATCAGATGACAGCTTCCGCAGTGCTTTGGCAATTTCGCGGGCTTGTTCAGCGGTTAATTGGCTCATCACTTACTCCCTGTGTTTATGGTTATGTGCTTGTATCCGTTCATTGGTCATTGCTACTGATAAGCATCTTTGATCAGTTTAATAACGGGTTTGCTGTCTTTTACAAAAGTTTTAACCAGTTCAACGACCTCTTTCGAATCCAGCTTGTCAGACTGAACGGTTAGCTGGTGGTGGCCTTGTTGTACCTGATCTAATAGTTTGGTGAGCGGCTTAATCGCTTTAACCCGTTTCTGAATTTCCGCCAGTTTTTCCTGCTGTTGCTCCATTTTGATCATTACCGCAAGCGGTTCAGTTTTTCCGTATGTCGCCTCGATACCACGGTAATACTTAATAGCAGCACGCTTCTCCAGTTCCAGTAACGCTTCATAATCCTGCTGGATGATATCGGATAGGGCGGTGGTGATGGTTTTAACCTGAGTATCGTTTTCCTTCAAGGTGGTTTTTACAACACTGCGGCGATAGCCATCAGATGCCAGTTTTGAGAGGTATTTAGCCACCGTGGAGACCGCAGCGACCTGATCTGAATCCAGTTTGTTCAGGCCTTTAACTTCTTTCTCCAGCGCATCAATATCTTTAGAGAAAGTGACCTTTTTATCGTCTGCCAGAGTGCCCAGACTCTTAATATAAGTTTGCAGAACGGAGACCACTTCTTTTAGCGGTTTTTCAGTGCTCTTAAGGTTGGAACAGTCCGGTTTGTAATCTTTGGGTGCGTACTCAGCACGACGTTCGCAGGAACCGGAGAAATCATTGAATACAGTTGGGACCTGGGCGAGGGAGTTGTTGGCGGTTTCTGAGTATTGTTTTACGGAGGATAGGTTGGTGCAGCCCGATAGGGCGATAGAGAAAATTAGCGGGTAGGTGAGTTGGGTGATCTTCATGTATACCTCCGTGTGTTTCTTTTTATTCCGTTAATATATTTGGTCTGTATTTCGCTCTTATAGCGAGTCAAGGCCTTTGTTTCGGCAAAGGCCTTAACAATCCAAAGCCGACCCCGCTTCTTGCTGGTCTTTGACCAGTTCCCTGCGTTTCTCACTTGAACCAGCGAGCTTGTAAACTCGGCAGCTTCGCCACCTCAAACAAACAAGCTCTTATTTCTGGTACAAGCTGCGATACTCGGCTGCGAAGAGGCGAATCCAGTCCGTGCCAGAGTTTGTGAAAATAAATTTACTGTTAGCCTATTAGTCCTAAATGACATGCGTTATAGATTTACTTTCTGGGCATTATTCCAGCAGCTTAAGAAGCTCCTTTCCAAGTCTCTACCGAGATATGAGTCGATTCCAACTATACTAAAAGGAGCTTTTGTTAGCGGTTCTACACAGCCATCCTTGTCATATTGAATTGGTGAATAGAGTATCGCGTCATCGACTATAACCATTCCTGTGTTTCTTAATCCGTTATAGCTTCTAGAAACTTCTTCAAAACTAACGCCACAATTTAAACAAACAGTATTAGCTGTATTAATCCCCAATTCTAATTGAGAAATAAAGTCTAAATCTTTGTGTGCTTTAGATATTATTCCAGGGCTAGACGAAGGATCGAGAAACAGTACTCTGAAATCGAACCCTGAACCAATTTTCGACTTAAGGTTATTGAAAAACTCCTTATGTTCTTTATCGAAGACTTTTCGGTTCTTTCGACCCCAAATCCAGATTCGCTTTTGAGCCAGTTCATATGCGCTTGAGTACACATTGTGACTTTCAAATCCACTCGAAAAATAAACATGGTTGCCAATTGCTGGTTCTGGTAATCCATATTTACCGAATGCAGAAGTTACATTTGAGATATTTAGGGCTGTTCCTTCGATTTTTACTTCTGAGACTTTTTTTAAATCCTTCTCCATTTTTGGCCAAAAGCTTTCAAATGTCGCATCAAAAACTTCTTGAGAAACCCCACCGTTATCTAGAAGGCAATTGATTGAGTGAATCATTTTCTTAAAATCTTCTTTCTCAAGAACAGTAGATTGAAATTGGCTTAGTGGGCCTTCTAGATCACTTGGAGACATGCCAAGTAAAAGGGGGAAAACTTTTGATTTGTCCAATTCTTTAGAAATTGCACCTGCTTCAAACAGTATCCAAGGTGCAATTCTGTTTTCTGGAGTTACACATATAATTCCTAGCTGATGTGAATCTAGTTTTTCACCAATTTCTTTAGCCCACCTATCGCCTTTGTATATGTCCTTGCTTGACATCCAAGGGTTAACTTGATGTAAAAACATAGGCAGATATTTTTTGAGTATTTCGGCCGTTTTCTTACTTCTTATCCCTGACCAACTTAGAAATATCTTTAGCACTCAGAATTCTCCTTTATAAATATCGCCGTATTGAGCGGTTGTTCCATTGTAATGCTTTGTTAACTTTTCCTTTTAAAAAGTTCTTTAATATCAATTCCAACTCCAAACATACTTGGTTTTAGCTGAATTGATTCATAAATTCGCAAAGCTATCCCTTTGTTTTTTGAATTATCATCTAACAAGTGTGTGAGTAATGACTCATCAACCAAAGATCCGTTTTCTAATAGATCAGACTCGTCAAACTCGCTCTTTTCGTCCCATTTTAGATCTCTTAGGCTGGTCGTTTTTAACTTACTAATACCTTTGTCATCGAACTCAACAGGTTTGAAAGTAGTGTTCTTGAACATCGCGCCACAGACAGAAACGTTATCTAAAATAGCGCCATCAAATTGGGCTTTGTAGCAGAGAGCATTGTCAAATATTGCTGAGTTTAAGTCTGAAAGCTCGAATCTTGAATGACTTAAAAATGAATGACCAAAGTTGGTAAGACACAGAATAGAGTTTATGAATGAAGACCGTATCCCTACAGAGGCTCGTAAATCTGATCCGTAAAGATTGACACCGTCAAGTTGTACTAATGAAAAATCAGAGAACTTCATATCTATATTTCGTAACCAAACTCCTTCATAAGGCTCCCCTTCTAGCTCGAGCCCTCCAATATTAATACCTCTTAAGTCGTTTTCCTTAAACAAGGGAAGACCTAGTTCTTTAAGTCTAGTATTCCAAGCGTTTAGGTGGTCATTCAATAGTTGGTTCTCTCGGTCATTCCTTTTTAGTATGTCCGATATTTCATCTCTATACTCGATAACTGATGGAAAAAGTGCACACCATCTGGCGCGCAATGCGAATATATCCCTAATTGTAATTCCTTCAAATTCGTCTGATTCCAATGCTAATTTCTGCTTAGGGCTTAGTTTTGGCCATGGTGAGGTAAAAGCACCATTAGGTAGAATGCTAGAGGTACTTACTAATTCATCCTCTTTTGGCTCGTTGTACTTATCACCGTCAATGATGTTTGCACATTCATTACACGGATTACACTCTCGAAAAAGCTTTGGAGAGGGCGGTATGTATCGCCCTCTCCATGTATTCCATGCCTCAATTGCTTCTTCAGGTGTTTTAAACCCCATGTGGCATCTTACCCCTTGAGAAAGTTAATACTTGTGACACAGACGACTGATAGTGGTTGTCCTAGCCAGCTTTCTGGTGGATTAGCAAACCCTTATTGTACGGTGCGTCCATATTCAGTTCGTTGTATTTTGATAGAAATCAAAGTGAACAAAAACAGAATTCCAACAAAACCTGAACCACCTACAGTAATTGAAAATGGCCCCCAAAGGTTTGGAATTAAATTCGTACTTTTTAGAGCCGAAAACACCAAACAGATTAAAGAAATTACAAAACCCATTAGCGATAATGCCATGGAGCACTCTCTGTTAAACTTATCCGAAACATTACCTTCACCACTAAATGCTCTTGGTGTCTCTCGTATACACGAAGCCCAAATGGAGACACAGAAGAAAGAAAAGGCAGGGAATTCTAGAGAGATAGCAGGAGCTGGATTTGAAAAAACAATTATAAATATCCAGATAAGAACCGGCATTAATGTCAAAAGAATTTCATATGACGACCAGATTACTGAACGAACTACTGTACCCAATTTATTCCCCTTTACGTAAAATAGCTAAATATACGACTCCCTGTCGTGTTTAATTACGACAATATGTCATATATCTCTGAACTAATTTTGTACTTGTCTTTGTAACTAATTAATTATTAAGGGAAATGCCAAGTAGAACTAATTATGGCTTGTGAAAAAATGACAAACCGTCGTGTTTCTGCCGTCATTCCCGAACTTCCTTTCGTGCGGTTACCTGTGATCTCCCTGGTAAGGTTAATAGTTGCACAGTTGCTGTGCGTTTTGAACCCTCTGTTTTGGTAGATGCTGTCTCTACATAACCATGCCTTTGATAGGATTAAACCGGACAATCGTCCGGTAAAATTGATCCAGATCATTGTCTATACTAAGTTAGACGCTTTGCCTAAGCGCAATGTCGTCACTTGCCTATACTGAAAAAACTATAATAAAAACGGTGTACCTCATGGCGGAGCCAGATATTACCCAGATGAGGAAGTTTGTTAGTCCGGAGATCATTTTTGGCGTGGGAGCGCGCTTGTCTGTGGCTAACTATGCGAAGACGTTTGGAGCCAAGAAAGTCCTTATTGTTTCTGACCGTGGTGTAAAAGCTGCGGGTTGGTTGGGTGAGGTTGAAAACCTGCTCAGTGAGAGTGATATAGATTGGGTTTCTTTTGTGGATGTATCTCCTAACCCAAGGGTGGAGGAGGTGATGAAAGGGGCTGAGTTTTATCTGGCTGAGCAGTGCAATATCATCGTGGCGATTGGGGGTGGCAGCCCGATGGATTGCGCCAAGGGTATTGGTATTGTGGCCACCAATGGTAAATCCATTCGTGAGTTTCAGGGTGTGGATACCATTTTTGCACCGATTCCTCCCTTGATTTTTATTCCTACCACATCCGGTACTTCAGCTGATGTATCGCAATTTGCGATTATTTCTGATCAGCGTGAACGGTTTAAATTCTCGATTATTTCCAAGGCAATTGTGCCTGATGTTGCCTTGGTTGATCCTAAAACTGCATCCTCTATGGACCCTTATCTCACCGCTTGTACAGGGCTGGATGCACTGGTACATGCCATTTAGGCGTTTGTATCAACCGGGGCTGGGCCTCTTACAGATATGTACGCACTGGATGCGATTAAACTGATCTACAGAAACTTACCTTTGCTCATCGCTGACCCGACGGATATGCAGCTGCGTGAGCAGGTCATGCTGGGTTCCATGAAAGCGGGGCTGGCCTTTTCCAATGCGATTTTGGGAGCGGTGCATGCGATGTCTCATTCTCTGGGCGGTTATCTGGATCTACCGCATGGTTTATGTAATGCGATGCTGCTGGAGCATGTGATTGCGTATAACTTCCCTAATGCGGAGGAGCGCTTCAAGATTGTTGCTAAGGAGATGAATATTGATATTCGCGGGTTGAGTTCGAAACAGGTTATGCACCGGTTAGTACAGCAGGTTTCTATACTTAAACAGCAAGTCGGTATTACCCAGACTCTGTCTGTTAATGGTGTGACATTGACAGACATTCCTGTGTTGTCTGAAAAAGCATTAATTGATCCCTGTTTAATCACTAACCCCAGACCTTCTAATAAGAGGGATCTGGAGACTGTTTATGAAGAAGCCCTCTAAACTCAATAACCCAAGCCTTACCGGTCTTTTGGGTTTAAGCGACCATTCTTCCCGTAAGAGCTATTACGCTGAGCTTGAAAGAAAACTAGCAGAACTTGAACAGGAGAAAAACCGTTATAAGGGTCTGTTTGACCACTCTTTACACGGAATCTTTCAGGCCGATCCTCAGGGGAATCTGTTGAATGCTAACCGCGCGATGGCGCGTATTTGTGGGTATTCAGAGAACGGTGATCTCCTTTCACGTGTTCGTTCATTAAAAGAGTTGTTTTCTGAGCGTTCGACCTACAGTTATTTCGAAGAAAAGTTATTTAAAAATGGTCAGATCAAAGATTTTGAAACCGTTTTCCAATTAGGTGGTTCCAGTGAGCTGATCTATGTATCGATTACTGCCGTTATGAAAACGGAGCCTTCCTATATTATTGAAGGTTTTGTTCAGGACATCACCGTTCAGAAGCAGGCAGCCCGCGAATTACTGGTTGCTGCCACTGCCTTTGATTCTCAGGAAGGTATGATCATCACAGATCAGAACCGGGTCATCATCAGAGTTAATAAAGCCTTTACGGAAGTAACCGGCTATTTACCTGAAGAGGTGGTTGGGAAAACACCTGCTGTACTTCAGTCTGGTCGGCATGATCAACGGTTTTATAAACAGATGGATAATAGCCTTAAACGCCAAAAATACTGGCAGGGGGAGATTTGGAATAAACGTAAAAACGGCGAGATTTTCCCGGAGTATCTAACCATCACAGCCGTTGAGTCGGAAGAGGGTGTGATTACCAATTATGTTGCAGCCTTTACCGATATAACCCGTATTAAAGAGAGTGAAGAGAGTATACATAAGCTTGCTTACTTTGATTCCCTCACAGGTCTGGCAAATCGACAGTATCTTATGGAGAGTCTGGCTAAGGCTTTAAAGAGGGCCAGACGTACCAAACTTTATGGTGCAATTTTATATATAGATCTGGATAACTTTAAGAATGTTAACGATACCCAGGGCCATTCTGTGGGTGATGCTTTGCTGAAAGAGGTATCTGAGCGACTCAGTTCCTGCATCCGGGATACTGATATTGCGGCACGTCTGGGCGGAGATGAATTTGTTATTTTACTGGAACACCTGGGCAAGGAAGAACGAGATGTGCAGCTAGGGGTTAACAATGTTATGGAAAAGATGATGAGCTGCATCAGCAAAGGTATTCGTTTGAATACGTTTGAATACCACGCCTCCTGTAGCATTGGAGTAACTCCTTTTAACGGTACAGAAACGTCTGATGAAGTCATGAAACGGGCCGACATGGCTATGTATCAGGCGAAATGGTCCGGTAAAAATACCTGTCGTTACTACGATCCAGACGATCTGATTCCTCAGTTTCAGTTGGCTGAACTAGAAGTGGATCTGCGTAATGCTTTATCTAAACAGCAGCTAAGACTTTTTTATCAGCCACAATTTGATTCACAGAAAATAACGGGGGCGGAAGCTTTGGTTCGCTGGGCTCATCCTGATAAAGGGCTTATCCCTCCTGTTGATTTTATACCGCTAGCGGAGGAGACCGGCCTAATCGTTCCGATCGGATGGTGGATTCTGGAAACAGCCTGCCTACAGTTGAAGGAATGGTCGGGTGTAGAGGGCAGCAGGCATCTGCAAATTGCGGTGAATGTCAGTGCAAGACAATTCAGCCAGATTAATTTTGTTGAGGGTGTTATTAAGATCATTAATGAAACGGGTGCAGACCCAAATCTGTTGAAGCTTGAATTGACAGAAAGCCTGCTGGTGACTGATATCGAGGACACAATCAGCAAAATGAACCAGTTAAGGGAGCAGGGTATTCGTTTTTCTCTTGATGATTTTGGTACAGGTTATTCCTCGTTAAGCCATTTGAAAAAGCTGCCCCTGGAACAACTGAAGATTGATGCGTCATTTGTACGTGACATTGTCACCGACGAAGATGACGCAGAAATTGTGCAAACTATTATTGCAATGGCTTATAACCTGGGGCTGAACGTGATTGCAGAAGGCGTAGAAACTCATGAGCAAAAAGAGTTTCTGGAACTGTCTAAATGCCATGACTTTCAGGGATACCTGTTTGGCAAGCCTCAGCCTGTTGAAGATTTCTCAGAAAACTATCTGAAGAGCAGCATCTGTGCCTGACTCATTCCTAATTCTTAATCATAAAAAAAACCGGCCATAATGGCCGGTTTTAAGTACTCGCAGATGATTAAGAAGGGGGGTTAATCATCTGCGTCGTCCTGATCAAACTGGGGGGCGGAGTCGGTTAAAAAGCTAATGTTGTCCTCCAGTTTGTTTCGGGATTCATCGTCAGAATCTTTGTAACGACTATCCTGACGGATGAGATTAGCCAGTAACTTTTCACCAAAGGATACGATACCTTCAAAAGGTTCTAATGAATGGTGACCTGTAAAGCGGTCCATATTATTCATTAGTTGTCCCAAGTGGTGTCCGTTGTTACCCAGGGGGTTATCCATTTGCTGAACTTCTTCATAAGCGGTCACAGCGGAGTAGCTAACTGACTGACTCATATTTACATTCAAGTTCATCAATTGGGATTTGTCCATTTCTAATTCAGTTGCTTGTTCAAAAGCTTCTTGAACATCGCCACTGTAAAAGTCATCTGCGATCAGGCTGATGTCCTGAATCAGGGTCTGGAGGGCTTCCAGTTCATCCTCATTCAAATCGCCTTTAACGCTGAATTGATAATCACTGCTGTCGGTACGGTCAACCCCAAAAGAGATAGCAGAGGCTTCATCGTCACTGTAATAACCCATAGAAGTTGTCTCAGTGGCTGAGCTATCAAATTTAATCGTGACTTTATCGCCTTCCTTAGTCATTACCTTAAGGGAGAATGATTCGGACTGAGAGAATCGCTCAGCAGCAGAGAGGGAGACCTGTCTGGACGGCGCTGTTTCATTACTACCAGGCGCAAGGCCAGCCAGCGCTTCGAACGTCAGGTCTTTGGTTTGCTCGATTGTTGAAGCGGTTTCTTCGCTCAGCATACCCAGTTCATCAAGAATCTCGGTAGCTTCTTTGAAACCCTTCTCTACCCCGGAGATCGCAGCCTGGTACATCTGATCCAGCCGTTCATCGGAAGCGCCGCGAGCACGTGCATTTTCCAGACCTTGTGCAACAAAGTCAGAGATGCGCATGGCAACTTTTTCGGGGGAATAGTCATTGGCATCAAGCTCTTTCATTTCTGAAACGCTCATGCCCGGAATGTTTTCTGCTAATTTGGCTACTAACTGATCTGCCGCAGATGCTGATTTACCGCTGGTATCCTTGCCGTCAGCAAAACCACCACTTACCAGAGTCTCCTGGCGAATATAGTTGTATGCTGTTTGGCTGCTGTATATAACCTGCACGGTGTCCTCCACAGACAATTTATTTGTAACGTCCTCTTTTTATCGCCCGCATTGGTTAATTCTTTACCAGATTTTCAGTTATATGAGGTTCTTTCATCTTAGATATTAAAAGAGATTTTTGAGGTTCTTTATTTTCAATAGGTTAGGTGTGCTTGTTAACTTTAATATACACAGAGCTTCTTGAGTGAGAGTACAGAAAATGATCAGCTATCACTTTCCTGATGTCAGAATTGCCTCGCCGATATCGATCTTATCGGAAGGTCCCTGAAGGATAACAATGTCACCATCCAGCAGAGTTGTGTTTTGATCGGGCTCATGAATAGAGTGATCCTGCCTGCGGATCATTGCGACACTCATTGAGTATTTAGAAAGAGGGAGTTCACTGAGGTCACGACCACAGCCATAACAGGTTTCATTCAGGGGTACCGGGTGCAGGACCTCTTTCATCCTGCCGCTGGCATCAATCTTATCTGAGTGCTGACCGTGATAATAACCATGCAGCATGCTGTAGCGTTCTGATCTTACCTGATTGATTTTCTTTTCGATCTCATGATGAGGTACTCCCAAAAGAGAAAGTACGTGAGAAACCAACATCAGGCTGCCTTCAAGGGATTCCGGTATAACTTCAGTGGCTCCGGCTTGTTGGAACAGCTCCAGAGATGAGTCATCCCGGGTTCTGACCAGAATAGGCAGATCCGGAAATTTTGTTTTCAGATGTTTCAGAGCTTTTAGTGAATTTTCTACATTGGGATAGCTGAGGATCAGCATACGGGCGCGCTTGCCACCCAGTGCAGAAATGACATCAGCGCGTTTGGCATCTCCAAAGCAGATATTCTCTCCCGCTGTGGAGGCCTCCATAACGCGCACAGGGTCGTTATCCAGAACGATGTAAGGAATATTCATCGGTTCCAAAAAACGTGTAATAACCTGTCCTACACGCCCAAAACCGCAGATGATCACATGGTGATTGAGTGAATGGCTGGCCATCTCCATTGCTTCTGGCAGATGTGCGTCTTCCTGATGATCAGAGGAACGATGCAACCAGCGGCTTAAACGATCTGTGTGGTTCATCAAAATGGGGGTAATGATCATGCTGGTGATAATGGTCGTAACTGCAATGGCGTTAACATCCGGTGCGATGAGTTGATTACCCAGCGCCAGTGCCAGAAGTGCAAAACCAAATTCACCTCCCTGACTAAGACTCAGACCCGCGCGTAACGAGTTTGCCGGGTCCTTATGCAGCAGTGTGCCGAGAAATGTAATCAGTAGCGTCTTTATGACAATCAACAAGACGGTAAAGATGATGACCCAGTACCAGTTATCCAGTAGCGCCTGAAGATCCAGTTGCATGCCGACGGAGACAAAGAACAGACCTAAAAGAACATCCCTGAAAGGTCGTATATCCGCTTCAAGCTGATATCGGTAATGGCTTTCACCCAGCATCATGCCTGCGAGGAAACCACCCAGCGCCATAGACAGGCCTGCGGCGTGGGTTAACCAGGCGGCAAGCAGTGCAGCCACTAATGTGGTTAAGACAAAAACCTCGCTGGAACCGCTGTGGGCAGATTCATGAAACAGCATCGGCATGATGATACGACCGACCAGTAACAGAATGATCAGTAGTGTTGCGCCTTCTAACAACATCAACGCGACTTCTGCGCTATCAATATCCTGATTCTGACCGCCCAGTGCGGGAATCAGGATCAGAAAAAATACGGCTGCCAGATCCTGAAAGATCAACGTACCTACAGACAGTTGCCCATGTGGGGTGTCCAGTTCATTTCTCTGGATCAGTTCTTTACTGACTATGGCGGTAGAGGAAAGGGACAGAGCACCGGCGATAACCAGTGCTGTGGTTATCGTCTGATCCAGCAGCAGGCAGATACCAATCAGTATCAGTGAAGTAAAAGTGACTTGTAGAGTCCCAAGCCCAAACACGGCTTTGCGCATGGCAAACATACGCGAGACAGAAAACTCCAGCCCGAGCATAAACAGCAGAAAAACAACGCCCAGCTCACTGAGTAACTCTATGCTGTGGTTGTCTTCAACCAGACCAAAACTATAGGGACCGAGCAACGCGCCAACACTGAGATAGGCGAGCAGAGGCGGCAGGCCAATGCGCCTGAACAGGGTAATGGCAATAACTGCACAGCAGAGTATAGCCAGAAACTGCTCAAAGAATCCCAGTGTCATTATTTGCTGTCCTTTTCGTCAGATGGGTATTACCACATCAGATCATCAGGGATTTTGTAATCTGCGTATGGATCATCTTCGTCCGGTTCTTCTTCCGGCTGAATGCGGATGACATATTCCGGTAGGCGCTGCTCGATTTTTTCAGCGAACTTGTCGGGGATCAGGTAAAACTTCTCATCCAGTACTGCAATTGAAACCTGTCCACGAATTAATTGCCCCTGAAGCTCTTCGGTAACATAGAGCGTTTTGACTTTTTTATCGTAGGCAAAGTTGTAGGAGACTTCGGCATCATTAGGCCATGTCAGTTGCTGTTGAGTGATCATCTGACGGCATTGCGCTTCAATCTCTTTATTGCGACGTTCCTCTTCGCGCTGAAGATTCAGCTCGCGGTCCCGCTGTTGTTTCTCCAGACGCTGCTTTTCCAGTTCCTGTTGTTTCTGAGCTTGCTCATCAACGACAGATTGTCCGGATTTGCGTGCCTTCTTGGCTTTTTTACTTTTTTTACGTTTTTCCGTATCTGCCTGTTTTGCTTTCTTCTGGTCAACCAGGCCGATATTTAATAATTGGTCTTTCAGTGAACCTGCCATAACGTACTCTTACTGACTAAACTACTGTTTTGGAGACTATAACAAAACTCTTGGATTCAAGGTGTTATATCAGAAAGTTTTTATGACTTGGATCTTTGTATAGGGTAGGTTATGCAGTCTTTTGCAAACTCTGATGCTAACGGGAACGGTTTTATATGTCTGAGCATGACTCTGAACATCCATTTGAGCGCCTTGATCCTTCGTTTCTGATCGATGCCATCGAAACTAAAGGCTATTGGTGTGATGGCAGAACCTTTCCTTTGAACAGTTATGAAAACCGTGTTTATCAGGTTGGCATTGAGGAGGAGCAGCCCCTCATTGCCAAGTTCTACCGTCCCGATCGTTGGAGCAGAGAGCAGATACTTGAAGAGCATGAGTTCAGTTTTGAATTGGCGGAGCAGGAGTTACCTGTGGTCACGCCAATTCGTGATGATTCTGGCGAAAGTCTGTATGAGTACAAGGGATTCATGTTCTCGTTGTTTCCCCGTAAAGGGGGGCATGCCCCTGAACTGGATAATCCCGACAACCTGTTTATTCTGGGGCGTTTGTTAGGCCGAATGCATAGTATTGGTAGCGTAAAGAGCTTTCAGCATCGACCGGAAATCAACAGCCAGAATTTTGGTCATGACAGCGCTGCTTTTATCAGTGAACATTTTATCCCCGCTGAACTGAAAGCCGCATACGACTCCTTATGCCGGGACCTGCTCCAGGCTATCGATGAGATTTTGGCTCGCACCGGAGATGTTAAGAAAATCCGTGTCCACGGCGATTGCCATTCCGGGAATATGCTGTGGCGGGATGATGCGCCTCATTTTGTCGATTTTGACGATTCCAGAATGGCCCCGGCCATGCAGGATATCTGGATGCTGCTTTCGGGGGATCGTTTTGAGCAAACTGCACAGCTTTCCGAAATTGTGGATGGGTATAATGAATTCTATGATTTCCAAACGCGTGAATTGCAGTTAATTGAAGTCCTGAGAACGCTGAGAATCATGCATTACAGTGCCTGGTTGGCTCGTCGTTGGAATGATCCTGCTTTCCCTCATAGCTTCAGTTGGTTTAATACTGTCAGGTACTGGAGCGAACATGTTCTTGAGTTGCGCGAACAGATGGCTTTGCTTCAGGAGCCACCGCTTACGTTGATGTAATTTAGCTATTGAGAGAGACACTGTTTTTATATACAGTAATCGGATCAATTAACAGGTCCGGATATGATTCTCTATATCGCTGAAAAACCTAGCCTCGGAAGAGCTATTGCTGATGTGCTGCCCAAACCTCATAAAAAAGAAGACGGCTGTATTCGCGCCGCCAATGGTGATGTGGTCAGTTGGTGTTTCGGTCATCTTTTAGAGCTGGCGCAGCCAGATGAGTACGATGCCATCTACAAGACCTGGCGGATGGAACATCTGCCAATCATCCCTGACCAATGGCTGCTCAAACCAAAAAGCAAAACCCGCAAACAGATAGCTCTATTACGACGCTTAACCAAAGAAGCAGATCAGATCGTTCATGCGGGAGATCCTGACCGCGAAGGTCAGTTGTTGGTCGATGAGATCATCTCCTATCTGAAGGTGCCTAACTATAAACGCGATGCTATGAAGCGTTGCCTGATCAGCGACCTGAACCCTGGTGCTGTGAAAAAGTCTCTGGCACAACTACGAGAAAACCGTGAGTTTATTCCTCTTTCCACTTCCGCTTTAGCCCGCAGTCGAGCTGACTGGATCTATGGTATCAATCTGACCCGTGCTTATACCTTACAGGGGCGTAAGGCTGGGTACGGAGGTGTTTTATCCGTCGGCAGAGTACAGACACCAGTGCTGGGGTTGGTGGTGAGGCTTGATCTGGCGATCGACGAGTTTGTTGCAAAACCTTTTTACGAGGTTCTGGCTCACCTTAAGACAGAGAAGGGAGAAGCCTTCACAGCTAAATGGCAACCCAGTGAAGCCTGCCAACAGTGGCAGGATGAGGAAGGGCGGGTACTGTCAAAGGCTCTGGCAGAAAATGTAGTCAGCCGTATTGATCAACAAGCAGCTGTTGTCACTGAGCTGGAAAAGAAACCCAAACGCAACGCTCCGCCACTTCCATATAACCTGTCGACCCTTCAGATTGATGCTAACAAACGTTATGGCTTAAGTGCGCAGGAGGTTCTGGATACCTGTCAGGCTCTTTATGAACGCCATAAGTTAATCACTTATCCTCGTTCAGACTGTCGTTACCTGCCTGAAGAGCATTTACATGAGGCGGGTGCTGTTGTCTCTGCACTCAGCTCCCATTGTCATGATTTGGGAAATAGATCTGATCAGGTTGATCTGACCAGAAAAGGAAAGGCCTGGAATGATAAAAAGGTCGAAGCTCATCACGCGATTATCCCAACAGCTAAGAAAACGGACTTTTCCCGATTAAGTCAGTATGAAAAAAACATATACGAGCTGGTGGCCAGACAATATCTAGCTCAGTTTATGCCGGATCATCGTTATAACGAAACCAAAGTCAGTGTTGATATTGCTGGAGGTGTATTTAAAACATCCTCAAGGCAGCTGATTGAACTGGGCTGGAAACAACTCTACCAATCGACCCAGAAAGATGAGCAGGAACCTGAAAACCTTTTACCTGATTTATCTGTGGGGACTGATCTGTTCTGCACCAAGGGTGAACTGCTGGAGAAAATGACTCAGCCGCCAAAGCACTTTACTGATGCAACTCTGCTTGCTGCCATGACGGGTATCTCCAGATATGTTGAAGATACAGAGGTGAAAAAGGTTCTGAAGGAAACCGATGGTTTAGGCACGGAAGCAACTCGAGCGGGTATTATCGAGCTTCTTTTTAAACGTGGGTTTCTTATCCGCAAGGGCAAGAGTATTCATAGTACTGAAGCGGGGAGAGCTCTTATTGCTAGCTTACCGGATGCCAGTACGAAACCGGATATGACCGCGCAATGGGAAGTGACTTTAGATGAGATCAGCCAGAAACAGAATACCTACAATTGTTTTATAGATGAACTGACGGGCAGGTTAAAGAACCTAGTGGATTACGCAGCAACAATGGATACCACGCCATTGAAAGCGTTACCAGATGCGCCGGTAAAAACCGGTAAGCGCAAATCCTATCGTAAAACGAAACCCTCGACAGGGAAGGCCCGCAGTACTAGGTCTGGCAGTACTAATCCTCACAGTACTAAGCCTCACAGCACCAGGAAACCAAAAAATGCCAGAAGCGCTTAAACATGCCTATAACCAGAAGTATCTGCAGCAGGTGGCGGATGAGATCAGTCGCCATCACAAAGGTTTCGATAAGGCAGGGTTTCTTGCCCTTGTATTTGATGGTGAATGGCAAGAACGAGAATTAAAAGCCCGGATGTCCCATATCCGCTCTTGTCTGCATGAGGTTTTGAGCCTTCCATTTACTGAAGCTGTTCCTGTCCTTTGTAATGCTGCCCCGACGTTTGGTGGTTTTGAAGCGATGTTTTTTCCGGATTACATTGAGGCTTATGGACAGGATCAATGGGATATTTCGCTGCCAGCACTGGAGTGGCTGACCCGTTTCTCAAGCTCAGAATTTGCGGTCCGGCCTTTTATCATTGCGGATCAGGAACGGATGATGGAACAAATGTACCAATGGGCTGAAGATGACAATTACCATGTTCGCCGGTTAGCTTCAGAAGGGTGTCGTCCCAGACTACCCTGGGCCCAGGCTCTGCCTGAGTTTAAACAGAGCCCGTTACCCGTGCTGCCTGCTCTGGAAAAACTTAAAACGGATGAAAGCGACTATGTCCGCAGGAGTGTCGCGAATAACCTGAATGATATTGCCAAAGATAACGCTCAGGTCACTATTGATTGGGCTAAAGCGAACAAAGGTAACTCAGATTACACAGATTGGATTATCAAACACGGTTGCCGGACATTGCTCAAGCAAGCAGATAGGCAAGTTCTTCAATTGTTTGGTTATGGAGATACAGAATCCTTCGATATCAAGAATCTGAAGTTAGTGAAAGAGTTAATTAGAATTGGAGAGCATCTGGAATTTAGTTTTCAGCTGACATCATCCTCAGAAGAGCTGGGTAAATTGCGCCTTGAATATGAAATTGGTTATTTGAAAGCGAACGGCAAACACAGTTACAAAGTGTTTAAAATCTGTGAGGGTGAATATAAGGAAAAAGATAAAACCTTCTACCGTCGTCAGAGCTTCAAACCAATGACTACACGAAAGCATCATCCCGGTTTGCACTGGTTAAAAATCAAAGTTAACGGTGTGGAAAAACAGTCTTTGAGCTTTATGTTAAGAGAGGGTTAGCTCTTCTACGACGACCCGAGCATTAAAAAGGGAAGCTAATTGCTTCCCTTGTTTGTTTCTAGTGGGTATTCGTTAAGAGGCGTGTTTTGCAATTGCTCTCTTTCTACGATGCATACCAACCAGGCCTAGAAGTGCTGAGCCAAATAACCAAACCGCTGCTGGAACTGGTACTGGAGAAACAGATTTCATAGCTACGATAATGTCATCGTAATCACCATCACCCAGGCTCAGACCGTTATCATTAAAGCCTACAATCAGGGTTCCGGCTTCTAGTGTCAGGGCGTTGCTACCCAGATAAGCAAGGAGGTTGGAATCTGAGGTCAACTGAAATACTTTAAAGTAAGCGCTGTTGGATGGTGAAAACGGGTCCAGTTCAACATTGTAAGGACCGTTAGAATCTTCGAAGTACAGCTTGTCAGAATCAAAATCGATATCTTTCCATGCACCAAAGTTGCTGTGAGAAGCTGTGCTGAATGTAGTGCTGTCAGGAGAGCCTGTTGTCATGGAAACTGTATTGATATTACCTGATTCATAGGCAAGAGCTGTGTACTGCCAATCCCCAGAAAAATCCTGAGCAGTCAGCTCTGTATAGCCATTGAAGTAGGTGGCATCATTCAGGTAAGTGTAGATGTTGGCAATGTTGCTTCCTGGGAAAGTAGCTGCAGACGCCATAGGGATTTGAACTAATGCTATCAAGGCTGCACTTAGAAGTTTTGCGAACGTCTTCATTTTAAGGCTCCAAAAGTAAGTTATCTAAAATACCGTCAAAAACTTGGTGGTATTCTTTAATGCTTTAATTAATACAAAGCAGGATCAGTGCCAATGATTTAATATTGTTTAAATTCAATGAGTTGTAGCTGTAGTGGTTTTTGGATTAAAACGGAGTGTAAAAGGCTTCGACAATTCTGCAATTATTTTTAATATATCCGACACTTAGTTTAGGTTTGAGGTAATTTGTGTTCACACGGATAAATATAATTTGTTCTTAATCATATTTTAGTGAGTACCTTGTTCGCCTGCAGGCTAGTGATTATAAGGGCTCTGGTAGTCAGGGGTTTTCGAAATATGAGAAACATCTATTGTCTCTGGATTAGTGGAAAGTGCTTTTCAGCTTATTGAATGAGATGTCTCTGCGTAGTTCCTGGCTGCCGTTTGTCGAAAAAATTAACAGCGTGGGCCAAAGATAAGTGGGTGCTATATAACGCTAAAAACAACTCTATAACGTTAACAGCAACTATAGAGCGATCTCAGTTCTCTGAGTTTTATGTAACAGAACAATTATTACAGCACCTAGTAAAACCATTCCAGCCGCAATCCAAAGCCCAAGGTTATAGTTTCCTAATGCGCCGGCCAGCATGCCTGTAATAGCGGGTCCAATAATTTGCGCAACACCATAACTCAGTGTCATTTTTCCCATCAGTTTTGCTGGTTTAGTTGGATAGAAACGTCCAGCCATAGTCAGTACCAGGCTGACAATACCTATAAAGGTAACGCCAAATAGAATAGAGCTGATAATAACGACGGCAAGGTTATCGCTGAGTGCAGGTAATAAAATACCGATAATCTGAACAAGGTAAGCGCACAGCAGGGCGAGCAAAACCCCGGTTTTGCGTGCAATTCTATCCCATACGAAACATGCCGGAGCTGCGGATAGTCCCAAAATCATGAATGCAAGAGCGCCTTTCCCTTCAAGGGCTGGCTGTTGTTCCACTATATCAACGATGAAGGTTGCACTGATAACGTAACCGTACCCTGCGCAGAAATAGGCAAACATCATCAGATACATGAAGGTGTTGCTGGGCGGCTTGTCGATCAGCGTAGAGCCAGCCGTCGTTTGTGTGGTGCTGTCTGGGCGTGGCAGCCACGCCAGCGCTGGAATCGCTAACAGGCAGGCAAAAAGAGTTAGTATCCACCACTGCTCACTCCAGTTAAAGTGCACATAGGCCAGTTCAACCACTATGGCACCGAAGGCAATACCCAGGCCCACACCGGAGAAATGTATGCCTAGTTCGCTACGGTAGTTATGACGCATCAGCCAGTTCAAAACCAGCCCCGAACCGATTAGTAAACCCGCTGCACTGGTGAGGCCTGCAAAGAAACGGAAAAAGGCCCAAAGATAGAAATTTTCCGTCACTGCCATACCTGCAGTAGTAATGATTGCGACGACGATGCCGATTCTGTAGAGGCGATCTTTTAGATAAAGGTCATTAAGTTGGGACGCTATCAGAGCGCCGAGTAGGTATCCAATGTAATTGATTGCAGCCAGCCAGCCACCACTTACATCGTTTAGCTCAGTTTGTGCCTGCATCACTGGTAACAGAGGTGTGTAGGCGAATCGTGCTACACCCATAGTTAGAATCAGGCTGAATATGCCTGCGCTTAAAACTTTAATTCTCTGAAATTCTGCGGACATCAAAAATAACCTATTGGGAGGCTGGTAATGAGAAGACTAACCAGCTTTAATTATCACAACAAGCGAATTATATAGATCAAATCGTTCATTAATATTGAACTATTGGTTGTTCTAGAGAAGATAGCGAGCATCAATTATGGAATTACTGTCGTTAAAAACGTTTAAAGCGGTAGTTGATCATGGTGGGGTACAGGCAGCCTCAAAGGCTTTGCATACTGTCCAGTCAAATGTAACCGCTCGCATTAAGCGTCTTGAAGAGGAGTTGGGCTCACCTTTGTTCTACCGCAAAGGTCGGGGGTTAGAGCTTACTCCTGCTGGTAATACACTGCTTGAATACGCAGCTCAACTGTTACAGCTTGAGCAGCAGGCTGGCATGGCGGTTAAACAGGTAGGTGAAGCCACAGGTGAAATCCGTATTGGTAGTATGGAATCCTTCGCTGCTGCAAGGTTGCCTGGATTGTTACAGGCTTTAAGGAAGTCTCATCCAAACCTGATGCCAAAAGTCACAACTGAAACCAGTGGCACGCTGGTACAAAAAGTACTCGATTATAAACTGGATTGTGCTTTTGTTGGCGGACCTGTTGAACACCCTGATTTGATCTGTAAAGAGGTGCTGGTGGAGGAATTGGTGTTGGCCTCTGCCAAGAATATCGAGGTGCCTGATACTTTAATTATGTTCCGTTCTGGGTGTGCTTACCGTGATATTGCGTTGTCCTGGCTAAGGGATGCGGGGAGAGTGGATACCCAGGTTCTCGATATGGGAACACAAGAGGGGATTCTCGGTTGCGTAGCTGTTGGTTTGGGTTTTACCCTGTTACCGCGAAAAGTTGCTGAAGATTCCCGTTATGTGAATGACCTGAATCTGGAAATTCTGGATGATCAATATAGTAAGGTTCCTACCCTTATGATTACGCATAAAGGGGCCATGGTAATGGCTGGCCTGGAAACTTTATTAGATCTGTTTACTCAGAAGTTACCTGAGTGGGAATCTGCGGCTTAGGTTAACCAGGGATGGTCTTTCAGGCTGTTCAGCATATGATCCAGGAATAGGCGCACCTTGGCATTGAGGTGTCGCCTGCTTGGGTAAAGAGCATGAATCTCAACCAGCGGGGTGGTGAAATCCGGAAGGATCTCTTTCACCGTGCCTGCTTCTATCTGTTCCTTACAGAATGATTCCGGAAGTCTTACAATTCCCAGATCTTTAAGCATCATCTCTTTGCAAAAACTCAGGCTGTTTGCCCGAAGCCGGAAGTCCAGTGGTACTGGCTGACCATCGTTCCAGTTACTGAAAGGCCAACCCTGTGTGTTAAGAAGTGTACCTATGCATTGATGCTGCTTAAGATCTTCCGGAGTGTTGGGTATTTCTGCATTCTTCAGATAATTTGAGCTGGCAAATAGTCTTAGTCTTACTTCGGCAATTCTTCTACCGATCAGGCTGGAATCACTGAGCGCACCGACTCTGAGCGCCAGATCAATCCCTTCTTCGACCAAATCTACCACCCTTGGGCTTAGCTCAATATCCACCTGTATCAGTGGGTATTTTTCTACAAAAGAGGCGACAACATCATTCATGATGAACAGTCCCATCTCGGGGGGCATGGTGATTCGTAAGCGGCCCTTAGGTTCAGACTGCTTTGATGTTACATGGTCGGTCGCATTGGTCAGTTCATCAAGAAGTGGCTGGCAACGCTCGAAGAGGTCCTGGCCTTCATCTGTAAGACTCAGTTTGCGAGTGGTTCTTTGAATCAGGCGAACGCCAAGGTCATCTTCCAGTTGTGAGATACGTCTGCTGATGGTGGACTTTTGAATGCCGAGTTTATCTGCTGCTGCGGTAAAACTATTATGTTCAACGACTTGAATAAACAGGCTGACATCATTCAGGTTCATACCGCACCGGGGAATTAGGAAGAATAGGGTAGTTTAAAGGGCAGTAGAAACTACCCTTTGATTTTGAGTTGGCTTCTTACTGACAAGTACCCTGAGTTCTTAGAACCACAGATGGAGTCGTGGTTTTAACGTTCTCAAAGCTCATGTCGCTTTTATTGATAGTTAAAACGGACGTGTCCATACCACCCATAATAGGGTCTTTAGCGGTACGGCTGAGTTTCACCATAGTGTCGGATTGTTCCACTGCGAAACCAGATACGCCGTTAATGGTTGCACTCGAACCTGTTATGGTGACTGTATAGCTACAGCGTCCTTCAGGGCAGTTTCGGGTACTTACTTCTTTTTCAAATGGGGCTGTATAGCTTGCCTGTGTGTAACCACAGGTGTAACTGGTTGTTTCAGCAAGAACAATGTTTGGTAAACCAGCTAAAGCACTAAAACCAATAAGAGCTAATGTACTGCGGAATTTCTTGTTCATAATCCTTCCCCGTATATTCCTGAATCAAGTCTAGGGCAAACTGTGTGTGCTTTCTAGGGCTGTTATCACAAAGTTAGATCCCGCAGCCGCCACTCGGGCATCCACCGCCACTCATGCAGGGTGGGGCTTCAGGATTTTTTAATGTTCCACTTTTAACTACACCAGCAGCGGAAATAACCTTTGTAACGGATGAATCTTCAGGAATCTCCTGTGGATCCAGGTTACAGAGCATACAGAGTTCTCCCCAGTTCTGCGGGGTCATTGCCATCGTATGTTTTACTTCAATGACATCGCCTGTCGCTTCAATTCTGTAATCGTAGGTGGGCATGATCAGTCCAGTTTTGGTTCGTGCCAGTTAATCGATTTCAGGAATTTATGTGCCGGGTAGAATTTTCCATCTTTCCCTTCCTGATCCTTGGAAGACTTAATGTATGCTTCAGGCAGTTCTCCGCCTGCATACACATCGAGTCCCTTTTCATTCTGGTAGAAACTCAGAGTTTGATCAATTTCTTCCTGTGTTTTACACAATTTGGAAAGGTTACTGGCCTGTACCGCTGCCATATCTTTGTCGGCATCAATGCCCATGATATGTGCCATGCCATATGTCACGACTAAAATATCAGCAACTGCATCACGAATTTCAGAAATATCATGGTTATCGATGCCTTCAACCAGCTCAGCCAGTTCTTCTTTGATCAAATGCAGTTGCTTGCCTGCTTTTTCCCAATTCGGGTTTTCTAAATCGCCCTGTTCGTTACCAAACACGTTATTGAGATAGGATACGTCAGTGAAGTTGCTCATTGTTTCTCCAGTGATTAGGCAGATTCGGACTGCCTGGCAATCTTATATATTCTTTCTACGACCGCTTTAAGGCCATTGCCGCGAGATGGACTAAGATGTTTTTCTAACTCCAACTCGATAAATAATTTTTCTATATCCTGTGCAAGGATTTGTTCAGGAGTCTTATTGTTAAAAATCTCCATCAGTAATGCCAGTAATCCGCGGATAATTCGTGCATCGGAATCGACGTTGAATACCAGATTACCTGATCTGTCACTTTCATGATAAAGCCAGGTGTTGCTTTCACAGCCATTAACCAGATTTACTTCGACTTTTAACGATTGTGGCATAGAGGGAAGTGCCTTACCTGCCAGCATGATCTCTCGGTAACGTTCATTCCAGCCACGTGAATGTTTCAGTTGTTGAACTAGCCCAGTGTGAATAGAATCTGGAGCTTGGAACTGCTCAGGTTTGTTCAGTTCATCAAGTGCGGTGACAAACCGTTCTACTTCATCCAGCGTATTGTAAAAGGCGAATGAAGCTCGTGTTGTACCTGTGAGGCCCAGTTGGTTCATTAGTGGCATAGCACAATGATGACCGGTTCGAACAGCAATGCCTCGTTTGTCGAGCATCAGGCCGATGTCCTGTTGGTGCTGCCCCTTCAGAGTAAAGGATAAAAGGCTGACACTTTGTTGCGGCGAACCAATACGACTGAACCCCTTAATCTGGCTGCAACCATCAAGAGCTTTATCGAACAAAGCCTGCTCATGTTCGTGCAGTAGATTTTGATCCAGTTTTGATAACCAGTTGATGGCTTCCCCTAGACCAATGACACCTGCAATATTCGGGGTGCCAGCTTCAAATTTGAATGGCAATTGGTTATAGGTAGTTTTCTCAAAACTGACCTTTTTAATCATTTCGCCACCACCTTGCCATGGCGGCATGCTTTCTAGTAAATGTTGCTTACCGTACAGAACGCCAACGCCTGTTGGGGCGTAAAGTTTATGCCCGGAAAATACATAAAAATCTGCATCCAGGTCTTTAACGTCCACCCTGAAGTGGGGTAATGCCTGAGCGCCGTCAACCAGAACCAGTGCTCCGGCATCATGAGCTGTACGGATCATCTCTTTAACCGGATTTATAGTACCCAGCGCGTTGGATACATGAGTGATGGCAACTAGGCGGGTTTTTTCAGTGAGAAGGTTACTAAAAGCCTGTGGATCAAGATCGCCGGATTCGGAAAGTGGGATCACTTTAATGCTGAGCTTTTTACGCTCTGCGAGCATCTGCCAGGGAACGATGTTAGCGTGGTGTTCCATGATGCTGATTAAAATCTCATCCCCTTCAGTAAAATGCTCACCCAGGGAGTTTGCTACCAGGTTAATTGATTCGGTTGTGCCTTTGGTCCAGATAATCTCTTGAGCTGACGCAGCGTTTAAAAATTTGGCAGTCTGCTCACGAGCAGCTTCAAATCTTGAAGTGGCCTCAGCACTCAGAGCGTGACTGGCCCTGTGCACATTGGAATTATGATAACGATAGAAAGAATCCACCGCCTGGATCACTGCTTCTGGCTTATGCGTGGTTGCTGCATTATCCAGATAGATCAGCTGAGAGTTATTCACTTGCTGTAACAGGGTGGGCATCTGCGCTCGGATATGGTCGAGCGCCAGCGTTCTGTCACTCATTTACGGTCGGCTCTGCTTTAGATTCTGTTGTCTCCGCCTTACTTTCCCAATGAGCCAGTTGTTTGTTGTAACGCGCTTTCCAGCGAGTGTACATCATAGCGCTGATAAATAGAGTGCTGCACAGCAGTGTATAACCGATTCCATACAACCAGGTATTGGGGTTGGATGCCGCTAAGACAGCCTGAATGAACAGGAGTAGTAACACAAAACATAACCAGGCGTGTCCGCGTGGTTTGCCCGTGTAAATTACGTGGGCAAACGCCAATAGTGGCGCAAGGTGGATCAACCATATCACCCATGGGTTGGCTGTGGGTGCCGGCATCAGGAACAGATGCCATAAAGTAAACCAGCCAATCAGACCCAGATAGCTGCTGACACAGATAATGCGCCCAATCCGGGATTTGGTTTTGTAGTCGTGGTCATCAGGGACGTATGCTTTCACAGTGTTGATCTTTCCGTAATATCAGGCTTGAAGTTGTAAGGCCAGTTTGCCCAGTCTTTTGCCCTGGGCAATACATAAATTTATCTCTGTTTCATCCAAAGCGCGTGAGCCTTGTCCGGCAACATGAGTCGCACCATAGGGGGTGCCGCCGGTCGTAGTGCTGAGTAGTTCGGACTCGCTGTAGGGTAAACCCGCCAGAACCATGCCGTGATGTAACAGAGGAAGCATCATTGAGAGCAGGGTGGTTTCCTGCCCGCCATGGAGGCTGGAGCTTGAGCTGAATACCGCAGCTGGTTTATCGATCAATGTGCCTGACAGCCAAAGGCTACTGGTACCGTCGATAAAATATTTCAGCGGAGCTGCCATATTACCAAATCGGGTTGGACTGCCTAAAGCCAGACCTGCGCATTCGGCCAGATCTGCTTCTGAGCAATACAGAGCCCCTTGTTCTGGTATGGTGGGCTCTGTTGCTTCACAGTTTGCAGATATAGCGGGAACGGTGCGGACTCTGGCTTCGATTCTGGACTGTTCAACGCCACGGGCTATATATTTGGCCATATCCCGAGTAGCACCGTGGCGGCTGTAGTAGAGCACCAGAACGTAGGGGTTGCTCATATCAGATGATTTCCAGTACTGATTCAGGTGGGCGGCCAATGCGAGCCTGATCACCTTTGATAACAATCGGGCGTTCAATCAGTTTAGGTACTTCAGTCATAACCTTAAGAATCTGTTCGTCAGACAGTGAACTATCATTCAGACCATGTTCTTTGTACTCGGCTTCTTTAGTACGCAGCAATTCACGTGCTGAAATACCCAGCTGCGACAGAATCAATTTAAGTTCTTCGACAGAAGGAGCGTCGTCCAGATATTTACGAATTTCAGGTGTAATGCCGTTTTCTTCCAGCAGGGCTAGTGTCTGACGCGACTTTGAACAACGAGGATTATGATAAATAGTAACTTCACTCATGTGGCTATACCGTACTCAGAGTTCATCTATACAGAGATGATCAGTTTTTAATGTTGGGTTATGCTGCGCTATTGTATATGGCTTAAAGCTATATTTCATTTCATGAGAGTGATCTATTTACACTCAAATAACGCCATCAGTGACCCGGAGAGAGAATGGAAAAGCTGCTGAATATTCGGTTTTTACAATTTATTGGATATCTCTTTAAACAGTTCCTCTCGAATCAGGGCATTTTGAATGCGGCTGCATTGACCTATACAACCCTGTTTGCAGTTGTTCCTTTGATGACGGTTTCTTATGCAATGCTGGCAGCCGTTCCATCATTTCAGGGGGTAGGGCAGGAACTGCAGGGTTGGGTATTTGATAATTTCGTGCCTGCAACAGGTCAGGTCGTTCAGGAATATTTGAATAACTTCTCATCTCAGGCTCGTAAGCTGACTGCGGTCGGTGTGGCTTTACTGGCGATCACTGCGATCATGATGATGAAAAATATTGAGGCGGCCTTAAACCGTATATGGCGAGTGAATGAACCCCGTAAAGGTTTGTCCAGCTTTATGCTCTACTGGGCTATTCTGAGTCTTGGTCCAATTCTGATTGGTCTTGGTTTAGTACTTACCTCTTATATTGCCTCTTTACCTTTTATTACCACAGCGACAGAAGCCGTCGGTAAAGGCAGATTACTAAGCATGTTGCCGACTGTACTCTCAGCAACCGCATTTACATTGATGTATGTGGCAGTTCCGAATTGCAGGGTACCCTTTAAGAGTGCTCTGATTGGCGGAATTGTTGTAGCACTGTTGTTTGAAACAGCGAAACGTGGCTTCACCGCTTTTGTAACTCAGTTCCCTTCCTATGAGCTGATATATGGTGCTTTTGCCGCCGTGCCTTTATTCCTGCTGTGGATATTTATCAGTTGGGTAATCATCCTGATGGGGGCAGAACTTACACGTTCTTTAACGGTATATAGGACCAGAGACCAGAGGGCAAAAGTAGAACACTTTTACATTGTTTTAGGCGTGTTATATCGATTATGGCAGGCTCAATCCCAGGGTAAATCTGTCAGTGACAGACTACTGCTGCAAGAAGTGGATCATCTGGATCAAGGTCGATGGGATACTTATCTGAAGATATTACTTGAAGGTGGCATTGTTAAACGCAGCGATCAGGGTGAATATCTATTGAGCATGGATCTTGGCGCAATGAACCTGCTTCAGCTGCAAAAGCTTCTACCCTGGCCATTGCCGGAGCCAGAGCAAGTTAGTTCTATGGTGCCCTGGCAGCGGGATGTTAACTCAAGGCTGGAGCAGATCTCTGTTACCAAACAGGCTGAATTTGAGATCAGCATTGAGCAGTTGTTTAACTGTGAAGATAAGCCTGTTTTGGCAGAAACAGAACAAAATATTCAACAATAAATTCATGAGAGGTGCAGATGGCGGTTATCACACTTCATGCTTTTGTTAGTGGGCGGGTCCAGGGAGTCTGGTTCCGGCAATCAACTAAGGAGCAAGCGGGATCGCTGGGTTTAAATGGTTGGGTTAGAAATCTTGATGACGGGCGTGTTGAAGTAATGGCGTCAGGAGAGGATAAGGCGGTACGCCATCTTGAAGCCTGGTTGGCAAAAGGCCCTGAACTCGCAAATGTAGCTGAGGTTATTAGTGAATTCTCCGAAGGCGGTGATTTTGAATCTGGCTTCGATGTGAAATGAATCATGTGATAAGTTCGTATATAAGGGTTGATTTATATACTCTTAACTAAACACAATATACTTCCGCTTAAGGCTAAGGGTTAACGATGTTTTCATTTTTGAAAGGGCTCTTTTCAGGTAATAAACAAGTCAAACCCGCTCAGGCTTCAGCACAAAAGACTTCTGCTGACCTCGAACCAGTAAAACAGGATAGCTTCAAGGGTAAATCCAATCAGGAATATGGCAGCCAAAGCCTTGAGCATGCACGTGAGCTTAATCTGGCATTCATAAGTAGTTTGCTGGGGGTTCGTGCCCTTGAAACCGAGGAATCGAAACGTCAGGAAATAGAATTGCGTGCTGCTTTGGACTCGGAAATGTCGGGAATGACAGAGCGTTCTATCCCAAAGCTTTCTAAAAGTGCTACTTCCCTGATGCATGATTTAATGTCAGCAGACGTTGACCAGAAAAAACTGGTTGATGCGGTTAATGAAGATCCTGGTTTAGCCGGTCGGGTGTTGTCTATAGCGAATTCCCCAGTGTATGTTGCTCCGGGCGTCAAGATTAATGGTATTGAGCATGCTTTGGCGATGCTTGGACACTTACGCTTACGACAGGTTGTGATGACATCTTTGATGGCGAATAAATTCAAAGTTGATTCTTATTATTTTGAAACCTTCGGTAAGTCGCTTTGGGATCACTCAACGGAAGTTGCGGCCAATGCGCGTGACATCAGTGATAAAAAGGGCGGTGATCCTGGGTTGGCGTATTTTGCAGGTCTTGTTCATGATATCGGCAAGTTAATCATTTTTAAAAAACTGGTTGAATTGCACAAAAAAGATAAGCAACAACCGCACCCTCAGGTGTTTAGTAATCTTCTGAATGATTATTCAGATGCTCTTACGCGCAGGGCGTGTGAAATATGGAACCTGCCTGAATATTGGTACAAGCCTGTGATTGAATGCCAGATGGCATCTCCGGGTGATCTCAAATCTACAGAATCGGTTGCTTTGTTTTTGGCAAACTCATTAGCTGAATTACATACGTTGTATTCGGCAGGGGAAATTACACAGTTTGAACTTGTATGGCGGCTGCAAGAGGCAGGTTCTGATATAGATGAGTTTATGACGTTGTATCCGGACGCTGCCAATGACGAGCAGGAAGAAGTTACGGCATCATAGCTTCTGGATTGTTTATCCCGGGTTTACTATCAGTAAAATCAGCGAGGCTTAAAATTCAGACATAAAAAAAACGGGCTATGGAGCCCGTTTTTTTTATTCAGGTATCTGTTACAGGTACATATTCAAAGATACGTAAGCAACAACACTCATCACGATAGTGTATGGCAGTGCCATAAGAACCATTCGTCCGTAAGACAGGCGAATAAGTGGTGCCACTGCTGAGGTTAACAGGAACAGGAACGCAGCCTGACCATTAGGTGTTGCGACACTTGGAATGTTTGTACCCGTGTTGATCGCGATTGCCAGTGAATCAAAATGCTCACGAGTAATAGCGCCAGAATTCAGAGCGGCCACAACTTCATTAATGTAAACCGTAGCTACGAATACGTTATCACTGATCGCAGAGAGTACGCCGTTGGCAATGAAGAACACCCCGGGTTGTGCGTCCAGATCCATAGCAAGAACAGATTCAATGATCGGCTGGAACAGGTGCTGCTCATGAATAACCGAAACGATGGAGAAGAATACAACCAGCAGTGCTGTGAAGGGTAGTGCCTCTTCAAAAGCTTTACCGATCTGGTGTTCTTCTACAATGCCATTAAACGCAGTCAGAAGGATGATGATAGTCAGACCAATCAAGCCTACAGCTGCAATGTGCAATGCCAGAGCGAATACCAGGAAGATCGCAACAAGGCCTTGAATCATAAGCATTGCGTTGTCACGGTTTGTACGCTTAGCATCTTGCTCGCCATCGTAATCGATCAGAACGTTACGTACGTTCTCTGGCAGAGTTGAGCCGTAACCAAATAATTTAGTTTTTTCCAGTAAGGCACAAGTAACCAGACCCGCAACTAATGTTGGCATAGTGATCGGTGCCATCAGCACGAAGAATTGAATGAAGTCCCAGCCAGCTTTTTCTGCAATCAGAAGATTCTGAGGCTCACCAACCAGCGTACATACACCACCAAGAGCTGTACCTACAGCACCGTGCATCAGCAAACTGCGAAGGAACTTACGGAACTCTTCAAGATCTTCATGGTGATGTTCATGCACAGCTTTATCGTCGGCATGGTCGTGATCTGGGTGATGGTAAGTCTTACCAGAAGCAACCTTGTGGTACACAGAGTAGAAACCTACACCAACACTGATCAAAACAGCGGTAACGGTAAGTGCATCAAGGAATGCGGAAAGTACTGCTGCAAATAAAGAGAACAACAGTGAGAGCAGCATTTTAGACTGTACTTTAAGAAGTATTTTGGTGAATACCCAAAGCAGCAGGCTCTTCATGAAGTAGATGCCTGCAACCATGAACATCAAGAGCAGGATTACTTCCAGATTCGCTTCAATTTCGTGAGAAACTGAATGTGGACTGGCAAGGCCAATTACAATTGCCTCTATGGCCAGAAGACCGCCTGGCTGTAATGGATAACACTTAAGTGCTAAGGCCAGGGTGAAGATGAATTCAAATATCAGTAACCAGCCGGTTACTACAGGACCAAGTGTAAACAGGATGATAGGGTTCAGAATCAAGAATCCTATGATTGCCTGTTTGTACCACACCGGCGAATTTCCGAGGAAATTCTTAACTAGTGCTTGTGATAAGGTTGTGCTCATTGATTTATTATCCCTATGCCAGAACAGCCAGTTCGTTGAAATAGTTAGCTTTTATATAGTTAGTTTGCGCTAATAAACGTTAGACTATCAGTTGGTAAATGAAAGCTGAAGACTAATTGCCGTCTTTATCTATGTTTTAATTGATTTTGCTAAGCTTTTTAGACAATTTTGCGCATTTTTCCGTATATATGAATAAAAATTAGCCACAGTTGAGATTTAAGGCCCTATGACGATGAGTGAACTGTACTTTCTGGCTTCGGGTGAGCGTTTATTAGGCACGGATCAAGGACCGGTCATTCTCTCCGGCCCTGAAATGAACAAACTCAATACTGTGGCAGTTTTTAAAGTAGGTGAGGTCGATTCTAAACACTATTTTGTGGCGTTATTGTCTGATGAAGAACCGCTTAAAGATATTCTCAAATCAGACTTAGTAGGTTTGCGATCTCTGCTTGCTCTGGTGCAAAGTGAAGATGAATACTGCCTGTTGTCTACTGCATCCCAATTAGTTACCTGGTTTCACTCATTTAAATACTGTCCGCGCTGTACCGCGCCTCTTGAGCTGCATAAGGATGAAAGAGCTAAGGTTTGTCACCAGTGCGGTCACCATCAATACCCAAGAATATCACCTTGTATAATTGTGCTGGTCCGAAAAGGCGAGCAATGCCTTTTAGCTCACGCTGCTAAATTTGCATCCGGAAGATACAGTACTTTAGCCGGTTTTATAGAAGCGGGAGAAAGTGCTGAGCAGGCTGTCCATAGAGAAATTATGGAAGAGGTGGGAATTAAAGTGAAAAATGTACGTTACTGCTTCAGCCAGTCATGGCCTTTTCCCCATTCATTTATGCTTGGTTTTATGGCCGAATATGACGAGGGTGAAATTACACCTGATGGTATCGAAATACTAGATGCTGACTGGTTTGATCCTGACAAAATGCCAGTACTTCCGCCGCGTTTCACTATTGCCAGAAGGTTGATTAATCAGTTTCTTGAAGAGATCGGCAGAGAGATCGAGCCGGATTCAGACCTATTTTTTCCGGCTGAATAATTTACCGAGTTTAGTGGCAAGCATGACATTGCCTTCGGCACGGAGTTTTCCAGTCATAAATGCACTCATGCCATCGGTTTCGCCATTAATGATTCTCACCATGGTTGCAGCTGAAGTAATAAGCGTAACGTTAGGATCTGGATGCTCCCCAGCATGCACTTCGCAGCGCTCTTCATTGATATCAATGTAAAAGTCTGAATCATCGTCAAGCAATAGTTGAAACACTGCGCATAAGTCAGTTGCATTTTCTTTGACAAAACGCTCAGGGAGTTTCTGGATGACTTTTGCTGCGGTTATCTCTTGATTCATGTAAGGCGGGCTCAGTTTTAACTGGATATACGGTGTCAGGAATTGAAAGAATTATGATACATTAGCACTCCCTCTTCTTATAGCTAATTTTGGAGTTTCTCTGTGACAGAGTTCCTGAGTGAATACGGATTGTTTTTAGCTAAATCCGTAACTATTGTAATTGCTGTTCTTGCAGTGGTCGTTGGAATAATTGCGGCTTCAGCACGTGGTAAAAAGGATTCCAGGCACGGAGATATTCAGGTCGAGCATTTCAATGATGAGCTTCAGGAAATGAAGGAAGTTCTCGAACACTCTATTTTGGACAAGGATGAGTTGAAAGCCATCCATAAAGCGGAAAAGAAACAAGAAAAAGAAGAAAAAAAAGCACGCAAGAATAATCCTCCTAAAGATGAAGAGCGTGATAAACGAATTTTTGTGCTGGATTTTGATGGTGATATCAAAGCCAGTGAGGTAGAACCATTCAGGCAGGAAATCTCCGCCATATTAATGATGGCTGATCCAGCTAAAGATGAAGTGCTTATTCGTCTCGAAAGTCCTGGCGGTATGGTTCACGAGTACGGTTTAGCATCTTCTCAGATTGAGCGAATTAAACGTAAGAATATCCCTCTGACCATCTGTGTAGACCGTGTGGCTGCCAGTGGTGGTTATATGATGGCTTGCCTTGCAGATAAACTGCTGGCAGCGCCATTTGCCATTGTAGGGTCTATTGGTGTGATTGCTCAGCTACCTAATTTCCACCGTCTGCTTAAGAAAAACGATGTTGATTATGAAGTGCTTACGGCCGGGGAGTATAAGCGTACTCTGACAATGTTTGGTGAAAATACAGATAAAGGTCGTGAAAAGTTTGTTGAAGAACTTGAAGAAACTCATGTGTTATTCAAAAACTTTGTTAAAGAATATCGTGATCAGGTAGACATCGAAAAAGTTGCTACAGGTGAAATCTGGTTTGGTAAACAGGCGTTGGAAGTCAATCTGGTAGACGAGCTTGTAACATCCGATGAGTACCTTATGGACGCAGCTGAGAATGCAGATATCTACGTTGTACGGTATGAAGAGAAAAAATCTTTACAGGACAAATTATCCGAATTTACTGTGGATTCCAGCGACAAAGTTTTGACTCGTTGGTGGAGCCGGTTAACTCAACCTAAAACTTGGTCTAGATAAAAAGTTTTTTGTTCTTCAATAAGTTACGTGTGAATATTTAATTTTTGTGGTTATAATCGGCAAACACTAGAGTCAAATTTGGGTTGGCTTTCCATGAGCAGTAAAGGAACACCTTCAAGTATAGTTAATGCAGCGGAAGAACTGTTTGCTGAACAGGGCTTCGCCGAGACTACTGTGCGGCAAATTACCAGCCGTGCAAATGTCAATCTTGCTGCAATTAACTACCATTTTGGCTCTAAAAAAGGGTTGATACAGGCCGTAGCTGAGAAATTTATAACGCCACTGATTAATGAACTTAGCAATCAGATGGATTGTTATGTAGATACTGATGTAAAGCCTGCTCTGGATGACTTGTTAGAAATTTTGATGCGGGCATTGTTAATTGTCCGTAGTGAAAATAAGAACACCCTCCCTGTATTCATGCGCTTGCTCGAACTGGCCTATATGAATAATCAGGAGGAGTTGAGAGATTTTCTAATAGGGCGTTATAAGAGCCGACTGGAACATTTTTTAGACTGTATTCGTGATGATTCAGCACCCATGGAAGATGATGAGTTTTTCTGGCGTCTTCACTTCATGCTGGGTTCTATGACATTTACACTTTCCAATTTTCAAACACTTCATAGCTTGGAAAAGAGCAGATTTACTTCCAAACAATCTGAAACTGAAATGGAACAAATTCTTCACCGTATGATTCCGGTTCTCTCTGCTGGAATGCAGGCTCGAGGTGAAAAGCTTTATTTCAGTAAAATCTGAGCCTATGGATATGTTTCAGATCAAGATTTCAATTACTGATCAGACTCTGAAACTCATGCAAGGTGATCAACTTCACAGTGAGTTTCTGGTTTCTACTGCTCTAAATGGCGCTGGAGAAACGAATAACAGCGGTTGCACGCCTCGCGGTGATCATTATATTCGCGCAATGATCGGTGAGGGTTTGCCGCTCAATGCAGTGTTTGTCGGCAGGCGATTTACCGGCGAAATATATAACCCTAAGCTTGCAGAGATGTTTCCAGAAAGAGATTGGATCCTCACCCGAATCATGTGGCTGTGTGGAACTGAAATTGGCAAAAATCGTTTGGGTCATGTTGATTCCATGCAGCGTTATATCTATATCCACGGCACGCCAGATACAGAGCCTATGGGTGTGGCCAAATCCCATGGCTGCATCCGTATGCGTAATACTGATTTGGTTTCATTATTTGAACTGGTGACAACCGGTACTCCTGTTTCTATAGAGGAATGATTGATTAAGATGGATTCGGCAACCCTGTTTTTGGACCTTGACGGCACTGAACTAACTGACGAGGAGGATCAGCTGTTAAGGGACCCTTTGATCGGTGGTGTCATTTTGTTTGGGCGTAATACCCAATCGGCAGCACAGGTTGCGGATCTGGTTCAATCAATTCGGGCGGTCCATCCAGGCTCTATCATCAGTATTGATCAGGAAGGTGGGCGTGTTCAGCGACTAAAAGAAGGCGTCTGCAGATTACCTCCGGTTCAATCATTAAATGAGCTCTATGTTGATAATCCTGAAAAAGGATTGGAAGCCGCTGGGGATCTCGGTTATCTGATGGCCGCAGAAATGCGCAATCTGGATATTGATTTGAGCTTTGCTCCGGTTCTAGATATTGATTACGGGCATAATGATGTAATCGGCAATCGAGCTTTCTCTAATACCGTGGATTCGGTGATCGCGCTATCCAGCGCATATATTCAGGGTATGTCTGATGCGGGAATGGCAGCTACAGGTAAACACTTTCCAGGACATGGCTGGGTGAAATCTGACACGCACCTCGAAGGGGCTGTTGATGAGCGCAGTTTTGAAACGTTGTGGAATGCTGATCTGAAACCCTTTAGAACGGCTATTGATAACGAAATTGAAGCCATGATGTTGGCGCATGTTGTGTACCCTGAATGTGATGGCCAGCCAGCAGGTTTCTCTGGTTATTGGTTACGTCAGGTATTAGTAGAAAAGCTTGGCTTTGAAGGGGTTGTTTTCAGTGATGACTTGTCCATGAAGGCAGCTCAGGCTGCTGGGAGTTATGAAGAGCGTGTTAAGGCTTCACTAGAAGCGGGTTGCCAGGCGATACTTTGTTGCAATGAAAGACAGGGTACACTGGAAATTCTTGAATACATGCATTCGGTCGATTGTAGCCCACTGGATAGTTTAGCTCGCCTTAAGGGTAGAGCATGGAATGTGGATGAAAAGAGATTGCAAAATGCGCGTTTGTTAGCCAAACGGCTTTTGGCGCTGTAAGTTAATTTATAATTTTAGGGAGTGAGTGATGGTTGAACTTCTGAACCAGCTTTTATCTCAGTATTATCCTGAATATGAAAATTCAGCTTGGATTATTCTATCTGTTGTTCTGGGAGTATCAACGGTTGTTGTTGATTTGATCGTTAGAGCGCTGCTGAGCAAACTTCAGTTACAGGCTGAAAAAACAAATACTCTTTGGGACGATGCATTTCTAACGGCAATCTCAACACCAGTACTCTTTATGATTTGGTTGTCAGCCGGTTATTGGCTGCTGCAAATTCTTGAGCAGAGCTTTTCTATAGATTTTTTTAACAAAGACAACCCGCTTCCAAAAGTAACGTTTATTGTTTTGATATCCTGGGCCTGTTTGCGGTTTCTCAAACGCTTAGAGCAAATTCTGGTTATGCCAGGCAAAATAAATAAACCAATGGACCCAACCACGGCAGGGGCACTGTCACGTCTTGCTAGATTGGTTGTTGTCGTTATTCTGATATTGATAGTTATGCAGAGCTACGGCTACAGTATCTCCGGCATTCTGGCATTTGGTGGTATTGGTGGTATTGCGGTTGGTTTTGCCGCAAAAGATTTGCTGGCGAATTTCTTTGGTGGCTTGATGATCTATTTGGATCGGCCCTTCAAGGTGGGAGATTGGATACGCTCACCAGATAAGCAAATTGAAGGAACGGTTGAAGACATTGGCTGGCGTCAGACCCGGATCAGAACGTTTGATAAACGTCCGTTGTATGTACCTAACTCAACCTTCGCAAGTATCTCAGTAGAAAATCCGTCTCGTATGACGAACCGCCGTATCTATGAGTATATTGGTGTGCGCTATGATGATGCTTCTCAGGTTACAGCGATTGTTGATTCCGTAAAAAGGATGTTAGCAGAACATCCTGAGATAGATCACAACAATACACTGATCGTAAACCTTGATCGCTTTGGACCTTCTTCGCTGGATTTCTTTATCTATACATTTACAAAAACGACTGATTGGATTCGTTTTCATGAGATTAAGCAGGATGTAATGATGCAGATTATTCAGATCATTGAAGAGCAAGGGGCTGAATTTGCATTCCCGACTACAACGGTGCATTTAGCAAGCGAAGCGCCCGAGGGGTTGTTGCAAAACTGATTGTAAACTTATGAAAAAGCCCTGGTGATCAGGGCTTTTCTTTTAATGCAAAGATGCCTGGAGCATTGCGCCAGTATCCTTTGTAATCCATCCCATATCCGAAGACATAGCGGTCCTCTACCTCAAACCCCACATAATCAAGCTGGAGCTCAGGATGGCTCTTACGCTTATGGTTTTTATTCAGTAATACTGCCACTATTACCCTGGCTGCTCCTGCTTCATTCAGGTAGTTCACGACAGAATTCAGGGTATGCCCTTCGTCATAAATATCATCGACAACGATTATTGTACGGCCCTGAAGCGGCTGGTTAGGATAGGTTTTCCATTCCAGTTCATTGCCAGACGTTGTATTTCTATAACGCGTGGCATGCAGGTAATCCACCTCTAGTGGAAATTCCAGTTTCGTGAGCAGGTGGCCTGAAATAACTAATCCGCCATTCATTACAGGCATAATGATGGGATTGGAATCACTCAGATCAGCGGTAATCTCAAAAGCCATGCGTCTAAGAGCTTGTTCTACTTCGCTTTCATCAAATAGCAAATCTGCTTTGATATAAACGTCACGTATTTCCTTTGAAGACACTTGATCAGTCATTATTCAACCGGTTTTATCTCAACTAGAACACCGAAAAGAGGGTGATCAATGAAATGAAGTTCTTTAGAGCGCATCCGGCGAGCCTGATTGAGGTTCACTGTTAACGTTTCCGGAATAAACAGTTCTAATGGTCGTACGGCAGCTGTATTAACCGCAGTGCTGGCAGAAGGTTGCTGGGCTGGCTCTATAGTCTCTGTCTGGGTTTCTATTGCGTTTGCTTTCAGTAATAGATTTGATTCAGTGGTTGTCAGACTGCGGCTGAAATACAAGTCTGGCCTGAAGTGCAGGTAGCGGCCTTTACCAATACCAATGTAGCCATCTATCTCGAACATGCCGTTATCCAGAATGTCTCCGCCCTGAATTCGAATGGGTTTAGGATTCTGAGTTTCGGCTACCGGTTGCATCCATCCGGAGTGATATAGAACTCTGTAGTTACTGGAGCGTTTTAACTGGGCAAGTTCCTGGTTCAGGCTGAGCAAACTGCCTGGCAATTGCTGAAAGGCAGCAAGATCTGCATCTGACTTTGAAGGTGGAGCGAGTGTGATTGAGCTGCGTACAGGTAGATCTGGTATTTCTGGCCAGTATTCATCATCCAGAGCTTCATTGCCGCTATTGGCAAAAATAATCACCTCGACGGTATACCAGTCTTCTGCCTGAACGTTCCAGGTTAAAGAGAGACAAAAAATCAGAAGTGCTGTTTGAGTCCGTTTCATCATGATGTTTTTACCGCTAAATCGCCTAACAGGGATTCTATCGCACTGAAGCGTTTTTCGGTGCTCTCCATATTGAGACTGAATCGCAGTTTGTCTGCGCCTTCGAGTTTATATTTTTGTGGCTGGTTCTGGACTAATTTGACCAGTGTTAATGGGTCGACCTTCGCATCGGTCGCAAATTCAATCCGCCCCAGCTCTTCACCGGCATCAATCTTAACAATATTCATGCTTTCTGCCCGCAATTTTATCGCAGTTATACGGAACAGGTTTTTAACCTGATCAGGAAGCAGGCCAAAGCGGTCAATCATTTCAACCTGTAACTCTTTAAGTGCTTTGCTTGAAGAGGCGTTGGCAATGCGTTTGTACATGATTAGTCGGCTATGTACATCCGGGAGGTAATCGTCAGGTATTAATGCAGAAAGGTGTAGATTGACCTCAGGGCCATGTTTAAGTGGTTGATCCATGTTCGGGGTTTTACCCTCTTTAATGGATTCAATTGCCTGCTCAAGCATCTCCATAAACAGTGAGAAACCGACCGTTTGCATCTGGCCGCTTTGCTCTTCGCCCAGTAGTTCACCGGCACCGCGTATCTCGAGATCATGAGTAGCCAGAGTGAAACCAGCGCCTAAGTCATTAGCCGTTTCAATAGCTTCAAGGCGTTTAATTGCGTCCTTGGTCATCGATTTCTTGTGTGGAGTCAGCAGGTAAGCATAGGCCTGGTGATGTGAACGCCCCACACGACCACGAAGTTGATGGAGTTGCGCTAAACCAAACTTGTCTGCACGGTCGATTATAATGGTATTGGCATTTGGGATATCGATGCCTGTTTCAATGATCGTAGTACATAACAGGATATTGTAGCGTTTGTGGTAGAAATCGGACATGACCTGTTCGAGTTCCCGCTCACGCAGCTGTCCGTGCCCAATACCAACCCGCGCTTCGGGTACGAGTTCTCTGAGTTCTTCAGCTGTTTTTTCAATACTCTTAACTTCATTATGCAGGTAATAAACCTGACCTCCGCGTAAGAGTTCACGCAGGATGGCTTCTTTAACGAGCGTGTTGTCGCTATAACGGACGAATGTCTTAACTGAGAGTCGTTTTGCTGGCGGGGTGGCAATAATAGATAGGTCGCGAATGCCAGACATCGCCATGTTAAGGGTTCGTGGGATCGGGGTCGCGGTCAGGGTCAGGATGTCGACTTCTGAACGAAGAGATTTAAGGCGTTCTTTTTGTTGCACCCCAAAGCGGTGTTCCTCGTCGATGATTACAAGCCCCAAGTTTTTGAAGTTCATATCACCTGAAAGTAGTTTGTGTGTGCCTACAAGGATATCCACGCCGCCTTGTTTAATCTTTTCAACAATGGCGTTCTGTTGTTTGCCGGTTTTAAAACGCGAGATCAGCTCAACGTTTACCGGCCAGTCGGCAAAACGGTCCTGAAAATTCTGATGGTGTTGTTGTGCCAGTAGGGTGGTTGGGACGAGAATCGCAACCTGCTTACCCCCCTGTACAGCAATAAAGGCTGCGCGCATTGCGACTTCGGTTTTACCAAAACCTACATCGCCACAAACCAGGCGATCCATCGGTTGTGGAGAGGTCATGTCACGGATGACATTACCAATCGCTGCAGATTGATCTGGGGTTTCTTCAAATGGAAAGGTCGACGCAAATTGTAAATATTGTTCATCAGGATCGCTGAACTGGAAGCCTTCTCTGGACGCGCGTCTTGCATAGATATCCAGCAACTCTGCTGCAGCATCGCGGGCTTTCTCTGCGGCTTTGCGTTTTGCTTTACTCCATTGTTCTGTGCCTAAACGATGCAGGGGGGCGTGCTCATCTCCAGCGCCAGTATAACGGCTGATCAGATGTAAAGATGATACTGGGACATACAGTTTGGCTCCCTCGGCATATTCAAGGGTAAGAAACTCATTGGTTTCGCCTTCAAGAGAGATGGTTTGTAATCCAAGGTATCGACCAACGCCGTGATCTAAATGGACGACCGGCGAGCCGGTATTAAGTTCGGAGAGGTTTTTAATGACCTGGTCGTTCTGTTCCTGTTCTTTTGAGCGACGACGACGCTGGAATACCTGATTGCCAAACAGTTGTGTTTCTGTAATTAGATGGATCTGGCCTGGGGCTGATAAACCTCTTTCCAGTGGGAATTCGGTAATCGCCAGATCAAGATCGGAATCCTGAAAAGCCTTCCAGCTATCAACAAGAGGTGGTTTGATGTTTACGCGGTTAAATAATTCCAGCAATGCTTCACGGCGGCCTGCGGATTCTGCGCAAAACAAAACCGGGCCATCCCGTTCTGAAAGGAAATTCAGTAATGCCGTTAGTGGTTCTTTCAGTTGTGAATCAATTGTAAGCGAAGGTGGCTGTGTACATGCCAGGTTGAATCTACCGGCTTTTTTATCGACCGCTTCTTCACTCAGTGTTATACGACCGCTGTGTTTTATGGCACTGAAGAGCTCGCTGGTGGAAAGGAACAGCTCATTAGGTGACAAAACCGGGTTGGTGATGTCGTGGCGGCGTTGTTCGTAGCGTTCATTAACTTCTGTAGCGAACTGTTCAGCTGCTTGCTCTAAAGAATTTTCGATAAAAATCTGTGTGTTATCTGGCAGGGCATCGAAAAGAGAGCTGCATTCATCAAAGAACAGCGGTAAATAGTATTCTATGCCGGGGGAGGCTAGGCCATCTGAGATGTTTTTGTATATCGGGCACTGGCGATAATCAACATCGAAACGCTCGCGCCAGCGGGATTTAAAACCGCTTATGGCTCTGCTATCGAAAGGAAACTCCTTCGCTGGAAGAAGTTTTATCTGATCTATCTGTTCTATTGATCTTTGGCTTTCGGGATCAAATGTACGAAGGGTTTCTATTTCATCGTCAAACAATTCGATTCTGAATGGATGATCGCTGCCGGTAGGGAATAGATCAATTATCGCGCCTCGGATGGCATATTCACCATGCTCTAAAACGGTTTCTACTGCATGGTAACCTGCATCTGTGAGTTGTTTGCGTAATTTATCTGGGTTGATTGTTTCGCCAATTTTTAAGTCAAAGCAGTTTGCTGCAATGAAATCGGCGGGGGCAGTCCGGTGCATTAATGTGCTCATGGGAACAATTAATACGCCTTTCTTTAAGCCTGGCAGTTTGTTAAGTGTGGAGATTCGCTCAGAGATAATGTCCTGATGAGGGGAGAACGTATCGTAGGGCAGGGTTTCCCAATCCGGAAAGGATAGGATATCCAGGCCTTCTGAATTGAAAAAACTTACTTCATCGTGGAGACGGTTGGCTTGGTTAGTATCGTTACAGATAACCAGCGTAAAGCCGTTAAATTGTTGAGCGGCATCAGTAATGATGAACCCAGGCGCACAGCCGTGGACCTGTCCGATAAGTTTACGGTCACCGGGTCCTTTCGGTAATTGATATTCAAACTGCAGCACTCACTTAACTCCGATACTCTCAAATATTCTCAAGGCCGCATAGTTTAACGTCTACACGCCTAAAAGATAGTTTTGTTGCCGAATAGAATAGTCATTCTGAATTGTTTCAGATCAGTAATATGGTGCGAAAGTATATTGTGCTGCATTTGCTCAATGGTCGCGAAAAGAGGATAATGCGCGCACCAAAATTTTAGGGTCCGTCAGGCAGACAATGTAAATATTGTTTCTCATTGGCGGTGACCAGCGAGATTACACAACTTTTTGGAGTTTCAAGTGAGCCAAGATCAAGTATTCGCAGACTGGAAAGAGCGCGAAGCGCTAGCAGAAAAAATGGTACCACTGGTAGGTGGTCTATACCGTGATCAGAACATCGAATCTTCCGTATTCGGTCGTCTTATCATCAAACGTTCAGTAATCGATATCATGAAAGCACACCGTTTTGTGCGTCAGGTTGAAGATAAGGAGCTGACCGTTGTTGATACATACCCAGTTCTGGAAGCTGTAAAAAACCTGAACGTACGTAATGCTCATATCGATGCAGGTAAGCTGGCAGTTAAATACCGTAACGAAGGTAATGGTCAGGATCTGGAAGCATTCCTGAAAGCTGAGCTTGCTGAAGCGATCGATTCTGAAGAGCGTGAAGCAACTGATGTTGTACTGTACGGTTTTGGTCGTATTGGTCGTTTGCTGGCGCGCCTGATGATTGAACGTACTGGCGGTGGTCGTGCATTGCGCCTGCGTGCAATCGTTGTTCGTAAAGGTGCAGCTGAGAAAGATCTGGAAAAACGTGCAAGTTTGTTGCGTCGTGACTCTGTTCACGGTTCATTCAAAGGCACCATCACTGTTGATGAAGAAGCGAATACAATCACTGCTAACGGTAACGTTATCCAGGTGATCTTTGCTAACTCTCCAGATGAGATCGATTACACTGCATACGGTATCAATAATGCGATGATTATTGATAACACGGGTAAATGGCGTGATAAAGAAGGTCTGTCTCTGCACTTGCAATCGAAAGGTGCTTCCCGTGCAGTTCTGACAGCGCCAGGTAAAGGTGTTAAGAACATTGTAATGGGTGTTAACGACGCTGATATTTCTCCAGAAGATACCATCCTGTCTGCTGCATCTTGTACTACAAACGCAATTACTCCGGTGCTGAAAACTGTATACGACAAGTTCGGCATTGAAAATGGTCACGTTGAGACTGTTCACGCGTACACGAATGACCAGAACCTGATTGATAACTATCATAAAGGTGATCGTCGTGGTCGTGCGGCGGGTCTTAACATGGTTATCACTGAAACGGGTGCTGCTAAGGCTGTATCTAAAGCACTTCCAGCAATGGAAGGTAAGCTGACAGGTAATGCGATCCGTGTTCCTACACCAAACGTTTCTATGGCGATTCTGAACCTGAATCTTGAAAATGAAACAGATAAAGAAGAGCTGAACGCTGTTCTTCGTGAAGCTGCACTTCATGGCCCTATGCAGAAGCAGATTGATTACAGCAACTCTCCTGAAGCAGTATCAACTGACTTTGTTGGTTCTCGTGCAGCGGGTGTTGTTGATGCTCTTGCAACGATTGCTGGTGGCAAACGTTGTGTTCTGTATGTTTGGTACGATAACGAATTTGGCTACAGCTGCCAGGTTATCCGTATGATGCAAAAAATGGCTCAGTGCACATTGCCTGCTTTCCCAAAGCAGATCTAACTGCCTGATTAGTCAGATTGTTTAAAAAGCCACCAATTGGGTGGCTTTTTTGTGGCTTAAGTCTATATATCTCGAATAGGTATATACATATTCCTAATAGTTCTAGGTATATATACCTACTTTAGTTGTTGTAATAGCACCTTAACGAAGCCTCTTTGTAGAAAAATGATGCGCCGCTCAGGTATACTTAGTCGGATTTTTGGGTGGGGTAATTCCATTTTCGAATAACTAAATTAATGTCAGCTGTGGTGTTCGGGGACAGGTCACCGTAACTGACTGAAAAACGAAGATGGGATCCTGAAAAAGTTAACGTATTTGGGTGAGGCGTATGATCAAGATCAAGAAGGGTCTGGATCTACCGATCACGGGCGCTCCTGAGCAATCAATTTCTGATGGCCCAGTAGTAAGCTCCGTCGCCATTGTCGGCTTTGACTATGTAGGTATGAAACCTACCATGGCCGTCAAGGTGGGGGATCGAGTTAAACTCGGTCAAGTGATCTTTTCCGATAAAAAAACAGAAGGCGTTAAGTACACAGCACCGGGTGCTGGTGTAGTTAAGGCTATCAACCGTGGTGACCGTCGTGCACTACAGTCAGTCGTTATTGAGCTAGATGGCGATGATGCGGTTGAATTCAATAAATACAGTGCTGCAGAACTTTCCTCTCTTACTCGCGAGCAAGTACAGGAAAATCTGATTGAATCCGGCCTTTGGACTGCATTAAGAACACGTCCTTTTAGCCGTGTTCCTCAGCCTGGTTCTGCACCGAACTCTATCTTTGTTACAGCAATGGATACCAATCCATTGGCAGCAGATCCTGCTGTAATTATTGCTGAACAAAAAGAAGCCTTTTCTCAGGGCCTTGAGATTCTTACCAAACTTTCTGAAACAACGGTATACCTGTGTAAAGCTCCTGGGACTGATGTTCCTTCAGCAGCCGGCGTTACAGTTGAAGAGTTTGAAGGTTTGCACCCTGCAGGTAATGCGGGTACTCATATCCATTTCCTTGATCCGGTTTCGCAAAAGAAAACGGTATGGACAATTGGTTATCAGGACGTAATTGCTTTCGGTAAGCTGTTTACAGAAGGTAAGTTGCCTACTGATCGTGTGGTTGCAGTAGGCGGGCCTAAAGCTAAGACACGTAGTTTGCTTCGTACCCGTTTAGGCGCTGACCTGAACGAGTTACTGGCTGGTGCCCAAGAGGGTGATCATAACCGTGTAATCAGTGGTTCTGTATGGAGTGGTCGTGCTGCTTCTGGACCATTTGGTTATCTGAGCCGTTATGCGAATCAGCTTACTATCCTGGAAGAGGGTGACGAACGTGAATTTATTGGCTGGTTATTACCAGGTAGCAATAAGTTCTCTGTTTTGAATATATTCACCTCATTCTTGAGTCGTTCGACGAAAAAATTCGACTTCACAACAACTACGAATGGTTCCGAACGTGCCATGGTACCTGTAGGTCAGTTTGAACAACTGATGCCTATGGATATATTGCCAACACAGCTGCTTCGTGCGCTGGTAACCGGTGATATCGTGCATGCTATGGAACTGGGTTGTCTTGAGCTTGATGAAGAAGATCTCGCGCTGTGCACATTTGCCTGCCCAGGTAAGTATGAGTATGGCCCAATCCTTCGCGACAATCTGACGCGTATTGAGAAAGAGGCCTGATCATGAGCTTGAGAAATATTCTAGACAAAATGGAGCCGCACTTTCATAAGGGTGGCAAGTATGAAAATTGGTATGCGCTTTACGAAGCAGCAGACACAATTTTCTACACTCCGGGCTATGTGACTAAAACAGCAGCACACGTACGCGATGCAGTCGATCTGAAGCGTATGATGATTCTGGTGTGGATGTGTACTTTCCCGGCTATCTTTTTCGGTATGTGGAATGTAGGTCTGCAGGCTAATACTGCAATGATCGATTTGGGCATTACCGAACCTTCGACCTGGCAGGGCGCTATTGCTGGTATGTTCTCCAGCTTCGACCCTAACAGTCTTTGGGATAACATAATCCACGGCGCGGCCTATTGGTTACCTATCTATATTGTAACCTTTGTTGTAGGTGGTTTCTGGGAAGTGCTGTTTGCGATGAAGCGTGGACATGAAGTCAACGAAGGTTTCTTCGTAACTTCTATCCTGTTCTGCCTGATTCTGCCGCCATCGATTCCTTTATGGCAGGTAGCGCTGGGCATCAGCTTCGGTGTTGTGATCGGTAAAGAAGTGTTTGGTGGTACAGGTAAAAACTTCCTGAACCCTGCGCTGACTGGTCGTGCATTCCTGTTCTTTGCTTATCCAGCACAAATGTCTGGTGATGCAGTTTGGACAGCAGTTGATGGCTTCTCTGGAGCAACGCCATTAAGCCTTGCGGCTTCAGGTGGTGTTGATGCGATCCTGGCTCAAAACATCACTTGGTTTGATGCCTTTATTGGTAGCATTCAGGGTTCAGTTGGTGAAGTTTCCACACTGGCCATTGCTTTGGGCGGAGCTGTATTGCTGATTGCCAAAGTTGCGGCTTGGCGAATCGTAGCCGGTGTATTCCTTGGCATGGTCGCTACTTCAACGTTGTTTAATCTAATCGGTTCAGATACCAACCCTATGTTCTCATTGCCGTTCTACTGGCATCTGGTTCTGGGTGGCTTTGCCTTTGGTATGTTCTTCATGGCAACAGACCCTGTGTCTGCTTCAATGACGAATAAAGGTAAGTGGTATTTTGGTGCTCTGATCGGTGTGATGGTTGTTCTCATTCGAGTGGTTAACCCAGCATTCCCAGAGGGAATGATGCTGGCGATCCTGTTTGCTAACTTGTTTGCACCGCTGATCGATAACTTTGTCGTTCAGGCCAACATTAAACGGAGGAAGGCTCGCGATGTCAGCTAATAATGACACTATCGGTAAGACGATTACTGTGACCGTTCTGCTATGTGTGGTTTGTTCGGTAATCGTATCGGCAGCTGCAGTACTGCTGAAGCCTAAACAGATTGCTAACAAAGACCTGGACCGTAAAAGCAATATCCTTGCTGCTGCGGGTATCAGTGATGCCAGCAAATCTGTAGATGAACTGTTTGCTCAGATCACAACTAAGTACGTTGATCTTGAAACAGGCAAATTCACAACAGACGTACCTGCAAAGTATGACGCTAAGAAAGCAGCTAAAGACCCTAACCTGGGTAAAACACTTTCTAAAGATGTAGATATTGCTTCTATTAAGTATCAGGCGAAAGTTATGCCTGTATATATGGTGGAAGCGGATGGCAAAATCGAAAAACTGATTCTGCCAGTTCACGGCTATGGCCTGTGGTCTACACTTTACGGCTTCCTGGCGGTTGAGGGTGATCTGAACACAGTAGTTGGTTTTGGCTTCTACTCACATGCTGAGACTCCTGGTCTGGGTGGTGAGGTAGATAACCCTAATTGGAAAGCGCTGTGGCCAGGTAAGGAAATCTACCCGGCAGGTTCTATGGAACCAGCATTGGGCTTGATTAAAGGTTCTGTTGATTCATCTAACCCAAATGCTAAGCATCAGGTAGATGGTCTGGCAGGTGCAACCTTGACAGCCAATGGTGTGACCAACCTTGTACAGTTCTGGATGGGCGCGAACGGTTATGCACCGTTCCTGGCTAACCTGAAAGCGGGAGGGGCGTAAACGATGTCACAAACTAAAGAAGTACTGAGTAATCCAGTCTTTAAGAACAACCCAATCGGTTTGCAGATTCTGGGTGTATGTTCAGCGTTGGCGGTTACATCAAACCTGAATACGGCTATGGTAATGACCATGGCGGTAATCGCGGTAACAGCTTTCTCGAACTTGTTTGTTTCTGTTATTCGTAATCATATTCCAAGCAGTGTGCGTATCATCTGCCAGATGACCATTATCGCTTCATTGGTAATTGTGGTTGACCAGATCCTGAAAGCGTTTGCTTATGACGTGTCAAAGCAGCTTTCGGTATTTGTTGGTCTGATCATTACCAACTGTATCGTAATGGGCCGTGCTGAAGCGTTTGCTATGAAGAACCCTCCTGGGATCTCTTTCATGGACGGTATTGGTAACGGTCTTGGTTACGGTGTGGTTCTGATTTTCGTTGGTTTCCTTCGTGAACTGTTCGGAGCGGGTAAGCTGTTTGGCTACGAAGTTCTGCCACTGGTTAACGATGGCGGTTGGTATTTGGGTAACGGTATGATGCTGTTGCCACCAAGTGCTTTCTTCATCATTGGCATGTTCATCTGGTTGGTTCGTACCTTCTATAAAGATCAGGTAGAAGCACCGGAATTTGAACTGTCTAAAAACACTAAGAAGGAGGCTGTGTAATGGAACAGTACATCAGCCTTGCTGTTAAGGCGATTTTCGTCGAAAACATGGCGTTGGCATTCTTCCTGGGTATGTGTACTTTCCTGGCTATTTCCAAGAAAGTTCAGACATCTCTGGGTCTGGGTATTGCCGTAATCGTTGTGTTGGCAATTACCACTCCAGTTAATAACCTGATCTTTAACTTACTTCTACGTGAAGGTGCGTTGGCTTGGGCTGGCTATCCAGAAGTAGATCTGAGTTTCTTAGGTTATATCTCTTATATTGGTGTAATCGCAGCGATGGTACAGATCCTGGAAATGTTCCTGGATAAATATGTACCAGCTCTGTACAACTCTCTCGGCGTATTCTTGCCTCTGATCACAGTAAACTGTGCAATCATGGGTGCGGCGCTGTTTATGGTTGAGCGTGATTACAACTTTGGAGAGTCTGTAGTTTACGGTATCAGTGCAGGTATCGGTTGGGCGCTGGCAATTACAGCCCTTGCTGGTATCCGTGAAAAATTAAAATACAGCGACGTACCGGAAGGATTACGTGGTCTGGGTATCACCTTCATTACTGTTGGTTTGATGTCTCTGGGCTTCATGTCTTTTTCTGGTGTTTCACTTTAATGCCAACATGGCCAACAAAAGGAAGGATTAGCCAATGAATGCTGAAATCGTTCTCGGTGTTGTCATGTTTACTGCAGTGGTGCTCGCACTGGTTGCAGTAATTTTGGCAGCGCGTTCAAAATTAGTAAGTTCTGGTAACGTTACGATTAGCATCAATAACGATCCAGAAAAATCAATCACTGTGGCTGCAGGCGGTAAGCTATTGCAGACTCTGGCTGATCAGGGAATCTTTATCCCATCAGCTTGTGGTGGCGGTGGTACTTGTGCGCAGTGTAAATGTGAAGTTCATTCAGGCGGTGGTTCTATGCTGCCAACTGAGGAATCCCACTTTACTATGCGTGAAGCCAAAGAAGGCTGGCGTCTATCGTGTCAGGTAGCAGTTAAACAGGATATGGAAGTCGAACTCGAAGAGGAAATCTTCGGTGTTCAAAAATGGGAATGTACTGTTGACTCTAACCCGAACGTTGCGACTTTCATCAAAGAGCTGACTCTGCGTCTGCCGGAAGGTGAAAATGTTGACTTCCGTGCCGGTGGTTACGTTCAGCTTGAATGTCCGCCTCACGTGGTTCACTACAAAGACTTTGAGATCCAGGATGAATACCGTGAAGACTGGGATAAGTTCAATATGTGGCAGTACACTTCTACTGTTACAGAGCCAACTATCCGAGCTTATTCTATGGCGAACTACCCTGAAGAAAAGGGTATCGTTAAGTTCAACATCCGTATCGCTTCACCACCTCCGGGTACTGATTTCCCACCGGGAATCATGTCTTCTTATGTCTTCAATTTGAAAGAAGGCGATAAGATTACAGTATACGGACCGTTCGGTGAGTTCTTTGCACAAGATACCGATAATGAGATGTGCTTTATCGGTGGTGGTGCAGGTATGGCGCCTATGCGTTCCCATATCTTCGACATTCTGAAGCGTGTTAAAACTGATCGTAAGATTACGTTCTGGTACGGTGCGCGTTCTCTGCGCGAATCGTTCTATAACGAAGAGTATGATCTGCTTCAGGAAGAGAATGATAATTTCAAATGGCACTTGGCTCTTTCGGACCCAATGCCAGAAGATAACTGGGATGGCATGACTGGATTTATCCACAACGTACTGTATGAAAACTATCTTAAGGACCATGAAGCTCCTGAAGATTGTGAGTACTACATGTGTGGACCTCCAATGATGAACTCTGCTGTAATTCAGATGCTTCTGGATCTGGGTGTTGAGCGTGAGAACATCTTCCTGGATGACTTTGGTGGTTAACACCTGATGTTCATCTCTCAGAAGAGAAACCAGTGGCCAGCAGTTAATTTGCTGGCCGCTTTGTTTCTGGCAATTACGTTTTCTGTTATTTCTGGCTGTCAGTCAGAGAAAAAGCAGATCTATTCTTATACTGGCCTCACTATGGGTACCACGTTCTCCGTAAAGTGGGTCGCCAGTAATGATAAAGACAAGCCAAGAATTTCTGCTTTGATTAACGATGAGTTATTGAAAGTTAATCAGAGTATGTCCACATACATTCCTGATTCTGAGCTTTCTTTATTCAATCAGTTACCCGCCGGTAGCCAACAAAATATTTCTGAGCGCCTGGCCTTTTTGTTATCGCTTGCGCTGAGTATTAGCGATCAATCTGAAGGTGCATTTGATGTGACTGTAGGCCCTCTGGTAAATCTATGGGGTTTTGGACCAGATGGTAGGGTGGTTAAAGCCCCTTCAGCAGGACAATTGCAAGCTGTTATGGAGCAAGTCAGCTATACCAGTGTTCATCTAAAAGGGCAGCGCCTTCATAAAGAAAAAAACAGTTATATAGATCTATCTGCCATCGCTAAAGGTTATGGGGTAGATGTCATCGCTGATCTGCTCGAGGCAGAAGGTGTTTCAAGTTATTTAGTCGAGATTGGTGGTGAGCTGCGTGCTAAGGGTTTAAAGCCTGAAGGTATGAACTGGCGCATTGCCATTGAATCTCCGCTGGCATCGTTAGATCGCCAAATTCATAAAGTTATCTCTGTAAAAGATGTTGGTATTGCGACATCCGGAGATTATCGTAACTATTTTGAAGAGAACGGTGTGCGTTTTTCGCATACAATAGATCCTCATACTGCCCGACCTATCAGTCATAAACTTGCTTCTGTAACTGTATTAGCTAAAACCTGTGCTGAAGCAGATGCTTATGCCACGGCTATTATGGTGATGGGTCCTGACCAGGCAATAGAATTTTCTGAAAAGCAGGGAATTCAATCTTATATGTTGGTCAAAACAGATCAGGGTTTTAAAGAATTAATGACACCAGGTTTCGCAAATTATCTGGTGCAGTGAGGTGTAAAATGGCTACTGTAATTTTTGCTTTCTTATTTCTGCTGGTAGTAGTTGTTGCCATGTCCGTTGGCGTGATTATGGGGCGAAAACCAATCTCTGGCTCATGCGGTGGTTTGGCTAATGTTGGTATTGAAGGAAAATGTAGTATCTGTGGCGACGATCCGCAAAAATGCGAAGAAGAACAGGAGCGTCAGGCTAATAGCGCTACAGATACTGATTTAGGGTATGAAGTTAAGCAGTCAAAAAATAATACCTCTGACCTGAAATAGAAGGCTTTGGCCTCTTATTTGAGGAGATCATTTATTGAATAGCGTTGTAGTAGATATTTTATTTGCTTCAATCTAAAGGATTATGAACCACTAATTCTTTATCCTTGATAAGCTGATATCATCAAGAAAATGCTAGCGAAACAATAAGATAATTATAATTGATAGGGGATAGTGATGGCGGTTTATGACTATGATGTCATTGTAATAGGTTCTGGCCCTGCAGGTGAGGGCGCTGCGATGAATGCAGCGAAAAAAGGGCGTAAGGTTGCAGTTATCGAAGAGCAAGAATCGGTAGGTGGTAACTGTACCCATAAAGGTACTATTCCTTCAAAAGCTCTACGTCACTCTGTAAAGCAGATCATCGAGTTCAACACTAACCCTATGTTCCGTGATATCGGAGAACCGCGCTGGTTTTCATTTCCAAAGGTACTTAAACGTGCCGAGAAGGTGATTTCCAGCCAGGTTATGTTGCGTACTAATTTTTACGCGCGTAATCGTATTGATGTGTTCTTCGGTGCCGCTGAGTTTGAAGATAAAAACACTATCTTAGTCAAAGGCGTGGCGACGGGTGACGAAACCCTGAAGGCAAAAAATATTGTTATTGCTACTGGTTCACGTCCATACAAACCGGCTGATATTGATTTTAACCATCCTCGTATTTACAACTCAGATACAGTTCTTAAGCTTGAGCATACCCCGCGTACCCTGATTATTTATGGTGCCGGAGTTATTGGTTCTGAGTATGCCTCTATTTTCAGTGGGCTCGGGGTTAAAGTTGACCTTGTGGATGCCCAGAGTCGTCTTCTGTCCTTCCTTGATGCAGAAATTTCAGATTCCTTGAGTTATCACCTGCGAAATAACGCCGTTAAGATTCGTCATAACGAAACTTATGAGAGTGTTGAAGCAGATGAACGTGGTGTAACGCTGACGCTGCAATCCGGGAAGAAGATTCGTGCAGATGCTTTCTTGTGGTGTAACGGACGTAGCGGTAATACGGATCAGCTGAAGTTGGAAAATATCGGACTTACAGCAAACAGTCGTGGTCAACTTGAGGTTGATGAGCATTACCGTACGGGTTGTGAAGGTATTTATGCTGCCGGTGATGTAGTGGGCTGGCCTAGCCTTGCTTCTGCTGCTTTGGACCAGGGGCGAGCTGCAGCAGCGGATATGCTGTCTGCTGAGGATTTCCGATATATCAATGAAGTACCAACAGGGATCTATACGATTCCTGAGATCAGTTCTGTCGGTAAAACGGAAGAGGAGCTGACTAAGGAATGTGTACCTTACGAAGTAGGGCAGGCATTCTTTAAGGATACTGCTCGTGCTCAGATCTATGGTCAGCCAGTAGGTATGCTTAAGATTCTATTTAATCGTGAAACGCTAGCAATTCTGGGTATCCATTGCTTTGGTGAGCACGCGTCAGAGATTGTTCATATCGGGCAGGCGATTATGGCTCAGGAAGGTGAAGCTAATACGTTGAAGTATTTTATAAATACTACTTTCAACTACCCAACCATGGCAGAAGCTTATCGCGTAGCTGCGATCTCTGGGTTGAATCGGATCGCAAACCTATAGGTTGTTAGATTAGTTATTAATTAGAAAAAAGCCCGCAATTGCGGGCTTTTTTGTTGTTGGGGTTTTTGTATAAAAAAGCCCGGTTGAAACCGCAATGCTGTTCACTTAAGCGGAGCAGCATGCCGATTTACCGGGTAACGTGTCTTACTCATCTTCACCGTCCTGGGCCTTGAGGGCCTGGGGCGGTAATTAACACACAACTCTCCAATACCTGATCTTAGATGCGACAGACGAGTTCCAGTCTTTGATATGGGCTGCGCTTGTGCCATCACAATGAGCTGACTGGCAATATAACAGTACGCCGCTTTAAAACTCATTTCCCCTGGAAGCCTCTGATATGCAATGGCCGCTTGTCCTGCTTCCCGGCGTACTACATTGTAGGCGAGTAAAAGGCTCCAGACCTCCTGATAGATCAGCTCTACTTTCTTGCTTCGCAACGTCAATGCGTTGTTATTCATAGAGCTTTTAATATCCCTAAAACCCAACTCTATCTCCCAACGTTCATGGTATAACTCAGCTACCATTTCAGTATCGTATTGCGCATAAGGCAATGAGGTATAAACGGTTTTCTCAATACCGTTTATATCGTAGGTCACAGCACGAACTTCCCAGGTTTCAGGAAGGTTCGGATTACGCTTTCTTGCTTGAGCAGATACCTTCATCTGCAGCAGCTTGTCCTGAGGGTTGTAACGCTCAACTTCCTCATAGACCAAGCCTTTACGTGCTGGAATCAGCCAATGGCGGTTATCCCCATTAAAACCAATATTGAGTAGCAGATCTGCTCCCCAAAAACCTTTATCCAGCAGTGTGACAGAATGGTCTGGGATGCGGGCGATAAAGTTCTCAGCCATACGTATTTCGCCTTTACGATAAGGGCTTATCTGGGCATCAAGCATGATGTGAGACCGTGTATTCATCAACCCGACCAAGCGCATAACAGGGAATGGTGTCTGCCGGTTACTTGACGTATTACCGGAACCAAAATGCTCTCGTAGTTCAGGTGTATCAGGGGTACGAAACAAGGCACCATCAACAGCTAGAACCTGCAGTCCGTTCCAATCGTCATGCGGATAGCGTTCTCGTCCCCAATGAGAACCTGTTTTACGAAACAACCATTCCAGTGGTTGTGACCCTAAACGCTGGCGAGCCGTGGAGATACCACTTTTCGCCAGTAAGCTTTCATTGGCCAAACCTTGTGAGCAGATATTTAAGCGCCGCGCCACATCAGCGATGGGCTCATCTCTGAAAAGTGACATACCGAGGACCAACCAAAGCACTTGATCCGTGGGTAATCGTCGTCTTCGAATAGTGGCGCTTTGAGTCAGAGTCAGCGCCGATTCAATCCATTCAACAGGAATGTTTTGAGTAAAGGTACTTTGATCTGAAAACTGATGAAGGTCGTCAATATCGAGTAGGGTTTGGTGCAAAAGCATAAAAAAATCCAGCAGCCTGAATGGTTGCTGGATTTTAACTAATCATGCTGTTTTTTTCTTAAGTGAACAGCATTGCGGTTGAAACCGGGCTTTTATTAGTTTGCTGGAAGCTAATTATTTAGCAGGTGAAAGTGCTGCATTCAAAGTGCTGCTTGGACGCATCACCTTCTTAACAGTTTCACGTTTAGCGTGGTAGTAACCATCCAGAGCAGCTGGTGTGCCTTGGCATTCAGCAAGTTCAGAAATGATCTTATCTTTATTGCTGGATAGTGTTTCGGAAAGGTCTTTGAACTCAGCAGCCAGATCTGGATCTTCAGTCTGGTTTGCAACTTCCTCAGCCCAATACATGCCCAGGTAGAAGTGACTACCGCGGTTATCCAGTTCGCCAGTTTTACGAGATGGAGATTTATTGTTCTCCAGCAGACGACCAGTTGCTGCATCCAGGGTCTTAGCCAGAACTGCAGCGCGCTTGTTATCCTGTTTAATACCAAGGTCTTCCAGAGATACTGCCAGTGCCAGGAATTCACCCAGAGAATCCCAGCGAAGGTGGTTCTCTTCTTCAACTTGTTGTACGTGCTTAGGTGCAGAGCCGCCAGCGCCTGTTTCGTACATGCCGCCGCCTTTCAGCATTGGAACGATAGACAGCATCTTAGCAGACGTACCCAGTTCTATGATTGGGAAGAGATCAGTCAGGTAGTCACGCAGAACGTTACCTGTTACAGAGATAGTGTCTTTGCCGCGAATCATGCGGTCCATGGTGAATCGGATTGCCTGGCTGTAAGACTTAACGTAGATCTCAAGACCTTCAGTGTCGTGTTCTTTCAGGTACTCGTTAACTTTCTTGGTGAGCTCCAGGTCGTGTGCACGCTCCTGATCCAACCAGAAGATTGCAGGTGTGTTAGACTGGCGAGCACGTGTTACGGCAAGTTTAACCCAGTCACGTACAGGCTCATCTTTAGTCTGGCATGCACGCCAGATGTCACCAGCTTCAACTTGGTGGCGCATCAGGACAGTACCGTCTGCTTTAACTACACGCATCAAGCCTGCTTTTTCGATTTCAAAGGTCTTGTCGTGAGAACCGTACTCTTCTGCTTTTTTCGCCATAAGGCCTACATTTGGTACTGTACCGATGGTAGTCGGATCAAATGCGCCGTTAGTTTTACAGAAGTTGATCATATCCTGATAGATACGTGCGTAAGTGGATTCTGGCATTACTGCTTTAGTGTCAGCAGTCTGGCCGTTTGCATCCCACATTTTACCGCCGTTACGGATCATTGCTGGCATTGAAGCATCAACAATTACATCAGAAGGTACGTGCAGGTTAGTGATGCCTTTAGAAGAATCTACCATTGCTAGCTTTGGACGAGTTTCGTAGCACTTGTAGATCGCTTCTTCTATCTCTTCACGCTTGGAGCGTGGCAGGGCTGAGATTTTGTCGTAAACACTGCCGATACCGTTATTCGGGTTAACGCCAAGCTCTTTAAATAGATCGCCATACTGTTCGAAAAGATCTTTGTAGAATACAGTAACTGCGTGACCAAATACGATTGGGTGTGAAACTTTCATCATGGTCGCTTTAACGTGCAGTGACCACATCACGCCCGTATCTTTAGCATCCTGTAGAGACTCTTCGAAAAATTCGCGAAGAGCCTTGCAGCTCATGCGCATAGAGTCGAGGACTTCTCCTTTTTCCAGAGACAGTTCTTTCTTAACTTCTACTGCGCCATTTGGATTCACGAACTCAATACGAACATCACCTGCTTCAGCCATAGTTACAGACTGTTCGGAGGAGAAGAAGTCGCCTTTGCGCATGTAGTCAGCGTGAGTCTGAGATGCTTTGCTCCACTTACCCATTGAGTGAGGGAACTTACGCGCAAATGCTTTTACTGCACCTGGTGCACGACGATCGGAATTACCTTCACGCAATACAGGGTTTACAGCAGAACCAAGAATTTTGGAGTAACGGGCTTTGATGTCTTCCTCTTTTCCGTTCTGCGGATCTTCGGGGAAAGCAGGGATATCGTAACCTTGCTCTTGCAGCTCAGCGATACAGGCTTTCAGCTGTGGATTTGAAGCACTGATGTTAGGCAGCTTAATGATGTTTGCACTTGGGTCTTGAGTTAGTTGACCCAAAAACTTCAGGCCATCTTCAACACGTTGTTCGTCAGTCAGATTTTCGGGGAATGCAGACAAAACGCGCCCAGCGAGTGAAATATCAGATATTTGAACATCAATACCTGCTGCAGAAGTGAAAGCGCGTACGATTGGCAGTAGTGAACATGTAGCCAGAGATGGAGCTTCGTCGGTAAGAGTCCAGTAAATCGTTTGATTCGTTGTAGTCATTGTAATCCCCAAATGTTTTATGGCAGTGCAGCCAAGGGTTTAACTAAAGGTGGCTTGTGGCCGCCTTTCTTCTCTATTGTTAACCCGATGGTTGTAATTTCGCGACAGATTATACTGAATCAAGGCTATTAATCCTACGTCTGACCCATGTACTTATGGCTAATATGTTGTGTTTTTACAACTATTTGATTATGCGTTTTTTCGCGTTGTGATAAGAAAATGCGTTTACATTGAGTTTAGGTATTAAGGTTGGGACGGTAAGTTGGTTTTTTCATTTAAGCTTGAGTCGTTAATCGTTAAGATAGTGAAATACTAAATGGGGTTTCGTATGAGTGAGATTCTTGAAAAACCGGAACCGCCTGGCGAGTATGAGTGCTGTGATAACGCGTGTTCTCCCTGTGTCTGGGATTCATATTTTGAAAGGCTGAATGAGTGGAAGCAGCAGCGGGCAGAGTTAAAGGCAAAGGCGGAAGAGGAGGTTGTCTCTGATGGGCGATAATGTTGTTGATTTCTCAAGTAGGCAGGAAGACAAAAAGCATAAGCGCAAAGAGGAAAAGTTTGATGCTTTACAAAAGCGCTTTGAAAAAGCTTTGCCAATCGATGAAACAGATCCGAAGAAAAAGTTATTGAAGATCTTTAAAAAAAAGAAATAAGAATTAATAAATTCCTAACAAAAGAAAAGGGGGCCTATATGGCCCCCTTTTTATTAGTTGCTTTCTTCTGTCTGAGCTTCCTGGCGTTTTTTGACTTCGCGAGGATCGTTAGGTGCTCTTCGAGTTCTTCTCTTGCGGGCAGCTGGTTGAGGAGGGGTATCCTCAGTGACTGTTTCCGCGTTGCCTTCCGGTTCTGAAGGTGAGCTTTCTTGAGTTGTTTCTTCTTCAGTTACTGTGTTTTCAGTATTGGCTTCAGAAGGTTCATCACTCTTAGCTTCTTCTTGCTCAGGCTTATCTGAGTTTATAGAGGCTTCAATGTTTACCTTGTTTTCCAGAGTAACTACAGTCTGTTCTGAAACATTAGATTCAGTCTGAGGCATGGCCTGTTCATTGGAATCTTCTGATTGTTCAGAGATTGCTGTAACTGGATTTTCATCTGCTTCAGGTGCTGGAGAATCGTCAGATTCAGCCTGATTTTGTTCAGCGTCAGTGTTGCTTTCTGGCGTTTCTACAACCTGTTCAACTAGTGTGTGTTCTTCTGTTGAAGCTGTTGTTTCATCAGTAGTGGTAGAAGTCTGTGGTGCCGCTGTTTCATTTGTTGGCGTTTCCTGAGCTTGTGAAGTCTCAGTAGTGCTTACAGTCTCATCAGTTGCTTTAGGGGCTTCTACAGGCTGTTGATCAGCTTTTTGTTCTGCAGCTAGTGCTGCGTTTTCAGGGTTTGCTGTTCTTTCAGCAGTTCTTTCTCCGCTGCGACGACGGCGACCGCGACGACGAGGGTTGCGTGGCGCTGCTTCCTGCTCTTCGGTGCTAGCCTCATTGCCTTTCTGATCCTGAACCTTGTCAGTCGCTTTATCGCTTTCGTTCTTGCGTCTGCGACGCTGGCGCTTAGGCTTGTCATCGGAAGATGTAGACGGCGGCTGATCTGGTTCCGGCTTAACGGTTATGATCTCGTCTTTATCTTTACGCTGTTTGTTGCGGTCGTTATCGCGACGACGACGTTTGCGACCAGAGTCGTTGCGCTCATTACGATCATTGCGATCTTTGCGCTTGCGTTTAGGTTTGTTTGGAGCCTCTTTCTCTTCTTTAACCTCTGGGGCTTTTGCTTCTTCAGTTGTGCCGAAGATGCCTTTAAACAGACCAAGTACCTTGCTGCCAATTGATGCAGCTTCTTTGGTGGAGGTCTCAGGTTTTGTCTTGGTATTTGTCGCTGTTTCTGTTTCTTTGGTAGCTTCAGGTGCTGGAGTAGATGGCGCTACGCTTCTTACGGCAGCAACTTCTCTTGGGCTTGCTTGTGCTGGAGCTGGGGTTGCTTCAAGAATGTCGTCATCTTCAGCTTCTGGCTGCATGTTGTAGCTAACGTCATTGGTGGTAGCAACAGTGTGATCGTCACGTAGGCGAACAACCTCGTAATGAGGAGTTTCCATATTTGGATTAGGAACAATGACAACTCTTACATTCTGGCGCAACTCGATATCATGTACCGGATGACGTTTCTCGTTGAGGAGGTACGTAGCTACGGTTACCGGCAGGATGGCACGGATTTGTGCAGTACGGTCTTTGCCAGATTCCTCTTCAATAAGACGAAGAATTGATAGAGCAAGAGATTCTGTATCTCGGATCGTTCCCTGACCACTACAGCGAGGGCAAACTACGCCGCGTGATTCTGCCAGTGAAGGGCGTAGGCGTTGGCGAGACATTTCCAGCAGGCCAAAGCGGGAGATACGGCCCATTTGGACACGTGCACGGTCAAGTTTGAGAGCGTCACGCAAACGGTTTTCAACTTCGCGCTGGTTTTTGATTGGCGTCATGTCGATAAAATCGATAACGACCAGTCCACCAATATCCCGGAGGCGGAGCTGGCGAGCAATCTCATCAGCGGCTTCCAGGTTGGTGTGTAACGCCGTTTCTTCAATATCACCGCCGCGTGTTGCCCGTGCGGAGTTAATGTCGATGGAAACCAGTGCTTCAGTTGGATCAATAACAATTGAACCGCCTGAAGGTAGAGTTACTTCGCGCTGGAAAGCAGTTTCGATCTGAGTTTCGATCTGGAAACGATTAAACAGAGGGATCTGCTCTGAATAAAGCTTAATCTTGTTTTCATAAGCAGGCATTACCTGCGTCACAAAGTTCTTGGCGTCTTCGAAAACTTTCGGGTCATCAATCAGTACTTCACCGATATCAGAGCGAAGGTAGTCGCGTACCGCACGAATAACCACATTGCTTTCCTGGTATATCAGGAAAGGAGCTGGTTTTTCTTCTGACGCTTGTTTGATAGATGTCCAAAGGGTTTGCAGATATTCGAAATCCCATTGCAGTTCTTCACTGCTGCGGCCAACGCCCGCAGTACGAACAATAATGCCCATCTGTTTCGGTATGTTGACACCAGACAGTGCTTCTTTGAGCTGGGATCTTTCTTCACCTTCGATTCTGCGAGAAATGCCGCCGGCTCTCGGGTTGTTTGGCATCAGAACCAGGTAGCGACCCGCAAGACTAATGAAAGTAGTTAAAGCTGCGCCCTTGTTTCCACGTTCCTCTTTGTCCACCTGAACAATGACTTCAGTGCCTTCTCGAAGCACTTCTTTAATGTTCGGACGTGAACCGCGAGTAGGTGGTTTAGTGAAATACTCTCTGGAGATCTCTTTAAGCGGTAGGAAACCGTGTCTTTCTGAGCCGTAATCTACAAAAGCGGCTTCCAGACTGGGCTCAATTCGGGTGATCTTTCCTTTGTAGATATTGGCTTTCTTTTGCTCTCTAGAGCCTGACTCAATATCCAGATCATATAGGCGTTGCCCGTCAACGAGGGCAACTCGCAACTCTTCCGGTTGAGTTGCGTTTATTAGCATTCTTTTCATAGCGTTCTCTGTATAGAACGCTTTTCACGCAGCGGCTAGACGGAATAAACCTGTCTTCCGGACTCTTGTTTTGTACAATAAACATACAGTTATCTAATCTTGAATTAGAAAAATAAAGAACTTTGTCATCCCGCTAACTTCAGGGGAGCACTCAATTAAGTATTCTTGTATGTTCTTTGCGACAATCTCATTAATACGCAATCGGCGTATTAACCGTCCATGGTAGAGGAAACATCAGCCTATGTTTTTCTTCTATCTAATTGTTACTGTTTCAATGAAACAGGTTCCTGGCTGATTGTGCGTCTCTACCTCCAACCGATTTTCAGTCCGGCTGGGTGAAAAGCTTTCATCAATAATGTTCTGTTATTACCGTGGTGCATCAGAAAAATCTGTAAGTGAACTTTGCACTTGGCACTCTGCTGTCTTCAGGCATTTGAAAAAAGATAAAGCCAACAGCTTACGGCAGCGCTAGAATATAGCAGCTATCACTATCAGCATCAATTCGCTAATCGGGTTTTCATTCAATATATGACACATCAAAACGGCCCTACACCAGCTAAGGTCCAATTCCTGGAGATTTCCGACGGAAACGAAGGTCAAAGGATAGATAATTTCTTGATGACCAAGTTAAAGGGGGTACCTAAAACTCTGGTATATAAAATTCTTCGTAAGGGAGAGGTGCGCGTTAACAAAAAACGCATAAAGCCAGATTACAGACTGCAGTTAGGAGATTTGGTACGTGTCCCGCCTGTTCGGGTTGCTGAAAGAAAAGAGCCAGCTCGAATTGGTGAGAAGCTACTTGAGGAGCTCGAAGCGGCTGTCTTGTATGAAGATGACGACTTAATAGTGGTGAATAAACCGTCAGGTATTGCTGTCCATGGCGGTAGTGGTATTAGTCTGGGTTTGATCGAAAGCTTCAGGCAGATGCGCCCTCGCAGTAATTTTCTTGAACTTGTGCATCGTCTCGACAGGGATACGTCGGGGTGTATCCTTCTGGCTAAGAAAAGGAGTGCGTTAAAATTAATGCATGAATCCTTGCAGAAAAGCACAATTACCAAAATTTATCATGCACTTGTGGTTGGTAGCTGGTCGGAAAGAACAAAAAGGGTAGACGCTCCACTGAGAAAGAATGAGCTGAAATCTGGCGAGCGAATGGTTAAGGTCATGGCAGATGGCAAGAAATCTCTGACTGAATACAGAGTTATTGAACGTTATGGTCATGAGGCAACACTGATTGAAGCCAGACCCATTACCGGGCGTACCCATCAAATACGCGTTCATTGCCAGTTTTCAGGTCACCCTATTGTAGGTGATAAAAAATATGGCAGAGATGATGATAATCTGGCTATGAAAAATAAGGGATTTAATAGATTAATGCTGCACGCTGCGGAATTGCGATTCCCACTACCTTCTGGCGGGCGAAAGGTTGTAGTTGCCCCGCTGGATCTGTCTCTTCAAAAATCTTTGCAGCAGTTAAAACGGAAAGTTAAATAGGCTTAGTAATAAATGAGCAACAATGTAACAGAAGTAAATGTCTTTGATACCGCCGATCGTCTCTTGATGGCGGGTGTGAAACCGACCTCGGAACTGATATCTCAATCTCTGGGCGGGGACGCAGAAGAAACAGAACAATTGCTAAATGACTGGTGGGCACGAGTTCCCGAAAGACTGTCTCTTGCCGTCAAGGAATTTTCCATTCCTGATATCCCTGATCCTTTAGCAAAATCATTTTCGGTGATTTGGCAGCAGGCCGTACAGGAAGCAAATAGTTTTCATCTGCAGGAGCGGAAAACTCAAGCAGTTGGTGTTGACGAAGTTAAACGTGAAGCCGATGAAAGTTTACAACAATCTAAAGGTCGTCTGATTGAGCTTGAAGATCGTTTGCGGAAACAGCAGCAGATCCATGAAGATGTGCTTTCGCAGGTAAAGGGTCTTGAGGCGGAGGTGAAGGTCCTAAAGACAAGTCTGGCTGGAGAAACATCTCAGCGTAAAACCGAAGAGCAGGCGCGTTTAAATGTGGAGCAGGAGTTGACCCTGTTACGTAAAACTCATGATGACAATAAACGGGTCTTTGATCAAAGAATCAAAGATGAGCAGCGTCGAGGGCTGGATGAGGTCAGTAAAGCTGATGCGGATGTCCGGTATTATCGTGGAGCGCTGGAGAAACTCCGGGATGAAGTGGGTAAAAAAGAATCGGCACTGACTAAAACTATTCATGACCTGCAGGCGGAAGTTGCACGTAAAGATGCCAAGCTTGAAGCTCAGAAAACTCAGACCAAAAGCTTGGAAACTGAGCTGAAGGAATTGAAATTAAACTCAAGCGGACAGAACAGAGATCTTTCAAAAATCAATAATCAGTTGCTATCCGAAGCAAACAAAAACAAAAGGTTAGAAGATAAAGTTAAAGATCTTGAAGAAGATTTGAAACGTGCTCGATTAAAGCAGGTTTCTGTTTCTACTGAGCAATCCCGACGAGAAGCAGGTATACGAGCAAAATACCAGGATAAAGAAGAAGAGTTGGTTCGGGCGCTGGCGAAGGTATCTGGTTTGGAGAAAAAAATAGTCACTCAGGACGAGGAAATCAGACGGCTCAACTCGCGAATCTGAGTAATGTTTTATTTGTGATAAAGTTTGGTTATTATTCTTAGTTGTTATAATGATCTGATAATTTATTACAAGAGCGATATAAGCTCGAATAGCATTGGAGCTTGAGATGAAACTTCAGCAATTGCGCTATATCTGGGAAGTGGCACGTCATGATTTGAATGTGTCAGCTACTGCGCAAAGCTTATACACTTCTCAACCTGGTATTAGTAAACAGATCAGATTGTTAGAAGATGAGTTGGGGGTCGAAGTCTTCTCCAGAAGCGGGAAGCACCTGACTCGAGTGACCCCTGCGGGTCAGGCAATTTTGTCGATTGCCGGCGAAATACTTCAGAAAGTGGAGAGTATAAAGCAGGTTGCTCAGGAGTTTAGTGATGAGCGTAAGGGGAGTCTTGATGTGGCAACAACGCACACACAGGCTCGTTATGCTCTACCTCCTACGATTACAAGTTTTATGAAGCAATACCCTGATGTGTCTTTGCATATGCATCAGGGTACACCCATGCAAATCTCTGAGATGGCAGCAAATGGTACCGTAGACTTTGCGATAGCGACTGAAGCTATGTCGCATTTCTCAGATTTAATCATGATGCCATGTTACCGCTGGAATCGATCAGTGGTAGTACCTAAAGATCACCCGCTGACTCAGGTCTCTAAATTATCTTTAGAGGATCTTGCAGCGCAGCCAATAGTTACTTACGTATTTGGTTTTACTGGCAGGTCTAAGCTGGATGAGGCTTTTGTTAATGCTGGGCTTGAGCCAAAGGTTGTTTTCACAGCGGTGGATTCTGATGTTATCAAAACCTACGTCCGTCTGGGCTTAGGTGTTGGTATTATTGCGACCATGGCTTTTGACGAACAGCAGGACAAGGATTTAGTAGCGCTTGATGCCAGTCATCTGTTTGAACCTAGTACGACTAAGATAGGCTTCCGCAAAGGAACTTTCCTGAGGGGATACATGTACGACTTTATTCAGCGCTTTGCACCGCATCTGACACCCGATGTAGTACGTGAAGTTCAGGCCTGCAGTAATCGTAATGAAATTGATGAGATTTTTGCCAATCAGGAATTGCCTGATCTCTGACATAAGCGGTTTTTTTAAAGGAGCTCTGATTTTTCAGGGCTTTTTTTATGCCTTTAATAAAGATCTACACTTAAGAAAAAACGAGGTGAGGTATGAAACTGCAGTTGCATTTGGGTAATACAGTGAGTGGTGATCACACCCTAAAGTCATTGAATCTTATGCTGGTGTTTCAGGTGAACTGTCCGGGTTGCCTCTCCAGAGCATTGCCCGAGCTTAATCAATTGTCACTGCAATTCCCTGAAGTTAATGCTTTTGCAATGTCTACGGCCTTTGAGGATTTCAATCTGAATACTGAAGTAAATACGCGGGCTTTGGTTGGTTGTGGGGAATTGACTCTGTCCAGCAAACGGTATTTCTCAAGACTGGGCTGTAACTCGTTGCCATATCAGATAGAAGTGCCTGTGGTCATGGATGTTTTCCTGGCGGAAGATAAGCTGTCTAACTTAAAGGATGGGGTGCTTAGTCAGGTCGATAGTGATTCTTTATCTCATGCTGCTAAGGGAAAATTGTGTGATATTTTGGATCAGCGCTTTGTCCCTTTGGTCAGGACAGGGCGGACTTTTATAAACAATGATCTTCAGGGTACACCAAGCTGGTTTATATTTGATGACCAGTTAAATGTATTGGATAGCTGGTTTGGACACAAAGAAGAAAAATGGGTTCAGAGTGTTCTTAAAAGTCATCTGGCTGATTAATGAAATGATACCCGCAAAAAAAAACCTATTAAATCGACTTTTTAGCCATCTCACCTGGTGTAAACTGGGTGTTGGATGATTAACCTTCTTCGGATACGAAAACTTTAGCTGCACCGTCCTGGTAGCTCTGCATCTGGTCGAAATTCAGGTGACGGTATATGTCATCTGCTATTGGGCCTGGTAAAGGTATTCCGGAGAAATCTGATCCAGGAAACCAAGTAATCAATGATGCTTGATAGATGAATTCAATCGATGATCGGATTTGAAGTTCTGCTTATCTAAAGTCTATGAACTATTACTTTCTGATAAAACTGAGAGTTCTAATTTTTTTCGGCTATCATTTATTGTAATGATTAGGCTGATAATTCGGTTTTCTTGAAAGATACGCTGCTCACTATTTAGATCTAAATAGGTTTGAATCACAGCGTAAGTTATGTTTTATATAGTTAAACTCTTGTTTGATCCGCTTGAGATCATTTTGGGTTAGTTGCTGGGAGGCAAAGTGAATTCTCAAAAAAGAGACTCGTTATCCGAGTGGAACTTACATACCGAATTTGATAGCAATAATACTGCACGGATTCAGGCCGCATTTGATGCTCAACATCCTCGTTACCTTATTTATAGGGGCAAACAAGGTAAAAGAATTCTTTATCATTTCACTCGTATGGTTGCCGCACATCCTGATGAGCTGAAACTTCACACCAAACGCATCTATCTCTCTATCGCTTGTTACGACAGTGAAGCGCTGGAAGGGGCTTTTGTAGATTTCCTATTGGTGTTGGGCAACAATGGCTTAACACTCAGAAAAAGATTATTTGCTCAGGCCAGTTCAGTTCTTAAGCCGGAAGTGAAGAAAATTATTCAGAATGTAATTGAGGGTGGAGATTTAAGTCAGTTGAAGCAGCTTTCAACTAAGTATTCAGTTTTAATCAATGGCCGTTTCCAGCCATTGAGTCTGCATTAAATAGTCTCATAGGAAGAGGTCAGCGGAAAAATGGGGTCAAGAATTAAGAATAATAAAACCGACCAGCTCATAAATGTGGCTCTGGAGGGTTTTTCTGGTCCTAATCTGGCGATGTTGGAATATTGCCTAATCGGTGCTGGTACTTTCGAATTAGTTGAACCTTCCTATGCTGACGTTGTTGTTATAAATGGCGACCAGCCATTGTCTCTGCAAGAATTAGAGTCATCTCTGACTAAAAAATACAGTGATAAGGCCAGGGTTCTTATCAGTATCCGTGATCTCGATTGGGACGGGTTCTACATTCTTAAAAAGCCTCATACTTCTGAAGAGCTATTAGCTTTAATTACGACAGCTAATGAAGAGTTTGAACATGCTGAAGGAACCCAGAAGCCTATCAATGAGGTCTCCGAAGATCGTTTATTAATAAATTTAGATAATCTGGATTTTTACCAGAGCCGGGAGCTGGTTCGTAAGCGGCAGGCAGATGGACTTAAGAAAAAATTAATGCGAGGTGATCTGGCATTAAGTGCTGCCGACCGGCTTGTACAGAGCATAGAGAATAACCTTGCTGACCATGGATCTTCCAAGTCTGAAGAAAAAATTCAGGATGTTACACAGCCAGTTGTTGATAAAGATCATACGGCACCAGAAATTCAGCCGGATGATACTGAGAATACTGATGTAAGCAAAACAGCATTCAGGTTTGAGAAACCTGAGAAAATTAGCAAAGAGCTTGCTGAGGCTTTGATAAATGAGAGTTGCGGTAATCTTCCCGATTTAGATTTGGGCAAGCCAGAAGAAATCCGGCGTGCATTCGTTAATACAGAAGGTATGCTGATTGAAAAAATGCAGGATGCTGTAAAATTGTCTCGCAAGTCAGATAAAGTAGTTGAGATAACAGGGCTTCCGGGATTAATGCTGGTTACTCCTGATCCTCAGCGGTTTATCTTCTCATTCTCAACCGACTTTATGAATCAATTGGCGCTAACCAAGTTTGGTTTCGGTGAACTATCTTTAAAAGAGCTGGATGAGTTTCATGCAGATGCCGGGGAAAGGTTATATGATCAAGAGATCGATTCGCTGATTTGGGAAGTGGCAATCTGGACAGCCAGAGGGCGACTTTTTTCCGGTATAGATCCACACAGTGCATATCAACTTAAGGAAAAACCGGATTTCGATTACTTTCTCCCGATTCCAAATGGGAAAGAAATTGCAGAATTATGGTCTGGAAGAGAGTTATCTGCTTCAGATGTAGTCGGTATACTAGGTATTCCACAGCGTTTTGTATTCGCTTTTATGTCAGGTGTTTTTTCTCTTGGTTGGTTTCAATAGTGACACCAACCTTTGAAATAGAGTTTCGGAGTTAATTTGTGACCAGTGAAAAAAGTCATACGCGTTATATTCAAATCTGCCCTGCAGGTGCATTTTATGCCACGGTAGGGTCAGAGCCTGATGATGCCAGAGCAATGCTTTTGTTATTACTAAGCTCTGAGGTTGCATTGCCGTACAGCCCTCAGTTGGTTAAAAAACTAACCGGGCTGGAAGAACATGACGCTGAAGATATGTTTAAACAACTGGCTGAGAAGAATTTTATAGAGCTTGTAGAAACGCCTAATGAACTGGTTACCGGTTCGGTTGAGTCTTTGCTTCCAGAACTGCTTTCCGGATTATCTAATATTGGTAAAGCAGCGCTGGCAGACCACCATGGTTTTTGTCTGGGTTCAATCGGATATGAGGACGATATGGCAGAAGAGCTATGTGCGCTTGCGGCGGACTTAAGCTCCCTTCATGAACGTCACAGTTTGTTACTTAATCAGAAGCTAGGCTTGATGGGGGAGTCCTGGGGGCTTCTTGACCCTGTGGGGTTAAGTCAGGTTGGGTTCTGGGTGATTCATTTAGGCTATCAGCGTTTTATATTGGTAATTGATGAGATGCCTAAATTGAACCAGAATAATTATGTAGATCTCATTAGTGTATTGGCTAGGCGTTATTTGGATTATTAATCCAGATTTTTCAATTCAGTTATTGGTTAACTGATTGCCCCAAAATAAAGGAGTTAATTTATGCGCTCAGAAATGTTGACCTCAATTTTGAGTGACTTGAACGGAACGTCAGCTGAGATTGAAGCTTCCGCAGTCATTTCAACTGATGGTCTGATGATCGCAGCCCTTCTACCGGCCGGATTGGATGAAGACAGGGTAGGGGCAATGAGTGCTGCTATGCTTTCTCTGGGTGAAAGAACTGCGGCAGAGCTTTCTCGAGGGGAACTTGAGCAGGTGCTGGTAAAGGGGGAGCAAGGCTACATTCTGATGACACATGCGAATGATACATCTGTGCTTACCGTAGTTGCCAAACCAAATGCCAGACTGGGACTTATTTTTTTAGACGTTAAACGTGCTGCTGAGGCGATTGGTAAAATCCTTTAATTTCTCAGTTGTGAATAAGAATCGGGAGTTTTATTGAGTTAAAAGCAGGGTGTTATCGCTTCGCGTGAAGTTGTCATAAGTTCATTTTATGGCAGCTTCCGTTATTGTTTACCGTGAGGTCTGATATACGTGGTGCGCTGGCTCCCGCACTGAAATCAAAGTTATTATCACTCATGCTAATCAAACTATTCACCTACGTCACCATAAGCATAAACGCTGCATTTTTAGATATCTGGCAAGCTCTTGATTAAGCTAAAAGCATCATGTTGATGTTAGTCACCACAAAGATGGCTCTTATTGGATAAGTGCTGCAGTATTCCTAATATTCGTAACATCCCTGCCGTAGGTTCCATTTCTGGCGGTTGATAATTTTCATGAAAAAAATTGCTGAAAAAGAAGCGCTCTAATAATCCCTATTGGGAGAAGGGAGGCCTGACTTCAGAGCCTCCCATGAGCCAGTGTTAAGTATTTGAAGCGATAATGTCTCGCAATACCATTGGCAAGATACCTTTGTGGCGTATTTGATCCAGTTCAGATGAAGTATCGACACGTGAAGTCAACTCAAGCTGCTGTGATGAGCCATCCGACCTGTGAATAGCCAACCCAACAACACCGCGCGGTTCTAGGGTATCAATACCACTGAGATCGAAGGTTTCTGTGCCATTCAGATTCAGAGAGGCACGCGTCACACCTTCTGGTAATTGCAACGGTAACACACCCATGCCTACCAAATTGGATTTGTGAATACGCTCAAAGCTCTCAGCGATAATAGCTTTAACACCCAGCAGAGCAGGCCCTTTTGCAGCCCAGTCTCGTGATGAGCCCGTGCCATAAAGCTTACCGCCAAATACAACGGTGGAAGTGCCTTCGTTACGGTAGCGCTCAGCTGCATCGTAAATAGACATCTGCGCTGGTGCGCTGTCAGACGAGTAATAGTTTGTTACTGCGCCAGTCGTACCCGGCAGCAATAGGTTTCTGGCTTTAACATTGCCGAAGATGCTACGCAGCATTACGTGGTGGTTACCGCGGCGAGCACCCAGTGATGTCATGTCCTCGTCTGCAACACCTTGTGAGCTCAGGTATTCACCTGGAGGTGAATCCGGACGGATACGGCTGACCGGTGAGATATGGTCGGTTGTTGTGTTGTCATCACACATCACCAGCATTCGAGCCCCTGAGATATTGTTTAGTGAATCTTGTGGTGTTTCCAGTGAGAAACCGTCGAAGAAAGAGATCTCCTGGATGTAGGTGGAATCCGGAGCCCAGTCATAAACAGGGCCAGTAGGAGATTCCAGATTCTGCCATGTGGCTGGACCATCCAAAGAGTTCTCATAGGTTTCTCTGAAGGCTTTCGGATCCATACACTCAAGCATGGTCTGGCTGATTTCAGCATTGCTTGGCCAGATATCTTTGAGGTAAACGTCGTTACCCTTAGCATCCTGTCCTATTGGCTGAGTGGTCACATCAATATTCACATTGCCTGCCATCGCCATAGCAACCACCAGCGGAGGAGACATCAGGAAGTTGGTATCCACATCCGGATGTACTCGGCCTTCGAAGTTGCGGTTACCCGATAAAACAGACGCGGCGATGATGTCGTGGTTCTGCAGCGCTTCTTCAATGCTTGGTGCCAGAGGACCAGAGTTACCCACACAAGTCGTACAACCGTATCCTGCTGTATTAAAACCTAAAGCATCCAGATGTTGTTGAAGTCCGGCCTTGGTTAAAAAGTCGGTCGCAACCGGTGATCCCGGAGCCAAAGATGTTTTAACACCATCAGGTACTCTCATGCCGAGCTCGTTGGCTTTCTTAGCGAGTAGACCCGCTGCAATCAATAGGCCCGGGTTAGAGGTGTTGGTGCAGGCCGTAATCGCAGCAATGACGATATCGCCGTCTTTTAACTCACGCTCTGGTAGCGGTGCGAAAATACCCGCTTCGTCTGCTTTCATAGGCGTTACTTTAACGACTTCAGGATTGCGATCTCCTTCTGCAGCTGCTTTTTGGAATACGTTACCAATCTCAGCCAGTGGCAGGCGATCCTGAGGCCTTTTGGGGCCAGCCACAGAAGGCTCAACCGTAGAAAGATCAAGCTGAAGAAGATCGGTATAACGTGGCAGCGACTGACCTGGTTTCCAGGCCATATTTTGTGCTCTGTAGTATTCCAGTGGCAGATCACCGTCCCTGCCGGTCGCTCTCATATAGTCCGCTGAGATTTCATCAAACGGGAAGAAACCCATAGTAGCGCCATATTCAGGCGACATATTAGCGATCGTTGCACGGTCTGGAAGAGAAAGGTTGGCACAACCTTCACCCACATATTCAACAAATTTACCCACCACACCCGCTGGGTATTTACGCAGCATTTCAGTGATTGTCAGTACCAGGTCAGTGGCAGTAACACCTTCTCTCAGTGCGCCGGTTAGCTCTACACCGACTACTTCAGGTGCCAGCATCTGCATAGGCTGACCCAGCATGGAAGCGCCGGCTTCAATACCGCCAACACCCCAGCCAACAATACCCAGGGCATTCGCCATGGGTGTGTGGCTGTCCATACCAATCAGTGTATCCGGAGCCATTAGGCCATTAATGTCGAGATAACCCTGAGCCAGATATTCCAGGTTAACCTGATGAACGATACCGGTTTGTGGTGGAATAATTCGGATGGTTTCGAATGCCTGTGCACCCCATTTCAGAAATGCATAACGTTCTTTGTTGCGTTCAGCTTCTAATTCACCATTGATTCTGAGTGAAGCAGGGCTACCCGTGTTATCCATTGTCACGGTGTGGTCGATAACAAGATCTGCGCGCACTAAAGGCTCAATAATCGCGGGGTCCATTCCCATGCGCTGTACTGCAGAGCGCATAGCTGCGAAGTCAACAATGGCCGGTGTGCCACTCAGATCGTGCATGATGACGCGACCTGCAGTGAAAGGGATTTCGATCGGCTTTGTGCCTTGATGTTCTGTCCAGCTGCCTAGAGCCTGAACCTGCTCAGCGGTTACACCGTTTTGGCCAACATTTCGGGCGATACCTTCCAGGATGGGACGAAGCGAAAAAGGGAGTTCATCAAGCTTTATACCAAATCGCTGAGCGGTATCTGGAAGGCTATGGTAGCTGTGTGCTGTGCCGGGGAGTGTTCTAACTGAACTGGATGGATCGAAATCGATAGGACTTGTCATTTTTTATACCTTTCACAGAGGGCGTTTCTGAACCTGCAACCTTTTTTCCGCGATCCTCCAGTAATCATTGGATCTGCTCGACCTTCTTGTAAGTCATATTTTCAGTCGTTAAAAGAACTGCTAGTGCAAAGAGCGCCCTGAATTTTATCGGTGTAGAAACCGATATTTCCTGCAACAAAAATCATTACCTTGCTAAGATTGTCGACAATATTAGTCAAATTACGTCTTATATCAAGTGGATTAGGCATACTTTCGTATGAATTACATACAATCTAAGACTATTTGTTAGTGGGTATTTATTTTCTAAACATTTTTGGAGACGTTGGGTCAGGGAACCTAAGAGTAAAGCCTATGCAGCATTTTATGGCATTAAGGGCTGTTTGATTTATTGAGCACAGAGGGCGTGCGAGTCTTATTCGTAGTTACCCTGGATTTATAACCCAGAACGATTGTTGGGTTGCTTGAATGAATAATATAGGAGCAGGGAAGCAACAAGAGAAATTGCGTGCTTTTAGACATTAACTCCGACAATTAATGTCTTATCGCACCAGATAAACGAGATATGCCAAATAAGTTTCTGAGAATGGAATAAAAAAGAAGAGCGAGACGCCCAAGCCTGACCAAATAAAAAGGCACCCTACTAAATGATTACTATTTTTAATAAAGAAAATGTACGAACACATTTATAATAATAAAACGTACATTACAACCAATGTATAGCAAATACAACTAATTGATTTTATTTACATTTTTTAAATTTATAGCGACTATAAGCTCCATTTAAATAGTTTTCATTGAGCTGTTAGCTGCTTATTTTTATAATCTGTCAACAAATCATAACTAGATTTAAGTGAGACGTTGGACGCTATGAGCAACTATTCTGATTACCTAGAAGAAATTGAGGTTCGTAAAAAGGACCTGGGTCTAAACCCAAAACCTATCGATAGCGCTGAATTGCTATCTGAAATCATTGCCCAGATTAAAGACACTGGTAATGCAGAGCGCGAAGCTTCTCTAAACTTCTTCATCTACAACACTCTACCTGGTACTACTCCAGCGGCTGGCGTTAAAGCAGCTTTCCTGAAAGACATTGCTTTAGGTAACGAAACAGTTGCAGAGATCTCTCCTGAATTCGCTCTGGAGCAGCTATCTCACATGAAAGGCGGCCCTTCTGTTGAAGCACTTCTGGACATCGCTCTTTCTGACGATGCTCAAGCTAAAGCAGCTGGCGAAGTTCTGAAATCTCAGGTATTCCTGTACGATGCAGATACTGCTCGTCTGGCTGATGCTTACAAAGCTGGCAACGCGATCGCTAAAGAGATCCTGGAAAGCTATTCTAAAGCTGAGTTCTTCACTAAGCTGGACGACATCCCAGAGAAGATCAAAGTTATTACATACATTGCTGCTGAAGGTGATATCTCTACTGACCTTCTGTCACCAGGTAACCAGTCTCACTCTCGTGCAGACCGTGAACTGCACGGTAAGTGCATGATCTCTCCAGAAGCTCAGCAGGAAATCGCTGAGATGGGCAAAGCTAACCCAGATGCTAAAGTGATGCTGATCGCTGAGAAAGGCACAATGGGTGTAGGTTCTTCCCGTATGTCCGGTGTTAACAACGTTGCACTGTGGGCGGGTGAGAAAACTTCTCCATACATCCCATTCATCAACAACCGTCCAGTCGTTGCAGGTACTAACGGTATCGCGCCTATCTTCCTGACAACTGTTGGTGTAACCGGTGGTATTGGTCTGGACCTGAAAAACTGGGTTAAGAAAACTGACGCTAACGGCGAAGTAGTTCGTGACGCTAACGGCGACCCAGTACTGGAAGAAGCATACTCAGTTGCGACTGGTACTGTTCTGACTATCGATACTAAAGCTAAGAAGCTTTACAACGGTAGCGAAGAGGTAGCTGACATCTCTGATGCTTTCACACCACAAAAAGTGGAATTCATGAAAGCGGGCGGTTCTTACGCAGTAACCTTCGGTAAGAAGCTACAAACGTTTGCTGCTGAAACTCTGGGCGTTGAAGCACCAGCTGTTTACGCACAATCCAAAGAGATCTCTATCGAAGGCCAGGGCCTGACAGCTGTTGAGAAAATCTTCAACCGCAATGCTGTTGGTGTTACTTCTAAGACTCCTCTGCACACAGGTTCTGACGTTCGCGTTAAAGTGAACATCGTAGGTTCTCAGGACACTACAGGTCCTATGACTTGTCAGGAACTGGAAGCGATGGCTGCTTCTACTATCTCTACAAGCGTTGATGGTGCTTTCCAGTCTGGTTGTCACACTGCGTCTGTATGGGACAACAAAGCTAAGGCAAACACACCTAAGCTGATGGCGTTCATGAATGCATTCGGTGTAATCACAGCACGTGACCCGAAAGGCGTTTACCATTCAATGACTGACGTTATTCATAAAGTACTGAATGACATCACAGTTGACGACCGCGCTATCATCATCGGTGGTGACTCTCACACCCGTATGTCTAAGGGTGTTGCGTTCGGTGCTGACTCCGGTACTGTTGCAATCGCACTGGCGACTGGTGAATCAGCTATGCCAATCCCAGAGTCTGTGAAGGTAACCTTCAAAGGTTCTATGAAGCCACACATGGACTTCCGTGACATCGTTCACGCGACTCAAGCTCAAATGCTGAAGAAGTTCGCTGGCGAAAACGTATTCCAGGGTCGTGTAATCGAAGTACAGATCGGTACTCTGCTGGCTGACCAGGCGTTCACGTTCACTGACTGGACTGCAGAAATGAAAGCGAAAGCTTCTATCTGTATCTCTACTGACGATACCCTGATTCAGTCACTGGAACTGGCTAAGTCCCGTATCCAGATCATGATCGACAAAGGTATGGAAAACGAAGCGGGCATGTTGCAGGGTCTGATCGACCTGGCTGACAAACGTATCGCTGAAGTTAAATCTGGCGAAGCTCCTGCTCTGGCTCCAGACGACAACGCTAAGTACTACGCTGAGCTGGTTGTTGACCTGGACGCAATCGACGAGCCAATGATTGCTGACCCAGACGTAAACAACGAAGACGTTTCTAAGCGTTACACTCACGATGTGATCCGTCCGGCTTCATACTATGATGGTCGTAAAGTAGATCTGGGCTTCATCGGTTCTTGTATGGTTCACAAAGGCGACATGCAGATTATCGCTGCGATGCTGCGTAACCTGGAGAAGAAAGGACCAATCACGTTCAGCGCTCCTCTGGTTGTTGCTCCACCAACGTACAACATCGTTGATGAGCTGAAAGCAGAAGGCGATTGGGAACTGCTGGAGAAATACGCTGGCTTTGAATTCTCTGACGAGAATCCAAAAGAAGAAGCGCGTACCAAGTACGAAAACATCATGTACCTGGAACGTCCTGGATGTAACCTGTGTATGGGTAACCAGGAAAAAGCAGAAGCGGGTGACACCGTGCTGGCTACTTCTACTCGTCTATTCCAGGGCCGTGTTGTAGAAGACACTGCTGAGAAGAAAGGTGAATCTCTACTGGGTTCTACTCCAATGGTTGTTCTGTCTACTATTCTGGGTCGCTTCCCGACTTTGGAAGAGTACAAAGATGCTGTTGAGGGTATTAACCTGACGTCTTTCGCTCCACCAAGCGAAGACCTGAGCGTAGCTCCTAAGGCTATCCCAGCTGCACGTATCTAATACAGAACGCTGAGTAACAAAAAAGCCCCGGATTTTCGGGGCTTTTTTTGTTACAGCTGCTAGGACGGCTACGCCTGCTAGAACGCCTTCGGCTGCTAGTGGCTTATGTGG
>JBOEHA010000024.1:107598-288916 GCA_050633685.1 Neptuniibacter sp. | reverse complement strand
CAACCTTATTCAGGACGGGTCATTGCTAAGAAAAAAGGCCGCTAAAGCGGCCTTTTTTATGTTTCATATTATTTAGGCCGTTGCAGCCAACGCCTGTTCCAGATCTGCAATCAGATCATCCACATGCTCAATACCTACAGAAAGCCTAACCATTTCAGGTGAAACACCCGCTGATGCCAGCTCTTCATCGTTTAATTGGCGGTGAGTCGTTTCTGCGGGAATCGCCGCAAGCGATTTGCAGTCACCAATATTAACCAAGCGGGTGAATACATTTAATGCATCATAGAAGGGTGATGTCGCATCACGTCCTGCTTTAAGGCCAAAGCTGAGTATGCCTGATGCTTGTCCATTCAGATATTTTTGAGCTAATTCATAATCTTTATGACTTTCCAGACCAGCATATTTAACCCAGCTGACAGCATTATGGCTTTCCAGGTATTCAGCGATCTTACGGGTATTTGCATTAATGCGTTCCATCCTAAGAGGAAGTGTCTCCAAACCTTGCAGTATGAGGAATGCATTCATAGGTGAAATTGCTGCACCTGTATTACGCAGAGGTACTACGCGGCAACGACCGATAAACGCAGCAGGTCCAAGCGCTTCCGTATAAACAACACCATGATAGGAGCGGTCCGGTGTGTTTAGCAGCGGGAAGCGTTCCGGATAATCCCCCCAAGGGAACTTGCCAGAGTCCACAACCACACCACCTATAGAGTTACCGTGCCCGCCGATATATTTGGTTACGGAGTGAATAACAATATCTGCACCATGTTCAAAAGGTCGCCATAGGAACGGACTAGGTACAGTGTTATCGACAATCAACGGAATTTGATTGCGGTGCGCAACGTCCGCCAGCATTTCAATGTCGGCAATGCCTCCGGATGGATTGCCTACAGATTCGCAGAAGATGGCTTTGGTGTTTTCATCGATTTTGCTTTCAATTGCTGCTGCATCATCTTTATTGGCAAAACGTACTTCAATGCCTTGATGAGGCAGGGTATGAGCAAACAGATTATAAGTACCACCATAGAGCTCACTGGTAGAGATTATATTATCCCCGGTTGCCGCAATAGTTTGGATGGCATAAGTAATAGCGGCCATGCCTGATGCTACTGCGAGGGCGGCAATACCACCTTCCATCTCTGCAATTCGTTTTTCCAGAACATCCGTGGTTGGGTTCATGATGCGAGTGTAAATATTCCCTTCCACTTTCAGATCAAACAGATCTGCTCCGTGCTGGGCATCATCAAAGGCATAAGAGGTGGTCTGGTAGATCGGAACAGCTACTGCGTTAGTGGTTGGATCTGGCGCATAACCGCCGTGGACCGCTATGGTTTCCAGTTTCATGAACATCTCCTTTGATGCAAGGGCATACCCTGATTTTTTGTTATTAGTCGAACGATTGTAGAGCAACTACAAAATAAAAAAAGCACCTATAGGTTGTAGGAAAGAGGTTGGGTAGAATGGTCGGATAAGCATATTTTGGAGAAACAAATGGCACGGCAGAAAACAGCCTACGTCTGTAATGACTGTGGCGCGGACTACACCAAGTGGCAGGGCCAATGTACAGCCTGTGGAGCCTGGAATACGATGACTGAAGTGAGACTTGCTTCGGCCAAGACCGCTGCACAGGAAAGTCGTAATGTCCGTTTTGATGGTTATGCCGGCGCAGCGGGTCAGCAAAAGGTTGTGAGTCTCTCCGAAGTATCAGTAGAAGAGATGCCGCGTTTCTCTGCTGGAGCGGGTGAGTTAGATCGCGTACTAGGTGGCGGGCTGGTGCCAGGTTCAGCTGTTTTGATAGGTGGTCATCCGGGGGCAGGTAAAAGTACTTTGCTGTTGCAGACAATGTGCTATCTCGCAGAACAGATGCCAGCTCTGTATGTGACTGGTGAGGAATCATTGCAGCAGGTCGCGATGCGTGCTCAGCGTTTGGGCTTGCCGACAGAACAACTAAAAATGTTGTCCGAAACTAATGTCGAAACCATCTGCACGACAGCGCAAAATATTCAACCTAAGGTAATGGTGATCGATTCCATTCAGGTTATGCATATGTCTGATGTGCAATCGGCTCCAGGATCGGTTTCTCAGGTTAGAGAATCTGCAGCGTATCTGACCCGGTTTGCCAAGCAGACTGGGACAGTGCTCTTTTTGGTAGGTCATGTGACAAAGGATGGCTCGCTCGCAGGCCCTAAAGTTCTTGAGCATATGATTGATTGCTCCTTGCAGCTGGAGGGCTCTTCTGATTCGCGTTTTCGTACTCTGCGCTCCCATAAAAATCGTTTTGGTGCGGTTAATGAATTGGGTGTGTTTGCCATGCTTGAGCAGGGTTTAAAAGAAGTTAAAAACCCCAGTTCCATTTTTCTCAGTCGTGCGGAAGGCCCAAGCCCTGGTAGTGTTGTAATGGTGGTCTGGGAAGGTACGCGTCCGTTGTTGGTTGAAATTCAGGCTCTGGTTGACCAGTCGCATATGAACAATCCAAGACGTGTTGCAGTGGGATTGGAGCAAAATCGACTCTCCATGCTTCTGGCTGTATTGCACAGGCATGGGGGATTGATGACTGGTGATCAGGATGTGTTTGTAAATGTTGTGGGCGGTGTGAAAGTATTGGAAACCAGTGCGGATCTGGCACTGCTCATGTCGGTTGTTTCCAGCTTCCGGGATCAGCCTTTACCCCATGACTTGATGGTTTTTGGCGAGGTTGGTTTGTCTGGGGAAATTCGTCCTGTCCCTAATGGGCAGGAGAGAATACGGGAAGCAGCAAAACATGGTTTTAAGCGGGCAATCGTTCCAAAGGGGAATGTTCCTAAAGAAAGTTTGCCCGGTATGCAGGTGGTGGCGGTTTCTAAGCTCTCCGAAGCATTGGAGGCGCTCTAGTCTTCAATAAATAGGTGATCAAGTTCTCTTTCGAGAAGTGCTTCATCGCCTAAGTTTAGTTCCACCAGACGGCGTATTTGAGTTAATGAATCCAGATCAAGATTTTCAATTGAAAAGCCGTATTGATCGTTATCTTTGTGCGCCAGAACTGCGGGTGTATTGATCGTTACATCATCACCTAACAAATGCACAGTAAGATCGACAGAGGCTCCAATTTCCAGATCAATGGCGGTTTCAGTAGTCAGAAGCATGCCATTGAATGAGATATCAACCAAAGTTGCCTGCCAGCTATCATCACCATGCTTAACTTCTGTTGCAGCATCAAAGTTGATTCGGGTAAAGCGTCGGCGTTCTGTTTCCGGTGTAGTCACAGCATTTATCCCTGTTTAGTACGACATCTTATTCATCTTATTATAGTCAATGGGGTAATGGGAACCGCCCATAGATTACATATTGAAATAAGTGTGATTCTATCTAGTTGAATTGATAATTAACTCAGCTGCTTTGGATCAACGCTTAGATCTGGGCTACTCTGTACCATGCGCGTTTATAAAAATAATTAGAGTACGTGATAATGGTCTTAGATACGTTACTGGATGTTGTTAGCGCCCGGCGCCATTCCCGTTATTTCAATCAGACACGCAGTTATTATCTGTTACAAAGAGCAGATGAGGCTCTTTATCAGGCCAAAGATAATGGCCGGGATCAAACCGCGTTGGCCATCTGATTGGAAAACAAAAAAAGGCGGGATATTCCCGGCTTTTTTAATTCTGTTGGGGTTAACCCAGATCAGTCATTCGCTTGTACTTGATTCGCTCAGGCTGATGCTCTTTACCGTAACGGCGTTTGTAATCTTCCTGATACTCAGTGTAGTTGCCCTCGAAGAATTCAACTTTGGAATCGCCTTCGTAAGCCAGCATGTGAGTACAGATACGGTCAAGGAACCAACGGTCGTGCGAGATCACTACCGCACAGCCTGGGAAGGCCAGCAGAGCTTCTTCCAACGCTCGCAGGGTTTCGATATCCAGGTCATTGGTCGGTTCGTCCAATAGCAGAACGTTGCCGCCTTCTTTCAGTAGTTTGGCCATGTGCAGGCGGTTACGCTCACCACCGGACAGGTCTTTAACAAACTTTTGTTGATCGCCGCCTTTAAAGTTAAAGCGACCGCAATATGCGCGAGAAGGAGTCTGGTAGTTACCAACTGTAATGATGTCCTGTCCATCAGACAGCTCTTCAAAAACAGTTTTGTCACCGTTCAGATCACGTGACTGGTTAACGTAAGCCAGCTGTACTGTGGAGCCGATTTCGATTTCACCGGAATCGGGTTGCTCTTCGCCACTGATCATTTTAAACAGTGTGGATTTGCCTGCGCCGTTACCACCGATGATGCCAACGATTGCACCTTGTGGAATCGAGAAGCTCAGGTTTTCGAACAGGACTTTATCACCGAAAGCTTTGCTGATGTTATTCGCATCAATAACTTTTTCACCCAGACGTGGCCCTGGCGGAATGTAGATCTCCTGGGTTTCGTTACGGGTCTGGAACTCTTTTGAGTTCATCTCTTCGAACTGTTTCAGACGTGCTTTGGATTTAGACTGACGACCTTTAGAACCCTGGCGAACCCACTCCAGCTCGGCAGCAACAGATTTGCGATGAGCGGCTTCCTGTTTTGCTTCCTGTTCCAGGCGAGCTTCTTTCTGCTCCAGCCAGGATGAGTAGTTGCCTTCGTATGGGATGCCACGGCCACGGTCCAGTTCCAGAATCCAGCCAGCGGCATTGTCGAGGAAGTAACGGTCGTGGGTGATCGCTACTACGGTACCCGGGTATTCCTGCAGGAAGCGCTCGATCCAAGCTACAGATTCTGCATCCAGATGGTTGGTTGGTTCGTCCAACAACAGCATATCTGGCTTATCCAACAATAGGCGGCATAGCGCTACACGGCGGCGTTCACCACCGGACAGATTCTTAACTTCAGCATCCCAGGCTGGAAGACGCATTGCGTCAGCGGCACGCTCAAGAGCGGTTTCAAGATTATGTCCATCTTTTGCCTGGATCAGGTTTTCATACTCAGCCTGTTTCTTAGCCAGCTCGTCAAAGTCCGCATCCGGCTCAGCGTAAGCGGCGTATACTGCTTCAAGACCATCCAGTGCTTCTTTTACGTCAGAAACGGATTCTTCAACGATTTCACGAACGGTTTTGCTCTCATCCAGTTCTGGTTCCTGTGGTAGATAACCAACATTGATACCCGGCATTGGACGTGCTTCACCAATGATCTCGGTATCCAGTCCAGCCATGATTTTCAGCAGGGTGGATTTACCCGCACCGTTCAGACCCAGAACACCGATTTTTGCGCCTGGGAAGAAGGAAAGAGAGATGTCTTTCAGAATTTCACGCTTTGGCGGAACAATCTTGCCAACGCGGTTCATTGAATATACGTACTGAGCCATGCAGTAACCCGTCTTGTTAAACTATCAAATAATGAGGCGATTCTACCGGAAACAGACTATCAATGGCTATCTTGATCCGAGTCAAATATCTGCATTACCGCTCTTTTTATTGCGATCTAGAATAAAAGTGCAGAGGTTCATAAAAATAATCAGATCCAGTATAGGAGGTGAGTCTGATGGGTGACTTAACACGTTTCAACAGTCTGTTTGATGATGCTTTCTTTAACAATTTCTTCCGTCCGGTAGCTTCGGATAAGGGTGAAAGAGTACCAGCCATCGATGTGCATGAATCCGATGGTGGTTATTGCATCAAGGTGGATTTGCCAGGTATCAGTAAAGATGATATCCACGTCACACTGGAAAACGGTGTGCTCACAATATCTGCCGAAACCAAACAGGAAGATAAAGAAGAAAAAGATGGCAAAATTATTCGCCAAGAGCGCCATTACGGCCAGTATGTAAGACGTCTTTCGGTCGGCGATAATTTGGATCCGGCAAGTATCAAAGCGCGTTTTGAAAACGGGGTGCTGCAGTTGGATCTGCCTAAACCGGAACCCAAAGCGCCTGAAGTCAGTAAAGTGACAATCGATTGATTGTTGTTTTAGCTGAACCAAATAAAGCCTGTAACCGTAAAAAGTTACGGGCTTTTTTGTTGAGCGAAATTGAAGCAGTTTTGAGTCGGATTCAAGTGAATCTGAGAAAATGTTTCGTTATAATACGCGCTTTCCCAATACCCAAATGGTTCTACGCTGGAAATTTCTGGCGGCTTTGCCGTTGTTAATGCAGCCGAACAGGGTTCACATAGTATTCAGGGGACAGAAACTCCTATGTTTAGCAAAGATATGACAATCGCTGATTTCGACGCTGATCTTTGGTCTGCAATGCAGGCTGAAACTGTTCGTCAGGAAGAACACATCGAACTGATTGCGTCTGAAAACTACACCAGCCCACGCGTTATGGAAGCTCAGGGTTCTGCGCTGACTAACAAGTACGCTGAAGGTTATCCAAATAAGCGTTACTACGGTGGCTGTGAGCACGTTGATGTAGTTGAGCAACTGGCGATTGATCGAGCTAAAGAGCTGTTTGGTGCTACCTACGCAAACGTTCAGCCGCACTCTGGTTCTCAGGCAAACGCTGCTGTTTATATGGCATTGTGTAAGCCGGGCGATACAGTTCTGGGTATGAGTCTGGCGCACGGTGGTCACCTGACTCACGGTGCTGCAGTATCTTTCTCTGGTCGTATCTACAATGCAGTTCAGTACGGTTTGAACCCTGAAACAGGCGAAATCGATTACGCTGAAGTTGAGCGTCTGGCAGAAGAGCACAAACCAAAAATGATCGTAGCAGGCTTCTCTGCCTACTCTCGAGTTGTTGATTGGCAGCGTTTCCGTGATATCGCGGATAAAATAGGTGCTTACCTGTTTGTTGATATGGCTCACATCGCTGGCTTAGTAGCTGCGGGTGAATACCCATCTCCAGTGGGTATTGCAGATGTTGTTACTACGACAACTCACAAAACTCTGGGTGGTCCACGTGGTGGTCTGATCCTGTCTGCTCGTGCTGATGAAGAGCTGCAGAAGAAGCTGAACTTTGCTGTATTCCCTGAATCTCAGGGCGGCCCACTGATGCACGTAATTGCAGCTAAAGCCGTGTGCTTCAAAGAAGCAATGGAGTCTGAGTGGAAAGAATACCAGGCTCAGGTTGTTAAAAACGCACGCGCGATGGCAGAGACGTTTAAATCTCGTGGTATCAAAATCGTTTCTGACGGTACTGACGATCATCTGTTCCTGGTTGATCTGATCGACAAAGAGTTTACTGGTAAAGATGCTGATGCGGCGCTGGGCCGTGCAAACATCACTGTAAACAAAAACTCTGTACCGAATGATCCACGCTCTCCGTTTGTAACTTCTGGTCTGCGTATTGGTACACCAGCTGTTACTCGTCGTGGTTTCAAAGAAGCAGAAGTAACTGATCTGACCAACTGGATCTGCGATGTTCTTGACGATATTAACAACGACGACACAATCGCTCGTGTTAAAGGTCAGGTAACAGAGATCTGCGCACGTTACCCTGTATATAAGTAAGTACTTGTTCCGGCTGTAAGTTGTAGCCGGAAAAATGTACAATCCCCGGGCTGTCTGTAATAAGACGGCCCTTTTGTTCTCTTAATGCCATGCATTGCAGGGAATAATAAACGCTCTTTTCTCAGGAACAGTTGATGCATTGTCCGTTTTGTAGTGCCAATGAAACCAAAGTTGTTGACTCCCGTCTGGTTGCAGAAGGTCAGCAGGTGCGTCGGCGTCGGGCTTGCACCCAATGTAATGAGCGTTTTACCACCTATGAAGCAGCAGAGCTGCTGATGCCTCGCCTGATCAAGGCCGATGGCTCCCGCCAACCGTTTGATGATGAAAAGCTCCGTGCTGGTATTCACCGTGCACTTGAGAAACGTCCAGTCTCCATTGAAGATTTTGAGGCTTGCATAAGCCGTATCACCCATCGTTTACGGGCAACAGGAGAGCGAGAGTTACCTTCACGTCAGGTTGGTGAAGAGGTTATGGCTGAGTTAAGTAAGCTCGACGAAGTGGCTTATGTGCGTTTCGCCTCTGTGTACCGCAGTTTCCAGGATATTAACGAATTCAAGGCCGAGATCGAACGACTCTCTGAAGAGCATGATGCCTCGGAGGGTAAATAAAGTGCCTTCTTGGAGTGTGGCGGATCAGGAATATATGGCGCGTGCTATACGCTTGGCGCGTAATGGCCTATATACCACTCAGCCTAACCCCAGAGTTGGCTGTGTTCTAGTTAATGGTGATGAAATTGTGGGTGAAGGTTTTCATTTCCGGGCAGGTGAGGGCCATGCTGAAGTAAACGCGCTGGCAATGGCTGGCGAAAAGGCGCAAGGTGCGACTGCATACGTCACATTGGAACCCTGCAGTCACTTTGGTCGAACACCTCCATGTGCGGAAGGGCTTATCAACACAGGTGTTGCGCGTGTTGTCAGTGCGATGATTGATCCAAACCCTGAAGTTGCTGGGCGCGGGATCAAAATGTTACGGGACGCTGGTATTACTGCAGAATCTGGCCTTTTAGAAGCTGAAGCCAGAGCGCTTAATCCCGGATTTATCAAACGCATGGAGTCAGGTCTGCCGTTTGTCAGATTGAAGATGGCAACCAGTCTTGATGGCCGCACAGCGATGGCGTCAGGTGAATCAAAATGGATTACCGGCCCTGCTGCACGTTCAGACGTACAGAAGCTCAGGGCGCAGAGTTCTGCCGTTGTAACGGGTATAGAGTCTATTCTGAAAGATGATTCTGCTCTAACCGTACGAGCGGATCAGTTAGAACTGGACAATGCCGATGAGATTGTAAAACAGCAGCCTTTACGTGTGGTATTGGACTCAGGATTACGAATGCCTCTCAAGGCTTCAATATTAAGCCAGCCTGGCCGAACGCTAATCGTTACTGTATCTGAAGACGCTGATAAAATTGCCGCGTTAAAAAATACGGGCGCAGAAATAGCTATAATGCCTGCACAAGATGGTCGGGTTGACCTAAAAGCACTGCTCCAGATGCTGGCTGAACAAGAACAATGTAATGAACTGTTGATTGAAACCGGTGCTACTCTTGCGGGAGCGTTTATTCAGCAGGAGCTTGTGGATGAAATTTATCTGTATATGGCTATGAAACTGCTAGGGTCGGAAGCACGACCAGCGTTTCAATTACCATTCACCACAATGGCACAACAGATTAAACTGCAACAGACAGATATGGCTATGTTGAAGGATGATATGAGATTAATCCTGAAACCGGTGTACGGAGAGTAATAACAGGTGTTCACAGGAATTATCGAAGCAGTCGGAACCATTGCTGGAATCGAAGAGCAAGAAGGCGATATGCGCCTTTATGTGCGTACAGGAATGATGGATCTGGCTGATGTTAAACTCGGTGACAGCATCGCAACCAATGGTGTATGCCTTACCGCTGTGGAACTTCCTGGCGATGGTTTTATTGCAGATGTCTCCAGAGAAACGCTGGCCCATACCCGTTTTCATACTTTAAGTGTGGGGGAACGGGTGAATCTGGAAAAAGCATTAATGCCAACCAGCCGTTTGGGTGGCCATATAGTTACGGGCCACGTGGATGGTCTTGGGGAGATTGTGGAGCGTAATGAAGATGCTCGTTCCATAAGGTTTACGGTTAAAGCCCCTAAGAATATTCAAGGTTACCTGGCAGCTAAAGGTTCGGTAACGGTGGATGGTATAAGCCTCACAGTAAATGCTATTTCTGGTGAATGCTTTGAACTGAATATTGTGCCGCATACCGCACAGGAAACGATTATGACGGAATACCTGCCCGGGCGTCTGGTGCACCTGGAAGTGGATATTATCGCTCGTTATCTGGAACGTCTGCTGACACATAATCAAGACAACGATAATAAAGAAGACAAGAGCACAGGATTGACAATGGAAACCCTGATGGCTCATGGATTTAACCGCTAACGACGGTAAGAGATTTTAATGAAACTGAATACACCGCAGGAAATTATAGAAGATATCCGTCAGGGCAAGATGGTTATCCTGATGGATGATGAAGACCGCGAGAATGAAGGCGATCTGGTCATCGCAGCCGAGATGGTTCGAGCTGATGATATTAACTTCATGGCGACACATGCCCGTGGTCTGATCTGTCTGACATTAAGCCGCGAACGTTGCGAACAGCTGAATCTGCCATTGATGGTACAGAGCAATGGCGCACAGTTCTCGACCAACTTCACCATGTCGATTGAGGCTGCAGAAGGCGTCACAACAGGTATTTCCGCAGCAGACCGGGCCCTTACTGTCCGTACTGCGGTAAAAGCGGATGCTAAACCTGAAGACATAGTGCAGCCGGGTCATATTTTCCCGCTGATGGCACAGCCGGGTGGGGTTTTGAGCCGTGCAGGCCATACCGAAGCTGGCTGTGATCTTGCGCGAATGGCCGGTTTTTCTCCAGCGTCTGTGATCGTTGAGATCATGAATGATGATGGCACCATGGCGCGCCGTCCGGATCTGGAAAAATTTGCTGATAAGCACAGTCTCAAAATAGGCACAATTGCAGACCTGATTCACTACCGTACAGCAAATGAGCATACGGTAATGCGTGAGAACGAAGGGGTTCTGCCGACGGAATTTGGAGACTTTAATTTTGTAACTTACCGTGACGAAATTCTGGGCTGCTCCCATTTGGCTCTTAGCCTCGGTGAAGTCAGTGAAGATGTGGCGACCCCTGTTCGTGTACATCTGCGTACTGAAGTTCTCAGGGACGTGGTTGGTGTTGCAAAAGGTGAAGAGCTTAAGTGGACAATGCGTAAGGCTCTGAAAAAAGTATCCGAGTTAGGTGAAGGTGTGGTGTTGCTTCTGGACACCGGTCCTAAAACGGACATTGGTGACGCGTTGGATCAACTGCTGAACCCGGCTCAGAAACTCCGTCAGCATAATATTAGTGCTTCTGGTTCTTACCTTACTGTAGGTACGGGCTCACAAATACTGCGTGATCTGGGTATTCGTAAAATGCGACTGCTCAGCTCACCAATGAAATTTAATGCCATCTCCGGTTTTGATCTGGAGATCGAAGAATATATCCCCTGTGAAGAATAAACGGGCAGGTAATTGAAATGACTGTAAAAACCTATGAAGGTGATTTTGTAAATGCAGACGGTAACTACGCTATTGTGGTTGGCCGTTTTAACTCATTTGTTGTTGAGAGCCTGCTGGAAGGTGCGCTGGATACACTGAAACGTCATGGAGTGAGTGAAGAAAATATCCGCGTAGTACGTGTACCGGGTGCTTTCGAAATTCCACTGGCGGTAAAACGTTTGGCTGCACAGAAGAAGGATGATGCCATCATTGCTCTGGGTGCTGTTATTCGTGGTGGTACACCTCACTTTGAGTACGTTTCTGGCGAAAGCTCTAAAGGTGTTGCACAAGTTTCACTGGAATACGATGTACCGGTTGCTAACGGTATTCTGACTGTGAACAGCATCGAACAAGCCGTTGAACGTTCAGGTACAAAAATGGGTAACAAAGGTGCAGAAGCAGCTCTATCCGTGCTGGAAATGGTTAGCCTGTTGAAGCAGTTAGAGGACTAAGCGCAGATGAGCGATAACGAAAGCAAACCTGCTGCTAAGAAAAAGAAAGCCTCTTTGACGACTCAGCGTCGTAATGCCCGCAGCTTTGCGCTGCAGGCATTGTATTCCTGGACTCTGGCGGGCCAGTCTCTGACTGACCTTGAGGCTCAGTTCCGGGTTGATAACGATATGGCTGATACCGACATCAAACTGTTCTCTGAACTGCTGCATAATATTGCAGCGAGTAAAAGTGAACTGGATGGTTTGTACAGTGATTTTCTGGACCGCCAGCTTGAAGACCTGGATCCGGTTGAGCTGAACGTACTGCGTATTGGCGCTTATGAATTGTCGAAGCGTATTGAAGTGCCTTACCGTGTGGCAATCAACGAGAGTGTTGAACTGGCTAAAACCTTTGGCGCTACCGACAGCCATCGTTACGTAAACGGTGTTCTGGATAAGCTGGCTCAAAGAGTTCGCATGGCAGAGATCAGAGAGAAGCGTCAGGGTTAACTCTGAAATGGCACTGGGCGAATTTGATCTGATAAAGCGTTATTTCGCACCTCTGGCAGAAGCATCTTCGGATGCTTCTGTTGCGTTAGGGGTGGGGGATGACTGCGCTATTCTGAACTGTCCGGAAGGACATCAGTTGGTGGTTTCAATTGACTCATTGGTTGAGGGTACCCACTTTCTGCAGGGTACACCCGCCGACCAACTTGCATCCCGGTTGTTTGGTGCGGCTGTAAGTGACCTTGCCGCAATGGGGGCAAAACCTGCGTGGATTACACTGGCGCTGACATTACCGCAAGCCAATGAGCTATGGTTGGAGCGGTTCTCACAAAAACTTGGGCAACTGTGTTTGCAGTATGGAATTAGCCTGATTGGCGGTGATACCACCAAAGGGCCTTTGAGTCTGACGGCGCAAGTGCATGGTTTTGTTCCAGTAGGTAAAGCACTTAAGCGTTCCGGTGCTCAGAAAGGTGACCTCATCTGTGTAAGTGGCAGACTGGGTGATAGCCGCGGAGGTCTTGAAGGGCTTCTGAATGGTTTTCCTGATTCCCGTGGCGTTGAATACCTGAGTGAGCGTTTCTTTGCGCCAAGCCCGCGTGTTGAGCTGGGGCTGGCACTTACAGATAAAGCATCTGCTGCAATCGATATTTCAGACGGTTTACTCTCAGACCTCTCGCACATTCTTAAAGCCAGTGGTGCAGCAAATGAACCTTTGGGCGCTCGTTTGCAGCTAGAAGCCTTGCCTCTCTCTGAAGAGCTGGTTTCCTGTTTTGGTGAAGAACAAGCGCGACAATGGGCGCTGAGTGGTGGTGAGGATTTTGAACTTTGTTTCACACTACCTGCTGAACACCTGCCGACCCTGCATAATCTCCCGGAAGCCATTGCTGTGATTGGGAAAATCACAGATGATGCAGATATTCGCCTTTACGACCGTGGTCAGGAATGTGCGCTGAGCGGTGCAGGTTACGACCATTTTAAAAATCCCGGTTAATGAATAATATTTGAGAATAGCTACGAATGAATAAAGTCCCGGCTTCCGTATGGAAAAATCCAATTCACTTTCTGGCCTTTGGTCTGGGCAGTGGTGCCTCTCCTTACGCTCCGGGAACCGTGGGAACAGTCGCGGCGATTATTCCTTATATCTGGTTGCAAGATCTGTCGTTAACCAACTATCTGATCATGTTGGTGGTAACGACGTTAATAGGCATCTGGCTGTGTGACAAAACATCCAAAGATATTGGTGTTCATGACCACGGCGGCATTGTTTGGGATGAGTTTGTAGGCTTCTGGATCACAATGATAATGGCTCCAGCCGGTTGGGGATGGATTCTGATCGGCTTTATCCTGTTCCGGATTTTTGACATCCTGAAACCCTGGCCAATCGGCTGGGCAGACAGCAAGGTTTCAGGTGGTTTAGGTATTATGCTGGATGATATTCTGGCGGGTATTTACGCTGCTTTGATTCTGCAGTTTATTGCTTACCTATGGATTTAAGTTCATAAATCGAGACTAAACCCTGATTGTATTTGACGGAATATAGATCAGTTTTCTATCGATCTGTAGTGTCTATTGCAGGTGTTGTACAGCCTTGTCTAGGTTAAGTGCTCTTTCATAAAGTCTATCAGCAATCTGCCACGGCTTGGCAACAACCGCCCGGCAGGATACAGGGCAACCAGATCACTGGATTGCTGATACCACTTTTCCAGAACCGGCTCTAACCTTCGTTCTTGAAGGTGGCGGTCAAACATAACTTGCGGCCCCATCATTATTCCCATCCCTCTAAGGCATACATGAAGCAATTGGTGCCCATCATTGCTGGAAAAACTGGACTCAATACGGACTGCTTTTCCATCTTTACCGGGGAAAGGCCATTTATTACGCCAGGGTGTATCGAGATGAGTAAGGCACTGATGGTTAATGAGATCTTCGGGGGTTTCTGGGTGGCTGTTGTGTGCCAGGTATTCAGGGCTGGCAACAGCAACCAATTTAGTCTTGCCTAAATAGGCAGCGATTAATTGACTATCTTTAATAGCACCTATTCGGAATGCCAGGTCGATCCCTTTATCAATCAGATTCAGGTAATGCCCTGTCACATTGACCTGTAGTTCAATTTTTGGGAATTGGGCTCTGAAGTCATACAAGAGATCCCCCAGTTCCGACATAACCAGGCTTTGCGGCATAGTTATGTTGAGTAATCCTTCCGGACTGCTCTGAAGCTCTTTGACATCCATTACAGCTTCTTCCAATCCCTTTATCGCCGGAGTACATAACCGATAGAAGCGCTCGCCTGCTTCTGTCAGATGGAATTTTCGAGTTGATCGATAGATCAGTTTTGTTCCGAGCTCCCCTTCTAGTTTAGCGATGCGTTTGGACACCAGAGACTTGCCAGAGCCCAGGCTGTCTGCTGCTGATGTAAAGCTGCCGGAATCGGCAACCATGATGAAGGTTTCTATGAGGGGAAGGAGAGTCTTAAAATTAGTTTCCATTTAGGATACTCAGAATTTCAAAATGCTATCTTTAAGTCCTTAATGGAAACAAATACTCTCAGGAAATGCAAAGTTAACGCTTGAGAGTTTTATTATGAAAATACGAATTCTTCTTTCCTCATTGTTTCTGATTTTATCTTTTAGTGTTCAGGCTCAGAAGCCTGTTTGGGATGCTAATAAAGTTGATCTGGTCAGCCAGAAACTGGTGGATGGTGTGTACGCGGTTTATGAAAAAGGCGCTGATATCAAAGCTCCGAAGGGTATTCCAATGGCTACGAGCGGCGGAATTATCATCGGTGACAAGGGCGTAATGCTGGTAGAAACCATGCTTAATAAGCGGCTGTATAAACAGATGACGGCATTGGTGACTGAGCTCACCGATAAACCGATTCTCTACGCGGTTAATACCAGTCATCACGGTGATCATGCCTTTGGTAATTACTATTTACCTGAATCAACACAGATTATTCAGCATAGCCGGGGTAAAGCGCGTTTCGAAACAAGGTTTGAAGAAGATCGAAACCTGATGTTAGGGATCATGGGTAAAGGCCGTGGAGTAGAAGCAATCAAGCCAAGATCTGGCGATATTTTGATCAAACCAGAAGGTTCAGTAACGATTGATCTTGGTGGTCGGGAAGTATTTATAAAGGATTTCGGATTTGCTCAGACGGGTGATGATCTCTTTGTCTGGTTGCCAGAAGAGAAAGTACTCTGGACAGGAAATCCTGTTGTAGCAGAGGCGCCTGCACTTCCATGGTTATTACAAGGAAGGTTGCTTGAATCGCTGGAAACGCTGGAGAAGGTTCGTGACTTTATTGATTCGGATACGACGGTTGTACCTGGACATAGTCGTCCGACTACAAGCGCCGTACTCGATTGGAATATTGATTACCTCCGTCACATCAAGTCGGCCGTAGCCAGTGGTTTAGACAAAGGGTGGAATCAGGGAAAAATCGTGGCTGCAACTCAGGCAGAGCAATATCAGGGCTACGCGTTATTTAAGTGGGTTCACTTTGGGCTCAACCTTCCAGCAGCTTTCAGAGATCTAAGCCCTGCAGGAGTGAATCAAACTTCTGGGAAAGCAGAGCAATAAGGAGACATCACGATGAAACTGGTTACTGCCCGGGTCGGTGCGATCCTTTATATCATCTGGGGGTTACTGCATATAATGGCGGCATCTGCCATCTATGAATTGGCTCTTACCACAGAGTCCGACATACAGGGGCGGCTCTTTCAAAGCGCCTGGAATCTTATGTATCTGGCAATTATGGTTATCGTAGTAGCCATCATATTTAACTGGCGGCAAAAACGTGTAGGTTATTGGTTAACACTGTTTACAGTGAGTATTTCAGATATAGGTTTCATTCTATTCATCCTTGTTCCTGGGTATTTGTCCTGGTGGCCTGGGGTGATCGGGCCGTTATTATGGATAGCCGCTGCTCTCATCAGTACGGTTTCGCTTAACCGGGGTAGTGAGGCCTCTGTTTCTGTATAACTTAACTTGAAGGGAAACCGTGTGGATCAAGCCAAAGAGCGCATGCGCAAGATGCAAATGGCGTAACCTTGATCCAATCGGTTGGTTGTTGAAACTCTCCTGCCGGCTTACAGGTTTTGAATTCAGGAAGTGACTGCGTTATCAATAAGAAGATATAAGAAAAGAGCAGTGAAAATGTATCGCAGTTATTCGGATCGTCTCTTATTAGTTAGGTCATTTTAGCGGTTGTGGCGCTATGCCTTAATGGTTTCGTTAATAGAGCTGTGAATCCCTGCTTGATCCAACCCACACATCTCTAACTGCTGCTGCCTCGTCGCATGCTCGATCCATTTGTCTGGAATACCCTGCATCAACAAGGGTATGTTTATGTTGTTTTGATGTAAATACTCACTTACTGCTGAGCCAGCTCCACCACATATAGAGTGATCTTCAATGGTGACCAGCAGATCATGGGATAAGCTGAGTTCTTTAATTGCTGCTCCATCCAGTGGTTTTACAAAACGCATATCAATCAGAGTGTAGTTGTTCTCTTTAGCGACCGCTTTTGCAGTTTCCAGAAGAGGGCCAAAGTTCAGCAGGGCAACTTTTTGACCTTTGCGGATCTCTCGGGCTTTGCCGATTTCAAGTTGAGTCATATCCTCAGGTGCATGAGCTGGAACGGTTCCACGAGGGTAACGAACGGCGGCTAAACCAGAATATTCATATCCGGTAAACAGCATATCCCGAAGTTCTTCAGCGCTTGATGGCGTCATAATCACTGCTTCAGGCAAACAGCGCAGCATGGCGATATCAAAACAACCGGCATGGGTTGCGCCATCTTCACCAACGAGACCTGCTCGGTCGATTGCCAGCAACAGGTCCAGCTTCTGGATAGAAACATCATGCACCAGTTGGTCATATGCACGCTGTAAAAATGTCGAGTAGATCGCTACAACCGGCTTAGCCTTTTGGCAGGCCATGCCAGCAGCCAGTGTTAAGGCATGCTGCTCGGCAATGGCAACATCAAAGTACCTGTCCGGGAATTGTTTTGAAAACCTGACCAGATCTGATCCTTCGGACATCGCAGGTGTGATTGCCGTCAATCGTTTGTCCTGTTCTGCCATATCGCAGATCCAGCGCCCAAAGACATTGGAGTATCGGACTTTCTTTTGTTTCGGCTGGTGGATCGGATCAATTTTGGTAATGGCGTGGTAACCCACCGGGTCATCTTCTGCGGGTTTAAAACCTTTACCTTTTTTGGTGATAAGGTGCAGGAATTGCGGGCCTTTTTTATTCAGAACTGTTTCCAGCGCAGGCAGCAATTTCTCAAAATCATGTCCGTCCACCGGGCCTGAGTATTCAAAATCCAATGCTTCAAACAGGGCCGCAGTGGTTTCGCCTTCGGTCTGGTTTTTCAGGTTCTGAGCCAGATAGGTTGCCAGACCTCCCTCATTATGGGAAATCGACATATCGTTGTCGTTCAGAATGACCAGTAGGTTTGTATCTGTATGCGCCGCATGGTTCAGGGCTTCAAAGGCCATGCCAGCAGTCATTGCACCGTCGCCGATAACAGCGACGGTTTTACTGTTAATACCTTGCAGTTTATCGGCAATAGCCATTCCCAGAGCTGCACTGATAGAGGTGCTGGAATGACCGACACCAAATTCATCAAACGGGCTTTCGCTACGTTTTGGGAAGGGAGCGGGGCCGTCGATCTGACGGATTTTCGGCATCTCTTCCCGTCGACCAGTGAGTATTTTGTGAGGATAACACTGGTGGCCTACATCCCAGATCAGGTGATCATTGGGGGTATCCAACAGGTAGTGCAGAGCGACGGTTAATTCAATTACACCCAGGCCTGCTCCAAAATGGCCTCCACTCAGGCCGACACTGTAAAGCAGATACTCACGTAACTGTTCGGCCAGTTGCGGGAGCTGATTAGAGTTCAGTGTATGCAGGTCTGCCGGATCATTGATCAGATCCAGCAATGGCGTGACCGGGCGCTTTTCAGGAATAGAATTGAACATAGATTAATGGTCGCGCTGAACAATAAAGTCAGCCAGTGCTTTTAGCTCATCAGCACTTTTGCCAAAGAGCTCCAGCGCTGAAATCGCAGTTTCGTGTAGTTGCTGAAGCTTAAGTTTAGCGCCTTCCAGACCTAAAAGGGCAGGGTAGGTAGGTTTTTCTTTTTCCAGATCTGAGCCCTGAGGTTTGCCGATTACGCTGGAATCACCCTCAATATCGAGAATGTCATCCTGAACCTGAAATGCCAAACCTATAGCATCGGCATATTGCTCCAGAGACTCAAGTTGCTGGTCTGATACCTGCTCACTGACTACGGCCCCAATAAGCACTGCGCATTTAAGCAGGGCCCCGGTTTTATGCTGGTGCATTGACTCCAACTGCTCAAGGGTCAGTGGCTTTCCAACGTTTCTCAGATCAAACGCCTGACCTACGACCATGCCTTGATGTCCGGACGCTTTTGCTAACATTTGGATCAAACGGATACGAGTATCTGCATTTAACCCGGAGTCATTGGATATCAACTCAAATGCCAGGCACTGTAATGCATCACCTACCAGAATCGCAGTTGGTTCGTCATAGGCAATATGGCAGGTGGGTTTGCCGCGTCTGAGATCATCATCATCCATGGCGGGCAGGTCATCATGCACCAGTGAATAACTATGGATGCACTCAATCGCAGCTGCAGCGCTGTCCGCTTGTTCTAATGAGCCACCGAGCATTTTATTTACGATATAGACAAGAGCCGGACGTACTCGTTTACCACCATTAAACAGCGAATAGAGCATGGCATCCTGAAGCTGAGGGTCGATGCTTTGATCATCGATGCATTGCTTAAGGAAAGAATCTACGGATTCTTGATAAATACCTAGCTGACTGCGGATATCCAATCTCAGGCATCCTCGTCAGGAGTGAAAGGTTCGGTTTTTAACTCGCCGCCAGATTCAACCAGTACCTGAACCTTCTGTTCTGCCTGAGCCAGAATGGACTGACAGTCGCGGGTGAGGCTAACGCCTTCTTCAAAAGCTTTAAGGGATTCTTCCAGAGACATATCCCCTTGTTCCATTTTGGTAACAAGAGTTTCCAGTTCATGAAGAGACTGTTCAAAATCCGGTGTTTTTTTCTTACGTGGCATGAGAATTATCTACTATTAAAGGGCTAAAGTTACCTAAGCCGTTGGGTAGAATCAATTATCGCTCAAAATTCTTCATTAAACGATTGTCTGATGGATGACTACCAAGACATTTTTGCTATCATAGGCAGTTCGAATGCAAAGCTTGAACAGAGTTCTCAGCTTGATTAAGGAGTAATGGGTGGATATAGCAACGCTCGTCGGCTTATTAGGTAGTTTTGGTATTGTTGTAGCCGCGATGGTTATGGGTGGAGACGTTGGCGTCTTCGTCAACCCCCCTTCGCTGTTGATCGTAATCGGTGGTTCCCTCTTCGTTGTATTGATGCAGTTTACTCTGGCTCAGTTTCTTGGAGCGGGCAAGATCGCCGGTAAGGCCTTCATGTTCAAGTCACTTAACCCTGAAGACATTATCGCTGAAACTGTTGAGCTGGCAGATGCGGCCCGTAAAGGCGGCCTGCTGTCTCTGGAAGACAAAGAAGTAACGAGTGACTTCATGCAACGTGGTATTCAGCTGTTGGTGGATGGCCACGACCCCGAAGTTGTTAAAATGCTTCTCAAGAAAGAAGCAAAGCTCACCCATGATCGTCATGAATTCGGCGCTAAAATTTTTGCATCATTAGGTGATGTAGGCCCGGCAATGGGCATGATCGGTACGCTGGTTGGTCTGGTACAGATGCTGTCCAACATGAGTGACCCGAAATCGATCGGTCCTGCGATGGCGGTAGCCCTGCTGACAACCCTTTACGGTGCGATGCTGGCAAACATGGTCTGTATTCCTATTTCAGATAAGCTGAACGTTCGTAAGGATGAAGAAGCTCTCAACAATGATCTGATCATCGATGGCTTGCTGGCGATTCAAGCGGGTCAGAACCCTCGTGTTATTGAGCAGATGCTGCGTAACTACCTGCCAGAGAAGAAACGTGCAGTGGCGGAAGGTTAATATCGATGAGTGACGACTCCGAAGAACAAGAATGCCCCCCCTGCCCCCCCGGGTTACCTGCGTGGTTGGCAACATTCGGCGACTTGATGTCGCTATTGATGTGTTTCTTCGTACTTCTGCTTTCCTTCTCGGAAATGGACGTATTGAAGTTTAAACAGCTCGCGGGTTCTATGCGTGAGGCATTTGGTGTGCAAAACCAGATCAAAGTAGAGGATATCCCCAAAGGTACCTCGATAATTGCTCAGGAATTCAGCCCTGGTCGCCCAGAACCAACTCCATTGAACGAAGTTCGCCAGATGACGGTAAACAACGATATGAATACGTTGGATATCCGATCGAAAGAGGGCGAGAGTGACTCACCAGATCAAGAGGCTGGTGAGGACAAAGAGTTGCAGAAACAGCAGGAGCAAGAAGCCAAAGAAGAAGCAGTGGAGTTTGCTGCGGCTCTGGCAGAAGAGATTGGCGACGGTAGTGTCGAAGTTGAGACCGATGGTAAGAAGATCATCATCCGTATCAAAGAGAAAGGCTCTTTCGACTCAGGTTCAGCGGAACTCAAGTTTGAATCCATACCTGTACTGGCGAAAATTCGAGATGTGCTGTTGGATGTAAAGGGTAACGTGGCGATCGAAGGTCACAGTGACAACATCCCTTACGCAGGGCGCGATTTTGAATCCAATTGGGATCTATCTGTTGCCCGGGCACTGGCAGTAGCACATGAATTGTACGGTGACCCACGTATTGACCAATCCCGCTTTCGGGTAATTGGTTATGCAGATACTAAAGCGTTGGTTCCAAACACAACCCGCGAGAACCGTATCAAAAACCGCCGTGTTGAGATTATTGTGACCAAAGGCAAAGACAAGGAATCTCTGGAAAAGATAAAAGCGACCTCAGAAGATGATCCTGAGAGTCAGCTTATTGATCTCAGACCAAGCGATATCTTCTGATTCCTTAAATTCAGTCACAAAAAAACCGCCAGCAGGCGGTTTTTTTATTCTGGTTGGGCTCTGATTATTTAGAGTTATCAACCATGAATTCGATAGCTGCTTTCAGTTCGCCATCTGAACAGTCCATGCACAGACCAGCAGGAGGCATAGCGCCTTTACCTTTTAGAGCTGAAGCCAACAGGCCATCGATACCCATTGCGGCACGCGGTGCCCAGTCATCAGCGCTGCCCAGCTTAGGAGCATTTGCTACGCCATCAGCGTGGCACATAGCGCATTTAGTGTTATAAACAGTTGCACCATCACGCTCAGCCATAGCTGCAGCAGGTACCATCAGGGCAGCTGCAGCTGCTGCAATCAGTACTTTTTTCATTTTAATTTTCCTGTGCTCATAGATTAATTGTTGGTTTTCTAAAGCTTCTCCCTCAAGAAAGCCTTATACCGCATCAACGCTATTAATACACCAACGACTGTGAATTGTATCTGAACAGAAAATGGATGCCAGCTTAATTATGCTAAAGATGGATTCAGATGGTTTTTTAGAAGGAGGGAAAAAGGGAGGAGCGATGAACAGGGGGATTAACCACCCAGGCTCATCGCAAAGCTTGCTTGGTTATGTTGGATTCGAGAAGTTTGCTGTTCAGAAATCAGATCTGCTTTATATTCAGCGATAGCCTGATCAACAATATGTACGGGAGCCATAGCCAGATTGCGAACATCAATCTCGGAATAACCGCGTTTCAGCAACTGCTTCAGCTGATCTTTTAGTTTGTTTTCTTTCATTTTATTAGCCTCATTGTTTTCTGAAGCTAATAATGCCCGCGAAATATTACATTAATATTTCGTTAGTTAGTCATTTTCAGGTCGGATGCCCAGCGCTTTATAAGCCGCTTTGGTGACTTTTGGGTCCAGCTCAGGCGGATCGGTATCCACCCCTTCCCCTAATAGCTGCACAACTGTTTTTAACACCTCGATCCGGGCATACCATTTATGGTTAGCAGAAATAATCTGCCAGGGCGCGGATTCGGTAGAGGTGAACTCGAACAATTGATCTGTGGCTTCCTTGTACTCATCCCATTTGCCTCGGTTGCGGATATCCTCAGTTGTTAGTTTCCAGCGTTTAACCGGGTTATTCAGCCGCTCCTGAAAACGTTTGAGCTGTTCTTCAGGGGAAATATGCATAAAAATTTTGATGATCCGGGCACCGTCATCAATCAGGCTGCGTTCAAACTCATTAATTTCCTGATAAGCGCGCTGCCATTCGCTCTCCTCAGCAAAGCCTTCGATGCGCTCAACCAATACCCTTCCATACCAGGAGCGGTCAAAAATCGCGATGGTGCCTGCTTCCGGTAGACGTGCCTGAAAACGATACAGGTAATGTTTACTCTGCTCTTTTTCAGTCGGCGCACTAATCGGATGAACAACCACACCACGTGGATCGAGTTTTTCTGTGATCCGTCGTATAGCCCCGCCTTTACCGCTCGCATCCCAACCTTCAAAAACTACAATCGCCCGGCGTTTCTGATGAAAATACGCCTGCTGAACCTGCAGCATCCTCTTCTGCCACTTCTTTAATTGCTTCAGATAAGTTTCTTTGTCATCGATAGTGGCATCTTCAAAATCAACTGAATCCAGCTGCGGGAAAGGGTTCTGCAGAACAATCGGACTGGGTAGATACATCTATAACTCCAAGTATATAAAGAGTGACCATCATTAAAATATAGGAGTAAAGGTGACTGAATAACAGTAGTTTGACTGTGGGCTGTAATTTGTTTGGAAATTTAGACATAGAAAAACTAAGGCTGCGTTTTTCAGCAGCCTTATGTATTGAGTATTTGATCAACTACAAACCAAGATCAGAGAGATCAGGGTGGTCTTCAGGCCTGGTTCCAGAGGGCCATTTGAATTTCCTGTCTTTTTCCTCAATTGCCAGATCATTAATGCTGGCATGCCTTGCTTTCATATACCCGAGTTCGTCAAATTCCCAGTTTTCATTGCCATATGAACGAAACCAGTTGCCATGTTCATCGTGCCATTCATACGCGAACCTGACAGCGATCCGTTTATCATCGTTAGCCCAGATCTCTTTAATCAAGCGGTAGTCATTCTCTTTTTCCCATTTTCGGGTTAGAAAATCGATAATTTGATCGTGACCTCGCAGAAAATCAGAACGGTTTCTCCACACAGAGTCTACGCTGTACGCCTGTGCGACCTTCTCAGGTGCTTTACCATTCCATGCATCTTCTGCCATACGCACCTTTTTTACAGCGTCTTCGCGACTAAAAGGAGGGATTGGGTATCGTGGCTGGGTTGTCATAGTTATGTTCTCTACACTGATCTATTCATTACCAGCTTTTATAAGGCAAGAATTTACCATTCAAAGTCAGTAGCACACGATCTCCTTTAGGATCTTCAATCTTGTCTACTTCCATCGAAAAGTCGATTGCGCTCATGATGCCGTCACCAAACTTTTCCTGAATCACTTCTTTCAGTGTGTCGCCGTAAACACCCACAATTTCATATAGGCGATAAACAAGTGGGTCAGTGGGTACAGCTTGGTCCCAGATCTTGGTTGGGTAATCTCCCAGTGCTGTGCATACCTCGGGGCCCAAGCCAAGATATTCTGTAATCGCCGCCGCTTTTTCCGGCGGCGCACTGTTCATACCTAGGCAGGCTGAGGTCAACCATACAGGGGACATACCTAAATCAGAGCCCATCTCTTCCCATTTTAGGTTTTTCGCAATCTTGGCTGCGATGATGGCTTCGGTCATTTCAACTTTATTCATAACAATTCCTCAAAATTCTTAAATTGCAGCTTTTATTTCTGTGGTATTTGCGTAGTCAGTAATCGTGTCATTTGCAGCAGGGTCGACAGAAATTGTTGTACCTGACTGTTCATCTGTATTGTTGGCAATTTCGCTAGAGCGCTTAACCAGAAAATTAACTAAATGATTGCGTATTTTGTAATACGCCGGATCTTCGATAATCGTGGCTCGATCCCTTGGTCGTGGAAGCGATATTTTTACGGATTCTGCTACGCAGGCTTCTGGGCCATTACTCATCAGAAGAATCCGGTCAGACAGGAGAATGGCTTCATCCACGTCATGAGTGATCATGAATACGGTCTGCTGGGTTTCACCCCAGATTTTTATAAGTTCATCCTGTATAACGCCGCGTGTCAGGGCATCCAGAGCGCCAAAAGGCTCGTCCAATAAGAGTAATTTAGGGCTGGTAGCAAACGCTCGAGCTATACTCACGCGTTGCCTCATACCACCAGACAGTTCCGATGGTTTTTTGTGCAAAGAGTGGCTAAGCCCAACCATTTCAAGATAGTGGCTACTGTGTTCCTCTACTTTTGATTTGCTCCACTGGGGCCAGCGAGCACCCACTCCGAATTCAACGTTCTGTAAAACGGTAAGCCATGGCAGCAGGCTGTAGTTCTGGAATACGACGCCACGCTCCAGGCTGGGGCCTGAAACCTCTTTGCCTTCCATCACAATGGCGCCTTCAGTCGGCTGGTCTAGACCAGCCAGTACATTGAGGATGGTCGACTTTCCGCACCCAGAATGGCCAATGATGCAAACGAACTCACCTTTATCCAGGCTGATATTCACATCTTTGAAGACGGTCAAATCTTCCTTTTTTGAGGGGAAAACCTTGGTGAGGTTTTCCACTGACACAAATTTAGCAGTCATGGTTATTCCTCATATTGAACCAACTTGGCGATTCGCCCGAGCGCTATGTCCAGCATCATGCCGACAACACCAATCATTAGGATGGAAAAAATTACGCTATTAAGATCCAGATTGTTCCACTCATTCCATACGTAGTAACCAATGCCTGTACCACCTACGAGCATTTCCGCCGCAACAATAACCAACCATGCAATACCAATTGATATACGCATGCCGGTGAGAATGGTTGGCGCTGCCGCCGGCAGGATTACTTTCCAGGCGGTTTTGAGCGGGCTGAGTTCATGGGTCTGGGCAACCTTGATCCAGTCAGAACGGACGTTGGAAACCCCAAAGGCCGTATTAATCAGCATTGGCCAGATTGAACAGATAAAAATGACGAAAATAGCCGACTGCTCAGAGTCCTTGATCACAAACAATGCTAACGGCATCCAGGCCAAGGGTGAGATTGGTCTCAGCACCTGAATAAATGGGTTTAAGGCCCGGTACATCAGAGGAGACATGCCGATTAAAAAACCCAGAGGAATCGCAATCGCAGCTGCGGCAAAATAACCCGCAAGAACACGTGCAATTGAGTAACCTAACTGTATGCCGATGCCTTTATCATTAGGTCCTGCATCATAGAAAGGGTCGCTGAGCTCGTTCCAGGCGTGAACTGCGACCTGAGAGGGAGGAGGCACACGTGCCTCCTGATCTGCCCCACCCATTAATAACTCGAACTCCGAAAGGGCTTCTGATGCTTCCGGCGGTTGATTAAGTGCTTCCCATACACCTAAGGTAACCACCAGAATAATCAATGAAACCAATAGAGCCCTAAGATTAAGGGAGAGCATATTTATGACCTCTTGATCGCAAAGCTGTTGATGTACTCTTCAGGCTTGGTGTAATCAAACTCCTTGCCCATGATGATATGGTTTTTGTAGGTTTTGCTTGGCGGGGTATAGCCTAGATCTTTCATTACCTGGCTTGTTTCCGATGCCACGTATACCTGTTCGGCAATGCCTGTATAGTCGATATCACCTTTCACATATCCCCAGCGTTTCATCTGCGTCAGAATCCATACAGCCATTGAGTGCCATGGGAATGGGTCGAAATCGATACGGTCCGGAACGTCGAAGACTTTTTGTTCAAGCCCATCTACATAGCGGCCGGTAAGTACCTGTTTCACCACAATTTCAGGCTGGTTCAGATAGTTCTTAGGTGAGATTGCCTTGGCAATTTCGGCGCGATTTTCAGGTTTGGCCGAGTAGTGGGTTGCATCCACAATAGACTTAAACAGTGCTGCGTAAGTGTTTGGCATCTCAGTGGCAAACTTCTGACTACAAGCGAATGCACAGCAAGGGTGTCCTTCCCAAATGTCCTTGGTAAGGGTGTGTAGGAAGCCGATTTTTTCGTAAACTGCACGTTGGTTGAATGGGTCTGGTGAGAGATAACCATCCAGATTACCTGCTCGCAGGTTGGCAACCATCTCTGGCGGTGGCACTACACGGATTTGGATATCTTTATCCGGGTCCAGACCATGCTCTGCTACATAGTAGCGAAGTAAGAAGTTATGCATGGAGTAGTCAAACGGCACACCAAACTTAAAGCCTTTCCAATCCTTAGGGTTACGCTTATTTTTGTGTTTGTTGTGTAAAACAATCGCCTGTCCGTTGATGTTTTCTACCGCAGGCATTATGTACGGTGTCGCGGTAGAGCCGGCGCCCATGCTCATTGCCAGAGGCATTGGAGTCAGCATATGTGAAGCGTCATATTCGCCGTTAAGGGATTTATCACGTGCAACCGCCCAGCCAGCTGTTTTGATCACATCTACATCAAGGCCGTATTTGGCATAAAAGCCCATTGGCTGAGCCATGATGATGGGTGTGGCGCAGGTGATCGGTACAAAACCTACCTTGAGTTTGGATTTCTCAAGTGGGCCGATCGAATCTTTTACAGCGGCTTTCACTTTGTCCATTGGAATCACAGTCGACAATGCAGCAGCTAAAGTGCCTCCACCGACCAGTTTAAGGAAATCCCTCCGGGAAGCGTCATGGTGTCCGAAAACGCCACGTACGATAGCGCTCTCGATTACACGGTCCATCATATCGTCAGCGGAATCGAATTGTTCACGTGCAGGAGTATCACCAATAGTCAGTTTGGATTGCTCATTGAGTTCAATTTGCGCTTCAAGAGCTGCTTGTCGCTGGTAGTCAGTAATGCCTGCTCCCAGCGTTTTTTCAGCTTTACAGGATTCACATTCACATGACTTTGAATGAGTCAGTTTGGTCTTGCTGTCAAAAGGATTGCCCAGACTTTTAAAAGTCATATTCCCCTCCAGTTATTGTCAGCTTAAAAACGCACTCAAATGGACAGTTATCCCTGTAGCATTGCTAAGACTGTGCAAAGGCGTTTATCAATTTCGTTTTGTGTATTCGTATTAAGTTTTATTCATAAGGTATATAGCAAAGGGGGTGCCAAAACCTAAAAGTGTTTTATTTATATGATATATAAGGGTTTTGTTTTTTTTTGGTGATGGAGATTCAAGTACGAAAAATCGTAAAAAACGAAAAGTCGTAGTCAATTTTTACGTTATTTCGTAGTTGTGGTGTGAAATTTGAATAAAACTGTCTACCTCGATAAAAACAGGTGTACGGTATGTCGGATGAATATTTTTTTCTGGAATCCCCGGTTGCTCAAATAATCATTGAGCCGTACAGGAACCAGATTTTGGCAGCTAATTCGGAAGCCTGTTCTCTTCTGAACCGGGAGCTGGATGCAATTGTCGATAGTCATGTGAGTCAGGTGTTTTCGGGCTGCTTTGAGCGCCTGATTGTCTTTACCGACGAACTTATTCATAAGGGTCGTGGCTGGAGTGATCATTTAACGATTCAGGATGGCAATAATGAAACCCGGTTGGAGTCCATCGGGAAATCACTTTATAAAAACGGCAAGCTGACCGTACATCTGTGCTTTCATAAAATCGATGAAGTGGATCATTTCAGAAGCCGCTCAGAAGTACACCATCATTTCCATTCAGGCTTGCAGCACTGGAACAAAGTTGCGGGATTTTTTAAAGAATTTGAACGTCAGAATCACCTCTTGCTGGATGCTGCAGGCGAGGGGATTTACGGTGTTGATGCCGATGGCCTGACCTCATTTGTAAACCCGGCTGCAGAAAAAATCCTTGGTTACACTGCCAAAGAGTTGGCAGGAAAAAATATGCACACCATGGTGCATCACAGCCATGCTGATGGTAGTCATTATGATGCTGAGGAGTGTCCTATTTTTGCAGCATTCAGAGATGGCATCGTGCACCGGGTAGAGGATGACATCTTCTGGAGTAAGTCAGGCAAAGCGATCCATGTTGAATATACGAGCACACCTATCTTAGAGAATGGGGTCTTGATGGGGGCTGTCATAATTTTCCGAGATATAACGCAGAAGAAAGACAGTCAGCAGCAATTGCTCTCAGCATTAAAGGAAGTAGAGGAGCTAAAAGACCGGCTGGAGCTGGAAAATGCCTATCTTCTGGAAGAGATTAATGCAGACTTTAATCATCGACATATTATCGGGAAAAGCGCACCCATCCAGTCGGTATTGCGGCAGATAAGCCTGGTTGCCCCAACTGAAGCCACCGTACTGATTCATGGTGAATCCGGCACAGGTAAAGAACTCATTGCCCGGGCGATACATGATGAAAGTGACCGTTCTCGTCGTTCCTTAATCAGGGTGAACTGTGCAGCCATTCCTGAAGACCTGTTTGAAAGTGAATTCTTTGGCCATGTGAAAGGTGCGTTTACGGGTGCAGTCAGCAATCGTGCCGGGCGTTTCCAGTTGGCAGATGGCGGAACCTTGTTTCTGGATGAGGTGGGGGAAATACCGCTTCACCTACAGGGTAAATTACTGCGGGTCATTCAGGAAATGCAGTTTGAGCCGGTGGGAGACGCCAGTACGATTCATGTGGATGTGCGGATCATCGCAGCAACCAACAGAGATCTGAAGCAGTTGGTGGAGCAGGGAAAATTCAGGGAAGACTTGTATTTCCGGCTCAATGTCTTTCCCATCAACTCCATCCCGTTACGACAGAGGAAGGAGGATATTCCCCTGTTGACCCAATATTTTCTTGAGCGTGTCAGTAAATCCTCAGGTAAAACCGGATTAATAGTATCCAAAGCAGAGATGCAAAGACTGGCAGATTACGACTGGCCCGGCAATATTCGAGAGCTGGAAAACGTCATCGAACGGCAGGTTATACTGGCGCGGGGTGACTCCATCCGTTTTGAAAACCTCGATACTGCCGCTGCCGAGGTTGTGCCTGTTAATCAGAGCAATGAAACCGATGTAATGACCCACACAGAGATGAAAGCAGCAGAAAAAAAGAACATTGTTCTGGCCCTTGAGCGTTGTGCGGGGAAAGTCTTTGGCGCAGGTGGTGCCGCAGAATTACTGGCAATGAAACCGACAACCCTGTCATCCCAAATGAAGAAACTAAAAATTGACGCTCGAGAGTATAAAGGGGCCTGATCCTGCTTATTCTGGAACTGAACTGTTGTCCGTCGCCATAGACACCAGAGAGCTGTATAGCTGGATTAGATTACCCAGAGCCACATGGCTTTCCGGGTGGTTGATCGAGCAGGAATTCAGGTTCTGAATCGCCTTTTGGAACTGCAACAGGAAATCTATATCAGTTTCTGTGGGTTGGACTCTGTTTGAGCCTTCCTTTCAGCTTTCGATTTATACATTTTCCTATCGGCTCGGGAGAGTAAGTCGTCAATACTTTCTCCAGCCTCATATACGGCTATTCCAGATGAAAAAGAAATGCTTTTTGAAAGTTTTGTTAACCGGTTGATAGTGCTTTGAGCTTTTACTTCATTGGTATCAGGCATGGCAATGACAAATTCATCTCCACCCCATCTGGCGATCAGGTCTGAGTCTCGACCCTCTTTTTTTAAAAGAGCTGCGAAATTTTGGAGAAGTTGATCTCCTTTCAAATGCCCTGAATCGTCATTTATTTTTTTAAACCCATCTAAGTCCATATAGATAATAGATACGTCAGAGTTGTTACGAACAGATATTTTAAGAAGTTGAATAAGGCTCTCTTCCCAATGCCTTCTATTGAGCAGTCCGGTCAAGCCATCATGATTGGCTAATAGTATGGTCTTTTCTGCGGCAGCTCTAACAACCTGACCAATTATTACTGTCGAGCCAAACGTTGTGAATAGGTAAGCTAATAGGTAAGGAAAGTCTCTGGAGTATCCAATAAAAGCGGTGCCAATTAGAGCTAAGGTGAACATAGCCCTTGTAAAATAAGTGGTATGAAATTCGTATACAAAAACAAAAACTATTGGATATAAGAATGCTGTAAGTCCTACTAACTCTATTGGCATTATGCATTGCAAAGAGATGATCATTGCTAATCCAAAGGGGACTTGCAGTATTGCAATATGTAAGGGGTATCCTCGAGCAGTAATTTTTTGATAGAGAGGTGAAAAGAAACAATATGCTGTGTACAGGTACACTATAAATTTGTTTTCAAAGTTAGGAAGTGTAAGCAGGGCTGAAAGTGCAACAAGGCCAACCCCAAAAAATAATACACTGCCAAGGTGATTATATTCATCACGAGTATTTTCGAGATCATGGCAAAAGCTATTTTTGAGGCTTTTTATAGTTAAACTCTCAATCAAACTGTACATAGAGATAACCAGTTTACTTACGAATGGGAATTTAGATTGATCAGAATAGTCATCAAACCCGCCAGACTATTATGTACTCAACCTTTGATTATTATACGTCGGTGAATATGGATAGGATAAAGAAGTAACAGTCCATATTCCAGCACTTGCGCCTAGCACCTAGCAACCAAAGGCGTTCTCGTTACTCTTAGCGAGGCATGTTGCCATTAGCGGGCGTATTCGTCTCTCAACGGGTCGATCAATAGATAAGTCAGGTCATCGAACTGTTATCAGCCGCCATGGAAACCAGAGAACTGTAAAGCTGGATTAGATTACCCAGAGCGACATGACTTTCCGGGTGGTTGATCGAGCAGGAATTCAGGTTCTGAATCGCCTTTTGGAACTGTAAAAGAAAGTCCACATCGCCCTCGGTGGGTGACTCATTGTTTTCCAGACGGGTTTTCAAGTCGTAAGCGTGGGGCAGCAGCCGCTTCTCTATATCAAGCAGACAGATATCGAAGGTGTGTCCCGTGTTTGAAATAGGTATGGGGTCACCTTTTTGTGGTGTTGTTCTTTTAAGGGTAGCAAATCGACAGAAGGTCTAGATTTTCCTACGGAAAAAGTAGTTACATTTTGTCAGTGATATTAGACTCGAACCTCGTCCAATCTATTTTGATGATCAAACTGCCAGAATGTTGGACCAGCCAAAACCTGTTGCCCTTTTTCCATACTTTCCTAGATGTGGAGCAGTATGTTTTTTTCAGTTTAATAACTCGGTTACAGGTTTTTTCACTTCGTACATTAAAGTTCGGGTTTCCCCATAACTGATAAATCTCGTTTAGGTGATCTCCGTTTGAGATTAGGACACCTTTCTCTCTGATTGAGCTACTGGCTAGAGTGTTTGTGGAGAGGGTAACTGCTAATGCAGCGATCAATAGTTTTTGCATATGAAACAATCCTTGTTTGTGAATACGTCCTTGGAATTTCTTCCTTGAGAGAGATTAATCTAGGTTGTTTGGGGGAGTCAAAGCTCAACAGTGTTTGTTTTTTGATTTCTCAGAATGAATATTAGTTATTTGAGTCAAACCGTTGTTCAATGTGATGATGATTGGAGCTCTGAGATTAAGTAAATTAGTATTCACAAGTTTTAGTCTACAAATGAAACCTTAAAAGATATGGATATCACTTTGAAACGCACTTTTTACTATCTGTCTCTGTTTTACTTCTCACTAGTATTGCCTGGATGTGGCCAAATAAAAGATTCAACCGAGCTGACAATTGAAGGTATGCCAATACTAGATACATTTCTTGTTGTTGAAGAAACCTATACCGAAGGTAAGAATAACGAATATATGCTGCCTAAAGGCATCTACTATCCTTCTCGTTTAGTTTATGGTGATATGTTGCGTTACTACTCACTAGAGTTAATCTCGGTAGGCTTCTTCTTATTACCGGGTAGCTCAATGTGCGAAGGTGGAATCATGGTTAACATTCGTAAACCATATGAGAAGCACGTCATGTTCACGCGGAATTGTCAGGCAGACTCCGGATTTATTGTAAATCTAAAGCGGAAAATTCAGTTCAAGATCGTACATGCTTCTTCTCTTGAAAAGAGCCCTTGGAAATAAACTCATTATATTATTAACCATGAGGGTATGAGATTTTCCTGGCCCCTAGCAGCCGAAGGCGTTCTCGCCACTCGTAGCGAAGCGTGCTGGCCTGTAGGCCGGTGCCGGGCGTATTCGTCGCTCCGCTCCTCACCCTTCGGGCCGTTGCAGCTATGCTGCAACGTTGTCTCGCCAGCAACGCTGGCTCGGCTCGAACCCGCTACGCGGTTTCTCAACTCACAACATCAATACAAATAAAAAGGGCCGCCCTTGTGGGGCAGCCCTTTTTATTTGTATTTGGTGGAGATGGCGGGGGTCGAACCCGCGTCCGTCAATCCTCCGCCTCAAGATCTACATGTTTAGGCTTCTCTATTGAGTTAACCCGTCACGACCCGAGAGCCAGGGTGTTATGGGCGAGCCTCTTTAAGTTTTAGCCGTTCAGCCTGAGACAAGGCTTCCGGGCGATTCTGTCTCGAATGACACCACGAACCGTCTAGTTACAGACACCTGAACGTGTGGCGTAGCAGGCTTATGCTGCTAGTGCGTAGTTATCGTCGTTAGCAACTATAACTGTGTAGTAATGGATTTACGTGATTCACTACACTCACGACATGCACTTAAGGTTTTGTAATCAGCGTCGAAGCCAAGTCATCCCCAAAGTGTGGCTATTATAGCCTATGACCCTGTTAAAAGGAGAAAGTTTATTTTGCCGCCATCAAACGTTGTTTCTGGCGTGCCCAGTCTTTATCTTTATCCGCTGCCCGTTTGTCATGTTGCTTTTTACCTTTCGCCAGTGCAATTTCGCACTTAATGCGGTTGCCTTTCCAATACAGGGAGAGAGCAACACAGGTAAGGCCTTTGGAATTGATCGCGGTGATGATCTTAACCAGTTCCTTGTGATTCAACAGCAGCTTACGCTGACGTGTTGGATCCGCTACAACATGAGTACAGGCTGTTTTTAAAGGTGTGAAATGAGCGCCGACCAGCCAAGCTTCTCCCTTGTGAATGTTCACATAGGATTCCACCAGTTGAGCGCGACCTTCCCTTAGGCTTTTTACTTCCCAGCCAGCCAGAACTAAACCCGCCTCAAATTTATCTTCAATAATAAATTCGTGACGCGCTTTTTTGTTTTGACAGATGGTATTGCCTGAGGGAGCTTTCTTCTTTTTAGCCATGGCGGGCGATTATATAGTGCTGTCTTTGGCAATGAAAGCGGATTTCACAGGCATAAAAACTTCTCTCTGCTTAAATCTAAGCATTTTCTAATATGCGGCTTGTAACCGGAATGTCATTGTACCCTTGTGCAGAAAATGGAAAAATCTCTGTATTCACCAAAAGTTTAAGGCAAGTTAGGGTATTACACATGAAGGAAGCTACATCAATTCATGGTGCTTGGGCATCACGTTGGATCTTCATTCTTGCAGCTACAGGTTCAGCGGTAGGTCTGGGTAACATCTGGAAGTTTCCTTACATCACGGGTGAGAACGGTGGCGGTGCGTTTGTACTGGTTTACCTGTTCTGTATTTTGATTGTCGGTGTGCCGATTATGATGGCAGAGGTTCTGATTGGCCGCCGTGCACGCCAAAGTCCGATTAATGCCATGCGTGAGGTGGCAATTGAATCCGGGCATTCGGGTAAATGGTCTCTGGTTGGCTGGATGGGTGTTCTGGCCGGTTTTATGATCTTCTCTTTCTATTCTGTGGTTGCCGGTTGGGTGCTGTACTACATCGCGGGTATGGGGACGGGGGATTTCATTGCGATTGGCAGCGACGATGCAGGTAAGGTTTTTAATAACCTGTTGGCTGACCGGGATACTTTGCTGATCTGGCACAGTATTTTTGTTGTGATGGTGATGTTGGTTATCGCAGGTGGTGTTCAGAAAGGTCTGGAGAATGCGGTTAAGTTCCTGATGCCTGCATTGTTTGTTTTGCTGTTGGTGTTGTTGGGGTATTCAATTCAGTCCGGCGGTTTTGCGCAGGGCTGGGATTTTATGTTCCATTTTGATGCTTCTGCGTTGAGCTGGGATGCGGTCCTTACAGCTTTAGGGCATTCCTTCTTTACCCTGTCTCTGGGGATGGGGGCGATCATGGCATATGGTTCTTATATGCCGAAAAAGGCTTCCATTGGCAGTGCTGTGCTGACCATTGCGGCAATGGATACGCTGGTGGCGTTGATTGCGGGTCTGGCGATTTTCCCGATTGTATTTGTGAATGGTATGGACCCGGGCGCAGGCCCTGGACTGATGTTTATCACTTTGCCGGTGGCCTTCGGGCAGATGCCGGGTGGTCAGATCTTTGGTTTCCTGTTCTTTCTGTTGGTGGGTATAGCGGCATGGACTTCGGCCATTTCTCTGATTGAACCTGCAACGGCCTGGCTGGTGGAAAAGTTTGGTTGGAAGCGTCTTCCTGCATGTGTTGTGCTGGGTGTTATTGTCTGGCTTCTGGGGGTCGCTGCGCTCGGATCGTTTAACTTCCTGGCGGATGTGAAGCTTGCGGGTTTCACTGTTTTTGATTTCATGGATTTTGTGACCTCAAACATCATGCTGCCGTTGGGTGGGCTGTTTGTGGCGATCTTTGCCGGCTGGTTTATGAAGCGTTATGCCTCAGAGCATGAGCTGGCAATAACATCCCCTTCAATCTTTAATGCGTGGTATATTGTGCTCCGCTATATTGCACCGGTTGCAGTAGCTATAATCTTTATTCTCAATCTGATTGAGAAGTTGAAATAAGCGGAGATGTTCCAAAGGCATGACTCAGGTAGAACGCAGTGCATTGGTTTTGCACACTGCAGAAGAGATGTTCGATTTAATTAATGATGTAGAGCGATATCCTGAGTTTTTGCCCTGGTGCGCGAAAACAGAAGTTGTCAGCCGCACGGATGAAGAGTTGGTGGCAACTCTGTTTTTATCCAAAGGCGGGCTGAATTACAGCTTCACCACCCGTAATCAACTGAACCGACCCACCCGAATGACTTTGGAACTAGTTGAGGGTCCATTCTCAAGCCTTGCCGGAGTCTGGGATTTTAAGGTTCTGAGTGATGAGGCGAGTAAAGTCAGCCTTAATCTGCAGTTTGATTTTTCCGGGAAAATTGCCTCATTTGCGATGAGCAAAGTGTTTAATCAGGTGGCTACAACACTGGTGGACGCTTTTGTTACACGCGCGGATCAGGTGTATAGCTAAGAGTGTATTATGAAAGTTGAAATTGCGTATGCTCTGCCAACGGAGCAAAAAATTATTACGGTTACGGTTCCCGAAGACTGTACGGCTTATGAAGCAGTAATTAAATCAGGCATTGTGGATATTTTTCCTCAGATAGATCCGGAAAATGACCCGATGGGGATTTTTGCCAAGGCGATTAAAAATCCGAAGGAAACGGTTTTGAAAGAGGGGCAGCGAGTTGAAATTTATCGCCCCCTGATTGCCGACCCGAAGGAAGCCAGAGCGAAACGCGCAGCTAAAATGAAAGCTAAGAAAGAAGCTGAAGAAGCTGCGCGCAAGTAAGTCTGTTTAGCTTTCCTGTCCACCACCCGGGCGGAAGTCACCACTGAGTGAGCTCAGTTTGCCATCGGTGAAAAACAGCGTAATGCGTTCACGTACAACACTGCCATCATCACCGCTTTTCATTTGGTAGATATAATCCCAGCGACCTTCGTGGAAGGTGTCTGTAACCAGGGGTGTTCCCATTACAAAACGAACCTGGCTTGGAGTCATGCCTGGTTTGAGTTGGTCTACCATATCCTGAGTCACAACATTGCCCTGAGGAATGTCAAATTTATAAACTCCGGGAAAACCCGAACAGCCGGTCAGGAACAGAGTAACTATTGAAGCAATAAGAAGTTTTTGCATGGGAATTGTGCTTCCACTATTGTACGTAAATGCGGATAATAAGGTTTCGCATGCATTTGAACAAGTTTATTGATCAAATGCATGCTACAGAAAATAATTACCAACAGCGTTGAGAACAGTTATGTCAATTGAAAATCAGGAGCTGCGTAAAGCGGGTCTTAAGGTCACACTTCCTCGTGTGAAAATCTATCAGATATTGGAGCAAGCAGGTGAGGGTGATCACTTCAGTGCGGAAGATATCTACAAGCTCCTGATGGAAAAAGGTGAAGATGTAGGTCTTGCTACGGTTTACCGTGTACTGACTCAGTTTGAGGCAGCTGGTTTGGTGACTCGTCATCACTTTGAAGGTGGTCACTCAGTATTTGAGCTGGCGCGTGATGAAGAACACGACCATATCGTTTGTGTTAAAAGCGGCATCGTAAAAGAATTTAATGATCCGCGCCTGAATGAACTGTTAAATGAGATTGCAGAGTCCATGGACTTTACTGTGACTGACCGTACCATTTATTTGTATGGTGTTCACAAGGACGCTGACGAAAAATAAGTACGCATCACGCAGAATTGGTAATACTAAAAGGCCAGCTCAAATGAGCTGGCCTTTTAGTGTCTGCCTTACCCCTTGCTTTTATAGAACTATAAAAGATGGGTGATTGATTGTTCCCCTGTCAGGCCATGCCCAGCATCTCTTTAGCGTGCTCCATTGAACGCTCTGTAATATCTATCCCACCGAGCATACGTGCGACTTCCTGAATCCGGTTATTCCTATCCAGTTCTGTGATCTGGGTATGTGTGTTGGTTTGATCGCTACGCTTACTGACGAACAGGTGCTGATGTCCCTGAGAAGCAACCTGGGGTTGATGGGTTACGGTCAGGATCTGGGCGCTTTCTCCCAACTGACGCAGTAGTTTGCCTACGACTTCCGCTATCGCGCCGCCTATGCCCACATCGACTTCATCAAATATCAATGTTGGAGTGGTTGAGGTTTGAGCAGTAATAACCTGAATCGCGAGACTGATACGTGAGAGTTCGCCACCAGAGGCAATTTTGGCCAGCGGTTTGGCAGGCTGGCCTTTGTTGGTAATGATCAGGAATTCGACATCTTCCAAGCCGTTGGCGCCAGGTTTTTCCAGTGTATTGAGTGCAACTGAAAGCTCAGCGGATGGCATGCCCAGGCTGTGCAGTTGCTGGTCAACTAATTTGCTGATTTTGGCCGCAGAGTTTGCACGTTTCGCACTGAGTTTTTCTGCGGCTTCGGAATATCTGTTTTTTGCTGTCTCAGCATCAATTGCTAACTGTTCCAGAGCTTCATCCGAGCGGCTCAGGCCTGCCAGTTCTTCACTAAGTGCGCGGTGGAATTCAGGGAGATGATCAGGTGTGACTTTATGCTTACGCGCGATGTCAAAAATGCTGGATAAACGTTCCTCAACCTCTTGCTGACGTTCGGGGTTGATCTCAACCCGATCCAGAAAGTGGCGTATCTCATTGCCAGCTTCTTCAACCTGAATAAGGGCGCTGTTGAGCATCTCATTAGCCTGCCGGACGGACGGGGATTCTGACTGCATATCCTGCAGCAGGCTTAGGCAGTGGTTCAGCAACTGGCTGCAGTTGTTATCTTCACTATCACTGGTAATGCTGATCAGTTGTTGCCCGGTTGTGATGATGTTTTCTGCATTGGCGAGGGTTTTCTGTTCCTCTTCGAGCTGTTTTAGTTCGCCTTCTTCCAGCGCTAATTGATCCAGTTCCTCAATCTGATAACTGAGTAACTGTACCCGTGCAGTTTGTTCGTCACTTTGCTCAGATAAACGTTTAAGCTCGGAGTCCAGCTTCTGCCATTGGTTAAACTCTTGTCTCACTTGCTCTGCAAGTTTGGTCTGGGTTCCGAATTCATCCAGCAACGTGCGGTGGTAATCTTTTTTCAGCAGGCGTTGATGTTCATGCTGACCATGAATGGCGATGAGGTGTTGCCCCAGTTCTTTAACCATGGCAGCGGGAGTCGGTCGGCCGTTAATGTAACAGCGGGATCGGCCCTCTTTGGTGATGACGCGTCTAAGGATGCATTCGCCATCATTCTCCAGATCATTCTCATTCAGCCAGGTGCTGGCTTCTGGAATGGTTTCCAGGGCAAAGCTGGCACTGATGTCGGTTTTGTCCGCGCCATGGCGAACCGCGCCGCTTTCTGCGCGGTTACCCAGTGTCAGACCGAGGGCGTCCAGCATAATGGATTTACCTGCACCGGTTTCACCACTGACAACGGTCATACCGTTATTCAGTTCCAGTTCCAGGGTTTCTACAATTGCAAAATCACGAATGGTTAGCTGGTTTAACATAATTTTAAATACATGTGTTTTTATACAGTAGTTTCTGTATAAGCCAATTTTTCAAGTGATGCAATCTTTATCTGTCAGATTCACAAAAAAATCTCTTTTGAACCGTTGAAACCTTTCCGGTTGGCCCCATATACAGCAGCAAATAAAGTGTTTAGCTAACGGAAATCTTCACTTGGAAGGTGACTGGAGAGATTTTAATGGCAAATGAAGAACTGAACCCAAACGAACCGCAACAGGCTACTGGCGCAGAAGATCAAACGGTTGAAGAAGTGGTAAGTGAAACTGCTGAACAGGACGCTGCTGCTTCAGACGTGGAGCTGGAAGCTGAGGTTACTGAAGAGACAACTACTGACGCGGATGCTGAAAAGTTGGCTCAGGATCTGGCATCTGCTATGGCAGAGATCGAATCTTTGAAGGATCAGATGCTGCGCATTCAGGCTGAAGCTCAGAATATCCGTCGTCGCGCAGAGCAAGATGTGGAAAAGGCGCATAAGTTCGGCGTGGAAAAATTTGCCAATGAGATGTTGCCAATCGTAGATAGCCTGGAACGTGCTATTGAAACCTTTGGTGATGATGAAACCCTGAAACCAATGCGTGAAGGGGTTGAAATGACTATGAACATGTTCCTGTCCGGTCTGGAGAAATTCAAGATGGAGCAGGTGAACCCGAAAGGTGAAATGTTTGATCCGGCTCTGCATCAGGCGATGTCTATGATTCCGGTACCGGATACCGCTGCAAATACAGTGGTTGAGGTTATGCAGAAAGGTTACATGCTGCATGGTCGATTGGTTCGTCCAGCCATGGTTATTGTGGCAAAAGGTTAAGAAAATTTTTAGCTGTCAGCCTTGAAACCATACAAATCGTACTTATATAGGTTTCATGCTGACTGAAAAACAGTCAAACACGATTTATATACTGTCCGTCCTAACCGGACAGCAAGAAACAATTGGAGTAGATACAAATGGGTAAGATCATCGGTATTGACCTGGGAACCACAAACTCATGTGTTTCCATCCTGGACGGTGACAGCGCTAAAGTAATTGAAAACGCTGAAGGCGATCGCACAACGCCATCTATCATCGCATACGCTGATGAAGGTGAAATTCTGGTAGGTCAGCCTGCAAAACGTCAGGCAGTAACAAACCCGGATAACACACTGTTTGCGATCAAGCGTCTGATTGGCCGTCGTTTTAAAGATGATGTTGTACAGAAAGACATCAAGATGGTGCCTTACAAAATTATCGAAGCAGACAACGGTGACGCTTGGGTAGAAGTTAAAGGCGAAAAGCTGGCAGCACCTCAGATCTCTGCAGAGATTCTGAAGAAGATGAAGAAAACTGCAGAAGACTACCTGGGTGAGACAGTCACTGAAGCAGTAGTTACTGTACCTGCTTACTTCAACGACTCTCAGCGTCAGGCTACAAAAGATGCGGGTAAAATCGCGGGTCTGGAAGTTAAACGTATCATCAACGAACCAACTGCTGCGGCACTGGCTTACGGCATGGACAAGTCTAAAGGCGATAAAACTATCGCTGTTTATGACCTGGGTGGTGGTACTTTTGATATCTCAATCATCGAAATCGCTGAAGTTGATGGCGAGCACCAGTTTGAAGTACTGGCAACAAACGGTGATACATTCCTGGGTGGTGAAGACTTTGACCTGCGCCTGATCGAGTTCTTGGCTGATGAGTTCAAGAAAGATACAGGTATTGATCTGCACAACGACCCTCTGGCGCTACAGCGTCTGAAAGAAGGTGCAGAGAAAGCTAAAGTTGAGCTGTCTTCAGCTCAGCAGACTGACGTTAACCTGCCGTATATCACTGCAGATGCAACAGGTCCTAAACACCTGAACGTTAAGATTACTCGTGCGAAGCTGGAAGCATTGGTTGAAGAGCTGGTTATTCGTTCCCTTGAGCCATGCAAAATCGCTCTGCAAGATGCTGACCTGAGTTCTTCTGAGATTGATGAAGTAATTCTGGTTGGTGGTCAGACACGTATGCCACTGGTTCAGGAAAAAGTAACTGAATTCTTCGGTAAAGAAGCACGTAAAGATGTTAACCCGGATGAAGCAGTAGCAATGGGTGCTGCAATTCAGGGTGCGGTACTGGCAGGTGACGTGAAAGACGTACTGCTGCTGGACGTAACGCCTCTGACGCTGGGTATTGAAACTATGGGTGGCGTTGCTACTCCGGTTATCGAGAAGAACACTACGATTCCTACTAAGAAATCTCAGATCTTCTCTACCGCTGAAGACCACCAGAGCGCTGTGACCATTCACGTTGTTCAGGGTGAGCGTAAGCAGGCGACTTCTAACAAATCACTGGGTCGTTTTGATCTGGCTGATATCCCGCCAGCGCCACGTGGTGTGCCTCAGATCGAAGTTACCTTCGATCTGGATGCCAACGGTATCCTGAACGTTTCTGCTCAGGATAAAGCGACGGGTAAACAGCAGTCTATCGTGATCAAAGCCTCTTCAGGTTTGAGCGATGACGAAATCGACCAGATGGTTGCCGATGCTGAGTCGCATGCTGAAGAAGATAAGAAGTTTGAAGAGCTGACTGCAGCCCGTAACCAGGGTGATGCAATGGTTCACTCCGCTAAGAAGACTATGGAAGAAGCGGGTGACAAAGCGACTGAAGAAGAGAAAACTGCAATTGAAGCTGCAACTGCTGACCTTGAAGAAGTCCTGAAAGGCGACGACAAAGAAGCGATTGAAGCGAAAACGACTGCACTGACTGAAGCGATCTCTGGTGTAGCTCAGAAGATGTACGCAGAAGCTGCACAGCAGGCTGAAGCTGAGCAAGCAGCAGCGGGCGGCGAAGAGCAGAAGGCAGGCGGTACTGACGATGCAGTAGACGCTGAATTTGAAGAAGTTAAAGACGACAAAAAATAAGTCATCATTAACTGATCAAATCTAAGCGAACCCTCCCGGCTGCTAGCAGTCGGGGGATAGATAATCGGCACCGCGGGCTTCATGCCCGCGTTGTCATATCCGGCGTTAAGCCAGACAAAAGTTGTGACTATGTCGAAACAAGATTATTACGAAGTATTAGGTGTTTCCCGCGATTCATCTGATCGGGATATTAAAAAAGCTTTTCGTCGTATGGCGATGAAGTATCATCCGGACCGTAACCCGGATGATAAGGTGTCCGAAGATAAGTTCAAAGAGGTGAATGAAGCCTACGAAGTTCTTTCTGACGCACAGAAAAAAGCAGCTTATGACCAATACGGCCATGCGGGTGTCGATCCCAATATGCGTGGTGGTCAGGGCGGCGGCTTTGAAGGTAACTTCTCCGATATCTTTGGCGATGTCTTTGGTGATATTTTCGGTGGCGGCGGTGGTCGTGGAGGCCGGAGCTCGGTACAACGCGGTGCGGATCTTCGATACAACATGGAATTGTCTCTGGAAGAGGCTGTTCGTGGTGTTGAAAAGAGTATCAAAGTCCCAACGCTTGTCGCTTGTGAAACCTGTGATGGTTCAGGCGCTAAACCGGGTACATCTGCCAAAGTATGTGGCACCTGTGGTGGTCAGGGTCAGGTTCGTATGCAGCAGGGTTTCTTCTCTGTACAGCAAACCTGTCCAACCTGTCGTGGCGAAGGTAAGGTAATCTCTGACCCTTGTGGCGATTGTCATGGTCATGGTCGTAAGGAGAAAACTAAAACTCTTAACGTCAAGATTCCAGCGGGTGTGGATACTGGTGACCGTATCCGTCTGGCGGGTGAAGGTGAAGCCGGAACTCACGGTGGCCCTGCGGGCGATCTGTATGTTCAGGTACATGTTAAGGATCACCCGATCTTTGAGCGTGACGGCAAACATCTGTACTGTGAAGTGCCAATCAGTTTTGTTGATGCGGCTCTGGGTGGTGAACTTGAAGTTCCGACTCTGGATGGACGTGTGAAACTGAAGGTTCCATCCGAAACTCAAACCGGTAAAATGTTCCGCCTTCGCGGCAAAGGTATTGCTCCGGTTCGCGGTGGTTCAACAGGGGACCTTCTGGTTAAAGTTGTCATTGAAACGCCGGTGAATCTGAGCAGTCGTCAGAAAGAACTGCTGCGTGAGTTCCACGAAGAGATGGAGCAGGGCAACCATAAACACAGCCCGAAAAAGCATGGCTTCTTTGATTCGGTTAAGAAGTTTTTTGAAGATATGACATAAAGTTAAGGGGCTAAAAAGCCCCTTAATTATCTGGGAGCAAATGGCATGAGCCAGAAACCAGAATGCCCAAACTGGCTTTGGGACGAAATTACAGCAGAAGCAGAACAGGAAGTGCTTGATGAGCCGGTTTTAGCGGGCTTTTATCACGCCAATATTCTGGGCCATCAAAGCCTCTGTTCTGCGCTGGCGTACCTGCTGAGCCGTAAACTGCACGATGATGCTGTGCCTGCTGTGACCTTCCGTCTGGTCATCGAAGAAGTATTTCGTGATGCGCCGGAGATTGTAGAGTCGGTATGTGCTGATATTGCAGCAGTGCGTACTCGTGACCCGGCAATCGAAAAGCACTCCACAGTCCTCCTGTTCCTGAAAGGTTTTCATGCTATTCAGGCGTACCGTGTTGCTCATTATATGTGGCATAAAGGCCGCAAGAGCATGGCTCAATACATTCAGAGCCGTGTTAGCAGCGTATTGCAGGTAGATATTCACCCGGCTGCGAAAATCGGTCAGGGTGTGATGTTCGACCACGCCACCGGTATTGTTGTGGGCGAGACCAGCGTCATCGAAGATGATGTTTCTATCCTGCAGTCCGTAACTCTGGGTGGTACAGGTAAAGAGTGTGGTGATCGTCATCCTAAGATTCGTGAAGGTGTAATGATTGCAGCCGGTGCGAAGATATTCGGCAATATTGAAATTGGAAAAGGCGCCAAAATCGGTGGTGGCAGTGTGGTATTGGATTCTGTCCCACCACACACGACCGTAGTGGGTGTCCCGGCGAAATCAGTAGGCCATCCTTTGGTTGATAAACCTGCGCTGGACATGGATCAGAATGTCCTGCACGACAAAGATAAGTAAAAGCGGAATTAAATTATGATTAGAGTGGCAGTGACCGGAGCAGCTGGTCGCATGGGTAAAGCCAATATCGAAGCAATTCAGATGGCCGAAGGTATTGAACTGGGTGCCGCGATTGTTGAGCCGGGTAGCACTCTGCTGGGTGCAGATGCAGGCGAAGTAGCAGGTGTTGGCAAACTGGGTGTAGCCATGGTGGGTTCACTGGCGGATGCCGTAGCGGATTTTGACGTACTGATTGATTTCACTGCGCCAGAAGTAACTCTGAAAAACGTTGAGTTCTGTGCAGCCAATGGCAAGCAGGTTGTCATCGGTACAACCGGTCTTACGGATGAGCAGAAAGCAGTGCTGCAGGAGCAATCGGCTAAGACTGCAATCGTATTTGCGCCGAACATGAGTGTGGGCGTAAACCTGTGCTTTAAACTGCTAGAAGTAGCAGCTAAAGCGCTGGGCAACGACGACTACGATATTGAAGTGATCGAAGCTCATCACCGTCATAAAGTAGATTCCCCATCAGGCACAGCCCTGCGTATGGGTGAAGTGGTTGCTGATGCACTGGGTCGCGACCTAAACGAGTGCGCGGTTTATGGCCGTGAAGGTCAAACAGGCGCACGTCCGCGTGGAGAGATCGGTTTTGAAACTATCCGTGCCGGTGATGTTGTAGGTGACCATACGGTTCTATTCGCTACAGAAGGCGAGCGTATTGAGATCACGCACAAAGCCAGCAACCGTCTAACGTTTGCTAAAGGTGCAGTACGTGCCTGCAAATGGTTAGAAGGTAAATCCACAGGCCTGTTTGATATGCAGGACGTACTGGAACTTCGCTAAGCGATTGTTACCAGAGATAAAAATTAAACGCAGCTTCGGCTGCGTTTTTTTGTGTCTTTAAAAGCCTAAATTAGAATGTCTGTTTTCGATACGGCGTAGGTCTCAACTGTGCCTATTTATATGATCAGGGATAATAACCTTTGCATCGGTTTGCGGTTGATTGTTCAGAAATTCACAGGCATTAAAAATCTTTAACACCTGACGATAATCTTTTTCATTCTTTCGGCCCCGATAATTGCCAGACCCATATGCAATACGACATCCATCAGGCGCTAAAGAAGATCCTCTTGCTGCAACGTCTTCGAGGGGGTGCAACTGCATGTCAGTAGATAGATAGGTTTTAGTCCCTTTCGTCGTATGATGTTCAATAAACAAACCAACTCTAGTTGGTATAAAAATAAGACTGCTAGATTGTGCCCAAGCTCCAAAGCACTTCTTTTCAGTTTTTCCTTCCCAGGAACCACGTTTCAACCACCAAAAGTAACTACATTGACTTCGTTGCTTATATCCAAAATACATATCCCTATCGATTAGGTATTGCGGTCGAAAAACAACACCACTCTTCAAATTAATTGGTGTTCTGTTTCCTGAAGGTGTAACCAATTCCACACCTGAGTCCTCATGAATGACATCCCTGTATGTATCTCTATCAGCGTTATTTTTTGCTAAAAGATAACCATCTTCTCGAGATAAAGCATAATTTGCATATCCCGAAATCTTCTTAAAACTGCTACAGCGGGTTTCACTATATTTGTAGCCTTTTTCTTTTTTCTTCTGTTTAACCTTTACGATTTCAAAATTTTCAGAATAGTTAGATATTTTAAAATCCCCAGTTCTACTCTCTAAATATAAATAATTACCATCAAAACAATATTTGTATAATTCTTTAAAGCCTATACCTGCTATTTTAATAAAAGATCCATCCAATACATTAACTTGATAAACCCCTCTTTCAGGCACCCCATCAGTGTTTTTAGTTATGGCATCTAAAACCACTTCATTGTCTGAGACCCAGTAAATACCCCCACGCCCATATTCCCAGATAAACTGGTCGGTTTTGATATTCTTGAATTCGGTATAAACACCATCGTTTGAATCATTGGAAAAGCAACCCGACAGGCATAAGGTAAAAAACAGGTATAGAAAGATTTTAGATGCCTTAATCTTGGAAGCAGCCTCAAAAAAAAGAGACAAGAATGAGGTAATGAAGTGAGTGATTGATACAGTATGAGCAGGAAGTCTGGAACTATGATTTGTCACTGCTATTTCCTCCGATGAAACAGGCAAGCGAAATTGATGGCTACGTCCAATGTGATGATGTCACTATGTCGCAGATAGGGTATGTAATCAAGCTAAAGCAATGTGCGTTGTTGGTACAAAACGAACCTCCCACTATCTAGCCAAAAAACGACTTTACCAACCTAGAGCAACATATCCCATATGCAGCACGGACCAAAATCCCCTTTTCGCAGCCGAGTATCGCAGCTTACATCAGGTAAAAGAGCTTGTTTGTTTGAGGGGGCGAAGCCGCCGAGTTTACAAGCTCGCTGATGTAAGTGAGAAACGCAGGGTATCGGTCGCAGACCGACAAGAAGCGGGGTCGGCTTTGGGGTGTTGGGGCCTTTGCCGAAACAAAGGCCCTGACTCACAACAAACGGGCTCAGAGTGCATTTTTTTATTCGATTTAGTAGTGATAACGGCACGAAATGATCGTGATTGCTTCTTCATCTACGGCATAAACAAGCCGGTTTGTATCATCAATGCGCCTAGACCAGAAGCCAGACAAATTCTCTTTTAGCGGTTCAGGTTTGCCAATCCCCTCAAATGGGGAGCGTTTTACATCTGTAATGAGTTTATTGATACGTTTTAGCGTTCTCTTATCTTGAGCTTGCCAGTAGAGATAGTCTTTCCATGATTCATCAGTCCAGCTCAGTAAACGACTACTCATCAATCAAATCTCGCGGAGTGGCCTTGCCCGCATTGTATTGAGTTATTGAGCGGTTCAAATGCTCTGCGTTGGCAGGGGAGCGCAATAAGTGGACAGTTTCCATCAGGCTGTTGTAATAGTCCAAGGACATTACAACTGCATCCTCGGAGTCTCGACGAGTGATTACTGTTGTGTCAGCGTCATTAACAACGCCATCCAAAACCGATTTAAGTCCATTGCGTGCTTCTGTAAAAGAGACAATTTTCATCAGACTAACCTTACTTGTACAACAAATAAGACAAGTATAAAGAGTGATTGCATATTGTACAACTTAGCAGACAAGTTAAAGCAGGGTAGCTAGTATAAATAGAGCCACGAATAAATGGGGCCAGAGTAGGTTTGTTGTCGAGGTTGCCTACTATCAGATGAATGTTCTAGTCTCGAATTATCCGAGTGAATAAACTCCATATTAAAATCAAACAAACTTTGATCTGACTCGGTATCTTATCCGGCCATCTGGACTACTCTTGAGATAAGCAAATGGAGTAGCACTATGGAAACCGGCGCTCGTTTATTTTTAGCTCGATCTGACTTCCCTTCCCTGTTCTCTGAACTGGAGAAACATGGTTATAGTTTGTATGGCCCTCAGGTCAGGGATGGTGCGATTGTCTTTGATCAGCTTCAGGATGTGGGTCAGCTGCCAGGTGGCTGGCAGGATATACAAAAACCGGGCAGTTATAAGTTAGAGCAGACTGAATCCCCACGTTACTTCCACTGGGCTAACGGCCCTCAGGCAATTAAACCGCTTCTGTTTTCTTCCCGCGAACTGATGTGGCAGGCGCAGAAAAAAGACGACGGTTCCATCGAGTTTATTATCCCTGAACATCAAATTGAAAAAGTGGCGGTGATTGGCGCAAAAGCTTGTGACTTGGCGGCGCTGAAACTTCAGGATCAACACTTCATGGAAGGTGAGTTTGTTGATCCGGGTTATCAGGCTAAACGCCAGGGGCTGTTTATTGTTTCCGTCAACTGCAGTCATGCTGCCAGTACCTGTTTTTGCGCATCTACCGGTGATGGCCCTGCGTGTGACTCTGGTTTTGATATCTCTTTAACTGAGCTGGAAGATGGCTTTCTGGTTGAGGTGGGTTCCAACTACGGTGAAAAAGTCGTTCAGGTGTTGAACCTGAAAACCGTAACTGAAGAGCAAGAGCTGCAGGCCGAGACTCAGAAGATCCGGGTTATCGAATCCCAGCAACGGCAGTTGCAACCGATCGAACTTCACCAGTTACAGAATCAAAGGGCCCACCCCCAATGGGATGACATTGCGGAACGCTGCCTTGCTTGTGGTAATTGCACCATGGTTTGCCCAACCTGCTTTTGTCATCGTCATCATGAAGAACCGGTTTTGGATGGTAAGAGTAGTGAGCATGTTCGCGAATGGGACAGCTGCTTTGGAGAATCCCATGGTGAGTTAGCGGGTTTTCAGGTGCGGAAAACGGTTAAACATCGTTATCAGCAATGGATGATCCATAAACTGGACAGTTGGCAGGAGCAATATGAGAGATCTGGCTGTACCGGGTGTGGTCGTTGTATGAGTTGGTGCCCTGCAGAGATCGATTTTGTTGCAGAAGCGAATCTGATTGGAGGGAAGCAGAAATGAGTACCTTCCAGAAGCCTATGCCAGCCAAAGTGCTGGAAGTGATCAAAGAGTCTGACACGATCTTCACTTTGCGCCTGCAGCTTGAGGATCACGAAGACCGGATGCGTTATCAGTTTATGCCCGGTCAGTTCAATATGTTGTACCTGTTTGGCGTGGGTGAAGTGCCGATTTCAATCGTTTCCGATCCTCTGGATGAGGGGGTGATTGATCATACTATCCGCATCGTGGGCAGGGTCACCCGAGGCTTAGCTCAGTTACAGGCAGGTGATATCGTGGGGCTGAGAGGTCCTTATGGTCGAGGCTGGCCGCTGGCATTAGCCCGTGATAAAGACCTGCTGATAGTGACCGGGGGGTTGGGTTGTGCCCCGGTGGTTGCTGCGATTAATTTTGCGCTGAAACGGAAAGAACACTATCGCAAACTCTGCATTGTGCAGGGCGTTAAGCACAGTAATGACCTGATCTGGCGTAAGCGTTATGAAATGTGGAAGTTACTAGAAGGTGTAGAAGTGCTGCTGGCAGCGGATGAATCCGGGCCTTCCTGGCCATTTCATAAAGGGCGCATCACAGAGTTATTGGATAAAATTGATGTTGATCCGGAAAACTGTCTTGCCATGATCTGTGGACCAGAGGGCATGATGTATAGAGTTGCGGATCGATTGGTTGAGATGGAAATATCTCCTTATAACATCTACCTCAGCATGGAGCGCAATATGCAGTGTGCGATTGGACACTGTGGGCACTGTCAGTTTGGCGGGGACTTTATCTGTAAAGACGGCCCCGTGTTTGTGTATCCAGATGTGCGTGAAAAACTGTTAATGGAGGGTGTGTAATGTCTAAACCTTCTGTTGCGGTACACAAATTCAGTTCCTGTGATGGCTGCCAACTGGCCCTTTTGAATATGGGCGAAGCCTTGGTTACTTTGGCTGAACGGGTGGATATCAAACATTTTGCTGAGGCCGGGGTTCTGGACGAAACTGCAGAAGTGGATATCGCTTTTATTGAGGGGAGTGTTGTGACCGCTCATGATTGTGAGCGCATTCAGGAAATCCGCAAGCGCAGTCGTTATCTGATTACTATGGGCGCGTGTGCAACTTCCGGAGGGATTCAGGCGTTGAAGAACCTTTCTGATGATCCGGCTTCCTGGGTAGGAGCGATCTATTCCAACCCCGAATTTATAGACAGTCTCGACCGTTCCGAACCGATTAAAAAACATGTCAAAGTAGACTTTGAACTCTGGGGTTGCCCTATTAATAGTCGCCAGATCTCCACCGCTATTAGTTTGATGCTGGAGGGAGTGATGCCTCTGGATGAGCGGGAAAAACTTTGCATCGACTGTAAACGTCAGGGTAACGTCTGTACTCTAATCACAGAAGGTGAGCCTTGTATGGGGCCGGTGACAAGAACTGGTTGCGGGGCTTTATGTCCGCAGTTTGGTCGTGCTTGTTACGGTTGCTTTGGTGAAAGTGAGTTGCCACATGATTCTGCGTTAAGCCGACGTTTTCAGGGTTTGGGCTTGTTACCTGATCAGATACGCCAGCGTTTTCAATTGATCCATCCAGTGGATGCTGATGAACTGGAGCAAAGGATCAACCTTGATAGTGGCAAAGCAGGAGGCGGTCATGAATGAACGTAAGGTAAAAATTGATGTTCCCTCTCTTGCCCGGGTTGAGGGTGAAGGCGCGCTGCACCTGAAAATTCATCAGGACAAAATTGAGCATCTGCAGTTCAAAATCTATGAACCACCGCGTTTTTTTGAAAAATTTCTTGAAGGTCGTCACTACAGTGAAGTACCTGACATAGTTGCGCGTATTTGCGGTATCTGCCCTGTTGCTTATCAGGTGAGTGCGGTAAATGCATTAGAAAGCCTGTTTGAGGTGGAAAAAACCGTCTGGATACAACAGATGCGCAGGCTTTTGTATCTTGGGGAGTGGTTACAAAGTCATAGTCTCCACATTCATCTGTTAGCTCTGCCGGATTACTTTGGCTACGACACCGCGATTCAGCTTGCTGGTGAATACCCAGATGAAGTCCGTCGAGGCTTTGCACTACAGGATTCGGGTAATCAGATTATGCGCCTGCTGGGCGGCCGATCTGTGCATCCGGTGGGAATAGCGGTGGGCGGTTTTCATAAAGCACCAGCGCTTAAAGATGTTGATCTTCTGTTGGCTAATCTTCAGGCCTTATTGCCACAAGCGATGGCAATGGCAGAGTGGATCTCAACGATTGATATACCCGATCAGGAGCAGGATTTCTGTTCCGTGGCTTTAAGCGCAGACAATTATGCAGTGGAAACCGGACGCGTAATCAGCAGCAATGGATTAGATATCGGCGAAGCTGAGTATGAGCAGTACTTTCAGGAAAGTCATAGCCCGCACTCAACAGCGTTGTGGAGTCATCTGCAGGGGCAGGATTATCTGGTAGGTCCGTTAGCCCGGTTGAATTTGTGCCACCATCAGTTGCCAGAGGGCATTCAGGCGCTATTGAGTAAACTGGGTGATCCATTCCCCAGCCAGAATATGTTCCACAGTATGCTGGCCCGAGCAGTTGAGGTTTGTTGGGCACTGGATGAGGCGATCAATATTCTTCAGGGTTACCAGATCCCGGATTACAGTAAGGCGGAGATTACGGTTAAAGCCGGCGAAGGTTTTGGTTGGAGTGAGGCTCCGCGTGGATTGCTCTGGCATCGTTACAAAGTAAATGGCAGTGGTCATATTGAAGAAGCGAAGATTGTGCCGCCAACCAGTCAGAATCAGGCCCGAATTGAACAGGATCTGCTTTGGTCGCTTTCGCAAATTGGTCTGGATAAGCCGGACGATGTATTAAGACTGCACAGTGAAAAAGTGATTCGTAACTATGATCCCTGTATTTCATGTGCAACTCATTTTCTCAAACTCAGCACTGAGAGACATGGATGAAGGTCGCCGTTCTGGGGATTGGTTCACCTCACGGGGATGACCAGATTGGTTGGCTGCTGCTGGATGAGCTGAAAAAAACCACTGCGCATCCTGATATTCATTGGGAAAAAGTATCAGCCCCAGTGACTTCGTTGGTGAATCAGTTATCTGCTTTCGATCATATATTGGCCATTGATGCTGCGGATATTGGGTTAGCTCCGGGTGAATATGTGTTTCTTGAAGACGCAGAGAATGCTTTAGATCAGAAGGAAACGGTGGTCAGTAGCCATTCAATGGGACTTCTGGAAAGCTGGCAAATGGCCAAAGCACTGAAAATGAAGTTGCCTAGAGTCAGTCTTTTCCTGGTGCAGTTGGAACAATGTGAACCTATGCAGGCAATATCACCGAGCCTTCAAAACAAATTTCCTGATATGCTGGAAAAAGTAACCTGTTTATTTTTAGACAATAAAACGGAAAGGTTCAGTGTATAAACTCAGTTTTTTTGTTCCGGATGATGCGCTGGAAACAGTCAAACAAGCGATTTTTGATACAGGCGCAGGGCGCATCGGTAATTACGATTGCTGTTGCTGGCAGGTATTGGGACAAGGTCAATTTAGGCCCTTAGAGGGCAGTAATCCACATATTGGAACTCAGAACCAGGTCGAAACAGTGGAAGAGTGGAAAGTAGAGTTGGTGTGTGATGATGAGTTGATTCATGCTGCTGTCACAGCGATGAAGCAAGCTCATCCCTACGAGGAACCAGCATATGATGTCTGGAAACTGGAATCGATCTGATACGGTTAAGGGTAAAGGGAGCAGGCAGTGACGCAATTACTGGTACGTTACTCGCGAATACTGGAGATCGTTGGGGATATCGTAAAGGTGCATGTGCCTTTATCTGATCAGGGCACATCTGCGATCTGCTTTGGTGATCTTGCACTTATCGAAAATGAGCATGATGAGAATCGCCAGCCCAATCTGGCGCAGGTGATTCTTCTGGAGCGCGAAGAGGTCTCGTTACAGGTATTCACCGGAACCAAAGGCCTTTCTACCCATTCGGTTGTGCGTTTTCTGGGGCGCTCTATGGAAGTAACCTTTTCGCCCAACATTTTAGGCCGGGCCTTTTCCGGCACAGGCCGGGCGATTGATGGCGGCCCGGCGCTGATAGAAGAGCCCAAAATCGAAATTGACGGCCCCACAGTTAATCCCGCGCGCAGGATTCTCGCCTCCCATATGATTCGCACCGATGTGCCGATGATCGATGTTTTCAACTGTCTGGTGGAAAGCCAGAAAATTCCGATTTTTTCGGTTGCCGGTGAGCCCTATAACCAGCTGTTGGCTCAGATCGGAACCCATGCCGATGCCGATGTGGTTGTGTTTGGGGGAATCGGGCTGGTTTTTGATGATTATCATTTTTTCAAAACAGCCTTCGAAGATGCGGGTGTGCTGGCTAGAACTGTCATGTTTGTACATCAGGGTTCCGACCCGACCGTTGAAGGTTTGCTGGTGCCGGATATGGCTCTGGCGGTGGCGGAACGTTTTGCTGTGGAAGAGGGTAAGCGCGTACTGGTTCTTCTGACCGATATGACTGCCTATGCGGATGCCCTGAAAGAGGTGGGTATCTCCATGGAGCACGTACCCTCTAACCGTGGTTATATTGGTGACCTCTATTCCCAACTGGCCCGGCGTTATGAAAAAGCCTGTGATTATAAAGGTGCAGGCTCTGTCACCATCCTTTCAGTCACGACCATGCCGGGTGATGATGTTACCCATCCGGTACCGGACAATACCGGTTATATCACGGAAGGGCAGTTCTATCTTCACAATGGTGTGATCGACCCATTTGGTTCCCTTTCACGTTTGAAGCAGCATGTCATCGGTAAAGTGACCCGCGAAGACCATAGCCAGATTATGAACACCATGGTGCGGTTTTATGCAGAGTCCTGCGATGCTGCGCAAAAGCAGGCGATGTCTTTTGAACTGAGTGAGTACGATGAGCGGTTATTGCAGTTCGGGGAATTGTTCCGCGAGGGATTTATGGATATCCGGGTAACCATGCCGTTGGAAGATGCTTTGGATAATTGTTGGCATATATTGGCTGAATGTTTTCAACCCCATGAACTGTTGATGAAGCAAACTCTGATCGATAAGTATTTCCCTGAAAAATCAGACCGCATGACAGGATAGTAATTGTGGCAAAACTGGCGCTGAACAAAACAACACTGAACCGTGAAGGGCGGCGCCTTAAAGCGTTTCGTCAGTTTGTGCCTGCGCTGGACCTTAAAAGAAAACAACTGCTTGCAGAACGCCAGGAGACCAGCCGTCTTCTAAAAGGTAACCAGTCGCAGCTTCAAGAGTTGCAGCAGCGTGTGAGTGAGCAGTTACCTATGCTGGCAAGTACTGAGATCCAGTTTAACTCGTTGTTGCAGGTAAAGAACGTTGATGTTCGTTACTCAAACCTTGTTGGACTTGAGCTGCCCGAATTAGCAGCCTTTGAGGTGGATGTGCAAAATTATTCGCGACTGCTTTTGCCTCACTGGATCGATCCTTTACTCAAACTGCAGCAACAAACCCTGAAGCTGGAAGTGGAAATTCAGGTTTTCAAACAGCGTTTGTTTCTCCTTGAAGAAGGGTTGCAGAAAACTACTCAGCGTTTGAATCTGTTCGACAAAGTTCTGATTCCGGAAGCTCAGGCGAATATTCGAAAAATTCGTATCGCTTTATCTGATGCCGAACGCGCGGGTGTTGTCAGAGCTAAGATAGCTAAGAATAAACGCAGGAGAATGCGCGTATGAGTATTCAGTCCCTGCAAAAAGCCACCCTGGTTGGTTTGACCGAGGATAAAATTACTATTCTGGAAGATCTGCAATCTCTTGGTGTCATGCATGTGATTCCTCTGCAGAAGCTTAAACACGCGATCAAACCCGAGCATCAGGTTAGCCCTGAACAGTTGCATGGGATTCTGCATTATCTGCTGAGTTGTAAACAGAAGCGTAAGCAGGTGCTGAGTGAACGTCACTTCAACCTAGAAGAGGTGGCTGAACAGGTTGACCAGAATCGCAGCAAACGTCTGGCTCTGGTGGAGCGGCATGACTTCCTGAAGAAGCGTATTAAAGACCTGCAACCCTGGGGTAGTTTCAGCTTTCCAAAGGATGGTGAGTTATACGGGCAACGATTATGGTTTTATCTTGTTCCCAACTACCGCATGAAAGATGTGGCGAAAACCACGTTGCCCTGGCAGCGCGTGCATCGGGATAACCGTTACAGTTACATCGCGGTGATATCAGAAGAGGAGCCTGCCCTGAATGAGATGCCGGTTGTGCGAACCCATACAGGTGCTGTACCTCTTGAGCTATTACAGCGTGAGCTGGAAGATATTGAAGTAGATCTGGAAACAGTAGAAGCGGAACGCGAAGCGCTGACCCGATGGATCTATCTTCTGCAACGCTCTATCGCAGGTACTGAAGATGCCGCGCAGAGAGCCGAAGTATCAACCGAAACGCTGGATCGGGGTGAAGTATTTGCATTGCAGGGCTGGGTTGCGGATGAAGCAATATCCCGGCTCAGTGAGTTTGCTGAGGCTCACAGCATGGTGCTGCAGGTTGAGGAGCCTTCCGAGGATGAAGCCCCTCCGACTTTGTTACAGAACCCAACCTCTATGGCAGGTGGAGAGGAGGTTGTGCACTTCTTCCAGGTGCCTGGCTACCGCAGTTGGGACCCCTCCCGCGTGGTGTTTTTCTCCTTTGTTAGTTTTTTTGCCCTGATTATGTCGGATGCTGGCTACTCTTTATTGCTGGCAGCCATTGTGCTGTTTTATCGGGAGAGATTAAGCCTCACAGAGACAGGCCGCCGCCTGAAATCCATGGGCTACGCTCTGGCAGGGGCCGGATTTATCTGGGGTGTGGTCGTAGGTAGTTACTTTGGTGCTGAGGCTCCCTTTGAGTGGTTGCAGGCTTTAAAACTGCTGGATCTGAATGACTTCGATAGCATGATGTTGCTCTCGATCGCTATTGGTGCCAGTCATTTGATTCTGGCAAATCTGATGATGGCATGGGTGCGGCGGAAATCATGGCAATTTATAGGCTCTTTGGGTTGGGCTGTGAGTGTTAGCGCTGCCCTCTGGGGCTGGATTCAGGGCTTTGCAATCGAACACTGGGTTTTGCTCGCTACAGGGTTGGTGATGGTTTTGCTGTTTTCCAGTGAGCGCACAGACTGGGGTGCAAAACGTTTTCTTGATGGCTTACTGGCACTCACAGGTGTGACAAAAATCTTTGGCGATGTACTCAGCTATCTGCGCCTGTTTGCTTTGGGGCTGGCCAGCGCATCTCTGGCTGTTACCTTTAATCAACTGGCTATCGATGTTGCTGCAGCTCTACCAGCGATTGGTTTGTTGTTTAAGGTGTTGATCCTGCTGGTAGGACATTTACTGAATTTTGTACTAACCGTTGTCAGCGGTGTGATCCACGGATTACGACTGAATCTTATTGAATTTTATAACTGGAGTCTGGCGGATGAGGGCTATGCTTTTCAGCCGTTTGCAAAACAGGAGGTTTCACCTTGGATAACCTGATTATGGCTTTAGGCTGGGCGGGGCTGTATGGCCCAATGGCACTGGGTGCAATTGGCAGCATGATCGGCTGTGCTCAGGCTGGGCAGGCAGCCTGTGGAGCGTTGTTGGAAACGGAAACAGGGCATGGCCGTTATATTGGTATTGCGGCGATGCCATCCTCCCAGTCAATCTACGGCATCGTGGTTATGTTTGCGCTGAATCGCGAAATTACACTTGAAAATGCACCGGGCTTGGCCGCTATTGGTTTGTTGTGCGGTCTGGCACTGTTATTCAGTGCTGCATGGCAGGGTAAATGCTGTGCTTCTGCAATCAATGTTTCAAAAATACGTCCCGAAATATTTGGTATGTCTCTGGCCCCTGCCGCAATTGTTGAAGGTTTTGCGGTATTTGCCTTTATCTTTGCGTTGGTGATCAGTGCAGGTGTTCCGGCTTAGTTGAGGTGGCTTTGATGAGTAAAGAACAGAAAGGTCATGCATCTTCCGGAGTGGAAGAACTGATTGAGAAACTGCGTCAGCAAGGTGTTGATAAAGGCCAGCAGGAAGCCTCTAAATTAGTTGAGGAAGCTGAGCATCGGGCCGACTGGTTGTTGTCTCAGGCACATCAGGAAGCAGAGCAGATTGTCAGTAAAGCCAGAGCCGCGGCGAAAAATTTACGTCAGTCCGGGGAAGATGCGCTGCGTATCGCAGCCCGGGATATGCACCTTGAGGTGCGTGAAACTCTATCCCACTCGTTTAGTGATCAGGTTGAACGCCTGGTTGCCCAGCAGATGGACAATGAAGCGTTTATGCGCAAACTGATCCTGTCGCTGGTGGATAAAGCCAGTCAGGACCATGGCATTGCAGATGCGGATAAGATGGAGGTGTTACTCCCGGATGATTTTATCGGTCTGGATGAGTTACGCCGAAATCCCAAAGAGTACCGTGAGGGTGTACTCAGTCAGTTTGTGCAGTCATTGGCGGCGGAGCAGATGCGCGAAGGCATTAGCTTTGATTTGCATGATGGTCAGGGGATCAGAGTTCGTCTCAGTGGCGAAGAGGTAGAGGTTGATTTGAGTGCTGATGCGATCGCCAAACTGTTGCTGAAACATCTGCAACCTCGTTTCCGCGCAATTATTGAGGGGGTGATTCGGTAGTGTCTTACTACACCCTGATCACTGCATTGCCCTGGCTACCAGAGCTGGAGCAATGCAAACAGATGCCGCTTTCAAGGATCGCTCTGGATCAGCGGCTGACGATGTTGCTGGATTTTGATCAGGAGCAACTTAGTTTGGTAGAAGCATTATATTTTCCTGATAGTGACGGTCTACAGGACAATACGGATAAGCAGTTGATTGCTTTGTGGCGAGCACAGTTGGAAAAGGTGGAGTCGGAAACTCTCCGCCAGAGGATCTTTTTTAGTCAGGAACTGGTGACTGTAATGGCTGCGTTGCGCTCGCGTGCTGCAGGTTTAGAAAACCCAGAACTATTCCATGGCAGTGGTCGTTGGTTGCCCCGAATTCGTCAACACTGGTTTGAGCCCGGGTTTGGTTTAGACGAGTTTTTTCCTCAGATTCGGCAGATCCAGCGAATACTCGCAAAGGATAATCCCGCCTTGTTGGAGAAACTTCTGAATCAGATGCTCTGGAATGATCTTGTGCTGTGTGAAAGGCAGAATCATTTCAGTTATGAATCTGTTGTTTGTTTCGTATTGCGTTGGGGAATCGCAGAGCGCCATATTCGGCAACATGGCGATGAAGCGTTGCAAAAATTTAATCAGTCGACCAGTAAATTGTTGGCTCAGGCTGGTTTGCATCAGCAGTTAGAACAGGGAGTTAAATAGTGGATCAACAGTTTACTGCCCGGGTTGTTGCGGTTCGTGATGATATAGTCACAGTCGAATTGCTGAAGGATGAAGAAGGTGTTTTTTATCCGATCCTGAAAAACGAAGTGGTTTTCATCTGCCCAAGTCGTAAGGCACGTAATGAACGTCAGGAATTTCTTCAGGCCGAGGTGTTGAGGGTAAGGCATGGTGAAGCGGATGTTCAGGTATTCGAAAACACACGAGGGGTCGCTATTGGTGATCTGGTCAAGCAGAGTGGGGAGATGTTATCTGTTGCATTGGGGCCTGGGTTGCTTGGTCAGGTTTACGATGGTTTGCAGAATCCCTTGGAGATCATCGCATCTCAGCATGGTTTCTTTCTGCCTCGCGGCTTGGAAGTGGATGGGATTGATCAGCAACAACACTGGTCTTTCCAGCCGGTCGTGAAAGTTGGCGATAAGGTCAAAGCCGGTGATCTCATTGGGCATGTTCAGGAAGGTCGTTTTCAGCATAAGATAATGGCGCCTTTTAAACTCTATGGTGAAGCGGAGATTAGCTGGATTCAGGAAGGTAGCTTTACCGTTACTACGCCAGTGGCAAGAATGAAAACCGGCCAGGGGCATGAGATTGATGTCACCATGCAGCAGAAATGGCCGGTTCGTGTTCCTGTGAGCGAACCATTGCTCCACGCAGGTTTGAGTAAACGGCATTTCCCTAACGAACCGTTGCTGACCTCAATTCGCTTGATTGATACCTTTTTTCCAGTGGCTCGTGGCGGAACAGCCTGTATTCCTGGGCCCTTTGGTGCCGGTAAAACTGTTTTACAAAGTCTGATATCACGCTTTTCCGATGTGGATATTGTGGTCATCGTTGCCTGTGGTGAACGTGCGGGTGAAGTAGTGGAAACGATTACTGAATTTCCTAATATGTCTGACCCTAAAGGGGGAACTCTGATGGATAGGACAGTGATTATCTGTAATACCTCCTCTATGCCGGTGGCGGCGCGTGAAGCCTCAATCTACACGGGAATTACCATCTCAGAGTACTACCGCCAGATGGGTAACAACGTTCTGTTGATTGCAGATTCAACTTCACGCTGGGCGCAGGCGATGCGTGAAACCTCTGGAAGGTTGGAAGAGATCCCGGGCGAAGAAGCCTTTCCTGCCTACCTCGATTCTTCGGTTAGAGCTTTATATGAACGGGCTGGATTGCTGGAAAATAATGCCGGGGATATGGGGAGTCTAACCCTGATCGGTACGGTCTCACCTGCCGGAGGTAACTTTGAAGAACCGGTAACCCAGTCAACCCTGAGAACAGTAAAAACGTTTTTGGGCCTCAGCGCTGAACGGGCATACAAGCGGGCTTATCCGGCCGTGGATCCTCTGATTTCATGGTCACGTTATCTCGATCAGTTAGCGCAGTGGTATGGCGATAATCTGAGTCTGAACTGGGTTGAGCATGTTAAAGAGATGCGGCAGCTTTTGGTTGATGGGGAGACGGTCCAGCAGATGATGCAGGTAACCGGGGAAGAGGGGGTGACCCTGACAGATTACATTCTCTATCATAAATCGATCTGTCTGGATCAGGTCTATCTGCAACAGGATGCTTTTGATGACGTTGATATATCGGTGCCTATCAAAAGACAGCAGGAGAACTTCGAACTGTTAAGGCAGTGCCTATTAAAGGCACCGGAATTCTCAACAAAAGATCAGGTTCGGGATCACTTTGTTAAATTGACTGGTCTGTTTAAAAACCTCAACTACAGCCGTTCAGAAAGCCCGGATTACAAACGTTATATTCAAGAGATCAAGACCTTATCGAAGGTCTGAGTTCAGGTTATTGATTTCCGGTCAGAATGATTTCACGGAGAGGGTATACCCCTTTCTTTCTATCTTCGAAGTAGTGGTAAAGAGCGTTGTTGACAGTGGGGAAGGCCAATTCATCCCAAGGAATTTCACTTTCGCTGAACAGTCTAACTTCCAGGGATTCGTTGCTGGTGCTGAATTTTGGTTCTGGTAGATTCGCCAGATAGATAAACTGAACCTGACTGACATGTGTGATGGAGGTTAGGGTGTACAGACTGATCAGATCCACTTTGGCATTGGCTTCTTCCATCGTTTCCCTGAGAGCAGCTTCTTCGGTGGATTCTCCCAGCTCCATAAAACCTGCCGGTAGGGTCCAGTAACCCAGTCGGGGTTCTATTGCCCGTTTGCACAGTAAAACCTTGTCTTCGAATACTGGCAGGCATCCCGCCACCACTTTAGGATTGACGTAAAAAATGGAATCGCATTCCGGACAGGTGTGACGGGGAAGGTTGTCGCCTTGTGGGATTTTGATTTCAATTTCAGTTGCACAGTTTGAACAGTATTTCATTTCGGTTCCTTGGTCATTACCTGCCATTCTATCGCGCTTAAAAATAGCAAGACAATGCTCTAACTATGTATGATTAGGTGACGGTAAAGAGAAAATATAAATCTATGCTCAAAACTATTCGAAAACGCCTGGCTGGTTTTGAACCCCGAAGGTTTCCATCTGATCAGCCCCAGGCCGGTGTGTTGATAGCGCTGACTGATCATGTCAGCGATCCAGAGGTGATTCTGACTAAACGAGCTGCGCGTTTATCTACGCACAGTGGTGAGATCGCTTTTCCGGGTGGAAAACACGATGAAACAGATGCCGACCTGTTAACAACGGCTCTGCGTGAGGCAGAGGAAGAGGTGGGTTTGTCACCGGATGATGTCGATGTTGTTGGGCCGCTTGGGCAGGTTATGTCGAAACATGGGCTGCAGGTGACGCCTTGGGTAGGTATCGTGCCTCAGGATATCCCTCTGATCCCGAATCCGGGGGAGTTGGATGAAGTTTTTAAAGTACCTTTAAGTTTTTTTATGCGAGATCAGCGTTACTGTACCGATGAAATCCGGTTCAGGGGTAAGACCATGTATGTACCGGCCTGGGAGTTTAATGGGCATATAATCTGGGGGTTAACTGCGTATATGCTGGTGGAGCTTCTTAATGAGGGCTGTGATGCCGGAATTCCAATGAAACCCAGACCGGAACATAAGATCAGGAGGTGGTGATGATTTATTCGCTGGCAGGCACAAAGGTAAAGTTCAGTGGTGAAGAGCATTTTGTGGCAAACAACGCGACAGTAATTGGTAATGTTGAACTTAAAGATCGCAGCAGCATCTGGTTCAACGTTGTGATTCGTGGAGATAATGACCCCATTGTTGTGGGAGAAGGAAGTAACATCCAGGATGGCGCGGTTTTACATACGGACCCGGGCTTTCCTCTCACTGTTGGTCAGGATGTCACAGTGGGACACAAGGCTATGCTGCATGGTTGTGAAGTGGGGGATGGTTCCCTGATTGGTATTAACGCGGTTGTGTTAAATGGGGTGAAGATAGGCAAGAGCTGTCTGATTGGTGCCAATGCATTGGTGCCTGAGGGTATGGAAATACCTGACTATTCACTGGTTGTGGGTTCTCCTGCCAAAATCAAAAGGACACTGAGTGAAGAACAGGCGGCGGGATTAAAAGAGAATGCAGAGCATTATGTTGATAATATGCGTCGTTTTAATCAAGGTCTGGAAGTTCAGGAAGTTTAATTAAGAATGTCTGAAACAGAAAAAAAAGTCCCTAATCCCTGTGTCGGAGTTTGCGCTCTGGATGAAAATGATCTCTGCATTGCTTGTCAACGCAGTGGTATGGAGATTGCTGAATGGGGCGTGTTTAGCAATGAAGAAAAGCTGCAGGTCTGGGAGAAGATTAAACGCCGTGAAAAGGGCGAAATCATCAAGTAGGGTTTTAGCATGAATGTAATGATCGATATCTGCATCGTGCCGCTTGGCGTCGGCGTTTCAGTATCTGAATATGTGACTGCCTGCCAGAAGGTCTTGCAGAAATCAGGCCTCGAGCATCAGATGCATGCTTATGGCACCAATGTTGAAGGTGAGTGGGATGAGGTTATGGCAGCCGTGAAGAGATGTCATGAGGTTGTTCATGAGATGGGAGCTCCCAGAATCACCACCTCAATGAGACTGGGTACCCGTACGGATCGCGAACAAACCATGGATGATAAAATCCAGAGTGTTAAGAATCGCTTAGAAGAATAAATAAGGCGTTAATGCGCCTATTTATTCTTCCTCATGCTGTTTGGGTAGAGCATTGATTCTGGCTGTCTTGATCACATTCTCGCTGATCTGCAGCGTTTCAATCTGATAGTTCTCAATCTGCAGGCAAACATTAGAATCCGGAATCGATTCCAGGGTTTCAGTGATTAACCCGTTAACTGTTTTAGGGCCATCTGTCGGAAGCTCCCACTCTAAAGACTTGTTCACATCACGGATATAAGCGCTACCGTCCACATAGTAGCTGCCATCTTCCTGGAGGAAAAAGTCCTGATCTTCTTCGCTGCTGCCGGAGGATAGTTCGCCCACGATCTCTTCCAGAATGTCCTCGAGAGTCACGATGCCCTGCACATCGCCATATTCGTCTACCACAAGGCCAATACGCCGGTTCTGGGACTGAAAGTGAAGTATCTGGGTCTGTAGTGGAGTGCTTTCTGGAATAAAATAAGGCTCTTTGATGACCTGAAGAATCGCTGCTTTAGTCACACTGCCCTGGTGGAATACCTGAGCAAGATTGCGCATATGCAGAATGCCTACCACTTTATTCAGCTCACCTTGGAATACCGGTAGTCGGGTGTACTCTGTCTCGCTCAAATGTTCAATGATGGCATCAATATCGTCATCCAGGTCTATCCCTACCACTTCATTCCGAGGAATCATGATGTCGCTTACTGTAACTTCGGAAAGCTCCAGTACACCCAGCAACATATCCTGATTGTTTTGCGGTAGCAGAGCACCGGCTTCGTTTACCAGAGTGCGAAGCTCCTCGGTACTCAGGTGATGACTGTTATCACCCGTGACGTTAACCCCGAAAAGGCGTAGGAACGTATTAGTGATGCCATTAATCACCCAGACTAATGGGTAGATCAGTTTTAAAAGTGGTGCCAGAAGATAAGAGGCTGGAAAAGCAATTTTCTCAGGATGCATTGCTGCCATAGTTTTGGGCGATACTTCAGCGAAAATAAGGATAACAACTGTCAGGGCCGCAGTCGCAATGGCAATGCCTGCATCGCCCCATAAGCGCACAGCAATGACTGTAGCTATAGCAGAAGCGAGGATGTTAACAAAATTGTTTCCTATCAGAATAACCCCGATTAGACGGTCAGGCCTTTCTAACAGTTTGCTGGCCTTGCGTGCGCCACGGTGCTTTTTCTTTACAAGATGTTTTAACCGATAACGGTTAAGTGACATCATCCCCGTTTCGGAACTGGAGAAAAAAGCGGAGCAAAGTATGAGGAAACAAAGAACTCCAAGGAGGAAACCTATCGACGCGTCTTCCAAGACTGTGAGCCTATCTTATGAATGGAATGGTATTTTTAAATGTGGCTTCAAGGCTGTCAAGGGATAGCTGCAGATAATCCGGCTATACCAGCCATTGCAACACGGCTTTACTACCAAAGAACCCCAGTGCGAGGATGATAAAACCAGCAATAGTCCAGCGAACCGCTGTGTGGCTACGCCAACCAAAACTCATACGCCCGAAGAGTAGAGCGGCATAAAATAACCAGGCGAGTATAGAAAGAACCGTCTTATGCACCAGATGCTGAGAGAACAGGTCTTCCAGGAAAATAAAGCCTGAGATAAGGGATGCAGAGAGCAAAATCAAGCCCGTCCAAATCATCTCAAACAGGAGTCTTTCCATGGTTTGCAGAGGTGGTAGGGATGAGATCAGGCCGCGCGTATGGTGCTGTTTAAGAGCGGCCTCCTGCCGGGAAAGTAGAATTGCTTGCAGAACGGCGATTGTGAAAATGCTGTAAGCCAGAATTGACAGAAGAATGTGAGCAATAAGCCCGCCTTCATACATCTTTCCAGCTTCGGAGCCGGTAACCCAGGCCAGTAGCGCGGTTACAGCAGCCATTGGAAAGACACCGATGAACAGATTGTCTATGTTCTGCCGCAAACTACTGATCAGTACCAAACCTGCTACAAGCCAGGATATGAGGGAGCCAACGCTGACCACTTCAAGGTTAATTCCTGAATCCTGATGCAGAACGAGATAGACGGAAATCGAGTGGGCAATAAATGCCAACAGACCAATAAGCTGGTTGCGTGAGCGAGGAGGTTTGCTCTCGCCTTGTATAACCTGCCATTGCAGAAAACCTGCTACAGAGTAGAGTATGACGGCAACTAAGGTTGATAGAGCAAGCATTGTCTAACTGGATTTCCGTGTCTGAAGGCTTAAATTGGTCACTAAGGATGGCTAGTTTGTCATAGTTGGGCAGAGGATAAAAGCAGTGGGGGCTGCTATGTCTTATTCGAGCCTGTATAATGCACAACCATTAATTAATCAGTAACATCCTTCCCTTGCATGCTTACATGAAAGAGCTCCGGGGAAGTCGAGGCAGAAGATGTTTGAGAATTTAACAGAACGACTTACGCACACCCTACGATCAGTCACGGGTCAGGCGAAGCTGACTGAAGACAATATTAAAGGCACGTTGCGTGAAGTACGTATGGCTCTGTTGGAAGCTGATGTGGCGCTTCCGGTCGTAAAAGAGTTTGTTAACAGCGTTAAAGAGCGTGCTGTTGGGACTGAAGTTACTAAAAGCCTTACACCGGGCCAGGTGTTCGTAAAGATCGTCAATGAAGAGATGGTCAAGGTGATGGGTGAGGCGAATGAAAAGCTGAACCTGGCTACGACACCTCCAGCTGTTGTGCTTATGGCGGGCTTGCAGGGTGCGGGTAAAACCACCTCTGTTGCTAAGCTGGGTAAGCACCTGCGTGAGCGCGAAAAGAAAAAAGTGTTGGTTGTATCAGCCGATGTATACCGTCCTGCTGCAATAAAACAGCTGGAGACACTGGCCAGTGAAGTGGAGGTGGACTTCTTCCCATCAACTGCTGATCAGGATCCGGTTGATATTGCCAATGCAGCGATACAACACGCGCGTATTCAACATCATGATGTACTTCTGGTCGACACCGCGGGTCGTTTGCACGTAGACAATGACATGATGGGCGAGATTAAACGTCTGCATGAGGCGGTTAACCCGGTTGAAACTCTGTTTGTTGTGGATGCGATGACCGGTCAGGACGCAGCGAACACGGCGAAAGCATTCAATGAAGTGCTGCCGCTGTCTGGTGTGATTCTGACAAAAACTGATGGTGACGCTCGTGGTGGTGCGGCCCTGTCTGTGCGCCATATCACTGGTAAGCCGATTAAATTCCTGGGTGTGGGCGAAAAAACCGATGCTCTGGAACCGTTCCACCCTGATCGTGTCGCTTCACGTATTCTTGGTATGGGTGATGTCCTCTCCCTGATCGAAGAAGCCGAACAGAAGATCGACAAACAGAAAGCTGAAAAATTTGCCAAAAAGATCAAAAAAGGCAAAGGTTTTGATCTGGAAGATTTCCGCGAACAGATTCAGCAGATGAAAAATATGGGCGGCATGATGGGGATGCTGGATAAGCTGCCCGGAATGGGGCAGATGGCTCAGGCTGCCGATGCATCCAATGCTGAAAAAGGTATGCATCAGATGGAGTCGATCATAAACTCCATGACCCCTGAAGAGCGCCGTAAGCCGGATATTATTTCAGGCTCCCGCAAGAAACGTATTGCGAAAGGTTCCGGGACCCAGATTCAGGACATTAACCGCTTGCTGAAACAGCATAAACAGATGTCGAAAATGATGAAGAAATTCAGCGGCAAAGGCGGTATGACTAAGATGATGCGTGGCATGAAAGGCATGCTGCCACCTGGCATGGGCGGAGGCCCAGGCGGTATGGGTGGTATGGGAGGCCCAGGCGGTTTTCCTCGCATGTAACAGCACTGGTCTAACCTTTCTGTAAAAACTGTTTGTTAAATAAACGAAAAAACTTTATCAGGGCGGCAAATTCGCGTAGAATTGCCGCCCTGATTTTTAACGGTCCGATCTGCGTCAAAAGTAGATTGGTAAATCTAACTGTGGGCAATTTCAAAACCCACTCAATAAAGGGATCTAACGCATGGTAACAATTCGTTTGTCTCGTGGTGGCGCTAAAAAGCGTCCTTTCTATCACATCTCAGTAGCTGACTCACGTAACCCACGTGATGGTCGCTTTATTGAGCGTTTGGGTTTCTTCAACCCTACAGCTCGCGGACAGGAAGAGCGTCTGCGTGTTGCACTTGATCGTGTCGAATACTGGCAGGGTAAAGGCGCACAGCTTTCTGAGCGAGTTGCTAAGCTGGTTAAAGAAGCTAAAGCGGCTGAGTAATTTTAAGTAAGTTTTGATCAGGAAATAAAATGAGCAGTACATCTAATACAGAGAACATGGTTCTCGGCAAGATTACTGCGGTCTATGGGGTTAAAGGATGGGTGAAAATTTACTCGTATACAGACCCTATGGAAAACATTTTTACCTATCAACCATGGCAGCTAAAAGTAGGCGATACCTTTAAAACATTAAAGGTTGAGACTGGTAAGGTTCATGGTAAAGGACTGGTCGCTAAACTGGTCGGTGTTGATGATCGAAATGTCGCAGAGGGTTTCTGTGGATATGAGATCGTTGTAGATAGTAGCCAGCTTCCTGAATTGGAAGAGGGTGAGTATTACTGGAACCAGTTAAAAAACTTGCTTGTTTATACCGAGTCTGACCAATTGTTGGGCAAGGTAAGCCACCTGATTGAAACCGGCGCAAATGATGTGCTGGTGGTTAAAGCAACTAAAGACAGTATTGATCAGCAAGAGAGATTACTGCCTTATTTGCCAGATCAGGTGATCAAAAAAATTGACCTGGAAACAGGTACTATGCGGGTCGATTGGGACCCCGAGTTCTGAACCGTGTGGTTCGGTGTGGTGACGCTCTTTCCTGAGATGTTTGAAGCAATCAGTTGCTACGGCGTTACAGGTAGAGCGGTAAAAAATGGTTTGATACAGATGCAGTGCTGGAGTCCTCGGGACTTTACGCATGATAAGCATAATACTGTAGATGACCGGCCCTATGGTGGTGGCCCTGGTATGCTGATGAAAGTTCAGCCGCTGCGGGATGCTATTCATGCAGCAAAAGATGCTGCTGGTGGAGAGGTCAAAGTGATCTATCTTTCGCCACAGGGACGCCGACTGGATCATAAGGGAGTGCAGGAGCTGGCTTCTCGTGAGAGGCTGATTCTGGTAGCAGGGCGCTATGAAGGTATTGATGAGCGCCTGATAGAAACGGAAATTGATGAAGAGTGGTCGCTTGGGGATTTTGTCCTCAGTGGTGGTGAAATACCCGCGATGACCATGATTGATGCAGTTTCCAGACTGGTACCCGGAGTGTTGGGGCATCAGGACTCTGCTACTGAAGATTCGTTTCACGATGGATTGCTGGATTGCCCGCACTATACCCGACCGGAACAGCTCGATGATATGCAGGTACCTGATGTGTTGCTGAGCGGCAATCATAAAGAGATCAGGCGTTGGCGCCTGAAACAACAGTTAGGAAGAACCTGGCAACGCCGGCCCGATCTGTTGGACTCTCTTGAATTGGACGCTGAGCAGAAGGCATTGTTAACTGATTTTATCCGGGAGACCCAAGGGTCCGAAGGTTGAATGTTTAGGAGTGACCGATGAGCGGCAAAAACCTAATTATTCAGCAGCTTGAAGCTGAACAGATGAACAAAGAAGTACCAGAATTTTCACCAGGTGACACTGTTGTAGTTCAGGTAAAAGTAGTTGAAGGTAAACGTACACGTCTACAGGCGTTCGAAGGCGTAGTGCTGGGTAAACGTAACCGTGGTGTGAACTCTGCGTTTACTGTACGTAAAATCTCTCACGGTGTGGGTGTTGAGCGTACGTTCCAGACATACAGCACAACTGTAGATAGCATTGAAGTTAAGCGTCGTGGTGACGTTCGTCAGGCTAAGCTTTACTACATGCGTGAGCGTTCTGGTAAGTCTGCACGTATTAAAGAGAAGCTTGGTTAAGCTAATCTTATTACGGTTCAAAAAAGCGGCATATGCCGCTTTTTTTTGTGTTTGAAATATAGAGAATCCATGTAATATATACCTTAGGCGAACAGTCAAAGTAACGCGCTTAACAATCGTGTCTATACTGGACTATGAAACTGGGCAGGAATGGGATGTTATGGCTAGGATTCTCAAATTAGTTGCGGTTATTTTGACTGTGATTCTTATACCTCTGATACTCGTTGCAGGGGTTTATGGCTTTGCGTACTGGAAAGTAACTGAAGCCGCTGATAATTTTGCCCAGCAATTATCTCCCTTTGCCACTATGTCCTATCAGTCAGTGCATATAGATCTTCTGGAAACTGAAGTTGGTATCAATAATATCAGTCTGGAACCAGTGGGTTCTCAAGGTCAGGTATTGATTGAGACTGTGCGGATGCAAGCTCCCTCCTGGACATATTTTCTTGATATTGAAAACCAGATAAACAGCGGCGTTCTGCCAGAAACTCTTAATGTGAACATTCAGGGCTTAATCGTAGATCTGCAAAGTGGATATATGAATAAGTGGGCTTCACAGGCGGCAGATGTTCAGGCCGCCGGTGTGCAAAGTTATGACGCCCTTGCGTGTGGCGACAGATCCCACTTCAGTCTCGCCGATTTGAAGGGTATGAGATACAGCTCCGTGAAGAGTGATATGTCACTGCTCTATTATTTTGATCCCAATAATCAGACCCTGAATTTTGATCTGGATACTTCTACTTCCTTAATGATGGATGTGAGCGCGGAAGTCGAAATCGCTGTCGCCACTGACGACCTGAATATGCAGACGTTGATGTTTGCTCAGCCAATGGTTAAAAGGTTTGATGTTCGTTACAAGGATAAAGGTTATAACAAGCGAAGAATGATCTTCTGTGCCAAAGAAACCGGGAAAAGTGAGCCAGAATATCGCGCTATGTACAAGCAGGCTTTGCAGCAGCAGTTAGCCAGTCAAGGGTGGCAGATTCCAGAAGAAACACTGTCACAATATGACAAGATCAATAATCCAGCCGGTTCAATGTATCTTCGTATTGAACACCCTCAAGGTCTGGGGGCTCAGTCTTTGATGTTGGTCCAAAAGCCCTCGGACTTAATCACTGTTTTGAATCCTTATGTTGAGTTGAATGGTAAACCTGTTTCTCTGGATGGCATTGGTTGGAAGTTGCCAGAACCTGAAAAACAGGTGGTAAAAGTGCAAGAGGTTGTGAAGCCGCCCGCGCAAAAAATTGAACAAAAGCTTGCTGAAACGGCCGAAGAACCAGAGGTGAAAAAGACGCCAAAAGTAAATAGTTTTGCGCCGCCCCCGGTTAAATCCTTCAAAGAGGTTCCGGTTTCAACATTAAAAAACCACATCGGTCAAAAGGTGAAGTTGTTTACCTATTTTGGCAGGGATGTTGAGGGTACGCTTATCTCAACTAACAATTCAGTTATTAAGGTTGAGCATCGTTTGGTGGATGGTCGTGGAACAGCTATTTATCCTCTCGCTTTGGATAAAATACAAACGGCTAAACTGTATCACTGACCCCAAAGCCTGGGTCATCATGCGTACCATTTAGAGGCAGCATTTGTCACGATCTATTACTGACGCGGATTCTTCGCTTATTGATACCTTTCTAGATTCTATCTGGATGGAGAAAGGTTTGAGCGAGAATACACTCTCGTCTTATCGTCGTGATCTCACTCAGTTTGCCGGGTGGCTGAATGCAAAACAGCTTACGTTACTCAAATGTCAGCGTCGGGATGTACAGATCTATCTGGCCTGGCGGGTAAAAGAAAAGCTAAGAGCGAGTTCCACCTCACGCATGCTGTCCTGTTTGCGAGGGTTTTATCGTTATCTCCTGCGTGAAGAACTCATTAATGAGAATCCAATCCATCTGATCGAAAGTCCCAAACGTGGTCGACCGTTACCGAAAACCCTAACCGAGTCCGATGTGGAAAGTCTTTTGGAAGCGCCAGATCTTAAAGATCCTGTGCAATTCCGGGATAGGGCAATGCTTGAGTTATTGTACGCGACTGGGCTTCGAGTTTCGGAGCTGGTGGGGTTACGGGTGCATGAGATCAACCTTAATCAGGGTGTTATTCGGGTCATGGGTAAGGGCGAAAAAGAGCGCCTGGTCCCTGTTGGGGAAGAGGCGATTACCTGGCTGCAACGGTACTATAAAGAGTCCAGATTGCACCTCTTAAATGACAAGCAAAGTGATGTGGTATTTCCCAGTCGGCGCGGCCAGAAAATGACTCGACAAACCTTTTGGCATCGAATCAAACGGCATGCTTTGGTGGCTGGAATTGATAAGCCTTTATCTCCACATGTGTTACGTCATGCATTTGCAACCCATCTGTTGAATCATGGCGCAGATCTGAGAGTCGTACAGATGTTACTCGGGCATAGTGACTTATCAACGACTCAAATTTATACCCATGTGGCACAGCATCGCCTGCAATCGCTGCATCAGCAGCATCACCCCAGAGGGTAAGGTTAAGCTGCTTATTCTGTAACACCTAAAATTTGTTACACTCTGGAACTTGTTTCCTGTGTATGGGTCAGAGGCATACAGGAAGACTGTTTTGTTGTAATGCTGAGGAATATGATGAAAAGAATGCTGGCGGTTGTATTGTGTTTGTTTGCGGGAATTTCGGGGGTGGTGTTTGCCGAAAGCCCGGATGATCTTATAACCCAAAATCTACAGAAAGTTGATCCCCGGATAAAAGTTAAGTCCATCTCTGAAGCGCCTGTTGCTGGTATGCGTGAGGTTGAGTTGAATAGCGGAGAGGTACTTTATTCTGATTCTAAAGGTGAGTATTTCATTATTGGTCAGCTGTATCGTTATTCCAGTGATGCGGGTTTTGTAAACCTCACTGAAGAAAAATCTAAAATCCAGAGAAAAGAACAGATCGCTACTATAGCGCAAGAAAATATGGTGGTTTTTGCGCCTGAGGGCGAGGTTAAGGCGACTTTGAATATCTTTACCGATGTTGATTGCCCGTACTGCCGAAAACTGCATGACGAAGTGCCAAAGCTAAATGAAATGGGTGTTCGGGTTAACTATCTGGCGTTTCCGAGAAATGGTAAGGGCACACGTGCTTATCACACAATGGTATCTATCTGGTGTGCTGATGGGGCTGAAGCCAAACGAGAAGCTATGACGGATGCTAAGCAGGGTAAAAGTCTGGACAAAGCAACTTGTGAAAATCCGGTCATGCAGCAGTTGGCGTTAGGCCAGTCAATCGGTGTGACGGGAACACCAGCTATGGTTCTGGATGATGGAACGCTGGTTCCAGGTTACATTCCGGCAGCAAGATTAGGAAAAATGCTGGGCATTAAGTAAAACCGTTTATTTACGAAGAAAGGGAGTCATGAGGCTCCCTTTTTTATTGCCGGTTTGCATGGAGCTGAAGCGAGGTTTTGGCTATAATAACCGCCTTATTTTTGCCTGAAGATAGCGCCCATAGAATTTAGTGCGTTCAGCAGGTGTATAAACGTTCAACAGCGTGCGAGGTACAGGTTTGAAACCGGTTAAAGTAGGTATCTGTGGATTAGGTACGGTCGGCGGTGGCACTTTCAATGTGCTTAAGCGTAATGCCGATGAGATTGCTCGTCGGGCAGGACGTAAAATTATCGTAGAAGAGATTGGTGCGCGTCATACTAATCCGGATTGTGACACCAAAGGCATGCAGATTACCGACGATATTTTCGAGGTTGCAAAAAACCCGGAAATTGATGTTATTGTCGAGCTGATCGGTGGCTATGATGTAGCGAAAGAGCTGGTATTGACTGCCATTGAAAATGGTAAGCATGTTGTTACAGCCAATAAAGCACTGATTGCTGTCCATGGTAATGAGATCTTCGAAGCGGCTCAGAAAAAGAACGTGATGGTCGCTTTTGAAGCGTCTGTTGCCGGTGGTATTCCAATTATTAAAGCGATGCGTGAAGGCCTTTCTGCCAACAAAATCAATTGGTTGGCTGGTATCATCAACGGCACTGGCAACTTCATCATGACAGAGATGCGCGACAAAGGTCGTGACTTCAATGACGTTCTGAAAGAAGCTCAAGAGCTGGGTTATGCTGAAGCTGATCCAACTTTTGATGTTGAAGGTATCGATGCTGCACACAAGCTGACAATCCTGGCTTCTCTTGCATTTGGTGTGCCGCTGCAGTTTGAGAAAGCGTTCACAGAGGGGATTAGCAAAATCACCCGTGAAGATGTGCAGTATGCAGAAGAACTGGGCTACCGTATTAAACATCTGGGTATCAGCCGTCGTACGGAAAGCGGTGTTGAGCTGCGTGTACACCCGACACTGATTCCTGAGTCTGCTTTGATCGCAAACGTTAATGGCGTTATGAACGCTGTTCTCGTAGATGGTGACGCTGTAGGTCAGACTATGTATTACGGTGCAGGCGCGGGTGCTGAACCAACCGCTTCTGCTGTGGTTGCTGATATTGTCGATGTTGTTCGTACCCTGACGGCTGATCGTGACAATCGTGTGCCACATCTGGCGTTCCAGCCATCAGAATTGTCTGATGCTCCTATTCTTCCTGTAGAGCAGACAGAGTCTGCATGCTATCTGCGCATGAATGCGCTGGAAAAACCGGGTGTGTTGGCAAAAGTGACCAGTATTCTGGGTGCTCAGGATATTAATATTGAAGCAATCATTCAGAAGGAAACTTCTGAAGATCAGGTGCCAGTGATCATTCTGACTCAGACTGTTCTGGAGCAGAAAGTGAACGATGCTATTGAACAGATCGAAGCTCTGGAAGAGATCAGTGGTAGCGTGACTCGTATCCGTGTTGAGCATTTTGAAGGTTAAGGAGTATACCCCTTGAAATATATCTCTACCCGGGGTCAGGCTCCGGCAATGAACTTTGAAGAGGTCCTGCTGGCGGGATTGGCAAGTGATGGTGGTCTGTACGTACCAGAAACTCTGCCAACGTTCAGCAAAGAAGAGATCGCTTCCTGGGCGGGTCTGCCATATAACGAGCTGGCGTATAAGGTGATCAAACCTTTTGTGGATGATTGCATTGAAGATGCTGACTTGAAGCAGATGATTGATGAGACCTATGCAGGTTTCAATCACATTGCAGTGGCACCTCTGAAAGAGCTGGGTACCAACGAGTGGGTTCTGGAACTGTTCCACGGTCCTACTCTGGCGTTCAAAGATTTTGCCTTGCAGTTGCTGGGCCGTCTGATGGACTATGCGTTGGAAAAACGCGGTGAACATCTGGTCATTATGGGTGCTACTTCTGGTGATACGGGTTCTGCAGCGATTGAAGGCTGCTGTCACAGTAAGCATCTGGATATCTTTATCCTGCATCCACATAACCGCGTATCCGAAGTTCAGCGTCGCCAGATGACTACAATCATCAAAGAGAATGTTTTCAACATCTCTCTGGAAGGTAACTTCGACGATTGTCAGCAGATGGTAAAAGACAGCTTTGCTAACCAGGACTTCCTTAAGGGCATGAAGCTGGGTGCGGTAAACTCGATCAACTGGGCGCGTATCATGGCGCAGATCGTTTATTACTTCTCTGCATCTCTGGCTGTGGGTGGTCCTCACCGTGAAGTGAGCTTCTCTGTGCCTACCGGTAACTTCGGTGATATTTTTGCTGGTTATCTGGCGAAGCAGATGGGCTTGCCGGTTAAGCAGTTGGTGGTAGCAACCAATAAGAATGACATTCTGCACCGTGTTATATCCGGTAACGACATGTCTAAAGGTGAGCTGGTGCACACACTGTCTCCTTCTATGGATATCATGGTTTCTTCTAACTTCGAGCGTATGCTGTTTGATGTTTACGGTCGTAATGGCGACGAGATCAATGACCTGATGGCGCGTTTCTCGAAAGAGTCTGTCGAGCTGGATCCTGCGCGTTGGGAGAAAGTACGCGAACTGTTCGATAGCTATGCTGTCGATGATGAAACAACCTGTGATGTGATTAAACAGGTGTATGCTGAAACCGAATACCTGTTAGACCCGCATACAGCAATTGGTGTTAAGGCCGCGCGTGAATGTAATCGTGACACTTCTGTGCCTATGATCACGTTGTCGACTGCACATCCGGTGAAATTCCCAGAGCCTGTTGTTAAAGCGGGTATAGAATCACCGCAGCTGCCAGCACATATGACAGATCTGTTTGAGCGTGAAGAAAAACTGCAAGTGCTGGATAACGATCTGGCGACTGTTCAGCAGTTTATTGCGAGTCACGTGCATACTGAGTGAATTCCGACAGGATTGTGATACTCTCAAAACCCGGTGCGAAAGTGCCGGGTTTTTTTGTTTATATAGTCTGGAACTGATGTGTAGCTAGGAACAGCCCATGACCGATATTTTTTTCACACTTTCCAAAGTGTTCTGGACGATCGCCCAGCCTGATCATTTTCTGTTATTGATGTTAGTTCTTGGCTTGTTGCTTTGGAAAAGGTTTCTGGGTGTGTTGCTGGTATGGTTATCAGTACTGATGCTTGTAATCATCAGTTTTTTTCCTGTGGGCAACTATCTACTGCGCCCTCTTGAAAGTCAGTTTATGCCCGCGACGCTGCCAGATTCGATTGCCGGAATAATTGTTTTAGGTGGCGGAGAGGACGCTGAACTATCAGCGATTCATGGTTCTCCACAATTCAACTCTGCAGCTGAACGCTTAATGGTGGTACCACAGCTTTTGAAACAATACCCAGACGCCAAAGTTATTTTTACGGGTGGGTCTGGCTCGCTTCTACGTCCGGAATATCGTGGTGGAGATGTTGCAAGCCAATGGTTGGAACAGCAAAATTTAAGAGAGCGTTTAATTGTAGAACGGGACTCTAGAAATACCTTCCAAAACGCGATTTACACGAAAAAGTTAATTGAACAGTATGCTGAAAATCAGGATAAATGGTTGTTAGTCACCTCGGCATTTCATATGCCTAGGTCGATGGGTGTGTTCCGAAATGCAGGGATTAATATCATGGCGTATCCTGTAGATTTTCGCACCGGAGAGGATCGTATACGACCGGATTTAACCTGGAATATGCATGATTTCAAAACGGCCACTCGTGAGTGGATAGGGTTATTAGTCTACTATTTGACCGACAAAACCACCGAACTTTTACCCACTCCCCGATCTGAGTAATCTAACAACAGATGAAGCAATTAAATATTGTTCAGCGCCCGGCACCGGATAGCTCGTTGCCGGTTTTCAAACAGGTGAATTCCATCCTGGCAAGAGTTTATGCCAGTCGCGGTATCCATGATTTAAGTGGATTAGGTCGTAACCTGAATGAACTTTTACCCGACAGTGGTTTAACCGGATTGGACCGGGCCGTAGAGCGTTTATTGGTTGCGCTGGAGAAAGATCAGAAAATCGTTATCGTCGGTGATTTTGATTGTGATGGCGCGACCAGTACGGCGGTTGCTGTATTGGCCCTGCGAATGATGGGTGCTGCCGAGGTGGGTTATCTGGTCCCAAACCGATTTGAATATGGTTATGGCTTGAGTCCGGAAATTGTTGTTGAAGTGCTCAAGCAGGAACCGGATCTTATTATTACCGTAGATAACGGTATATCCAGTGTGGATGGCGTAGCGGCTGCCAATCTTGCGAATCTGGATGTTATTGTTACGGATCATCATCTTGCTGGACAGAAGCTGCCTGAAGCTTGTGCAATCGTAAACCCCAATCAGCCTGATTGTAACTTTGCTGCGAAGTCTACCTGCGGTGTCGGGGTGATCTTTTATGTGATGATCGCCTTGCGGAGAGCATTGCAAGGGAAAGGTTGGTTTGAAAAAAAGGGAATAAAACAACCTAACCTTGCTCATCTACTGGACTTGGTCGCCTTAGGCACTGTAGCGGATGTGGTGCCACTGGAGCAGAACAACCGGGTTCTGATTCACCAGGGTTTGCAGAGAATTAAAGCCGGTTATTGCCGGCCGGGGCTGACAGCTCTGATCGAATATTCTGGCAGGCAGCAGCATAAAGTAACCGCTTCAGATCTTGGATTTGCAATCGCACCCAGATTGAATGCAGCAGGTCGTCTGGAAGATATGTCGATCGGCATTGAATGCCTGCTAACCGAGGATGAGCAAAAAGCAAAAGAGTTGGCAGTAACGCTGAATGATTTGAATCAGGAGCGTAAAGGGATTGAGCAGGAGATGCAGCAGCAGGCGCTTGAGCTATTAAATGGCTTAAAGCTGGACGATGAGAGCTTGCCCTATGGTTTATCAATGTATGAGCCAGAATGGCATCAAGGGGTAATTGGTATTCTTGCATCCCGGATAAAAGATAAGGTGCATCGACCGGTTATCGCATTTGCTCAGGGAGATGAGGGAGAGCTGAAAGGATCAGCACGATCAATCCCGGGCTTTCATGTTCGTGATGGTCTGGACGCTATTGCCGCTAAACATCCTCAATTGCTACGGAAGTTTGGTGGTCATGCCATGGCAGCAGGCCTGACCATCCATGAAGGTGATCTGGAACTATTCAAAAAAGCTTTTGCTAGTGAAGTGGGGAACCAGTTATCTGAAGCTGATCTACAGCAGGAGGTTTTGACTGATGGATCTCTGAACGCTGCCGATATGACTATTGAATTGGCTGAATTGTTAAGAGATTCTGGCCCCTGGGGCCATCAATTCCCCGAACCCTTGTTTGAAGGTGAATTCGCATTGTTGCAACAGCGAGTTGTTGGGCAGCGTCACCTGAAAATGGTGTTGATGGAGATAGATTCCGGGCTGGCACTCGATGCCATCCATTTTAATTCTGATATGGGGCTCTGGCCCAATGAGTCAGTAACCCGGGTCAGAGTTTTGTATCGGCTCGACGTAAACGAATTTCGTGGCAAAAGAAGTGTGCAGCTATTGGTGCAACATCTATTGGCAATCTGATTTATAGGAAAAAAGATGAATGAATTTACTCTGGATGAATTAAACCTTTTGCTTAATGTGTTTGAGAAAGCGGGTGTTGAGGAAAATCAATCTCAGGAAGGTGAAATGCTCAAGCGCTTAAAAGTTGCTCAGGAAAGCCGGCAGGAAATTGAAGATATGCAGTTTGATGACTGTTTAGGCGGGGCATGTAAACTATAATCATCAAACGGATTGCTTAAATTTCGCCTTTCCAATCCAATAAAGGATACGGGAAAAACAGGATTAGCGAATTGACGATTTTGTAGTGTTCGATGCATAGATGCAGAGTTCGCTGTCGTTCAGGTTTATTATGAAGCCTATTAAATCAAGAACATTCTTTTCTAACCTCCTGCTTTTAGGCGTTCTGTTGCTTGGCGCATATTTTCTGGAAGCCTTCAATCAAGAACGTTGGACAGTTCAAAATCGTTCAGCGTTGCAATCCCATTTGTACGATGTCCGAAACAGTTTAGAAACTCATCTAAACAGTGATTTGCTGTTGGTTAAAGGGTTGGTTGCGATTGTGGCCTATAACCCGGAAATTGATCAGCCATTGTTTGCCAGGCTCGGTCAGGAATTGATCCATCCAGATTCGAGTTTGATAATACTCTCTGCTGCCCCGGATTTGGTTATTCGTTTGCTCTATCCGTTAAAAAATAATGAAGCGGCAATGGGGCTTAATTTAGAGACCCATCCAGAACAGAGCGCGGCGGTTTTAAAAGCTCGTGACACCGGGAAATGGGTGTTGGCCGGACCCGTTAACCTAGTTGAAGGAGGCGTGGCGTTTATTGCCAGAATGCCAGTCTTCCTAAACGAAGGTAATGCTGAGAAGCGATTCTGGGGAGTTGTGAATGCACTGGTTGATCAAGATCGCCTGTATGAAAAAAGTGGTTTAACAGATCCGGAATTACCGATCGAAATTGCTATTCGTGGATATGATGCGGAAGGTGCAGCAGGTAAGGTGTTTTTTGGGCGTGAGAATATATTCCACCAAGATCCTGTGCTTACAGAGATTAAGTTTCCTTCAGGTTCCTGGCAATTGGCAGCAGTTTCAAAATCCCCTCTGATTTCCCCCTTAGAATATATGTGGCCGTGGCGAATAGGTTACATGATTGCCGCTTTAATCGTATTTATCTCTTTTCTCGTTATCAATCGATCACTGGATACAGCGTCAAGAGCGCTAAAAAGTGCCGAACGATCTCGTAAACAGTTAGCCAGTTCACTCGATTCACTGCATGAGCGAGAGAGTCTTCTTCGTACAGTGGTTGATGAAATGCCAGATGTTTTGGTTTTGAAAGATCAAAATGGGAACTTTCTGTTGGCCAATGAAACGGTGGCTAAACTCTACAATACAACACCGGAACAGATGGTTGGCAAACATGATGGTGATTTTGGTGTGCCTTCGAAGATGGCTGAATTTTTCCGCCAGAATGTTCTGAAAATCATGGAGAAAGGCGAGACCGAAGTCGTTTATGAAGATAGTAAGGATGCTAAAACCGGTGAGATTCGTCATTTCAAATCAGTCAAGAAACCGTTTAAAGGGATAGACGGCCAGAATCAGATTCTGGTTATAGCTCAGGATATTACGGATTTAATCGCGACACAGCATGACCTTGCAGAAAGTGAAGAGCGCCTAAGCACCATTCTCGATAATGTCGATGCCTTTATTTATCTCAAAGACACTGAGGGGCGTTATCTTTTTGCTAATCAGGCTGTCAGAGATCTATGGCGAGTCGGAATGGACGATATTATCGGGTCTAAAGATGATGAATTTTTTGATGAAGAGACAGTAGCGAACATTATTAAAAATGACCGGTTGGTATTGGATAAAGGAGAGACCTTCCATGCTATTGAGGTGAATACTGTCCCAGAGACAGGTATCACCCGAACGTATCAGTCCACAAAATTACCGCTTCGGAATGAACATGGTGAAATCTACGCTTTATGTGGTATTTCTGTAGATATCACCGATATTAAATCGTCTGAATCGGCACTCAGAGAGAGTGAGCAGCGTTTTAAAATGGCGGGCAAAGCAGCCTATGATCTTATTTATGAGTGGGATGTGGCATCAGATACATTGACCTGGTTTGGCGATGTGGATGCCATGCTGGGCTTTCCAAAGGGGAAGGTTTCTCACCAGATTCAAGCCTGGTTGGAATTAATTCATCCAGAGGATGTTGAGCAGCTTGCAGATGCTGTTGAAAGGCATCGTGAGTCAACCCAACCGATTCATTATGAGTACCGTATTGCGGATTCACAAGGTCGCTACCGTTACTGGAGTGATCGGGCCCTGCCGATGATTAATGAGGAGGGGCATCCTTATAAATGGGTCGGTGTGTGTGCAGATATCACGTTGCAGAAAGATCAACAGCAAAAATTGGAACACAGTGCATACTACGACCCACTTACTGGTTTGCCGAACCGCTCACTGTTGACCGATCGATTGAAACAAGCGATGAGTCAGTGCCACAGGCGCAAGCAACAAGTCGCGGTAGTGTATATCGATCTGGATGGATTTAAAGAGGTGAATGACACCTACGGCCATGAAGTGGGCGACAAACTCCTGATCGCTATTGGCAATCGAATTCAGAGCCATCTCAGGGAAGGGGATACTATTTCCAGACTTGGAGGGGATGAATTTGTTGCGGTCTTAAGTGATCTGGATAACAGCTATGCAGCGGTACCTATGTTGGATAGGTTGTTGCAGGCAACTTCGCAGCCGATTATGCATGAAGACTTTATTCTTCAGGTGTCCGCGAGTTTAGGAGTAACCTTTTACCCTCAATCCGATGAGATCGCTCCAGATCAGCTTCTCAGGCAGGCTGATCAGGCGATGTATCAGGCTAAGCTGAATGGCAAAAATCGTTATTTCTTATTTGATACTGAGAATGACCGCAGCCTTCGTGGTCAATCGGAAAGTGACGAGCATATTGAACGCGCACTGCGGCATCAGGAGTTTGAACTCTATTATCAGCCTAAAGTGAATATGCACAGTGGTGAAGTGATCGGGATGGAAGCCCTCTTGCGCTGGAATCATCCAGATAAAGGCTTGCTCCTGCCAGGTGAATTTCTAACTGGAATGGAGAATCATCAACTGACTAATAAAATTGGTGATTGGGTCATTCGCAGTGCGTTATCCCAAATCAGTGATTGGACCAGAGAAGGTGCTCCTTTCCAGGTCAGTGTCAATGTGGCTGGCAGTCAGCTTCAGCAGGGGTTTGTTGAAAAGTTAGATGACGTTCTTTGCGAGTTTCCAGATATCGAGCCTGAATTACTCCAGTTAGAGGTACTTGAGAGTAGTGCATTGCAGGATATAAATCTGGTTTCAGAGGTGATGCGTGGGTGCGAAGAGATTGGAGTAAGCTTTGCGCTGGATGATTTTGGTACTGGCTACTCATCCCTTACTTATCTCAAATATTTGCCAGCTGAGGTTTTAAAAATAGATCGCTCCTTTGTGCGGGATATGCTGGATGACCCGGACGATATGGCAATTCTGGAAGGCGTCATGGGAATGTCATCTGCTTTCCGCCGCAAAGTGGTTGCGGAAGGGGTTGAGCGAATAGAGCAAGGCGTGTTCCTGCTACGCCTTGGTTGCGACCTTGCTCAAGGGTACGCGATTGCGAAACCGATGCCTGCCAGTCAGGTTCTGGATTGGGTAAGTTCCTGGCATCCGCCGGAACAGTGGCAAATACAATCGCGAGTGCGTCGCGAAGATCTGGCTATCTTGTTTGCTGAGGTGGAGCATAGAGCCTGGGTAAGAACTTTGGATCGTTATATTGCAAACCCTGATCTGCCTTTGCCGCCATTAAGTCCACATCAATGTCGTTTTGGTCAATGGTGGGATGAAGAGGGTAAGTACCGCTACCCTGATGGGGTCAGTGCTCTTCTGTCTGATCTGCACCAGCAGGTACATCACTGCGGAGTTGAAATCCAGAAAGCGGTTGAGCGTGAGGAATTGGATAAAGCTTCTGCTTATCAAACTGAGCTGCATGAAGTGAGCAGTGAGCTGATTATTGAACTGGATCGGATATTGAATAGTCTTTACAGTTCACAAATATAACTTCATCCAAGTGATTTTCTCTTAACTGTCTAACGGTATAAATATGCTTCCTTATTTTGTCGGTGCTCATGTCAGCGCTTCCGGAGGAGTGCACAACGCTCCTTTAAATGCGGCTGCTTTAGGTGCAAATGCGTTTGCACTCTTTACTAAGAACCAGCGCCGTTGGCAGGCTAAGTCACTTGAAGAAGATGTGATTCAGGCATTTAAAAAGAATTGTTCTGAGAATAATTTAAACCCGGACCAAATCCTGCCCCATGACTCCTATCTGATAAATCTGGGTCATCCTGAACCAGAAGCTTTACAGAAATCACGTGAGGCATTTCTGGATGAAATACAGCGCTGTGAACAGTTGGGTTTGGTTTATCTTAACTTCCATCCCGGTAGTCATCTGCGCAAAATTTCTGAACCAGAATGTCTTTCCAGAATTGCTGATTCATTGAACTGGGCGATCGCGCAAACAGATTCAGTGATTGCTGTTATTGAAAACACGGCGGGGCAGGGTAGTAATCTCGGATACAGTTTTGAACAGCTGGCAGAAATTATTCATCAGGTTGAGGACAAAAGCCGCGTAGGGGTTTGTATCGATACCTGCCATATGTTTGCCGCTGGTTATGATATCCGTACGCAGGAGCACTGTGCAGAGGTTTTTGAGCAGTTTGAGCAGATCGTTGGTTTTGAATATCTGAAAGGGATGCATCTGAATGACTCCAAAGGTGGCTTGGGTTCAAATCTGGATCGCCATCACAGCCTGGGTCAGGGAGAGATCGGTTTGGAGATATTTCGGTTTATTATGCAGGATGATCGTTTCAGAGGTATTCCTCTGATACTGGAAACCATTGATGAAACCATCTGGACGGATGAAATTCAGCTGTTGCGACAGTTCTCGCAGGCTTGAATTTGGGATTGTCTATTGCTGTCTGATCTATAAATAATTTCACTCAAATGTCATAACAACTCAGTAGTCTGGGGCCTTGGTTCGAATACTATAGGTTGTTCTATGTTGTTGGCGTCCGAAGAGGTAAGCGCAGAAACGCGTCGTAAAATGCTTCTGGAAATTCTGGAGTCAGAAGCTTTATATCCCCACTTTCAGCCCATTGTTGATCTAAAAAAAGGCCAGGTCATCGGTCATGAAGCGTTGATTAGAGGTCCTGCTGGTAGCGTTATGGCTTCGCCGGGTGCTCTTTTTCAGACGGCGATAGAAAATAACCTGCTGCATACGCTTGAGTTGTTGTGTCGTCGTTGTTCTCTGGAAAAGTTTGCTGAGCTGAAGTCAGGAGGCAAACTCTTTCTCAATATCAGTGCTTCCTTGCTTGGAACGCCAGAACACACAGAAGGCTTCACATCTGATCTGCTTCAGGAGCTGGGTATCTCAATTCAGGATATTGTCATAGAGATATCTGAGCAGCACCCTTTTGATCAACATGGTTTATCGAACAGCGCTGTTCAGTATTACCGCAGTATGGGGTTTCAGGTTGCAGTTGATGATCTTGGGACAGGTTACTCAGGGCTGAAACTCTGGTCTGAGTTAAAGCCTGAGTACGTGAAGATCGACCGCCATTTCGTTGCAAAAATTGACCGTGAGCCGGTTAAGCGCGAGTTTGTTAGAGCTATCTGCAATATCAGTAATGTGATGGGTTGTAAGGTGATTGCAGAGGGAATAGAGCGTCAGGAGGAAGCGGAAGTTTTATTAGAGTTGGGTATCACATATGGACAAGGTTTCTATCTGGGTTACCCAAGCCCTGAGCCTCAGGTTTCCTGGAATATGCTCAACAGAAATGACGCTGTTGAGGTGAGTGATAGCCTTTCCGGCATGATCCATTCTGAGACCGCCCAGTCGTTGCTTCGTCAAACCCCAGCAATCGCACCCTCTGATACGGTTTTGTACGTTAGTGAACAATTTATGGCCAATCCGGATCTGGCTTCTTTACCGGTAGTTGATCAGGGAACCCCGTTGGGAGTGGTGAAAAAGTCAGACTTACTGGAGCTGTTCTCAACCCAGTATGGTCGTGCGCTGTATGAGAAAAAGCCCGCTTCACGCATACTTTGTGAGCAGGTGTTGCTGGTAGAAAGGGATTTAAGTCTGGTTGAGGTTTCAAGGCTGGTAACTGATCAGGAACACCATGCCCTGCTTCAGGATATTATTATTACTCAGGATGGTTGTTATCTGGGTATGGGGAACTTAAGGGATCTGCTGAAGCGTATTACCGAACTGAAGATTCAGAATGCGAAGTATGCAAATCCTCTGACAATGCTGCCGGGTAATGTACCGATCAATCATGAAGTGGAAAGGTTGCTGGAGCGCACCGAAGACTTTTATATCGCATATTTTGATTTGAATAACTTCAAACCATTTAATGATTGTTACGGTTATTCGAAAGGTGATGAGGTTATCCGGTTGGTGGGTGAGCTTTTGACACTGCATGCTAAACGTACAGATAACTTTATTGGTCATGTGGGAGGGGATGATTTTGTTGTCATCTTCCGCGCACCGGATTGGAAACTCTCATGTGAGAGGATCCTAAAGCAGTTTGATGAAGAGGTCAGGTCGCTCTACGCACCGAAAGATCTTCAACATGAAGGGCTTTGGGCAACTGACAGGCAGGGTAACAGAACCTTTTTTCCATTACTTGGTTTGGCGATTGGCGTTGTACATCCAGATCCTTATCGTTGTGGCAGCTATCACGAAGTGGCTGAACTGGCAGCGATGGCTAAGAAAGAAGCTAAGAGAACCGCGACAAGCTCCTTGTTTGTCTCACGGCGTCGTTGTAGCAACCTGCCGGAAGAGGAAGTCGGTGAGCAGAGGCGCGCTTGATCTGTTCAGATACCGGCGAGCTCTTTCATTGCCTGATCTGTAGTAAAAAACACTTTTCCATTTCCCAGAAGTTCCAGGAAGTGAGTATTTCTGAGCTGGTCCATCACAGGACCTTTGACTTCCGACAGATGAAGGGTAATGCCTTCCTGACGCAAGTTGGTAACGAGCTGCTCAAGCGTCTCTAAGGCACTGGCATCTACAAAATTCACAGCGGTGAAGATCAGGACAACATTTTCTGTCTCGCTGTGTTTAACACATTGCTCCAGAACAAACTCTTCTACAAAACGTGTATTTGCAAAATACAGGCTTTCATCAATCCTGATGGCAAGTGTGGATTGGTCAGTGATTACGCTATGACGTTCTATATTACGGAAATGCGCCGATTCTCCAACCCGTCCGACAATAGCAATATGTGGCTGACTGGAGCGATAGAGTAAAAGAATAATAGAGAGGCTTATTCCGCATAAAATGCCTAATTCAACCCCAATAAACAGCACCAGAATAAAGGTTGCAAGCAGCGTCAGTGCATCGGCTTTATTAAACTTCCAGCACTGAAGAAAAGCTTTCATATCAATAAGTGGAAGCACCGCCATAATGATAACCACCCCGAGAATAGCTTTGGGTAAAAAATAAAACAGAGGCGTGAAAAAGGCGACAGTAATTCCCACCAGGACTGCGCAGATCACAGATGCAACCGTTGTTTGCGCTCCTGCACTGAAATTAACCATAGAGCGGCCAAAACCTCCAGCAACGGGGTAGGTACCGCTGAAGGCGGCGCCAAAATTTGCCATACCCAGAGCAATTAATTCTTTATTTGGATCAATTCTTTCCTGCCGTTTACTGGCCAGTGTGGTCCCCACGGAGACGCTTTCAATAAATCCGATCAGAGCAATCAGCAAGGCGGGAACAAATAGCTGTCGCCATAACTCAAGATCGATAGAGAGAGCGGTGAGAGAAGGTAAACCCTGAGGGATCATTCCCACAGTATCTACTTCAAAGGTTCTGTCGAGGGAGAAAAGCCAGACCACTATTGAGCCTAGTGCAACGGCAAACATAGGCCCCGCTTTGCAGATTGGTTGGACTATCCAGTCCCGCCATCCCAGCTTTTGCAGTTGGCAGCAGAGTTTTTCCTTACAAAACCACAGCAACAGAAGGCCGGATAAAGAAAGACACACCGTCATCATATTGCTGCCACTGAGTGATTTAAAAATACCTTCAAGGCTGTTGTGAATACCGCTTTCTCTAGGCAGATCAAGGCCCAGTAAATATTTAAACTGACTGATCGCAATCACGATTGCTGCTGCGCTGGTGAAACCGGAGAGAACAGAGTGACTGATGAAGTTTACAATAGCTCCCAGCCTCAGAGCTCTTAGAAAAAGAAGAATAATACCGACCAAAAAAGAGAGGTTGATTGCCGCATTGATATAGTCCGTACTGCCTTGTTCGGCAACCTGGCTGACAGTTGTACTCACCATCAAAGAAGCGATGGCAACAGGCCCGACTGCTAGAGTTCTGCTACTTCCTAACAGAGAGTAAATGAGCAGTGGGAGAATGCTGGCATACAGTCCAAGTTCCGGAGGAAGTCCTGCGAGCATGGCATAAGCCATACTTTGTGGAACAAGCATTATCGCAACAATAACGCCGGCCACCAGATCACTGATGAAGGTTTCTTTCCGATAGGAAGTAAGCCACTTAATCAGAGGAAAAGTTTCTTCCAGCCGCTGCATTCGTGGGCCTCAATAAGTCATAAAATTATATAAATAATTAATATAAATATATTCTATACAATTATATATGCGAGTAAGGCTTTATGACCAGCTGTTGTTATAGTGAGTACTTTACAGAAGAATGATGCGGATCAAGCGAATGTCAGAACTATGGAAACCTGAATTTAACCAAGATGATTTCTGTCTGGAGCAGAAGGAAACTTTGTATAACGGTTTTTTCAAGATGTATAAATTACATCTGAGCCATAAGACATTCTCAGGCGAGAAAATCAGCATTCAGAGGGAGCTCTTTTACCGTGATGATGCGGTCTGTGTGCTTCTTTATGACGCCGACAGAGATGTGGTTGTACTGGTGGAGCAGTTCCGGGTCGGAGCCTATGATAGCGCTGATGGACCTTGGCTTCTGGAATTGGTAGCAGGCATTGTCGAACCCGGTGAAACGGCTGAAGATGTCGCCAGACGTGAATCCCAGGAAGAGGCGGGTACCGATATAGGTGAGGTGGTTCCGATCACCCGTTTTGTACCCAGTTCAGGAGGCACCAGAGAGTATATCGACCTGCTTTGTGCGCAGGTGGATTCTGAGGGTGTTGAAGGGATTCATGGCCTTGCTCATGAGGGTGAAGATATCAAAGTACATACCTTGTCAGCTAAGGATGCGTTTAGTTTGGTAAAATCAGGTAAAATTAATAATGCCCCCGCAATCATTGCATTGCAGTGGTTACAGCTTAATAAAGAAGAGCTGCTAGGGCGTTGGAAAAAATAAATATGGTCGTTCTATGAAGCGTAAATATGTTCCGGACCTGACCCGGCAGATGGCACAGTGCGAGGCAAACTATGCTCGGCTGATGAAACTGTTACCGGATCTGGATCAGTGTGATGAGCGTGAGTTTCAGGTCAGTTGGCCTGAACATCAGGCTTTTTTACGCCTTAAAGTAGATGAACGTTTTAAATATACGACCACCATTCTGGTTACCCACAGTTACGATCAGACCTCTCCCTGGCTGGAAGCGCAAGGCTTGGTCGTGCGCCTCTACCATGATGCTGCAATGGCGGAGGTGATCTGCATGCAAAAACGTAAACAGCTGTCAGGGGTATACCCGTACCCAAATGACAATATGCATCTGCCCGATGAAAAGCTGCAATTAAACGAGTATCTGGGAGAGTGGCTGAGCGAATGCCTTAGTCATGGTCACACCATGGAGCCTGTCTTCAGTGGCTGAAGTGTGTCTGCGTGTTCTGCAAGTAACGGATATGCATCTGCAGGAGACCCCCGATATTGAGATGCGCGGAGTGAACCCGGAGCAGCGTTTCCTCTCTGTCCTGAACCATTTGGGAGCGGAAGATGCTGATATGTTGTTGCTGACCGGCGACCTTAGCCATCACTCTATTCCTGCTTATACCCGGCTTTCTGACTATCTACAGCAATTAGTTTATCCCTGCTACTGGATACCAGGAAATCATGATCTCTCCGGAGAGATGTTCAGGTTTGCAGAACAAGGGTACGGTACAAAAAGCATAGACCTGAGTGGTTGGCGGATATTGATGTTAGACAGCACTTCAATGCCGGATGGCAGAGGTGGAGGAGCTCTATCTGAGCCAGAACTACAATTCCTGCGTACCGAGCTGGATGAGGCTGCGGAGGAACTGAATATACTGTTAGTGTTGCATCATAATCCCGTCAGTGTAAACAGTCGCTGGCAGGATAGCATTATGTTGGCTAATGCTGATCAGTTCTGGAGTACTGTTAACTGTTACCCACAGGTTAAGGGTGTGGTGTTTGGTCACGTACATCAAACCTGGGCGCTGGAAAGAGATGGGGTAAAACTGTTCTCTGCTCCGGCCACTGCCGCTCAATTTAAATCTCGTACTGAACGACCTGAAACAGAAGATAATCAAGAACTTTCCGGGCCTGCATATGCAACCTATGAGCTCTGTGACGATGGTACTATCACACAAAAAGTAAGGCGTTTACCGGTATAACTCATGTGGCCTATTGCGCCTCGTTGCCAGCTCCGGTAACTTCTCCGCAGAGGGAAAAAATGACGACGCCACTTTTTATCTACGTCCATGGCTTCAATAGCTCGCCAAAATCAATGAAAGCCCAATTGTTTCTGCAATATATGCAGGATCAGGGCAGGGCTGATCAGATTCTTGTACCTGAGTTGTCGCACTGGCCTGCCCAGGCAATGAAACAGTTACAGGAAATTGTTGAACAGTATCCGAACCGCATAATTATACTGCTCGGTAGCTCTTTGGGTGGGTATTACAGCACCTGGCTGACAGAGCACTATAACAACGTGCGGACAGTATTGATTAATCCATCGGTAAGGCCCTTTGAATTGTTGCCTCAATATCTCGGAATTAATCAGAATTTGTATAGTGGTGAATCCTATGAGCTTACAGAAGATCACCTGCAGCAGCTGTTGAATATTCACTGTAAAGAGATTAAAAAACCGGAAGCTTATCTGTTGATGGTGCAGACTGCAGATGAAACACTGGATTACCGTGAGGCGGTAGTAAAGTTTTCTGAGTCAACCCAGTTTGTGCAACAGGGTGGATGTCACGGTTTTGAGCAGTTTGAAAACGTAATTCCCGCAATTATGGCTTTTTCCGAGGGTCGTATAGAACTGCCGGAACCACAGCTCAATTGAATTTGAATGACACATAGTTAGAGACAGGAATAAGAGTTAATGTCCAAGCAATATAATGCGGATTCCATAGAAGTTCTCAGTGGTCTGGACCCGGTAAAACGCCGTCCGGGAATGTATACGGAAACTGATCGGCCGAACCATCTTGCTCAGGAAGTAATTGATAACTCAGTGGATGAAGCACTGGCCGGTCACGCCAAACAGATCGATGTCATTCTGAATAAAGATCATTCTCTAACGGTGTCGGATGATGGCCGTGGTATGCCGGTGGATATCCATCCTGAGGAAGGCGTTAGTGGTGTTGAACTCATCCTCACGAAGCTTCATTCTGGCGGCAAGTTCAACAATGATAATTACAACTACTCTGGTGGTTTGCACGGGGTAGGGGTTTCAGTGGTCAATGCGCTTTCAAAATTACTCGAGGTGCAGGTCCGTCGTGATGGTCAGGTTTTCCGTATTGGTTTTGCGGATGGAGAAAAAGTTTCTGATCTGGAAGTGATCGACACCTGTGGCAAACGCAACACCGGTACTACGGTAAGATTCCTGCCGGATCCAGGCTACTTTGACTCGCATAAATTCAGTGTTACCCGGCTAAAACATAACTTGCGGGCTAAAGCGGTTCTTTGCCCGGGCCTGAAAATGACTTTCACCGATCTCACGGGTGCAAAGCGCGAGAAAGAAGAGTGGTTTTATGAAGATGGCCTGATTGATTATCTAAAAGGCACAACACAGGTATTTGAAGTGCTTCCTGCTGAGCCCTTCTCCGGTTCACTTCAGGGTGAAGAAGATGCGGTTGAGTGGGCCATCCAGTGGTTACCAGAAGGCGGTGAGGTGACGTGTGAAAGTTACGTTAACCTGATTCCAACTGCACAGGGTGGTACACATGTTAATGGCCTGCGCACCGGTTTGTTGGAAGCGATGCGAGAGTTCTGTGAATTCCGCAACCTGCTGCCTCGGGGTGTGAAGCTGACTGCAGATGATATCTGGGATAAGTGTTGTTACATACTTTCTGCAAAAATGCAGGATCCACAGTTTGCTGGGCAAACTAAAGAAAGACTCTCATCTCGGCAGATAGCCGCATTTATTTCCGGTGCGATTAAAGATGCTTTTTCACTCTGGCTAAATCGCCATGTGGAAGAGGGCGAAAAACTGGCTGAAGTGGTCATTTCTAATGCCCAGCGCCGCATGCGTTCCAGTAAAAAAGTTGTGCGTAAAAAGGTGACTTCAGGACCTGCGCTGCCTGGTAAACTGGCAGATTGCTCGGGTGCTGAGGCTATGGACTCAGAACTGTTTCTGGTAGAGGGTGATTCAGCGGGCGGTTCAGCTAAGCAGGCCCGTGAACGCGAGTTTCAGGCCATCATGCCTTTGCGCGGAAAGATCCTGAATTCCTGGGAAGTCGATCCGGGTGAGGTTCTTGGTTCTCAAGAAATTCATGATATATCCGTAGCGATTGGCGTTGAGCCAGGTTCAGACAATCTGGACGGACTACGTTATGGCAAAGTGTGTATTCTGGCAGATGCCGACTCTGATGGCCTACACATCGCGACTCTTCTTTGTGCCCTGTTCGTTCGACACTTCAAGCCACTGGTTGCAGCCGGGCATATCTATGTGGCTATGCCGCCACTTTATAGAATCGATGTGGCGAAAGAGGTTTTTTATGCGCTGGATGATGCTGAGCGTGATGGCATTATGGAGCGTATCCGGGCTGAAAGAAAAAATGCCAAGATCGGTGTACAGCGCTTCAAAGGTCTGGGTGAAATGAACCCTCTACAGCTGCGGGAAACTACCATGACTCCGGATACCCGTCGTTTGGTTCAGTTAACGATTGCAGCGGGTGATGGAACAAATGAAGTGATGGATATGCTGTTGGCTAAGAAACGCTCCGGTGACCGTAAATCCTGGTTAGAATCCAAAGGTAATCTGGCGGATTTCTAGATGCATACCCCTCATAAACTCTGTATCTATAACAGGGATAAGAATTTTGATAAGTGGTAAAACGGAAAGATGACTGTACAAACCACCTTTGAAGACGGCACTGAAAAGCTGTCGCTGAAAGATTTTACAGAGAAGGCGTATCTGGATTACTCCATGTACGTGATTTTGGATCGAGCATTGCCACATATTGGTGATGGGATGAAGCCGGTTCAGCGCCGCATAATTTATGCGATGTCCGAACTGGGCCTGAAGGCCACTGCTAAATATAAAAAATCAGCACGTACTGTGGGTGATGTATTAGGTAAGTTCCACCCACATGGTGATTCTGCTTGTTACGAGGCGATGGTATTGATGGCTCAGCCGTTCAGCTATCGCTACCCCCTGGTTGATGGTCAGGGTAACTGGGGTTCTCAGGATGATCCAAAGTCATTTGCAGCAATGCGGTATACGGAATCCCGTCTGGCTGCTTACGCCGAAGTCCTATTATCTGAAGTAGCGCAGGGTACGGTCGATTGGGTGCCAAACTTTGATGGCACTATGCGTGAACCCTCCATTCTGCCAGCAAGGCTGCCAAACGTACTATTGAACGGTACAACGGGTATAGCCGTAGGTATGGCGACGGACATTTTGCCGCATAATCTGCGTGAAGTGGCAAGTGCCTGCATCCATCTGCTGGATAACCCACGTGCAGAGCTGGAAGATTTGATCGGCATTGTACCGGGTCCGGATATGCCGACAGATGCTGAGATTATTACTTCTCCTAGTGATCTGAGAAAAGTATATGAAACCGGCCGTGGTTCAGTGCGGATGCGTGCAGTGTATTGCAAGGAGCAGGGTGAGGTTGTTATTACTGCTTTGCCTCATCAGGTATCCGGCGCAAAAATCCTGGAGCAGATTGCCGCTCAGATGCAGCAGAAAAAGCTGCCGATGGTGAGTGATCTGAGAGATGAATCAGACCATGAAAATCCAACACGTCTGGTCATTGTCCCGCGTTCCAACCGGGTTGATATAGAACAGCTGATGGCACATCTGTTTGCTTCTACTGATCTGGAACGTACATACCGCGTCAACATGAATATGATCGGTATTGATGGGCGCCCTCAGGTGAAGAACTTGCGCCAGATTCTGGTTGAGTGGTTGAGCTGGCGTACCGATATTGTGCGTAAACGTTTACAGCATCGCTTAGATAAAGTGCAGGATCGTTTGCATATCCTTGAAGGTTTGATGATTGCATATCTCAATATTGATGAGGTGATTGCAATTATCCGCCACGAGGAAGAGCCCAAAGCGGAGCTGATGAAACGTTTTGGCCTTACCGATGTGCAGGCTGACGCTATTCTTGATCTGAAACTGCGCCATTTGGCAAAGCTGGAAGAGTTTAAGATCAAGTCTGAGCAGAGTGAGCTGGAAGAGGAACGCAAGAAGCTCGAAGGTATCCTGGGGTCAGATGCGAAGATGCGTAAACTGATCAAACAGGAGATCGAAGAAGCGGCAGAAAAATACGGTGATGAACGCCGCTCTCCGATTGTCGCACGTCAGGAAGCGCAGGCGTTCAGTGAAAAAGATCTGCTGACCGCTGATCCGGTGACTGTTGTGATCTCGAAACAAGGTTGGATTCGTGCTGCCAAAGGGCATGAAATTGATCCGTCTGGGCTGAACTATAAATCCGGTGATGGGTATAAACTTGCTTGTAAAGGACGCAGTAACCAGCCAACGATTCTAATCGATACGACCGGCCGAAGTTTTACTATTGATACACATACTTTGCCTTCCGCAAGAGGGCAGGGGGAGCCCGTAACAGGCAGTATCACTTTGCCAAAAGGCTCGACCATTGATGCGGCTATTGCAGGTAAAGAAACCGATAAACTCCTTATGGCATCAGATGCAGGTTATGGCTTTGTTACTAAGATCGGCGATCTGACCAGTAAGACTAAAAATGGTAAAGCTGCGCTGACGCTGCCTAAGAACGCCAAAGTACTTCCGCCTGTTGCCGTCTCAAAACCAGAAACTGATCTGATTGCTGCAGTAACGAATGAGGGGCGTTTATTGGTATTCCCGGTTTCCGATCTGCCGGAGCTGGCCCGGGGTAAGGGAAATAAAATTATCAATGTTCCATCTGCCAGGGCAGCTGCCAGAGAAGAGCTGGTCGTTGCTATCGCGTGTTTTGCTGAGGAAGATACGCTGATGGTCCATGCTGGCCGACAGCATTTGAAATTGAAACCTGCCGATGTTGAGCACTATCGAGGTGAACGTGGGCGCAGAGGTAACAAACTTCCTAGGGGTTACCAGAGAGTTGATAGCCTGGACGTAGAGCAGGCGTCAGGTACTGAACCAGAATCTGAGTAATATAAAACACGGAGGGGCCGGACCCCTCTCCGTGTTGTGCCTCTAGCGCCTATATGCTCAGTATATGGATTGATGCTCAGTATATGGATTGTAAAAGAGAGATTAATGATGGCCATTCAGCGGAAACAACTTAGTTTGATCTGGATTGGCCTGATTATTCTGCTAGTTACGAGCACTTTGTCGCTCTCCTTTTCTGTAAGCGCTGCTGGACTCTCAGCAAGTCCTGATCTCAGTTCTGAGAGTTCAGCTGAAATCAGTCAAGTCACTCCTGAGATGTTGGCAGTGATTGTAAATACTCAGGATACTTTGAGTCAGGAGATTGCTGCTTACTATCAGCAGGTGAGAAAGATCCCTGATGAGAATATTATTGAAATCAGCTTCGATCCCACCCGACATAAACTGTCAAAACAAGAGTTCCTCAAGTTAAAACAAGATGTAGACGCTTCGACTCCGGAAAAAGTGCAGTTTTATGCCCTGACATGGGCAAATACCTATCGGGTTGAATGTATGTCAATTACATCGGCGTTTACATTTGGATTTGACGAAGCCTACAGCCGTTGCAAAAGCAGCTGTGAACGAACTAAAACAAGCCCCTATTTTTATCTCTCTGATCTGAGTCGTCCTTTTGAGCAGTTAGCGATCAGGCCTGCAATGATGCTCGCAGCGGATAACTTTTCTCAAGCGAAGGCATTGATAGATCGGGGCGTTGCAGCGGATGGTTTGCTTCCCAAGCAGCACCAGGCCTTTCTGATCAAAACACAGGATACAGCCCGAAACATTAGGAAAGCACATTACCTTTTTGCGGAAAGGTCGTTTGGGGATCAAATTGAGATATACCACACAACGCCGGATCAGATTACGACAGCCAATTTCCTGATGTTCTACTTCACAGGTGCTAAATCGGTTTATGGAATTGAGCAGCAAAAATACCTTCCCGGAGCAATTGCAGATCATCTCACTTCGTCTGCAGGTCAAATTACTAACAGTAAGCAGATGAGTGCGCTTGAGTGGTTAAAAGCCGGAGCAACAGGTAGTTACGGTACGGTTGTGGAGCCCTGCAACCACCTTGGGAAGTTTCCAAACCCATTCATCGTGATGAATTATTACCTTAAAGGTCACACTTTGATTGAAGCCTACTGGAAAAGTGTTCTTATGCCGGGGCAAGGGGTATTTATTGGTGAGCCTTTAGCAAGACCTTATGCTCATTAGAAGCGTTCAAGGCGCAGTATCTTTATAAACCTTGTTTTTTGTAATGGAAAAACTCTTATAAAAATTAGTAAGTTGTAGTATTTTGGGAACTGTATAAAATGTGTTCGCTGATCAGGATTGGTCGTTATTTGAACAATTATCTATATTCCTCTGCAAGGCAGGTGTCATGGACGGCAGTTTGTTACGTAAAAGATTCAAAGCACGCATTGTCTTTCTTGTCGCTGCATTGATCTCAGGTATGCTCCTAATGGGGGGGTATCTGCTTTTCCACGCCTTCGAGTTACGCAGCACCTGGATTGAGCACAGTCAGTTCAGTGAAACTCGCAATAATTCCCTGACTAAAATTTATCATGCTGTGGGTTATGGAGGTTTTATCCATAACTTTAAAAATTACGTTCTGCGTCAGGAACCCGAGCTGCTTAATAAGCTGGAAACGGATATTAAGGAAACTTTTTCTGCAATAGATGCCTACCAAACTGTGACGCTTGCTAATGAAGAGCGGCAGGCGTTAAGCATTATTCGGAATACGTTTGAAACTTATGAAACTAATCTGGGTGTAGCGATTCAGATGGTTGAGGCGTTTAATTCCCCCGGTGAAATTGATGTAGTGGTGCGAATTGATGATCAACCTGCATTGGTTTCTCTGAACAAGTTACAGGATGAAAACGTCCTTTATCATCAAAACGTAACCAATCAGATGCAGGAGCAGGTGATTGGACTGATCAATGTTTTGCTGGTGGGTTTGTTGGCATTACCCTTTGTTGTGTTAGCCGCATATCACTATCACGATGTCTTTGTAAGAATGATCAATCTAAGTATTGAGAAACGTCGGGTGGAAAAAGCTCTGGAAGATAAAGCGGCCCAGGCAGAACTTGCTGAAACGCTGCACGAAGAGATGAAGAAAGAGGCCTATCACTGCGACCTTACTCGCATTGCCAACCGAAAAGCCTTTATGGAAGCTGCTCAGCTGCAGTTGGAAAAAGGTCCAGATGTGCGCTTTGCCATTTTGTTTATTGATGTCGATGATTTCAAAAAGGTTAATGACCTTTATGGTCATGAAATAGGCGATAAAGTTTTGATCGAGGTGGCGACGCGTTTGTCGATTGCCATTCGTCAAGGTGACCTGGTTGCTCGTATTGGTGGAGATGAGTTTGCTCTGATTATTACAGGCGATGAGGCTTATTTTTCTTCGAATAATCTGTCTGAGCGACTCCTTGAAGTAATGAATATTACTTACGCCCATCTGCAGGAAGGGCTGGAAGTCTCCTGTTCTGTTGGTGGCGCGGTTTATCCGGATGATGGCCGCGATATTAAGGCCTTGATGCGTGCAGCAGACCAACGGATGTACCGAGTTAAGAAAAGCGGTAAAAATGGAGTTTATCTTCAGGATGAAGACGCTCTGGACTCACAAACTGAGCCAGCGTAACAGCTGGGTTGTTGTTTTAGGGAGTCTTGATCAGCCAGCAATGGTTTAGTTGTTTAACGACGGGTTGCCATCAATAACGGGTAACTCTTATGTCGTGATTGATTTTAACTTTATTCTAATTTCTTTCTCATAACCCCAACTCTCCCCCCAGTAGAGTTTCATCATGCCTGCATGATGTTCCATCGCCAATTTAATAAGATTTTTGTGAATTGGAATTCACAACAGGGAAATATGTAAGCAAACAGAGATGAGCTGTAGAACTTTCTTTAAGGGGGTTTTTGTAATCAATAAACAACAGATATCGGTTGAAGCTAGCCCAATTAGAGAAAAGTGCTATCTACTTTTTAAATATTTTAGTTAGCAGGTGGTTGGCTTGCTTCTGAAGTAGAGCCTGATGTTTGGCGGTTAGTTTCATCACCAGAACCTTATCTTCGTCTTCCCTTCGAATATCCGAATTCTCCAACAGCGTTTTTTTAATGATAGGCGCTTCAGAAAGAGCTGTGTGGCTGATCAGTTCGTTACTATGTGTTGTACGGGTAAGGAAATGAGCTTCCTCCTGTACAAGGTTATAGCGACTGTGATGTCCGCGAGCTATCGACATCTGTAGGCTCAGTACAGGCTGAAAGCCTTTAATGCGTGATTGATTAAAGCCTTTATAGAGTAAATTAAATAATATGGCAGCACAGAGTGCATTGATGCCATGACTGTCTTGATCGTCTCGCAGCTCAAATCTTAACAATATATCGTTATTTTCAAGTTGCTCAGCTTCGCCGTTGTAGATGCGCGCAACCTGCTTCACTAGATGGAAGTACACATTAACCAGCGCATCTTTCTCTTTGCTGCTGATGTTTTCGGAGCTGGCGGTATGGGTATCTATGTAAAACAGGTAGATGGCATCCTGAGGAGACAGTATTAATTCTAGTTCGTGTTCAAAGGAGTAAAGCTCCAGTTGCTGCTCACCTTTCTCATTTCTTTCCTGCATCTTGTAAAGAGGGTTTTCGCTGGCATTGGATTCAGGTGATGCCGGGGCTTGAATGTTGAGATCCTGTTCTTCGAAAATCAGAGGTTCGTCTGGTCTTTCAATGTGTTCAGATTCCAGATCCTGAGGGTGGTGTTCGAATTTAGGCATCTGTGGGGTAGTGGACGGTTCTGGTTTTAGCAGGTCGACTAAATCGGCTGCCTGGTAATTTGTAACCGTACTTTCTTGTTGAAATCCTGTTTCTTTAGCCGCAAAAAGCTGATGGTTTGTTATGTCGCTACTCTCACTACCTTTTTTAGTTGTTTGAGCTGGTTTGTCTACAGAGGGCTCGGTTGTGTTTTCTTCCTCGACAACTGCAAAGGCTTGTTGCTCTGTTTCCAGTGCGAGGGTCGCAGGGAAATCAAGAGGCTCTTTAATGGTATCTTCTTGGCTTGAGGTCCTACCGGATGGAGTTTGGCGGGTTGTAAACCAGATTGCCAGAAGCACAAATACACAGCCCATACAGGAGAGAATCAGCAGTGGGATATGCTGGCTGGTTAACATTTTGCGGGTAGGAGCCTGACTCAGCCAAAGTGTAAAGGAACCTATACTTTTATCTTGCTGTAAAAGGTGACGGACCTGTTTGATATCTGATACCTCACCTGCTCTGGCTATAAGTACACCGTTCCTGTCTTTAACCTGGAGTCCTTCAATATGATCTGTTTGCGCTAACTCATTGAGGAGGTAATTCAGGCTTACGCGATCATTTGAGAGGATTAATGGGCGTATCAGTGCCTCACTTTGTAATGCAAGAGCATCCCCAAGTTTAAGGGTTTCGGTTTTGGCCAGTCTGGATGTTGCCAGTGAAAGATAGACTGTGCTGAGCAGAATGCCTGCAAGCATTGCCAGAATCACGGCAAGGAACAGGGTCCTTCTGGTTTTTGGCGCGGCATCCATTAGTTCAGTCACAGGTCTCATTTGGCTCAAATCTGATAGCAGTAGCAGATAATAACAGTTGATCAGCCCGAGCGGGAATATCAAATATGCTCTAAGTCTGGTCCTCTGTAATGGCAGGAGTATAATAAGCAGCCTATTGAGTGGAAGGACGGCTATGAACGTACAAGAATACATGATCGAACTGGGCGAAAAAGCGCGTGATGCGGCTCGTCTGGTAGCAAAAGCAGACACAAACCTGAAAAATCAGGCGTTACTGGCGATGGCTGAAGCAATAGACAGCAGTCGACCGGCATTGCGTGAAGCTAATGCTAAAGATCTGGAAAACGGCCGTAACAATGGTTTGGATGATGCAATGCTGGATCGTCTTGAACTCACGGATGCTCGTATCGATACCATGATCGAAGGTTTGCGTCAGGTTGCTTCCTTGCCAGATCCAGTGGGTGCTATCAATGACCTCAAATTTCTGCCAAGCGGTATTCAAGTTGGCAAAATGCGAGTGCCATTGGGTGTTATCGGTATTATTTATGAGTCCCGTCCGAATGTGACGGTCGAGGCAGCGAGCCTGTGTCTGAAATCCGGTAATGCAGCAATCCTGCGTGGTGGTTCCGAGGCGATTAATTCCAATCAGGCGGTTGCTGCATGTATTCAGCAGGGTCTTAAAGAGACTGGGTTGCCTGAGACAGCTGTGCAGGTGGTTGAAACCACAGATCGTGAAGCCGTTGGTCAGATGATCACTATGCCAGAATATGTGGATGTCATTGTACCGCGTGGTGGTAAAGGTTTGATTGAGCGTATCAGTCGAGATGCCAAAGTCACGGTTATCAAACATCTTGACGGAATTTGTCATGTTTACATCGACAGTGAAGCAGATAAAGGTAAGGCGGTTAATATTTCTTTGAATGCCAAAACACACCGTTACGGCACCTGCAACACGATGGAAACGTTGTTGGTGAACGCAGATATCGCGTCGGCAGTATTACCTGAACTGGCAGAACGTTACCAAGCTGTTGGTGTTGAGCTACGGGGTTGTGAGCGTACCCTTGAAATCGTGCCTTATGCAAATGAGGCTGCGGATGAGGATTGGGTGACTGAATACCTTGCACCTATATTGTCGATCAAAATTGTCGACTCTATGGATGAAGCAATTCGTCATATTAATCGTTATGGCTCTCATCATACGGACTCAATCATTACTGAAAACTACACCAAATCACGGGCCTTCCTGCGAGAGGTGGATTCAAGTTCCGTTATGGTGAACGCATCTACACGTTTTGCGGATGGTTTTGAGTATGGCCTTGGTGCTGAGATTGGTATATCTACGGACAAAATACACGCTCGCGGACCTGTAGGGTTAGATGGTTTGACCTCCGAGAAGTACGTGGTGCTTGGTGATGGTCATATCCGTAAGTAACTTTTGATGTCTAAAAACGCATTTGTGTTTATGGGTGGGACATTTGATCCCATCCATAATGGTCACCTCCGAACCGCGCTGGAAATGCAGCAGTGGCTCGGGGTCGACCGTTTACACCTGATTCCCTCAAAAACACCTGTCCATAAAGACGCTCCAGGCTGTACCTCCGCACAGAGATTGGAGATGGTCAGGCTCGCTGTTGAGGGTGAGTCGGTACTACAGGTGGATGAGCGCGAAATTAATTCGGTTCAGCCCTCGTATACGCTTTTGACCCTGCAGGGGTTAAGAGCAGAGCTGGGCGATGCTGTGCCGATCTGTATGATTATGGGAATGGATGCTTATCAGACTTTGCCGTCGTGGCATGAATGGCAGAGATTTCTGACTCTGGGGCATTTGATCGTTGTTCAAAGGCCCGGTTATCAACTGGCTGATGATTCTGTGATGGGTGAATTGACCCGCCAGCATTGTGCTGACAGCCCGCAAGAACTTTTAAGCCAACCTTCGGGAAAGGTGTTGCTACATGAGTTAACACCCTTGGGAATCTCGGCGACACAGGTGCGCGAGACTATAGGGTCAGGTGACTCTCCCCGCTACCTGATTCCTGATCCGGTTTGGCAATATATTCAAGAAAACCAGCTTTATGGTTTAACTAATTAAAGTGAACTAATGCAAACTGAAAAACTGATTGAAATAGTGCATACCGCACTGGAAGATATGAAAGCTAAGGATGTGGTTGATCTGGATGTTCGTGAACGTTCTACAGTCACTGACTATATGGTTGTAGCCAGCGGCACTTCTAAGCGTCATGTAGGCTCTGTGGCAGAAGAGGTCATTATTAAAGCCAAAGAGGCTGGGATTATGCCTTTGGGTTCCGAAGGTCAGGGTAGTGCAGACTGGGTTCTGGTGGATCTGGGTGATGTGGTTGTACATGTCATGATGCCAGATGCACGCTCATTTTATGATCTTGAGCGCCTTTGGGGTGTGGAATCCGATAGCTAGAGTTTGTTATGAAGATTCGTATCATCGCAATCGGCGGGAAAATGCCAGCATGGGTAAATGAAGGTTACAACGAATACACTAAGCGTTTACCTGCAGATTTCCAGATTGAACTGATTGAGTTACCTCTGGGGCATCGAGGTAAAAGTAGTGATATCGCCCGTGCTAAGAAGCAGGAGGGTGATCAGATGCTGGCTGCGATCCCCAAAGGTGACCGAATTATTGCTCTGGAAGTGTTGGGAAAAAACTGGTCTACAGAGCAACTGGCTTCTCAGGTTGAAAACTGGCGAATGGATGGGCGCAACATTAGTTTGTTGATTGGTGGTCCCGATGGGTTAGATAGCCGTTGCACTGCAATGGCAGACCAGAAATGGTCTCTTTCTGCTCTGACGTTGCCGCACCCGTTAGTCAGAGTAATGTTGGCAGAACAGTTATATCGTGCCTGGACAGTGATTCAGGGACATCCTTATCATAAGTAATTGAACCCGCACAGGTTAAAAAACCAGAGTATGGCAACAGAACGCCTTAAGGATCACAGTAAAGAGAGTCGTACCTTTAAAATTCGGGCGATTCTGGCATTTGCTGTTGTTGTGTGTCTGTTGATGGTGCTGGTGGTACGCCTGTTTTACTTGCAAGTTGTTGAACACGAAAGGTTTTCAGCAATTTCAGAAGACAACCGTGTGCAGTTGCAACCTGTTCCGCCTAACCGCGGCCTGATCTATGACCGCAACGGCGTATTGCTCGCCGATAATCGTCCCAGCTACAGCGTAACCATTCTCAAGGAAGAGGTGGAAGACCTGGAGCAAACGTTGGTCGACCTTCAAGAGCTGATCCCAATCACAGATAGAGAAATCGGACGTTTTAAAAAGCGGCTACTTCAACGTCGGCGCTCGTTTGAATCGGTACCTGTTCGGTTTCGTTTGACTGAGCAGGAGATTGCGACAATCTCGGTAAATTACCATCGTTTACCTGGAGTTCGGGTTGAGGCCGAACTGATTCGGCATTATCCCTTTGGGGAAACGCTTGTCCATGCCATGGGTTATGTAGGGCGAATCAACGAAAACGAGTTGAAGCGTGTAGATGAAAGGAATTACTCAGCGACCCATTACATCGGCAAACTGGGTATTGAGAAATTTTACGAAGATAAACTCCACGGTGAGGTAGGGTTTCAAAAAGTTGAAACTAATGCTCGTGGCCGCGTAATGCGTGTGCTGGAAAGGTCAGACCCTAAACCAGGCAGTGATTTGGTTCTGCACCTGGATTTAAGGTTACAGCAGATAACTGAAAAACTGCTTGAAGGTCGTCGGGCTTCAGTGGTTGCTCTTGATCCAAAAACCGGTGGTATTCTTACCCTGGTTTCAAAGCCCGGTTACGATCCAAATCTATTTGTTACGGGTATATCCTCTAAAGATTATGCGGCTCTTAGAGACTCAAGGGACCTGCCGCTTTTTAACCGCGCAATTCGAGGCGGTTACCCACCTGGGTCTACGATTAAACCGATCACCGCCCTTGCGGCTATAGATTCCGGGGTCGTGAGTCCGGGGTACACTATTTTTGATCCCGGTTGGTACACCCTGACTCAGGGTGGGCGTAAATATCGTGATTGGAAAAAATACGGTCATGGCCGGGTCAATATGAATGATGCAATTGCCCAATCCTGCGATACCTGGTTTTATGACGTCGCCCATAAAATGGGAGTTGACCCAATGTCGGATTATTTGGGTCGCTTTGGTTTTGGTGAAGTAACCAGTCTGGATTTACCTGAGGCGTTAGGGGCGATTTTACCGTCCAAGGCCTGGAAGAAAAGGGCGAGAAAAACCTCGTGGTATACCGGGGATTCATTAAATATGAGTATTGGTCAGGGCTTTTTTGTGGCTACGCCTCTTCAGTTAGCTACTGCCACGGCGGTTATCGCAAATCGCGGAAAGTGGGTGCAGCCAAAAATGTTGCAGGGCATTAAGAAATTTGACGAGGAAAATGGTGAAATTTTAGAGATGCCAGAAATTACCTCTGTCAAACTCCCGCGTCAGAATGTTCAGCTCAATAATGAAAAACACTGGGATGCGATCATCAAAGGGATGCATGATGTTATGCATTCTGCAAAAGGTACCGCTCGACGATCCGGTGCTGGTGCATTGTATAAAATTGCAGGAAAAACCGGTACGGCTCAGGTTGTAGGCATTAAACAAGATGAAGAATACGATGCCGAAAAATTAGCCGAAATTCACCGGGATCATGCTCTTTTTGTGGCTTTTGCACCTATAGAAGACCCGCAAATAGCAATCTCTGTTGTGGTTGAAAATGGAGGCGGCGGCTCAACCACCGCCGCGCCTATCGCCCGTCAAATTATGGATGCTTACCTGTTTGGTATTGATCCTTTATTAGATGAGGAGGCGTTGTGAGCGGTCGCGAATTTGAACGCTTTATGCCGGAAGCGCATGATCATCTGCGAACCCGGCCCAGTCTCTGGAGTTACACCCATCTGGATGCATGGTTATTAATCCTGCTGCTGCTGTTATGCGGATTTGGTTTGTTTGTTCTTTACAGCGCGTCAGGTCAGGACCTGGGCTATGTTATCCGTCAGGCTATTCGCATGGGTGCAGGCTTTTTTGTAATGATTGTGCTGGCTCAGTTTACCCCTAGGTTTTTGGGTAGGTGGGCTCCCTGGCTCTATGTGATAGGAATAGGGTTATTAGTTGCCGTTATTCTCTTTGGTGTGGGAGCAAAAGGGGCTCAGCGTTGGCTGGCATTGCCGGGGTTCCGTTTTCAACCTTCTGAAATAATGAAGCTGGTGCTGCCGTTGACTGTCGCGTTTTTCCTCGCTCACAGGCCGCTACCACCAAGTTTCAAAAATGTGGTTATCAGTCTTATTCTGATTGGTTTACCTACAGTTTTGATCATGAAACAGCCCGACCTGGGTACCTCTTTGCTGATTGCATCTTCAGGAGTCTTTGTTTTGCTGCTTTCAGGCATTCGATGGCGCTTCATTTTCGCCGCTTTAGGCGCTGCAGGTGCAGCTTTGCCGGGTTTGTGGGCGGTGATGAAGGATTATCAGAAGCAACGAGTTCTGACTTTTCTGGATCCGGAAAGTGATCCATTGGGCGCAGGTTGGAATATTATTCAGTCAAAAACAGCCATAGGTTCGGGCGGAGTATATGGTAAGGGCTGGTTAGGCGGTACACAGTCACAATTAGATTTCTTACCGGAATCCCATACCGATTTTATTATTGCTGTTGTCGCTGAGGAGTTAGGCTTAATCGGAGTGCTGATTCTACTGTCTCTGTATCTACTGATTATCGCCCGCGGTTTGGTGATAGCTGCTCAGGCCCCGGATAGTTTTGGGCGATTGTTGGCGGGTAGTTTGATTTTAACTTTCTTTGTTTATGTATTTGTTAATATCGGCATGGTAAGTGGTCTGTTGCCAGTCGTAGGTGTGCCATTACCATTGGTGAGTTATGGTGGTACTTCCATTGTCACCTTGATGGCGGGGTTCGGTATTATTATGTCGATACACAGTTATCGAACCATGTTGTTAAAGTAGGGTCATACAGAAATATTTTGGGTGTAATGTTAATGAGGATACAGGGATGAAAGATATCAAGTGGGTCGGTAGCAGCCTTTTAATTATGGGGCTGGCGTTAGGCGGCTGTTCATCCAAGCCCGAAACTGAAACTACAGCGGTTACTGAGAAACAGCCAAAGCAGCAACAGGCTGAAGCAAAACAAGAAGGTAAGCCTGAAAAAGCATCTGAACAAGTGAAGGAAACTGAGGTTCCTGAGCAATCTGTTCGATTTGATCGTTATACAGAATATCCCGATGCGCAGCTTTTTATTGAAGAGATGAAATCTGAAGGTTTCAGTGAAGCCTATTTAACAGAAGTTCTGAATCAGGCAAAGCGCCAGGAATCCATTTTAGAAGCGATTTCCAGACCTGCTGAAGGGCGCCTCACCTGGGGGCGTTACCGTAAAATATTTATCGAACCTAAACGGATCTCACAAGGTGTTAAATTCTGGCAGGAGAATCGAGATGTTTTGGCCAAAGCGGAAAAAACGTATGGTGTACCTGCTGAAATCATCGTCGCAATTATCGGGGTCGAAACACGATATGGCAGAATTACCGGCAGCTACCGGGTGCTGGACGCCTTAGCGACACTGGGTTTTGATTACCCTCGTCGGAGTAAGTTTTTCCGAGGTCAGCTAAAAGAGTATCTGCGACTGGTCAGAGAAGAAAGTGTTGATGTTACCTCTCTTAAAGGTTCCTACGCCGGTGCTATGGGCTATGGGCAATTTATCCCTTCAAGTTATCGCAATTATGCGGTGGATTTCGATCAGGATGGACAGCGGGATATCTGGAATAATAAGACCGATGCCATAGGCAGCGTTGCTAATTATTTTGCAGAACACGGCTGGAAAAAGGGGGAGCCTGTAATCAGTGCTGTCTCACTTCCTGCAACTCTGGAAGAAGACTGGTTTGGGAAAGGTCGTAAGGGGCTGACTCCAAAGGTCACTCTGGGAGAGTGGCAAGAGCGTGGTGTTACCCCAGGTTTGAGCCTTTCTCCAGAAGGGAAAGCCACTCTGTTAAGGTTAGAAATAGAAGAAGATAAACAGTATTGGTTGGGATTACATAACTTTTATGTGATAACGCGTTATAACCACAGTAACCTCTATGCGATGGCGGTTTATCGTTTGAGTGAAAAGATTAAACAGGCTTATAACACAGCCAATTAAATTGGGTTTGGTATTGTGCGATTGAATATGTATAGCAGGCTATTTACCTTAATTGTCATCATTAGCATCGCGGGTTGCTCCTCTAACAGCGGCCGCTATTCAATGAGACACGATAAGGCTCCAGACCGACCTGTTGATGTATCGCATGTGAAAGATGCTGTGCCTCGGGTAGAACCGAAAAGTCGTGGCGGAAATAAAAGCCCTTATACGGTGCTGGGTAAGCGCTATTATGTGATGCCCAGTGCACAAGGTTATGCTGAAACGGGTACTGCCTCCTGGTACGGCAAAAAGTTTCATGGCCATAAGACCTCTAATGGCGAAATTTACGACATGTACAAGATGTCAGCTGCACATAAGTCGTTGCCTATACCAACCTATTTACGTGTAACTAATATTGCGAATAATAAACAGGTGATTGTAAGGGTAAATGACCGAGGTCCCTTTCATGGTAATCGTTTGATTGATCTTTCATATGCAGCCGCTTCCAAACTGGATATGCTGAAGAAAGGAACCGCTCAAGTCAGATTGGAAGCGATAGACCCCAGAGCCTGGCAACGTTCCAGTAACGTTGTTGCTGTTTCCACTCCCGCTCCAGAGCAAAATGTTGCGGGTCGTTATCTTCAGGTAGGTGCGTATTCCACTAGAACTTCAGCCCTGCAGGTTGAGAGCAAGCTTCGAAATGCATTCAATCAATTAGCCGTCATTACCAGAAATGCAGTGTTGTCGGATGGGAAAACGGTGTACCGGGTTCAATTAGGACCCTTGCAAAGTACTACGTCCCTGTCTGAGCTGATAAATAGAGTGGAACAGCTGGGATATTCAACCCCCCGTTTGGTAGACTACCCCTAGATTTACAGGCGGCTTTAGATTTCAACACCACACAATTTTTGATGGAAGAACATGTTTAATAAGGTATCAAAGTTATTTTCCGTTGTTTTTTTAGTTGTTTTTTCCTTTCAGGTTAAAGCGGTTACTCCACTTATTCCTGCGGAACCGCAAATAGCAGCTACGGCCTATCTGGTGATGGATGCAGATACTGGCAAAATAATTGCGGCAAAAAATGAAAATGGTCGTTTTGCCCCTGCTAGCCTGACAAAAATGATGACGGCCTACATCCTCGAATATGAATTGAGCAAAGGAAACGTTAGTAAAGAAGACCTGGTTCTGGTTAGTGAAAAAGCCTGGAGAACTCAAGGGTCAAGAATGTTTATTCGCGAGGGTACACAGGTAGCCCTGTCTGACCTGATGAAGGGAATTATCATTCAGTCGGGTAACGACGCTTCTGTAGCTGTTGCTGAACATATAGCTGGTAGTGAAGCTGCTTTTGCTGATCTGATGAACCAGCATGCCAGTTTGCTGGGCATGAAAAACAGTCACTTTTTGAATTCCACCGGGTTGCCTTCGGATGATCATGTCTCTTCTGCATATGACCTGGCGCTATTGGCGAAAGCAATTATTCAGGATTTCCCAGAACATTATGATATTTATTCTGAGAAATATTTTACTTATAACAAAATTCGTCAGCCTAACCGTAACAAACTGCTGTGGCGCGACAAAACAGTCGATGGTTTGAAAACCGGATACACAGATGATGCAGGTTATTGTCTTGTCGCTTCAGCCAAAAGAGACAACATGCGCCTTATCTCAGTAGTTCTGGGTACATCTGATGAAGAAGCTCGTGCACGTGAGAGCCAGAAGTTGCTGTCTTATGCCTTCCGCTATTACCGCACACACAAACTGTTTGAAAAAAATATCCTGCTGAACACCAGTAAAGTCTGGGCAGGGGAAGTGGATCAGCTCCGTATGGGTATTACTGAAGACCTGTATGTGACTATTCCCCGTGGACAGGCTGATAGCCTGCAAGCCACTATGGATGTTGAACGAGTGATTAAAGCGCCGCTGGCTAAAGGTCAGGCGGTAGGTAAGGTAAAAGTCACGTTGGATGGGAAGGTTGTTAAAGAAGTGCCGCTGGTTGCTATGGATAATATCCCTGGAGCTGGCTTTCTGAAAAAGATCTGGCATGCGATTTTACTGTTCTTTACCAGTTTAATCGGCTAAAAGTTAATATTAACGGCTCTTTAATTTTGCACGGATGCCCGCATCTTATGAAGGTGTGGGCATTCTTATTTTAAAAACTATGCAAACAGTCTATCTGAATGGTCAGTTGTTACCTGCAAACGAAGCCAAGGTTTCGGTTTTTGATCGAGGCTTTCTTTTTGGTGACAGCGTGTATGAGGTTATCCCTTTTTATCAGGGGGTAGGTTTCCGTCTAAAAGAACACCTTGAGCGGTTGAACCATAGTTTAAGAGCCATTCGCATTAAATCAGATACGAATTGGGAAAAGGTATTAACTCAGTTGGTTGAGGCTAACGGGGGAGGTAACCTTTCCGTCTATCTGCAGGTGACACGGGGCGACGCGGGCAAGAGAAGCCATGCTTACGCCGACACCATGGAGCCCACAGTATTTGCCTGTTGCTCCGAAATAAAGGATATCTGGCAGGCTGGTGCAGAAGATATTAAACCGATTAAAGCTGTAGTCTCGGAAGATCTTCGCTGGCATCGCTGTGATATTAAGTCCACCTGTCTGTTACCCAATATATTAGTGTTACAGCAGGCCAAAGATCAGGGAGCTGATGAAGCGCTTTTTTCAAGGGATGAGCGCCTCACCGAAGGCTCTGCCTGCAATCTGTTTCTGGTCAAGCGTGGAGTTTTGTTCACGCCTAAGCGCAGTTCGGAAATACTGGGTGGGATCACTCGTCAATTGATTCTGGAACTGGCTGATGAGCATGGCATTCAGTATCAGGAGATGGATATAGACTATGAGCGTTTGCTCATGGCAGATGAAGTCTGGGTATGCAGTTCTACCCGGGGTATTATTCCTGTAACAGAAGTAGATGGAAACAGGATTGGTGATGGCCTCAAAGGCCCTCTATGGAACAAAATGTTTGAATTGTTCACCGTTTATCAGCGTGAGTTGATGGCGGGTGAGCACAATAAGTTAAGTTAAAGAGTATGTCTGATAAGCAGCAAGAAGCACCAAAAATAGAATTTCCCTGCCCAAACTATCCGATTAAAGCGGTGGGTGTTGGCGGTCATGATTTTCAGAGCCACGTGGTTGAGATTATTCAGATTCATGTTCCGGATTTTGATCTGGAAACGGTGTCTGTACATGACAGTCGCAACGGCAACTTCCAGTCCGTGCGTTTTAAAATCACCGCACAGGGTGTTGATCAGTTGAAAGCGTTACATGAAGCGCTGATGAAGTCTGATCGTGTTAAGATGGTTATCTGATGGTTTCTGATCAATTAGTCATCCGTGATCTTGGCTTACAGCCCTATGAGCCTACTTGGCAGCGAATGCAGCAGTTCACCAATGAGCGGGATGACTCTTCCGCTGATGAAATCTGGGTGCTGCAGCATGAACCGGTTTTCACTCAGGGGCAGGCAGGGAAGGAAGAGCACCTGCTGGGGACTGGTGATATTCCTGTTGTTCAAGTTGATCGTGGGGGCCAGGTAACCTATCACGGACCGGGGCAGCTAATTATTTATCTGCTGCTGAATCTGAAAAGAAAAAAAATAGGTGTACGTGATCTTGTAACAATTATGGAGGAATCCGTAGTAGAAACATTGCAGGATTATCAGGTTGAGGCTTATGCTAAACCTGATGCACCGGGCGTTTACGTCAATAATAATAAAATTGCTTCTCTGGGTTTGCGGGTACGAAGAGGATGTTCGTTTCACGGTCTGGCTTTAAATCTGGATATGGATCTTGAACCTTTCTTACGTATCAATCCTTGTGGCTATGCCGGCATGGCAATGACACAGCTGGCTTCACTCGTAGATAGTCTGGATCAGGCTGAAGTATCCGAACGTTTGTTAAGTCATTTAATTAATAAGATCGGGTATAAGAATCTAACCCGACATAACTCTCTGGATTGAGAATTACATGTCCGAAAAAACTACTAAAACCTCTTCTGGCGTTAAGAGGGTGGAGCAGGGTGTAAAGCTGCGAGGCGCTGATAAAGTGGATCGCATCCCTGTTAAGGTCATTCCAACCGCAAAAGAAGATATGCCGCGTAAACCTGATTGGTTGCGTGTGAAGATGGGTTCTAATGCTGAAGTAACCCGTATTAAGAATAAGCTCCGTAAGCATAAACTTGCCTCTGTATGTGAAGAAGCCAGTTGCCCGAATCTGGGTGAATGTTTCAGTCACGGTACGGCAACTTTTATGATTATGGGCGATATTTGTACCCGTCGCTGCCCTTTCTGTGATGTAGCTCATGGTCGACCTAACGCTCTGGATGAAAATGAGCCGAAAGAGATGGCCGATGCTATTGCAGATATGGGATTACGTTATGTGGTTGTAACATCAGTAGACCGCGATGATTTACGTGATGGTGGTGCTCAGCACTTTGCCGACTGTGTCCGTGAAACCCGCTTGCAGGTCCCGACAATTGAAATGGAAATTCTGGTACCAGATTTCCGTGGTCGCATGGATATTGCTATCGATATCCTTACAGATACGCCTCCGGATGTATTTAACCACAATATGGAAACGGTTCCGCGCTTGTATAAAGCGGTGAGACCCGGGTCTGATTATGAGTGGTCTTTGCGTTTGTTGAAAAAATATAAAGCCAAAAATCCTGATGTTCGCACTAAGTCGGGTTTGATGGTGGGTATCGGCGAAACCAATGAAGAGATCGTTCAGGTTATGAAAGATCTCCGAGCTCATGACGTGGATATGTTAACCATTGGTCAGTATCTACAACCCAGTCGTAGCCACCTTAAAGTTGAGCGTTTTGTTACGCCGGATGAGTTTGATGAATTTGGCCGTCTCGCCAAAGAGATGGGCTTCAAACATGCGGCTTGTGGGCCTTTAGTAAGGTCTTCATATCATGCCGACCTTCAGGCGAAAGGTGAAAAAGTGGGATAGTCTCTATGCATCCCTGAAGAAGCCGCACAATGTGCGGCTTTTTTATTGCCTTTTAGAAAGCTAAACTATATATTAGGTATATCTAATATATAGGGTTTCAGGCATGGCAAATAAAACAATATCTGTTTCGGCATCTATGGAAAAGGGTTGGGCAATCCACTCAGAAATTCGTGAGCACAAGGTTGTCATTGATCAACCTCAAGCGAGCGGTGGTACTAATGAAGGCCCAACGCCTCTGGAATATTTCCTGTTTTCGATTGCGGGTTGTGTCGGTAGTATCGGGCGAATTGCTGCCCATCAGAAGAAAATAACCCTGAATGCTATGGAAATAAACGTCGAAGCGGATCTAAACCCTATGGGGCTCATGGGGCAGGAAACTGAAGACCGTGTGGGTTTTCAGCAGATTCGAATCAGTGCGAAAATCGATGCTAATCTTTCTGATGAAGAGAAAAAAGCATTTTTGGATGAAGTGTGTGATCGTTGCCCATTACACGACAACACTAAGCTGGAAACGGTTGTCTTGCATTCTCTGGCTTAGGGAAAGGCTCAGCGGTTATAGTTCTGGTGGTTTTGAGTCTGCATCTGTACCACATGCTCTGCCAGTAGATCGGCTTGCTCGTCGCTGAACTCTTTAAACGCTGGCATGTTATGTCTGGCGTTGTAGCCGTATTTGATCAGAAGAATGACTTTATGCTCACTCATCGGTTCTTTACTTGAATAGTGTTCCATGCTCGCACCGGGCCCGGATTTCTCATGGCATGCTTTACAGTAGTATCCATACAGCTCAGCACCCGTTTTCATTTTATCGGGTGTAATCGCTTCATCTTCGCACCCTGTTAACAAACATGTACTAAGAATAACGAGGGTGATTAAACTGCGCATTAGTAATCCAGATTGGAAATGTAGCCTGCATGATAATGCCGGTTGGTTGGCTTATCAATACAGTTCCTATTCCTTTTAGTAGGAGCGGGTATCAAGATGAAGAGGGTTGCCTGCCAGGCTCATGGCGATGCTGGTTAGCAGGATCCATGGATCCCCGGGCATCATGCCTTTAACTACCTTGTCGGTCTCTGCACAATAGCGAAGCGCCTGTTGAATGTTTTGTGGCGGAACCCTGCGTGCAGCTTGTCTGGCCAGTGGTTTTCTTTTACCCCAGATCCGTTCCTGCTGGCATATCTGATCAAACGACTTTCCGCTCTGTTGAGCATGCTGAATGGCTGCAAGTGACCTTAGCTCTTTTGAGAGAGCCCACAGTACCACGGGTGCTTCCGTACCATCCTGACGGAGAACCTGAAGTATCTTGTTGCATCTAGCGGCTTCACCCTGAAGGGCGGCGTCAGACAATCCATAGATGTCATAGCGAGAGCTGTCAGAAACTGCTTCTACGACATCTTCTGCAGTCACAACCTGATTCTTGAATAAAAGGCTGAGTTTACTTAACTCTTGTTTCGCCGCCAGAAGATTGCCTTCAATGCGGTCGCATAACAGTTGTACCGCTTCGTCATCAAGGTTCAGTTCTATCTGTGCCGCTCTTTGCCTGATCCAGTTAGGTAACTGATCAGTTTCCACAGGCCAGATTTCTACGATCACACCGGCCTTATCCACGGCCTTGAACCAGGCGCTTTTTTTGCTTGAGCCATCAAGCTTTTCGGCAATGATTAGAAGGATGTTATCGGGAGCTGGGTTGGCAAGGTACTGCTGCAGTATTTCACTGGCCTTTTTGTTCAGCTTGCTGCCGCCGAGGCGAAGTTCGATAATTTTTTTCTCTGCGAACAGGGAAAGTGCATTAGCGCACTCGAGCAGATATTCCCAACTGAAACTGCCATCAACATGAAGAACCTCACGTTCAGAGAACCCCTGTTGCTGTAAGTTATGCCTTACAGCATCACAGCTTTCTTCTGAGAGCAGTGGTTCGTCTCCAGTAACCAGATAGACGGGGCTTAGGCCTTTTGAAATCTGGGAGCCAAGCTGATCAGGCCGGATTTTCATTGAGGATTACTTGCTGGTTTTAAACGACAGATAGCGACGAAGCATGCTTTGCGCAACAGCATCGTACAGTTCCTTACGGATCTGTCTTTCCTGAGTGCCGCTGGCGGTTGCTGTGTCTTTGTCGTAGTCGTACAAGCGTTCACGTTGGATGCGTATGTCAGATGTCAGCGGTTGGCCCTTGCCGTCAGCAATCAGCATGGTAACTTCCAGGTTCAGTTCGTATTCGTCAATGTCCGAATTGCTGACAGTTGCGCTCTTACGGCTGTATTCGTGTGAAATTATGCGGATCTGATAGGGAGCGTTAGCCATCTCTTCAATACCGTTGAAGGCCATATTGCTCTTAAGGCTGTTTACTAGCTGACTTGCCCCGGTTTTATCAATCAAAGTGACCTGTCGCAGAGCGGAGTCAACATCCTGAACTCCGCGCAAGTGGAAACCACAAGCACTTAAAAGGCCAAGGACGCTGATAAAAAAAACGAACCTGGCAAAAAAAGGTAGTTTCCACTGCATGATTTCTATAACTCCTTGTGAAGCAACTAAGCAATTAACCTACAACAATGTTGACCAGTCTGCCAGGTACAACGATTTTCTTACGGATTGTTTTATCGGCCATGTGTTTCTGCACATTTTCATCCGCCAGGGCTGTATGTAGAACTACATCCTCATCGGCATCTGCTGCAACGTTGATCTTGGCGCGTACCTTACCGTTCACCTGTACCACAAGCTGGATAGTGTCCTGAACCAATGCAGATTCATCAACCTGTGGCCACTCTGCAACCAGAACATCACCCTCATTGCCAAGTTCTTGCCACAATTGGTGGCTAATATGTGGAACGATTGGCGAGAGCAGCAATACAGCGGACTCGAGAGCTTCCTGCATGACGGCTCGACCTTGTTCGCTGATATCAACAAACTTAGCGATCGTGTTGGACAACTCCATTACTGCAGCTATAGCCGTGTTGAACGTTTGGCGACGCTCAATATCATCAGTTACTTTCTGAATAGTGGAGTGGGTTTTAAGGCGTAGTTCCTTCTGCACATCTGTCAGGTTGGCTGTATCGATAGCAATATCAGAGCCGCCAACGTTTAGATGGTCAAAGGCCTGTTTCCACAGACGCTTGAGAAAACGCAGAGCACCTTCTACACCGGTATCAGACCATTCCAGAGATTGCTCCGGTGGGGCCGCAAACATCATAAACAGGCGAACAGTATCCGCGCCGTATTTATCGATCATTACCTGTGGGTCGATACCGTTATTTTTCGACTTGGACATTTTCGACATACCGTCGTGCTGAAGAGCCTGTCCGGTAGTACGGTGCGTAGCTGATGTTACGCGGCCTTTGTCGTCAGTTTTTACATCCACATCTGTGGGTGCAACCCAAACCTGACCACCTTTATCATCTTCGTAGTAATAGCTGTCTGCTAATACCATTCCCTGACACAGAAGGCGTTTGAACGGTTCATCACTATCAACTAAGCCTTCGTCGCGCATAAGTTTGTGGAAGAAACGCGAGTAAAGCAGGTGAAGGATGGCATGTTCAATGCCGCCGATATACTGATCTACCGGCAGCCAGTAGTTGGCTTTTTCAGGTTCCAGCATCGCGTTTTCACTGCTACGGGATGCATAACGTGCGTAATACCAACTGGACTCCATGAATGTGTCGAAGGTATCCGTTTCACGTTCTGCCGCGCCGCCACATTTAGGGCAGGTGGTATTGATGAAGCTTTCCATCTTTTTGATCGGCGAACCGCTACCATCAAACTCAACGTCAGTTGGTAGCACAACAGGCAACTGATCTTCTGGAACAGGTACGGAACCACAACTGCTACAGTTGATAACCGGGATAGGAGCGCCCCAGTAACGCTGACGGGAAACACCCCAGTCACGCAGGCGGAAGTTAACGGTTACTTTACCTTTGCCTTTAGCTTCAAGATCGGAAGCAATGGCTTTGAAGGCCATATCAAATTCGAGATCGTTGTAATCACCGGAATTAACCAATGCACCTTTTTCAGTGAAGGCCTCGACTGAGAGATCAATCTCTTCACCGTCCACGGAACGGATTACCTGTTTGATTGGCAGACCATAGGTGGTCGCAAATTCCCAATCGCGCTGGTCATGTCCCGGTACTGACATAACAGCACCTGAGCCATAGTCCATCAGAACAAAGTTGGCAGTCCACACCGGCACTTCTTCACCAGTGAGTGGGTGTATCGCAGTGATACCCAGCGCCATGCCTTTTTTCTCCATGGTCGCCATGTCGGCTTCTGCAACTTTGACGTTTTTGCACTCTTCAATGAATGCTGCCAGCTCAGGATTATTCTGAGCTGCTTTGAGCGCCAAAGGATGTTGTGCAGCAACAGCAACGTAAGTCACGCCCATCAACGTATCAGGACGGGTGGTGAATACTTCCAGCTCGCCATAATCAGCTACGTCAAATGTCAGTTCAACGCCTTCAGAACGGCCGATCCAGTTCTTCTGCATAGTGCGGACCTGTTCAGGCCATTCATCAAGCTTGTCCAGATCTTCCAGAAGCTGGTCAGCGTAGTCAGTGATTTTCAGAAACCACTGCGGGATTTTTTTACGTTCAACCAGAGCACCTGAGCGCCAGCCGCGACCGTCGATCACCTGTTCATTTGCCAGTACGGTTTGGTCAACCGGGTCCCAGTTAACTTCTGCTTCTTTTTTGTATACCAGGCCTTTATCCATCAACTTGGTAAAGAACCATTGTTCCCAGCGATAGTATTCTGGGTGGCAGGTAGCCAGTTCGCGATTCCAGTCGTAGCCAAAGCCCATCTGTTCTAGCTGGTTACGCATGTAATCAATATTTTCGTAAGTCCATTTCGCAGGAGCTACGTTGTTTTTCATCGCTGCATTTTCAGCGGGTAGGCCAAAAGCGTCCCAACCCATTGGTTGCAGAACGTTTTTCCCCTGCATGCGCTGATAACGGGAAACTACATCACCGATGGTGTAGTTACGAACATGCCCCATGTGTAGGCGGCCGCTTGGGTATGGGAACATAGACAGGCAGTAGAATTTCTCTTTCTGCAGGTCTTCCTCACACTTAAAGCTGTTATTTTCCTGCCAGTAATTCTGGATGGTAGGTTCAATTTTTTGCGGACGATATGTTTCGTTCATGTTCGTAAATCGTAATGCCTAGGATGAAAAACCGGCATCTTATTGAGCGCAGTCACTGTTTTTGACTGAACTCGTTAGATACCGGTAAATAAAAGTTTGCGTATTGCCGCATAGGATACAATATATACATAGAAGCAAACAGCGTTTCGGGCGATTCGAGGTGAATTTATGAACCAAAATAACGATAAAAAAAATAATCTGGCCTCTGCTGACTATGACAGAGTTCTTTTGCGCTTGACCAAAGACCTGAAAAGCTCAGAGGCACCCAGTTGGGATGTTCTTCAGGAGAAAATTCACGACGCAGTTGAATTGGAGCTGGCTGCTGCAGAGATGACCCGTGATGAGATGGATCTGCTCAAAGCATATCTCTACCGCGATCTTAAAAAACTGGGTTATTACGCCCATGAAACCGGTGAAGGTATTGCTGCGTGGCTGAAGTTTGATCTCAACGTACTGGAACAGACTGTAGTTGAGCAGTTAAAACAGATCGCAGACCAAACTCGAATCGGACAGGAAGAGTTGCGAGAACGACTGGATCATGATGAAGACCAGTATTTGGCGGGTGAGCTAGCGACTGTAGGTACCTTAGAGTGTCTTGAATGCGGTCATCAGTTAACCCTGCAAACTACTGAAAAACTAGAAAACTGCTCCGCTTGCCAGAGTAAGTTTTTCAAAAGGGTTTCATCGCCCTGGCCTTAAATTGTTTGCTGGATAATATTCGCCTTGGGCTTGCTCGTTGAGTAAGCCCAATTAACTTACTTTTAGTTTCTATTTAAGTACCCAAAATCTATGGATTGGAAAATTTTCCTCACTATATTTGCCGCAGTTTTTATTGCTGAGTTAGGTGATAAAACTCAGTTGGCAACCATGTTATTTGCAACGGATAAAGAGGTTAGTAAATACACCGTTTTTTTAGCCGCTTCAGCTGCATTGGTCGTTGCTTCTGCATTGGGTGTATTGGCGGGTTCACTGCTTTCCGACTATATCAACGAGAAATACCTGCACTATATTGCTGGCGTAGGTTTCATTGGTATTGGGGTTTTTACTCTTTATAACGCCTAAGGTTTATGACGTGCTCTAGACTGATTGGGCTGAAAATTTAGATCCGTAGTGGGTTAGATTTAAGCTTGATCTTTGTGGTCAGTGCGTTAGCCGAAGCTCGGATAAGGATTTTCGGCGGGTGTCTTTCTGCTGCCAAGGCTGAAGATTGTCAGAAGTCCCGCGAGAATAAGAATAGGCAAAGAGCCGTAAGTTTGGAACGGGGTTTGTCCAGCCCTTGCTTGAGCCTGAGTACGTAAAACTGCGGCTTCAAACTGCGGGAGTTTATCTACGATCTCTCCGTGATTATCAATTACAGCTGAGATCCCATTGTTCGTGCCCCGTATTACCCAGCGACCGTTTTCCAAAGCCCGAACCTGAGCGATCTGTAAGTGTTGCGCAGGGGCGATTGAATCTCCAAACCAGGTGTCATTTGAAACTGTGAGAATAAAGTCTGCATTCTGCGCGGAGGATCTCACCAGCTCTGGATAGGCAATCTCGTAACAGATTGCGGGAGCTAACGTGTATTCACCAACCTTTAGCAAAGGCTGTTTTCCTACTGGCAGTGAAAAACTCGACATTGGAAGGTTGAAGAAGTCGATTGTGCCTCTTAGGTAGGTTTCCATTGGGATATATTCGCCAAAAGGGACTAAGCGTTGTTTATGGTAGATACCCGAGCCTGTAGTTAGCACAGCCAGACTGTTATGTGCTCGATAACCTTTGGGGTGCTGGGTATCCGAAACAACACTGGGCATTCCGCTGATTAAAGTTACATGATTGCGGTCCAGATCATTCAAGAGGTTGGCTAATGGCTTCGCCGCGTTTCTGAATAAAGCGGGGATGGCTGTCTCTGGCCATAGCATTAAAGTGGTATCCAGGTGGCCTTTAGTGAGTTGTTCATACCCGGCCAGAATTTCATTGCGGTGTTCCGGTAGCCACTTAATGGATTGCGAAATGTTAGGTTGCACGATTGCTACATCCAGTGGTTTTCCTTGTTCGGTGGTCCAAGAAGGCGGCAACAGATAGCTGCCTATTAATGGCAATGGAAAAATCAATATGGGGAGGATTTTTCGGGTTTTTAGGAACTCGGCCAGGCAGATTGCTAACACCAAAAAAGCAAACGAGGCTAGCCAGACGCCACCGACAGGAAGCAGGTTCTGAATCGGCGTACCCAGAGCCGTATTGCCCAAGTATAACCAAGGAAAGCCAGTTAAAAACCAACTTCTAAGCCATTCAAATATAACCCAGATGCCTATAAAACTGAGGGGTAGTAACCTTGCACCGAAACATTTCAACCAGAGGTAATTCTGTAACGCAAAGAGCGTTGCTAGCCCCATGACAAACAGAGCAGTAATGGCAATGGCCACAGGTAGCGGGGTCGCACTGTGCTCGCTGATACTGACAAACACCCAGGAAACGCCAGTGCCAAAGAATCCCAGTCCAAATGACCAGCCTAACCATGCGGCCTGTTTAGGAGATCGGCTCTGGCTGCAAAGGTATAGTGCTGCTGGTGGAATCAGAGCCAGAAAGGGAATATTTAAAGGTGCCAGAGACGGGGCAATCAAAGCCCCTGCAAACAGACAGATTAACAGTTGCAGAGGCATGGGAACTATCCTGTTCTTGTTACCTGTAACAGACGGATGCGGCGGGTATCGGCTGAGAGAACTTTGAAGTGAAAACCGTCAATTTGCACTTCTTCATCCTTTTTCGGTAGATGACCAAACTTCTGCGTAACAAAACCGCCGATGGTATCAAATTCATCTTCCGAGAAGCCAACATCGAAGTACTCATTAAAGTCTTCAACTTCGGTGAGGGCTTTTACAATGTAAGCGTTGTCATCAAATAATTTGATGTTGCTTTCATCTTCTTCGGAGTCGTGTTCATCCTCGATCTGGCCAACGATCTGTTCCAGAACATCTTCTATAGTGATCAAACCCGATACGCCGCCATATTCATCCATAACAATGGCCATATGGTTTCGGGTTACCTGAAACTCTTTCAAAAGTATATTCAGGCGTTTGGATTCCGGAATATAAGTAACTTGTCGTAACTTGGCTTTTAGATCGAATTGATCGAGGTTGCCTTCCAGGATGAGTGGCAGAAGATCTTTTGCTAATAAGATGCCCATAACTTCGTCAGGGGTCTCGCCAATAACCGGAAAGCGGGAATGGGCGCTGGAGATGATAACAGGAAGAAACTCTTTTGCAGTTTGATCTGCTTCCACAACCACCATCTGTGAGCGGGGAATCATGACATCGCGTACCTGCATGTCGGATACCTGCATCGCTCCTTCCATAATGGTCAGGGCTTCGTTATCGAGCAGGTTCTCGTCAGTTGCCTGTCTGAGGTCGGTCAGCAGGTCTTCTCGACTGCGGGGTTCATCACTAAAAACTTGAGTGATTTTATCCAGCCAGTTTTTGGGCTGTCCCGTTCGGTCTTCGCTCATGATTTATTATGTATCCTGATTTAGTTGTCATCCCGATAGGGATCGGCAATGTTCAGTGTAGCTAGAATTTGACGTTCAAGACCTTCCATCTCTTCGGCGTCTGAATCATTTATATGATCGAATCCGATAAGATGCAAGCAGCCGTGAACAACCATATGCGCCCAATGGTTAAAAAGGGGCTTTTTCTGTTCAGTTGCTTCCTCTGCTACAACATCGGCACAGATAACCAGATCACCCAATAGGCTCAGAGGAATGCCTTCGGGGACTTCAAAAGGAAAGGAGAGAACATTGGTGGCCTTGTCTTTATCCCGGTAGGTGTGATTCAGGTTCTGGCTCTCTTCGGTCGAAACGACTCGAATGCAGACCTCACCTTCTTCGATTTGCCCATTTAGAGCGGCTGTCACCCAGTTCTGGAATTGCTCTTCAGTGGGTAGTTCGCCTTCAACTTCGTATTGAATATCACATTCGAAGCTCATTTTTAGCTACTCTTTTTGTTTTCTGCTTTTTCAAAGCGATCGTAAGCACGCACAATATGCTGCACCAGAGGGTGACGAACCACATCCTTGGCTGTGAACTGAGTAAAACCGATGTCCTTGACACCGTCCAGAACTTTCATGGCATGCACAAGCCCCGAGAGCGTGCCTTTTGGCAGGTCAACCTGGGTGATATCACCGGTAATTACAGCGGTCGACCCAAAGCCTATTCGAGTCAGAAACATTTTCATCTGTTCCCGCGTTGTGTTTTGGCTTTCATCCAGAATGACAAAGGAGTTATTCAGTGTGCGGCCACGCATAAAGGCCAATGGGGCGACCTCAATCACGTTTTTTTCTATTAGTTTACTGACCCGCTCAAAACCGAGCATTTCATACAAAGCATCATAAAGAGGGCGTAAGTAAGGATCGACCTTCTGGGTCAGGTCCCCGGGGAGAAATCCCAGTTTTTCACCAGCCTCCACTGCGGGTCTCACCAGCAGAATGCGATCAACTTCTTCTCTTTCCAGAGCGTCAACAGCGCAGGCCACTGCGAGATAGGTTTTGCCAGTACCGGCAGGCCCAATACCAAAGTTAATATCGTGCTCGAGAATTGAACGGACATAACCCTGTTGGTTTTCACCGCGGGGACGAATCAGAGTTTTCTTCGTGCGAATGGCAATGTCGGTATCAAGAACCTTCTGATGGCTGATCACTTGTTCCAGACCGCTTTGTTGAATCATCAAATGAATATCATCAGGAGAAAGACGTTTCTCTTTACATACTTCAGCATAAAGTGCTTCCAGCATATCGCTTACCAGACGAATGGCATCAATATCGCCAAATATCTGAAAGTGATTGCCGTGGTTGCGAATCTCGATACCTACACGGCGTTCAATAAGTTTCAGATGTTCATTAAAAGGGCCACAAAGGTTGGCGAGGAACTCGCCATTTTCCGGTTCCAGAGTCAGTCTGATCGATTGTGATGTTGTCACTTAGCCTGCCTTTTGTGTGAAGTTATCATCCAGCTCGGAGCTGATAAGTTCACCAACCAGCGAATTCGCATAAGCCTGAACTATTTTTACGTCTGCAAAATGACCAATCAGGTCAGGGTTACTGCAGCGGAAGTTAACAACACGGTTATTTTCGGTGCGCCCGGATAGTAAACCCGGATCTTTCTTTGAATAGCCGTTTACCAAAATTCGTTGAGTACTGTCGACCATACGACGGCTAATCTGCTGGGCATTCTGGATGATGCGGCTTTGCAAAATATTCAGGCGCTCTTTTTTAGTCTCTTCATCGATGTTATCAGGCAGGTCAGACGCGGGCGTTCCCGGGCGACGGCTGTAGATAAAACTGAAGCTGTTATCGAAACCAATGTCTTCAATCAGTTTCATGGTCGCCGCAAAATCGGCATCGGTTTCATTTGGAAATCCAATAATAAAGTCGGATGAAATCTCAATATCCGGGCGAGCCTTACGGATGCGACGGATCTTTGATTTGTATTCCAGCGCGGTATGCCCGCGTTTCATCGCCATCAGGATCTTGTCGGAGCCACTCTGGACCGGAAGATGCAGGAAGCTCACCAGTTCTGGCACATCTTCGTAGGCTTCAATCAGGCTATCGGTAAATTCAACCGGATGACTGGTGGTGAAACGAATGCGGTCAATACCATCAATGGCAGCAACAGATCGAATCAGCTCTGCTAGATCGGCAGTATCACCATCATGAGTGTCACCACGATAAGCATTAACGTTCTGACCCAGCAGGTTAACTTCGCGAACACCTTGTTCCGCCAGTTCCACGCATTCAGTAATGACATCATCCAAAGGACGGCTGACCTCTTCACCGCGAGTGTAGGGTACAACACAAAAAGTGCAGTATTTAGAGCAGCCTTCCATTACTGATACAAAGGCTTCGGCTCCTTCCACTTTGGGTGCGGGCAAATGATCAAACTTCTCGATCTCTGGGAAGGAAACATCAACAATTCCAACGCTACCGGCATCCGATTCGGTGATCATCTCAGGTAGGCGATGAAGGGTCTGCGGACCAAAGATCATATCCACATAAGGTGCGCGTTTCAGAATATTGTCACCTTCCTGACTCGCTACACAGCCACCCACGCCAATCTTAAGGTCGGGGTTGTTTGCTTTAAGTTTGCGCCAGCGGCCTAGCTGATGAAACACCTTTTCTTGAGCTTTTTCGCGGATTGAACAGGTGTTGAGCAGCAATACATCTGCTTCTTTGTCATTGTCTGTTAGCTCAAGCTCATGGCTTTCCCCCAGCAGATCTGCCATTCGAGCAGAGTCATATTCATTCATCTGACAGCCGTGGGTTTTAATAAACAGCTTTTTCGCCATTGTTCACCTGTATCTTGCGTAGTTCATCAGCCCGGAAATAGCCGGTTCGTAAGGGACCGCGCATTATACTGAAGAGGCCAGATAATGAACAGTTTAGTTCCGCGATTAGTGTGATCAATGTTATCAAAAGGTCTGGGCTTGAATTAAAGGCGTTAGCCCATATCAAGGGGAGCAGGTGAATTAAGTTGTAACTGCTTTTTTGAGAACAAGATGGCTAAAAAAGACGATCGAATCTATCGAGTGATTTTTGTGAATCAGGATCAGGTTTTTGAAGTGTATGCAAAACATGTCTATCAAAGTGAAATGTGGGGTTTTCTGGAGATAGAAGAGTTTGTGTTTGGCAGCCAGTCTGAGTTGGTGATTGATCCAGGCGAAGAAAAACTCAAGAACCAGTTTAATGGTGTGAAGCGTTCATATGTTCCCAATCATGCGATTATCCGTATCGATGAAGTTGAGCATGAGGGGGTGGCTAAGGTAACAGAGGCGAAAGGCTCAATTACTGCATTCCCTATGGCTCCGGTACCGAAGAGGGATTAGGGGTTACACAACGAGATCCACTTGTTGTAGTGTTCCTGTGCTGCCGTTCTCTTCAATAAACAGACCTGTTGCTCTGACTTTTCCGGCCATCAGGTCTGAGTGATCTCCTGCACTAAGCTCCCAAGGCGTTTCGGTATATCCAAGATAGAGTGCCCCGATCTCTTTATCTTCTAAGGTAAACATGCTGTGGCTGCCATCATCGTGTTGTACCCAGATGCGCAGCTGATCCCAGATGTCATCGCCCTCATCAATAAATCCGTTTTGGTCAGAATCATACTGAGCTAGTTCCTGGAAACCATTGCCAGTGGTTGCGCCGAACAGCTCACTGCCATCATCCACTTCACCGTTAGCGTTTTTATCCAGAGCGATATAGCCGCTCTGTTCTTTCAGTTGATGCACTAACTCCGCTTCGCCGTCCAGATCAAGATCAAAAGTAAAGGTCCGCTCTGACAGTTCAGCGGAGGTTCCGGAGAAGTTAATCACCAGAGGATCTTTTAAAGCTGCTCCGGCGCGCAGTGAGAAACCGCTGCTTTCCTGCAATGAACGGCTCAGGTTGAGATTGAGGTGGATATCCAGACTTCGGCCGTCAGCGGTCATGACCTGGCCCGCTGCGTTGAAACTCATTTTTTCTTCAGTGCGTTCGGTGCGCTGGAAATTGTAGGAAAAACCAAACTCGAGGCCGGGAGAGTTTTCAACATTAAACTCAACCTGTTCGGCCCCAGAGCTGTTCGAATGTGGTTGGGTATTTGATGAACCATCTATATCGAGCATTCCTACACTGAATTTTTTACCCGTGAGGGACTCGAAGATCTTTTTCATTAGTTCTATTCGGAAACGATCTTCGGGTGAGAGTTCCAGCAGGCCGCTACTATCTATGTCAGCCGCCTGGTGGAGTAACTGATCCAGCGAATACTTGCCCACATCCTGGGCAAAGTTTTGACGGCGCAGATCGGAATAGGTTAATTCGCTGCGTTGAACTTCCGAGACAGAACGGGTACTACTGTTTTCCATATGAACGCCTTTAACAAGATTGTCTTTGTTAAAGGCATCACCGGTTCGAACGAAACCTTTGGTCAGCTCTTCTTTAATTTCAATCTGTGTTTGCTTGCTCGAATTGGCTTCCAGAGCAATATCTGATGCGACAATTCTCATAGCGTCACCCGGTTAATCTATTGATTCCTATTCGGTGGCTATCGACAGTGTTTGTTTTTTGTACAGCTAAAACCCCTGTATATGAAAAGGTTTCATTTTAATTTGTATGCAGAATGAGGGTCTTAGAAGGGCGTCCTGGAATCTCCCGGGCTAGTTTGGGGACCAGATAACCAGGTAGTGTGCTCTGCATTTGATGATGAAGTTGTGCCGCCTTATTGTCGACCACATTAAAATGGGCAGCCCCTTTCACCGGATCCAGAGTAAACAGGTAGTACGGAAGGATGCCATGATCAAAAAGTGATTCGCTAAGCTGGACCAGAGAATCCAGACAATCATTAACGCCTTTGAGTAACACGGATTGGTTCAGGACAGTGACTCGTTGATCTTTAAGGCGTTGTACTGCGGAGGCTACTTTTTTATCTAACTCGTTGGCATGGTTAGCATGTAGGACCATTACAGTGTTGAAGCGAGTATTTCCCAGAATTGCAGCAAATTCATCCGTAATCCTTTGCGGAATAACGATGGGTAAACGGCTGTGAATACGCAAGCGGGTGAGATGGGGGATCTGTTCCAAATCCGTAATCATTCTTTGCAGGCGCGAATCTGAGGTGGCTAATGGATCACCACCGGAAAATATCACTTCGTGGATGCTTGGATCGAGTTTCAGATAATCCAGAATATTTGACCATTGCTCTGTCCCAAGCTGATTATCGCCATATGGGAATTCACGCCGGAAACAGTATCTGCAATTAACTGCACAGGCGCCGCTAAGAATCAGCAGAACGCGACCATTGTATTTGTGAATGATCCCTTGAAGAGGGTTGGATTCACTTTCTTCCAGAGGGTCGCTCGTAAAACCGGGTACTTCCAGGGTTTCTTCCCCTAAAGGAAGAACTTGTCGCAGTAGTGGATCGGAAGGGTTTCCTTTCGCCATTTTTTCAATAAAGGGTTTTGGTACCTTTAGGGAGAAAAGTGTATCTCCGAGTTGAGCACCTTTAAGTAGTGAAGGCGGCAGTTCGAGAAGATCGAGAAGCTCTTCGGGATCATTAACTGTGTGGCTTAGTAGGTGCTGCCAACCTGGCTCATCCGAAATCTGAAGGATACTGGGAAAAGAATTCATAGTGATTTATTACGGAATGGCCTCTGAAAGTTGCTCGCATTTTCCTTTCTAGTAGAATGTCTGTCAATTTTGCGGTTGCCAACTGGGTTACCTGTAACAATATTACTTAGAGACACTGAAAAAATTATGGCTAACTTTTCTTCTAACCAGTTTAAAAATGGTATGAAAGTAATGATCGACGGCGACCCATGTTCAATGGTTGACGTTGAGTTTGTTAAACCGGGTAAAGGGCAGGCGTTTACGCGCGTAAAATTGCGTAACCTGATGTCTGGTCGTATCTGGGAACGTACCTTCAAATCGGGCGAGAGTGTAGAAGCTGCAGACGTAATGGATACCAATATGGAGTATTCATATTACGATGGTGAGCTTTGGTACTTTATGGACCCAAATACTTTCGAACAGGTTGGTGCAGATGAAAATGCGGTTGCAGAAGCTAAGCCCTGGTTGAAAGAACAGGATACAGTGACAGTGACTCTTTTTAATGGCAATCCAATTGCTGTGACTCCTGCTAATTTTGTTGAGCTGGAAGTGACGGAAACTGACCCAGGCCTTAAAGGTGATACTGCGCAGGGTGGATCTAAGCCAGCAACCTTAGCCACAGGCGCTGTTGTACGTGTACCGTTATTTATCAATCAAGGTGAAGTGCTGAAAATTGATACTCGTACGGGTGAATACGTGTCCCGTGCGTAACTTTATTGGGTAATTAAAGCGGCAGCTTCGGCTGCCGTTTTTGTTTGTGGAACAGACAGAATGACTGATTGGCAACCCTCAGCCTCAATTGAAACATTGATAAAAAGAGCCGAACTTTTTAGTTACATTCGTGACTTTTTTAAGCAGCGAAATGTGATGGAAGTTGATACTCCAGTGATGTCTAACTGTGCCGTCAGTGATCCGTTTATAGACAGTATTGAGGTTAATTATAATGCCTCTGTTGGGCAGAAGCCTGATCTTCTGTATCTGCAAACCTCACCTGAGTACGCCATGAAACGATTGCTGGCAGCGGGCAGTGGCGCAATTTACCAGATGAGTAAAGTGTTCCGAAATGGAGAAGTTGGCAATCGCCATAATCCCGAATTTACTATGTTGGAATGGTATCGCCCAGACATGAGCGATGCAGAGTTGATGGATGAAGTTGAGGCACTGGTGAGCCCGGTGTTGGGCCTCGAGGCGATTGAGCGCATAACTTATAAGGATCTGTTTGAACGCCATTTAGGGTTCAGGCCTGAGGGTAAAAGTACTGCAGAATTAAAATCTGAGACCCTCAAGCATATAGAGATTCAACTCGATGACAATGATAAGGATACCTGGCTGAATCTGTTGATGTCCCATGTTATTGAGCCTCGTTTAGTTCATTCAGGGGCTGTGTTTGTTACGGATTATCCTGCTTCGCAGGCGGCTTTGGCGCGCATAAGAAAGAATGAAGCAGGAGAAAAGGTTGCCACCCGCTTTGAGCTATTCGTGAAAGGTGTGGAGCTGGCAAATGGGTATCACGAACTAACTGATTGGCAGGAACAGCAAACGCGTTTACAGGCTGATCAAGCCCAACGGGCTGAATTGGGTTTACCGCAAAGGCCCTTGGATGATCGTTTAGTGGAGGCGCTTAAGGCGGGTATGCCTGATTGCTCGGGTGTAGCGTTAGGAGTGGATCGGTTACTCATGCTGGCTTTAGGCGTTGAGAAAATAGCTGAGGTGTTACCGTTTGATCTGACCCGAGCTTAAGCAAAGCTCAAAACAGCGTCTAAGATTAAGATTGATCAACAATACAGGTTTTCAGTGATGGAAATTGATCAACTTAGAGACCAGATCTGTTTCTGTATGGAGCTTTTAGTGCCTGAGCTGGGCGATAGTTCGCAGCTGGTGGATGAATGTCTGGCAGATGCCCGTAAATCTTTCCGGGATAGTTTTATCTGTAATTTCCGCCCAGAAGCATGGGCAAAAATAACTCTTATCTACCATAAACACTTTCTGGATACCGGCTGTGATGTCACTGTGGCCGAAATTTTTGCAGAGGTGGTTCGCGATTCGATTAAATCCAATCGTATGGATTTTCTGACCATGAACCTTGCGCAATTTAAGCAGTACGAGATTGCACACTCGGACCAACAGCCTCTAAGTGAGAAACCCGCGCTTTCTCTGGTAAAGAATAAAACTTAGCTTAGCGTTTTAATCTATATAGCTCATTAGGCGGGCAGTTCATTAATCAAGGCAGCTTTGATTCGTTTAACGGCTTCTTCTAAAGTGCTTCTGGTGCAGCCAAAATTCAGACGCATATAGTTCGCATCGCCAAAATCTCTTCCGGGAGACATGCCGATACCCGCTTGTTCAAAGAAATGCGCAGGGTTGCTCAGCTTTGCTCCAGATACATCAATCCAGGCTAAGTAGGTCGCCTCAATTGGGTTGAGTTTGAGCCCCGGGATCTGATTGATCTCTTTGATCAGGAAATCACGATTTTCACGCAGATAATCTAATTGATTTTGATTCCACTCATCGCCTTCCTTATAGGCCGCAATGGCTGCTGTGTACCCCAGAAGGTTAACGTCAGGCACTATGCCTTTGCGTACATTTATAAACTGTTTTCGCAGTTCGGAATCACTGATTACGGCAAAGGAGCAGCCAAGGCCAGCAATATTGTATGTTTTACTGGGTGCCATCAGGGTGATGGTACGGCTTGCGATCTCTTCGTTCAGGGATGAAATGGGGATATGTTTTAAACCGGGTTCCAGAATCAGGTCACAGTGGATCTCATCAGAGCAGATGTAAAGGTCATTTTGAATGATGATCTCCGCGAGGGCTTCCAGCTCCTCTTTACGGTAAACCGCACCGCCAGGGTTATGCGGGTTGCAGAAAAGCAATAGCTTAGTTTGTGGCGTAATACTGGCCGCAAGAGACTCCAGGTCCAGAATGTAATGCCCGTCTTGTTCTTTCAGGGGAACGGTAGTCACAGCGCGATCTGATAATCGTGGTGAAGACATAAAGGGTGGATAAATAGGTTTTGCTGAAACAACCGTATCACCCGATTCTCCCACCGCTCTGCAGGCGAGGTTCAGTCCGCAAACTAATCCGGGTAGCCATACGATCCAATCCGGATGAACCTTCCAGTCATACTTGTTCTGCATTCGCTCAATAACCAAATCATTGAGTTCAGTCGGGACATTGGTGTAGCCGAAAATGCCGTGATCGATACGCTCATGCAAAGCTTTGATCACCGAAGGTGGAGAAATAAAATCTGTATCAGCAACCCACATAGGAAGAATATCGCTGTCGCTGTATTTTTCCCATTTCTGGCTTGCGGTTCCTTTGCGGTCGACGGGTTGATCAAACTCTTTGGTCATTGGTTTTAATCTACACTTATTTGGTTGCAAAACATGATCCCAGCGTTATAGTGCGTGCATCGGTTAACCTGTCACTCATTGATGCTAGGGATCACAGAGATTCCTTGTGAGCATGACGCCTATATTGATTTGCTGGGATTGCAGTATTCCTCAGTATAGGACTTTCTTTGATTCTGTTTGAATCGTTTTTTTGTAATGCCTTTTGTATACGGCGATAATAGTAGCAATAGATTGCCGTATTGTTGTTGGAGCTCGACTTATGAGTAATGAAAATCGTGTAATTGTTTTTGATACAACCCTGAGGGATGGTGAGCAGAGCCCGGGTGCATCAATGACACGTGATGAAAAACTGCGCATTGCTAAGCAACTGGAAAAAATGCGTGTTGATGTCATAGAAGCAGGTTTTGCTATTGCCAGTCCTGGCGATTTCGAATCGGTTAAGGCAATTGCTGAAGCGGTGACTGAAAGTCGGGTATGTTCACTTTCGCGAGCGTTGGATGCAGATATCGACCGTGCGGGTGAAGCGCTTAGAAATGCAGCCATGGGACGTATTCATACGTTTATCGCTACCTCGCCGATCCACATGAAATATAAACTGCAAATGCAGCCGGATCAGGTTGTAGAGCAGGCGGTTAAGGCTGTTACTCGTGCCCGTAATCTGATCGATGATGTCGAGTTCTCCCTTGAGGATGCCAGCCGGTCCGAGCTGGACTTTATGTGCCGAATCATTGAAAAGGTGATTGACGCAGGTGCACGTACCATCAACATCCCGGATACAGTCGGTTATGCGGTTCCTTCTGAATTTGCTCACACAATCGGTCAGCTAATTGAGCGGATTCCGAATTCAGATAAGGCGATCTTCTCTGTTCATTGTCATAACGATCTGGGTCTTGCTGTTGCGAATTCTCTGGCAGCGGTAGGTTCTGGAGCAAGGCAGGTTGAATGTACGATTAATGGCTTGGGTGAGCGTGCTGGTAATGCTTCTCTCGAAGAAGTGGTAATGGCAATCCGTACCCGTAAGGACAGCCTTGGTGTAGAAACCAATATAGATACAACTCAAATAGTTCCGGCATCTCGTCTGGTGTCCAGTGTGACTGGCTTCCCGGTACAGCCCAATAAGGCTATTGTCGGGGCGAATGCGTTTGCTCACGAATCGGGTATTCATCAGGACGGTGTGCTTAAACACCGGGAAACCTACGAAATTATGACAGCACAGGATGTTGGCTGGCACACCAATAAAATGGTTCTGGGCAAACATTCTGGACGTGCTGCGTTCCGTAGCCGCCTGGAAGAGCTGGGAACAACCTTTGCGTCGGACCTGGAATTGAATAGTGCGTTTGCGCGCTTTAAGGAATTAGCTGACAAAAAGCATGAGATCTTTGATGAAGATCTGGTCGCATTGGTAAGTGATACTCGCGCTGAAGCAAGCAGTGAGAAGTATAAGCTCAGTAGTTTGTCCGTGACTTCTCAGACAGGTGAAACGCCGGTAGCCAGCATAGTGCTGCAGGTGGATGATGAAGAAAAATTAGCTCAGGCAACGGGTGGCGGACCGGTAGATGCGGCCTATAAGGCGATTGAGTCTATTGCTGCTTCAGGCGCCAGCTTACAGATCTACTCTGTGAATGCGGTGACTGAAGGAACCGATTCGCAAGGTGAAGTAACCGTGCGCCTGGAAAAAGGTGGTCGTATTGTGAATGGCTTAGGTGCGGATACAGATATCATCATTGCATCGGCTAAAGCCTATATTCATGCGTTAAATATGCTCGAAGCTAATATCCAGAAAGCGCACCCACAGGTTTAAACGGGAATTTAAATGAATCAGGAGCAGCTTCGCCACCAATATCTCGAAGCGATTGGAATCAGTAGCTGGCTGCCTTGTGCAAAATTGCCGGGGGCGCTGGAATCTCCGGAATGGGTGAATGATTTCCAATTTCCGGCTCCTGAAATTCCGTTTGAGTCAGACCGGACCCAGGCACGTGCAAATCTGGCGCAAAGCCGAACTGCACTTAAAGAAGTGGGAGCTGAAACTGCGAGCCAGTCTATCGCTGCGTTGAATAAGGTGATTGCTCCTGATACACCTGTAGTGGCGAAAGAACCTGTATCAAAGCCAGTACCACATGAGCCTGCTGCTGAGGTTGATGTTGTTGAAAGTGCTCCTCACGTTTCTGAAAACACCACGCCGCCAAACTTCAAAATCGCATTTCAGAAAATTGGAAAGGCGCTGGTGATTGACAGTCTGCCTCCTCAGGGCGGCAATTTTTCGGCGAATTACCAGAAGCTATCTTCGGCGATAGTGAACAGTTTGGGTATATCAGGTGAAATATCTGAACCCTTTATGCTGCCCTGGCCGATCTTCGCCAGTAAAACGCTTGATCAAAGTAGAGAACAGGCCGTGATTGCTGTTCAGCACAAGCTGAATAAAGAGCTCAAAAAAGGTGAAGTCAGTGTGGTTGTGTTATTCGGCGAATCAGCTGCGCAGATGGTTCTGGATCGGGATGAACCTATAGACCAACTGAGTGGCATCCTTCTGACCCTGACGGGCGGTGTTAAAACGGTAGCCTGTTCCAGCCTGACTGAAGCGATGCAGTTGCCGGGGATTAAAAAGCAGATCTGGATGGACCTGCAGCCGATGCTTAAGCATTTAAACAACAAATAGAGATGATTAAACCTCTCTCTCTTTGTCACCTTCCTGAAGTAGTCAGAATCGAAAACGCGTGTTTTAGCTCAGCATGGAGTGAAAAGCAGCTGGCTCAGGCGATTGAAAATAAACGCTACAGATCATTCGGTTGCTTTGAACAGGATTTGTCGGGGTTCTGCATCTTTTCCACTGTCGCTGACGAAGCAGAATTACTGCAAATAGCCATCGCGCCTGAACTGCAGCGGCGGGGGTTAGCAAAAAAGCTTCTTAAACTTTCTATTGAAGTTATTGAGCAGCAGAATATTTCTCGAATAATGCTCGAAGTGCGGGATTCTAATGGCAGTGCTTTGTCTTTATATAAGAAGGCGGGCTTTCTTCTGGATGGGAAAAGAAAAGGTTACTACCCGCCTAAAGAAAAAGGTGGACAGAGAGAAGATGCGATTCTGATGAGTTACATCTGTTCAGAATAGATAACAAAATGGTTTCGACCCTGTTCCTTAGCTTGGTAGAGCGCTGCATCAGCCTGTTTTAACAGGGCCTTAGGATTCAGTGGCGAAAAGGTTGTGGAAGAGATGCCCATGCTCACCGTAACGTGTTCCGCTGCCCCAGAAAATTCATGCGGTAGTGCTGCTTCTTGAAGTGTTTCTATTACTTTTTTTGCAACCGTTTCGGTGCCAGCAATCGGAGTGTCGGGTAAAATAATGGCAAATTCCTCCCCGCCATATCTGGCTACTAAGTCGTGGGAGCGATCGACACATTTGCTCACTAATTTAGCGACGGACCGCAAGCATTCATCGCCTTTCTGATGGCCGTAATTGTCATTGTAGGGTTTGAAAAAATCGATATCCATCATGATGGCTGACAAAGTAAAGCCTTCCCTATGACAGCGTTTCCATTCCCGAAGAAGTTGTTTGTCCATCTCCCTGCGGTTCGAAAGTTGAGTGAGTGCATCCGTTGAACTGAGTGTAGCCAGACGTTTGTTGGCTTCATCCAGATCTTTTTTCATGTTGGCAATACGTTCCATTGCACGGATTTTAGCTTTCAGAATGATTGGGCTTACCGGTTTGGTTAGGTAATCATCGCCCCCAGCATCTATACCCTGTTGGTAATAACTATCATCTTTTACAGCTGAGAGGGAAATGATTGGAAACCAATGATCAGAGAATTTTGTACGGATGTCGTGAGTCAGTTCAAAACCGTTGCGGCCTTGCATCTCTACATCCATTAAGACCAGATCAATAAGGCCGCGATCAAGTACCTCAAAGGCTTGAGTATCGCCATCGGCGGTAAAGGGGCTGTGACCGGCATCAGTAATAATTGCACTGACAAGGTCTCTTATAAAACGATCGTCATCAACTACAAGGATATTCATTTACGCCCCGTTCATGGATATAGCTTCTGATTTACATGATATGTGTCAAAATCAATAGTTACAACGCCGAATCGTATGCTCCTGCGTGAAGGTTCAATGTAGAATAAACAATCTTATTGTGGGCTGAACAACTGAATATGAACTTCTCAGATAGTCTGTTAAGTAGCAGCTGGTATTGGGGTGGAGCATTGGTCTATCTGATTGCTCTATTTTTTGCTGTGCGCTCGGCGCCTTGGCAGGTTATAGCGAATAACCGGAATTTACAGCACATGTTGTTTGGGGCGACAGTGTTGTTACTGGTTTTATGGTCTATGCGGGCAGGTATATCCCCCGGGCTTGGAATACATTTTCTAGGGCTGACTGTGATGACGCTGGTGTTTGGTTGGGACCTCGCCGTGCTGGCATCCTCGGTCGTTTTGGTCGGAATGGTTTTAATCGGTAAAGAAAGCTGGGACAGCCTGTTTATTCATGGTGTTTGTTATGTGCTGTTACCGGTTGCTACGACTTATGGCATCTACAGGTTTGTAGAGAGCCGCATGGCAAAGAACTTTTTTATATTTCTGTTTATTGGCGGTTTTATAGGGGCGGGTATATCAACTGCTGTCGGCGGATTAGCCACTTCAGCCGTGCTTGTTATGGATGGTGTATATGACTTTGATAAAGTCTTTCTTGAGTATATCCGTTATCTGCCTCTGATTATGTTTCCGGAGGGTTTGCTGAATGGCATATTCCTGACCGGGATGATGGTGTTTCACCCTGACTGGGTCAGGTATTTTGATGCCAGCCGTTATATTGATGAGCAGTAGGTCAGCGTTTTACCGGTCGTTTTAAGAGTTTTCTTTGCAAGGTTCTGCGGTGCATCCCTAAAGCTCTCGCGGTAGCAGAAATATTACCCTCGTGCTCTTTCAAGACTTTCTGAATGTGTTCCCATTCTAGTCGGTTAACGGACATGGGTTGTTCCGTTACTTCAACTTCAGTGTCAGCTTCTACTTTATTCAATGCTGTAAGAATTTGTTCGGCATCTGCTGGCTTTGGAAGGTACTGGGTTGCGCCCAGTTTTATTGCCTCTACAGCTGTTGCAATGCTGGCATAACCGGTCAGCATGAGAATTTTCATGGCTGTATTGCTTTGACGCAGTTTCGGAATCAGAGAAAGCCCTGAGTTTCCATCCATTTTAAGATCGACTGTTGCTAGATCGGGAACCCAATTTTCAATAAGCTGTTCCGCTTCTTCAGCGCTGCGTGCCACTTGCACGTCATATTCTCTGCGAGTCATTGCCCGCGATAGTACGCGGGTGAAAGCCGGATCATCATCAACAATCAGAAAACGTTTATTCATGGGGTCTTCCTGAGCGGTAATGTAACTTCGGTTAATGTGCCTCCTGTGGGATGATTGTACAGGCGGACATCGCCATCATAACGCGCTAACGTCGTTGTTGTCAGAAACAGACCTATGCCAAGGCCTTTACCTTTGGTTGTGACAAAGGGTTTGCCCAAATTATCACTTTGTTCCAGGCTGATACCGGCACCATTATCATGGATGCGAAGATAGACATTATTCTGGTCCCACTCCAGTTCAACCGCGATGCCTTTAGGTTCAGCGTCTGCTGCATTGTTGAGTAAATTCAACAATGACTGGCGTAGAGAGGTTGTGCAGTTTAAAACTGGGGCTTCGCCAGGTGACAGTAAGCTGGATGAAAATGTGACATCAGGGCGTTGTACTTTAAACTGTTCCAGTACTTCTTCCAGAAGTTGGCTGGCTGGGATTGATTGAGAAGTTGCCTGCTCCTGTTGTACGCTTTGAGCCATCTGTTTGAGTCGATCGGAACAAATTTCAGTTTGTTGGCGTAATAGATTCAGGTCTTCCAGTAATTCCGGGTTCTGTTGGTATTCGTGTTCAAGCTCTTTTAACAAAACTTGCATGGTACTTAGAGGAGTACCCAGCTCATGTGCTGTGCCCGCAGCCATTGTGGCCAGTGACAGTAGTTGTTGGTCCTGAATACGTTTTTCTCTTTCCAGTTCCAGGCGTTGTTGTTGAAGCTGCATGGATTGACGCATTCTTACTATAAAGTAAGTAACAACTAATACAGTAAGCATGAAGTTAATCCACATGCCGATAATGTGAATATCGAACAGTTCCAGAATTCTGTGCTGGTGGCTGTTGCTCAGTTGTACCAGAGGTTCATAGTAAACCAGTAATGAACTGTAGATGACCACAACTGTGACCGATATCAGCCAGACATAGGCTCTGGACATAGTTGTAGATGCAATTATTAATGGCACCAGAAGCAGGAAGATAAATGGATTGGTTGCGCCTCCCATTTGGAAGAGTAGCGCTCCATAGAGGGTCATGTCGGCAATTAACTGGGTAAAAAATTCTGGCTCAGTCACTGGCCACGGAGAAAATAGCCGGGCGTAGGTAATCAGGTTTAGGAACGCCAGAACTGTGAGTGTAGCTCCGATCAACCAGACATTAAGGTCTGCATTGAGTCCGTAAATCGCAAAAATTACGGCCAGGCACTGCCCGAAAAAAGTGACAGTACGGATATATGAAAGTTGTAATAAATTATCGCGATGGTTTGCCATAGGCGAATTATAACCTAGTGCCTAAGGAATAAGGCGAGGCAAAATGTCGCAGGAGAGGTAATTTTACTCATTAAGAGTATAATGCCCGCTTTCCTTCATTTGATTACGTTTTGTACCGATGAGTATCCTGCAAGAAGAAGTCAGTCAGCGCCGTACCTTTGCCATTATTTCTCACCCGGATGCGGGTAAAACCACGATTACTGAAAAGCTGTTGCTGTTTGGGCAGTTGATTCAGCAGGCCGGTACTGTAAAAGGTAAAAAAAGTGACCGCCATGCCACGTCTGACTGGATGTCGATGGAGCAGGAGCGTGGAATCTCGATCACCTCTTCGGTCATGCAGTTCCCTTATAACGGGCGTACTGTAAATCTGCTGGATACCCCGGGTCACGAAGATTTCTCTGAAGATACATATCGTACGCTGACCGCAGTTGATTCCGCCCTGATGGTGGTGGATGGCGCTAAAGGTGTCGAGGATCGTACGATAAAACTGATGGATGTGTGTCGTTTACGTGATACACCGATCTTTTCGTTTGTAAACAAAATGGACCGTGATATACGTGATCCTATCGAGTTACTGGACGAGATCGAAGAAGTTTTGAAAATCTCTGCGGCTCCTATTACCTGGCCGATCGGTATGGGGCAGCTGTTTAAAGGGGTTTATAACCTCTATACGGATACTATTCATGTGTTTAAGCCGGGTCAGGGTCATATAATACCTGAAGATCAGCAGATCAAAGGCATTGATAGCGATGAAGCCAAAGCGCTGCTGGGCGATGAATATGAAGACTACCTTGATGAGGTGGAGCTGGTTCGCGGTGCAACCAATGAGTTTGATCAGGAAGAATTTTTGGCAGGGCGTTTAACCCCGGTATTCTTCGGTACTGCTTTGGCGAACTTTGGCGTTCGCGAAATGCTGAATGATTTTGTGGAATGGGCTCCGTCTCCAATCGCACGCTCAACGTTGACCCGTGAAGTTGATCCTGCGGAAGAGAAGTTTTCCGGTTTTATCTTCAAGATCCAGGCGAATATGGACCCTAAACACCGAGACCGCATTGCGTTTATGCGTATCTGTTCTGGTAAATATTCGAAAGGCATGAAGATGCGACATAGTCGCATCAAGAAAGATGTCAAAATTGCAGATGCTGTGACGTTTATTGCGGGCGATCGTGAGAACGTCGAAGAGGCTTGGTCAGGAGATATTATTGGTTTACATAACCATGGCACTATCCAGATCGGAGATACCTTCACCGAAGGAGAAGAGCTTAAATATACCGGTATCCCGCACTTCGCTCCCGAAATGTTTAAGCGCGTCCGTCCATTAGATCCGCTAAAAATGAAGCAGCTGCAAAAAGGTTTGAAGCAGCTTTCGGAAGAAGGGGCGGTTCAGTTATTTCAGCCTATGAAGAACAACGACCTGATTCTGGGTGCTGTAGGTCAGCTGCAGTTTGATGTTGTTGTATTCCGCTTGAAAGATGAATACAAGGTTGACTGCAAGTACGAGCCAATCAGCGTGCAGACAGCTCGCTGGGCAGAGTGTGATGATGACAAAATGCTCGCTGACTTCCAGAAAAAGAATCATGATAATCTGGCAATCGATGGTAGCGGTTTGCTGACATATCTTGCACCGACCAGAGTCAACCTAAGCCTTGCCGAAGAGCGTTGGCCTGAAGTTGCTTTCAGGGCCACTCGAGAGCATTAATTAATGACCCGCTGCAAGCCTTGGGCTTGCAGCTTTCTCGCCCTCCTTTTAAGCTGCATTCATGCAACTTATCGATACTCACTGTCATTTGGATTTTTCTGTCTTTGATAAAGACCGTTCTGCTGTGCTCTTACAAGCGAAAAGCGCGGGGGTGACTGATTTTATTATTCCTGGTGTGACGGCAGAAGGTTGGCAGCAATTGATGCAGCTATCTGCAGGCACAAAGGGAATGCACCCTGCTTTAGGTCTGCATCCTTGTTTTATGCAGCAGCACAGTCAAGAGCATATAGAAAAGCTTGCTGGACTGCTTGGTACTGAAAAAGTATGTGCGGTAGGTGAGATCGGGTTGGATCTGTTTGTTGATGGAGCAGATCTTGAGCAGCAATTGTCTTTCCTTAGACCTCAATTGCAGCTTGCCAGACTCCATACACTGCCTGTGATTCTGCATGTCAGAAAAGCCCATGATCAGATGCTTAAAGAGCTTAGGCATATCAATTTAGAATCCGGCGGGGTTGTGCACGCATTCTCAGGTAGTGAGCAGCAAGCGGCGCAATATCTGAAACTGGGTTTTAAACTGGGGATTGGCGGTACGATCACTTACGAGCGTGCCAGAAAACTGCACCGAATTGTAACAGATAACCCTCTCAGCAGTTTTGTTCTTGAGACAGATTCACCGGACATGCCTCTGGCTGGGTATAAAGGTGAGAAAAATGTTCCAGGCCGGGTGGCGGAAGTGGCTGAGGCAGTGGCCCACTTAAAAGGCGTAAGTATTAAGCAGGTGGCTGAAGAAACCACCCTTAGTGCTCTGCAGCTATTTAAGATCCCGGATAAAAAAGAGTCTCTTCAATAGAGGTCAGAGTGTCCCATACAGTTGTGGTCAGCTCATTAACCGGAACGCTAAAGAACCTGCCGTCGTTACCAACAGGTGTTGCCGTATAGCTTCCATTATCTGGATACATCACCATACGCGCGAGTGATACCGGGTAGTTAGGGCCAGAGACTGTTTTGCCATACGCCTCTTCAATAGGTTTAAGTTCAGCGCGTGAAGATACAATTTTAGTCATATCCCGGCATTCCTTTGTATTGCCCATACACATAAAGCGGAATTTTGTATCCACAAGGTAATAGCTTCGATCAGCTGCCTGACCTTTTTCTGGCATGATAGAGTTCACATCCACACAGCCACTTAGACTGAGTACAGCAACCAGAAATAAGGCAATACGCATATTACTCTCCTTGAGTAATGGTTTAACTTAGGTCAGAAAATGGGTTTTCAACATCGAGGCTGACAGGATTTGCATATCCCGGCAGTTTGATCTCGGTGTTGGTTATATTCAGGTCTTCACCTTGTAATACATTGTTGTCATACAGGTAGATTGGTTTAGCCTCGCCTCGTAGTGAAGACTCATTGTAAGCCGCAGCAACCTGGCGAGTGTGCTCAAGCTTAGCCTGGTAGTTTTTCATGACTTCACTGCCGTAACGCTTCTCTAGCATGCTGGCAACGATATGCGGTGCCAGAACAGCAGCTGACGCGTTGTTGCCGCCAAAACCTTTGGAATTAAGGAATACCGAATCCATACCCGTTGAGCCCACTTCGATATGTTGGTTGCTTAATTTAAGGTTACTTTTGTGAACGTCATCTGCAAACTCAGGCGTAGTGACAATGCCTGGAATGTAACCGTATTTCCATATTCCTAATGAGGAACTCAGTTGGTCTCCGCCGGCAGTGCCCTGTGAATGTCCCAGATAACATTTAACTGCTGAAATCGGCCAGCTTTGAATGCCGAAAGCTTTTGCAGTTTCATTGATAACATGTGACTCAGTGACGCGGTTCTGAGGTGTACTGGTACCGTGCGCCTGAACAAGGCTGCGTTGCTGTAGTGACTCTTTGCCCAGCATTTTCTGGATTAAAGCTGCGGATTTAGCCAATGTGATGTAGTTGCCCACACCTGGCGCTGAAATGGATTTCTTGTGACCATCGGCGTTGACGAAAACCTCAGGTACGGCTCCATAGATCTCCGCACCCAGTTCAATGGCAAGGTCGTCACTCATAAGGAGTACAAACTGACTGCTTTCTCCAATTGTAAAGCCGCAGTTCTGCCCGAATGGGCGGCAGGCTTTACGGTAGTCGGAATCCGAAAGCGTTGTCAGATGATCTAAAGCGAGAAGATCTTTGTCCTCAGCCAAGGCTCCCATAGCTCTGAAACCTTCAATGATTTCAGGGGTGATTGGAGCATCGCTACCACCAACCAGCACTACTTTTCTACGACCTGAGCGAATATCGTTTACACCGCTTCTCAGGTTATAGAGAAAGGTCGCACATGCGCCTAGTGCTCCGCCCGTAGTTCCGACGTTGCCCAGAATATAAGCATTGACGAAATCTGCAGGCATTTGGGCGTAGCCAAGAGGCATCTGTTTTGATGTGGTGCGTTTGCCAAGAACAGGGAATTTGGTCAACCCCCCAAATCCGTAATCATCGAGTTGGCCGATAGAGTTACTGGCGTAGACTGCGATTTGATCAGGTGCGACGCTTTCTGCGATTTTTTTGAACGGGATGCCGGTAGATGAAAGTGCATCGGATGCAGCAAAAACCGTCATCTGCAGATTGCGCGGATGATTCCTGGATTGATAAAGTTTGCCAGGTGTGAAGCCTGATGGCAGCTGACCTGCGGACTGAACTGGAGCTTCTTTCTGGTCCGGCAGGATGACATTCAGGTCGCCTTCCACTCGAATCTGAAAATTTCCAGGAGCTATTTCTTCAACCTGCCAGTTATCCGGGATAGTAAGCGGCATTTGACGCTTACGTAGTTTGAAGCAGAACCCCTCACTGTTGGACAGGGAAGCTTGTTTATTGAATGTAACTTGGTTTACATCAAAGCTTGAAGGTTCGATTCGGCGAATCAGAGTGCTGTTCAGTAGTTGCGGCTCAAGTGCTTTAACCAATTCTTCTGTTGAAGAAAAATTACCATCCTGAGTTTTGTAAGTGCCTTCTTCGGACACGGCCAGGCGCGTAAGAATTGCCAGATCCAGTAGCGTTTCTGTTCGTGATGGTGCATCAATGCTATCCAAAACTAAGCGACGATAAGCGTGATGAAAAGAGGCTCGTCCGGCAGGATTGATACCTCCAAAACCAACAATAACAGGTAGCTGGGACAATTCACTCTCCTCAGGGTGGATACAGTAAAGAAGGCTAACAGATATAACGCTGCAAGTTGAAACGGTCAAATATGCAGGTTGCACCACAAAAGAACTATTTTATCGGTGTTTGCTATACCTGACTAGCAGGAAACACTATTTTCTCCTATTTTGGTCATAAGCTTTTAGTCAGTGAATGTTAAGCAAAGGGTAGGTTATTATTAAGGTAAGTTTTGGGAAGGAGCTTTAATTTATGAAAAAGTTAGTTGCGGTTATAGCCGTTGCTGCGTTAACTACCGGCTGCCAGACGCTGGATCCATACACTGGTGAGCAAAAGGTTGGGAATACGGCTAAGGGTGCTGGTATAGGTGCTGTGGCAGGAGCTGTTTTGGGTGCAGCAGTTTCAAGTAAATCTGATCGTAAAAAAGGTGCGCTGACAGGTGCGCTGGTGGGCGGAGCTGTAGGCGGTGGTATTGGATACTACATGGACCAGCAGGAAGCTCTATTACGCCAAGAGCTGCAGGGCACAGGTGTTCAGGTTGAAAGAATAGGTGATTCTATCCGCTTGATTATGCCGGGTAATATCACTTTTGCTTTGGATTCTGATCGCATCGCCTCCAGTTTTTATCCGGTTCTGGATTCTGTAACCAAGGTGTTGATTAAATTTGATAAAACCGAACTTAATGTCGATGGTTTCACCGACAGCACGGGTTCATTTGAATACAATCAGCAGTTATCAGAGCGTCGTGCTGCGCGAGTTGCTGATTACCTTGGCGGCTCCGGTATAGAAAGGCTGCGTATCAACGCCAGAGGATATGGTGAGCGATACCCAATAGCTGATAATGGTACATCCGCAGGAAGAGCGCAGAACCGCCGTGTGGAAATTAATATCAGTGGACGTCGCAGTTAAACGTCCCAGTCAGAGAATGTACTGATGACTAAAACCACCCGTTGAGCGGGTGGTTTTTTTAATGGGATTTTACAAGATCGCCAGGGCGTATGTTGTATTGTTCAACCGTGCCATTAATTTTGCCCGAGGCAAATGCCCCCTGAACATCTTCGATGACGATGGATTGGCGGGTATTGTCGTATTGTGTCTGAGCGCGCATATCGGGTGTGAAAAAAGTGGATCTGCGATACACCGTTAATTTATCTCCGCGTTTAAGGCCCTGAGCACTACCGGCTGAGATCCAGATATTGGAATCTGCTGCGCGGTTGATTCGTGCAGTAAACGGCTCGCATAGAAGTTTTTCGGACAGTTCCTTAACAATCTGTTGTTGTAATGCTTGTACCTTCTGCCCGTAATCCTGCTTGATAAATCCTGCCCCGGTAAAGCCGGTTTTTATAGTCGGGTCCAGATTCCAAAGGCCTGCGGTTTGATAATTTTTTTGCATCAGTAAATGACCGGTGTAGCCATCGTGGACAAAAAGATCGATGCTGAAAGAGCGCAGGTGCTTTTTGCTCAGATAATCCATGCGGTTATAGAGAGCAATAAAATAGTTATCTTCCGCATGCGTCCGCGGGTCAACCATAGACATGTCTCTCACTACACCAGAAATGACGTAATTAACGTCCATGCGATTAATATTGCTGAGCATGCTGGTGAGTGCGCCATCACTGAGTGTTGAGGTGGCAGCAAGGGTTGGATCAGGATAAAGATTGACTCGGCTGGCGTTGTAGGCGGTGAGGCTGTTATCACTGTTAATATTTTGTGCGAGCTGCGTCGGGAAAGCGATGGGCGCATCATGTAGATTGCCCAGGCGAGCCTGATTCATGTCCACTAAAGGGAATGCTGCCACTGCCAGGGTTTTGGTGTATTTGTTGGTAACGCCGTTTTCGCAACCGGTATCAATTAAAACATCTGCTTTAATCCGGATGTAGAGGATGTTGTTGATGATTTTTTCATCCAGAACATCAATGTTGCTGACCCGTCCCAGGGTACTTATCTGCATATTATCAATTTCCAGAATGCCGTCACGGACTACCTGGTTGCTGGAAACATAAACCGCAGCATGCATAGAAGCTTGTTGAGAAGCATCTTTGATGGCAGCTTCTCGGGCGTTTTTCAGATCGCCATTAACAATGAGGGCCTGACCTTCTGCCTCAATTACCACGGCATGAGCGGCAAACGAACAAAAAATTGCGAATGTTATTGCTAAAATTCTGATAAGGCGATTAAACATATCTGGCTACCGACCGATTACTCTAGGGTAACAGTATGTTTATTGGGACAAGTTGTAAATGCGAAGGGCAACATACTGTTTGCAATATTATGATTATGTTAGATTGTCGGACTTAAACCAGATGTTTGGAAGATCTTGATGAAGAAATTTTTGCTGTTTCTGTTGGTGTGTTGTCAGACAGGCTGTGTCGTCACGGATCAGCTAAAAGAGCTTTCTTCGGAAAAGCCGGAAACTGAACAGCAGATGCAAGCTAAGGTTCAGGAGATGGAGCAGGCATCCATTGAAGAATACTACGAGCGCAAAAAAGCTCACCTTGAGGCTGAAAAAGCGTATCTTGCAGAGAGAGACGCGATGCTTGAAAAGGAGCGTGCCTTGTTACAGAGGCAGGTTGTTCAGGTGAATCCGGATCCAAATGGCATCGACCCGATCAGTGAAGCCATAGCGCAGATGGCGGTACAGATGAATGCGGGCCTGTTGCAGAATCGGGTGAAACGTTTACCTGTGGCGGTTGTTCCGTTTACCAATCTGCATAATGAGCGCAGAGTAGGGCGTTTTGGAGAGCGGCTTGAACAAGGGATGATCTATCAAATGCAGCAGCATGGTTACAATATGGTGGATTACCGTGCAGCTGGGCTTGTTACTTCTACAAAGGAGCCTCTCTCCCGACAAAACCTGTCGGAGCTGCGGGTGCGCTATAAAGTATATTTTTTAGTTACCGGAACCTATGCGCAACATTCTGATGGCATCGTAGTCAATGCAAGGGTGATTGATACAACGACTCGGCAGGTTGTCGCCAGTGGTCAGAGCCATATTGCTAATTCACGCCTTGAAGGTGCGTTGCCAGGATATAACCCTTTGGAGTCCTTGAATAAAGGTTTAATTATCGAAAATGGTAGTGGCCCGGTTGGTCAGTAAGTTTTTACGCTAAGAGAGCATAATATGATTAAAAAAAGCCTGACTGTATTGATTCTACTGCCGATTTTAACTCTGTTGCAGGGGTGTGAAACGGTAACGGAATCAGCGGTAAAGGTTGCTGAGGCGCTACCTGATATTAATTTCCCCCCATCTACGGAGGAGGCTCCAGAGCCAAATTGGGTAAGAGCTACAGGCTATGCTCCGATCAGCTTGCAGCCTGGTGAAACTCAGCAGCATAAAGTTCTTATGGCGATGCGTGCTTCAAAACTAAGGGCCTATCAGGAGTTGGCGGGCGTGGTTCATGGTCAGTATCTTTTCGGTACGACAACCGTGCAGGATATGGTTCTGCAAAGCGATCAGTTTAAAACTGCGATTTCCGGTATTGTTCGTGGAGCCAGAGTGGTTAAATCCTATCCGGTACAGGAAGATACCTACGCTACTATTTTAGAAGTGGATATGAATCAGGTGCAGAGAGCCTGGGTAAGTAAATAGTAGAGTTTTGAATATAAAAAAGGAGGCGTATGCCTCCTTTTTTATTTGTTTATTTTTCTTGTGTCGCTTCAAAAGCCGCAAGTTGCTCTGGAGTGGCTTTGGTCTGATATTTATCCTTCCATGAACTGTAGGGTTCACCATAAACCAGTTCGCGCGCAGTTTCATAATCAACTTCGTGACCACGTTTTTCGGCTTCGGCTTTGTACCATTTGCTGAGACAGTTACGGCAAAAACCGGCCAATATCATCAAATCTATGTTCTGAACATCTTTGCGATTATCAAGATGTTCCAGTAGTCGACGGAACGCTGCCGCTTCGATCTCAGTTTGTGTTTGTTGATCCATAATGACCTCAGTGGCTCAGGTTATTGGTTGTTTAATTGTAAGCTTTCATCCAGATGTTCGCAGATATCTTTCTGCAGTCTTTCGCATAAGGCAGGATCAGAAACCGGAAGGCCGTTGCTATCAGTGATGAAGAAAAAATCTTCTACGCGTTCACCAATACTGGTTATGCGGGCTTTGCGCACAGACAGGTTATTTGACGAAAAGATCAGTCCTATTTTTGCAAGCAGACCAGGTCTGTCGGGTGTTAATACTTCGATCACAGTTTGATGAGAAACAGAATCATTGCTGATGTTAACTTCAGTCGGGGTAGCAAAGAGCTTCATCTGTCGAGGCACTCTGCGTTGAATGATTTCTGGGTAATCATCGGGATTGTCCAGCTCTTCAACTAAACGTTCTTTGATGCGTTCCATGTGTTCAGGGTTTTCTGACAGTGGTGTATTGTCATCGCTGAGTACTGTGTAGGTATTAAGGGCATGGCCGCTATCGGTAACGATGATACGCGCGTCCTGAATGTTTAGATGTAACTGATCCATCGTAGCTACAGTTGCGGCAAACAGATTTTGAATATCTTGGCTGTATATAAAGATTTCTGTCGCACCTTCAAATACACGGTGTGATGTCTGCCTTATCATCACTAAAGGTATTTCAAGTGATGGGTGCTCAAGCATTGCTTTACTGTGTTCGGCTACACTTTGAGCTGTTTCTCTCAGGAAGTAGTCATCACCAATGGTGTCCCATAAGGCATCAACTTCATATTCGTTAACACCCTGCCTTTTCAGTAGAAGAAGGGCTTCGTGTTGAATCTGTTCTATGCGGTCTTCTTTATTAATCGGGTTTTCTAAGCCGCGGCGCAGGGAGCGTTTTGTATCGGTATACAATTTACGCATCAGAGTGGCGCGCCAGCTGTTCCAAAGTGTGTGATTGGTTGCGTGTATGTCGGCTATTGTGAGCACGTATAGGTAATCTAAGTGGACAACGTCACGTACTTGTTGGGCAAACCTGTGTATGACTTCGGGGTCTGATATGTCTTTCCTTTGCGCTGTCATCGACATGAGAAGGTGATTGCCAACCAGCCAGGAAACCAAGTGGCTATCCCATTTTCCAAGGTAGTGCATCTCGCAGAATTCAGCGACATCTTCCGCGCCCAATTCTGAGTGGTCGCCGCCGCGGCCTTTAGCTATGTCGTGGAAAAGTGCAGCTATGTAAAGTAGTTCGATCTTGGGTAGGTGGTTCACAATTCTGTGCGCGATTGGGAACTCTTCGCGATGATCGCTGTGCCGGAATTGGCGGCATTTCTGTATCACCTTCATGGTGTGCGCATCGACTGTGTAAATGTGAAACAGGTCGTGCTGCATCTGGCCAATAATCCTGCCGAATTTAGGCAGGTAAGGCCCCAAGATACCGTAGCGGGTCATGCGTTTAAGTTCGGTTGAAACCCCATCCGGAGAACGCATAAGCTCCATAAACAGGCTGCTGTTGCGAATGTCATTTCTGAACTCATCATCGACTTTATGGCGATTGTTTCTGACCAGTCGAATGGTTGTGGCTCGAACTCCCTTGATATCCTGATTCTGAGCGAGGATGACAAACAGTTCCATCAGGGCAAATGGATGATGGTCAAAAACCTGCTCGTGTGTGACTTCCAGGAAATCGTTATGGATTTGGAAGCGATTGTTAATAGGGATGATGATCTGCTTTTCATCGGCGCGTAAAATGGCTTCATCAAAATGCTGGAGCAGCATGTCATTAAATTCAGACATGGTCATGGCAATGCGGTAATACTTGCTCATGAACTGCTCTACAGCGAGTTTGCCCTCTTCATCTTTATAACCAAACAGCTCTGCCAAAGAGCGTTGATGGTCAAACAGCAAGCGGTCTTCTTTGCGGTTGCAAACCAGATGCAGGGCGTATCTGACTGACCAGAGATAAAGCTCGCCTTTGTTCAGGATGTCGAGTTCGCTTTCGGTAAGAAAGCCATCGGCTACAAGGTCACGAATATATGTAGAGCCAAAATGGCGTTTTGCAACCCAGCCAATGGTCTGCAAATCCCTGAGTCCGCCTGGAGAGTTCTTTAAGTTGGGCTCGAGGTTGTACTCGGTGTTATTGGTTTTCTCGTGGCGATTTTTTTGCTCTTTAAGCTTGGCTAGAAAAAACTCTTTGTCTGTCCAGGCGCCCTCAGATGTGACGCGGTCATACATTTCAGTGTGTAGGTTCTCATTGCCTGTCAGAGTCCGGGATTCAATCAGATTAGTGGCAATGGTGACGTCACTTTGGGCCTCATTGAAGCATTCGCTCATGGTGCGAACACTGGAACCAATATCAAGATTTATATCCCAGAGAAGAGTCAGGAAGCTGCTAATAGAATCATTGTATTGTTCCGCATCGATATCATCGGCAAGCAGGATTAGTAGGTCAACATCGGACCTTGGGTGAAGCTCTCCGCGGCCATAACCGCCTACTGCAACGAGCGCTATTTTGTCTGCAGGCCATTCATATTGTTCCCAGACGGTTACCAGGATCCGATCAATTTCCCAGGCGCGACCATAGACGAGCTTGCGAATGTCCTCGCCGTTTTTGAAACGTTCATCCAGAGAATCATTGATTTTCCCTAGCGCCTCTTTGTAAACAGGAACGGGTGAGGATGCGTTCTTAAGGCTTTCGCGGAATTGGGAAAGGTTAATGATTTCTTCTTCCGCAAGTAGCTCGTGCAGTGTTGTCGACATCTGTTTAGTTGCTCTTTCTGACAATAACTGGAGGTTAGATACTATCGTCGGGACGTAGTGTTAGAATCTCGTAACCATCCGCAGTGACAAGAATTGTGTGTTCCCATTGTGCGGAAAGGCGTCTATCGGAAGTTTCTACCGTCCAGCCATCTTTTTTAGAGAGTTTAACCTGGCGTTTGCCTGCATTGATCATCGGTTCAATGGTTAAGATCATACCTTCCTGGAGTGTTTCTCCGGTGCCTGGCTTGCCGTAATGAAGAACTTGTGGCTCTTCGTGGAATTCCGCCCCAATACCATGCCCGCAGTATTCGCGAACGACGCTGTAATGATTTTGTTCAGCATAGGTTTGAATGGCATGACCAATATCGCCAAGTTGTACACCGGGTTTAACCAGTCTGATACCTCGGTACATGCACTCCTGTGTAATGTCGACCAGCCGGCGAGCATGGGCTAGCTCTTTACCAACAAAGAACATTTTGCTGGTGTCCCCGTGGTAGCCCTCTTTAATGACAGTAATATCGATATTAATAATGTCGCCGTCTTTGAGCTTTTTATCGTTAGGTATGCCATGGCATACAACATGGTTTACAGAGGTACATATTGATTTTGGAAAACCATGGTAATCAAGAGGTGCAGGAATGGCTTGTTGTTCATTAACGATGTAATCGTGACAGATCTGATTAAGCTCGTTGGTCGTGATGCCGGCTTTCACATGGGGTTCGATCATGTCGAGCACTTCTGCAGCCAGACGGCCTGCTACTCGCATTTTTTCGATTTCTTCCGGGGTTTTGATTTTAATGCTCATAAACTGTCGCGATGTCCTTTATTGAACATGGTATGTGTAATTTAAGGGGGAATTGTAGCAATCATGTGATCTGAAGAGAAACATTGAAGAATGCACTTTTATTTATTTTGTCCTTATGGTATAAATCCGCGCTCGATTTGCTAGGTGCTAAATCGAAATATCACACACGTATCGACACAGTGTTCAGGGTGCCTTCGGGTTGAACATTGGGATGCGTGGAGGTCTAACCCAATTTTAGGAAATAAAATGGCTAAAATTACTATGCGTGACCTGCTTAAAGCAGGCGTTCACTTCGGTCACCAGACTCGTTACTGGAACCCGAAAATGTCTAAATTCATTTTCGGTGCTCGTAACAAGATTCATATCATCAACCTTGAGCATACTCTGCCAGCACTGAATGGTGCGCTGGATAATATCCAGAACATGGCTGCGAACAAAAACAAAGTTCTGTTCGTTGGTACTAAGCGTGCTGCAAGCAAGATCGTTAAAGAAGAAGCTGCTCGTGCGGGCATGCCTTACGTAAACCACCGCTGGTTGGGTGGTATGCTGACTAACTATAAGACTATTCGTCAGTCTATTCGTCGCTTGCGTGATCTGGAATCTCAGAGTTCTGACGGTACTTTTGAAAAGCTGACTAAGAAAGAAGCTTTGATGCGTCAGCGTGAGATGGAAAAGCTTGAGCGTTCTATCGGTGGTATCAAAGAGATGGGCGGTTTGCCAGATGCTCTGTTCGTGATCGATGTGGATCATGAGCGTATCGCTGTAAACGAAGCAAACAAACTGGGTATTCCAGTCATTGGTGTTGTTGATACTAACAGCAACCCGGACGGTATTGATGTTGTTATCCCTGGTAACGATGATGCGCTGCGCGCAATCCAGATTTACGTTAAATCTGTAGCGGATGCTTGTCTGGAAGGTATAGAAGCAACTGCTGGTGACAAAAACGAATTTGTTGAGGTTGAAGAAGGCCAAACGGCTGCTGAGTAATCTTGCTGTCAGAACAGTAGATTATTCTCTTTGACTTTATGAGGGGGCCTGGCCCCCTTTTTTGGATTTTTAGATTAACCCGTGACTATCTTATAGGGGTATTCGATATGGCGAACGTTTCCGCTGCAATGGTTAAAGAACTGCGCGACCGTACAGGTCTGGGCATGATGGAATGTAAAAAAGCTCTTAAAGAAGCTGAAGGTGACATCGATAAGGCTATCGAAGAGCTGCGTAAAGCTTCTGGTATGAAGGCGGCTAAAAAAGCTGGCCGTACTGCAGCTGAAGGTGTTGTAGTTGTTAAAGTTGCTGGCGATAACAGCTATGCTGTGGCGGTTGAAGTTAACTCTGAAACAGACTTTGCTGCACGTGATGAAGGTTTTCTGGCGTTTTGTAACGTTGTACTAGAAAAGGCTTTTGCTGATAAAGCAACAGATGTTGCTGCACTGATGGAAGGTGAACTGAACGAGAAGCGTGATGCGCTGGTTCAGAAAATTGGTGAAAACATCGGTGTACGTCGTGTATTCCTGGTTGAAGGTGGCGTGGTTGGTGCTTACGTTCACAGCAACAACAAAATCGCTGCTGTTGTACAGCTGGAAGGCGGTAACGAAGAGACTGCGAAAGATATCGCAATGCACGTTACAGCGGTTAACCCTCAGGTGGTTAACAAAGAAGATATGCCAGAAGAAGTTGTTGCTAAAGAGAAAGAAATCATCCTGGCTCAGCCTGATATGGCTAGCAAGCCTGCTGAGATTGCAGAGAAGATGGTTACTGGTCGTATCAACAAGTTCCTTGCTGAGAATAGCCTAGTCGAGCAGGCATTCGTTAAGAATCCTGATCAGAAAGTAGGTCAGGTGGCTAAAGATGCTGGCGCAACTGTTACTTCTTTCACTCGCGTAGAAGTGGGTGAAGGTATCGAAGTTGAAGAAGTGGATTTTGCTGCAGAAGTTGCTGCTCAGCTGAACGGCTAACTTTCTGAAAATCCTACCGGTTGTGCATGTTTTTGCATGCGCAACCACCCCCTTTCCTGCTACACTCTCCTGATCTCAATTTCTGCGGAGATTTACGGATGCCATCTACCGAAAAACAGTCCAAATATAAACGTATTTTGCTCAAATTGAGCGGTGAAGCCCTGATGGGCGAAGAAAGCTTTGGTATCGATTCTAATGTGCTGAATCGTATGGCCTTGGAAATAGGTCAGTTGGTAGGAATCGGTGTTCAAGTGGGTATGGTTATCGGTGGTGGTAACCTGTTTCGTGGTGCAGCATTAAATGCTGCTGGCCTGGATCGTGTTACCGGCGACCATATGGGGATGCTGGCGACAGTTATGAATGCCCTGGCTATGCGCGATGCCCTTGAACGCAGCAATATTAATACCCGGGTTATGTCGGCTATTCCAATGAGTGGAGTGGTTGATCATTATGATCGTCGTAATGCGATGCGATATCTGAACCAGGGGGATGTGGTGATTTTTGCTGCGGGTACAGGTAATCCTTTCTTTACTACCGATTCTGCAGCATGCCTGCGTGGTATTGAAATTGACGCCGATGTTGTGCTCAAAGCGACTAAGGTTGATGGCGTGTATACTGCGGACCCTGTTAAAGATCCGACAGCGCGTCGTTATCGTCACTTGAGTTACGATGAAGTGTTGGAACAGCAATTAGGTGTGATGGATCTGACAGCGATTTGCCTGACTCGTGACCATAACATGCCTGTGCGTGTGTTTAATATGAATAAACCAGGAGCCCTGGCTAGCTTAGTAGTTGGCAGTGATGAGGGCACCCTGATCGATTGCAGTGAAACGGTTGGAGAAAAATATGCTGAATGAAATTACTCAGGATGCTACCGAACGTATGCAGAAAAGCGTTGAATCGCTGGTAACTAATTTTAAAAAGATTCGTACGGGCCGTGCTCATCCAAGTATTCTGGAAGGCATTCAGGTTTCTTATTACGGATCCGATGTGCCCTTGAGTCAGGTTGCCAATGTTTCTGTAGAAGATGGTCGTACCTTATCAATCATCCCTTGGGAAAAGCCGATGGTTCCAGTGATTGAGAAAGCGATAATGACTTCTGATCTTGGGCTGAACCCGGCGACAGCTGGTGAAAATATCCGAGTGCCAATGCCGCCACTGACGGAAGAAACTCGAAAAGGTTATATCAAGCAAGCGCGCCAGGAAGCTGAAAACGCTCGCGTGGCTATTCGTAATATCCGTCGTGATGCTAACGGTGATATCAAGGATCTTTTAAAAGAAAAAGAGATCACTGAAGATGATCAGCGCCGTGGTGAAGATCAGATTCAGAAACTAACGGATAAGCACGTATCTGAAATAGATGGTCTGCTTGAGCAGAAAGAAAAAGACCTCATGGAAATCTGATCGCAGCAGTGATGCTGTAAGGCATCACTGGAGTTTTAATGACGCAGAAAAGCACAGAGAATCCACCGGCTAATCCAGTTCCCCGGCATATTGCCATCATTATGGATGGTAATAACCGCTGGGCTAAGGCTCGTCGCTTACCAGGTTTGGCTGGTCATAAAGCCGGTGTGGACTGTGTGCGCTCAGTGATTCAGGGCTGTATTGAACAGGGTGTTGAAGCTCTGACGCTTTTTGCTTTCAGTTCTGAAAACTGGAAGCGGCCTCCACTTGAGGTTAAAGGGTTGATGGAACTCTTTAAACTTGCTCTGGATCGAGAATCCAAAAAGTTACTGAAAAATAATATCCGCTTGCGCGTCATAGGGGATAAATCTGCGTTCAGTGCTTCCTTACGTGAAAAAATTGCCAAAGCTGAGGCTGTGACGGCCGAATGTGATGGTTTACAGCTTAATGTGGCAGCAAACTACGGTGGGCGATGGGATATTGTCTCTGCAGCCAGGCAAGTGGCGGAGCGTTGTGTATCTGGTGAGTTGTCCCCTGAAATGATATCTGAAGAAATGCTGGGTGAATTTATTTCACTGTCAGATCTTCCAGAGCCTGATCTGTGCATCCGTACAGGCGGTGAACAGCGTATAAGCAATTTTTTAATCTGGCAGTTTGCCTACACCGAACTCTATTTTAGTGACCTGTTCTGGCCTGACTTTGGGAAGGATGCGCTGGAAGAAGCAATAGATAGCTATTGTGGTCGCGAACGACGCTTTGGTAAAACCAGTGATCAGATCGAGGCAGAAAAAAATGCTTAAACAGCGTTTATTAACTGCCATTGTTCTTGCCCCCTTGGCGCTGTTTGGGGTTTTTGGGCTGCCGCTGTCTGGATTTCTCTATCTACTTGATTTTGTAATATTGCTCGCTGCTTGGGAATGGGCCAACCTTTCAGGTTTAAAGGCTCAGTCTCAGCGTCTTATTTATGCGGCTGGTGTCGGAGTCCTGGTTGGCATAATGCATATTTATTATCCGCTTATGCCAGTGGAAGCAGTTATGCTGTTTTCTGTGCTGGGATGGATTGTCGCCTTGTTCTGGGTGCTTAAGTATCCACATGGTCAGGGTTGGCGTGCTTCATGGCAGCGCTTATTCATAGGTCTTGCAGTCTTGCTACCCTGTTGGCTGGCATTTGTAGAATTAAAAGCGGCAGAGGAAGGGGAAATTCAAATTTTACTGCTTCTTTTGCTGGTTTGGGGTGCTGATGTTGGCGCTTATTTTTCAGGGAAAAGGTTTGGCAGTAATAAACTTGCGCCAGATGTCAGTCCAGGGAAAACCAGAGAGGGATTGTATGGCGGTTTATTAACCTGCCTTCTGGTTGCCGTTTTATTTGCTTTCTTCGCATCCTTTTCTGTTACTCAGACACTTCTTTTAATTGGAGTCTCCTTGATTACAGGTCTGGTTTCAGTATTAGGGGATCTGTTTGAAAGTATGCTTAAGCGTTATCGGGGCATCAAGGATAGTAGCCAGCTGCTGCCTGGTCATGGTGGCGTTTTAGATCGGATAGATAGCCTGACTGCGGCATCTCCGGTATTTGTTCTTGGTCTCCAGTACATCGTTTTAACCTGACGCCGTCATGGATCTACTTTATACCATCTCGATAACCATCCTCACTCTCGGCATTCTTGTCACTATTCATGAATGGGGGCACTTTTATGTTGCCCGTCGTTGCGGGGTGAAAGTGCTTCGCTTCTCTGTCGGATTTGGTAAAGCTATTTATAGCTGGAAGGATAAGCAAGGGACCGAATACGCAATAGCGAGTATCCCTTTAGGCGGCTACGTTAAAATGCTGGATGAGCGCGAGGGAGATGTTGATCCTGCTGAGCAAGCCTATGCATTTAATCGCAAGCCTGTACTCCAGCGAATTATGATTGTGGCTGCGGGCCCCATTGTGAATCTGCTTTTTGCTGTGTTGGCATACTGGTGTATGTATGGTTTGGGTGTAACTACCGCAATCCCTGTCATAGGTGAAGTCAAATCACAGTCCCTGGCTGAAAGAGCCTCAATTCCAGAAAATTCTGAAATTATATCTGTGGATGGTTATCCGACACTTTCCTGGGATGAGGTTAACCTTCGTCTTGCGTCCCGGGTAGGTGAAACAGGTAATCTGGATCTCCAGCTTAAGGAAGAAGGGACGACACTGGTTCGTGATTACTCTCTGCAACTGAGTGACTGGAGAGTGGATCTTGAAACTGAATCACCTGTTTCTGCTCTGGGTATCGTGCCCTGGCGCCCTGATGTTCCGGCTGTGATTGGGCGTCTGGTTGAGGGAGGGCGTGCTGAGCAATCCGGGCTTTTAGTTAATGATAGGGTTGTGGCTGCAAATGGACTGAATCTTTCTGATTGGCATCATCTGGTTTCAATAATCCGAAGTAGCCCAGAGCAAAATGTTGTGCTGGAAGTTGAAAGGGGCACACAGGTTATTTCTTTGAGTGTTAATCCCGAAAAAAGGGTGAGTGATCAAGGGGAAGCATATGGTTTCCTCGGGGCTGCCGCTGCTGGGGTGGATTGGCCGGAAGAGCATCAGCGTACCCTTCAGTATGGTCTTTTTGATGGCATCATTAAGGCAACAGATAAAACGTTACAGACTATTACCCTGACTTTAGATTCAATCTGGAAGATGATCGAAGGGGTTATCTCAGTAAAAAACTTGAGTGGTCCTATAACCATTGCTAAAGTGGCGAGTGCTTCGGCGTCATCCGGCCTGGAATCATATATAAGCTTCCTGGCCTATTTAAGCATCATGCTTGGGGTCCTTAATCTATTGCCAATCCCTGTTTTGGATGGTGGACATCTACTGTATTATTTTGTCGAGCTTGTTACAGGTAAGCCTGTTAATGAGCGTATTCAACTGGTTGGGTTGAAAATAGGGTTGGTATTACTGCTTTCCTTAATGTTTGTTGCGTTATTTAACGACATAATGCGACTGTAGGCGACTGCAGTCGTGACGAATTAAATTTTTTACAATAAAGACATATTTCATGAAACGTGGCATTGGATTTTTGTTAGCTTTTTTCCTCTGGGCATCAATCGCACAGGCAAATACTGCATCGTTTGTGGTTGAAGACATTCGTCTTGAAGGCTTGCAAAGAGTCTCTCCTGGGATTGTGTTTCGGAACTTCCCTGTTAATGCGGGAGATCAGGTCACTTCAGAGGCGCTGGCTAGATCAACTCGTCAACTTTTCCAATCAGGTTACTTCGACGATATTCAGCTATTGCGTGAAGATTCTGTCTTGATTTTGCAGTTGCAGGAGCGTCCTGCTGTGAGCCTTATCAGGCTTGAAGGCAACAAGGTTCTGGAAGATGAAGCTCTTTTGGATGGTTTGAAGCAAACCGGGCTGCAGGAAGGTGATGTTTTTAAAAGAGCAACACTAGAGCAAATTAAGCAGGATTTGGTAAGGGTTTATGCTTCGCAAGGTCGCTATGGCGCTTCCGTTGAAACTGATGTCGAATCACTTCCGGGTAATCGTGTTGCTCTGAACATCAATATCAAGGAAGGCAGTATTGCCACCATCCAGCATATTAATATCGTGGGTAATAGTGTCTATTCCGATGAAGAGCTGAGAGACCTTTTCTCTCTTAAACTACCTAACTTTTGGTCTTTTTATAAAAAAGATGATCGTTACGCGCGTCAGAAGCTTTCCGGGGATCTGGAACGTCTGCGCTCATACTACCTGGACAGTGGTTATGTAAACTTCTCCATTGATTCAACTCAGGTCTCGATCACACCAGATAAAAGACATGTCTTTATTACGGTCAATGTGTCCGAAGGCGAGAAGTACACCATACGTGAAGTTGATATTGCAGGTGACATGGTGGTTTCTGAAGAAGATTTGCTGGAGGTTGTTAGGGTAGAGTCCGGCCAGACCTTTTCGCGTCGCCTGATCACGCAATCGCAGGATGCTCTGGTGCAACGAATTGGTGACGAAGGTTATATGTTTGCCAATATATCGCCGGCTCCTGAACTGCATGACGACAATACCGTAACAGTTAAATTCTTCCTGGACCCTGGTAAGCGTACTTATGTAAGACGCATTAATGTGCGTGGCAATACACGAACTGCTGATGATGTAATTCGTCAGCACCTGAAACAGATGGAAGCCGCGGTTGCTTCAAATGAATTGATTGAACAATCCAAGATCCGTTTGGAAAAAACCGGTTACTTTAAAACGGTAAACGTGGAAACAGTGCCTGTTCCTGGAACAGATGATCAGGTGGATATCGAATACAGCGTTGAGGAGCAACAGTCCGGTTCATTCTCTGCCAGTGTCGGTTTCTCTCAGAGTTCAGGGATTATCCTTGGCTTCCAGCTGCAGCAGGACAATTTCCTGGGTACAGGTAAAAAAGTAGGTGTTGGTATCTCTAACAGTGACACGCTCACCGAATATTCTTATAGCTTTGTTGATCCTTACTATACGGTTGATGGTGTAAGTCGTGGTTTTAATGTTTACTACCGTGAAAGGGACTTTGATGAAGATAATACCAGTGCATTCTCAACCGATGAATTTGGTGGTGGCGTAAACTTCGGTTATCCGATTGATGAATACCAACGCCTTAATTTTGGCGCAAGTATTGAGCAGGTAACTATTAATACCAACTCATTCAGTACTCCGGCAGAAATTACACAGTTTCTGAATGATGAAGGTAATGATTACGTTAACTTTACCTTGTCTGCCGGTTGGAGCGATAACCATCTGAACAGAGGTTTTTTCCCAACTAAAGGTTACTCTCAAAGTGCATCAATTGAAGTGGGTATTCCGGGTAGTGACCTGAGTTATTACCGTGCTTTATATAATGCGAAGTGGTATCAGCCATTAACCGATGATCGTTACTGGATCGTCTCTCTTAAAGGCCGACTCGGTTACGGTGGTGAATTGGGTGACAATGAATACCCATTCTACAAACATTTTTATGCGGGTGGTTTGAAAACAGTCCGTGGTTACGAACAAAACTCTCTGGGACCGAGAGACTCGTTGGATGATCCATTCGGTGGTGATGTGATGATCACGGGTGGGGCTGAATTTATTTTCCCGGTGCCATTCGTTAAAGATAAGTCTTCATGGCGGACATTGTTCTTCATTGATGGTGGTAACGTATTCGATTCCAATTGCTCATCCGTATCCACAAACTGCGAAGATGGCGTGAAACTGGACGAACTTAGGTTTTCTGCCGGCTTTGGTTTGAGCTGGTTGACACCGATTGGACCTTTGTCGATCGCACTGTCGGTTCCTCTTAATGACAAAGAAGACGACGAAACAGAAGTATTCCAGTTTGCATTAGGACAAACTTTCTAAGGATTAAATGAAATGAGAGCACTATTAGGTTTTATTTTAACGCTAGGGATCAGTTTTACAGCATCGGCTCAAAATATTGCAGTCGTTGATATTCAGGCGGCGTTGCTTACATCGACTGCGGCAAAGCAGTATCAGGAATCATTGAAAGCCGAGTTTGCTAAAGAGCAGCAAGCGGTTGTAGATCTTGAAAAACAGGTTAAAGCAGCGCGCGATAAAGCTGCAAAAAATAAAGATCTGGTTTCTGCGGATGAACTGAACAAAATGAAAATGCAGTTCCAGAAAGTGTTTGCTGAATATCAGCGCGCAGGCCAGGCTCTGCAGCAGAAGAAAATGCAGCGCGAACAGGCTTTTTTACAGCAGATGAGACCACAGTTAGATCAGGCTTTAAAAGCAGTAATTGCTGATGGTGGTTATAATCTTGTTCTGTCTCGTCAGGCTGCTCATTACGCTGACAAAAAATATGACATCACACAAAAAGTCGTCGAGCTTTTGAATAAGCAGTAAATCTATATGCCTGAAATGAAGTACCAGTTAGCAGAGCTCGCCCAAGAGGTCTCTGCTCAGATTCAAGGTGACCCGGAATACTGGGTTAGCTCACTTGGTACTTTACAGTCTGCAGCTGACAACGAGTTGGCTTTTATCGCAAACCCTCAATACCAGAAGTTTTTAAAAACCACATCGGCAGGCGCAGTTATTGTTTCCCCTTCTGACCTGGAGTTTTTTTCTGGTAATGCGTTGATTGTTGAAGACCCGTATCTTGCATATGCCAAGCTCAGTCATAAGTTCAAAAAATCCGGAAATGGTAGTTCAGGCATAGATCCTTCAGCGTTGATTGATCCTACTGCAAGGATTAGTAAGACCGCGACTATTGGGCCCGGAGTTGTTGTCTCTGCAGATTCATGCATCGAAGATAAGGTTTACCTTGGCGCCAATTCAGTGATTGGACCTAACTGCCGAATCGGTTCCGGTAGCCAAATCTGTGCGAATGTTACGCTCTATAGTGATATAGAGATGGGTGAAAACTGCTTGGTACATAGCGGCGCAGTTATCGGCGCGGATGGATTTGGTTTTGCCAATGATCAGGGGCAGTGGCAAAAAATTGCACAGCTTGGTGGTGTTAGAATTGGGAAGAATGTTGAAATTGGTGCTGGCACTACCATAGATCGCGGAGCACTAGATGATACGGTCATTGATGACGGCGTGATTCTGGATAATCAGATTCAGGTCGCACACAATGTGCAGATAGGAAAAAATTCTGCAATTGCAGGTTGTACCGCCATAGCTGGAAGCACTAAAATTGGCGACCGTTGTACAATTGCAGGGGCTTGTGGAATAACCGGGCATCTGGAAATAGCATCCGGTACACATATTACTGCTATGACATTAGTGACGAAGTCGATAACCAAGCCTGGAGTATACTCTTCAGGTACAGGAATGCTGGAACACAAGAATTGGAAAAAAAGTGTTGTACGTTTCCGGCAACTTGATGATATCGCGCGCCGCTTAAAGTCGTTAGAAGATATAGTTATTGAGAAAAAGGGTTCCTAAAACATGATGGACGTGAATGAAATTCGGGAGTATCTCCCACATCGTTATCCGTTTTTATTAGTGGATAGGGTGTTGGAGCTGGAAGAGGGAGAGTCCATTGTTGCGATCAAAAACGTTACAGTTAATGAGCCTTTCTTCAATGGTCACTTCCCTGATCATCCGGTAATGCCGGGTGTGTTGATTGTAGAAGCGATGGCGCAGGCTGCAGGTATCCTTGGCTTTAAAACTATGGGCAAAAAGCCACAGGATGGATCGATCTACTATTTTGTAGGGTCGGATAAACTGCGTTTCAAGCGCCCTGTAGTGCCTGGTGACCAATTACAGTTGGAAGCTAAAGTGCTTTCAGAACGTCGTGGTATTTGGAAATTCGAAGTGCGCGCCAGCGTAGATGGTGATACGGTTAGTTCTGCAACAATTCTTTGTGCAGATAGAAAGGTTTAAACATTGATTGATTCTCGCGCCATTGTAGACCCTTCAGCAAAGATTGCCGAGGGAGTTGAAGTAGGCCCCTGGACTTTGATCGGTCCAGAGGTGGAAATTGGTGCGGGTACGGTTATTGGCTCCCATGTGGTACTAAAAGGTCCGACTACGATTGGGGAAAATAACCGTATCTACCAGTTCGCTTCTGTTGGTGAAGAATGCCAGGATAAAAAGTATGCTGGCGAACCGACGACACTTGTTATTGGAGACAATAACGTTATTCGTGAGGGTGTTACGATTCACCGTGGTACAGTCCAGGATGCCGGGACCACGATCATCGGCTCAGATAACTTGTTTATGGCCAATGTGCACGTTGCTCATGACTGTGTAGTGGGTGACAACGTGATTATGGCGAACAATACCGCTGTTGCTGGTCACGTACATGTTGGGGACTGGGCTATTTTGGGTGGTTTTACAGCAGTGCATCAGTTCTGCAAAATTGGCCCACATGTGATGTGTGGTACCTGTTCAGTCGTACTTAAAGATATTCCTGCATACGTTATGGCGAACGGGAATACGGCTGCTCCACATGGTATTAATACTGAGGGACTTAAGCGCAGAGGCTTCAGTAAAGAAGCAATTGGCGCAATACGTAAGGCATATAAAATAGTCTATCGTAGCAAACTGACCACCGTGCAGGCCTTGGCGCAGCTTAAAGACATGGCTGTTGATTACCCTGAAGTTCTGCCACTTATCCAATCTATTGAGAGTTCTTCTCGCGGCATTATCCGCTAGGTGTGCCTATGCCAAAACCCTTGCGCATAGGCATAGTAGCAGGCGAAGCATCGGGTGATATTCTCGGTAGTGGCCTTATAAAATCTCTAAAAAAACGTTTTCCAGATATCGTGTTTGAAGGCATTGGTGGTGAGTTGATGATCGCACAGGGCTGTAAATCACTGTATCCGATGGAGCGTCTTTCTGTCATGGGTTTGGTTGAGGTGCTTGGGCGACTGTCAGAATTGCTCAAGGCGCGCAGGGATTTGGTCAGCTATTTCAAATCCAATCCGCCAGACCTCTTTATCGGTGTCGATGCTCCGGACTTTACCTTAGGAATGGAAGCTAAGCTGAAACAAGCGGGTATTCCTACTGTTCATTATGTGAGTCCTTCTGTCTGGGCATGGAAAAAGAAACGCATATATAAGATAAAAAAGAGTACTGATCTTGTATTAAGCCTGTTTCCATTTGAAGCCAAACACTATGGCCCAACGCAACAACGGATTGCCTTTGTAGGTCATCCTCTTGCTGACTCGATTCCAAAAACTGTCAATGTTGAAAAGGCTCGGTCCCGTTTTGCAGTTAAGGATGGCGAGAAAATTATTGCCATACTACCGGGTAGTCGTGGTAGTGAAATCAAATACTTAGCAGAACCGTTTCTTGATACGGCTCGGTGGTTATCTGAGCGTATTGATAATGTCCGTTTTGTTATTCCTGCGGCCAATAAACATAGGCACGACCAGCTTCACGCTTTGATTGCTGAAAAGTATGCAGATTTAAAGATTCAGCTGGTGATTAAAAATTCGCGAGATGTCATGGCAATTGCGGATGCGATTCTTATTGCATCAGGTACGGCAACATTGGAAGCAACGATATTGAGAAAGCCCATGGTTGTGGCTTATAAAATGTCTGCGCTGACCTACGCTATTTATTCGCGTATGGTATCTTCGCGTTTTATATCCTTGCCGAACTTGCTAGCAGATAAGGAGTTGGTGCCTGAAATCCTGCAGGATCAGGTTAAACCTGAAGTGTTAGGCCCAAGTGTGTTACGGGCTTTGCAAGATGAAGAATACCAAGCCTTGCTAGCGGAAGAATTCGCTGCAATTCATGATACTTTACATCAAGAAGCAGATGAGAAAGCGGCTGATGCGATTGTCTCGCTTCTGCAAGATAAAGGAGTGATTTGATGGAGAGTATTGGTTTTGATTTCAGTGCAGGTCAGTTGATTGCTGGAGTAGATGAGGTCGGGCGCGGTCCCTTGGTGGGGAATGTGGTTGCAGCGGCAGTTATTCTGGACCCTAATAAGCCTATTTCTGGATTGGCTGATTCAAAAAAGCTATCTGAGAAGAAACGTAACCTTCTATATACTGAAATCAAAGAAAAGGCCCTAGCTTGGTGTGTTGCATCCGCATCACCTCAGGAAATTGATGAGATTAATATTCTTCATGCATCAATGCTGGCAATGAAAAGGGCGGTTGAAGGACTGAAAATTCCTCCCGAGTTTGTATATGTCGATGGTAACCGCTGCCCTGATCTCACATGCCCCAGTGAGGCTGTTGTAAAAGGTGACAGTAAAATCGCTGAAATCAGTGCGGCATCAATTCTTGCAAAAGTGGATCGTGATCATGAGATGACGCTGCTGGATAAAGATTACCCTGAGTATGGTTTTGCAAAACATAAGGGTTATCCAACGGCTGTTCACTTTGCTGCCCTTAACAAACATGGCCCTCTGTCAGAGCACCGGCGTAGCTTTAAGCCTGTCCGGGAACTGTTGGAAACCATATAGAACTTCAGAATATGACTGATCCTAAGTTTATCCACCTTCGCGTACATACTGAATTTTCATTAGTCGATGGGCTAGTGCGTGTAAAAGAGTTGGTCTCGGCAGCTAAAAATGCGGGTATGCCTGCTGTGGCTATGACCGACCAAACTAATTTTTTTGGTCTGGTGAAATTTTTCAAGGCAGCGACCGGTAGTGGTATAAAACCGATCTGTGGTGCTGACATTTGGGTGGAAAACAGCGATGAACCAACCGCTGAGCCGTTCCGCTTAACCTTATTGGTCAGAAACGCACAGGGTTATCTGAACCTGATGGAGTTGATCTCTCAGGCATATGCGGAAGGACAGAATGTTATACCGGATATGGCACTGGTTAAGCCTGAATGGGTAGAGGCGAAATCAGAAGGGCTGATAGCTCTTTCTGGTGCTAAAAGGGGTGAAGTGGGCAGATCAATCCTTGCTGAAAACGGCAGGGCAGATGAAATCCTTCAGTATTGGATGAAGGTGTTTCCTAATAGTTTTTATCTGGAGATACAGAGAACAGGGCGAGCCAATGATGAGCAGATTGTTCATGCCTCGGTGGCTTTAGCTAAGCAATATGGCTGCCCTTTGGTAGCGACTAATGAAGTCATGTTTATCAAAAAAGATGACTTTGAGGCGCATGAAGTCCGGGTGTGTATTAACCAAGGGCGAACTCTGGAAGATCCGACTCGGCCTAAAGACTATAGCGATCAGCAATATTTTCGTACCCAGGAAGAGATGGAAGAGCTTTTCAGCGATATCCCTTCTGCTGTTCAGAACACCGTAGCGATAGCTAAACGCTGTAATATCGAAATTGAGATCGGCACCTATTACCTGCCGAAATACCCTATCCCGGAAGGGATGTTGATGGACGATTACTTCCGCAAAGTATCTTTCGATGGCTTGGAAGAACGTCTTGAAATATTACTGGATAAAAGTGACCCAGAATATAAATCTAAACGTCAGGCATATATAGACCGATTGGAATTTGAACTGGAGATCATCATACAGATGGGTTTCCCGGGCTATTTCCTGATCGTAATGGACTTTATCAAATGGGGTAAAGAGAATGGCGTCCCTGTAGGCCCTGGTCGTGGTTCTGGTGCCGGCTCTTTGGTTGCTTACGCCCAGAAAATTACGGATCTGGATCCGTTGGAATACGATCTTCTTTTCGAACGTTTCCTTAATCCGGAACGTGTATCCATGCCTGACTTTGATATCGATTTCTGCATGGATAACCGCGACAAGGTTATTGATTACGTAGCTCGTACCTATGGGCGTGATGCGGTATCCCAGATTGTTACGTTCGGTACTATGGCGGCTAAAGCTGTGGTGCGAGATGTGGCGCGTGTACAAGGCAAGCCTTTTGGGTTGGCTGATCGTTTATCTAAACTGATTCCTTTTGAAGTGGGTATTACGCTGAGTAAAGCCATGGATCAGGAGCCCATGTTGAGTGAATTCGTTACATCCAGCGAAGAAGCTCAGGAAATCATGGAGATGGCCTATAAGTTGGAAGGGGTAACGCGTAACGTTGGTAAACACGCCGGGGGTGTTGTTATCGCACCCACAAAACTGACCGATTTTGCGGCTACCTATTGTGATGAAGAAGGTAAAGGCCTGGTTACCCAGTTCGATAAGGGTGATGTTGAAGAAGCTGGATTGGTAAAGTTTGACTTCCTGGGCCTGAGAACCCTCACGATCATCGATTGGGCTTTGCAGACAGTAAACAAAATACGTGACAAAAATGGCGAAGAGCCTCTGGATATTGCGTTAATCGATCTTGAGGACAAGAAAACTTTCGATCTGCTCCAGGCTGCTGAGACAACGGCAGTCTTTCAGCTTGAATCCAGCGGTATGAAAGATCTGGTTCGTCGGTTGTTGCCATCGCGTTTTGAAGATATTGTCGCGTTAGTGGCCCTGTTCCGCCCGGGTCCGCTTCAGTCAGGCATGGTAGATGACTTTATCAACCGTAAACACGGTCGTGCTGAAATGGCGTGGCCTCATCCTGACTATCAATTAGATTCTCTGCAACCGGTACTGGAACCCACGTACGGCATTATCCTGTATCAGGAGCAGGTAATGCAGATCGCACAGGTTATGGCTGGATATACCCTGGGTGGCGCGGATATGCTGCGTCGTGCAATGGGTAAGAAAAAACCTGAAGAGATGGCGAAACAGCGAGTTTCTTTTCTTGAAGGTTCCGAAAAACATGGCATTGACCGGGATCTGGCGGGAAATATCTTTGATCTGGTAGAGAAATTTGCCGGTTACGGCTTTAATAAATCCCACTCAGCTGCTTATGCTTTGGTGTCTTATCAAACCGCATGGCTTAAAGCACATTACCCTGCTCCCTTTATGGCAGCGGTTATCTCATCGGATATGCAGAATACCGATAAAGTGGTTATCTTCATTGAAGAATGCCGCAACATGGGTATTCCTCCTGCCTTACCAGACGTTAACAGTGGTGAATACATGTTCACTGTTAATGATGAAGGGGTCATCATATATGGTTTGGGCGCAATCAAAGGTGTAGGTGAAGGGCCCATCGAAGCTATTGTGGAAGCCCGGGATGAGGGCGGTCCTTTTAAAGATCTGTTTGATTTCTGTGAGCGAGTCGGAGCTAAAAAGCTAAACAAACGCGTACTGGAAGCTTTAGTTCGTTCAGGAGCATTGGATAGCTTGGGGGCAGAGAGGGCTGTTCTGTGGGAGGCGATTCCTGATTCTCTGCAGGCGGCGGATCAGGCGGCAAAAAACCAAGATGCCGGTATGTTCGATCTGTTTGGTGAAGTAGAGTCTGAATCGGAACGCAATCCATACGAAGATTACAAGCGGGTACGGCCCTGGACGGATAAAGAGCGACTGACAGGCGAAAAAGATACGCTGGGCTTGTACCTGACCGGTCATCCGATTGATGAATATGAAAGTGAGCTTAAGCACTTCGTCAGTAAACGTATTGTAGAACTCCAGCCTGCCCGGGGCCAAAGTCAGAAAATGGCGGGTCTGGTGGTTGATATGCGCCTGAAAAAGACCAAAAAAGGCGATAATTTATGTTTTGTGACCCTGGATGATCGAAGTGCGCGCATCGATGTTACGTTGTTTGGTGATACCTATGATGCTGTTCGCAACCTTGTTGTAAAAGATGCAGTTTTGGTTGTAGAGGGAGAGGTTGCTGAAGATCATTATTCTGGCGGTATTAAAGTTCGGGTGAGTAAGGTTCTAAGCATCCCGCAAGCAAGATCTCAGTATGCTTCCGGTGTTCAGGTTATCTGTGAAGGTTCACAATTAGGTCAGCGGAAGCTGAAAGAACTACAGGCGCTTCTTCAAGAGCATAAAGGTGATGGATCTTTACCGGTTAAATTGCGTTATCATCGTTCTGATGCGGCCGCTACTTTGGTACTTGGTGAGCAATGGCAGGTTCAGGCTAATGATGAGCTATTAATCGCCTTAATGGACAAGTTCGGTCATGAGGCCGTTTCTTTGACCTATTAGATGCTTTTATGCCTGTGACTTTTGCCTTCAGGTCTGGTTCTTAAAGCTCCAAAAAGGTAAACTTTGCACAATTTTTCACTTAAGAATAGAAAATTCCTATGAATCCGAACTACCTGGATTTTGAACAACCAATTGCCGAGCTTCAGGCAAAAATTGAAGAACTACGTCTGGTTGGAGATTCTGCTGAGCTTAATATTTCAGAAGAGATCTCACGTCTTGAAGATAAAAGCCGTAGCCTGACTGAGTCAATATTCACCGAGTTGTCTGCATGGCAGATCTCTCAGTTGGCTCGCCATCCTCAGCGCCCATACACGCTGGATTACATCGAATATATGTTTGAAGAATTTGATGAAATTCATGGTGATCGTCACTTTTCCGATGATCAGGCAATTGTGGGTGGTATTGCACGTCTGGATGAACAGCCGATTATGGTTATTGGTCATCAAAAAGGCCGTGGTGTTCAGGAACGTCAAAAGCGTAATTTTGGTATGCCTCGCCCAGAAGGTTACCGTAAGGCGCTACGCCTTATGGAGATGGCTGAGCGCTTTAAAATGCCAATATTGACATTTATTGATACTCCCGGTGCATACCCGGGTATTGATGCAGAAGAGCGGGGGCAGTCTGAGGCAATTGCCTTTAACCTCGCTAAAATGTCACAGCTGAAAACGCCAATTATCTCAACCGTAATTGGTGAAGGTGGTTCTGGTGGCGCGCTGGCGATTGGTGTTTGTGATGAATTGATGATGTTGAACTATTCGACGTATTCGGTAATTTCACCGGAAGGTTGTGCGTCAATTCTGTGGAAGAGTGCTGAGCGTGCTGCGGATGCAGCTAAAGCGATGGGTATCACTTCAGACCGTTTGTTTGAGCTTGGTCTGGTTGATCAGGTTATCAGTGAGCCAATGGGCGGAGCGCATCGTGATGCAGCCCTGACTGCGGCTAATCTTAAACGTCATCTGTCAGAAACTCTGGATAAACTATCCAGCCTGTCTACGGATGAACTGCTGGAACGTCGTTACCAGCGCCTGATGTCGTACGGTTTTGGTGGTGGGCAATAAGCTCAACGCTGATTCAGCACTGCAACTCTGTGAGCGCAGCTTTTTAGCTGCGCTTTCTTGTTTTTCCCTTCCTGAAAAACTCCCAACCGACCGCCGTTGGCTTATTGCCCACAGTGGTGGCATCGACTCTCAACTCCTGCTCTATCTTGCGGCCAGAATATTACCGAAATCTTCGTTGTTGGTTGTGTATGTAAATCACCACCTTCAGGAGGAGGCTGATCAATGGGCAGAATTCTCCAGTCAGCAGGCTAAAAAATATGGCCTAAAGCATTTGGTCTTAGATGTTTATCCAAAAGACCGATCTGAAAACGCAGCTAGGGATGAGCGTTATCAGGCGTTTGAGAATCTTATCGAACAGGGCGATGTTATGTTGTTTGGGCATCATGCGGATGATCAGGCCGAAACTTTACTGTACAGAATGTTACGTGGGACTGGGTTAAGTGGTTTAGCTGGGATGCCTGCAAGTCGAGCTTTGGGTAAAGGCTCTTTACTGCGCCCTCTGCTTAAGTGCACAAAAGAGCAGATAGAAAGCGCTGCTGAGTCGCTCACACTGAAATGTGTTAATGATCCTAGTAATGAAAGTGATGTCTTTGATCGTAACTATCTGAGAAATAAAGCATTTCCTATTCTTAAAGCGCGTTGGCCTATGCTCGTTGAGCGTTGGCGGGATAATGCTGAACTTTTGCAGGATACGGACAAACTGCTGGAGATCTATTTGGATGCGGATCTGGAACTCTGTTCTTCAGCGCCGGAATTGTTTGAGCTGGGTCCGTGGTCCGAGATGCCAGGGCTGAAGCAAACTGCGGTATTAAGGCATTGGATATACAGGGCCTTGGGCTTGCGCTTAAACACGAAAACATTAGAGAAAATTATCAGTGATGTTATTCGGGCGCAGTCGGATGCCGAGCCGGAATTTTGGCTGGGAGATGTTTACCTGAGACGTTTTCAGAATAGATTGTTTTTGGTCCGGGAATTTAAAGAGCCGGTTATAAACATCATGGTAACGGCCAATGGTGAATATAATCTGGGTGATGGTGTGTTGCAGATTCAGGGGCTGCCGGGCTCGAGGACATTAAAAATTCTGCGAAGGCAGGGGGGGGAGAGCTGTTGCCCAGTTGGTCGGAAAACCAAGTCAGTTAAAAAAATTCTTCAGGAATCGTCCATTCCTCCCTGGCATAGAAAGCAATGGCCATTGGTGTATTGCGATGATAAGTTGATCGCTGTTCCGGGCGTTTGCCTTTGTCAAGGTTCAGGTATTGAAGAAAAACCGGATTTTTCTGTTTTATGGTGTCCCTTTTCATTGTCGGATAACTCCTGATTTGCTATCCTGTAGCCCCATCTCGATCTTAAAAATTCCTCGCTTTAAATACGATCAAACAGGTTCTGCATGACGCGTTATATCTTCGTCACAGGCGGTGTTGTGTCCTCATTGGGCAAAGGCATCGCATCTGCTTCTCTGGCTGCCATTCTTGAGGCCAGAGGGTTAAAAGTCACTATGTTGAAACTGGACCCATATATTAATGTGGATCCAGGCACCATGAGCCCTATCCAGCATGGTGAAGTTTTTGTTACCGAGGATGGTGCTGAAACTGATCTCGATCTTGGCCACTATGAGCGCTTTATTCGTACAACGATGAGTAAGCGCAACAACTTTACTGCTGGCCGTATCTATCAGCATGTTTTGTTGAAAGAACGCCGTGGTGATTATCTGGGCGGTACAGTTCAGGTCATTCCGCATATCACTGATGAGATCAAACGCCGTGTTATTGAAGGTGCGGGCGATGCTGATGTTGCTCTTGTTGAAATTGGCGGTACTGTCGGTGATATTGAATCCCTGCCATTTATGGAAGCCGTGCGTCAGTTGAAAGCAGAATTAGGTTTCTCTCGTGCGATGTTTATGCATCTGACGCTGGTACCTTATATTGCGACAGCGGGTGAAATTAAAACCAAGCCGTCTCAGCACTCTGTTAAAGAGCTGCGTTCGATCGGTATTCAGCCTGATATTTTGGTTTGTCGTTCGGACTTCCCACTTCCGGATTCGTCACGTCGTAAGCTTTCTCTCTTCACTAACGTTGAAGAGCGTGCAGTGGTTTCACTTCCTGATGCGGATACGATCTACAACATTCCGCGTATGCTATCTGATCAAGGTCTGGATGATATCGTTATTGAACGTTTCAATCTGGAATGTAATGAATCAGATTTGGGCGAATGGGACCGTGTTGCGGATGCTCATCTTAACCCTGATGGCGAAGTTAAGATCGCTATGGTGGGTAAGTATATGGAGCTTCTGGATGCATACAAATCCTTGATTGAGGCCCTTTCTCACGCAGGTATTGCACTGAAGAAAAAGGTGCGTATCGAATGTATTGATTCCGAGCGTGTTGAGCGTGAGGGTGTTGAAATTCTGGATGGCATGAGTGCTATTCTGGTTCCTGGTGGTTTTGGCGAGCGTGGTGTTGAGGGTAAAATTTCTGCAGTACGTTATGCCCGAGAGAACAAAGTACCTTATCTTGGTATTTGTCTGGGTATGCAGGTTGCGGTGATTGAGTTTGCTCGCAATGTGGCTGGCCTGGAAGCTGCGACCTCATCGGAATTTAACAAAGACGCTGAACATCCGGTGATTGGTTTGATCACTGAATGGACAACGACAGAAGGTGATGTTGAAAAACGTGGCGAGACTGATGATCTTGGCGGCACAATGCGTCTGGGTGCTCAGGTTTGTCATTTGGCGGAAGGTTCTACCGCAGCTAAGGCTTACGGCAATACTGAGATTACAGAGCGTCACCGTCACCGTTATGAAGTTAATAATAATTATGTGGCTCAACTCGAAGCTGCTGGTCTGAGAATTTCAGGTCGTTCAGTCGATGGTGAGTTAGTTGAAGTGGTGGAGGTGGCTGATCATCCTTGGTTTGTTGCTTGTCAGTTCCACCCTGAGTTCACGTCTACGCCTCGCGATGGTCACGGCCTGTTTACCGGATTTATCCAGGCAGCGTTGAACCAGCAGGCAAAACAGTAATTTTTAAAGTTATTCAGGGCAACGCCCTAATAGAGAACATTCTGGAGTGTTAACCAATGGCACAGATTTCTGATATCAAAGCCCGCGAAGTACTGGATTCTCGTGGTAACCCAACCGTTGAAGCAGACGTTATTCTGGCGTCTGGAGTGATTGGATCTGCATGTGCACCTTCAGGTGCATCAACAGGTTCCCGTGAAGCTCTGGAACTGCGCGATGGCGATAAAAGCCGCTACCTGGGTAAAGGGGTGCAGAAAGCCGTTGCAGCAGTAAATGGTCAAATCCGTGAAGCTCTGACGGGTATGGATGTTACTGATCAGCGCGCTCTGGATAATAAAATGCTGGAGCTGGACGGTACTGAAAATAAAGAGAACCTGGGTGCTAACGCTATTCTAGCGGTGTCTCTGGCAGCAGCTAAAGCTGCGGCAACAGAGAAAGGTATTCCTCTGTATGCACACATTGCTGAAATCAACGGAACTGCAGGTCAGTTCTCTCTGCCACTGCCGATGATGAATATTCTGAATGGTGGTGAGCACGCGGATAACAACGTTGATATCCAGGAGTTCATGGTTCAGCCGGTTAACTTTGATAAGTTCTCTGAAGGTCTGCGTTGCGGTGCTGAAATTTTCCATGCTCTGAAATCCGTTCTGAAGGCAAAAGGCCTGAACACTGCCGTAGGAGACGAAGGTGGTTTTGCGCCAAACCTGGCCTCCAACGAAGAAGCTTTGGTTGTCATTAAAGAGGCGATCGATAAGGCCGGTTATGAACTGGGCAAAGATGTAACACTGGCTCTGGACTGTGCAGCTTCTGAGTTCTACAAAGACGGTAAATACGACCTGTCTGGCGAAGGCAAAGTCTTTGATGCCGAAGGCTTTAGTGACTATCTGGCGGCTCTGACTGAAAACTACCCAATTGTTTCTATCGAAGATGGTCTGGATGAGTCTGACTGGGATGGTTGGGCATATCTGACTAAGAAAATCGGTGACAAAGTGCAGTTGGTGGGCGACGACCTGTTCGTAACTAACACTAAGATTTTAAGCCGTGGTATTGAGCAGAGCATTGGTAACTCAATCCTGATCAAATTTAACCAGATTGGTTCTCTTTCTGAGACTCTGGACGCGATCAAGATGGCAAAGGATGCAGGTTTTACTGCAGTTATCTCTCACCGCTCAGGTGAAACTGAAGATACAACCATCGCGGATCTGGCAGTAGGTACAGCAGCGGGTCAGATCAAAACAGGTTCATTGTGCCGTTCTGACCGTGTAGCCAAGTACAACCGCCTGTTGCGCATCGAAGAAGAGCTGGGTGCGGATGCAGTTTACAATGGCCTTTCTGAGATCAAAGGTCAGGGTTGATAGTCGGATTGCAAATTGTCTGATATAAAAAGGGGGCATATAGCCCCCTTTTTTCTGAGTTGAAAAATGTTTCGCTGGTTAATTGTCATTTTAATAATCTTGCTTATTGGGCTGCAGTACCGACTGTGGTTCGGGGATCCCAGTTTGCCGGATATCTGGCGGCTTGATGCAAACATAGAGCTACAGCAAAAAATCAATGATGACCTGAGCCAGAGAAACAGCGAACTCGAAGCTGAAGTTCAGGACCTCAAGAAGGGTCAGTCTGCGCTTGAAGAGCGTGCCCGGAGCGAACTGGGAATGGTTAAAGAAGGCGAAACCTTTTTTCAGTTAGTTGAGCCGGATTCAGAGAAATAAATTACGTGAGTACTTTACCTACCGATTTTCGTTATTTGCATGGAAAACCTAACAGTTGCGCTTTAATCAGGAGCTGCCCTCAAGACTTTCAAGTAGTAGAAGTTCTTGGCTTTGAGCCCGAGGGGGAAGGTGAACATGTTTTTCTCTATATTCAGAAAATAGGGGAAAATACCGATTGGGTTGCCAGACAATTGGCTAACTTTGCTCAAATCAGCCCCAGAGATGTCAGTTATGCTGGGAAGAAAGATCGTCATGCTGTGACCGAACAATGGTTCTGCGTTAAATTCCCTATTAAACGTAATCTGAATTGGAAGTTGTTTAATCGCGATAGCATAAAGGTTCTGAAAGCGGTTCGTCATCCACGTAAATTGCGTCTGGGAACTCTTAAAGGCAACCGCTTCCGTATCCGTTTACGTGGTATTACAGATTTTACTGATCTTGAGCGCAGAGTGTTGCTCATTAAAGAAACGGGCGTGCCAAATTATTTTGGGGAGCAGCGTTTCGGCAACGACTTTGGCAATCTGGAGAAAGGTATCTCTCTTCTGAAAGGCGAGTTTCAGGAGCGTCAGAAACATAAAAAGGGGTTGTATATTTCAGCTGTCCGTTCCTGGTTATTTAATCAGCTTTTATCCATGCGCATTGAACAAGGTTTATGGGATACTCTGATGCAGGGTGAAGCGTTGATGATTTCTGGTAGCCAGAGTTGTTTCGTCGAAGACGTTATCACCGATGAATTAGTGCAAAGGCAAAGCACCGGTCAGATTGATTTAACCGGCCCGTTGTGGGGTAAAGGTGATATGCTGGCCTCTACTGATGCCGAGCAATGGGAACGCTCGCAGCTCCTGGCCTGGAGCGAGATCACTGGCCTTCTGGAGAAGCTGTCTCTCAGACAAGAGCGTCGTTCCCTAAGATTAAACCCCAAGAACATGGTTCTGGAAAAAATTAATGACACGGAATGTTGGCTGGAATTCGAGCTGCCTTCGGGCGCATTTGCCACCAGTGTTCTCCGTGAGATGTGCATGACATCGGTTTCGAAGGAATAAGAGATAGATGAAAATACTAATTTCTAATGATGACGGTGTTTTTGCTCCTGGTCTGGCTGCACTAGCGGCAGCGCTCTCGGAAGTGGGAGATATTCTGGTGGTTGCCCCTGACCGTAATCGAAGTGGTGCCAGCAACTCCCTGACTTTAGATCGACCTCTGGAAACATTCCGCCATGAAAATGGTTTTATTGGTGTTAATGGTACACCCACAGACTGTGTGCACCTAGGCAGTTCGGGTGTATTAGGGATGGAGCCGGATATCGTTGTTTCTGGTATTAACGCCGGCCCGAACCTGGGTGACGATGTTATTTACTCTGGAACAGTGGCTGCCGCAATGGAAGGCAGGCACATGAAGTACCCAGCAATAGCCATCTCATCGTCAAATTTTCATCCCCAGTATTATGAGGTTGCGGCGCAAATTGCTAAGGATCTGGTCGAAAATATAAAACAACTTAATGTTGCTCCCAGAACGGTACTGAATGTCAATGTGCCGGATTGTCCAGCAGAGGATATTCAGGGTGTACATGTCACTCGGCTTGGACACAGAAGCACGGCAGATAAGCCAATCCCAACCGAAGACCCTAGAGGGAAGATTCGTTACTGGATCGCTGGAGCCGGCCCTGCCGCTGACCGTGACCCTGGAACGGACTTCTTTGCTATAGATGAGCGATGTGTTTCTATTACACCTTTGCATGTAGATATGACCGAATATTCTGGTATGGATAATTTGGGAGAGTGGTTGGAGAACAATCTTTGAGCGAACATCAATTGCGCGGAATCGGGATGACTTCGCAAAGAACCAGAGACCGTTTGATTAACAGGTTAAGAGAGCAGGGAATTAACAACGAAGAGGTGCTTACAATCATGCGTGAGACGCCTCGGCATATTTTTATTGATGAGGCGCTGGCCCATCGCGCCTATGAAGATACCGCCTTACCTATAGGTTATAACCAGACCATCTCCCAACCCTTTATTGTTGCTCGGATGACCGAGGCTCTGTTGGCAGAAGGTCCATTAAAGAAAGTTTTAGAAGTAGGTACCGGTTCGGGATACCAGACCTCTATTTTAGCGCCGTTGGTGGGCGAACTTTATAGTATCGAACGCATCAGACCATTGCAGGAAAAAGCCCGTGCACGACTGAGAACGCTGGGCATAAAAAATGTCAGACTTAAGCATACTGACGGCGGCATGGGTTGGTCTGCAAAAGCTCCATTTGATGGTATTTTAGCGGCTTGTGCCCCTGAAGATGTTCCAGAAGAGTTAAAGCAACAGCTTGCCATAGGTGGACGATTGATCATTCCAGTTGGTGGTAGTGAAAATCAAGAACTGAAACTGGTAATTCGTGAATCAGAAGATGAGTTCACTACCGAGGTTCTTGAGTGTGTTAAATTTGTTCCATTGTTGAGCGGTACTGTTCGTTAGGAGATGTAATGCAGAATAATCGTTCATGGCGGGACTATCTTGCTTTGTCCGGAAAAGGAATGATGATGGGGGCAGCTGATGCAGTTCCCGGTGTTTCAGGAGGAACGGTTGCATTCATCACCGGGATTTATGAAGAACTCATAAACAGCCTGAAGCAGTTTGGACCTGAAGCAATCAAGATTTTGTTTTCTCAGGGAATAGGTGCTGCATGGAAACATGTCAACGGGTCATTTTTACTGGCGTTGATCACCGGGGTGATTGTCAGTCTGGCTTCCATAGCCAGGGTGGTGCTTTATTGGCTGGATAACTACCCTGAATTGCTCTGGTCGTTCTTTTTTGGGTTGATTCTGGCTTCTGTTTGGTCACTTTGCCGTCATATAGAGCGTTGGGAAAGTCATATCATAACGGCTTTCTTTTCCGGTGCGGTGTTAGCTTACCTGATCACTACAATCTCTCCGGCCTCCGTTGAGGCTTCTGCACTTACTATCTTCTTATCGGGTATGGTGGCTATTTGTGCGATGATTCTTCCGGGTATCTCCGGCAGTTTTATTCTGTTGCTTATGGGTATGTACACCCCCATTCTGATGGCGGTTAAAAACTTTGAGCTATTCACGCTGGGTTTGTTTGGAGCCGGCTGTGCCATTGGTTTGTTGAGCTTTTCTCATGTTCTCAGTTGGATGTTCAGTTCCTTTAAAACCACGACATTAGCTTTATTGGGTGGCTTTATGTTGGGGTCTTTGAATAAAGTATGGCCTTGGAAATACACCACATCCTATTCGATTGATCGGCATGGCAAGGAGATCCCTCTGGTACAGGAAAATATTTTACCAAACACCTTTGAATCAATGACTGGCGAACCGAGTTCAATTCTGATGGCCATGGTTTTGATGGTCGTGGGTGCTGGTCTTGTGTTTCTAATCGAAAAAATGGGGCGCAGGGCAGGAGATTAAATTAGTGACGAGAAATGGAGTAATTGTAGTAATACTCTGCCTCTTTTTAACGGCCTGCGGTGGTAGTACTCGTGCGCCTGTAAGTGATCGTTCCCTCTTAAAATCAGAAACCCCTACTCCAAATACCTATATTGTTCGTAAAGGAGATACGCTTTATTCGATAGCGTTTCGTTACGGCATAGAGTACCGGGCGTTGGCCCGACTGAATAATATTGACCAAAACTACAGCATCTATCCCGGTCAGCGTTTGAAATTGCGGTCTGCTACTGTGGTTACCGGTAATGAATCAATTGTTTCTGATAAATCTATTAATGCACCGCCGGTGACGATTGTTAGAAACACTGGGACTAAAGCTCAGACCGTTTCTAAACCGTCTTCCTCGGTGCAGAAACCTAAAAGTGAACCGGCATCACCACAAAAAGTGGTACATACAAAGACGAAAACTGCATGGAAGCCGCAAGCCGGACCAATAAAATGGCAGTGGCCAGCATCAGGTAAAGTTATTGCGTATTACAAAACCAAAGGGACTGTTAATAAGGGTATAAACATCAGTGGTGGATTCGGCAACGCCGTGAAAGCTGCTGCAAACGGTCGGGTGGTTTACGCTGGAAATGGTTTATTGGGCTATGGAAATTTGGTTATTGTTGAGCATAATCAACAATTCTTAAGTGCCTATGCACATAACAGTCGAGTTTTAGTAAAAGAAAATGATAAGGTTAAAGTAGGACAGAAAATTGCCGAAATGGGTAATACTGGGGCAGATCGCGTCATGCTTCACTTTGAAATAAGACGTGATGGCAAACCTATGAATCCATTACAGTATCTGCCTAAACGATAATAATTAAAAAAAATAATAAATTACGAGCATTGGACGGTATAGGGATCGCATTATGGAAAACGTAGAAAATGAAGGTGATACGGATATCCAAGAAGTCGCGTTGGACAGTGAAGATACTATTGAAGAAGCTGTAGATGAGGCTGAGGAATCCAAAGCACAACCAGAGTTTCTAAATAGTGGTCGTGGGCGAGGAAGCTTAGCCCATAAAGATCTCTTGAACGCAAAGAATCTGGATGCCACTCAGCTCTATCTTAATGAAATAGGCTTTTCACCACTATTGAGTGCTGAAGAGGAGGTGTACTTTTCTCGTCGTGCTTTAAAGGGAGACGAAGCATCTCGTAAACGTATGATTGAAAGTAACCTAAGGCTGGTTGTGAAAATTGCCCGTCGTTATATCAATCGTGGTTTAACCCTGTTGGATCTGATTGAAGAGGGTAATCTTGGTTTGATCCGAGCAGTAGAGAAGTTTGATCCTGAGCGTGGTTTTCGCTTTTCTACTTATGCAACCTGGTGGATAAGGCAAACCATTGAGCGGGCAATTATGAACCAGACCCGTACCATTCGACTGCCGATCCATGTTGTGAAAGAGCTGAACGTTTATCTCAGGGCAGCTCGCGAGCTTGCTCAAAAGCTGGATCATGAGCCTTCCCCGGAAGAGATCGCAGAGTTAGTTGATAAACCGGTCGAAAATGTTGAGAGAATGCTAGGTCTCAATGAGCGAGTCAGCTCTGTTGATACGCCTATGGGTAAAGATTCTGATAAATCGCTGCTGGATACTATTCCGGATACAGTTTCTTCGGACCCTGAATCATTACTGCAGAACTCGAATATCAGCGGTAACCTCAATAAATGGCTGGATATGCTGCCAGAAAAGCACGCTGAGGTGCTATCCCGTCGTTTTGGGTTACGTGGTTACGAGATGAGTACGCTGGAAGAGGTCGGTAAAGAGATCGGCCTGACGCGTGAACGAGTTCGTCAGATACAGGTTGAAGCGCTTAGAAAACTGCGTGATATCGTAGAACAAAACGGCCTTAGCGGTGAAGACCTGCTGCAGTGAGTGTTAGCTTGTTTTAAAGAAAACCGCCAATAGGCGGTTTTTTTATACCAATTCTTTTAGTTGATAGATCAGCTCAAGGGCCTGTTTTGGCGTTAAATCGTCTGCTGATATTTTCTTCAGTTCCTTGATCGCCTTGGGTTCCGGCATGGCAAAGAGATCGCTTTGCATAGGGGAGGGTGGAACGATCATTTGAGCGCCTACGGCTACGTCCTGCTCGAGCATCGCGAGTTTATGTTTAGCCTGATCAATAACATGCGCGGGAACACCTGCTAGCTGAGCTACTTGTAAACCATAACTCTGGCTTGCTGCTCCTTCTTTTACTTCGTGAAGGAAGACAATATGATCATTGTGTTCCACGGCGGTCAGGTGAACATTAAAGACAGTCGGAGCTTGTTCCGGAAGACTGGTTAATTCAAAGTAATGGGTAGCAAACAGTGTAAATGCTTTTGTTTCTCTGGCTAGATTGTCCGCGCATGCCCAGGCAAGTGACAAGCCGTCAAAAGTACTGGTACCACGGCCTACTTCATCCATCAGAACAAGGCTTCGTTCTGTTGCGTTATGCATGATATTGGCGGTTTCGGTCATCTCAACCATAAATGTTGAACGTCCACCTGCCAGATCATCCGAAGAGCCCATACGGGTGAATATTCGATCCACGATGCCAATGGTTGCCGCCGAGGCTGGGACATAACTACCGATATGAGCAAGTAGAGTAATTAAGGCTGCTTGGCGCATATAGGTAGATTTACCACCCATGTTGGGGCCGGTAATTACCAGCATCTTGCGGTCGTTATCCAGCTCAAGGTCGTTTGCGACAAAAGGTTCATCGAGTACGTTTTCCACGACCGGGTGGCGTCCACGTTGAATTTTGATCTGAGGCTCTTCAGTCAGGGTTGGGGGTACGTAATCAAGAGTGGAAGCGCGTTCTGCAAGGTTTGTCAGAACATCTAACTCGGCTGTAGCTGCTGCGGAGTCTTGCAATGGCGCTAAATCTGCAGCGATGATCTCGAGTAATTCTTCATAGAGTGCTTTTTCACGTGACAGTGCCCGGCTTTTTGCAGACAGGGCCTTATCTTCAAACTCTTTCAATTCTGGTGTGATGTATCGTTCTGCATTCTTCAGAGTCTGGCGGCGTATATATTCCGCGGGCAGCTCGGCATTTTGGGCTTTACCAATCTCAATGTAATAACCGTGTACCCGGTTGTAGCCTACTTTTAGGGTGGAAATCCCTGTGCGCTCCCTTTCCCGTGTCTCCAGATCAATCAGATATGAACCGGCGTTTTCACTCAGGCCGCGCAGCTCATCCAATTCAGTATCATAACCTGTGGCAATGACACCGCCATCCCGAATGATAACGGGCGGGTTTTCAATAATGGCCGCATTAAGTACACCGGCTAACTTCGGGAAATGGGAAATCTGCTCAGCCAGTTCCTGAATCAAAGGCGCAGCATTACCCTGAAGTTGGGCTTGTAATTCAGGCAGAGCCTGTAAGGCGTTTTTAAGTCGTTCAAGATCGCGAGGGCGGGCAGATCTCAGGGCTATCCGAGCGAGTATGCGCTCACTATCACCGATCAGCTTTAAGGTTTGCTGTATATCTTCGAACCTATAGCTGTCCTGCAACCAGTTAATTGATCCCTGTCGTGCTAGCAGAGTGGTTCTGTCCTGTAGCGGACGATGGAGCCATCTTCTTAGTAAGCGGCTGCCCATAGGCGTACGACACTGGTCAATAACCTGAGCTAAGGTATTATCAAATCCGCCAGATAGGTTTTGATCGATCTCAAGATTCTTGCGGGTTGAAGTATCCAGTGAGACGCAATCGTTATGCTGTTCAATTTGAATGCGTCGGATATGTGGTAAAGCGGTGCGCTGTGTATCTTTGGCATATTGCAGTAAGCAGCCAGCCGCTGAAATGGCAACTTGAAGGTGATCGCAACCAAAACCACTGAGATCTTTGACTTTAAACTGCTGACAAAGAAGATTGTTGGCTGTATCCGACTCAAAATGCCAGGGTGCCTGTGGGCGTAAGCTTTTACGCTGGCTTAGGATCTCAGATAATTGGCTATCTTCATTGTAAAGTGTTTCAGATGGACGTAGTCGTTCCAGTTCACTGATGAGTGCTTCCTGGCTATCCACTTCCATAAGGCTGAAGCGACCTGAGGCAATATCTACAATGGCAAAACCGAAATTGTCATTCACTTGATTGAGGGCGACGAGTAAATTATCCCGGTTTTCATCCAGCAGAGCTTCGTCACTGACGGTGCCGGGAGTGATGATACGCGCAACGGCACGTTCAACCGGACCTTTGCTGGTTGCGGGATCGCCAATTTGCTCGCATATGACAACAGATTCGCCCGCCCGCACAATCTTACCTACATAGTTCTCCGCTGCATGATAGGGAATACCTGCCATAGGGATAGGTTCGCCGGCGGATTTGCCTCGTGCAGTTAGTGAAATATCGAGTAAGTCTGCAGCTTTCTTGGCGTCGTCATAAAACAGCTCATAAAAATCTCCCATACGATAGAACACAAGTTGGTCGGGGTGTTGTGCTTTGATGCGCAGGTATTGCTGCATCATAGGAGTGTGGCCGGAAGCTGATTTTTTAGTCATAGTCGAACGCTGAACCAAGTAAATAAAACTGCTGTTATGCAAGATTAAACTCAGGCATTGTACGGTAATTGGAATCTATTACATAGGTGGTTGAAAACATGCAGGATCTGGTAAAGGTTATCGCTGCACAGCTGCTGCAAAAAAAGCAGATGTTGGCTACAGCAGAATCGTGCACAGGCGGTTGGATTGCACAGCAGCTAACGGCTGTTGCTGGTAGTTCAGAATGGTTTGATTGTGGTTTTGTTACCTATAGCAATGATTCAAAACAGCAAATGCTGGGCGTTTCTGAGAGTAGTTTGATCAAGTATGGAGCGGTCTCATCCAATGTAGTAACTGAAATGGCTGAGGGTGTTTTAAATCATTCACAGGCGACTATGAGTGTTGCTACCAGCGGCATAGCCGGGCCTGGTGGCGGTAGTGATGATAAGCCGGTGGGTACTGTTTGGTTTGCCTGGGCTCAAAAGGGCGAGCTGACTCGTAGTGAAAAAAAAAGCTTCTCTGGAGATCGCGAATCCGTTCGAAAACAAGCAGTTAAATATGCGCTTAAAGGAATTTTGCAGAACTTATCTGATTGAGGCTTGCAATCCAATAAACTTGTGAAATAATACTGTCCATACATACAGTATTTTCAACGCAACGTAATTTGAGAGCACAGGGTTGATAATGGACGCGAATCGCAAAAAAGCGCTGGATGCAGCGTTAGGTCAGATTGAAAGACAGTTTGGTAAAGGTGCAGTCATGCGTATGGGGGATCAGCCTCGTGAAGTGATGCCTGCCGTTTCAACTGGTTCTCTAGGACTGGATATCGCACTGGGCATAGGTGGTTTGCCGTATGGTCGAATCGTTGAAATCTACGGTCCTGAATCTTCTGGTAAAACAACGCTGACACTGCAAGTCGTTGCTGAAGCTCAGAAGCAGGGTAAGACATGTGCCTTTGTCGATGCGGAGCATGCGCTGGACCCAATCTATGCAGAAAAACTGGGTGTGGACGTTGATAATCTTCTAGTGTCACAGCCAGACACGGGTGAGCAGGCGTTGGAAATTACTGACATGCTGGTTCGTTCCAGTGCGGTTGATGTCATTATCGTCGATTCTGTTGCTGCTTTGACTCCTAAAGCTGAAATTGAAGGGGATATGGGAGATACCCATGTTGGCCTTCAGGCGCGTTTGATGTCTCAAGCGCTGCGAAAACTGACAGGTAACGTTAAAAGTTCAAACTGCCTGTTAGTGTTTATCAATCAGATTCGTATGAAAATTGGCGTGATGTTTGGTAACCCGGAAACCACTACAGGGGGTAACGCGCTTAAGTTTTATTCCTCTGTTCGTTTGGATATTCGTCGTACGGGTGCTATTAAACAGGGTGATGAGGTTGTAGGTAACGAAACCCGCGTTAAAGTTGTTAAAAATAAAGTGTCTCCGCCGTTTAAGCAGGCTGAATTCCAGATTATGTATGGTGAAGGTATTTACCATATGGGTGAAGTGATTGATCTCGGGGTGAAGCAAGGCCTGATCGATAAATCAGGTGCCTGGTACGCATACAATGGCGATAAAATCGGACAGGGTAAAGCAAATGCAGCCCGCTTCCTGGAAGAAAATCCAGAAATTGCTAATACGATTGAAACAGAGATTCGCAACCGCTTGTTAGCCACTTCAGCTCCAAAGGAGTCTGAAGAGGATGAAACCTCTGAAAACCTTGATCTGATTTAAGGTATATAAATAGAGTTCTTTAAAAAACCTCTGGCAGTTTGTCAGAGGTTTTTTTTGTCCGGTGATTGATATGTCAGAGCCATTATCAGAAAAAGAGTTGTGGAATAAATCGATTCAGTATCTGTCGAGGCGCGAATACTCTCGCATGGAGCTATTTTCAAAACTCGGCAAACAGTCCCCAGAGGTAGTGGATTCAGTATTGGATTCATTGGAAAGAGATGGTTATTTATCTGACCGTCGGTTTACCGAAAGTTTTATCCGTATGCGGGTGGCGCAGGGTCACGGATTAAACCGAGTGCGTTTTGATCTGAAAAAGAAGGGTGTTGATGCAAGTATGATCTCAGAGGTCTTAGATGAGTTAGAAATTGACTGGTTTGAGCTGGCAGCTGAAGTATATAAGCGCAAGTACTCACAGACATTGGATAAATCCGATTATAAAGAAAGATCAAAACGGATGCGGTTTATGAGTCAGAGAGGTTTTTCAATGGATGAAATACAGTACTCATTGGAAAACTCCGAGCATCCTGATTCCTGAATGGTTGAGCTTAATTCCCATCCTTTTGTATTACTTTATTGCCCATTCAAAAATATTCGAACAATTTTCGAACACGATATATACTATTGCGCCCCTATTTGTGGTGATTATGTGCCGTTACTGTGAGCGTGAGTGTTTGTAACGGCTTTACCAATGGATACGTATACGGTTTTCCAAATGAAATACATGACAAGTGCTGAGATTCGCCAGGCGTTTTTAGATTTCTTTAAACAGCAGGGTCACGAGGTAGTAGACAGTAGTTCGCTTATTCCAGCGAATGATCCGACATTAATGTTTACAAATGCCGGTATGGTTCAATTCAAGGATGTTTTCCTTGGCAGTGACAAGCGCAGCTACTCCAGAGCTACAAGTTCCCAGCGCTGTGTGCGTGCAGGTGGTAAACATAATGACCTTGAGAATGTAGGTTATACCGCGCGTCATCATACTTTCTTTGAAATGCTCGGTAATTTCAGCTTTGGTGATTACTTTAAACAGGATGCAATTAAATTTGCATGGAATTTCCTGACAGAAGAGTTAGGACTTCCAAAAGAAAAGCTTTGGATTACCGTTCACCATTCTGACACTGAAGCTGAGAAGATTTGGAAAGAAGAGATTGGAGTTGACCCGGAACGATTCTCAAAACTAGATGAGGATAATTTCTGGTCTATGGGTGATACAGGGCCTTGCGGTCCATGTACTGAGATCTTCTTTGATCATGGCCCTGAGGTATGGGGTGGACCTCCAGGAAGTCCAGAAGAAGACGGTGATCGTTATATTGAGATCTGGAACGTTGTATTCATGCAGTACAACCGTAGTGCTGATGGTGAGATGACATCGTTGCCTAAGCCTTCAGTCGATACAGGCATGGGCTTGGAGCGTATTGCTGCCGTTATGCAGAATGTACACTCCAATTATGAAATTGATATGTTCCAGAATCTCCTGAAAGCCACTGCTGCGGCAGTAGGTACAACAGATCTGGACAATAAATCCCTGCGAGTTATTGCGGACCACATTCGTTCATGTTCATTCCTGATTGTGGATGGTGTATTGCCTTCGAATGAAGGTGCGGGTTATGTGTTACGCCGTATCATCCGTCGTGCAGTACGGCACGGAAATAAACTCGGGGCGCAAGGCGCCTTCTTTAACCAGCTGGTTGTTGCATTGGTTAAGGAGATGGGGGAAGCATACCCTGAATTGGCAGAAAAGCAGGCTCAGGTTGAACGTGTATTGCTGAAAGAGGAAGAGCAATTTGCTAAAACTCTGGATCACGGTATGCGTCTTTTAGAGGAAGCTATCAATAATCTGGAAGGTTCTGTTATCCCAGGTGAAACCGTATTTAAACTCTATGATACATACGGTTTCCCGCATGATCTGACGGCAGATGTTGCGCGTGAGCATGAGTTGACTATTGACGACGAAGGCTTTGAGCGTGAGATGGGCGCTCAGCGAGAACGGGCACGTGCAGCGGGTAAATTCTCAGTTGACTACAATGATGCCATTAAACTTGATGGTGAAACCAGTTTTACGGGTTATGAGCATCTTTCGGGTGATGCATCTACCGTTGTCGCTCTGTTTAAAGAAGGTGAAGCAGTAGATGAACTTCAGACAGGCGAATCAGGTCTGGTGGTTCTGAATGAAACTCCATTCTATGCTGAATCCGGTGGCCAGGTCGGTGATACTGGTGTGTTGTCTGCAACCGCAGCTACTTTTGCGGTCACAAACTGTACAAAAGAAGCTAAGAATAATCTTCATCATGGCTCTGTGGCTACGGGTACGCTAAAAGTTGGTGACAAAGTTGCTCCGCAAGTAGATGCTGAGCGCCGCCAGTCTATTGCGTTGAACCACTCTGCTACGCATTTGTTACATGAAGCTCTCAGGGTTGTATTAGGTGAACATGTACAACAGAAAGGCTCATTAAACGATGCTGAACGCCTACGTTTTGACTTCTCTCATTTTGAATCAATGACGGATGAGGAAGTTTTCACCGTAGAGAAGCTAGTTAATGACCAGATCCGCCTCAATACTCCGGTAGTCACTGAAATAATGGAGATTGAAGCGGCTAAAGCAAAAGGTGCTGCTGCGCTGTTTGGTGAAAAATACGATGATGAAGTGCGTGTTCTTTCTATGGGCGGTGATTTCTCTATTGAACTTTGTGGAGGTACTCATGCCAAACGAACCGGCGATATTGGTTTGTTGAAGATTACTTCCGAAGGTGGTGTCGCTGCAGGGGTTCGCCGTATAGAAGCGGTTACAGGTGAGTGTGCTCTGACGTATTTTGCTGAACAGAAAAATCAGTTTGAACAGAAACTACAGGATCAGCAGGCAAAAGCGCGTCTTCTAGAAAAAGAACTGGAACAGATGAAAGCTAAACTGGCGGCCGCTAAAGGTGCAGATTTGGCAAGTAATGCTGTTGAGGTAAATGGTGTCAAAGTTCTGGCTGCACAACTGGACGGCGTAGAACCTAAAGCATTACGTGACACTATTGATCAGCTGAAAAATAAACTGGGCAATGGAGTTGTTGTTCTGGCAACGGTCTCTGATGGAAAAATTGCTCTGGCTGCAGGTGTGACTAAAGAACTATCTGGAAAAGTGCGTGCAGGAGACCTAATCAAAGAGCTGACTGCTAAACTGGGTGGTAAAGGTGGTGGACGTCCTGATTTTGCTCAGGGTGGAGGTACCGATCTGGCAGCATTGCCAGCCGCTTTAGAATCCGTTGCTGCACTGGTTGAAGCTGCAGTTTAAGCGCAAGAGGGATAGGTATGGCGCTTTACGTTCAAAAATATGGCGGCACTTCGGTAGGCAGTGTTGAGCGTATTGAAGCAGTTGCAGACAAAGTGTGTGGTTTTAAACAGCAGGGGCACGATATCGTTGTTGCTGTTTCGGCAATGAGTGGTGAAACGAACCGCTTGATCGGGTTGGCTAAAGAGATACAGTCGCAACCTAATCCGCGTGAGATGGATGTGCTGGTATCAACTGGTGAGCAGGTCACTATAGCGTTGCTGTGTATGGCGCTTGAGTCTCGCGGAGTATCAGCGCGTTCTTACACTGGCGCTCAGGTTAAAATTTTAACGGATAACACCCACACTAAAGCCCGAATTCAGGATATAGAAGTAACCTCCATGCAGCGAGATCTTGAGGCCGGAAGGGTTATCGTGGTTGCGGGCTTTCAAGGGGTTGACCCTGACGGCAATATTACGACTCTGGGTCGTGGTGGGTCTGATACGACTGGTGTTGCTTTGGCTGCTGCGTTAAAAGCGGATGAGTGCCAGATCTATACTGATGTCGACGGAGTATACACAACTGACCCTCGCGTAGTTGAGGGTGCTCGCAGACTTGATCGGATTACTTTTGAAGAGATGCTGGAAATGGCCAGCCTGGGTTCTAAAGTACTGCAAATTCGAGCTGTAGAGTTTGCAGGGAAATATAAAGTTCCATTACGTGTCCTTTCCAGCTTTTCAGAAGGACAGGGTACTCTGATTACCATAGAGGATGATGCAGCCGTGGAAAAACCGGTTATTTCTGGTATTGCGTTTAACCGAGATGAAGCAAAACTGACAGTAATGGGCGTGCCGGATGTTCCGGGTGTGGCCTCCAAGATTCTTGGGCCAGTCAGTAAGGCTAATATTGAAGTAGACGTCATTGTGCAGAACGTCGCTGCAGATAATACGACAGACTTTACCTTTACTGTGCACCGTAATGATTATGAGGCTACGCAAAAGGTACTTGAGAAAGTTGCGTCTGAGTTAGGTGCTCGTGAAGTTGTAGGCGATAATAAAATTGCGAAAGTTTCTATTGTGGGTGTAGGTATGCGCTCGCATGCGGGTGTGGCAAGTAAGATGTTTGACACGCTTGCGGATGAAAATATCAACATACAGATGATTTCTACTTCGGAAATCAAAGTGTCTGTAGTGATAGCTGAGAAATATTTGGAACTGGCAGTACGTGCTTTGCACTCTGCTTTTGAAATGGATGTTGATGGCTCTGTAAGCGGTTAAATGCGCATGCAGTTTAAAGCGGTCTATAGTTACTAGACGAGCTTTTGTTTTGTTATAAGGCAGCGTTCTGGCAGGGAATTGGATTGATGCCAGTCTGTAGTCCCTGTTTTTTGTAAACAGGTTTGCCGGGGATGTTTTAGGAGATCTACATCATGTTAATTCTTACTCGCCGTGTTGGTGAAACATTAATGGTAGGTGACGACGTTACAGTCACCGTTTTGGGTGTTAAAGGTAATCAGGTTCGTATAGGTGTGAATGCACCGAAAGATGTGTCTGTTCACCGTGAAGAAATCTATCAGCGTATCCAGCGTGAGAAGGCTGAAGACACAAACAACGAGTGATTTTTAAAGTACCCTCTTTTCTTTTTAAAATCAGTTCTGTATAGTACGCGCTCGTTGTTGGTGAGCTGGCCGAGTGGCTGAAGGCGC
>JBOEHA010000024.1:0-107550 GCA_050633685.1 Neptuniibacter sp. | reverse complement strand
GCGCCCGTAGCTCAGCTGGATAGAGTACCTGGCTACGAACCAGGCGGTCAGAGGTTCGAATCCTCTCGGGCGCGCCATCTGTTACATCTATATAAATACGCAACGCCCCTTTATAATTACCTAAATTATTTACCTGCCTATTCGAGCTTAGACTATGAAGTTTTCCATTCGTTTGTTTCCTGAAATTACCATCAAGAGCCGTCCGGTCCGTAAGCGCCTGATTCAGCGGTTACAGAGTAATCTGCAGAATATGATGCGTAGAATTGATGAGAAGATTCGCGTTAAGGGGCAATGGGATAAGTTGGATGTTGAGTGTGAAGGCGCCGACAGTGAGATAACTGCTCAGGTCATTGATTTGCTGTCACGTACTCCTGGAATTCATAGCTTTATTGAGGTGACGGAGTTTCCGCTGGGGGATTTTCATGACATCTATGAGAAAGCTTTTGAGATCTACGATGAGCCGCTAAAAGACAAAACTTTTAAGGTTCGTGTGAAGCGTTCAGGTAAGCATGATTTCAAATCGGTAGATGTGGAGCGTTATGTTGGCGGCGGTTTGAATCAGCACTCAGAAGCTGCAGGTGTAGATGTTCATAATCCTGATCTCTATGTTGATCTGGAGATACGTAACGACAAGCTTTATGTCGTTACCAATCTTTATAAAGGGCTGGGTGGATTCCCTCTGGGGACTCAGGAAGCAACTGTTTCTTTGATTTCCGGTGGATTTGATTCCATTGTTGCCAGCTATATGTCTATGCGTCGAGGATGTAAAACGCATTTCCTGTTTTTTAATCTGGGTGGTCAGGCGCATGAGATTGGTGTTAAGCAAGTAGCTCTATATTTGTGGCAAAAGTTTGGTTCCTCGGCTCGGGTTAAGTTTATTTCAATTCCTTTTGATGAGGTGGTAGGGGAAATTCTGCAATCTGTTCATCACTCGCATATGGGTGTGATCTTAAAAAGGATGATGATGAGGGTTGGTGAAAAAGTTGCGGACCGCATGAAGGTGGATGCTTTGGTTACAGGGGAAAGTATTGCTCAGGTCTCCAGTCAGACCTTGCCGAACCTTGCAGTTATTGATGCGGCAACTGAAAAGCTGGTTGTTCGTCCGCTGATTACGATGGATAAGCAGGATATTATTGATATCACGCGTGAAATTGGCGCTTATGATTTCGCTAAAAATATTCCTGAATATTGTGGTGTTATCTCAGATAAGCCGACGACCTGTGCTAAAAAAGACCGGGTATTAGAGGAAGAAGCTGATTTCGACTTTGGTGTGCTTGAGAGGGCTTTGGAAAAACGCCAAGTCATCAATATTGATGAGATCGTAGAAGATGTAAATGTACATGCTACGGTGGAAGCGTTGACTAAGGTTGAAGAGCATCAAGTGATTGTTGATATTCGCGCGCCGCATGAGCAGGAGAAAAAGCCTCTGAATATTCCGGGCAGTGAAATATTGCTGGTGCCTTTCTTTTCCCTGTCCTCTGAGGCGGAAGGCTTCTCTGAAGAGAAAGAATATCTGTTGTACTGTGAAAAAGGCGTTATGAGTCAAATGCATGCGCATCAGCTCAGGGAAAGGGGTTTTGGTAATGTTAAGGTCTATCGCCCCGGTGTTTCAGAATAAGAATAAAACTCTGTTTTTTTCATGGTTAGCCTGCTTTTAATGACTTAGGTTTTGTTTGTCTTAAAAACGTCTTTTCTTTGAACTAAAATCGTCCGGTTTTATTGCCTCATTTAGACTTTTCGGGTTTAATTGTGGTCCACTTGCAACTAGTACATCCGTCAGGTGAAGTTCTGCTTTAACAGTGGATAGGTCAAAAGCCGTTCATTTGACGTGTGGGTTCGATAAACAAAGGAGCACCCATTAGATGGATAATCTACTATCAGAAGGCATCAATTTGATGGTCTTTGGTATGGGCTTCGTATTTGTCTTTCTGACGTTGTTGGTATTCTCTACTGCGGGAATGTCCAAGGTCGTAGGCAAATTTTTTCCAGAAGCGCCTCCGCAGCCTAAAGCTAAAGCTGCACCGGCAGTCGCTGCTGCGAATAATAATGACGAATTAGTCGCTGTAATGACTGCAGCGGTCCATAAATACCGTTCATAAACAAGAACGGGCTAATAAATAATAATCTGCATTAATCGACAGAAGGCCATTACCCATGACCGACGCAAAGAAACCGCTTGGCATAACCGATGTAGTACTACGTGACGCACATCAGTCGCTGTTCGCTACTCGTATGCGAGTTGAAGACATGCTGCCGATCGCGGAAAAGCTGGATAAAGTAGGCTTTTGGTCCCTAGAAAGCTGGGGCGGCGCAACTTTTGACTCATGTATCCGTTTTATCGGAGAAGATCCTTGGGAACGCATCCGTTTGCTGAAGCAAGCGATGCCAAACACTAAACAGCAGATGCTTCTGCGTGGACAGAACCTGTTAGGTTATCGTCACTACGCAGACGATGTTGTAAACAAATTTTGTGAACGTGCTGCAACCAACGGTGTGGATGTTTTCCGTATCTTTGATGCAATGAACGATCCACGTAACCTGGAAACAGCGATTAAAGCTGTTAAGGGCACTGGCAAGCACGCACAAGGCACCATCTCCTTCACTAAGAGCCCTGTTCATACCATAGATATGTGGGTTGAATACGCTAAGACTCTGGAAGATATGGGTGCTGATTCCATCGCGATCAAGGATATGTCCGGTATCCTGACTCCGTATGACGCATTCGATATGGTTTCGCGTCTGAAAGCACAGACTGACCTTGAAGTTCAGTTGCATGCCCACGCGACATCTGGTTTGTCTGATATGACAATCCTGAAAGCGGTTGAAGCGGGTATTGACCGTGTTGATACGGCTATCTCCTCAATGTCTATGACTTATGGTCATACAGCAACTGAGTCTGTAGTGGCTGCTCTGGCAGGCACCGACCGTGATACAGGTCTGGACCTGTTACAGCTGGAAGAGATTGCTGCATACTTCCGTGAAGTACGTAAGAAATACGCTAAGTTTGAAGGTTCTCTGCGCGGTACTGATTCCCGTATTCTGGTAGCACAGGTGCCTGGTGGCATGCTTACCAATATGGAAGGTCAGCTTAAAGAGCAGGGCGCAGCAGATAAGTTTGATGATGTACTGGCAGAGATTCCGCGTGTGCGTGAAGATCTGGGTCACATCCCGCTGGTTACTCCAACATCTCAGATTGTTGGTACCCAGGCTGTAATCAACGTCCTGATGGGTGAGCGTTACAAAACTATCTCTAAAGAAGTACAGGGTATTCTGAAAGGTGAGTACGGTGCAGCACCTGCGCCATATAATGCTGACCTACAGGCTCGAGTTCTGGATGGCGGTGAAGCAATTACTTGTCGTCCTGCAGATCAGTTAGATCCAGAAATGGATAAGCTGGTTGATGAGCTGAAAGGCCTGGCATCTGAGAAAGGTATCGAGCTGACAACTGGTGAGAACGAAATTGATGATGTTCTGACTTATGCTCTATTCCCTCAGGTTGGCTTGAAATTCCTGGAAAACCGTAACAACCCTGATGCATTTGAACCTGCACCTACATTAGAGGACGCACTAGCAATGGCTGCACCGAAGAATACAGGCCCACAGACTTACACAATTACTGTTAACGGCCAGAACTACGTTGTACAAGTAACTGAAGGCGGCGATATTTCCGCTGTAGCTCCAGCGGCTGCTCCTGCAGCACCAGCGGCGGCGCCAGCAGGTGACGCTGAAGCTGTTCCAGCTCCACTGGCAGGTAACATCTGGAAAGTACAGGTAGCTGCTGGTCAGGCTGTACAGGAAGGTGATGTGCTGGTGATCCTGGAAGCAATGAAGATGGAAACTGAAGTACGTGCGGCTCGCGCCGGTACTGTTTCATCTGTCGATGTTAAGGAAGGTGACGCCGTACAGGTTGGCGACACTCTGCTGACTCTGGCTTAAGGTACTGTTCGATGGAAAAGTTAACCGAACTGTTTTTAGCCTCGGGTGCCTATAACATCACGGGCGGTCAGGTCGTAATGATTTTTGTTGGTCTGTTACTTTTGTTTCTGGCCATCAAAAAGAATTTCGAACCGCTGCTGTTGGTGCCTATAGGTTTCGGCGGCATTCTTGCAAACATTCCTGAAGCTGGACTGGCATATACTGCGGTAGAAAATGCAGTTCATTTTGCCGTGCCGGAAGTTATGAATGCTATGGCAGCTGCGCTGAATATTACCAGCACAGATCCGCATGACATTATGCATGCATATCATAGCTCGTCTGCTGCTGAGCATCAGGCTGCAATTTACGTAGCGCTGGATGGCGGTTATGCGAATGGTATGCTGTACAACTTCTACAGTGTTGCGATTGGCTCAACTGCTGCGCCTCTGCTGATCTTTATGGGTGTTGGTGCAATGACCGACTTTGGTCCTTTGCTGGCTAACCCTCGTACCCTGTTCCTGGGTGCTGCTGCTCAGTTTGGTATCTTTGCTACTGTACTGGGTGCTGTGGGTCTAAGTGCTTTAGGGCTAATGGACTTCAATATTCAGGAAGCGGCGGCTATCGGTATTATCGGTGGTGCTGACGGCCCAACTGCGATCTATGTAACCAGTCTTCTGGCCCCACACCTGTTGGGTGCGATTGCTGTAGCTGCATACTCATATATGGCGCTTGTGCCTCTGATTCAGCCGCCAATTATGCGTGCACTGACTACAGATGCTGAACGTAAGATCAAGATGAGTCAGCTACGTCACGTGACTAAGCTTGAGAAGATCCTGTTCCCAATCACGCTATTGATTCTGGTTGCACTGTTGCTGCCGGATGCGGCTCCTCTGTTGGGTATGTTCTGCTTTGGTAACCTGATGCGTGAGTGTGGTGTGGTAGATCGTCTGAGTGATACTGCGCAGAACGCACTGATCAACATCGTAACTATCTTCTTGGGTCTATCTGTTGGTTCGAAACTGTCTGCTGACAAGTTCCTGGATCTTCAGACTCTGGGTATTATGGCGCTGGGTATCGTTGCATTCTGTATCGGTACTGCTTGTGGTGTCATCATGGCTAAGATTATGAACAAGATGATGGGTGGTAATGCTATCAACCCGTTAATCGGTTCCGCTGGTGTATCTGCCGTGCCTATGGCTGCACGTGTATCTAACAAAATTGGTCTGGAGTACAACTCTCAGAACTTCTTGTTGATGCATGCCATGGGGCCTAACGTGGCGGGTGTAATCGGTTCTGCGATTGCTGCTGGTGTGATGATCAAGTTTGTAAGCTGATTCTCGGCTTCATGAAAAAAGGCTGCCTATAGGCAGCCTTTTTTGTATCTGTTCTTTAAGTGTTAATGCCCGGATAGTACTTCAAGGTGTGCCTGTACACTGAAAGCCAGAGATATAGGGTTGTAGCCACCTTCGAGAACCGAAACCAGTCTGTTCTGACTGTATGTTTTAGCTGAGTCCATCAGAAGCTGAGTAACCCAGCGGTAGTCTTCTTCATTAAGCTTGATGTCTGCCATCGGGTCTTCATGATGGGCATCAAATCCAGCAGATATGATGATCATGTCTGGTTTGTGGGCCTGAATTGCTGGTAGCCAGCGTGATTCTACCAGCTTCCTGAAAACCATCCCGTCGCTGTGAGCTTCCATCGGGCAATTTATAATATTGTCACGCGTAATATCAGCATATCGCTCAGGGTAGAATGGATGCTGGAAAGTAGAACACACAAGAACTTCTGGCTTATCTTTGAAAATGTCTACGGTGCCGTTGCCGTGATGCACATCAAAATCAAAAATAGCCACACGCTCTATGCCTGGTTGCTGTAAGGCATGCATAGCCGCTATTGCTGCATTATTATAAAAACAGAAACCCATAGGGTTGTTATGTTCCGCATGATGCCCTGGAGGTCTGACTGCGCAAAAAGCATTTTGTACCTTGCCAGAGATCACGCGATTGACCGCCATAACCGCAGAACCTGCTGCGAGGCTGGCTGCGTGTAAAGAATGCGGGCACAGAGCAGTATCGTCATCGGTATAAACAACACCGCTCTCAGGGAGTTTCATTTCAAGGCGTTTTTGATGCAGATTAGCGTGGGCAAGTTGAATCTGTTCAGGGAGTACATGTACAGATTCAAGGCGTTCTAATTCCTGCATCAAGCCTGTTTTTTCTAGGACTTTACGGATTGCAATTAGTCTTACGGGACTTTCGGGGTGCTCAGGTCCCATGTTGTGCAGGCCGCAGTCATCATGCGTAATAAAAGCTGTAGTCATAAGAGTCGTTTATTGGTTTTTTAATAAGTTTACAGCAATGTGCTAATTCAGGATCTCATCATATTGTCTCAAAGCCTACAGACTTCAGTGGAAGAGAAATGTTTTCTTGATCTGTGTCATTAGAGTTTGCCCGGGTTGGGGATAGGATGGTTGCACAGCATAGAACTGTCTTGGCACCGAGTGTTTCACCCAACATCCGGTGCTTTTTTTTGTCTGAATTTTCTTTTGTCATCTCTATTCCCCTTTTATACTGTTCTACAAATTGATGTATGGCGGATAGCTGTGTGGCACATGTAGATTATTCAGACAAGCAGGTACTGTTGATTGAAAGTAGTGGTGTCATGCGATCCACTATCTTCTATATGTTACGCAGTTTGGGTGTTGATAACTTAAAAGCAGTTACGATCAATGACCGGGTGCTGACCGAGATAGAAGAGAATAACTACGACGTAATTCTCTTGGGTCATAACGTTAACGACAGTATCACCGGTATCCAACTTTTAGAAGAATGCCGCTACCGAGGATACATTAAGCCTTCAGCCTGTTGGATTTTCATGAGCAGTGATTCATCGCAGGAAGTCGTTCTGCATGCAATAGACAGCCGTCCTGATGATCTGATAATGAAACCGTTCTCTGTGGATGAGCTTAAGCACCGCCTTGATTTTATTCTTTCGCGTAAAGAGGCATTTAGGCCGGTAGATGAGGCTTTAGAGATTGGTGATCTTCCTACAGCAATTAATTACTGTCGAACCACTTTTTCATCCTACGACCCAGAATATGACGACGCGCAGTTGATTCTTGCGAAAATGCTGGTGGATTTCTCAAAATTCTCTGATGCCGTAAAAATAGCCGAAAAACATTACTGGAAAACCCACGATAAAGAGGTTGGCTTAATTTGGGCACGCGCTGTATTTGGTTTAGGGCGTTTTAAGGAAACCATAAAGCTCTTACAGGCATTGATAGAGGAGTACCCTCTGTTCATAGCGGCCTATGATCTACTGACTGAAGTGATGGAAAGTGATGGTGATCTGGATAAGGCTCGTGACGTTGTGCATGAGGCCACTCAGAAGTCACCTCTGGGTATTCCCAGGCAAATGAACCTTGGGCGCCTGGCTACTAAAACGGATCAGTTGGATGTGGCCGGTGGAGCCTATCGGAAATCAATAGTACTAGGTCGTCATAGTTGTTACCGGTCTTCAGAACCCTACCTTAAACTTGCTAATGTTAAGCGCCTTGAAATGAAAAGTATGGATGGTCCTGGAGTCATCGAGTTACAGAATGAATTTGAAAAAATTCTGACACAGGCTGCGCAGTCTTTTCCGGCTGATAAAGAATTGCAGGTCAGGGCTTCACTCCTTAAAAGCGAGATGTATAACCAGATAGGGGATGTTGATGAGGCTAATCGTTGCACTCGGGATGCCCAGAGAGCAAACGAGGAGTTGGCTGAGCCTCTCAATCTCGATACTGAATTGCTGACAGTCACTGGTGATGCTGTGCCAATTCTTAGTGTTCAGGGTAAAAATAGTGATGCCGGTAAAGGCAAAGCTAAAGGGCGTGATCCAGAAATGAGCCTAAAGGTTAATCGCCTGGGTGTTAAGCATTATCTGGCTGGCAAGATGCCGCAGGCGCTGAAGTATTTTGGACTGGCAACAGAGTATGATTCTGGAAATGCAGGCGCTTTGCTCAATTTGGCTCAGTTGTTTTTGGAGTCTGCGAGAGACAGTGTAGAGCGAAGGCAGGAGCGGGTACGTATGGTTGAGCGATATCTGAAATTGGCGGATAAAATGTCACTGGAAGATATTGAAAAAGATAAGCTGAAGATACTAAAGCGTTATATTGAAAGTGATGTGGCATATCTCCCCGAGGGTTCTCTAGGTAATCTGCTTCGATAAGAAATGGTGTCCCAGAGAGGATTCGAACCCCTGGCCTGTCCCTTAGGAGGGGACCGCTCTATCCAACTGAGCTACTGGGACTGATTTGAGGCGGGAATTCTAGCTCGATTTTTGGCTCGGGTCACTAGTGGGATTCAGGCTTTACCAAGTCGATTTTGGGCTTTATACAGTCCGGAATTTCCGGTCTTGTTGTATATTTTATTCTGATTGGTGTGGCCTCGAACGATGGCTAGCAACTGATTGACGTTCTGCTGATTGCGATAAATAGCCTGTTCGTTTCTAGTATTCTTTTTCTGAAGCTCCGTGAGTAGTGCCTTAATGTTTGAATAGGAGTCAGAAAGTAGTTCTGCAATTTCTTGCGGGATTGAGCCTTCAGGAATTTTGTATTCTTGGGAATGTTGGCTGATACCGAAGCTTTCAAGTAGTTCAACACGGTCCTGAGTAAATTTATGGAATTTGTTCAGAAGATCGGTTTTTTCCTGAGTAATGTCGCTGAGCTGGTTCAGATCTTTATTGCTTAGGGTCTCAAGCTCTTTATCGTAGATCGCACTCAGGGCTTCTAAAAGAGAAATACCCTGCAATAGCAGGGTATTTAATTGGTTCGTTTGCTGTTCATTCATGGGAATGCTCAGAGCAGGTTATCGAAATTCAGGAACTTTTCAGCCACGCGTTCAGCGTTAATCTGATAGTTTCCATTTTCTATATCCTGTTTTAGCTTCTCGATGCGGGCTGAATCCACTTCGGGTGTGTCGGCCAGTTTTTTCTCAACATTCTGAAGCGCCTTGGCCGCCTCGCTGAGTTGAACTGTATCACCTTTGTTGGACGGTGCCGCAGCAGGAACCGAGCCGCCGCTGCTTTTAGCAGTGGAGCTTTGTGGTTCGCTAGTCTTAGTCCGAGTTGTTGTCGATTGTGACAACTGACCCAGCTGGTCAATAACCATTAGTCCGTCCTCAAAAAAAATCTCTGACTTGGATTATCGGCTGCATAAACAGGAACTTTAGAGAAAAATAAATATTTTTTTCACAAGTTGATAATGAATGAAATTATAGCAATAAAAGGGGGGCAGTTCATTAAGAATTGGTATCAGGGGGCTCTGACCAGGCCGGGCCTGATTATCTGTGCTTTAATGACTTTCCCGGAGCGGTCGTTTTTGATTTTTATCTGATCTCCGATTTCGCCATCTTCTAGAGCAGTACCAGTGGCTTTAATACTGATTCCATTGCGATTCGCTTCTATTACAACCGAGTAGCCTTTTTTTATTGCTACAGGTGCTTTAAGCATATTTGCGGTTATAACCGTTCCTTTCGGGATGTTGCGCTTTGTGTTCCAGCCGATTATGTCGGCAGAATTGGTATAAAAGCCTGACCTCAGGTTCGTTATCTCAATCTCAGCGACAGTCAGGTCTTTTGGGGAAAGTATTATTTTTTTAGGTAGGCTGTGTTTACTGATAACGGCTTGTGCAAATTGGTTAATCTGAGCGGTAATGAATATTTGCCAGACTGGGTTGGGGCACTTAGCTCTCAGAGTTACCCGGCTGCCATTTCCTCTCGGAGGCTGAAACTGAATCGACTCGTTACAGCTTTTTAGATTAAGGTTTCGGCTTACTGGATTGATTTTGATCTCTGTCCGAGCATCTTGCTTTACTTTGTTATAATGTATATTTAGATATGAAAGTGCCTGTTCCTCCAATTTTTCTGCTGTATTCGCCGCAGAACTTGAAATTGGGGTAAAAAGAACAGTGGTCAGCAGAAAAAGTCGTGTTAAATTAAGCATATTGACGTTTGTTGGCTAACCTTTGTGTGTTAACAGCGAATAACGAAAAATAATACAGATAAAAATTATCTCTACGGGATTGTGAAATCATGTCAGGTATCCTTGATAGTGTAAACCTGCGAACCCAGATGGTGGGGCAGAACCGACTGGAGCTTTTGCTTTTTGCTCTGGAGTCAGACCAACAGTATGGCATTAACGTCTTTAAAGTCCGTGAGGTACTTCAGTGCCCAGATCTGACAGAAGTGCCGCGTCAGACTTCAGCCATTAAAGGTATGGCTCACATTCGAGGTGAGACAATTCCTGTGCTGGACCTTTCTGAAGCCATTGGTCGATCTGCTGTGCCTAAAGAACAGCGTACAGATTGCTTCTTAATTGTTGCTGAATATAACCGACGTACTTTGGCTTTTCTGGTCCGAAAGGTTGATCGTATTCTGAATACGCAATGGGATCAGATAATGGCTCCGCCTACTGAAATTGGTGTAGAGAACTATCTGACGGCAATTTTTGAGTATGAAGGCCGTTTGATCGAGATTCTGGATGTTGAGCAGATTCTTGCAGATCTTTACCCAATGCCGACGGAAGTGAGTAAAGATGTTGCAGATGATGAGGTTCGTAAGAAAGCTCAGGAATATCAGATTCTGATTGTTGATGATTCATCGGTCGCTCGTAATCAGATGCAGCGAAGCCTCGAAGGTCTGGGGATTAAGGTTACATCCTGTAACAACGGGCGAATGGCTTGGGATCTATTATGCGATATGGCGGGCCGTGGTGTAGATGTGACGGAAAATTTCCTGATGGTCATATCTGATATCGAGATGCCAGAGATGGATGGTTATACCCTGACCTCTATGATTCGTGAAGATGAGAGAATGTCTAATATGCATGTGGTATTACATACCTCATTGTCCGGTGGTTTTAATGTCTCCATGGTTAAGAAAGTAGGCGCGGATGGCTTCCTCGCGAAATTTAATCCAGATGATCTGGCGACTGCTGTTGTTCAGCGTATCCAGAAAGTTGAAGGTAACTGATCGGAGTTATTAGCTCTTTATGAGTATTGCTTCCCGTACCAACTTCGTCATCACGGATGATGATTTCCAGTTGTTCAGTCGTTTCCTGGAAGATAACAGTGGTATTTTGCTCGCAAAGCACAAGCAATACCTTGTTCAAAGCCGTCTCGGCAAAATAGCTCAGGAGCAGAACTGCCCTGCGCTTAAAGATCTTATCCAGAAATTAAAAAGCCCTGCTTCTAAGCATTTAAGGGAGCAGGTCATCGATGCAATGACGACCAATGAAACCTTATGGTTTCGTGATGTTCATCCTTTCGATATTTTAAGGGATCGCATTCTGCCTGAGCTGACTGGGCAAAGGGCTGGCGCAAGATTACGTATCTGGTCGGCGGCTTGTTCAACAGGGCAGGAGCCCTATTCTATAAGCATGACCATGGACGAATTCAACAAAAAAAGCCCGGGTAAATTGTCTTCTCCTGAGATAGTTGCGACGGATATTTCTACCCAGGTACTGGAGCAGGCCCGAAGGGGTGAATACGAGATGCTTGCAATTGGGCGGGGGTTGTCTCAGGAAAGGTTAACTAAGCACTTTAGTGAAACTCCAAATGGTAGTTGGGCGGTTAACCGAGACATTAAATCCAGAGTCCGATTCCAGAGTATCAATCTGTTGGGACAGTACAATGCAATGGGTAAATTTAATGTGATTTTCTGTCGTAATGTACTGATCTATTTCTCCAGTGAAAAGAAATTGGAGATCCTGTCTAAGATGCACTCTGTATTGCAGCCTGGGGGGTATTTAATCCTAGGAGCCTCGGAGTTTATGTCGGGCCTATCTGATAAATACCAGATGATTCACTGTCGTCCGGGAATTATTTATCAGGCAATCTAGTTAAGAATAAAGCTGTTTAGAAAAACGCTCGGTGGAAACATCGGGCGTTTTTTTGTTTTAGGTGTTTGCCGTTTTATGAGGAAAGCGGCAAATAAGCGGTTTGGCGTTGCCGCTCGTGGATAAAAAATAAATCTAAATTTTTCCAACTCCTTGAAAATAAACAATTTTTTTATACTGGTATATATTGTGCTTTATTGAGGCTATCTGTTATTGAGAGGCAAAAAGATGGCCATTAGTTTTGATTCAGCGTTAGGTATCCATGATGAGGCTCTTTTGTTTAGGGCTCGTAGGGCTGAGGTGCTGTCTAATAACATCGCTAATGCGGATACCCCGAATTATAAGGCGCGGGATATTGAATTTGCGGCTGCTCTGGAGAGTGCATCGCAGCCTCGGATGAAGCAGGTGGCGACTTCTTCCTCTCATAATACTGAACTTCTATCGCCCGACCTTGCGGCGGATATGATGTTTCGAATTCCAAATCAGGCTTCAGTGGACGGTAATACGGTGGAGCTGCAGCAGGAAATGGCGCGCTATACTGAAAATGCTATGGATTATCAGGCTTCATTCCAGTTTCTTGATAAGAAAATCTCAGGTTTGAAATCAGCGATCAAGGGTGAATAAAAATGTCATTGAGTAATGTTTTTAATATCGCTGGTTCGGCCATGAATGCTCAGACGATTCGTCTGAATACGACAGCCAGTAATCTGGCAAATGCTGAAAGCGTAAGTTCTAGTGTTGATGAAACGTACCGTTCCCGGAAGCCTGTTTTTGCAGTACAGCAGGTGGACCCGTTGGTTGAGCCGGAGAATGAGTTTGGGCAGGCGGCAGGTCAGGGGGTACAAGTCCTGGGTATTGTCGAGAGTGATGCTGAGTTAAGACAGGAATATAACCCTGCTCACCCTATGGCGGATGAACAGGGTTATATCTATTACCCGAATGTAAATGTTGTGGAGGAGATGGCGGATATGATTTCAGCGTCTCGCTCCTTTCAGATTAATACCGAAATTATGAATACTGCTAAACAGATGTTGCAGCAGACGCTGCGTCTTGGGCAGCAGTAATTTTTAACAGATGAGGTTATAAGCCATGAGTGATGTAAATGGCGTAAACCAGAGCGTTTTTGAGAAGATTAATACTCAAAACAAGACCAGCAGCACTGTCTCCTCGACTTCTCAGAGTCAGGAAGACAGTGAAATGTTTATGCGTCTAATGATCGCTCAATTGCAGAATCAGGATCCGACCAGTCCGGCGGATACTAATGATTTTATGCAGCAAATTGCGACTATGTCTCAGGTTGAGAGTATCAATAATCTTGCTCAGACCGTAGATGCAACCTCGCAGTCGATGCTGGCTAGTCAGGCAGCGCTGCAGGCTTCTGCGATGGTTGGGCAATCGGTTTATATACCGGGTGATACTGTGGAGGTTGGGACGGCCAGTAGCCCTTATGCTCATGGGTCTTTCAATCTGGCCACCAGTGCTTCTGATGTGCGTATAAAGGTTTATGACTCTAGCGGCTCCCTGGTAGATACCATGCAGTTAGGCAGTGTGACCTCTGGCGAGCATGAGTTCGCTTGGCAGATGGACATTGATGAGGATGGTAATCCTTCAATTCCGGCGGGTGATTATACCTTTGTTGTTGAGCGTATTGACGGTGGTGAGTACGCAGCAGTTGATACCAACATGGCATATTCGGTGAATAGCGTTACCTTAGGTGAAAACGGTATCGGTATGACAGTTAATACTAATGCTGGCAGCTTTGATGTCAGTGAAGTGAAACAGATCGGCGTGTGAGGAAAATAAAATGGCAGGTTTCAATACAGCAGTAACCGGTCTAAAAGCAGCCAGTACAGATCTGGATGTGATCGGTAACAATATAGCGAACTCCAGTACGGTTGGTTTTAAAACATCGCGTACTGAGTTTGGTGATATCTATGCAACTGCAGTAGTGGGCGCTGGTTCCTCCAATGTGGCGGGGTCTGGTGTTACTGTAACTGATATCGCTCAGGATTTTCAGGCGGGAACCATTGAATTTACCAACAATAACTTGGATCTCGCGATTAATGGTTCAGGTTTCTTTCAGCTGGATGATGGTCAGGGCGGTGTTTCATATTCCCGAGCTGGTTCTTTTCAGTTGGATAAAGATGGGTTTGTGGTTTCTAAATCAGGCAAGTTCCTGCAAGGATATGATCTTGATTCGGAAGGCAATCGACTTCCGATAGGGGATTTGCAGGTATCTGAAAAAGAGAGCCCCCCAAAAGCGACAGAAGAGATAGATTTGTCTTTTAATATTAACTCTGCTGAAGACGCTGAAACTCTCCTGGCGGATTATGATAAAGATGAACCGGGGTCGTTTACATACAGTACTACGGTTAGAACCTTCGACAGTCTGGGTAATGAGCATACTGTTAAGTTTAACTTTGCTGAGGCGCGCCCTTTCCAAGCTCAGCAGGAGGTTACTGGAGTCACTGCGGGTGAGTCTGTTTCTGCGACTACTATTACTGCCGCGCATATTACTGAGCTTACGGGGTATTCAGTAGGTGATGTGATTGATGCCTCTTCTGGCTCGTCGTTCTTTGCAGAGTTAACTGATGCAACAAATGGTGATCCTCGTATCGAAAGTATCACTATGGATGATGTGACGGATCCGGTAGGTTTTACTATTCGCTTCTACTCTGAATTTCCGGAGCCTGATCTGGCGGCAGTATCTTCCGGCATAGCTATTACTGAGGTTGCCGAGATTGCGGCGAATGAGACGCATACTTTTGCTTTGGATGCGACGACTGCTTTTGGTGGTGTTGATTCATTGGCAGAGGATACTCTGATTGAAATTGGGGGTGTGCAAGTTCAGCTGACAGCGGGCATGACGCAGGATCAGGTAGGTGCCTCCATTACTGCGATTGAGGCAAATATCCTGGATGCTAACCCTGATGTTGAGTCTGTCATATATGACAGTGCCAGCAATGAGTTTGTCGTGACTTATGAAGCGGAATCCGGTGACGTAAACCCGGGTATCTCATTTGATGGTAATGTCGCAAGTGCAGCAACCAATCCATTGTGGACTGCAGCGGAGCCTACCATTAAACAGGGTGATAACACCTTCCAGGGTGTTTATCGCATGTATGCTTACCTGAATGGTACAGAATTGTTGGATATTGGTAAGGCGCTTGATCCCGGTGAAGTAGGTACCGGGACTGAGCCGGGTCCGATTCTGCTGCAATTTAATTCTTCAAATGGTCTGCTGAGCGGTATCAATGGTGAGTCCTTCTCTGCCTCGGCTGTAGTGCCAAGCATTACTATTTCGGGTGCAGATCCGGCGGATTCAACAACTACGATTGAACTCGATATCACAGATACAACCCAATTCGCTTCTGAGTCAATCGTTAAGGCTTCCACGCAGGATGGTTACACTAAGGGTGATCTGATCGGTGTAAGTTTTGGTGAAACCGGTGAGATGGTTGCGAGTTTCTCAAATGGTCAGAACCAAGATCTGGGTGTGGTTGCGATCGCTACTTTTGAAAACCAGGCGGGCCTTCAGCCAGCAGGTGATACAGAGTGGATTGCGACTTTGACCTCGGGTGATGCAATTGTGAACCCGCCGGGTACCGGCTTGAATGGTACCTTGCGATCTGCTGCTCTTGAACAATCGAACGTGGATCTCTCGGCTGAGTTGGTGGCTTTGATTGAGGCTCAGCGAAACTTCCAGGCTAACTCGAAAACAATCGAAACACAGAATACGATTACTCAGGCTATCCTGCAGATTTAAAAGCTTTTATTTCTTACTTCTTATAGGCCGCATATATGCGGCCTTTTTTTTGGCATGCTCGTTGCTATCTACTAGGTATGGCGAAATTGCCAACCCAATAATTAGAGCTAATAAGCTATTTATACTGGAAGTGAGAAATGGATAAGGTTTTATATTTAGCAATGAGTGGCGCGCGCGAGAACATGCTTGCGCAGCAGACTCATGCCAATAACCTTGCAAATGCAAACACTACAGGTTTTAAGTCTGATCTGGCTCAAGCCCGCGCTATGCAAGTGTTTGGTGAAGGTCATGCGTCACGTGTTTATGCTCAAACGGAAAGGCCTGCAACCGATCTGACCCACGGTACATTGATCGAAACAGGTCGAATGCTGGATGTGGCGTTAGCGGGAGACGGTTGGATGACTGTTCTAAAACCGGATGGTACGGAAGGTTATACCCGTGGCGGCAAACTGCAGATAAATGCCGCTAATCAGTTAGTGACAGGCAGTGGGTTGCCGGTGATGGGCAACGGCGGCATTCCGGTTGTTCTCCCTCCTTTTGACAGTATTGAAATAGCTACTAATGGAACAATTACGATTCGTCCGCTTGGGGAAAATGCGGCTGAACTTGTCGTTGCTGATCAGTTGAAACTGGTTAACCCGGATCCACAAACCTTGTTTAAAGGCACCGATGGCCTGATGACAACAGGGGCAAATGCTCCTGTAGGTGCGGATCCTAATGTCCGGGTTCGTTCTGGTTATATCGAGTCAAGCAATGTTAACGCTGTTAGTGAATTGACTGGGATTATTACAACCTCCCGACAATTTGAGATGCAGATAAAAATGATGAAAACCGCTGAAGAAAACTCAGAAGCTGCTGCGGCAATTCTGAGAATGAGCTAACAGTCACTGAGGATAAAGTAATGCATGGTGCTTTAAACGTCGCAAAAACCGGGATGTCAGCCCAAGATACGAATCTAAAGGTGATTTCTAACAACCTGGCGAACGTTTCAACGGTTGGTTTCAAAAAAGATAACTTGGTGTTTGAAGATCTGATGTATCAGATCAGAAGGCAGCCAGGGGCTCAGTCTGGTGAAGACTCTCAGCTGCCTTCAGGGCTACAGATCGGTCTCGGTGTACGTACTGTTGGCACCCAGAAGCTGTTCGGTACGGGCGCTATCGAAATCACAGATGAGGCCTTTGATGTCGCGATTAATGGACGTGGCTTTCTTCAGGTGACATTGCCTAATGGAGATGCTGGTTATAGTCGAAATGGCCAGCTACATCTCAACTCGGACAACCAGTTGGTGACGTCTGAAGGTTATTTGTTGGAGCCTGAAATTACTCTGCCTGGAGAAGTTGTATCTTTCAGCATCAGTACTGATGGTGTTGTTCAGGTCACAACTGCAGGTAATCCTGCTCCTCAGGATATTGGTCAGTTACAGTTGGTGGATTTTGTAAACCCGCAAGGCTTGCAGGCACTCGGCCAGAACCTGTTTCAGGAAACGGGTGCAAGTGGGGCTCCATTGATTAGTAACCCTGGGGAAAATGGGACAGGCATTCTTGTTCAAGGGGCGCTCGAAGGCTCGAACGTAAATGCGGTTGAAGAGTTAGTGGAGATGATCACAACTCAACGCGCATATGAGATGAATTCTAAAGTGATTTCGACAGCGGATGAGATGTTGTCCTTTGTCAGCCAGCAACTTTAATGTGAACGGGTGAGTTGAATGAATAAGGTAATTTGGTCCCTGGTAGCAATAAGTTTTTTAATGACTGGTTGCGTACAGAAACAGGTAAAGCCGGGTAATCCAGAATACGCTCCGATTACTCCGCCAAAAATGGTTCAGGCGACGCCGGTTAATGGCTCTATATATAACTCGGCTACCAGTATGAACCTCTATGGTGATGGTAGAGCTCACCGAATTGGCGACATTCTTACGGTTAGCCTACAGGAGAGTACCAGCTCTCAGAAAAGCGCAACCACAGAATTGGATAAATCCAGCAGTGTGACACTCACTCAGCCAACCGTTCTGGGTGATAACGTCAGTATTCTGGGTAAACCTTTGAGTCTGTCTGCATCTGGCCCTACTACCGCTTTTGATGGTGAGGGTACGTCAGATATGAGTAACAACCTGACCGGTAACATCACAGTGACAGTACATGATGTTTATCCAAACGGTGTGTTGCTGGTAAAGGGTGAAAAATGGCTGACCTTAAATCAGGGAGATGAATATATCCGTATTAGCGGACTGATTCGCCCTCAGGATATCAGCTCAGATAACACTGTGCCTTCAACCAAACTCGCAGATGCCAGGATCGCGTATAGCGGTACTGGCGTTGTTAACGACACAAATGTAATGGGCTGGATGTCGAAATTCTTTATCAGCGCATTGATGCCATTCTAAGGAGGATAAGATGAAAAAGTTTCTAATCTCCGTTGTATGTCTTCTTCTAAGTATCACTGTGGAAGCCAGCCGCCTGAAGGATATGGTCAGTATCTCTGGTGTACGTTCAAACCAGTTGGTGGGTTACGGATTGGTCGTGGGCCTGGATGGAACAGGCGATAAAACATCGTTTACCTCTCAGACCTTCAGAAATATGCTGAATAACTTTGGGGTGGCGATTCCACCATCAACCAATCCTAAGTCGAAAAATATTGCAGCTGTGGCTATTCATGCGGAGCTTCCAGCTTTTGCTAAGCCAGGCCAGGCAATTGATATTACTGTTTCGGCCATCGGTGATGCTAAAAGCCTGCGGGGCGGTAGCTTGCTGATGTCCCCTCTGAAAGGTGCAGATGGACAGGTTTACGCCATCGCTCAGGGTAATCTGGTTGTTTCAGGTTTTGGCGTGCAGGGAGCAGATGGTTCACGTTTGTCTCTGAATGTTCCGAGTGTAGGTCGTGTTCCAAATGGAGCAACCGTTGAACGAGCGGTACCCAGTGGTTTTACTCAGGGTGATAGTTTAGTGCTGAATCTACACAGACCCGATTTTACAACCTCACGTCGTGTTGCAGAGCAGATCAACTCGCTTCTTGGTTCTCAGATGGCGCAATCAATGGATGCTACATCCATCCGTGTTCTGGCGCCCCGCGATCCATCGCAACGTGTAACCTTCCTTTCTGTGCTTGAGAACCTGAATGTGGAACCTGCACGTGATGCGGCTAGAGTTGTGATCAATTCACGTACCGGCACCATTATTATTGGTCAGGATGTCCGTGTTTCACCTGTAGCTATTACGCACGGCGGTTTAACGGTGGCTATCACAGAAGAGATTAATGCGGATCAGCCGAATCCATTAGCGGGGGGTGAAACTGTAATTACTCCACGAACCGGTATTGAAGTGGATGAAGGTTCTGGTCATATGTTTGAGTTTTCACCGGGCGCAAATCTGCAAGATATTGTGGAAGCGGTAAATCAGGTGGGTGCGGCACCTGGTGACCTCATGGCGATTCTTGAAGCGTTAAAGCAGGCCGGTGCGTTAAAAGCCGAGTTGGTGGTGATCTAAATGATTAAAACGGGTGCAGGCAGCAATGCTCAGCTTTACACAGATTTGGCTGAGCTGCAGAAGTTAAAATCCAAGGCTAAAACCAATAGTGATGAAGGCCTTCGTTTAGCTGCGCAACAGTTTGAGCAACTGTTCCTGAATATGCTGCTGCGTTCGATGCGAGATGCCAATGCTGCCCTGGGTGATGACAACTTTATGAACAGTAGTCAGACCAAGTTCTATCAGGGGATGTATGACAACCAGATTTCTATGGAGATGGCGAATGCCAAAGGCATCGGCCTCACAGATGTGCTGGTTAGACAGTTAGGCGGACAAGAGGAAGCGAAAACTCCAAACCCTGAACTAAACAATCTGGAAAGTCGTCGTCTGAATCAGGCAATGGATGCAGCGGCTGCAATCGCTGCTTCAGCTCTTCTTGCTAAGGCTGAAGGGGAAGAAAATCCTCCTGGGGTGACCTTAACCGATGAGCAGAAAAATACGGTCAAAGAGGTGTTTGAACAGCAGCTTAAAGCGGCTGTAAGCAGTCAGGAAACTGATTTGCCTGAGCGGTTTGAAAGCCCGGAAGAATTCGTTGAAAAGCTCATGCCGTTAGCAGAAAAAGTAGCAGGTGAGCTGGGGGTCGATCCCCGGGTTTTACTGGCCCAATCCGCGCTTGAAACTGGATGGGGTAAATTCATGGTACGTGATGCTGATGGCAGCAACAGTAAGAACCTGTTCAATATTAAAGCAGACTCCCGTTGGGGTGGAAACAGTGCTCAGGTTTTCACACTTGAATATCGAAATGGGGTCGCTCAACGAGAGCAGGCTCAGTTCCGTAGTTATGAAAGCTATGAAGACAGTTTTAGGGACTATGTTGATTTTCTAAAGAATAGTCCTCGTTACAAGCTGGCATTGGAAAGTGCCGAAGATCCATACGCTTATGTGCAGCAACTTCAGGAAGCTGGTTATGCGACCGATCCTGAGTATGCTGCGAAGATTAAGAAAATTTTTGAAGGTGATCTGCTAGCCAGCAAAGGGGTGGATTCAACCGAAGGTTGATTCTGCCTGGAACTACTTTGCATAACAGCGCCAGACCTTCAAAGGAGTAGATTATGTCCAGCTTTGGTTTACTAACACTAGGTACTCAGAGCCTGCAGGCTAACCAGACTGCGCTGGCTGTGACGGGCCAGAATATCAGTAACGTTAATACTGAGGGTTATACTCGCCAGCGGCCCGTCTTTGAGTCCCGAGAAGGGCAGGGCGGTGTTCTGATCGATGATATTGATCGTGTCGCAGATGCATTTCTTAATCGGCAGATATGGGCGGATAGCTCCACTTACAGCAGCTACGATATCTTTGAAGACTTTGCGAATGAACTGGACAACCTCATGGCATCCGATGTCACCAGTATCTCCACCGCGATGGATGATTATTTTGGTGCTTTGCAGACAGCCGTGGATGATCCGGTCAGCTTACCAAACCGAGAGTTATTTCTAGCGCAGTCAGAATCTTTGGTGCAAAGGTTTAATGATCTCGATGCCAATATTCGTCGCCAAAACGATACTATTAATGGTCGTCTGGAAAGTTATGTTTCAGCGGTTAACAGCATAGCCGGTCATATTGCCCAGTTGAACGAAGATATAGCGATTCAGCAAGCATCAGGCCAGGTGAGTAGTGAATTGCTCGACCAGCGTGATGCTAAGCTTGAAGAGCTTTCAACGTATGTAGGTTTTACAACACTGGACCAACCTTCGGGTGAGGTAAGTGTCTTTATCGGTAATGGTGAACCTTTAGTGGTTGGTCTATCGACCAGTCCTTTAAGTACAATGTTGGGCCCTGCTGATAGCAGTCAACTGAGTATCGGTATCCAAACCGGAAACAGTGTCGGTGATATTACTAACCAGCTTTCAGGCGGAAAGATCGGTGGGGTTTTGGAATATCGAGAGGACATTCTGGGCTCGTCTTTAGATGAGCTGGGCCGTATTGCACTGGTATTTGCCGATAGTATGAATGAGCAGCATCAGAAAGGTGTTGACCTGAATGGTGATGCGGGTGGGCTGATGTTCACCGATATTAATACTTCTCAGGCGGTTGCTGACCGTTTACTTGCTGAGCGCGATAATGCTTCTCAGGTAACTGGTGGCGTTACTATCAATGATGTTTCAGCGTTATACGCTTCTGAATACTCTCTGGACTTTAATAACAGTGGTGGTTTTACACTCACTCGAGAGTCCGACGGCCAAAGGTGGACCAACACTAGTCTCACCGAAGAGGCGGTGAGAACAGATGTTGATCAGGATGGTGAGTTCTTCCTGGATTCGCTCTCTGGTGAAATGACTCTTCGCATTGATGGTTTTACCATGACGCTGGATACGGCGGGTATTTTTGGTACCTCCGACTCCTTTATCATGAGACCGACCCGCAATGCAGCTTCAGAGATAGACTCTGTTTTAAATCAAGCAAGTTTACTGGCACTCGCTGCTCCTCTGGCAACTTCGGAAGACAGCGGGAATACAGGTACGGGTAGCGTTGGGGTTTCAATTACTGATGTAGAGTATGCTGAACTTGCCGCAGTTACGGGTGAGATGACTCCACCTTTTGATATTACTTTTCAGACGCCTCTAGAAGTCGTTGGAGCGCTCGCTAACGTTGGTACGGCAAGTAATTTAACGGTTGCCGATTACGATGTTTTCTCAACGATTACCTATCCCCTGACAATTACTGAAGATGGAGCAGGTAACTTTGATATTTCAGATTCAGCGGTACCTGCTAACACATTAAGTGGTGTTGCCTTAACTGGTTCACAACTGGATTTAAGTGCTTCTTTTGGTATTACACTGGATATTTCTGGCGTCGTAGCGGGCAGTGGCGAATCCTTTACGGTCCAGCATGACAGCTCAACAGATGTTGGTTTTTATGAATTTGTTGATGGTGATGGTGACCGTCTTGTGGGGCAATTTGTCTCTGGCCAGAGTATTGCTCTTCAAGGTTTTGAAGTAACGATCGATAACCTACCTAGTATAAATGACACTTTTAGCGTAAATCTGAACACCGATGGTGTATCTGATAACCGCAATGCGTTGTTATTGTCAGACTTACAGTTTGCGAAAACTGTTGAAGGTGCTTCTTTTCAGGATAAGTACGGCCAGAATGTTGAGCGGGTCGGTACCCAGGCATCAGTCGCTCAGGTGAATGCACAGGCGGGTAAATCAGTTTTGGATTCTAACAAAGAGCTACGTTCCAGCATCGCTGGTGTAAATCTGGATGAAGAAGCTGCGAAATTAGTGCAATTCCAACAGGCATATCAGGCGTCTGCACAGATCATTCGTGCATCCCAAACGATTTTTGATACTCTGCTGCAGAGTATATAGGAGATAATCTATGCGCATCTCTACACAACAAGTATTTATTTCAAACGTAGATAATATTACTAAAACCAATGCTGATTTATTTAAAACTCAGCAGCAGTTATCTACAGGTAAAAATGTACTCCAGCCTTCAGATGATCCGTTGGCTTCTGCCCAGATCCAAAAATTCAAAAAAGAGATTGCTCGTACCGAACAGTTTGCGGGCAATATAGAAGTAGCGCAGCGCCGCCTGAGTCTGGAAGAGGAAACTATTGAGCAGGTGAATAACCTTTCAATTCGTCTTCGGGAACTGGCAATTCAAGGTAAAAACGGCACTTTGACTTCTACCGATCGTGTGGCAATCGCTTCCGAAGTAGGTGAGATCGTCAAATCTCTGGATAGTCTGATGAACACTAAGGATGTTCAGGGCGAATTTCTCTTTTCCGGAAATAAGGGTTTTACTAAACCCTATACGTATGATGCTACTACAGGTCGTTATACGTTTAATGGCGACGATGGTCAGCGTTTTTTGCAGGTAGGTCCAGAGACTAAGGTTGCAGCGACAGATTCTGGTTTTGAGGTCTTTGAAAAAATTCCTGTGGTCGCTGGCTATGTTACTGAAAACATTACACAGTCAGTCCCCATTATTGATGACATAGATATCATTGGCGGGGATACAGAGGCCTTTGGGGCCTATATGGATGCAAATGGCCCCTTGTCTTTCGATGTCACTGGTGGGCTTCTGACTGTGACTGATAAGGACGGCAACTTTGTCACGGCAGATTTACCAGGGGTCTCTCTCAATGCATATGATCTGAGTACAAACCCTAATGCTCCAACGCTGACCATTGCCGGTGTGGACTTGGATGTTAACGCTGGTAATGATGGCACGGCGACATTGGACGTTTTTGATCAGCATAATATCCTGAATACCGCTGTTGATTTGAGAGATGCCTTGCAAAATTACAGCGGTAATTCTGGTGAAGAGCGTGAGCAGTTCAATCTACAGATGGATTGGATTCTTGATAATCTGGCTGGTATTGAAGAGAAAAATGTTGCTGCTCGTGCGGGAATTGGTGGGCGACAAAACGCCCTTGAACAACAAGACCTGGTGAACGAAGACTATAAACTGTTTACACAGGAAGCTTTGTCTTCTTTTGAAGATCTTGATTACAACGAGGCTATCAGCCGTTTCCAATTACAACAGACTGCACTCCAGGCAGCTTATTCGAGCTTTGCCTCAGTTCAGGAATTAAGCCTGTTCAACTACATCAATTAATTCCGTTTTAAAGACACCCCGTAAAGCAGCACCTTTGTTGGAATCTCAACAAGGGTGTTTTTAATTCATATATTAGTAAATTCTAATTTATATATGTATAATCTATCGCATTCTTCTTCTAAGTTCTTAATTTACGGGTGCCAGAAATGAAAAGGTGGAGTGTATTAGGTATTTTATTGGTTTCAGCTGCGGTGAACTCAGAAACATTTGAGGTCAATATTCCTGAGCTACAGCAAGAGGCCAAGGGGGTTATAAAGCAGCTTGCAACTACGTTGGGTGGTGAGCTTAAGAAGGCCAAGAAGAGCGGGGGAGCCACTGCTGCTATTACCGTATGTAATACAAAAGCAGGTCCACTGACTGAACTGGTTAATAGCGAAAGTGAATGGGAAATCAGCAGAACCAGTTTGAAATTGCGCAACCTGGAGAATGCACCGGATGACTGGGAAAAAGCGGTACTGGAGTCGTTTGAAAAGAAAGCGAATATAGGGGCTAATCTTGAAATACTAGCCTTTTCTCAGGTGATTGTAGACGATGAGGGAAGAAAAGTGTTCCGGATGATGAAAGCTATACCAGTAGGTGAGCAGTGCCTTGCCTGTCACGGTAGCAAGATCAAACCTGAATTGTCCGAGCATCTGGATAAACTCTACCCTGAAGATCAGGCTAAAGGTTTTTCTCAGGGTGACCTACGTGGTGCATTTAGCTTGAAAAAATATTTGTAAGCTATTCTTCATCTTCAAGAAATTGCATTCCGGCCAGTGGATTGTCGCCTTCCACTGGTTGTTTTTTTTCAGGTTTCGTTTCTTCTGGCGTGTTATTGGATGTATTAAGATTCATTTTTAGACGCATGTCGTTTGCAGAATCTGCATTCATGAGCGCCTCTTCCTCTGCGATTCTTCCCTCTTTATAGAGTTTGAACAGGGACTCATCAAAAGTCTGCATTCCAGTGGATTCTGAAGAAGCCTTCATTATCTCTTTAATCTCTTTAATCTCACCTTTCATGATCTTTTCTTGAATGGTTGAGGTGCCCAGCATCACCTCAATTGCTGCACAGCGTTTACCGTCCACAGTGGATACAAGTCGTTGAGAGACAATCGCTCGAATATTCAGGGCTAAATCATGCAGGATTTGTTGATGGCGATCCTGGGGGAAAAAATTGATGATGCGATCTAAAGCCTGATTAGCGTTATTGGCGTGTAGGGTGGAAATAGCCAGGTGGCCAGTTTCAGCGTAGGTAAGGCACTGTTCCATGGTTTCCTGATCACGAATTTCACCGATAAGTATGACATCCGGCGCCTGTCGTAGTGCGTTTTTTAATGCATTGTGAAAAGTCCGTGTATCCACTCCAACTTCACGTTGGTTGATTAGAGACTTTCGGTGGGTGTGAATAAATTCGATTGGATCCTCAATCGTTATAATATGACCAGCACTGTTACGGTTTCTGTGGTCAATTAAGGCGGCAAGTGATGTTGATTTACCTGATCCAGTCGCGCCGACAAAAAGAACCAATCCCCGCTTTTCCATGATGACGTCTTTCAATGCAGGTGGAAGCCCTAGGTCTTCCATAGCGGGTATCGTTGTTTTGATGTTCCTGGCAACAATCGAGAACTGGTTACGCTGTTTAAAAATGTTAATACGAAAACGTGCCACTTTGGGAATTGAATAGGCTAGATTCATCTCCAGCTCTTCCTCAAAAATAGCTTTTTGCTGTTCATCCATTAATTCAACAGCAATTGCTTCGATTTCATCAGGGCCGAATGGTACTTTGCTTAAAGGTGTTAATTTACCTTCAAATTTTGCGCAAGGGGGGGCTCCAGTTGTCAGATAAAGGTCTGAACCGTCACGTTTCGCAAGAATAGAAAGATAATCCTGAAATGTCATCGCGCAAGAGTCCTTAAATATCACTATCCACTGATATCTCAGTTTAGAGTAAAGCTGAGATAACGTCATGAGTTAAGCTAAAGATTTGTGCAAAAACAGAGATGGAAAGCTTTCTGGTTTAAGAAGATTTGTTTGAAATGATATAAGGCAAGTCGTATTTAGTAATTGCTCTGGTAGTTACTAATTATGGAGGCTAATCTTTAGAAGCACAGGCATAAACAAGGGGTTATCGTTTTATGGGGCAGGAAATCGATCATGATGACTTTTCAGCTCAAGACTTTGAAGACTTCCAGCAGCGTCTGCTTGATAACCTTGATGGTTTAAAAGCATTACTTTCTAACCCTGATTTTGGTGTAGGGCCATCTTCAATTGGTGCTGAATTAGAACTGTATTTGGTTGACCAAAACGCTCGTCCGCTCTCTATGAACCGTGAAGTTATTAGCCGTAGCGGGCATAAACAACTAGCGTTAGAACTTAACCGGTTTAACCTTGAATATAATCTATCGCCTGTGCCCGCTGCAGGGATGCCATTTTCGCAATTAGAAGATGAAATGGCATATGCGATCCATCTGGTTAATGAGCAGCTCGCTCATGAAAACGGAGTCGCTCTGCCCATAGGTATCCTGCCTACCTTGAAACGTGGCGATTTTGGTCTTCATGCGATGACGGATGAATCACGTTTTTTTGCCCTGACAAAAGCTTTGCAAAAGTTGAGAGGAAGGATGTTTTGTATCCGCATAGAAGGTGAAGATCCTATCTCTCTGCGCTCCCACGATGTCACCCTCGAAGGGGCCAACTGTTCAATGCAGGTCCACTTTCGAGTTAATCCGTCCAGATTTGCTGATACCTTCAACGCACTGCAATATGTTACCCCAGTAATAGTGGCCTTGAGTGCGAATTCTCCGTTTATGTTAGGTCATAAGTTATGGCATGAAACGCGTATTCCACTTTTCCGTCAGACCATTGATGGTCGAACCCATGAGGAGTGTGAGAGAGCGCTTCCTTCCCGTGTTGATTTTGGTAATGGCTGGGTAAGGGAAGGGGCTTATGAACTATTTGCGGAAGCTGTCCGGTTGTATGAACCTATCTTGCCTATAGTGGGCAAAGAGAAGATCAGTGAGTTAATAAAAAAGGGGACGATGCCTGTTTTAAATGAACTCAGGTTGCATACGGGTACTATCTGGCCTTGGAACAGAGCCGTGTACGATGCTAATGATGGTGGGCATCTGCGAATAGAGATGCGAGCGTTACCTTCTGGCCCAACTCCCGTGGATATGATTGCAAATACAGCGTTTGCATTGGGCGCGGCGAAGGGCTTACAAGATCGAATGGAAGAGATTATTCCGTCACTGCCGTTCGCTACTTTAGCCGCTAATTTCTACCTGGCGGCAGAAAAAGGTTTGCAGGCCAATTTAATGTGGCCTGATCTTTCACAACCCGGGGGGTTAGTGAAAAAAAGTGTGGTTGAAATTGCTTACGAGTTATTACCAACCGCGAAACAGGGCTTGCAGCAATTAGGCGTAGATGAAACAGAGGTAGAGAAATACCTGGGCGTGATTTCTAATCGATTAGACAAGCGTATCTCTGGTGCAATTTGGCAGAGACGAGAGTATCAACGGCAATTAAAAGGGCAGTCGGAGCAGGCTGCTTTAACCGCTATGGTTCAGCGCTACATACAGAATTCCGCTAAAAATATTCCTGTTTCTGAATGGGATTAGATGTCGGGAAAGGACATGAAATGAAAAAGTTGTTTAACCCATCGCCGGATTTATTTGAGGAGAGCCCGGAAGATTTTATCCGTAACCTGTCGGAGCCGGTAATGATCTTCAAAGAAGGTGCGAACAAAACACGAACACGTGGGATCGTGACTTTACTGCATGGTAATGAGCCCTCAGGTTTGCGAGCAGTACATAAGTGGCTCAAAAGTGGCATTCAGCCTCTCTGTAATATCGTATGTTTTATTCCATCCATTCCCGCTGCGATCATTGACCCGATATTCAAATACAGGGTCTTTCCTGGACAGAGGGATATGAATCGCTGTTTTCTTCCGCCGTATAATGATGAACCAGGCAAACGGGCAGAAGAAATTCTGCAAATTTTTTCAGAATATCAGCCTGAATGCATCATTGATGTACATAATACCTCAGGCCACAGTCCGGATTTTGGTGTCGTTACCTTTGAAGATTCGGCGCATGAGGCACTGGTTTCCCTTTTTACAGATCGGATGATTGTCACGGATCTGCGTTTGGGAGCCTTAATGGAAACGAGTAGTTCAAAATGTCCGGTTGTAACCATTGAATGCGGTGGAGCAGAAGATCCGTCTGCCGATGAGGTGGCCAGTAGAGGGCTGGATAAGTATCTGCATCAGGATAATGTCTTGCAGCTGGAACATGGACATCATCTTGACCTCTATCGTCACCCGGTGCGTCTCGAATTAGCACCGGACTGTGTCATAGCATACTCGGATAGTTATATTCTTGGGACGGATCTGACAGTGTTGTCAGGCGTGGATAAATTTAATTTTGGTGAGGTCGAACGGGGAGAGCTGATCGGCTGGCTTGGCAGTAAAAAAGGCATTGCGGGTGTGAGTGTTAAAGATTCACAAGGGTGTGATGTTTTTGATAAATACTTTGAGGTCAAAGGCCACCAACTACTGACGGCACAAGCGTTAAAGTTGTTTATGATTACGACTCGACCTGACATTGCTATTGGTGATTGCTTACTTTACGCCACCGCTGAGAGTGAGCATGATATTCTGGACACTTAAATTTTGAACAGTAAAAAGCTTTATCGGTAGAGTAAAACTGATACTATTTTCTATAGCTATTTATAAGTGTCTGGATTTTATGTTTAAACAATTCGTACAAATTTTAACAAACCGGCCATCCGCCTTTGCATTGGTGCTGTTGGGTTTGTTGTTTTCAATTGTAGCGTTGTTTATTCAGCATGAAATTGAAAGAAATGCAGATGCGGCGAAACAAAATGCCCATATCAAACTTCTGACACTGTCCACCAAGCTGGAAGGTGAAGTGCATGCCGACACGCTGGTTCTCAGGGCATTAGAAGCTAACCTGCTGATTAATCGTGATTACCATCACACCGAATTAGCACAGATCATTCAGCATTTCCAAAAGACCAGACCGAGTATTCGGCACATTGCGTTAGCGCCTGATCTAATCATTGATTTTATCCATCCGATGAAAGGTAACGAAGCTGCTTTAGGTCTTAACTATCGTAATGTACCTGCGCAATTGCGAGCGGTCCAACAAGCTATTTCTGAGAAACAGATGAGAGTGGTTGGTCCTATTAATCTGGTTCAGGGTGGGACGGCTCTGGTTGCCAGACTGCCTGTTTTTCTTGACGATTCCAAGAGTACGCTTTGGGGCATAATCACTGGCGTTTTTCATGATCAGATCCTGTTTGAAAGAGCTGGTTTAAATAAAGGCTTTGAAGGCTTTGATATTGCGCTTCGTAATAAAACTAATGACGATCAAAACAGGAAGGTTTTTTACGGCTCCGATACAACATTTAATGTTGATGCGGTAACAGCGGATATCACTGTGCCTGGTGGACAGTGGCAAATCGCTGCTTTTCCTAAGAACGGGTGGCAGGCTAATGATGATCAGATCGTTAAGTATTGGATCATCGGATCTTTGGTGAATATTGTGCTGGCTCTGGCGGCGTACTTTATCATGACAAACTACCGGGAAAAGTTATTAGCTGTTCAGACTGCGAATCACCGTGCTAATTATGATGTTCTTACCGGCTTGTCCAATAGATATCATTTCTCTCAATTGCTCGAGCAGACCATTCGGGACCATAAACGCGATAAACAAAAGTTTGCGCTGTTTTATCTGGATATGGACTATTTCAAAGAGGTCAATGATGAGTGGGGCCACCATGTAGGGGATGAGCTTCTGTTCTTGTTCGCTCAACGGATGAAACAAAATGTCCGCAGTGATGATCTTATAGCCAGATTAGCTGGCGATGAATTTATTATCGTACTTAAACATATTGAATCTGGGCATGAGACAGAAATTCTGGCTGAGAAGTTAAAACTAGAGCTGGGAGAACCTTATCTGATTAATGGTCAATACCTATCGATCACTCACAGCCTGGGTGTTGCTATGTGCCCGGAAGATGGCTTAACCATAGATATGTTGTTACAGAATGCTAACCGGGCTATGTATCAGGCTAAGCGGGAGGGGAAAAACAGAATTACCTTCTTTAACAGTGAGTTGAACAAGGAGGTGCAGCGCCATGTTCAGGTACATAATGAAATACTCAAAGGGGTCAGGGAAGGTCAGTTTGAGCTGTATTTTCAGCCGATCATGGATCTGAAAAACGGCGGAATGCCCAAGTGTGAAGCTTTAGTGCGCTGGAACCATCCTGAGAAAGGTTTAATCTCACCGGCCCACTTTATTCCTATTGCAGAACAAACCGGTGCAATTGTGGTACTGGGTAACTGGGTGTTGGAAGAGGCGTGTCATCTGCTCAGCAGAATTAAGCATCAAGGTCTGGATATTGTAATTTCCTTGAACCGATCTGTAGCAGAATTCCAGCCAAAAGATGTAGACGATCAATGGATAGAAATACTGAATGCCTTTGGTATCAATTCGAATGAGCTGGTGTTTGAGATTACCGAGTCTTTGTTGATGGATGGAGCTAAGAGCCAACTGGATAAAATTCATAGCTTGCGCGACAAAGGAATCGCTTTCTCTATCGATGACTTCGGTACAGGTTATTCAGCCATTAACTACCTCCGAAATTACCCGATTGATTACCTGAAAATAGATCGCAGTTTTGTGAAGGATATTCTTATTGACGATCAGGACCGAACACTGGTTGAGGTGATCATCAAAATGGGCCAGACGCTTGGCATCAAAGTGGTTGCTGAAGGTGTGGAAGAAGAGGCGCAACTTGAGCTGTTAAAACAGTTTGGTTGTGACTACGTCCAGGGGTATCTGTTGGGTAAGCCTATGCCTTGTGATCAGTTTGTAGAGTTACTCAAGCTACAATCTAAATAGCGATAGCAATAATTTATCAGCTTCTTTTTTTTATTTAATTTCTCTTATATATGACCTGTTTATATAGTTATACCAACAAAAACCCAGTTAGCAGATGATCGAATTAAGAGGAATACAGAATGCTTTCAAATCGAGAAGGTCAGGCAGTCCCGCAGGTAACTTTCCATACTCGCAAGGGTAATGAGTGGGTAGATGTTTCAACGGATCAGATTTTTTCAGGCAAAACAGTTATTGTTTTTGCTTTGCCAGGTGCTTTTACGCCGACATGTTCCAGTACCCATCTGCCCCGCTATAACGAACTTGCTCCAGTTTTCGTAGAGAACGGAGTGGATGAAATTATCTGTCTTTCTGTAAATGATGCATTTGTCATGAATGCATGGGCTGAAGATCAGCATGCAGAAAATATTCGCTTTATACCGGATGGCAACGGTGACTTTTCTTCCGCTATGGGAATGCTGGTGGATAAGGATGAGCTTGGTTTTGGCGAACGTTCATGGCGCTATTCAATGTTGGTCAAAGATGGTGTGATCGACAAGATGTTTATAGAGCCGGATCTGCCGGGCGATCCATTCCAAGTTTCTGATGCAGATACCATGTTGGAGTATGTAGCACCTGAAGCAGTATTACCAAAACGAGTGACTGTGCTGAGTAAACCTGGATGCCCACACTGTACCCGCGCTAAAACTGCACTGCAGGAGCATGGTTACAAGTTTGAAGAGATAGAGCTAGGCAGCCATGGTATCAGCTTCAGCTCGTTACAGGCTGTTTCAGGAAGGGGTACGACGCCACAGGTATTCATCGACGGAACCCTGATAGGTGGTGCCGATGAGCTGGAGCAATGGTTGTCAGCTTAACTGAGAGACGGCACACACTGTGTGCCGCTTTTATTTAAGGCGCAGGCCACCGGGTTCGATAGTGATTTTACCTTGTTTCAGTAAGGCACCAACGGCCATCTTGAACGCTTTTTTACTGATCCCAAATGCTTTGAAAATAACTTCTGGTGAGGATTTGTCATTGATGGTGATGTATCCGTCCTGCTCGTTGAGCATCTCAAGAATCGCACCGGAAGTATCCATCACCTTGGCATACCCTGGCTTTTGCATAGAGAGGTTAATCTTACCATCCGGTCGAACCTCTTTAATGTAACCCGTAAGCCTTTGCCCGGGGTACAGGGTTTTCAAAAGGTCACTTTTGAACAGCATGCCCCAGTGTTCGCCATTAATAATTGCTTTTTGGCCCAGATCAGTTCGGTTAGCGATAACTAAATCTACTTCGTCACCGGTTTTATAACGGGGAGGCGTTTTATCCAGAAATTTATCAATTTTGGTGGAGCAGACAATGCGATTGGTATGCTGATCGACATAGAGGTATACCAGATAACGGCGACCGGCCTCTACCGGCCGTTGGCGTTGCTCACTGAAGGGCAGTAATACATCCTTGGATAATCCCCAGTCCATAAAAGCACCGGTTTGATTGACCGCAGAAGCTTTTAACATGGCGAATTCACCGACAATGGCATAAGGCTTTTCCGTTGTGGCGATCAGTTGGTCTTCAGAATCAAGATAGATAAAGACCCGAATTGGAAATCCAACCTCAATATCCTCAGGGCAGGAGTTTTTAGGAAGCAAAATCTCCCCCAGTTCATCGGCGTCCAGATAAACACCAAAATCTTTTTTCTTAAGAACCGTGAGAGTGTTGAATTTGCCGATCTCGGCCATGGGATATCCGCTTAAAAGTATAAAGCAGCCTATTATCCGCTTCTTCTGATGAAGATAAAGCGTTAATTCTTCAACGCCGCTAATAAGTGTAGATAAAGTCGTTTAATTCGGTGTTTTTAAGCTGGGTTTGTGTTAGTGATTCCACTAAAGCTGGTTAAAGCTTAACCGCTTGTTTCAGCATAGAAAAAAACAGAAAAAATAATTAGCGATTTTACGAAAAACCCATTGTTATTGGTTGACAGAAAAAACCATTGAGGTAACATACGCGCCCATCCTACGGAGGGATGGCTGAGTGGTCGAAAGCACTGGTCTTGAAAACCAGCGGTCCGAGAGGGCCCTAGGGTTCGAATCCCTATCCCTCCGCCATTAGGATGATTGAGTTCCCTGATAGCTCAGTTGGTAGAGCAGTAGACTGTTAATCTATTGGTCGCTGGTTCGAGTCCAGCTCAGGGAGCCACTTAAGAGATGGGTCGTTAGCTCAGTTGGTAGAGCAGTTGACTTTTAATCAATTGGTCACAGGTTCGAATCCTGTACGACCCACCACTCTTAAATCTAAGCGAGTTTCATCGCGAATCTACACCGTGGGTCGTTAGCTCAGTTGGTAGAGCAGTTGACTTTTAATCAATTGGTCACAGGTTCGAATCCTGTACGACCCACCACTTAAAGAATCCAGCCTTGAGCTGGTTTTTTTATGCCCGCAATTTGCTTGCTACCTTAACGAACGAGTACAGGATGAGAACCGTAAAGGTTCGAGCCGAGCAGCCTTGGCTGCGAGAAACGGCCCGCAGCACCCAGAGGGCATAAAGACAAGCGCCAACGGCGCGCAGCAATCCTTTTTTTACGACCCACCACTTAAAGAATCCAGCCTAGGTATCCGCTTTGTGCCAAAAGCAGACATCGCCTCTACTTGCACAAGGAACAAATCTGAGACATATTTTGACTAGATCAGGATGTATCGATTCCAATTCATACTTGCTATTTCATCGGAGGAAAAAGGCAATGATGTCAAAAATCTTCTTATTATCTTTTTCGGACTGTAGGCAGCGTCACAAAATGAGACTTTAATCTTTGTGATAGAGCGCTCTTCTAATAGGATAAATATGTACTTCAGGAAATTAAAGTCAGGGATTTATGACTGGATAAAAAGCCCTTTAGGGCTATCAGTTCTGCTAGTTGCTGTTGTTTATCAAGGTTTGAATTGGCCTGCAATTTTATACATTGAAAATGAATATGAGAAATTGGAATGGGTAGAAGTAGATACTGCTGAATTTAGCAAGGCTGGTGGTAGATATGGTAATTATAGGCTAAGGGTAACAGGAATAAATGGCGAAAAAATAGTGTTTAGTACTTTTGGTTTCTTGGAGGGAGAGAGTGCGGAATTAGCTAATACGTTGAAGAAATATGACAGGATAGGTTGGTATACGACTTGTTTACCATGGAAGTCTGGGCGAGTTGAAGATTTAATTTTATCGAGTAATTGTGCTGTAATAATGGAAGTTTCCAGAGAAGGTAAAAAGTATATTTCATTCAAGGAAAGGTTTGATTTTTTAGAGCGAGAATATTTTCAAATTTTATTTAGAATTTACACTTCATTTACTATTTTTGCACTCATTTCTGTTGGTGCATTAGTATTTCATTGTAGAAGAAGGCTTCAATAATTTTTGGTAATAATTCGGGGCTTCCGGACCAGTTGATGACCGCTTTGTGTCGGTAGACGACCCTGAACGGCTCTGGAGTGGACTCTGAGGTCACCACCGTGCTAAAGGACATTGCTTGAAGTTAATGTATTGTTTAACGGATTGCGCCACCTGATACCTGAAGGAGCTTTAAGCCATATGGATGTTGGCAAGTTTTTCAAAAAGTCACGGGGAGAATGGAAGTTTTACCCTTATGGTACAGTCATCGAAGAGGTGTTTGTAACGGTTAAAAACGGGCAAAAATAGATATTCGCAGAAGAGCTTAAACGTGAAATGCCCATGGCTATGGCAGTTTCGGTGCTCATAGTCATACTTGGGTCTTTTGATATAAGGTTTCTATTTCTAGGAATCCCCTCCGTTCTATCATTTATCTTTTATAGAAAGCTACTGATCAAAAAGCATTGCGACGGGAGCTATAAAGCCAATTTCCTCAAGTATTACTTTAAGTCGGTCTACTTCTTTTTAGATGAAAGAAACGACAAGAATTACCGATTTCTTGGTATAAGTAGTGTGTTCTGGGGGATCGCGGCATATTACTGCTATAGTCAGGGAGAACCGTTGAAAATGGTTGTTACGGCTTCATTTTTTTGCCTCTTAGGTGCATTTGTATTTGGGCTTATGGCTATTAAGAGACATTTGAATAAGCATGTTGATTGATGTCCGCAATGTGTCGAAAGCAGATATTTTGTCCCTTCCCACTTAAAGACCCCAGCCCAGATCTGGTTTTTTATGCCCGGTTTTTATTTGGTTATAAATGTTTGAAACCAACCCGAGTCAGTAACGTGAAGAGTTGGATCTGATTATGAACCTTCATAATCGACTTTGATAATCTCATACCAAACTTCGTTGCCATCAGGTTTGATTAAACAGATCTCATCGCCCAGCTGCTTTTTTAGTAACAAGCGAGCAAGTGGGGAGTCCATGCTGATGTAATCTGAGCCTGCATCAATTTCATCCGGGCCGACAATGCGATGACGTTTCTCCTGCTCATTTTCATCCAGTAGCGTGACCCAGGCACCAAAAAACACGGTGTCCCGCTTATCGGGGTCAGGAGCTCGGTCTACAACCACCATATCCTCTAGTCGCTTTGAGAGGTAACGGACCCGGCGATCAATTTCGCGTAACTGCTTTTTACCGTAAATATATTAGAACCTCATATAATACATACTATTATTTTTGATGCTGTTGCCTGCTTTTTGATTGGTTATTGGCAAATGTTTTGTGGTTGGTATGTTTAAGATTATAGCTTGTGTACTATTTGGGGAGTGGATGTGGCGAAATACGCAATAAAAATAAGAACTCGGTATAAGAATGACTATACAGGTAAGGAATTAGCTTTACCGGCAATTTATACTGAAAGCGGTTTATTGATCTCTCATTTGAGGTACTTGGCGGAGAATTCATACAAAAGCGGATCTTGGCTGGACCGCTCAGTGTTTGCAGTGATGTTGTTGATCCGATACATCAATGTAAATCAGTCAGCGTTTGAGGATGCCGCCAGTTTACTGCGGTCATTTTCACAGTGTCTAAGTTTCGGAACGATTAACCCTTCAACGCTTGAAGATGATAGCCAGCTATACTGGTCTCCTAGGTCTAATGAGGACGCTCATACTTTATTGTGGCACATCACAACGTATACCGATTGGCTTTCTGAGCAGCCAGAATATAATCAACAAAGGATCAATAGGTTCCGTAAGGCAACCTCTGCAGAGCAGCGTTTAAACTGGTGCGCTTATTATCACAAGCATGCAAGGGTGTTCCTTAATCATCTATCCACACCAAATAAGCCACCTCATTTAATAGGATGTACTCGGCAGATCCAGATTCATCATAGAGCCGTAATTCAGGCTAGTCCTTCTAAACGTTTTCCCTCTTCGGAAATCAATCGGTTACTTGATGAAGGAATGATTAAACCTCGAGGAGTTGTAGATGAGTTTGGCAATCCTATCCCTGACTATAAAAATCAAGCGATAACTCTGTTAATGCACTATGGAGGAGTGAGAAAGAGTGAAATATTTCACTTATATCTAACCGACATTCATGTTGACAGGCAGCGCTTAGAAGCTGTCATCAGGATTTTTCATCCTAGTGAAGGGGAGGCGCCTGATCCGCGCTATAACACCAGACGGGAGTATTTATCCAAAGAGTTTGGGTTAAAACCTCGTACTGATTATGCAAAGTCAGAGCGGCTTCATTCAGGTTGGAAAGAGCCTTTACTCACGGACAAGCGCAAGTTCTTTCAGGTGCATTTTTTTCCTCCTGAAAAGGCCTCAGAATTTCTGGAGGTTTGGCGGAATTATTTGCTCTATCAAAGAGTGGAACCTACTAGCTTAGAAAAGCACCCCTATGCATTTACGAACAGTAAGGGACACCCTGAAACTCTGAAAAACTATCAGAGAATGCATGCTGATGCAGTTAGGCGAATTGGGTTGGAGCATTCTAAGGGTCAAGGTACTACTGAACATGGTCATCGGCACGCGTATGGGTACCGTTTAGCTAGTCATGGCTTTTCACACGTTGAAATTCAAAAAGCTATGCACCACAAAAGTCCAGACTCGTGCTTGGTTTATACTCAGCCAACTGATGGTGAGTTGAGAGAACATATGATGATTATTGAAAAGTAACTTAGGTGTATTAATGAGAGAAAGGAAAGAAAAGTATTATTCCAGTATTCAAGAAGCATCTAAGTCGGCTCAGAAACTAAGATTTAAAACTAAATTGCAATATCTAGCCGGACGCTCTGCTGACCAAAAACTACCTTTAGACCCCAAAAAAAATTATGAAGAAGACTGGAGTGGCTGGCGTAACTTTTTGGGGTTAAACAATTACTACTCTTATAGTGAAGCGTCAAAAATAGTACAAGCAATAGGTTTTCTTACAGCATCACAATACCGATCAAAGAGACATAGAGACACAAAACTACCTGCTCACCCTGATAGGCTCTATGGGGATGAATGGAGGGGATGGCCTATATTTTTTGGGCTCATGCAAGAAAAGCGATATCAGAGTCTTTCTGAAGCATCTGAATCTGCTCAGAAATTAGGTTTTTCGTCGATGCCAAAATACAGGGCCGGTTACAAGGCTGATCCTCGACTCCCTTCTAACCCAAAAATGTTTTATAAAGATGAATGGCAGGGAGCCGCCAAGTTTCTGGGTCAGAAAGAAAAGCAGTTTTATTCCACATTGAAAGAGGCATCTAGCGCAGCTCTCCGTCTAGGGTTTTCAAGCTCGACAGATTACATAAAGGGGTACTTTCAGGATGAAATGCTGCCAAGCAGCCCTGAACGAATTTACGCCAAGGAATGGAAGGGCTGGGAATTTTTCTTTAAAAGACACAAAAAAAATTACTATCCCACGTATCAAGAAGCTTCAACAGCTGCGCAAAATTTGGGTATAAAAACAGCGTCAGAATACAGAAAGTCATATAAGTTAGATCCCCGATTGCCCTCAACACCAGATGTGAAGTATGCGTCTGACTGGATGGGGCTAGATGACTTTCTTGGGAAAGAGACTGTAAATTTATATGAAAATTTAGAGCAAGCATCCAAAGCTGCCTGTGAGTTCGGCTTTTCAACTATGGTTGAGTACAGGGCTTGTCGTGCCAAAGATCCTCGATTACCAAGTGATCCAAGTAAGGTTTATCAAAACGAATGGAAGGGAGCTGATCATTTTCTGAATAGAAATAGGGTTAAATTATACTCACAGTTAAATCAGGCTTCTATAGCAGCAAGAAGGTTAGGATTTGAAACCAAAGATGAGTATGTAGAAGGTAGGTATGCTGACCCCCAGCTTCCAGCTTGCCCTAATGAAATTTATAGTGACTCGTGGGGAGGGTGGCAAAAGTTTCTTGGGACCGACAATAGATTCTATTCTACTTATTTGGAGGCTTCAAAGGCAGCTCAAAATCTTGGTTTTAGAACCATGAAGGAATATCGAGAAGGGAGATACAAAGATCCTCTTTTGCCTGGAAGTCCCAGTACATTTTACTCCACTGATTGGAAGGGCTTTAAGCACTTTTTGTCACAACCTATAAGAAGGTTCTATAAGACTCTGAAAGAAGCTTCAGAATCTGCTCAGAACTTAGAAATTACTACTCTGGCCGAGTATAAAACCCGTTACTTAATGGATGATATGTTACCTGCGGCTCCTTGGCAGGTGTATTGCGAGGAGTGGGAAGGTTTTCCTCATTTTATAGGTAGCCCTGAGGCTGAGCTATATAAAGACTTGGGAGAAGCTTCTATAGCAGCACAAAACCTTGGGATTACATCTTCTTCTGAATATCGTGATAAGCGGAAACAAGACCCTGGTTTACCCGCAAGCCCTATTAGACTTTATGGCGAGGATTGGCCTGGGTGGAATATTTTCTTGGGAAAAGCAAAAAGCTTTTATTCTTCTTTAAAAGAAGCATCTAAGGCAGTTCAGCTCCTTAAAATTAAATCTATGGTGGAATATAAAACAAGGCGCCGAGAGGACTCGAAGCTGCCGGCTAACCCTGAGCGGGTTTATTCGAACGACTGGGTTGATGCAAAATCATTTTTGGGATTACCGGCAAGTCGCTTTTACTTAACTCTCGAGCAAGCGTCTAACGCAGCAAAAAAACTAGGGCTTAGTACAGTAAAAGCATATAGGAAAGGTAGGCATGCAGATCCCAAACTTCCTGCAGTACCATCTCAAATATATCGTGATGAATGGAAAGGGTTTGCAAGCTTTTTGGCAAAAGATAACTTCAAGTTTTATTTAACTTTAGCCGAGGCTTCATCTGCTGCTCAGAAATTAGGGTTTACAACAAATGATGAGTATAAGGCTGGTTACCATAGAGATCCCCAATTACCATCAAACCCTGAAAGAACCTACTCAAATGAGTGGAATGGTACGAGGAATTTTTTAGGTGTAGGATCACCTAAATACTATCAGACCATAGGTCAGGCCTCAGAAAGTGTAAGGGCTCTGGGCTTTACTTCGAGGGTAGAATATAAAGCTTTTTATGACAAAGACCCTCGCCTTCATAACTCTCCAGAGAAGTATTATTCGGTGGAATGGGTATCTTGGCAGCATTTTATGCTACCAACTGAATACCACAGTCTTAAAGATGTCAAAACTGCAGTAAAAATACTTGGTATAACAGACAGTAAAAGCTACAGGGAGGTGTATAAAAGCTACCCGCCACTCCCTGCACATCCGGATCGCATATTTAAAGATGAGTGGGTGGATTGGTATGAGCTGTGTGATATTACTCGGCCGTACTCTTATGATAAAGCTGTAGCTCTCATTGCACCGAGAAAGCTCTCAAGTAAGCGTGAGTATTTAGATTTTATTACCCAATCGGATGATCCAAGGATACCGAAAACCCCCGATCAAGTTTATAAAGACCGCTGGGTAAATTGGTATGTCTATTTGGGAACTCGAGAGCCTTATAGAATTAAAAATATTCGTTCACCTTATACGCAATGGGCTGATTGTATTCAAGAGTTTCTTAAGGGGGCTAGAGGAGGTGGTACTAAAGAGTCTCATTTGTGCCGTTTTGTTCGCCATTATATACAAGCCCATGAAATGGGCGAGTCACCACAAAAGTTCTTAACGCTCGAAAAAAAAGATATTCGTCCTTTCAAAAGGTGGTTGGAGGTTAATCAAAGTAAGGGGTTGGCATACAAGACTCTGACTTCGGTTAATGAATTTTTGGACTTTGTTGTTCATGAATATCTAACAGATGAAGATGAGGAAACTGGTGAATTAGTCTTAGTGGCGAATACTCATAATCCTTTCTCTAATCTTTCAGTTGATAATCAACCTCAAACCAGTTCAAACCCAGGTGAGTCAGTTAAACATGCGTTAGCTTATCAATATGTAGCAGCAGCCAAAGAGTGGATGATTCCTGTTGGCACAAAATCTTTTTCTGATTTGACTCATCTTCATGCCTTCAGCGCGGATTGGTTTGATATTGATCTTGATAAGGTTGATAAAAGTGACCCAAATTGTGTGTTCCGTAAACATGAGGGTCAGTGTCAGATCTGGTTTCCAGTCTATTGGATGCATACCTATGCTCTGATGTCAGTTCCAGCCAGAGGGCGACAAATAGCGTATTGTGACTCGGGCGAAGCTGACGAACTAATACCTGTAATTACTGCATCAGGCTCTATTGGGTGGGAAACTAATAACTCACCACTAGCTGGGAAAACCAATAATCAGAGCTTCATTAAGCACTATGAGAATGGTGAATTGGGGGTGTACTTTACATCGAACAAAACAGGCACAAATGGCAATGGTTATAGCGTTGCTTGGGTGCCCGAAGATCTTGCTTACTGGATGGTACTTTTACGGAACTGGCAGGCTAAATACAACCCGATCTCAAGACCTATGCCTTGGTTTGAATGTGTAAGGACATCACTTAATCATAATCAGAGAATTGCCAAAGGAAGCAATTGTTTTTTATTTCGTGATTTTGGTATTGAGGAATGTGGACACTTCTCAAGTCGGTTAGCATCAAGATTATCGGCGGCACTCTACCACTCTCAGCAAAATGAGCTTGAGCTTGCGTCATTTTCGGGAGTTGATAAAGCAGTCTTAGGCCACTATTCAAGTAAATACACTCCTCACTCAATGAGGGTTAGTTTAATAACTGCCTACGTTGACGAATTTGGCTTGCCTCTTCCGATCATCATGAAGGTTGCGGGCCATTCTTCTATCGTTATGACTATTTATTACTGCAAGATTGGTTCCGAAGACCTACGCCGCCGTTTCTCTGAAGGTGAGAAGAGGGCGATGCAGAATAAAACATATGCTGCACAACGAATGATAGAGCAAGGTAGGATTGATGAAATTAAGAATGAATTGATTGCCACTTCATCTGATGCGCTGAACTTGATATCAAATGAAACCCCTGTAGGTACATATTTATTCAGAGATTATGGTATTTGTCCTTATGGAGGTTCTCGATGCGCGGACGGCGGTGATATTATCCAAAGTTCTAGACTCAGAAGCCCGACTCCGGCGGGTTATCTCGGTAGTCAGAATTGCATAGCATGCCGACATTTTATTACTGGCCCTGCTTTTGTAGGGGGACTTCTATCGCTCGGCAACGAGATATCCTTAGCATCTCATTTACAGTATGAGCAATATCATGAGCTTGAACAGGAATTAAAAGGACTTAACCTGCAAGTCAATGAGTGTGATGATGCAGCTTACGATGCTGAGCTTCGCGGTGAAAGCTTTGATCACACAGCCAGAAATAATCTGGAGCTTCAAAAGCGGAAAACTCTATCTGAAATTGAAGCAGCCGCTAAAAAGCTCGATTCATTATTGTGTGATATGAATCGTGCTTCAAAGTTGCTAAAGCAATGTCAAGCGTTGGTTAACCAAGATGTAGAGGCTATTGATGGCGGTGAGGCTAAATTGCCGACTAAGCTAATCGTGCAAAAGGACCATGAACTACATGTCAATTATGAGGAGGTATCTCGTTTTAAACAGCTTTCAGAAGTTTGTGAAAATGCTGAAATTTATCAGTCAGCCTCTTCAGAAATGGCTTTGGCACCTAGGTCCCAGCTTATAGATAAAATGGCTCTCAGGAATAAAGTTCCAGTACATATGTTCTTGCTGGACAAAAAACAGCAGTTAGTGGTGGGTAACCAGATAACGAGGCTTATGTTGGATCGCATGAAAAGCTGGCGGAGAGTCGATTCTTTAATGGATGGCCGTATTAGCCTTGAAGATCTGGATGAAGGTGAACGCATTACTAAGCAGGAGCTTTTGGATTTGGTAAATCAAGATGATGATTTTGACCGTGTGGAAAGTATTAGTGGAGAGCTGCTATGACTCCTCAAGAATTATTGGATAAGTTAAAGCTGGGTGCATCTGCTAAGCAGTCAAAAACTTTGGATGCTATTTATGCTGTGTGTCAAGAGCAGGTTGATCGTGGTGCAAATGACTTTTCTTATGCCACTATTTCTCGTATTGGGGCTAATGACGGGGTTCCTAAGGCACAATCTATTCGCAATAGAAGTGGTGAGGCCTACCAGGCTTTGATAAAAGGCTTTGCTGAACTCACAAAGTCTAAGCAGCCTCGAAAAAGCAAACCTTCGGATGCTTGGATTGATGAGATTGCAGATCCCAAAACTCGACTGCTAGTTTCTAAGCAGCAGGCAGAATTGATCGAGGCTAAACGTTTGGTGAGAGAAATAGTTCCCCCAGGCACAGCCATAGTGGTCGATGATCGAAGAGGTGGTTTGTCCCAGCATCGTCTATCAGAAGTTGAGAGAAGAGCTCTTGAATTTCTAGTCTCAGATGAATTCCTTAAAGAGTGGGACTATATGGCAGGAGACCGTGGTGAAGTGATTGATAACCAGGGTAACAGGAAGTTTAAGCCCGGAACTATAGGTGCATTGAGAAAGGCGCTGCAGCATCTTTAGCCTACCTGCTTGTCTAAAGATCGAATTCTGGAAGGATACGCTTATTAAATCGACCAAAGATATCCAGTGCAGCTTCATAGGTTTGACCTAAAGCTGTACTGTGGATATCAGGGTTATCAAAATTAAAAGCGAAATAGTCCTCATTGAGATTGATATCTCTATTGATGGGCATTGTTTTGACTACTTTCGAGTAAGGCTTTTCGATATCTAATAAGGAGAAACTCTCACATCGAATAGAGCATGTGTTTGGAATGTCTTCGTTCAGGCGTTCCGCATATTCGCTTAAGCTCGGCTCGGCGGGCATATACAGATAGCCTTTATTTTCTCTCCCTTCATCGACTCTTAAAATGCGGCCTAGGACCTGACGAAAATAAAGTTCTGTTTTTACTCTGGTCAGGTGGCAGCATACCTGCAGTCGAGGAATATTTGTTCCCTCGCTAATCATGCCTACAGAAATAATCCACTTTTCGGTGTTGTGTTTGAACCTCTTGATGATGCCTTGGGCATTATCTTGAGCATATGTAGCAATGTAAGCTTGCTCACCGAATTGATCAGCTAGAATTTGATGCACCTGTAGGGCATGAGCAATGGAAGAGGTCACTATCAAGCCACCTGCTCTGGAGTTGTGACGCCTAAGCTTGGAAAGGCGGTTGTTAGCCTGTTGCAAAACATAGGTGATAAGTTCATTACAGGTGACAAAGCTTTGATAGCTTGTTTTTGCCTTTGCTGTGAATTCTTGAAGGGAGTTAAATTGAGAGCTTTTCTCACCTTTCGTTACAGTAATCTGGTCATTATCAATCAATGTAATCACTGGAAACCGACAGACTTTGTCTCGAATAGCCTTTGATAAACCATACGAGTAGTCGCAATGTATCGAATTGTTAATCTGATAGTTTGCGAGAGCGATTGGTGACGCGTTAGATCGCCAGGGTGTGCCGGTTAAAGCTAGTGTATGAGTTGCTTTACCTTGAATCTTAGTGAGTATTAGCTCACCCCAAGCATTAGATGTTTCCGGTGCATTACCCGCACAATGGTGAATTTCATCAAATATTACAAAGACGCGATATTCATCAAATAACTGCCAAAATTCCTCTCTAAGACTGAGCATAGCCTGATAGGTGAGGGATCGACCAATAGAGCCCAATTTGCCATCAAATCGCTTTCCGATAATGCATTCAAGTTCACTTTGAAAGTCATTGGCTACTATAACTGATGGTGAAAAACAGATGATTAAGTCGATTTCATCTTGGGTTAGTAATGATTTGGCTAGAGAGGACGCCATAACGGTTTTGCCTGCTCCGGGTGTGGCCAGACAAAGAAAGTGACTTTTACCTGATTTATATTTAGAAATAGCTTTGGCGATACATTCGCTTTGCCATTGGCGTAGCAACATTTGAAATTATTCTATACAGACAGCGGATAGTGATTCAGTAGCTTTGATTTTTCCCAAAAGATGAGAGTAACGATCTCGAGCCAGGTTATAGAGATTTTGAATGGGGTCACGCATATCGGGGTGTTCTTGGCTAAGTCGTTCATACTCTTCTACCTCGGCAAGGGTGATCATCAGCTCGTGCTTTAGATTGCTTATTTGCATAGATAGGTGCTTTTGTATGTCGCTACCTTGGTGTTTCGTCGTTAAATTTTTTGAAGTCAAATGAGGTTTCCCAACTTCATAATCCCCTGAGTGGAATTTTGAAGTGGTAGAGTATTGAGAAAGTGAGCCTTCTAGTTGCTGGATAAAGCCATTAGCTAGCAATCTTGCAATATTTCTTGCTATGAATTGATAGGTTTGCCTTTTTGATAGCTGGCCATGAGAGTCTAATTTTTCGTACTGCTTACAAAGTTCCCGGGTGCTAAATGGCTTATTTTCAGTCTCTTTCAGTAGGCTAAGGAATTCTGGCTTAATTAGAACTTTACTCATTTTATTAACAGTTTTTTATTAATTTAGCAGTAATTGTACTTAGGATTCCTAAGTATACCGGATGCAAATATACTTAGACAATCTAAGCTTCATAGATTCAGATGATGCTTAAATTTTGTCAAAACCAGTTCCTATACCAAAGCGCCTTGCACAAGCCCGAAAAGCTGTGGGTATCAGCCAGAAGGAATTGGGAATTCGTTTGGGAATGGAGCCCGGCTCTGCTAGTGGTCGGATGAACCACTATGAAAAAGGGCGACATACCCCTGATTTTCAAACTCTTGAGCGGATTGCTTTAGAACTAGGTGTTCCAGTTTCATTTTTGACATGTCGTTCGGACCTTTCGGCAGAGCTGTATTGCTTAATTGAGAAGCTTGGCGATGAGGAAAAAAGAACCTTAATTAGTCAAATTAAAGATAATCTTTCAGCTAAGAGCTAAGAGCTAAGAGCTAAGGCCCATTTCAATCACAGTGGCTAATGTCACGATACCAAGACAGATAGGTGCTCTCGACATCCAGCCTTACACATGGAGTTTAATGTTTTCGGTTTGTGAATGTATTAAAAAATTCGGGTATCCAAATTAAGTGATTGGAACCCATGAGGTCAGTGGCATTCAAAGCTAATGGCGGTAAACCACCACTGAAGGTGGCTTAACTTCTACTTTTAGCGTCAGTTAAAAATGGGAGGATTACCCTATCTCAGGGCCTTAATATTCAAAGATTAAATTTGTCAAGGCTGATTCTTAGATGAAGTAGCCCTGAAATAATCCGTGTTGTACTCAAGCACCTTTTCGATCGCCAAAAAACAGATGCTCTGGCAGCATCTGAGTAGGGATATTTGTCTATAAAACCTATTGGCCTACCCCTTGACCTTACATCAACAGGAAGGTCTATCCTGATCACAGAAATGCTCTTTTTAAATTTCTATTGAGCGATTTACAGTGCCTTATAGGTGATCAGGATGAGTTCCAATAGCCCAAACATAGAGAAAACCCTGCTAATAGATGGTGCCGGTTGCGCTAGTTGTGTAGGAAAGACAGAAGGTGCGTTGTTAGAAGTAACTGGCGTACAGAAAGCATCGATGAACTTTGCTCAACGAACAGTGCTTGTAACGGGTGATGTGGTTGATCATGATTTGATCCGAGCTGTAGAAAGTGTGGGTTATCAAGCCAGTTTCGTTGATGAAAATGATCAAGACTTACTGGATGAGAAAGAAAAGTCTGAAGCAGTCTACTACAGCCGCTTGATGCGAGAGATGACGATTGCCCTCTCTTTGGGCGTTCCCCTAATGATCTATGGGCTGTTTATTGGTGAGATGACTGTATCCACCAATATGGAACGTATTGCTTGGGCCATTGTTGGCCTTCTCACATTAGGAATCATGTATTTTTCAGGACGCCATTTTTATATAGGTGCCTGGAAGTCTTTTCAAAATCACAGTGCCAATATGGATACCCTCATCGCATTAGGTACTGGTACCGCTTGGATCTATTCCATGGTGGTTGTTTTTGCCCCGGATGCAGTCCCTCTGATGGCAAGACATGTCTACTTTGAAGCCACTGCAATGATTATTGGTTTAATCAATCTAGGTTTAGCCCTTGAGATAAAGGCGCGTGGCAGGACTTCAGAAGCGATCAAGCGCTTGATAGGCCTGCAGCCAAAGAATGCACGAGTCATTAGAGATGGTGAAGAGATCGATATTCCCATTGAGGATGTTGCCCTGGATGACCAATTAAGAATCCGCCCTGGAGAAAAAATTCCTGTTGATGGCATTGTTATTGAGGGCAGTACCTCTGTTGATGAATCCATGTTGACGGGTGAGCCCATGCCTGTAGAGAAAGCCGCCGGAGATGAAGTTGTTGCAGGTACCATCAATAAATCTGGAACAGTGATATTCAAAGCAATACGTGTAGGTAAAGATACTGCACTGGCACAAATTATTGAGATGGTTAAACGGGCGCAAAACTCTAAACCATCTATAGGACGTTTAGCGGATGTGATATCGGGCTATTTCGTTCCGGTTGTGATGATCATAGCTATTCTCAGTGCATTGGCCTGGTTAAATTTTGGCCCAGCGCCCGCTGTGGCCTTCGCTATTGTGTCAGCAACAACTGTTTTGATTATTGCATGTCCCTGTGCCTTGGGGTTGGCAACACCCATGTCGGTTATGGTGGGTGTGGGCAAAGCGGCAGAAGCGGGTGTATTGATCCGCAATGGCGAAGCTTTACAGACGGCCTCTCAAATCAGCGCCATGATTTTGGATAAAACCGGCACCATAACTGAAGGTAGCCCTCAGGTTACTGAGATCCAGTTGACCGGCGATCATAAAGAGGAAGACATTCTTCGCTTAGCGGCAAGTTTAGAGTCCGGTTCAGAACATCCCTTAGCGCTTTCTATAGTGGAGTCAGCCAAAGCCCAAGGTTTTACCCTTTCTAAAGTGACGAACTTTAACGCGATTGCTGGACATGGCGTGGAAGGTGAAGTGGATGGAAGCACCCTGTTATTTGGTAATGAAAAGTTGATGGAAGAACGGTCAATTTCTATCAACCATCACATCGCTGATGCGCAGCGTATGGCATCAGAAGCACAGACCCCTATGTACTTGGCTATCAATGGACAGCTTGCTGCAATTATTGCAGTTTCTGATCCGATCAAAAAAGACTCAGTAGAGGCAGTCAAACGGCTACAAGCAAATGGCATACGTGTCGTAATGCTTACCGGTGATAACCGAGCAACAGCTAAGGCCGTTGCAGAAAAAGTAGGTATCACAGAGTTTGTTGCAGAAGTCTTGCCTGAAGATAAATCAAACAAAATTGAAGAGCTTCAGGCCCAAGGTGAGATCGTAGGTATGACTGGAGACGGTATCAATGATGCGCCTGCCTTGGCTCAGGCCAATGTCGGGTTTGCCATTGGTACAGGCACTGATGTGGCGATTGAAAGTGCTGACATAACCCTGATGCGTGGCTCATTGCATGGGTTGGCTGATGCTATAGCTATCAGTAAAGCGACATTACGCAATATTAAGCAGAATTTGTTTGGTGCGTTTATTTACAACGTTGCGGGTATCCCATTCGCAGCAGGGGTTCTGTATCCGTTCTTTGGGCTACTGCTGAGCCCGGTCATTGCCGGGGCAGCTATGGCTTTCTCTTCGCTCACGGTGGTCAGTAATGCCAACCGTTTACGTTTGTTTAAAGCATCAGGGCATTAATCAGGGAGGCTAGCATTGTGTTGATAATTAATTTAATAGGTTTCGTATTAATCGGCTTAATCATCTGGTGGTTTTGGCTTTATAAACCAGGTACTAAAGCAGTAACCAAAGGCACCGTCCCCATAACCGTTGAGAACGGGGTATACAGCCCAGCACAGGTTCGTGTACAGGCAGGCGAACCCATTATTCTCAGTTTTGTTCGTAAAGACAGCTCGCCTTGCTCGGCCATTGTACAGTTTGATGACTTAGGGTTCAGCGAAGAGCTCCCCTTAAACAAAGCGCGAGAGATAAAGTTTGAGTCTTTAACACCCGGTAAATACCCATTTTCATGTCAGATGCAGATGTACCGGGGTGAATTGATTGTGGAGGGACAGAGCGATGAGTAAGAAATCTTCATTTTGGTGTTCTAAAAGCGGATTCGCGGCACTACTGATGATCGCAGTGGCGGGGTATTTCCTTTTAGTCGAGCATGCGGAACATGTGTTCCCTTATCTTCCATATCTTTTCTTACTGATGTGTCCGTTGATGCACCTGTTTATGCATGGTAATCATAATCACGGGGAGCATAAGCCCGACGCTAAGCAGGAGGAAGAAGTTAGCCCTTCTCCAGAACAAAGGCATGAGAACTTTGTCGAACAAAGCGAGCAAAACGATGCGTACCGGGAAGGCTACATTGAGGGTTTAAAAGCGGCGAGAGAAGAAGCTAATCAAAAGGAGAACAAACATGAGCAATGATTATGGATTATGGTCTTTGGTTGTTATCAACTCTGCTGTTTTTATCTTTTTCGCGTTTAGTTTTATTAAGCCTAAAAGCAAAATGGATTGGCGCAGTCTGGGAGCATTCTCAGCTTTCATCATTGCGCTCTTTACTGAGATGTATGGTTTCCCCTTAACGATCTATTTCCTTTCGGGATGGCTGAGTGAAATCTATCCACAAATCGATTTCTATGCCCATGAAAATGGTCATCTTCTGCATACGTTACTGGGGTTCGAAGGAGACCCTCATTTCGACCCGCTTCATTTGGCGAGTAATGCACTGATTGTTATTGGCTTTTTTATTTTGGCTTCGGCTTGGAATGTATTGTATCAAGCACAGAAGCACCATCGTTTAGCGAAAGACGGATGGTATGCGCGGTGTAGACATCCACAGTATTTGGCATTTGTACTGATTATGTTTGGCTTCTTACTTCAATGGCCAACCATTCCCACCCTAGTGATGTTCCCTATCTTGGTCTTTGTCTATGTGCGGTTAGCAAAGTATGAGGAAGGTATCGCTTTGGACGAATTTGGTGGCGAATATGAAGTATACAAAGAGACTACACCAAGGTTTATTCCGCAAATTGGGAGAGTTGCCTCATGAAAAAAGAGCATCGTTTAGGAGTATCGGAAACTAATCTTGTAGAGAGACATCTGAAGGTTGAGAAAGCTTCGGATGAGCAGGTCTGTGCAGCGGTTGAGGAGATCGATCAGCTCTACGGCATTGATGAGGTGAGTTTTGATCCTGAGCACAAGGTATTCATTCTTGAGTATGACGCAACACGTCTTTGTATTGATAGTTTGGAAGAGGTGATCACGAAGCACGGCATAGAAATTTGTCATGATTGGTGGTCAAACTTTAAAGAAGGCTATTACCGGTTTGTGGATAAAAATGTACATGATAACTACATCCACAAACCCTGGAGTTGTCATAAAAAATGATAGTGGAGGGTAAGATGCGTATCAGTGCTAAAAAGCTTCAGAATTATCCATTGTATCTTCGGCCATTCTTTTGGAATCAAAACCGCAAATACGGCATGGTACTCAAGCCTGCACTTCTCTGGGCGCGTATCCCCCGATTGTTTACAACCGTTGCTCTACTGTTTGGTGCTTTAGATTCCAGGAAATCGGCTATCACCCCTTCACTCCGATCAATGATTACGGTGAGGGTTTCTCAGATTAACTGGTGTGAGTTCTGTGTTGATGTGAATTCCTATATGTACGCTAAACGTGCTGGAGAGGAGTTCAAACTAGAGGCCTTATCTGAGTGGCGAGAAAGTCCTTTATTTGATGACCACGAGAAAACTGTTCTGGAATATGTCGACGCAGTAACTTTTAGCGACAGGCAAGTAACCGATGCTGAGATGGAAGAACTTCGTAAATATTACGATGAAGATGGAATTGTTGAGTTGACCGGATTGATCGCATTTCAGAATATGTCGAGTAAATTCAACAGTGCATTAGATGTGCCTTCTCAAGGCTTCTGCCGTATACCTCCAAAGAAAACCTGATTCATCTCAAAAAATTACTGTAAAACCATTCTCTGCAATTATTCCTATTGACCTTCCAGTAACTGGAAGGTCTAGATTTTAAGACAAAGGTTACGGGCATAATTCTGAAAAAGTTGTTCAGAATTGTGGAAGCTAGTCTTAGAAATTGCAATCAAGGAGCGTGTGATGAAACGTTTAATGATAGGAATGCTCAGTGTTGCTTTGATGGGCGCAGGTCTATCTGTAAATGCTCATCAGCAGGAGATGGGGATGCAGGGTGGTTCGAAAAACGAACGATCTCAGATGATGAATATGCATGAGCATATGGGAAAAACTGAAAATTTAATGCATGAGATCCAGAGTAACAAGCAGCCTGAAAAGCGTCGGGAAATGATGCATGAACATATGAAGCAGATGCGAATGGGTATGGATATGATGCATGGCGGGGGGATGATGGGAGACAAAAAGAGGGCCGGTGAGCCTTGCCCACATATGGATTCAAGTATGGGAATGATGGAACAGAGAATGAAAATGATGCAGAGAATGATGCGACAAATGATGGAACATCAATCTCAGCAAGATATGCCAATGCATCGATAACATTTGATGCCAGATAAGAAATGAGGGAGGTTATCCCTCATTTCTATTTCTACGGAGGTTGTGCAATGAGTTTGAAGAAAGTCAGCGCTATCTTTAATGAAATGGAGAAAAGCAAGCTAGAAGCTGCTTTTAGGAAAGCAGGGATCTGTGGGTACACTATTCATGATGTTCGTGGGCATGGCGTATATAATCAAGAGTATGGTCAAGAGAATTTGGTAGACCACCTGCAAGTTGATATTTATACCTCGGCGGCATATGCACACGCTGTAGCAGAACTGATAGTGGAGACTGTATCGGTCAATGCGGACAGTGAAGGATTGGTTGCGATTCTTCCCGTCGATGATCTCTATTGGATTCATACTAAAGAAAAAGCTGTAGTCAGCGAATTTGTTTATAGAGATGACAGAGATTAAGTTCAAAATGAGACAATATTCATAATCGCAATGACGCTATTCTTTAAGTACCTGCTGTTGATAGTAGTCGTACTGGTGCAGCCTGTGCAGGCTAAACTGGTTGAAAAAAGTGATTTATCAACACAGCATCATAATAGTGAGGTACAGCATGTCCATGATCATGCGGACGGGCATGTATTTGAGTGTCATTCAGGACATTTTATAGCCATTCTGAAAAATTTCCCCATCACCCGAAGTCGCTTTACACAAGTGGCTTACGAACTGAAAAGCATTAGTGCTTATTCATTCATAATTATTGAAGATCCTCCACCTCCTAAGTCATAACATGCGCTGAGTTTTAATTGGCAGTGACTTATTAATTTATTAGAGATCAAAAAAATGTTTAAGAAATCAGCGAAGTATTTAATTGCGGTTGGCCTTACAGTTTCTACCGCAGTTGTTATGGCTCACGGTGGTGCTACAGGGATAGTAAAAGAGCGGATGGATGCAATGGGGGATATGAAAGACTCTATGAAAGAAGTATCCGACATGTTTAAAGGCAAAGCTCCTTATGATGCAAATAAGGTCAGAGCTGCAGCCGATGTGATTAAAGGCCATTCAGGTAATGCCTTAACTAAATTGTTTCCAGAGGGCAGTTTGCAGCATCCTACAGAAGCAAAAGCGATTATTTGGGATGAATGGGATCGCTTTTCTAAGTTGGCGGATCATCTAGGGACTTTAAGTGAAGGTTTGGCGAACGCAGCAGAAAATAAAGACACCCCGATAGAAGAGAAAGGGATGATGGGCAACTCATCCATGATGGGTGGCGGCAATATGATGGGTAATTCATCCGTGATGGGTGGGCACATGGTCCATACCGCAGAAGAATACGGAAAAATGCCGGTTGAAATGGTTTTTAAGATGGTGACTGATAACTGTTCATCGTGTCACACTCGATTTAGAAAAGAGAAAGAATAATGAAACGTGCACTTATTATTCTTTCAGGGTTTAGTATTGTTTTAGCTATGGGTTGGAACAGCTTGAACAGTGAGGCCACTGTTGCAAGTTCGCTTAAAGAGTTAAAAGGTGATGTTAACCGAGGAGCATACTTAGCAAGGGCTTCTGGGTGCATCGCTTGCCATACTGATGTGGTTAACGGTGGAGCTCCTTTGGCCGGAGGGTCACCATTGAAAACTCCTTTTGGGACCTTTTATGCACCTAATCTGACAACCGATACGGTACATGGTATCGGTGGATGGGATGTCGATGATTTTGCTTTGGCTTTGCGTTATGGCCAAAACCCAAAAGGCGATAGCTATTATCCTGCATTTCCCTATACCTTTTACACGAAACTGAGTGATCAGGATATTGCTGATCTTTGGGCAGCATTTCAGACCGTCCCAGCGGTAGGACAGTCAGCCGAAGAGCATCAGCTAGGGTTCCCTTTTAACCAGAGAGCGGGGCTGCCAGTTTGGCAAGCATTGTTCTTCTCTGAGGAAAGGTTTCAACCTGATAAAAATAAAAGTGAGAAATATAACAGAGGAGCTTATTTAGTTGAGGCTGCAACCCATTGTGCAGCTTGTCATAGTGAGCGAAATCTATTCGGTGCATTAGACCAAGATAATCCTTTCACGGGTTCAAAGTCTATGCTCGAGGGAGAAGGAAAAGTCCCAGCTATTACTAAGCAAGCGTTGCAGGACAAAGGTTGGACCGAATTAGATTTAGCTTACGCGTTAAAATCAGGCCTGAAGCATGATGGCGACGCCTTCGGAGGAAGTATGGGGGAAGTTGTTAGAGATGGTACTTCCTTTATGCAAAAAGAAGACCTGGAAGCAATAGCCCATTATCTAATGAACCAATAATTTTAAGCCCTCAGATGAGGGCTTTTTTATGGGACGGGATCTTTGGACTAGTTGTTATGCCGTTTTCAAGAGCGCCTTTGAATTGTGATATGTGGTCGCACACCAACCTTAAACAGAGCAATTTCAACTTAGTGAAAATAAGACACAAAATACTATCAATTGCCGCGTCAACAGGCATAACGTACTCCGCTTGATCAATCACTTGAACTAATAGAAAAAATTCTTAACAGGTTTTTCTATTGCAGTGCCTATTCCACAGCTGATACTCCTCTATTTCCCCCAGAAGCTTTGTGATCCTGAATATCATTTATTCAGTTTCAAATCATTTTCACCATGTAAAGTCTCCGGCATTGTTCATCTAACCCAGAAAAGAGCTATTTGCTTGGGACCTGATATGAAGCTAAAACTAATTACTCGATCCATAGGCATAGGCCTGATGGTTGCCAGTTCCTCCCATCTTTTTGCAGAAACTGCTGCAAACTGGAGCCAACAGTTACAACAGCGCCTAGCAGAATCGCCGCAATGGCAGCAACTCGGCAGCCAAGTTATCGCTGCTGATGCCGAGCTGACTGCTGCGCAGCAACCTGTGCATAACCCTGAAATAGAGCTTAGTTACGAAGATAAGAACGAACGTGCCTATCAGGCAACACTAAGTCAAACTATTGATCTGTTTGATAAGCGAGATACCCGCAGTCAAATAGCAGCGCTACAAAAGCAAATTACTAAGCTGGAACAGCAGCAGAGTGAAAATCAGATTACAGCCAGTGCTCTTACTCTTTTGCTGGAAACTCGTCGCGCTAAAGCTCTGCTGTCCCTCGCAGATGATCAGCTTCAGATCAGCCAACGCCTGATCAAACTAACCCAACAAAGACTGTATGCGGGCGATGCCACCCAGATCGATCTGGATATAGTAAAACTGTCCTCATCCGAGGCATTGCAGACTAAAGCAGCTGCGCAACAGGCTTTACAAAACTATCAAGCCGAGCAAACCGTTTTATTAGGCGATCTAATCCCAGCCTTGCCACAACCTCTACCTTATACCTTGCCTAAAACGCCTGACTTTACACACTTAAGCCAACAGCACCTAGCTGTGAAAACCTTTGGAGTAAGAGCTCAGAAAGCACAGTTAAAAGTGCAGGAATCGGTCAACGAGAGCAAAGCAGAGCCAACCTTGGGACTAGGGTTTGGACAAGATGGTGATGATGATGTCGTAGCACTTTCCATCAGTTTCCCCCTGAATATTCGCAACAGCTATAGCGCTGAAGTCGATGCCGCAAATGCTCGGGCTAAAACTTCAGATTTAGCGTTAGCCCAAGTTCGCGTCGAGACAGAAACAGCTCTACAACGTAGCTGGTCTAGCTTGAAGCAACAACAGTCATTACAGCAAATCTGGCAAAAGCCCGGCCAACGCAGTCTTGTGCAATTGAATAGCCAACTGGAAAAACTGTGGAAGCTTGGTGAACTGACAACTACGGATTATCTGCAGAACTTACAGCAACTGAATCAAGCATTGGCTGCAGACATCAATTTGAACACTGAATCCGATATCCGACTGATTGACTGGCTTCATACCAGCAACCAACTCCAAGACTGGTTAGATCAGCAGTAATTTTTGGCCTTCATCACTGAGATACTCGTTATGCAAAAGAAAACTCTACCTTTACTCGTCAGCAATTTGTTACTAGCGGCTGTAGTTGGCAACGCTTCTGCAGGTGACAACCATCCTACGCCGACACAAAAGAATGTAGCCACAGAGGCTCATAACCACACAGAACATAGCGGCCATACTGAGGATAAGCACAAAGAAGGCCCTGACCATGTTGAAGCAACTGAGCACCAGCACGAAGAAAGCCATGATCATGCCGAAGAAACTGAACACCAGCATGAAGAAGGCCATGATCACGCTGAAGAATCCGAGCACCAGCACAATGAAGACCATGATCACGCCGAAGAAGCGGAACATCAACACGAAGAAAAGCATGATCACGCCAAAGAAGCGGAACACCTACACGAAGAAGACCATGATCACGCTGAAGAAACTGAACTCCTGCATAAAGAAAGTTATGAGAATGCTTCCGCAGAAGAGCACAGCGATGACGATGGGCATGCTCACGGCAATAAAGATGAACATGGACATGAAGAAGAGAACGGCACTGTTCATCTAAATGCCAAACAGCAAGCGATGATCGACCTGAAAACCACCAAACTCAAGCCAGTATTGCTAGCAGATAGCCGAATAGTCCCAGGCGAAGTCGTAATTAACCGCTATAACAGCAGCATTGTCTCCCCCCAAGCAGATGTCCGCGTAATTCAGCGCCATGTCATGTTAGGTGATCATGTCGTTAAAGGGCAGCCGTTGGTTTCTCTGTTTTCTGATGAACTTGCAGACCGTTTCTCTGACCTTAAAAATGACGCGAAAGAGTGGGAGATCGTACGTAAACTGGGCAAGAGCCTTGCGGGTAAAAACCGCTATAGTCAGGCCCAAACTAATTTCCAACAAAGTCTGACTAAGGTCAGTGCGTTTGGACTTTCTAACAGCGAGATCGAAAACCAACTGAACCAGCCCAGCAAACATCCTTTAGGTCAGTTTGTACTGAAGGCACCGCATGCAGGTGTAGTACAACAAGATGATTTTTTGATTGGCCAACAAATCAGCAGCAGCGACCCTTTATTTACGCTGGTCGATGAAACAACTGTCTGGGTGGAAGCACAACTACCACCTAATCTGCCTTTAACCTTGAGCAAGGGTGCACAGATCTCTCTCACTGTTGGGGCTGATGCATATCAGGGGGAGTTGTTGCGATTCGCACATAGCCTGGATGAAGTTACTCGTACCCGTATGGCGCGAATCAGTGTCAATAATCAGGAGCATCGCCTCCACCCGGGACAATTTGCTCAGGTGGTTATGCCGCTGGATAAACACACTTGGCAGTTACACCTACCGGAAGCCGCTTTCACCCGCACCCCTGATGGTGACTGGGGTGTTTTTATCGAGCAATCCCCCGGTGAGTATAAATTAGAGGAAATAGAAGTCATTCGTGAGACTGGTGAGGGGCGCGTTATTAAGGGGCTGCCACTAGGTTCTAAGGTCGTCACTTCGGGTACTTTTTTTCTCGCTTCAGAGCAAGCCAAAGCTGGCTTTGATATCCACAACCACTAGGATTTCGAGATGTTAAACAGACTAATAACCTGGTCAGTTACCAACCGACTTCTGGTGGTAATAGCCGTATTCACTGCGTTAATTGGCAGCGTATTTTTAATCCCCAGACTTAATCTTGATGCCTTCCCTGATGTAACTAATATCCAAGTTGCAGTAAATGCTGAAGCTCCAGGGCTAGCTGCCGAAGAGGTCGAACAGCTCATCACCTTCCCAATTGAGTCGGTTATGTATGCTATGCCTGATGTTGAAGAGGTACGTTCTATCTCTAAAACGGGCCTTGCCGGAATTACGGTTGTGTTTAAGGAAGGTACCGATATCTACTTTGCCCGCCAACAGGTATTTGAGCAACTACAAGTGGCTAAAGAGATGATCCCAGCCGGTGTAGGTATTCCTGAAATGGGACCAAATACCTCTGGTCTAGGGCAGATCTATCAGTATCTGTTAAAAGCAGAACCTGGCAGTGAATATGATGTGATGCAACTGCGTAGCCTCAACGACTGGGTGGTAAAACTGTTATTAATGCCGGTTGATGGTGTGACCGATGTGCTCTCTTTTGGCGGTGAAGTTCGCCAGTATCAGGTCAATCTGGATGCCGAACGCCTGCTGGCCTACAAGATCAATAGCGATGACTTAATCACAGCAATTGAAGCAAACAACCGTAATGCTGGCGGCTGGTACTTAGACCGTGGCGGTGAACAGTTGGTTGTTCGTGGCGTTGGTTGGTTACGTAGCGACCGTCAGGGCTTGCAAGATATTGCTGCAATTCCCCTACAAGAGGTCGATGGAGCTCTGGTCCGTGTAGGCGATGTTGCCACGGTTGAGTTTGGCAGTGAGATCCGCCAAGGCGCTGTAACGATGTCACGTAAAAATAATGACGGTGACATAGAAAATCTTGGTGAGGTGGTATCTGGTATTGTCCTTAAACGTATGGGTAGCAATACCAATACGACTATCCAAGCGATTGAAGAACGGATCGATCTGATCAATCGTGCTCTGCCAGATGGCGTCACCTTCGAAGTCTATTATGATCAATCTGATCTGGTACAAAAAGCGATCAGCACGGTGGTAACTGCTCTAGTTCAGGCATTTATCTTTATCGTGATTATATTGGCGTTATTTCTATTAAACCTGCGCGCAACCTCGTTGGTACTTCTCTCCATTCCACTGTCGGTTGGTTTAGCGCTTGCGTTTATGTCATTTAATGGGATGTCCGCTAATTTGATGTCTTTAGGCGGACTTGCTATTGCCATCGGTATGATGGTTGATGGTGCCGTGGTAATGATGGAAAACATCTTTAAGCACTTAAGCCACCCAGACCAACGCCACGAAGGCCATACAGCTCCAGGTACTGAAGACCCATTCGCGGCAAGTAAAGATGACCACGGTATTTCGATACGGATTATCATGGCGGCGAAAGAGGTCGCTCGTCCAGTCTTCTTCGCAGTGATGATTATTATTGTCGTGTTTGCACCTCTGTTCAGTTTACAAGGGGTGGAAGGCAAGCTGTTCCAGCCCATGGCGATCACCATTATTATCGCCATGCTAGCGGCCCTGCTAGTCGCATTGATTGTTGTTCCTGCACTGGCTAGTTTGCTGTTCCGTAAGGGTATTCGAGAAAAAGAAAGCCCATTGCTAAAGCCAATTGACCGGGCCTACCGTAAACTCTTAAACAGTGTACTAAAACAACGAAAATGGTTGCTCTCTGCTGCAGGTTTGGCTGTGGTTGGTACCCTGTTATTACTTCCACGTCTAGGTACGGAGTTTGTACCAGAGCTGGAAGAAGGCACCATCAACTTACGTGTTACTTTAGCGCCTTCAGCCAACCTGCAAACAGCTCTCTCGGTAGCACCTAAGTTAGAGCAGGAGATTTTGGCATTCCCCGAAGTAACTTATGCCTTGAGCCGGATTGGCCGAGCAGAAGTAGGCGGAGACCCAGAGCCAGTGTCTAATATCGAGATTTATATTGGTCTCAAACCAGTTAATGAATGGACTAGCGCCAGCAATCGCCGTGAGTTACAGGAATTAATGCAAGAACGTCTAGAAGTGCATCCCGGCTTGTTATTCACTTTCTCACAACCTATAGCGACCCGTGTAGATGAATTGCTCTCCGGTGTTAAAGCTCAGTTGGCGATTAAACTATTTGGCAGCGAGCTGGATACCCTTGCGAATAAAGCCCGCGAGATCGAACGGGTGGTGCAACAGATCCCCGGCACCACTGATGTAGCAATGGAGCAAGTAGAAGGTGAAGCGCAGTTAGTGATCCGCCCTAACCGTGAACAACTGTTTCGTTATGGTTTAGCTGTAGCTGATGTGATTCAACTTGTGGAAACAGGTATCGGCGGCCAAAGTGCGGGTCAAGTGATCAACGGTAACGAACGTTATGATATCTATGTTCGTCTGAAGAAAGATCAACGTAAATCTGCTGCAGATTTAAGACAGTTGCGCCTACAAGCCAGCAATGGCGCTATCGTTCGCTTGGGTGATATAGCGACAGTGGCGATAGAAGAAGGTCCGCCGCAAATCCGCAGGGATGATGTCCAACGCCGCGTGGTGATTCAAGCTAATGTACAAGACCGTGATATGGGCAGCGTGGTAGCCGATATCTATACCGCGATTGAACAAGACGTCGATCTCCCAGCAGGCTATACCGTAGATATTGGTGGCCAATTCGAAAACCAGCAGCGCGCTCAGGCACGTTTGATGATAGTTGTGCCCTTATCTATTGTTTTGATCGGTTTGCTGCTGTATTTCTCGTTTGGCTCCTTAGGGCAGGCAGCTTTGGTATTACTCAATCTGCCATTGGCGCTAATTGGGGGTGTCGCAGCGTTGTTTATTTCCGGTCAGTATCTGTCCGTACCTAGCTCGGTTGGATTTATTACACTGTTTGGCGTGGCCGTACTTAACGGCGTTGTCATGGTGGAAAGTATCAATTTGAGAATACAGGATGGCCAGCGTATGGCTGAAGCGGTGTATGAAGGTGCTTGTTCACGCTTGCGCCCGGTCTTAATGACGGCGCTGACATCCGCTTTAGGCCTTATTCCTATTCTTCTGTCGACTGATATAGGTTCGGAAATCCAAAAGCCTTTAGCCACAGTTGTAGTCGGTGGATTAATTTCATCAACCTTGCTCACTATGCTGGTGATACCATCACTCTATGACGTATTCTCAAAATATAAGTACCCGACTGAGGAGTAATACTCAGTTGAGGCTGCAACACTGTTGCAGTCTCCAACGGTTAGGAGATCAACATGCGCCTTATGCTGATTGAAGACGATCTTAATTTAGCGCACCAGCTACAACATAACTTAGAGGCTTCTGGCTATATAGTTGATGTCAGCGGTACGCTGAGTGACGCGCGCTATATGACGAATGAAATCAGCTACGACATTATCATTATGGATTTAGGATTGCCTGATGGTAGTGGCTTGTCTCTCCTTACCGAATGGCGGCAGAGTCATAAGCATACGCCGGTATTAGTGCTGACTGCTCGGGATAATTGGGAAGAGAAAGTTATAACTTTTCAAGCGGGGGCAGATGATTATGTCTGTAAGCCTTTCCGTCAGGAAGAACTACTGGTGCGTTTAGAAGCTCTACTTCGTCGCAGTAAACCTCACCAATGCCCGAACCTTTCAGCCGGAGGCATTGGCTTAGATGAAAGTACCCAAGATGCAATCATTCTGGAAAGCGGCGAGCGTATCTCTCTGACTTCCACCGAATATCGTCTGTTACAGCATTTTTTGCGTAACCCGGGTCGGCTCTATAGTAAACAGAAACTGCTCGATACTCTGTATCAATTTGATGCCGAACGGGAAAGTAATATTGTCGAAAGCTATATCCGTCGTTTACGCACTAAGCTGGGGAAAAAGGTAATAGAAAATCGGCGCTTTCAAGGTTATCGCTACAAAGGCTTATTATGATTTCGATTGAGAAGGTTCTGCTTAAGCGCTTTATCCTTATTGCATTAGCCTTGATTGCGGCGTTGACTTTTTTCCACTCATGGTGGGCTGACAACCTTTACCTAAAGATGCAAAAACAACAACTGCAGCATGAAGGATCAGCGCTGGCGCAACATTTACGACATACCACGCCCGAACAGCGTACCTCGCTAACGCTTAACCTGCCGCAGCACAGTAGCCATATTTATGTTATCCGTAGCCAAATAAGTAGTTGGAGTTCAGCGCCAGGACTTGTCAGCGAGTATCCATTAGACGGCTGGTTTAACGCACCCGGGTTCCATGAATTTCAGGATAACAACGACCGTAGTTTCTTAATCCTAAGCCAAACCTTTTCTGATTCTATGCAGTTTATAGTTATTCAGGAAACTACAGCGGCGCTGGCTGAACTCGATAAAAATCATAGCTACATGCTATTCGCCATTATTCTAGCCTTAGCAATTGTTCTGCTACTCCAGCGAAAAGTTATCCGCGAAACCTTCTCCAAATTAGACCCGATAAAAAGTCAGATCGATGCCCTACAACGGGGTGAAAAACCCACTCTACCCAACAGTGACATCAGTGAGATATCCCCTTTAGTCAGCGCTATTAACCAACTACTAGGGTATCTACATAGCCGAAACGAGCGTAGTAAAAATGCTGTGGGAAATATATCTCATGCGATGAAAACACCGATTGCAGTAATCACACAAATTGCTGAAACCAAGGATAACGGGCTTACTCCTGTGATTCGAGGGCAACTAATCGAACAGGCTGAACAACTCAATCTGATAATCTCAAGTGAATTAAAGCGAGCCCGTATATCTGGTAGAGGGCATCAGTCCGAGAACTTTTCTATTGTTACCGCAGTTGAAAACCTAGCGGCTACAATTAAATTAATCTACCCCGATAAACTGCTGACATTTGATATCAACATCGACCCACAATCTCATTTTCCAGGTGAACAATCAGATTTTAATGAGTTAATGGGCAACCTCATGGACAACGCAGCAAAATGGTGTGACGGAGTCATAAGTGTGGATATAAACGGCGGGTTAGACCAGTTTGAGGTAGTAGTGAACGATGACGGGCCTGGGTGCTCAAAAAGCCAAATTGAACGCTTAACTAAGCGCGGCATACGATTGGATGAACAGGCCAAAGGACATGGCCTTGGGCTCAATATAGTCCAAACTATTGTTGAACAATATCAAGGGCAAATTTTATTTGCTAACAGAGAACCAAAGGGATTCTCTGTTAGATTGCAATTACCTTTGAGCTTAATCTAATCGCTCTGTGGTTAGAAGACGTCAGGGCCAAGCTCAGCGTCAAATGTGCAGGTATTATCAGGAACGGTAGTTTCGTTGTATAGAGCCCGACTTCAGCCTGGGATTTAATGACCTTCTAATTTTTTCTGATGAATTTAACAGACTGATATTCAGAAGCTTTCACCTATTCCTGACGAAGTTCAGCAATGGCTTGACGCAAGATCAACGATGCTGAATGAAAAAAAAGTAACGCCATCGCAAAAGCGACAATCAAATCGGGCCAAGGGTTCTGAGTGGCAAAAACCGCACCCGCTGCCAATAATGCAGCCAAATTACCAATAGCATCGTTTCTGCTACAGAGCCAGACTGAACGAACATTGCTGTCTCCATTTCGATACTTCAATAACAACACTGCACTGATGAGATTGGCAGTGAAAGCCATCATAGCCACCGACCCCATGATCATTTCATTTGGAATCTCTAGGACAAGGGTACGGTAGAGAGTCGATCCCAATACCCATAGCCCCATGAGTGCGAGGGTTATGCCTTTAAATAGCGCGGCTGAGGCTCTCCAGCGCAGAGAGTGCCCTATCGCCAACAGGGTAATGCTGTAGGTCAAACTGTCCCCTAGGAAATCAAGAGCATCAGCTCTGAGCGCCATTGATTGCGATGCGATACTGGCTCCCATTTCAACCACAAACATAACCACATTGATAGCTATCACGATCCATAGGATTCGTTTGTACTCGGCGGAAACACCATCAAATTGAACATTGCTACTACAACCGCAACCAGCCATATCTGCCCCTTAATCTGAATTGATTTTCTTTCTAGTATAAGCTTAATACCTAAAGTAACTTTAGGTTCAAGGACTAATTTACGTGAGTAAAAAATATTCGATCGGAGAGGTCGCTTTAGCAGGTAATTGTCAGGTACAGACCATTCGGTACTACGAACAGATAGGTCTCATACCTACTCCAGAGCGGACGGCTGGAAATCAGCGTATCTATCGCCAGGCGCATTGTGACAGACTTGCTTTTATCCGCCATAGCCGGGAGCTTGGTTTTTCGCTGGAGCAAATTCGAGAAATACTGACGCTGAATGATAGCCCCAACCACTCCTGTGGTGATGTAGATACTATCGCTCGAAATCATTTGACGGATGTGGAATCGAAGATTAAACGATTACAAGGAATGAAAAAGGAGCTGAAACGTATGATAGAGCAATGTGCTGGGGGGACAGTGGCTGATTGCCGAATCATTGAAGTGCTTTCGAACCACAAATTATGCCTTGAGAAGAAACATGTCGCTAAATAGCGATGCTTATAATAATTCAAATATGGAGTCTATTATTTATCTACAAAGAAGTAGTAATTAGATCAGTTTAATTAATTGGATTAAGCTATAAAAATCAACTTACTACCTGATCTAAATTAGCTTCTTGATTTTCTGATGACTAGCCACCTGTTAGATGATGCAATGCTACGCTGGAACTTTCAAAAAACCGATTTATCTGATTTAGTGGATTACTTATCAGAGGGATGAACTGTTACGTTACTCCAGCAGGGAGAGCCTGATCCCTGCAAGAGGCGTAATGAAAGTTTATTAGTTGGAAGGATGTTTATCTCCTTCCATCATATGACCTTGATCACCTTCACCTGTTTGTTGCATGTAGTGCTTCCCTTTAGGGTCAGGGTGCTTGTGCTTGTTCCAATCGGGATCATGTTCCGTTTTAGCTCCTTTAGTGTGTTTTCTACCTTCCATCATATGCCCCTGGTGCCCGTCTCCCGTGTGTTGCATGTAATGTGTGTCAGTTGATGATGGAGCTGGTTTTGTATATTCTTCCGAAAGCTCATGTCCCTCAACTTTCCCTTCTTGGTGGTCTTTGCCTTTCATCATATGCCCTTGATGGCCATCACCTGAATGTTGCATATAATGTTTCTCATCGGCTGCGGCAACGTTACTTAAGCTCATTGTTCCTAAAATTAGAGCTATTGGAATTAAGTTTTTCATAATATGTTCCTTCTTTATATTTTGTTCATATTAATGTTAAGGCTTCTAGTCGCTGGAAGGTCAAGCTTATGCTTTTTTTTAATGAAATTTTTCTTCATTAAATATTGCGCTGCAGCTGATTGGATTATTCAAGACGCTTTTTATTATGGGTCTTGTGGATACTATAAGGTCTAAATATTTTAAATGGATGGCCAATCTTATATAAATAAGATTGGCCAACATCTTTTTATAAGGTTAAAACCCTTGGTGAGTAATTATAATTTCTTTAATCGATTCGGCTGAAGATGATAATGAGAATTCAAAGCTAGAAAACCGATCATTATCCCCATCGAAAAGATATTCTAGCTCCCATTTCTGGTTTTCAATTATATCACCATCATGCCCTACAATAGCGGCATTTATAAATCCGGGCTCTATATCTCGGCTTAAGTAACTTCTTGTTAATCTTCCTGAAAGTATGGAAGGTGAAGAAGTATTATCTAAGTTTATATTTCTTGATTTAACTAAGTTTGAATTTTTTACGGTTATATTTGCGGTATAGTTTTCATTATCTGCTTGTGCTACGGCTGATCCTAGTATTAATAAAAAGCAAGCAAGGGTGTATTTAATAGTTTTCATCTCTGTCACCTTTTTACATCTATTATGGGACGGCAGGTATTAATGTGTTCTGCCTGCCCTAATTTATAGGCTTTACAGTCGATGGAAGGTCAAGTTGGTCATGTGAATGTTTTGTTACATATTGATGCTTTGTTGGGAATAAATATTTTTATTATGAGTATAAAAAAAGAAGCCTTGCAGGCTTCTTTTTAACTATTAAAGTTAAACCGGATAATTAAAACCAGGCTCTAACTCCAATCACAAATTGAGTGTCACTGGTGTCTTCACCCTCCTCACGCGCATAATCTGAGGTTTTACCGAATTTTTTCTCCCAGTGAATGCCAATATAGGGGGCAAATTCCCGTTTCACTTCGTAACGAAGGCGAAGGCCTGCTTCAATGTTTGAGAGGCCGGAGCCAATCTCTCGCTCCTCATCATTCTGACCATGAATGTTCAGCTCTATTTCAGGCGATAGTACCCATTGCTGAGTAAGCATCATTTCATACTCGGATTCTAATCGCAGAGCAGTTTGGCCATCTTCACCAATAAACAGGCTTGCATCAGTTTCAAAATAGTAGGGAGCTACACCTTGCAGGGCAATGACGGCCCAGTCCTGGGTCGGCTTGGGGTAGAAATCATGCCTTATGCCAAATTGAATGTCCCAATAGGGATCTATAGCTTTGCTATACAGCAATTGTAACTCGGCTTTTTCTGTTTCCCCGTCTGCTCGCTCACCTTCGGTTTTAAAAACAAATTTATCAAGATCGTACCCGGCCCAGCCCTGTACTTCCCAAGCAAATGGCTTGCTGGAGTTGGCATCCCTTTTTTCTAACTGATCAATAGTGATCATGGTTAAAAGTGGGTCATCTTTACCTCCGGCCTCTGCCTGGAACGGAAGGGCAAACATGGCTAAAACTAGTGTTTTCTTAATAGTATTATTCATCTCACTCTCCCTCTTAACTAACGTGTACTTCGCGGAACATGCCAAGCATGTGATAGATCAAGTGGCAGTGGTATGCCCATTTACCTTTAGCATCTGCAGTTACTCGGTAACTGATTTTAGCTCCTGGTTGTACTACTACAGTGTGTTTACGAGGGATGTACCGGTCATCACCTGTTTCGAGGTCACTCCACATGCCATGTAGGTGCATAGGATGGTTCATCATGGTGTCGTTAACAAAATTGATGCGTACTCGTTCTCCGTATTTCAGCTGAATTGGATCTGCATCACTGTACTTAACTCCATTGATTGACCACATGTAACGACTCATGTTACCTGTAAGGTGCAGATCAATTTCACGAGTTGGGTCACGCGGATCAGGTGTTGGGTTGAGGTTTTTCAGGTCTGCGTAAGTCAAAACGCGTCGTCCGTTGTTTCTTAAACCTACCCCAGGGTCATCTAATCGGTATTGCGGATTATCGGCCCGCATATCCACATGAGGACCGTACTCGGTGTCTGCATGCTTAATTCCCTGACTACTATTGGAATGCATGGAGTGGTCCATGCCCCCAGAATTTGTCATGCTATGCTGTGAGTGATCCATTTGCCCCGAGCTATTCATGTTGTGCTGTGAGTGATCCATTTGCCCCGAGCTATTCATGTTGTGCTGGGAGTGGTCCATTTTTCCGGAGTTATGCATATTGTGCTGCGAATGATCCATCGGTGAAGATTTGTCCATGTTGTGCATGCTGTGGTCCATGCCCATACCCATATCGGTGTGGGTTAGCAGTGGTACTGGATCAAGAGCAGGAACTTCACCAGTTAAAGCGTAATCCGGGGTGAGCGTACCTCTGGCATAGCCTGATCGATCAATGGCTTGTGCAAAAACTGTGTAGGCCATGTCATGCTCAGGTTCTACAATTACATCATAGGTTTCAGCGACACCAATTCTGAATTCGTCAACTGAAACGGGTTGAACATATTGACCATCCGCTGCAACAACTGTCATCTTCAGACCGGGGATGCGAACGTCAAAGAATGTCATCGCAGCACTGTTAATGAAGCGCAGTAATACTTTTTCACCTTTTTTAAATAATCCCTTCCAACCCTCTGCAGGTGTAATACCGTTCATCAGAAAGCTATAGGTATATCCAGTCACATCAGAGATATCTGTTTGGCTCATGCGCATGACATTCCACATCTCACGCTCCTGAAATGTCGCTTCAACACCTTTTTCCTTAATATCGCGCCAAGTATCGTTGAGTGTTCGCTCGTTGAAGTTGTAATAGTGACTCATCTTCTTGAGCTTGGCATAGACGTCATTTGGATCTTCATCAGTCCAATCCGATAGCATAACGACATAATCGCGATCATAGGTATACGGTGGTGGTTCTTTGGGTTCAATTACGATGGCTCCGTAAAGCCCCGTTTGTTCCTGAAACCCTGAATGGCTGTGATACCAGTAGGTGCCAGACTGTGTGACTTTAAACTGGTAGTTATAGGATTCGCCGGGTTTGATTCCAGCAAAGGATAAGCCGGGTACACCATCCATTTCCGGAGGGAGAATCAATCCATGCCAATGGATAGAACTGTCTTCAGCTAAAGTATTGGTAACACGTAGCGTTACAGTTTCACCCTCTTTGAAGCGCAGCACAGGGGCGGGTAAGGAACCGTTAACGGTTGTAGCAAAACGTGGAGCACCTGTGAAATTAACCGCTTGCTTACCTATTGTGAGGTCAAAGTTATTGCCCCTCAGTTCAGGGGTGCCGGTTTGTGATGCAGCGGCAAATAAAGATTGGGATTTAAAGCCGAATCCCGCCAACACTCCACCCATTGCTAAGCCGGTAACAAAGCGGCGTCTGCTGGAGTTTATATGTTTTGGTAGTGATTGTTTTTTCATAGGGTTCCCCTTATAGACTCTTACCGACGTTTATTTTTGTAATCATTCCTGCCTCGTAATGCCCGGGTAAGGTGCATGCGGCTATGAAGTCACCAACGGAAGTAAATTTCCATATCAGAGTTTTTGTCTCGCCTAGTTTTAAAGATAGTGTGTTGTTGTCGGAATGCTTCATATCCGGCATATCCCTCATCTCTTGGCGATGCATCTCGATCTGTTCACGTGTGCCAAGAACAAATTCATGGGGAAGTTGCCCGGTATTTGTTACGACAAACTCAATGGTTTGCCCTGCCTTAAGCTCGATGCTGCTCAGGCTGAAATTCATTTGATCGCTGGCGTTAATCGATAGGGTTTTGGTGATCTCAGAGTCTTTGCCAGGTTGCCCAATACTCATGTGATGCTTATTCATCATCTCGTTGTGGTGATGCATCCCATGGGCATCGTGCTCTTTTATCCCTGCGATAACTTCCGGGGTAATAAAAACTATTGATAGTAGTGATGTGGCAATTAACTTTTTCATGTGAACCTCTACTTAAAAAGGAACTGGTCGGCCGCGTATAAGAATTGTGACAGTGGCGGAGGGTAAAACCCGACCAGTTCAGTACTCCATTTCAGCTTACGCTGAGTTAGCTTGTTGATTTGGAGTGAAGGGAAAGCGAGGGGGTTTCTTTTCACGAAGATAGAGATGGAGCTGATAGAGGTCATCAATATCATCGTGGGGTGAAGCAGCGATAAATTCCGCTGAAACACTCTGTGGTGGAAAGATTGCTGAAATTGAAGGCGAACAGTGGCCAAAATCGAAATTGGATAGATTGCTTTCAGATATCCCGAGGCACTCAGCAGCTGTGGCATGGTGAGAGGGTGCCGTATCTGGATGATTATTAGCGAAAGATAGGCTATTCCAGGAAACTAGAGAAGCTATCAAAATATAATGCCAGTTTTTAGGAATGAGATATTTCATCTTTCTCGCCGTTACTTCCGTTTCAGTGTTATTTCGGTGGTTTGTTACAGCAATGGGGGTTGTGGTTGAAACTGTCCCTGATATTTACATCTGAATATTGGTACCAACTACGTTTCCATTTGCTCAGTAGGCCGGATTTCAATTCAAACTGGTTGTTAGTTAATACCTGTTCTATCCCTTTCCACTGAATTTGTGCTGCATCGTATGAAAACTCTAACCCATCTTCAGCCATCAGCAACCCGATTACTCCATCAAGGTTGGATAACTCTTCTGTTAGTTTCTCACTGTCTCCTACACGTGAGAATTTAATGCTTCGAGTCTCTTCTGTAGCTTCGGACATGGTTGTATTTCCCTTACGATTTAATTCAGCTTAAGCCTTCCAGTTAGAGTAAGGTCAAGAAAAGCGGTAAAAAATAAAAAACTATTTTTAGACCCTATTGTCACAGTGGGTAGTGTGGAGCTATATTAAAAGGCATGAACATGAAACGGTTTTTCACCATCTTTGCACTTTTAATGACGTTGTTTGGAACAACTCAGATGAGTGTGGCTGCAGCTTTGCCAATGGAGCATATGTATTCTGATATGCACTCTATGGTAGAGATGGGAGGTGATATGCATTCAGCCGTTGATTGTGCTGATCAGCCAGGGTGCGAGTTACAGAGTTCATGTGGAGGACATCTTTGTTCTGCCATTTCCAGTGTTGCATCATTGGACATAGCTTATCCACCCTTTACCAAGCCTATTTATAAGGCGACTTTGATGTCGCTGTATATCACCCAGAAAGATAGACCCCCTCAAGTCCTGATGAGCTAATCATCAGGAGCGTAATGCTTCCTGCTTATCCAAAGTAATACCCATCAGCTTTAGGCGTGGGTGCATGTAACTTATGCAGGGAATATCAGAATGAATATCTCACAAGCAGCAAAGTTTACTGGCCTGACCAGTAAGACAATCCGTTTTTACGAAGAAAAGGGAATCATCCCCAAGGCTCGCCGGTCCGATAACGGTTATCGCTTTTACACAGAGGACCAGTTAGAAACACTGGGATTTATAAAGCGGGCCAGAGGGCTGGGCTTCTCTCTTGATGAATGCAAGCAGCTTCTGGATCTTCAGCATGATCCTGACCGTGCATCCGCCGAGGTGAAAGAGAAAGTGCAGCATAACCTAGAGCGTGTTCAGAGTCAGATTAAGCACCTCGAAGATATCAAGCTAGCTTTGATTAAAATGTCAAAATCATGTCCGGGTAATGCGGATCATGATTGCCCGATTTTAGAAGAATTGTGTACTGAGGGTCACGGAGAGGTTTTACAGTAATGAATAAAGTAACTGCAAGCATTAAAAAAATTGCCATTGTGCTTTTCTTAGCTATTTCCCTACCTGCTTATGCTGGCGATCCTAACTGGTTGGAAGGGCGAGACGATACTAAATATGAAATTGATGTATACCGCAGCGAAAGCTGTGGCTGTTGCAAAACCTGGATAACACATCTCAAAGAACATAATTTTGTTGTCAGGGACCATGTGCTTTCTGATGTGACTCCATTGAAAGAGCAACTGGGAGTACCAAAACAGGGGTATTCATGCCATACGGCTAGGATCAATGGAAAGGTTATCGAAGGGCACGTACCTGCACAGGATATTAAAAAGGTTCTATCTAATGCAGATATAAAGCTTCTAACGGTCCCCGGGATGGTATCAGGAAGTCCAGGCATGGATATGCCGGGGGCTCCAAAACATGATTTCAAAGTTTACTCCGTCGACTCTGAGGGCGAGGTAGGAGTGTTCTCAGAATACGCTAACTATTAAGTGGGAGGCTAATCATGTGGCATACAGATGGAATGTTTTCATCAGGATGGCATTGGTTCGGGATGATAATTTGGTTATTGATTATCGTTGTGGTGATTGTGTTAGTCGTAAAAGCTTTGTCCGGAATGGGTAAGCCTTCATCAACCGCAACTGATATTCTTGATGAGCGTTATGCCAAAGGTGAAATTTCTGAAGAAGAGTATTTGAAGGTGAAGGCAGAATTAGATAAATGATTATACGAACAGGAATTGCTCTGGCTCTGGTGACTGTGCTTTCAGGGTGTTTTGAATCCGAGCCTAAGGTTGAAGGCCGCTGGTATACTCAATCTCAAGTAGATCTTGGGGAGAGTGTATTTCTCAATAATTGTGCAACCTGCCATGGTGCAGGAGCACAGGGAACTAAAGAATGGAGAAAGCCTCTGCCTAATGGGAAATACCCACCACCTCCCTTGAATGGTTCGGCTCATGCGTGGCATCACCCGCTAAAAGGTCTTAAAGCTACTGTGCAAGAAGGTGGAGCTAAATTTGGTGGAACAATGCCTGGGTTTGGAAGTTCTCTGAGTGATAAGGAGCAAGAGGCTGCAATAGCATTCTTTCAAAGTAAGTGGACCTCTGAAATCTACAAAATGTGGTTGGATCGAGGAGGGCTTCGATAATTGGGTAGTGTAAACAATAAGGTAGAGTGAGATATGCGGCTACAAAACTATGGTTTGATATCCAACTGCGTGATAAAAATAATATTAATCTGACAAACGGAATACCGTTAACTTGATAGGTTGCGGTTCAAGGGTTTTAACTCTGTAAATAAATTTACTCTCAATTATCGTGTGTTAAACAAAGACTGATAAATATCAATTTTTTGCTTTCATTCTAGAGTAACATTCCTAAGTCTATCGAGGTTTCTGTGCAATGAAATTTACATAGTGAGAGGTTATGGCTAGGGCGAAACTAATAACTAGAGAAGGCTTTGATAAGCTCAAAATAGAACTCAATTTGTTGTGGCGTCAGGAGAGGCCGGAAACCACTCAAAAAGTTGCATGGGCAGCAAGTCTCGGTGATAGAAGTGAGAATGCGGATTACCAATATAATAAAAAAAGGCTACGTGAAATAGATAGGCGGATTAGGTATCTACGTAAGTCAATAGATAGCCTCCAAGTAGTGGATTACTCACCTGAACAAGAAGGTAAAGTTTTCTTTGGTGCTTGGGTTGAGATCGAGAATTGTAAAGAAGAGTCCAAGAAATTTAGGATTGTTGGTTACGATGAAATCTTTGAACGTAATGATTACATATCCATCGATTCGCCTATGGCTAGGGCATTATTGAGAAAAGAGGTTGATGACGAGGTTGTTGTAAACACGCCAGAAGGGGAAGTGTTTTGGTTTGTCTGCGCAATAGAATATGAGAAATAGTATAAAAAATAATATATATACTATTTTGGAAGGATTGATTTCTGTCTCCTATTATTAAAATAGTATGGCTAATGGGGTGATAAAGGGTACTCGGCATTCTCTGACCGGTCCCCTTGAGCAGCGGCTTCTTTTACCGATTGCGTGATTTCAGGGCGCTTTACTTTCCAGAGGTATTTCAGCTCTTGATTAAGCCTTTGATACCCTTCAGAGGTTATATATTTTGAGCTTCTTGGTTGAGGGGGACGCCATCTGCCCATTTGCCGTATTTTCCTGAATTTATTGCGTTTAGACGATAAAGAATTTTAGCTGCTTGCCGATAAAAACGGGACTGGCAGTTAGAAATATTTATTCACTTATGCGTACCGAACAGATCCAAACCAAAATTGAGAGTTATACCTCCAACTTGAGCCAAGCGGTTCATAGTGGTAATGGTGCACAATTCTCAATGTTGATGAGCATGATTCATTCGAATCAGATGCTGATCAAGCCGGAAGTGGTTGCTGCGTCGGGTGCTGAATTTAAACTGCCAGAACCAGAATCTGTATACCCTGACCCAAATGAATTTTATGACGATCAAGTTGTGGAGCGTTTAAATAATGCGATTCATGAAGGTTTAGTTGGTGACTTTGCCTATGTAAATGGGTATCTGTATACACATGCTCACACTCCAAGGCAGCAGCAGATCGCTTCAGATAATTATGCCAAGGTTGCTTTGATGTCTACGGGGCAGCTGATGATTGATGAGATCGAAACATCGCGTCAGCAGATACAGGAAGCCGCTTGATCAGCAGTATGGCCGATCAGCACTGCCATTGAATTTTTTCCTGCTTGTTCCCTTCCACTTTCCAGTATTCATCCGGGTCATCACCTTCAGCCCAGCCTGAAGCAATGCAGCGTACCTGAGTCTCCATTCCCTGAGCAGCGGTATACGCACAATCCAGATCTTTGCTCCAAGGCGTGTTGTTGGTTTTAAACCAGACGCTGACCCAGGCCTTGCCTGCAACTTTTTCGTGGATCATTACATCAACAGGTCCATCAGGAAAGTTCATGCTGAATTCATGAATCTGGCCTTTTGAGGAGAGCTCAGAAAAATCATGGCTCTGAGATATTAGCCAGTCCTTAATCTTCCCAACAGGGCGGTCTTTGACGTAAATTTCGATATCTGGATGGCGGGTATCAGTCATTTTTATCTTTCATCATAAAGCGTAAAACGCGAAGAACACTGAGGCTTAGATAGCCGATGGCAGCCAGTATGATCCCAACCCCAATGATGATCAAGCCAAGCAGAGCTAGAATTTCCTGAGCGAGAGAGCTTTTTAGAGCGTATTCTGCAATTCCAAGAAGCAGGATTCCGGCAAAAAATACGACAAACCCAATGCCTAGTAGTAGCAGGTTTTGTTGCGGGTTATCGGCGCGCTTTTGCAGCCACTGGCCTAGTTTACTCATAGCCGTGTAAAAAGCCCTAAATTTACATCTACAGTCAGCGTCAGATGTTCCTGATTACAGATCATCTGTTTTGCATCCGCTGATAAACGCTGGCTGTGTGGAGTCATGCCGAGTAACGTATTGATATCATTGCTGGATTCAAGTTCAAACTGAAAGCTAACTCTAGACTTCTGTTTTAACTCAAATGGGCCGTTTAAAGTGTTGGCAGGATCAAAGCTGCTGGGTTTGATCTCCTGATAGATGAGCTTTCTCAGCTCTATCAGGTGTTCTTCACCGGGCCATGCGACCAGTAGCATAGCGCCCGGTTTCATGGGCTTTGCAAAAGCTTCTGGCATTAGGCGGCTGAACAGGACCATTTGTAAGTCCAGAGTGCTTTCAGGTAAGGGAATGTCAGCACCGGAAGCAACCAGCCAGGTGATCGCTTTATTGCGTTGGCACGCCGCTTTAACCGCGTGTTTCGAGATATCCAGACCGACCAGGTCGGGAGATAAGCCTTGTTGAGTCAGAGCCTCATATAACCGGGTGGTGTAATAACCTTCGCCACAGCCCATATCAAGAATGTTGGGGGAGGGAGTATCTCCCAAAGCTTCTAAGGCAATTCGATTGATCTCGTCAGATAGAGGCGCATAAAAGCCCTTATCCAAAAAGGACCTTCTTGATGCCACCATATCAACGTTGTCACCAGGATCTTTCGAACGCTTTTTGTGGGCTAGTAGGAGATTCCAGTAGCCCTGACGAGCCGCGTCAAAACTATGATTGTTCTCACAATGCAGGTTTTTGCCCTGTTGGAGCAGATCAGATTTACAAACAGGGCAAGAGAGTTGCATATCAGGCGCCGGATTTATTTGCTAAGCAGACGTGCGAGTATGTTTTCGTACAGATCCGACAGGGTATCCAGATCATCGCAACGTACGCGTTCGTTAACCTTGTGGATGGTCGCGTTGATCGGCCCGAGTTCTACAACCTGGGCACCGGTAGGCGCAATAAAGCGACCATCGGATGTACCGCCGGAGGTCGAGAGTTCTGTCTCCATGCCCGTAATGGCTTTGATCGATTGCTGGCAGGCTTCAACCAGGTCGCCTTCGGCAGTCAGGAATGGGTTGCCGGATAGAGTCCAGTCGATATCCCATTCCAGATTGTGTTTATTGAGGATGTCACGGACACGAACCTTGAGTTCGTCTGCAGTTACTTCAGTGGAGAAGCGAAAGTTAAACATCACATCCACATGGCCCGGAACGACGTTAGTCACTCCAGTACCACCATTAATATTGGAAATCTGGAAGCTGGTGGGTGGGAAGAAATCGTTGCCCTCATCCCATACCTCTGCCGACAATTCGGCCAGTGCCGGTGCGGCCATATGGATAGGGTTCTTAACCAGATGTGGGTAGGCTACGTGCCCTTGCACACCACGAATCGTCAAGGATGCGCCCAGAGAACCGCGTCGACCGTTCTTGATGACATCGCCAACTTTTTCGGTACTGGAAGGCTCGCCAACAATGCACCAATTGATTTTCTCATCACGAGCTTCCAGGTGATCAATTACACGTGTTGTGCCGTTCACCCACGGCCCCTCTTCGTCACTGGTGATCAGAAGAGCGATGGAGCCATCATGGTCAGGGTGATGTTCTATAAAGCGTTCTACCGCCGTAATAAATGCAGCCAGGCTGCCTTTCATGTCCGCTGCACCACGACCACAAAGCATACCTTGTTCAATAGTCGCTTCGAACGGTGGGAATTCCCAGCGCTCTTCAGGACCGGAAGGCACGACATCGGTATGTCCTGCAAAGCAGAACACCGGCCCGGAATCGCCACGACGTGCCCAGAAGTTTTTAACCTCTTCAAACTGCAGGCGCTCAATTTTGAAACCCAGCGCTTCAAGACGTTCAATCATCACATCCTGACAGCCTGCATCTTCAGGTGTTACAGATCGGCGATTGATCAGATCTTGAGCCAGTTCAATAGTTGCAGAGTGAGATTGAGTCATGTGTGGGTTCCAGATTTGTTACTGCTCGAGTAAGGATAGAGTAAAACTGAAGTCAGAGCGTAGTGAGCGCTGGTCAGACAAGGCAAAACCTGCTGAAAAGGCGGAAGCTACATGAAGTAGCTGAGCATTTTGAAGCAGGTTTTAACGCAGAATGACCAAGCGCAATAGCTCGGGCTCAGTTTTTAGTTGTGCTTGTGTAGCTCTTCATTCAGCTCAATCGCAGACTTATTAGTCTTAACTTCAATGCGGCCGTTCTGAGAGTTGCGGCGGAACAGTAAGTCAGACTTACCCGCCAGTTCTGCAGCTTTTACTGTTTCAACTTCATTGTTCTGATCATCCAGAACAGTGACTTTAGAGCCTGCAGTTACATACAAACCGGCTTCCAGGGTGCAGCGGTCACCCATTGGCAGACCCAGGCCGGCGTTGGCACCCAGCAGGCAGTTTTCACCTACAGAGATCACTACATTGTTACCGCCTGACAGAGTACCCATAGTAGAGCAGCCACCACCCAGATCAGAACCGTTACCTACAACAACGCCTGCTGAGATACGGCCTTCAATCATGCTGACACCCAGAGTACCTGCGTTGAAGTTGATAAAGCCTTCATGCATTACGGTAGTGCCTTCACCTACGTGAGCACCCAGGCGAACACGTGAAGCATCACCGATACGGATACCTGCTGGTACAACGTAATCCGTCATTTTCGGGAATTTATCTACAGAGTTAACGCTCAGAACACGACCTTGTGCACGTGCCGCCAGTTGACGTTTTGGCAGGTCATCCAGAGAAACTGCGCCTTCGTTGGTCCAGGCTACGTTAGGTAGCAGGCCAAAGATGCCGCTCAGGTTAATGCCGTGTGGCTGTGCCAGGCGTTGAGATAGCAGGGTAAGCTTCAGGTAAGCTTCTGCAGTTGTCGTCGGTGCTTCGTCCGCTTCCAGAATACAAACGACCAGAGCTTGAGCTGTACCCGCCAGAACTTCTGTGATTTCTGCCTGTTCTTCGGCATCAACAGACAGGAAGGCCGCTTCAAGGTCTTTCAGTTGAGATGCATTGATTTCGATAGCAGCATTGCCACCTTCGTAACCAACTTTTTCGGCTACAGCAGCGATGAAGTTATCGCTTGCGTTCAACACAGGAGCGTTGTAATAAACCTCTAGCAGTTCGCCCGCAGAAGATTTAGTGCCTACACCCAGACCGAAAGCAAAATTTGCCATGTGACTCTCCAGATTTTTTAAATTTTTAATTCGTTAGACTCGCGTGCTGTTAACCCAGCAGCGCTGCATATTCTGTATCTTTAAAACCCACTTTGCGTACTGCGCCGGTATCCAGAACCGGGCGTTTGATCATAGCGGGGTACTCCAGCATAAGCTCGATAGCTGATGCCTCATCAATACTTTCTTTTACGTCGTCAGGTTGCTGGCGCCATGTGGTACCGCGTTTATTCAGCAATACTTCCCAGCCTAATTCAGCTACCCAACTTTTTAACTGTTGTTCTTGCAGTCCATCTTTACGGAAATCGTGGAACTGATAGTCGCAGTCATTTGCTTCCAGCCACTTCCGTGCCTTTTTGATGGTGTCGCAATTTGGAATGCCGTAAAGCGTAATCATAGAGTGTTTTCCTTACAGGCTCTCAACATATGTACGGATACGTTTTGCTGCTTCCACACACTCTTCCACCGTGGCAACCAGAGCCATACGTACAAAACCGGAGCCAGCAAGTATGCCGTCTTTTTCGCGTGAAATGTAACGACCCGGCAGAACGGTAACGTTTTGAGAAGCGAATAGCCCCTGAGCAAACTTATCGTCATCAATCGGAGTTTTGGCCCACAGGTAGAAGCTCGCATCCGGCTCTTTTACATCCAAAACCGGAGATAGAATTTCAATTACCGCATCAAACTTGCGGCGATATTGTTCACGGTTCTCAAACACATGCTCTTCATCATTCCAGGCTGCAATAGAAGCCAGTTGATGCTGGATCGGCATCGCTGAACCGTGGTAAGTACGGTAGCTTAGGAATGGAATCATCAGAGCAGAATCGCCCGCTACAAATCCAGAGCGTAGACCCGGTAGGTTCGAACGTTTGGACAGGCTGTGCATCACCACACAGTTCTTGTAATCATCACGACCCAGTTCAGCGCACGCTTGCAGCAGGCCGACAGGTGGCTGTTCTTCATCAAAATAGATCTCTGAATAACATTCATCAGAACAGATGATGAAGTCATACTTATCGGACAGGGCGATAAGTTTTTTCAGGGTGTCCAAGTCAGTTACCGCGCCTGTTGGGTTGCTTGGCGAGCAGATGTACAGCATCTGGCAGCGCTGCCAGATCTCTTCAGGAACAGCGTCATAATCCGGGATAAAGTTATTCTCTGGCAGGCAGTTCAGATAAAACGGCTCTGCACCCGACAAATAAGTCGCGCCTTCATAAATCTGATAAAACGGGCTTGGTGAGATGATCACGGCTTCAGGTGAGCGATTAATCGCTGCCTGAGTGAAAGCAAAAATGGCTTCACGGGTGCCGTTTACAGGTAATACATGATCGTCCGCAGTCAGAGTGCCAGCATTTAATTTGAAACGACGGGTGCACCAGTCCGCGATAGCCTGACGTAACTCTGGCGTGCCCTTAGTTGTTGGGTAGTTTGCCAGCCTGCCTATATTTTCCTTAATACATTCAGCCACAAACTCCGGTGAAGGGTGTTTTGGCTCACCGATGGATAAAGCGATGTGCTCCAGATCGTTAGGTGGAGTCACTTGTGCTTTTAAGGCTGTAAGTTTTTCAAAAGGATAAGGCTGTAACAGGCTCAGGTCGCGGTTCATTCTTGAATAAATTCCAGTAGTGGCTGCGAAAACACAGAAATAAGGAGCGAAATTATACCTGAGAACAGGGGTGGGATTAAGCCCCCGGGGTCTATTCCGGGAATTGGCTTGATTTGGTTGTATCCAAGATAAATACTATGCTGTTAAACAAGTGTTTGATTCAGGGTAGGCATATGCATCAAGAACGCCGTATTTATCCACGCTTACATGTTGAAATTCCTGCTGAAGTTGAAGATGGACGAGGAGAGTCTGCCGATGTGACTTTACTCAACATCAGCCTGAGTGGTTTGTTAATCGAGGGCGGGGCAGACCTATTGCAGCTGAAATCACCGGCTGCTGGATTACCACTTGAACTTAAAGTCCATTTTGGTATCGAAGACAGCCCGGTGCACTGTCATTGTCGGGTTGTGTATACACAACGCCAGTCTCAGAAGTGTATGCGATACGGGCTGATCATCCTGAGTATTGATCAGCATGCCAGTGATCAATTGCACTCTTTTATTGCGCAATCGGTGAAGTGAGTACTAACTTTTTACTGGTAGTTCAGCAAACTCTTTTATCGAAGCTGGATCCGTATACCATTCCGCTCTGGAGGCACAATAAATATTGTGCATTGGCCGTATTTCTGGGTCTTCATTCAGGCTGCCCGCCGGAATAATTACAGCGCGTCCCGACTGGGCTCTCCAGGGCATCGAGGAGCCACAATTCTGGCAGAAGGCTGTAGCAAAGTGGCGGGTATCAGGAAGATTGTAAACGCCCACCTGTTCTTCTCCGCTGTTCCATTGGAAATGTTCCGGTGCTACCAGGATATTTGCGGCAAAAGCGCTGCCAGTGAACTTTCGGCAGCGGGAGCAGTTACAGTACTGAAAAATCCCCAGATTACCTGTGATCTGGTACGACACTTCGCCACACAGGCAGCTGCCTGTGACTTTGTAATCAGACATGGGATCCTCCTTCAGAGTACTGTATTTCCTTCAAACCAAGATTGTGTCTGGCGGTTTCGATTACAGTCAGTGTGGCTGGGACAAACAATAAAATCAAAACCGTTCCGTAGGCTAAACCGAACACTATAGCGGTTGCCATTGGGATTAAAAACTGTGCCTGCAACGAGGTTTCAAACAGGATGGGCGTTAAGCCCGCAATGGTTGTCAGCGAGGTTAAAAGGACGGCACGTAATCGCTGACATGCAGCTTCAACAATTGCCTCTTTAACCGCCAGACCTTTTTGGCGCAGTTGCTTATAAAAAGTCACCAGCACTATTGAATCGTTGATGACAATGCCGGACAGTCCAAAGAATCCGAACAGTGACAGAATGGTCAGATTCATCCCCATCAGGCCATGACCGAAAATCGCTCCGGTGAGCCCCAGGGGGATAGCCAGCATGACCGCAATCGGCCAACTGTAAGACGCAAAAACCCAGGCCAGAATAATAAATATCAAGGTGAGAGCCAGCATTAATCCCATCTTCATATCGGAGAGGGTTTCTCGTTGGCTTTTATTGCGCCCTTCAAAAGTGGCGGTCACGCCATAATCACTCAGAATGCTATCCAGTTTTCCGGATTTCAGGTCGGCAATGATCTCGTCAGCATTAGCAACACTTTCGTTAAGATCAGAGATGACTTTTATTGAAAGCTGACCATCGACTCTGGTTAAGGTATCCAGTCCTTGTTTGGCGCGGAAATTTACTACGTTACTCAACGGTGTTGTGCCTCCGTCTGGAAGCACAACCGGCAGTTGTTCGATGACGCTCAGACGGTCACGCTCTGCATCCGGCAGCATAATGCGTACTTCTACTTCATCCCGGTTCTGATAGAAGTTCTGAACCTCAAGCCCGTCAAACGCCGCTCGTAACTGGCGTCCAACCGAATCGAGAGTTAGCCCGGCTGATTTACCTGCAGGGGTCAGGTCGTAGATCAACTGCGATTTACCAAAAGGCAGATCATCATCAATATTGCTCAGCCCGGCATAACCTTTGAGCAGATCCTGAAGCTGCAAAGATGCTTGTTTGATCTGGTTGATCTCTGTTCCTGAAAGGTTAATTTCAATGGGCTTACCCGGAGGCCCGGTTTTGGATACATTAATCACAAACTTTTCTACGCCTGCAGGCAAATGAATACGTTTGCGCCACTCTTTATTGAAGTCAGAGGTAGGATGTTGACGATCATCACCCGGATGCAGTTCTATTTCGAGCGATCCGAACTCCTCACCTTTAGTGGAACCCTGAGAGGTACGGGTAAAGGATGCGCTGCGTAGTTTCATCAGAGCTGTTTTGACATTATCACCACCCATCTGTTGATCTGTTTCATGCAATGTTTCTTCAAGGTGGAGCAGAAAGCGTTCTACCTGAAGGTTGTTGGTTCCGGCTGTAAACTGCACATTGGCCGTCATCTCATCCCTTTCCACAGCCGGGAAAAAGGTAAATTTGACTCTGCCGCCTGCAACTAAACCAATGGCGATAATAAACAGTGCAATGGCTGTTGCTATGGTTGCCCAGCGGAACTCAATCGCTTGAGTAATCAACCTACGAAAAGGGCCGTCGCGGAAATTATTGAAGCTGGTTTCCAACCAGATCCTGGTCTTGGATGGGTGCAGGTCTTCAGCTTTTTTAATACTGTGATGCAGGTGTCCCGGAAGTATCAGGAAACATTCCACAAGCGAGGCAAGAATAACGCAGATAACGACGATAGGGATGTCGATCAGAATGTTTCCGATGCGACCATCGATCAGCAGCAATGGTAGAAAAGCAGCGATGGTGGTCAGCGATGATGCGGTAACCGGAGCCAGCATTCTGTGGGCTCCGCCAATAGCAGCCTGCAGTCCGGGTTCACCCCTTTGCACATGAGTCAGGGTATCCTCACCAACCACGATGGCATCATCCACTATGATACCCAGTGCCATAATCAGGCCAAACAGGCTGATCATGTTGATGGTGCCGCCAATGCCATAAAGCACTGCCAAAGTCGCTAAAAAGGAAACCGGAATACCCACGGTCACCCAGAACGCAACCCGCGCATTCAGAAACAGGAAAAGAATGCAGATGACCAGCACTAAACCACTCAGACCATTTTTAAGCAGCAGGTTAATACGCTGTTTAACCGGCTGCCAGCGTTCATCGTAGGTGGTGAGTTTAATGTCCTGAGGTAGGGTTGGGCGTATTTCATCCAGCCATTCATTAAGAATGGCAGCCGATTTCAGAGTGTCTTGTGTTTCTGTACGGCGCAGACGTAACATGATTGCCGGGCGGCCATCATGTTTAAGGAGTATCTGATCATCTTTTGTGGTCAGAGAGATGTCTGCAATATCCCCCAAGCGGATCAGGCGGCCTTCATTGTCCGTAATCACAGGTAACTGACGAAAGCCCTCGACATCACGCTGCTGATTAAGACTGCGAATCTGGCGGGAACCATCGCCTTTAGCTGCTGTACCTGCGGGAAGATCCAGACTGCGTAACCGTACATTGGCAGCGATCTGGTTCATGGTCATATCCAGCTCATGCAGCTGGGCTGACGGCAGCTCAATTCTTATCTGTTTATCGGGCAGGCCGGTAAAATCAATTTTATTGATGCCGCGCCCCAACAGCTCCTGTTCAAACCTGTCGGCCAGCGGACGAAGCTCCTCAAGAGACCCATGCTCACTGCTAATGATCAGACTGGCGATCTGTTCGTAACGAATAATACGTTGGACCAGAGGTTCTTCTATATCGGATGGTAGTTCACTACGGACGCTGTCGATTTTTTGCTTAACTTCATCGAGCATGTAATCAACATCAGTATCCTCATCCAGTTCCAGTCGAATCGAAGCACTGCCTTGAGTTGCTGTGGAGTAGAGGGTATCAATGCCGGTCAGGGACTTTAGGGTTTCTTCGATCGGGAGAATGATGGATTGCTCTACATCCTCGGCAGCTGCGCCACTCCAGATAACCTGAACCGTGACTACATCCAGCTCGAAACTTGGGAAAAACTGTGTGTTGAGTTTTTTTAGCCCCCATACACCAGCTAGAATCATCAGAACCATAAACAGGTTTGCTGCCACTCTGTGGCTGGCAAATACGGCTGTCAGATTATGCAGCGGGCCCTGATAATCACGCATCAGATCCCACCTCTTTCACCCGCAGACCGGAAATAGCGTTGGGTAGCTGGGTGGTGATGATGAGATCACCCGATTTCAGCTCTTCACTCTTAATTAGAACAAGTGGATTACCCTCGGCATCCTGACTGTCCCCGATCCGGGTCACAGTGGCGGCTTGTAAACGGCCATCCACAATTTTATAGACTCGGTCTAAACCGTAGAGTGAAACCGGAGGGATGGGGATAATATCTGTCTGGGCAGGGAGCAAAACCGTAATGGCGAGAGAGCGTCCGGGTTCTGGCAGGTAATGATCAGCAGTGATTTTGAAAAATGCATCTACACCTGCTCGACCGCTATTTACTTCTGCTGCGATACGATCCAGCTGCATTTCCAGCATTTTGTTATCGATCAGGCCGGATGCTTTTATATTCAACTCAGAGCTGTTGTTTCGGATCTGAGGCAGGATGCGGCTGGGTATCTGGGAGCGGACCTCTAGACGTTCCATGCTGTAATACTGCAGCAGAGAATCACCGGCTTTAACCCGGTCTCCGGGTGATACGCTCAGTTGAGCCACTCGGCCGGCAAAAGGGGCTTTTATTTCAGTGCGGGAGAGATCAAGCTCAGCTGCTTCCAGCAGACTACGGGCTCTAAGTAATTGGGATTCAATCTGGCTCAGTTGGTTCGGGTGGTCAGTAATTGAGCGTTCTCGTTCTACCAGAGATAAACGTTGTTGCTGATAATCTTTGCGGGCACTGTCCAACTGCTCCTGACTGGCGACCTTGCGTTTGATCAGGTTCTCATAACGTTTAACCGTATTCAGGCTGAGTTGTATAAGGTTTTTCTGGATTTTGTAGGAGTTAAGATCGGATTGATGTTTTACTTTTTCGGCTTCTAACTGAGCTTCAATGTTGGTTACGTCTGCCTGTCGTTGTGCAACTAAAAGCCGGGCATCACGATCGTCCAGTTTTATCAGCAAGTCATCGCTGTTTATGCTCTTGCCTGCATCGGTATTTACTTCAGCAACAAAAGCGGTAACAGCCGCTGTGACGTTGGTCATTCTGGGGGCTTCAATTTTACCGTAAAGTACCAGTGAGGGTTGATGCTCACCGGGGATTGCTGCCAGGGTTTTAACCGTCCAGACTTTTTCATTCACAGGGCGGGAAGGTGCCTGAGGTTTACTGGAAATAAAATAGCTAACCAGCAAGCCTCCTGCGACTAAAATCAACAGTGGTAATATCCATTTCATTATTGCAGAGTTCTTTGAGGGTGCTTCACTCATAGGCCATTCCATAAACAGCAAAGATAGATAACAGGCAGACTTATATTAGCTGATATGAAACTTCAGCGTCAGTCATTGTTTCGAAACTTTACAAAACTTAAGGTTCAGATTTTTTTACATATAGGTAGTGTGCTAACTTATTGAAAGTTAATAGAAGCTGGAGGCAACTATGCATTCCTACAGTGTACGGTGTTTAAACCCAGTCGGATTTCACAACATGGCCTATAAGGAGTGGGGAAGCTCCGATAATGAAAGGGTTTTGGTTTGTGTTCACGGTCTGGCCCGAAACAGCCGTGATTTTGATGACCTGGCACTGGCTTTATCCCGTGACTATCGGGTGATCTGTCCGGATATCGTAGGTAGGGGGGAGAGTGACTGGCTACCCGCCGGGCAGGAATATGGCATCCCCCAGTATATGAATGACATAGTCACCTTACTAGCACGGTTGAACGTAGATAAGGTGGATTGGGTGGGAACCTCTATGGGCGGTATCATCGGTATGTGCCTGGCGGCTTTGCCGAATTCCCCCATCAAAAGCCTGGTGCTTAATGATGTTGGTGGTTTTATTCCTGCGACTGCTTTGCAGCGAATTTCTGAATATCTGGGCGATAAGCGTTTCATGAACCTTAGGGAGGTTGAGAGTTATATGCGCTCTACTTACTTGGCTTATAGAAACATCACCGATGAGCAATGGAAACGCCTGACCAAATTTGGTTCACGACAACTCGATGATGGGCGTTTTGCGTTACATTATGACCCTGCCATTGCTGAGGCAACCAAAGCCAACAGCAAAGAAGATATCGATTTATGGGCTGTTTGGTCTGCTATCAGAGTCCCACAACTGCTGATCTGGGGGGAATCTTCCGATGTTTTGCAGGAATCTACAGTGTGGATGATGCAAAATAACGATGAACTGGAATTGTATAAAGTTCCTGGCATGGAACATGCTCCATCTCTAATGGAGTCGGACCAGATACATGAAATTCAATCCTGGTTGCGCCAACACCGAAGTTACTAGAAAGGAAGTGCCTGTATGAGTGTGATTACCCAATGGCCTCAGGACCAATTATGCCTGAGCTCACGTGAAAGAGATGATGCGGTAGCCGCAGTTGAAAAAGCCTTTGCCTCCACACTGGAATCACTCAAGGTGGATATTGGCCTGGTGGATATGTTTGAGGCCATATACGTGCCCCTTGGTGCCTGGCTAACCTGTCGTAAGAGGCAGTCGGAAGGCCCGCTGGTTATTGGTATTAACGGCGCACAAGGAGCTGGTAAATCGACACTTTTTAATCTTCTTGAGGTGATTCTGGGCGAAGGTTTTGGATTGAAAGTAGTGGGATTCTCCATCGATGATCTTTATAAAACCTATGAAGAGCGGGTTCAGTTATCGGGAACAATTCACCCGCTTCTGGAAACCCGAGGCGTTCCCGGTACCCATGATGTGGATCTGGGAATTGATATTCTGAACTCTCTTAAAAACAGTGCAGAAGATTCAATTACAAAAATTCCTGTGTTTGATAAATCCACTGATGATCGTTGCCCGGCAGCGGTATGGCAGGAGTGGATAGGCCCGGCAGATGTGATAGTGCTGGAAGGTTGGTGTGTTGGTGCGCTACCCCAGGAACCGGAACAATTGGCGAATGCGATTAACGATCTGGAGCGTGAAGAAGATCCGGATGGGGCCTGGAGAGACTTTGTAAATGCCCAGTTATCGGGTATCTACCAAGAACTGTTCTCCATGATCGAAGTACTGATTATGCTCAAGGTGCCGAGTATGGAAGCGGTCTTTGAGTGGCGTTCTCTGCAGGAGAAAAAGCTGGCTGAACGAGTTAAATATATTTACGACACACAACAGCCGACGGAACATCTTCGTATTATGAATGAAGATCAGATTAAACGTTTTATTCAGCATTATGAACGACTGACACAGGAGATGCTGAAAGAGATGCCAGAGCGGGCAGACGTGACCCTCTTTTTAAACGATAATCATAAAATCTGTGATATTCAGATTAATAATCCTCTCTCAAATTGTGGCTAGAAACATGATCAACAGGCTCAAAATTACTCTACTGATTGTATTGATTACAGCGCTTACTGGCTGTCAGACCGCTTATTATTCAGCAATGGAACAGGTCGGTGTGCATAAACGCGATATTTTGGTTGATCGTGTTGAAGAGGCCCGGGAGTCTCAGGCGGATGCACAGGAGCAGTTTAAAGATGCCTTGGAACAGTTTAAATCGGTTGTAGCGTTTGATGGTGGCGAGCTGGATAAGATCTATAACCAACTACAAGCCGAATATGATGACAGCGTCGAAGCGGCTGATGATGTCAGTAATCGTATCCGCAAAGTTGAGCAGGTTTCAGAAGACCTGTTTGAAGAGTGGGAAGAGGAACTGGATCAGTACACCAATCAAAAGTTCCGTAGTCAGAGTGCTGCTAAACTCCGAACAACTAAAGTTCGTTACAAAGAGTTAATTCGTTCTCTTAAAAAAGCTGAAAAACGCATGCCCCCGGTTTTGAATGCGTTGCAGGATAATGTTTTGTACCTCAAACATAACCTTAATGCCCGTGCTATTGGCTCGTTGAAATCAGAATACAAAGGCATTAAAAGCAACATTGATCTGCTGATCAGGGATATGGAAAAAGCGATTCAGGACTCAGATCGCTTTATTCAACAGATGGAGCAGGGCTGATCTTTAAATTGGGAAAAAGGTCATCGACGCCGCGCCCTGAACGACCCTGTTTATGGTGCGGTTTGTGCTGTCAGCTATGACCGTAGCCATCACATCCTGAAGGCTGATTAACTTTCCTAAAATACGTTCGTAGCTATAGTTTGGGGTGCCGTTTTCGGCAATGCCATTGCTCAGAAGATACAAATTACCCTTTGCATCCCTTCGGTTATTCAGGTGCCAGGCAAAAGATTCGAGATTACGAGCAGCGTTGTAGAGCTTCTGGTGGCTTAGTTCATCCAGCAGGAATATCTCGTCCTTGCCGTTGTAGGCGGCGTGAAGCATGCCGGTGATACTCGCCATATAAGCAAATACTCGGTCACCTTGATATTCTTCGGAGAAGGCGAGTGGGGCAATATCTAACCCGTCTTTATAACCCAGCTCCTTAAAACCGTTCGGTAAGCGTTTAACCGGAAATAGCATGTCCAACCGTCTATCCAGAGTCATGCCAGTGACTTTTCTGAGCTCTTTGGGATTACGTTTATAGAGTTTGATCGCCAGTTCGCGCGTAAGACGTTTCCATTCCTTGATATTAACGTCCGTCACCATATCGATATCTGACTTGGCCAGATTTTTCATGGAAAAGGGTTTTGCATTATTTCCCGTGCAGCCTGAAACTAACAATGTCAGAAGTAAGACTAGAATGGTGCGCATAAGGATCCTTGGTTGGTTCTCTTGCAACTATATAAGTGGATAAAAGGAATGGGAAGAGTCTCCGGTATTGAACCTGTTTTTTTACAGTGGTTGGCGGGACAGGGCAAAGAGATTATATCTCAATACTCAACCACGGGCGGATGTGTTGCTGACAGTCGTAAACTGGTACTTAATGATGGTGCTCAGCTGTTTATAAAACAGCTTACTGATCCAGCCCCCGGTTTATTCTCTGCAGAAGCTTTGGGTCTGTCTGTGCTGTCCGAAGGTGGAGCAGTGAGGACTCCGGATGTTGTCTATCAAAATGAGCGCTGTCTGGTGCTTGAATATATTGAGGCGGCGACCAGAATTTCCTCTTTTGACGAGGAGCTGGGCAGGCAGCTGGCATCACTGCATTCAATTCGAAGAGATTTCTTTGGATTTGAACGGGATACCTTTTGTGGAACTACCCGACAACCCAACCTGCGTTCTGATAACGGGTATGAATTTTATACTCAGCAACGTTTCACCTGCCTGGCCAGGCTTTGTTGCGACAAAGGGTATTTATCCGCTCAAGATCTGTCAGCAATTGAAAGCATTTGCCGAAAATTACCAGAGTTGATTCCACAGCAGTCCCCCGTCTTACTTCATGGTGACCTTTGGAGCGGTAATGTTCATACAGGCTCTGATGGTAAACCGGTTCTGATTGATCCCGCCGTTTATTACGGTTGGGCAGAAGCCGATCTGGCGATGACGGCTCTTTTTGGTGGTTTTTCCTCCTGCTTTTATGCCGCTTATCAGGAAGTCCGACCATTGGATTCAGGGTGGGAGCAGCGACTGGAGTTGTATAACCTTTGGCATCTTTTAAATCATTTACTTCTGTTTGGCGAAAGCTATTTATCTGATGTGAAGCAGGTTATCAAAAAATATGCGTGATATAGTTCAGCCCAATCCACCAACCTTAATTATCCAAGAAAACAGTTATGAAAAAATCTGGTGACCTTACCTCAACCCGCAGAGAATATATTGCCAACGGGTTAGAACAATCCGATCTGCAGGACAACCCAGTTGCACAATTTGCAAGCTGGATGGATGAAACCTTGCAAGTGATGCCGGATGATGCCACTTCAATGACTCTGGCTACTGCGAACGCACAGGGGATGCCCTCGGCACGTATTGTGTTATTAAAACATTTTGATGAACAGGGGTTTGCCTGGTACACCGATTTTCGCAGTCAGAAGGGTGACGATCTAGCCGAAAACCCGCAGGCTGAAATTATGTTTTACTGGTATCCGTTTGAACGCCAGGTCAGGATTCAGGGAAAGGTGGTGAAGCTTTCTTCGGAACAGGGTAAAAAGTATTTTAATCAGCGTCCTGTAGGCAGCAGGATCAGTGCGGCGGTTTCCCATCAAAGCCACCCGGTTGCAAGCAGAGATGTATTGGAAAATGCTGTTGAGCAGATGGAGCAAAAACACCCCGAAGGTGATATTCCACATCCGGACTACTGGGGCGGCTATTTGTTGATCCCAAGTCGCTTTGAATTCTGGCAGGGACGTGAAAATCGTCTGCATGACCGTTTCCAGTACAATCTTCAAGATGGAGAATGGAGTGTACAGAGGCTGCAACCATGAGCATCGAAAATGACAACACTCTGGTAAAAGTTGAGCCTACAGAATCTGCAAAAGCCTGTGTGATCTGGCTGCATGGGCTTGGTGCAGATGGTTATGATTTTAAGCCGATCATTCCCTATCTGAAGTTGCCACACAACTCAGTGCGGTTTTTGTTTCCCCATGCTGAAGTGATGCCTGTTACGGTAAACGGTGGCATGCCTATGCGTGCCTGGTATGACATCTTGGAGATGAATGTTGACCGTAAGGTGGATAAAACTGCATTGTTGAAATCTTCGGAAAGAATTCAACAACTGATTTCCGAACAGGTAGAATCAGGCATTCCTGCGGATAAAATTATACTGGCAGGCTTTTCACAGGGTGGTGCCGTAGCCTATCAGACCGCGCTTTGTTACCCACAAGCTTTAGCCGGGCTGGTGGCATTATCAACTTACATGGCCACCTCAGAAGAGATTCAACAACAGCAGAGTGATGCAAACTCAGCTTTGCCAGTATGGGTCAGTCATGGTGAGTATGATGATGTGGTACCCAAAATCCTGGGTGAGCAGGCTTTGAAATTACTCGGGGATATGGGATTGGCTCCAGAATGGAGTACATACCCGATGGCCCATGAAGTATGTTTAGAACAGATGGAAGCGCTGGGTGAATGGATCAGTCAACGCCTTGGAGATTTAGATAATGAAAATTGAGAACAATAAAGCGGTCCTGTTTCACTATGCGTTGGTTAATCCTCAAGGTGAAGTTCTGGATGGCTCGCGTGACGGTGCTCCACTGCCGTACCTGCATGGACACAGTAATATTGTTCCGGGCCTGGAAGCAGCCCTGACTGGTCATGAAGTGGGTGATAAGTTTCAGGTAACCGTTTCTCCTGAGCAGGGTTATGGTCTGAGGGATGAGTCTAAGGTCACTTTGGTAGATCGTGCTTCGTTTGCGGACTTCACTCAGCTTGAAGAAGGAATGGTTTGCCAGATGGAAGATGAAAACGGTGAATTACAGATTGTCGGCATTACAAAAATTGCTGAAAATGAAGTCACTGTTGACGCCAATCATCCATTTGCCGGCATTGAACTGAATTTTGATGTTGAAGTAATGGAAGTCCGCGAAGCTTCAGAAGCAGAGTTAGCTGCTGGTAGAATTGAAATAGAATAACTTGATCAAGCTGGCCATAGCGGCAGTTTAGTACGGAGAAAAATCATGCGTTTATTATTAGCTTTACTGGTCCCATGGTTGCAGTTTTTTACGATTGGTCGTCCAATCGCTGGCATAATCTGCCTGATTTTGCAGTTAACACTGATTGGTTGGATTCCTGCGGCTATCTGGTCTGTGTATGCTTTGAGCCAGTACAAAACGGATCAGAAAATTAAAGACGCGATGAATGGTGACTAATCCCCTTCTTCGTAATAAAAAAAACCGCTCATTGAGCGGTTTTTTTATGGGCTTACGCGCCGTTAATAAATAAGGCGACTAATAAGTCGCCCTTTTGTACCTGCACGAGCAGGAGAGTTATCTTTCTAATTGTTGCTCCACCCGCTGCAGTTTTTTCTGCATATCATCGATGGCTTCATCTGAATCACTCAAAACCGGTGAGATTTTAAATGTATCAAGAAAATCCACCATGAAATCTTCTTGGTTCATTTTTTCCAGTTGTTGTTTTGACCAGGCGCTAGTTTGATGTGGCATGGGGATACCTCCTCAACCATGTATAAGAAGTTATGGTTCAGAACACAGGATTTTACAAACTTAAGTTCGTCAACATTAAAACTTTTCATGTAATGGAAACGGCTATTTTTTGAGCTGTATCAATACCTGCTAATTAATAAAACGTTAACCTAGGCCTCAGTCACTTGGGTGAAACGAAAAAAAATTCTAGAGAGGTTGCCAAAATGGTTGACGCATACAGTATGGAAGTTTTAGTTCCTAGCTTGGTTATGATTGCTGCAATGACGGCTGCAATGGGTTGGGCGTTCTTCAAAGTTCGCGACCTGATGAACGAAGATAAAGAAAAGTAAGCTATACACCAATAAGAGATTGTCTGTCACCGGTCTCTTTTTGTATTTCCCCCAATAGCTTGTAAGCTTGCGATAGGGCTGCCTTTTACGGTAGCCCTTTTCGTTTCAGAAAAAAGAGTGATTAAAAGAGATATTTGCCGCCAGAAGCCACGGCTACGGTTATCAGGCCCAGTATCAGATTTACTGCCACAATGTGTCTGATCTTGTTCAGGAACCCACCTGCGGCCTGCCAGTTTTCCTCGGAAACTGCTAACCGCAATTGTTTGTAGCGTAGAAAAAACAGGAACGCATACAGCGCAATCATCAGATAGCCCAAGCCAAGCATAATGTGTATATGCAGACCAATCTGAGCAAAACCCCCATACATTGCGATCATGCCATGACCGCTCAGGATCAGGGCTGCAATTGCAATCCAGACCCATTTAAAAAAACGTTGGAAAACATCTGCCCATAGGCTGAGTCTTTGCGGAGGAGCAAGAAGAGAGGCAGCGACGGGCCTGAGGCAGACGTACGCAAAGAACATTCCCCCCACCCAGATTACGGCAGACAGAAGGTGAATGGTAAGTAGTGTGTGCATGTTAATTCCTTATGAAATTTTTCAAACAGACCGGGGTTTTTATACTAAAGTCTAAAAACAACGCCTAGCAAGGCCTATATCAGGAATATTTAATTTAACTACACTGATAACTATTAGAACAGGTTTTTTGAGTAGTAGATTAATGTTGAAGAATATAAAAATCGGCCAAAAAATTGGCTTAGGCTTTGGTTTTGTAATGGCGCTGCTTGCCATTGCTATTGTTTTTGCTGTGTTTGGGCTGATGGCTTCTGAGAGAGGCGTCGAGTCTTATACCCATATGGCAGATGAAACCAATACGGCCGAGTCTGCGAGAAGTAACCTGCTAAAAGCGCGTATATCAGTTCTGGAATATCTGGAAACCCACAAACCGGAAAACCTTGAAAATTATCAGGTGTATATCAGTGCAGCTGAAGCTGGTTTGAAATCAAAGCAGGAAAAAACTGCTGATGGTGAGCGACTTACGCACTTATCTCAAGTGCTGGATCAGTTACAAAAGTATAAGTCTGTCGTCAGTAATATGGCAGATCAGATCTCTAAATCAGACCAGATGATCAACGATGAGTTATTGCCAAGAGGTGAAGAAATGTCTGCCACTATGGCCGAAGTGATTCAGGCTGGGCGGGATGATAATAACTCAATGATCATGTTCTATGCCGCTGAAGTGCAGCAGGCTTTAATGGCTGCACGTATGATGACCAGCGATTACCTTGAGAGCAAAGAGATAATTGATTTTGATCGTGCTGTTGCTTATATGGAAGAAGATGTACTGGAGCGTGCTGAAGAGCTGGAATTAAATATCGAAGCGGCGTACCAGCGAGTTAATTACAGTAACTATCAGTCAGAAAGCTCCGCCTTTGTTGAGGTGTTGAAGCAACTCAATGTTGAATTTGAGATGCTTAAAAGCCTGAATGCAGAATTGAATACTGTCGAATCTGAAGTGTTTAAAACACTGGAAACGATCACCAGCGCAGTGCAACAGGAACAAGCTGAACTGGGGCCGAAACTTCAACAACAGGTATCCGAAAGAATACTGTTGCTGACAGTGATTACTTTAATTGCAGTTGGGGTGGGTGTTTTTTTCTCGATCTATATGTCCCGTTCCATCAGTAAACCTTTGAAAGATGCTGTTGCTGCGGCGCGTCTTTTGGCGGATGGTGATTTAACGGTCCGCTTTAAAAGTGATTCTAAAGATGAGATTGGTGAACTTCTGACTACCCTGGCCCTGACGGCAGAAAGTCTGAAAAAAATGATCGCGCAGATTTCTAATGCCAGCAGTGACATGAGTCGTTCTACTGACCAGCTTTCTAGTGCGGTAACTCGTTCTATGGATGGCATTTCCACCCAGCAAGCGGAAACCGATCAGGTGGCGGCAGCAATGGAGGAGATGGCCTGTTCCGTTGCAGAAGTGGCTCAAAATGCTACCCAGGCGGCAGAATCTGCGGAGATGGCGAATCAGGAGTCGGCTAGTGGCCAGAGTATTGTTATTCAGACGCAAAAAGCGATTCAGGAACTTGCGGAAAGCGTCAGCCTGACAGAGAAGCAGATTGGTGATCTGGAGCAGGAAAGTGTAAATATTGGTGGCATTCTGGATGTGATCCGGGATATAGCTGATCAGACAAACCTTCTGGCATTGAATGCCGCGATTGAGGCCGCCCGTGCAGGTGATCAGGGGCGGGGGTTTGCAGTGGTGGCTGATGAGGTCAGAGGTCTGGCCCAGCGTACACAGCATTCAACTCAGGAGATTCAGAACCTCATTGAGCGTTTACAAGCTGGAGCTAAATCTGCCGTAAACTCAATGCAGCAAGGGCGCCAGAAAGCCGAGCAGAGTGTTGATAACGCTGAAAAAGCAGGTACCGCACTGGAAGCTATTACTGGAGCGGTTTCCACAATATCCCAGATGAATACACAGATTGCGTGTGCCTCTCAGGAACAAAGTAGCGTAGCGGAAGGCATCAGTGAGAGTATTTCTAATGTTAGGGATGTTGCAGAACAGAGTGCTCAGTCTGCCAATGAAACCTCAACAGTGAGTCAGGAACTCAACCAGATTGCAGTTCAATTACAGCAGATGGTCTCCCGGTTCCGTATATAAAGCTCAAGGAGTGATTCGGGTGCAAAGTGTATCTGAATCACTGTTTAGTTGCCTTCAGAATGACAAACTTTTTGTTGCTCGCAAGGGTTTCACAGTTACCAAACAGTTTCTTAAGACGGCTGTGATAACCCAGATGGCGATTGCCTATCACCCAGAGCTCGCCTCCCGTGTTAAGTGCCTTTTTAGCTTCACGGAACATCTGTACCGCGATGAAATCACCTACAACGTTATTTTGGTGAAAGGGCGGGTTATTCAGAATCAGATCACAACTTCCCGGTGTCACTCCCTGTAAGCAGTCTGTGGTTCGGAATTCAGCTGCTCTGGTATCTCCAAATGCTGCATCGAAGTTGGCCTTAGCAGAATCCACAGCCATGAATGATTCATCAAGAAAGCATACTTCAGCATCGGGGTTTTTTTCAGCGGCGATCAAGCCTACAACGCCATTACCGCAGCCCAGATCTACTATCTTTTTATAGCGACTGTCTTGCGGAAGATGCTGCAAGAAAAAACGGGTGCCAATATCCAGGCTGTCGCGGGAAAATACAGCAGCATGGTTAATGATTCGGTATTGAGTGCCTTCAAGCGTGTAGCCAGAAGGGTAAGGTGACTCAGGAGGATTCAGTTCGGGGTCATACTCAGGGAAAATTAACCGTGCCTTCTTTTGAGCCAGAGAAGTTTTCGTAGGCCCAATGTATTTCTCAAACATTTTCAGAGTCGAGGTGTGAATGGTTTTGGCCATACCCCCGCCGATAAATCGGCTCTTCTCATGCAGAAGTGGACGCAGACGGATTAATTGATCCTCAAGCATCGCCAGGCTTTTGGGAATTTTGAGCAAAACCAGATCAAATTTCCCCTGAGGTTGTTCCAGACTATTGCAAAACTGCACAGCGTCTTTAGGTATCTTATTGTCATCTGCGTTCGCAAGGATGCCCTGATGTGTTAACCATGAATCACTGATAACGCTGGTTTGGTATTGGTGCAGACTGAGTGATAAAGCGCCGAATAAATCGTTCACCACCAAAACCCGACACTGTTCCGACAAGAGATCCTCTGAACGAACCTGCTGCAGCAGATATTCATCAGCGGCATCCCAGGCTCGCAGTTGTTCTTTGTTTCTACGTGGAAACCGGTTGAGTATGAGGCTGTTAAAAGGGGTAGTGAGCTTTTGCATAAGTGCTTTTTTGATTGTATGAACTAAGCTGGAAATTGTAGCATCTGGGTCACTCTAATTATTTAATTTTTATTAAATTTCGGTTCCTGGTTTGCTCTTTTGAAGAGCAGGGTATATAAATACGACGCGTATATACATTGTGTATCTAAGGAATATGCATTGGGTATAGGTTGTATTTCATGTATTCTTGCATTCACCATTGTTCCGAGGCTTCAGTGTCATGTCTGGAAAGAAGAGCGCAAAAAAGAAAAACAGCCAACTTGTGATTCGTATTAATGATCAAGAACGCGATGCGTTTGTATCACTGTGTGATGATCTTGATACCAGTGCCGCGAGAGAGATACGCAGATTTATACGTGGATTTCTGAAGGAGAACCAGCAGGATGAAGAGTAGCCTCTTCAGGTTTGCTGCCTGTTCTAAAAAAATTACAAGGGGAATAGTTCGATGGCTAAAGTAAAAGCAAAAGCTGTAAAAAAACAGATCAAAGCGCGTAAAGCAAAAATTGCTAAGCACGAAGGCAAGCTGAAAAAGCTGAAAAAATTGCTGAAAAAAGCAAAATAATCGCGTCACTCGTTGCGTGGAAAAATGGCAGTTAATCACTGCCTTTTTTTGTGCCTGAAAGTCAGGGGAAACTGCTCTGTAACTGCCGCTATTTGTAGCTTTTAGCTGTTTTTGTGCACTTTGGAATTGAGCTTAATTGCTTAAAAAAAACACAGTGTTGGATATATATGGATAACAAAAAAGTATAAAAAATCATACATTTATTCTGTATTGTAATTTTTTAGCTATATGAAAAATAAAGGCTTTTTGGTAATTTGTTGACCTAAATCAAACAGGGTATTAGGGAAGTGGCCTATGTTTGAAAACATAAAAATTATATATAGCTTGGTGTGGTAATTGTGGATAAGCGTTCAGCTACCTCAATCCGAAGTTTTTTATTACAACGTACGTTCTTTTTCTCAGCGCTGGGCTTTCTGGTGCTGGTTTTAGTGACCCATTATGCATTCACCAACAGCGTTGAAAAAAATGCCAGTATGATTGCAGAGCGTGTTGCTAAACAAACCTTTAATTCCATGTATCTGGTGATGAGCCAGGGCTGGAACAGGCAACAACTCGAGACATTTATCAAACAGCTGGAAAAAGATAATCAGAGCAGTGATCTCAGCATTCGCATATTTCGTGGTGCACTGGTTACAGAAAAATTTGGTGAAATGGAATCACCCGCCATGTCCGATATTCACCGAGAAGTGTTGGATACGGGCGTTTCCCAATTAGTTTCCCGCAAAGATAGCATTAGTTACTTTTACGCTTTAAATGCCAAAGAGGTGTGCACTAACTGCCATACGAATGTGGAAGACGGTCGTCCCCTGGGTATGATTGAAGTGACTCAGGAGTTAGACCGTTCGTTACTGAATGCTAACCGAGAGCTGATACTGACACTGCTGTTTGTATCCCCTTTACCTTTGCTACTGGCTTTTCTCGCAACCCGACAGATATCCTTCAGAATTGATAACTCCATAGAGTATCTTGCGAAACGTATAGACAGTATTGAATCAATTGCAGACCTGCCTTTGATTGAGCAGGACAAAAGCAAACTCGGCTTCAAAGAGCTACAGAAAATATTTGATCAGGTTAAAGTTTTATCGTTGAAGCTGAATGACATTGCGGTTGATAAAGATCTTCTGGAATTTGAGATCCGGTTACTGGAAAAGTTTGTTATTACATCCGAAGTCGTGCGCGATTGGCGTGAACATGTGAATAACCTGATGGTGGATATCAATCGGGTAATGAGTGTTTACACCATGTTCTCGGTGTTCAAAGTTGAAGATGAAGTGTTTGATCTTGAAATCTTCTGGCTGCAGCCCCCTACCGATAACACCAGAAAACTGATGGAACAAGCCATTTTCAAGCGCCTGGAAACCGAAAAAGGCAATATAGCTTTTGGTGATCTAAACCTTAATCACAACATTGTTGATGATTACGCTGAACCTCTGGATCTTGATCAGAAAGCGGTCGAGCTGCAAACAAAATCATTACTGGTGGATACGCCCAAAATCGGTGGCATTGTAGGTATAGGTGTTCATTCCCAGACAATACAGGACTCAACCAAACTCCTGGTGCTGGAGAGTATATTGTCCACGCTACTCAACGTAGTGGGTTCTGTCAGAGCCATCTATAAATACACCAAAGACCTTGAATACTATGCCACAAGAGATCCACTGACGAATCTCTATAATCAGCGCATGTTCTGGGAGTTACTGGACTACGAGCTGGACCGTGCCGAAAGGCATAATTATCAGGTTGCTCTGTTATTGCTAGACCTGGATAACTTCAAAGCCATTAATGATGGTTACGGCCATAGCTGGGGCGATAAATTGCTGGCTGAGTTCTCGGAAACATTGCAGGAAACTCTGGGTAATGAGGCGGTGGTCGCCCGTTACGGTGGTGATGAGTTCGTCATCGTTCTGCCCGAAAGCAGTGCTGCACAGGCATCGCTGGTGGCCGAAAAAGTGATTAACGCGATACGCAACCATAAGCTTGTTTATGACACTAAGACAGAACTCAAACTGACGGCTTCTTTGGGCATGGGGATATACCCGGACCATGCTACGAATAAAAAAGACCTGTTCATGTTTGTAGATAATCTCATGTACCGCGCTAAACATTCCGGTAAAGATCAGATAGCGCTACCCGATGAGAATGAACTGGTGGATTACTTCAAAGAGATGTCTGATAAGACTATTCTGGTAACCCGTGCGATCGAACGTAAAGAACTGATTCCTGCATTCCAGCCTATTGTGGATGCCAATAGTGGTGAAATTCGCGCTGTTGAGGTATTAAGCCGTATCCAGCAGAGCAATGATACCTTGATGAGTGCTGGAGAGTTTATTGAGATAGCTGAATCGATCGGCAAAGTTCACCTGCTTGACTATATCGTGATGGAAAAGGCCTTTGCTCAGGTGAAGGAAACGGGCTATGACGGACTTGTGTTTATTAACCTTTCCCCACGTTCGATTGTCATTGGCGAGTTTATGAAGACCATCACTCAAATTGTTGCCGATCAGGGGATAGATAAACAGAAAGTGGTGTTCGAAATTACCGAGCGCGATACGGTAAAAAATATCAGCTTGCTTGAACGCTTCGTTATGGAACTGAAAAATCAGGGCTTCAAACTGGCGATAGATGATTTCGGTTCAGGTTTCTCCTCATTCCACTATCTGAAGCATCTTCCAATTGATTTTGTGAAGATTGAAGGTGAATTTATAGCCAATATGGCGAATGATTCCAGAGATATGGCCTTCGTGAATAGCATCGCGCGACTTTCGCAGGAGCTTAACGTCGAAACGGTGGCCGAGTTTGTTGAAAATCAGGAAGTGATGGACCTTGTTTCCAAAGCCGGTATCACACATGCACAGGGCTATCATGTGGGCAGACCTATTCCGGATCTGAAAAAAATGCTCCTGAAACATTAAGCTGTTATTTCCCCTTTGAAGAGAATCCCCCAAGTATTTGGGGGTGCTTTTCAGCGCAACAAAATGTACCATTGCCGCGTTTTCCTTACCTGAGTTTTATTTGTGACCGACCCTATTCTGATCCTGTCAGTTGTTGCTGCTTTGGGGCTGGCCCTGTTGCTGGTATTACTCAAAAAGCGTACACCTGAAGTTACCCAACAAACATCTACGTCATTGCATGAAAGAATGTTCTTTCCTGTGCTTGAGAAAGCGGTAGGCGGACGTTTTGATATTGTTTGTAAGGTACCCGTCAGTGAAGTGCTTGCCCCTCAGAATGAATTACCCAAGCGAGCACAAAGAAAGGTGCTAAATTCCATCAAGGGTCATCTTTTTGATTATGTAGTAGTGCAGAAAGATACTCGCAGAGTAATCTGTGTTGTTGAATTGGATGATCACAAATTCGATAAAAAGACCTTCAAAAAACAAGATCTGTATCTTGAGCAGATCTGTGAATCCTCAGGTTTGCCATTGCTGCGCGTGCCATCCCAACGGGGATATGATTTAGCAGAGATCATCGAGCGATTTGAACGCACCATTGAAGCCGCTTCAAAAATTGAGACCTCACCTAAAAACAAGCTCGCTATCAAAGAGCAGTTTTCAACTGAGTCTCAATCTTAACGCTTAAGAATAACTTGTTGGTGCGGTGTGGCTGTTCAGTGTTACTACCTTGTCTTCAAACTCATCTGTATTCAAAGGCCGGCTAAAGAAAAAGCCCTGTGCATAGTGGCTTCCCATTTTACGCAGGAACTCCATCTGTTGGATGTTCTCAACCCCCTCCGCAACAGAGGCATAACCCAGATTATGTGCCAAAGCGATAATTGCCTGTGTTATCTGGATATCATTCTTATCATCTGGAATATCACTGATAAAGGAACGGTCAATTTTGATGACATCCAGTGGCAGGCGCTTCATATAACTCATGGATGAATAACCTACGCCAAAGTCATCTACCGAGATGCTGTGCCCCGCATTCTTAAGCGCTTTCAGGAACGCGATATTACGCTCAGTCTGGTCCATTAGGTGGCTTTCAGTGATTTCAATATTGATAGCGCTTGCAATAACCTTTTCCTGTTCCAAAATCTTTTTAAAGTTATCGATCAGGCTGTTGCGCTGAAACTGAATGCTGGAAACATTCACCGAGAGGCTAGCTACCCCAACCCCTCTTTCCCGCCACTCACGTAGCTGCTGACAGGCCTGGCGGAAGACCCAAAGACCAATTTCATGGATCAAGCCGTTCTCTTCAGCGATGGGGATGAAATCAACCGGACTAATGGTACCCATTACAGGGTGATCCCAACGGATCAGGGCTTCAGCATGACTCACTTTCGAGGTGCGTAGATTGATGATCGGCTGATATACCAAACGGAACTGATTATGCTTTAGCGCAGCTCGCAACGCCGATTCAATCTCCAGTCTTTTTTCCGTTTTTTCGGAAAGTTCCTGTGTGTAATACCGGAACTGATTGCGGCCCAGCTCTTTAGCCTGATACATAGCAATGTCGGCATGTTTTATCAGCGTATGTATTTCATGACTGTCGTCAGGGTAAAGAGCGATGCCAACACTGGCCGATATCTGGAACTGGTGCTCGGCGATGCTGAATGGCTTCTTCAACGCATCAATCATGCTCTGTGCGACCAATGACGGGGAGTTTTCATCCTCAAAGGCTTCCATCACGAGTATAAATTCATCACCCCCTATACGTGCCAGAGTATCGGTTTTTCGTACTCGCTGTGCCAGAACGCGGCTGACGGAGCGGAGTAGCTCGTCACCAATATGATGGCCTAGTGAGTCGTTGACGTATTTAAAACGGTCGAGATCGATAAACAGTACTGCAACCTTGCTCTTCTGTCGGTAGGCGAGTTGAATGGCATGTTCAAGGTGGTTGAGCAGTTGTGCCCGGTTTGGCAGGCTGGTTAATAGGTCGTGACTGGCCATATGCTGAGCAGATGCTTTCTGCTCTTCAAGCTCTTTATTGATAGTGGCGAGTTCCGCATTTTTGGCAGAAATTTCATGGCGTTGCTGAGAGATACGATGGTAGCGTACCAGAATTAATAGCAGTATCACGCCAAAGCCGATCACTACCTGCCACAGCGTTTTGTAGTCCACGGCTTGTTCGTAACGAACGCCCAGCCAGGTATTTTTAATACTGGTATGAACGCTGTCAGGAATGCCTAAAACCACTTTATCCAGAATCTCTACCAGCATAGGTTCGTCATTGCGGGCAGCGATACCAAAACTCCAGTCGTAATCAAACTTACCGCTTATCTTAAGGGTGCCAGGGTAACTGTTCTGTATCTGATAACTGAGGGTTGCGACGGAATCGAGGAATCCCGATATGCTACCGGACTGAACATCACTGAGGCCTTCCAGAATACTGTCATACTCGATAAGAATAATGCCAGGGTGCTCTTCGCGGATCTCAGCTCCAGGCGAGTAGCCGCGCATAATGCCTATTTGTTTACCAATCAATTCTGAGAAGTCTGAGAAAAATACTTCATCTACCTGAGTTGCCAACGCTAAGGGGGCGGTCATATGCGGCGTGGCAAAATTCAGATATTTACGGCGCTCAGGTTTATCGCTGGCCAAGGTGATAAAGTCACATTTCCTGAGGCGGGTATACTCAAGTGTCTGAGGCCATGATTCCGTATGAACAATGTTAATCGGAATCTGAATTTGCTCTTCGAAATACTTCAGATAGTCCGTGCTCATGCCAGAAGGTTTACCGTTCCGGAAACCTTCATATGGGTACCAGGAGGGATCAATACAGGCTTTCAGTTGGCGCTTTTTATTGAGGTAGCTCTGTTCCTGGGGGGTAAACAAATTATTTTGGGTGCCGTTACTTTCTGGCAGTGAGAGCTCTACCCAGCGTTGGGCGATGGCTTGTTGCGTGTTCTTATCAATATTCGAAAGTACTTTATCAATAATATCCCGAAGAATTGGCAGATCTTTACGTGTTGCCATATGGACATTATTAATGCCAAATTTCACTGCAAATACCGGGTTTAACCCCTGAATATTGTTTTCCTTAAGGTAGTGGCCGATCAAGGCAGTGCTTTCAATGATTGAGTCAGCCTGCCCTGTAATCACCGCGTCTATGGCTTCAATTGTACTGTTAACCAGCAGGATTTTTATCTGGGGATATTGCTCGCGCAGGTTATCAAGATATGAATAGCCTTTAAGTACAGCAATGGTTTGACCGTTCAAGTCGGCCATCGATTTAAGGTCATGCCTGTTGGCTAGAGCAAAGGCATAATGGCGTAAGGTTACGTAATCAGAAGTGAAGTTCATCTGCTCTTCACGCGACTCTGATTTATAGATTGCAGGTAGTAGATCAATTCTTTGTTCGACCAGCATGGTCAACAACTCATTCCAGGTAAAGCCCTGAACAATATGTATGTCTAAACCTGTCTCTTCTTTAATAATCCTGAGGTAATCACTCGCGAGCCCGGTGTGCTTGCCGTCGACCACGTAATCCACAGGTGGCCAGTCGACCTCAACACCAACAACTACTGCTGGGTTGCTATCCAGAAATGCTTGTTCTTCTGGAGAGAAATCGATCGATTTTTCCGCATAGGAAAGAGGGGAGCCGATAAATGCTACCAAAAAGCAGAATAGGGACCATAAAGATGGCGATCTTCCTGTCTGGGGAGAGTAGGGCATTTCAATCCTTAAAGTGGCTTCCCTGAAGGTGCATGAAAGTAATAATACTACTGTAATAACATATAAATACACACATCGATTGGTAAATAAATGAACAATTTTGAGGGTATTTTCGTCTGGTTTTAATTGAGGCCGTATTTTGCCCAGAGTCAGAATCAACCTGAATCCTCTGAGGGTCTATAGGATGCTGTTGATAGGCAACCTTCCTGTATCAACGGGATGTGAATCATCCAGTCACCCGAAGCCCAGAATTGAATTCTTTAAAACGCTTCTGAAAAAGCCCAACAATTCAGAAACCAGAACATGGTTTATTCCTGTCGTTAAGCGCGATTATCCAAGCAGTCCTATAGGTCAGCCTGTTGGATTCTTGATCAGACTTGAATGTATTTCAATCGATCTGGCGTGATAGGTACAAAAAGCGAACAGTATTTACAACCCCAGTGATAATGGGCTTCAGCGAGGATACCCATAAACAATCTACAGTCTTATCCACAGTTTCCGGGGGTAACTGTGTAAAGCTTTGGTCACATGTTGAAATAATTACAGGGGGCTGCTGCTGATTCTAATAATGGGCCTTTCTTCGCGAATGAATGAAACTATTTCAATGCCTTTTGTGTCATAGCATATCCACTATGATTAATAGAACTGAATTCAGGGAGAGAGGAATGCGTGTACTACTCGGCCTAGTTACGGGCCTGTTTCTAAGTTCAACTGCTTTGGCAGAGGGGTTGGTTCAGGTGAAAAGCCAGCACAGCGTTGTCGATACAGCGGATAAGCTGGAAGCCGCTTTAAAAGCTAACGGGATGACGGTGTTCAATCGTATTGACCACAGTGCCGGGGCTGCCGGGGTGGGAGAAACGCTACGCCCGACAGAACTGCTGATATTTGGGAATCCCAAAGTAGGCACACCGTTGATGAAGTGTGCGCAGTCTGCGGCTATTGATCTGCCACAGAAAGCCCTGATCAGTCAGGATGAACAAGGCACTGTCTGGTTAAGCTACAACGACCCGGCATATTTACAGAAACGCCATGCTATTGAAGGATGCGATGAAGTCTTGAAAAAAGTATCCGGCGCTTTGGCTAAGTTTTCCAAAGCGGCCACGGAATAATATAACCCGTATGTCTGGGGCTATTTACCAAACGGTGAGCGGCGAATGGGTTTAACACTGTCATCCGGTTGGTAGGCCTCAACTGCGGCCCGTTTAACTTGTTTTTGTTTAGGTTTTTTCTTTTTGCCTGCCTTTATTGGCGCTGTTTCGGCCTGTTGCACCTTGCCGTTTTCAATAAACGGCACTGGGCGTAATGGTATTTTTTGTTTGATCAGGTTTCTGATGCGTTCAAGAAATTCCTTTTCACCGCCAGACACTAAAGATACGGCTTCCCCGGTTTCACCTGCGCGCCCGGTTCTGCCAATACGATGGACATAATTTTCCGGCACGTTCGGCAAGTCGTAATTTACAACCTGTGGCAGTGACTCGATATCAAGGCCACGTGCCGCAACGTCGGTTGCTACCAGAATATGCAGCCGGCCATCAATAAAGCGCTTGAAGGTTTGAGTTCGCTCACGCTGTGACTTATCACCATGAATCGCCTCGGCATCAATCCCTTCTTTTTGCAGATATTCAACCAGCAGATCCACGCGATTTTTTGTCCGGGCAAACACCAGAGTCTGGCCCCACTTACCTTCTTTGATCAGATAACTGAGTACATCAGACTTATCAGCATTATCCACCGAGTAAGCAAACTGCTTAACCTGTTGCGATGCCGAGTTGCGTGGCGCAACCCGAACCTTCTTAGGGTCATTCAGATAAAACTCAGCCAGCACCTCAATACTTTCATCAATGGTGGCCGAGAAAAGCAAGGTCTGGCGGGGTTCAGCGGCGAACTCCATGATCTGTTTAATGGGTTCAATAAACCCAAGATCCAGCATGCGGTCGGCTTCATCCAATACCAGAATTTCAAGGCTATCGAGGTTAATGGCTTTCTGCTGTAACAGATCCAGTAAACGCCCGGGTGTCGCCACCAGAATATCGGCACCGCGTTTGAGTTTACGTACCTGATTATAGATGCGCATACCGCCAAATACGGAAATGACCCGCATATTTAGGGCTCGACCATATTCAAAAGTATTTTCAGCCACCTGAACAGCAAGTTCTCGGGTTGGCGTAAGCACTAATGCACGAATCGCGTGGTAGTCTTTATCCGCCGGAGTTTTACTCAGCTTCTCAATAATGGGCAGTGCAAATGCAGCCGTTTTACCGGTGCCTGTTTGTGCCTCGGCAAGAAGATCATGACCCTCAATAATTTTAGGAATGGCCTGAGCTTGAATGGGCGTAGGTTGCTTGTAACCCAGCTCTTGCAGAGTAAATTGCAGTTCAGGGCACAGTGCCAGATCGGAAAAAGAGGTATTGGAGGACATGTAAAAGCTCAAAAAATCAGTAATGCGAGCATTCTATCTTAAACAGCTTTAAGCAGCACGCTACCTCCTTCCAATAGAAGGGGGTAGCTACGAGAGGTTTCGCTTGCTAGTGGCGAGAACACGGCGAAGCCGCTGCTAGCAAAAGCTTAAATATCGTCATTCCTGCGAAGGCAGGAATCTTGTCTGTTTCTCGCAGCTAGGTTCTAGCCACTCGTAGCGGTAAATCCGCGTGCTTTAATAGTGAGTCAGATCGTACAAATCCTCCGGTGGGCAGGATATTTCACCGTGGGGATTATTCTTCATCAGCGCCTGAAACTGTGCCTGTTTCAGATGAATCAGGTTGCAGTGATCTCCACCCTCAATATACAGGTCGTCATCGGCGCTTAAAGAATCGTCCCAGATCACATCCAGCCCATAAGCCTGACCAATCGCCGGGACTGCGCCTAAGGCACAATCACCGAAAATGCGGTTAATCTCAGCTTCTTTTGCTAGTTCAGCCCGACAGCCGGTAATTTGTTCTATCTGAGGCAGCATCACTTTATTCATTGCAGGGACTGCAGCCAAAATGTAGTGGTTATGGTCATGCAGAAGCACCGCTTTGATCACCTGTTTAATGGGCACGGCCGACAGCAGTGCAGATTCACAAGCGGTGCTGGATGGGCTATGGCTCAACGTATCGTAATCACAGGACTTGTTGTGTAAGTAACTGTCCAGGGTTGCTGTAACAGACATAATCAGGCCCTCCAAAGTGTGGTGATTACAGTGTAGTTCTGAACCGAAAATCCCAACTTGAAAAAGGTGCATATAAAGCAGCACAGCTATGTCTACTCGGAGCTAGAACGCTACTTCGTAACTTGCTTGGAGAATAAAGGGCAAAACCTGTTACTGGTAACGATAGCAGTACACAAACCTACAAGCGATTGATTCTACTTACACAAAGCCATATAGCGTTTTGCGCTGTCTTGCTCGGCAATACGTTCACGCCATTGCTGGATATGCGTGTATTCACCCAGATCAAACTTAACCGCATCACAAATCGCCACAACAAACGAAGTATTAAGGTCAGCCAGAGTAAACCGCTCGGCGACGAGGTAGGTTTTATCCGCGAGGGAGTTATTCAATGTGCTCAGCAGCGGAGGTAACTTCTCAAATGATTTCTCAATGATCGAAGCATCGCGCTTAGGCTCTGGAACAAACACCAACTGGATAAACGCCTGAATCAACGGGGCCTGTAAATCGGCAACCGACCAGATACTCCACTGACTCACCAACCCGCGCTCCTGCACCGTATTACCCAGAAGTTCTGGTTTATAAGCTTCCGCAATGTAGTTGTTGATCGCCAGAGATTCCCAAATCGTGAAATCACCATCCACCAAAGCAGGTACTTTACCGTTCGGGTTTACAGCCAAAAATTCAGGAGATTTATGGTCACCTGCCCGAAAATCGATCGACTTAGCCGTGTACTCAACACCCGCTTCTTCTAAGCACCAGAAACAACGACCAGCACTGGACTGAGGGCTTCCATAAATAGTTAACATGGGGATTCCTTAAATTTATTTGCTATCGGTTAGCTCAAAAGACAATTGGAGCCTGCCGATGCTAGCACAAGATACAGCTGTAATAGGCGCGATATTCATAAGGAAATAGAGGGTTATCAATTTGTGTAGGTCTGATAAAAAATTAAAGACTCGCACCCTAATTCTTAGGTTTTTCAATGGGGCTGGTATCAAGATGGCGAATTATTTTTGCCCCCTTAGGAAGTTCGGCAATAAAGGGGCCTTCCTCGGTAAATAGGCTATAGCGGTTATCGTTAAGTGAAATTAGTAGTCCTGTGGCAACCGTTGTGCCCATAGAGTTAACTATCTGAATACAGTCAGAAATATCAGTAGCGGAATTATATGTACAACCGTGTTGAATAAAGTTTTGCTTTGCTACTACAGCGTGTTGTTCACCTTTTGTAAAACTGAAAATCGCGATCGAGACCCAAATAAACATGAGAAGCACAATGAGATATGCTGCGGAACTTATCTGTGTGACTAATTTACAAACCAGCTTTAGGGAGAGGGTTAAATCATTATTTTTAGGGTTTAAAAAGTTTATGACAGTCTGGATTTGTTCTGGAATAGGTTTGTATCTATCTGGGTCTGGGTGACCATAGCGAGCAATTTTGGCAATACAGTAAACAAAGGCAGTTAGAGACAGAATTAATCCAATAAGCCATATCCATATAGGCTGTTTGATGAGATATGAGAAGAAATTTACTAAGTAAAAGGTAACAGTGTAATAACCGTTTACATAAGCATCTGTGATAGATAATGGGAATGCTGATGCGGGTATTCCGAAAACATGAAGGTAGCCTGATTGGTAACCTAGACCGATCAGGTACCCGATAGGGGCAAGAAATGTGATCAGTGTGGCGAGAGCAGGTAACAAGTAAGAATGTTTTTTAAAGAAGTCTGAAATTTTCCTTCTGTTGTGTTTATTCGTGCTGTCCATAGAATATGTGTCCATTCAATACATCCATGAATTGATCATACCTCAAATTCCAATAGAGGCACTATTTGCCCCATTGTGTAATTAATTCGTGTAGTTGATCTGGGAGTTATGACAAGGCATAGTGTTTGAATCAAGGCCAAGAAGGCCGTGGATTATATGCGTCAGAGGGAATGACGATGGAAGGAATTCTGTCTAATTTATGGCCGCTGTTTATAGTGGTTCTAATTCTGGGCCTGATAGGGGCCATTTTAAAACCCAAAGCCAGTATCAGTAGTGTTGGTGAGTTGGGTTACCGAAAAAAGAAAACACTGTTCACCGAAGCAGAGCGCTCCTTTCTTGGTGTATTGGATCAGTGTATTGATCCGACCCAGTACAGGATATTCGGCAAGGTTCGGGTGGCGGATCTTGTTGAGCCCAACCCAACTAAAAACCGCAGCGAATGGCAGAAAGCCTTTAACGCCATCAAAGCCAAACACTTCGACTATGTGATCTGCTCCACCGACACTCTGCAACCTGTTTGCGTAATTGAACTGGACGACAAAAGCCATAGCCAGAAAAAACGCCAGCAGCGGGATCAGTTGCTCGACGGTATTTGTAAAGAAGCAGGTTTGTCGCTTCTGCGCTTCCCGGCGCAACGAACCTATAACCCGAAGGTTATTAGAGCTGTCGTCGAAGGGCGCTTCGCAACCGCCGCAGGCGGTGCTCACGCAGCTGCTAGAACGGCTACGCCTACGAGTGGCGAGAACGTTGCTTCGCAACTGCTAGGAAAAGATAAGAACAAAGCACTGCCTGAATATGAAGGTTTAAAGGTTGAAGAAGTTCAGGTTGTTGATATTGGTGGGGCGGTTAAGTCGTAAATGTACTCTGACCCCATTTATTATTATTTGTTTTTCAAGTTTTAAGGTTTAAAAATGAGTTCATCAAAAAAAGATAATGTAGGAAATTGCCCCATAGACATTGACGAATGTGCAGAGTGCCCTAAAAAGAAATTCTATGAAGGGGTTTCAAAAATTACAGACCGGTTTAATTCAAATATTTCTAAGAAAAAACCTAAGTCCGAATTAAGGAAAATAGCAGTTAAGCTAATTTGGTATTTGACTATTTATGCCTTTATTTTTGTTTTGGTCATACCGTCATTGCTAGGCATTTGGTTTAGTGATGTTTTATGGATTAAAGAGTTTTCAACGAGTGTCCTTCCGTTTAACCCGGAAACATATAGTGACCTAGGTGTTTCATTCACTGCTTCAGCCATTCAGGATGTTTTGTTTTACCTAACGATAGGTCTTGCTGTTCTTATATACAGTGCTAGAAAACCGGAGGAAGAAAGGCTTGATCAAAAGATCAAATATTTATTCCCTAAGGTTGATGAGAATCCGAGTCTGAAGGATTATTTTAAATCTTCGATAACGCGAATTGGTTGTATAAATGAAGAGGTAAAGGTAACAGTTGTTTATGATAACTATTCTAATTCAGGTGATCTTATAAGGGAAAGTCATGATCAGCACAGCAGATTGAAAAATTTACATAATATGGATTACTTTTCTAATCCAGATGCAGAAGTTGGATTGGAATCAAGTATAAGTGAAGATATCAAGCTTGATGCTTATGGGGGGATTAACGAAGTTAAAGTATTTTGCCTTAGTGAAAGCGAATTTCTTGAGAATATTCATGACGGAGAACTTCCAATGTTGATGTCAAATCGAGGGGTGACAGTTCGGACAGACTTTAAAATACCACCTCTAGGAGAGGCGTTATTAGACTTTAGAAGTTGGATGTTTGCTAGTGTGGAAGATGAATTTCTTTATTCTGTAAGCAGGTACACAAAGATTCTCGAAATAACTTTTGTAAATAATACGGATTTTCCTTTTAGTTTTGTTGATGAGCATTCTGAGCGCTTTGTGCTTGAACCTTTAGGCAAACATCAAGTCGTAAGAGTTGGGCTTGAACCAATGACTACAATAAAAATGGTGAGGAGTAGGATTGAAGTTGATACTGGGGATTCAGCTCGAACAGAGGTTGAGTCAGCAATACAGGAAGCATCAAAATGATATTTTGATTTTTTAAAATACTTATTTGATTTAGTGTTAATGCTTATTTGTAGCTATAAGTCATCATAAAATTGGACAGATATGTATGATGGCAATTATAATAGTTACGTAAGCTTATGGAGGGAAGGATGATCTTTTCAAATAAAATTAAGGGTGCTTAATTGCCCTTAGTTCTAAAGCATGGTCCATTCGTTGTGGCACCAATAGTCTTTAGGCAAGTGCATAATTGGATTGATGCTAGTAAAGAAGATAGGTTAATCTGCTTTTTAGTAGTCACTCAGAAGTGATGTATGTTTAGTGCATTAGTCCTAAGTGTTTGTTTTTAGAGCAAGCTTTAAATTAGATAAAGTTTTGATAAAAAGCCCAGACCATTAGTCTGGGCTTTTTTGATTTTAAGCTTTTCCTAGATGATTGGA